>JAYREW010000027.1:0-348671 GCA_041908685.1 Nitrospiraceae bacterium | reverse complement strand
TGCGGGTAAACACATAGACGGCCCCGCTATTTGGCTTACTATTATCGGCCTGGTTGCCGTTGACCCCGGTGGCATTGCTGGCCTCACCGTAGGCGCCGACGGCCAAGGTGTCGCCCGAGAGCGCCACGCTCCCGCCGAACCGATCACCCGAATCGCTGTTTGAGGCCTTGAGGTAAGCCTGCTGAGTCCAGATGCCGTCGCTGCTGCGGGTAAACACATAGACGGCCCCGCTATTTGGCTTACTATTATCGGCTTGGTTGCCGTTGACCCCGGTGGCATTGCTGGCCTCACCGTAGGCGCCGACCACCATCGTGTCACCCGAAATGACGATGCTACTGCCCAGGAAGTCCCCGGTGTTGGTATTGGAGGCCTTCACATAGGCCTGGCTATAGGTCGTTGTGGTTGCCGGGTGTGACTTGTCGCAGCCGGCCATGCCCAGGAGAAGTCCGACATGCACCCAGAGCAGGAGCAGAGGGAGCAGGCGGCGGGACCAGGAGGTTCGGGCGCCTTGCCCGGCCTGCGGCGTGGTATCGACGTGGAAGGGACTTCCTGTCTGGGTTGACGGCATGACTGACTCCTTACTCTGTGGGTTGCGCAAGGCTTTCCAAAGAAGACTCACGTAGTAACGCACGAATTGTGAGGGGAGGCCACAAAAACCGAAGTTTCGACTAAAAAAGGTGGCGCTATAAAAGGGGTCGGGAGTCGTATGGTGCAGACGATAAAAGGGGGCTGGCGTCGTATTGTGCGGCCGGAAGGGTATGCTGTTGAAGCGGGTGCTGCGCTCGGAAGTGCCGGCGAAGCTCTTACCAGGTGAAGGAGAGGGCGGCGGAGGCCAGGGCGCCCTTCTCACGGAAGTCGTAGCCGCCGCCGATGTCCAGGCGAAGTGCCAAGATCTTCACGCCGATCCCGGCAGTCGGGGTCACGATGGAATGGGCGTCCTCCACATTCTTGAAGGCGCCGACGCGCAAGGCCAGCACATCGCCGAATAACAACTGTTCCGCTCCCACGCTGACCAGGCGGCTCTTCACGTTGGGAATCAACGCCTTGTTGCTGGTGACGTCGGCATCGGCGGTCAGCGTCAGGCTCTCATAGGGATTGATCGCTGCGCCCGCGCGGACCTGCGGGAGTAATTTCACTTCGCCCACCGGCGCGTCGAAGGTGGGTTGATTGAGATCCTTTGCCACGATTCCCACTCGCAACCATTCCACCGGTTTGGCTGCTAAGCCGACATCAAACCCGACCGCGGTTGAGATGGTGCCCTTCCCCAAGTCGTTCGGTGTCTCGATGCCGTTGTTGGCGCCGCGGACATTGACGAGGTTGGCATAGGCAGCGCCTTGGATGAGCTTGGCAGTGGCGCCGATGGCGAATTTGCCGTCGCCGAAACCATAGGCATAGGAGAATGCCGCCTGCCGCGCTTCTAAGGCGCGCACGGCAACTTGCCCGGCGACGGTGATGCCGCCGACGCCCGGCGTGGCGGTGACCGGCGAGGCCATGAAGCCGCCTCCGGTTGCGACATCGGACAGGTTGAACCCGAACACATGGCTTCCGTACGCGCCTTTGAAATAGAGGCCCGCGGCGCCCATGCCTGAGGTTGTGGCGCCGGATTGATTAATGCGATTGGCGATGGCTTGCAGCTTGGCGGCGTTGGCCGGCGACGTGTCGTTCAGATCCGCGTCGTTGATGTCTTTCAACGCGCTGCCCAAGCCGAGTCGGTCGACGATCTGCGCGCCGCCCGCAATCTGAATATCCCAAGATTTTGACAGCGCCATTCCCGCCGGATTCCAGTAGGTGCCTAACGCATCGTGGGTGACGGCTACACCCGCGCCGCCCATGCCGGTGGCCCTCGGGCCGACAATCACAAACTCGACTGCCGACACGGTGGTGGCGGCAAGGGCGCTGAGTGCTGCAATGGCGATCGTGAGGGCTACGACGCGTGATGCTCGCGAGCGTTTGCGACCCATGTTCGGCGCGCGTAGCTCCAAGAACGAGTGATGTTCAGTGTGCGTTCGTTGGCGAGGCGTCATGGGTCCTCCTGATGTGACTGTTTGTAGAGGGCGCGTTGAGCCCGCGTACTGTCTTTGCTCAACGGGGAACGTGACTGTCTCGCCCGCGCGAGTCCAACCGGTGTGATGGCCGCGCTAGGTCTGATGCACGATGCGTCCGTCTTCCATATGGAGAATACGTCCGGCTTGCTCGGAGAGCTTGGGATTGTGCGTCACGATGATAAAGGTGGTGCCGCGGCTGCGGTTCAAGTGGCGCATCAAATTGAACACATCGTCGCCGGTGTGCGTATCCAGATTGCCGGTCGGCTCGTCAGCGAGCACGAGATCCGGCTGTTGCATCAGCGCGCGGGCCACCGCCACACGCTGCTGTTCGCCGCCGGAAAGTTCGCCCGGTTTGTGATGGAGGCGATCTTTGAGTCCCACTTCCGTGAGCAGCGCGGTGGCTTCGGCTGTGATCTCCTGTGCGGGGCGGCCTTGGATGATGGCCGGCAAGCAGGCGTTTTCCAGGGCGGTAAATTCCGGCAGCAGGTGGTGAAACTGAAACACGAAGCCGATGCGGCGATTGCGAAAATCCGCCTGCGCCTGTTCCGGCATGCGGAAGATGTCTTGGCCGTCGAAGTAGACCGTGCCTTTGGTCGGCTGCTCCAACGTGCCGAGAATGTGCATGAGCGTGCTCTTGCCGGCGCCGGAGGCCCCGACGATGGCGATGAATTCGCCGCGCGTGATCTCCAGATTCACGCCGCGCAGCACGGTCAGCTCGCGGCCGTTCATGGAAAAGGACTTGGTGAGATCGACGACGGAAATCACAGGGGCAGTGCCTTCATCTATTCATACCGCAGGGCCGCCGCCGGATCGAGCTTGGAGGCCTGCAGTGACGGGAACAGGGTGGCCGCAAAGCTGATCAGGATGGACGTGGCCGAGACGAGAAAAACGTCCACGGCTTGGACGTGCACGGGAATCTTCGCGATGTAATAGACCGTAGGGTCGAAGGTCCAGTAATGCTGAATGAACCAGAGAAACGCGTAGCCCAGCGGGATGCCGAGCGCGGTGCCGGCGAGGCCGATGATGAGGCCGTTGAGCATGAAGATGCGCATGATGGACTTGCGCGTGGCGCCCATCGCCTTGAGGATGGCGATCTCCTTCTGCTTCTCGGTGACGATCATGGTCAGCGTGCTCACGATATTAAACGACGCCACGATCGTGATCAGCACGAGCAACAGATACATCATGGTCTTTTCGAGCTTGAGCGCGGAAAACAAATTGCGGTTGAGCTGCATCCAGTCGCGCGCCGAATAGGGGAAGCCCAGGCTGTGCTCGATCTCCCGCGCCACGTCGGCGGCTTGGAAAATGTCCGTCACCTTCACTTCGATGCCGGTGACCGTTTGCCCGAGGTTGAAAAACTTTTGCGCCTCGTCGATGGAAATGTAGGCCAGGGAAGAATCGTATTCGTACATGCCGGATTCGAACAGGCCGACGACCGCATAGCTCCGGATCTTCGGCGTGATGCTCACCGCGCTGACGGGGCCGACCGGCGACACCACATTGATCGCATCGCCGACAAAGGCGCCCAGCCGCAGGGCCAGTTCCTTCCCCAGAATAATGCCGGGCCGTAACGCCTGTTCCATCTGGCCTTCCGTCGGGCCGGCAACGGTCACGTTGATCGGCTTGGTCAAATCGTCCAACGTGCCGACTTTCAGGTTCCGTCCCAGTTCGGTCACCGAGCCCTCGCGCTTGGGGTCGATCCCACGCAGGATGATGCCCTGCACGCCGGCTTGGCCGCTCAACAAGACTTGCTTGTAGATGAAGGGCGTGGCGGCGATCACGTTGGGGACCTGCTCGACCTGCTGCACGTGATGCTCATACTCGGTCAGGGTGTCCTTGGTGCGGTCCTGCACGATGATGTGCGAGGTCGTGCCGATGATCTTGGACTGCACGTCTTCCTTGAAGCCGGTCATGATGCCGAGCGTGCCGATGAGCGCCGCGACGCCCAGCGTAATGCCCGCCACCGAGACGAAGGTGTTGAGGGAGATCGTCCGTTGACGCCGTTTGGCGCGCAGGTAGCGCAGGCCGATAAACACTTCGTAGGGCAACGCCACGCTATTTCTCCGGCCGTAGTTGTGGGAAGAGGATGACGTCTCGAATCGACGCTTGATTCGTAAGGAGCATCACCAAACGGTCGATGCCGATACCTTCGCCGGCGGTCGGCGGCATGCCGTACTCGAGCGCGCGGACGTAATCCTCATCCAAGTGTTGCGCTTCCACGTCGCCGGCGGCGCGTTTGGCATCCTGCGCTTCGAAGCGCTGCCGCTGGTCGATCGGATCGTTCAACTCCGAGAAGGCGTTGGCGATCTCGCGGCCGGCAATGTACAGCTCGAACCGATCGGTCAGCGAGGGATCGTTGTCCTTGCGGCGCGCCAACGGGGAGAGTTCGATCGGATAGTCGGTGATGAACGTCGGCTGGATCAGTTTCGGTTCGACGGTTTCTTCGAAGATCTCGTTGATGATGTCCGGCAAGGTGCCCTTGGGATCCACGTCGATTCCCAGGCGCTTGGCGGTCGCGGCGGCCGCAGCCTGATCCGCAATCGCGTCCGGGGTCAGGTTATTGACCTCCAGCACCGACTGCCGATAGGACCAGCGCCGCCAGGGCGAGGCCAGGTTGATGCGGTGGCCCTGGTACTCGATCTCGGTGGTGCCGAGGACCGACTGCGCAAGCGACGACAGCATGTCTTCGGTGAGCACGATCAAATCGTTGTAGTCGGCGTAGGCCGTGTAGAACTCGAGCATCGTGAACTCGGGATTGTGAATCGTCGAGATGCCTTCATTGCGGAAGTTCCGATTGATCTCGAACACGCGCGGGAAGCCGCCGACGATCAGCCGCTTGAGGTACAGCTCCGGCGCGATACGCATGTACAGGTCCACGCCGAGGGCATTGTGGTGCGTGATGAAGGGGCGGGCGGTGGCGCCGCCGGGAATCGGCTGCATCATCGGCGTTTCGACTTCCAGGTAGCCGCGCGCGGTCAGGTACGCGCGAATCCCGGCGATGATCTTGCTGCGCGTCACGAAAATCTGCTGGACGTCGGGATTGGCGATCAGGTCGACGTAGCGTTGGCGATAGCGCGTCTCCACATCCGTCAGGCCGTGCCACTTCTCCGGCAGGGGACGGAGCGCCTTGCTGAGGAAGGTGAGCGACTGTGCTTCGACGGTGAACTCGTTGGTCTTGGTGCGGAACAACTTGCCTGTCACGCCGATCCAGTCGCCGAGGTCTAATTCCTCCGCGAGCCGATGCCCGGCGTCACCCAGCAGGTCCTTCTTTAGATAGACCTGCAGGCGATCGGAGCCGTCCTGCAACACCGCAAAGGCCGCTTTGCCGAAACGCCGCATGCCCACGATGCGCCCGGCGAGCGTGCAGCCGACCGCCTCCTGCTCGAGCTGCTCCTTCGTCTTCTCGCCATGCTCGCGCACCAGCGCGCCGGCGCGATCTTTCCACGCATAGCGTGTGCCGTAGGGCGCCACCTGCATGGCACGCAGGCTGTCCAATTTCTTGAGGCGTTGCTGTCGCTGATCGTTCAGTTCGTCCATGGGTCATGTCCTGCCGCTCGAATACGATAAAAAAGGCCCCTACGTATACAGGCTGAAGCAGAGGTCCCTACTCTGGAACCTCTACCGTCGCGGCGGGCGCGCCGCCATCCAGTTTTTTCTTTAAGTAGGCTTCGATAAAGGGCTGCACGTCGCCGTCCATGACGGATTGCACGGTGCCCACCTCATGACCGGTTCGGTGATCCTTGACCAATTGATAGGGCTGGAACACATAGGACCGGATTTGGCTGCCCCACGCAATATCTTTCTTTTCGCCCACGATCGCGTTGAACTCCGCTTCCTTCTTCTGCTGCTCCACTTCGTAGAGGCGCGCTTTCAGGATTTTCATCGCGCCCATCCGGTTTTGCAGCTGCGAGCGTTCGTTTTGGCACTGCACCACGATGTTGGTCGGGAGGTGTGTGATGCGGATCGCCGTTTCCACCTTATTTACGTTCTGGCCGCCTGCGCCGCCGGCGCGAAAGGTGTCGATGCGGAGATCCTTGTCCTCGATCTGCAGGTCGATCTCGTCGTTCAGCTCCGGATAGACGAACACGGAGGAAAACGACGTATGCCGCCGCTTGTTGGCGTCGAACGGGGAAATACGCACGAGTCGATGGACGCCGGCCTCGGCCTTGAGATAGCCGTAGGCATAGGGCCCGGTCACGGACACCGTCGCGCTCTTGATGCCCGCTTCATCGCCGCCTTGCAGGTCGAGCGTTTCCACTTTGTATCCGGCCCGCTCCGCCCAACGCACGTACATACGCAGGAGCATTTGGGCCCAGTCCTGCGATTCGGTGCCGCCCGCTCCGGGATGGATCGCGAGAATCGCGTTGTTCTCGTCGAGTTCACCCGACAGCAGCAGCTCGATATGGAGGTGGTGGACGGCGCGCTCGAACGTGTCTAACTCGTGACTGAGTTCGGCTTCAAGATCTGCATCCGGCGACTCTTCCGCCAAGTCGACCATGGCTTGGAGGTCGCCTTGCTTCTGCTCGATCTCGCGCCAACGGCGCAGCTCGCGTTCCACCGTCGCCTTTTTGCGGCTGATGCGCGCGGCCCCCCGCGAGTCTTTCCAAAAATCGGGTTGTTCGATCTGTCGTTCGAGAAATTGAAGGTCGTCGGTCAGCCGAGGCAGGTCAAAGATGCCCCCGAAGTTCCGCTACTTGCTCGGCGACACGTTTGAGGCGGCTGCGGCTTTCTTCCAACATGCGGATACCTTTCGTTCCAATCAGACGCGTATCAGGGGATGCACCGCGCGGGGTCAGGAGCCGGTACGACGAGGCTCCACGCGGCTTAGGACCAGGCACAAGGCGGCGAGTATAACACAGGCATACGCAAAGACATCCCCGTAGCGCGTATAAAACGTGAGGTCGCGCCGCAAGGGGATCGTGCCGGTGAGCGCCGCTTCCTGAAACAGCGGACCCGTGCTGATGACGCGCCCATAGGGATCGATGAACCCGGAGATGCCGGTGTTGGCGGCGCGCGCGAAGGCGCGGCGATTTTCGACGGCGCGAAACTGCACCATGCCGAAATGTTGATAGGGCGCAGAGGAGAGGCCGAACCAGGCGTCGTTGGTAATCGTGGTCAGAAAGTTCGCGCCTTCCAGCACGAATTGGCGGACCAGATCGGGGAAGATAATTTCGTAGCAAATCGGTACGCCGAATTCGCCACCGGTTTGCGGCTCCGGGCGGCCGGGCTTTTCGGACGGCCGGGGGATGCGCTGCGGCACGGGCAGCACGGTGGCCTTCGTGCCCGCCTCAAAATCGCCGATGCCCTCAACCAGCTTATCGAGAAACCACAAGAGCGAATGGTGCAAGGGAATGTACTCACCGAAGGGCACCAGGTGCTGCTTGTCGTAGCGCCCCGTCACCTTGCCGAGCGACGAGAGCAGGTAGGCGCTGTTCAACAGATAGGGCCGACCATCCGGGTAGCGCCGCACGGCGGGGCTGCCGAAGAGCAAGGGCGCGTCGATCTCGCGCGCCAGCTCGGCAATCACCTGTTGGTACGCGGGCTCCAGTTCGTAGACGAAGGGGGTCGCCGCTTCCGGCCAGAGCACGAGGTCGACGCGCTGCGCGGCGGATTTCGTGAGGCGGACGTAGCGGCTCACCGTTTCGGCGCGAAAGCGCTCGTCCCACTTGGACGCCTGATCGATATTCGCCTGCACCAGGCCGATGGTGATGGATTGGTCCGTCGCGCGCGAGGGCGCTGTGCTCTGCGGCGGCGCGGACGCGAGCGTTGACGTGCCATAGGCCCAGGCCGCGCCGATCGCCAGGGCGGCGCTCAGCACCGGCACCCACCACTGAGAGGCGGCGGTTTGCGAGAAGGCGATGCGGCGCAGAAGAGCCAGCGCGCCGAGATTGCCGAGGACGATCAGAAAGGACAGGCCGTAGGATCCGGTCACATCGACCATTTGCATGATGGTCGGCCAGTCGCCCTGTGTATAGGCCAGCAACCCCCAGGGAATCCCAGTAAGGAGGTGGGTGCGGGCCAGCTCTAACGCAGCCCACCAAGCCGGCGCGGCGATCCAGAGCCACCCGGGACGAGCGGCGGCCATTCGCGAGACGCCCCAGGCATAGACGGCCGTATAGCTCCCTAAGTACCAGGCAAAGAGCACGAGCACGCCGTAACTGGGCAGCAGCGGCACCTTCCCATAGACGTGCATGGCCGTCACCACCCAGGCCATGATGCCGCAAAAGGCGATGGTGCCGGAGAGCCAGCCGAGCCAGAAGGCCCGTTTGGGTGACACGGATTCGACGATGAGATGCAGGGGGATCAGTGCGATCCAGGCCAGGGGGTAGAGATTGGCGCTGGGAAAACAAAAGGGGAGGAGAAGACCGGTCGCGCCGATCCCTATGAGTTGCAGCGCGAGCCCGAATCGCATTGTGCGCGGAGCATAGCGAATGGATCGACCCGTTGCAAGGGATGCTGTGCGCGCCTATCCGAGCGTGGAGTCGAGGGTTGCCGGGGCCTCGGTCATCCACGGAGTCTGGTCGGCGGACGAGACGTGCGAACCAGGGTTGATCCTGGGTTGATTATTGGGAAAGTGATCCTATGTTATGCGTATAGTATGCATGCGCCGACCCATTTCGGTCGGTCCACAGGAGGCCTTGTCTATGTTGCGAATCTCGACCGGTCAGTTCCGGCCTATCCGAGTCTGGATGGCGGGTGCGCTCATGGCACTGCTGAGTCTCACAAGCGCCTGCGGCTACAACGACCTGCAGGGTCTTGATGAAGACACCAAGCGGGAATGGAGCGAGGTCATCAATCAATATCAGCGTCGCGCCGACCTGATCCCCAATTTGGTGGCGACTGTGAAGGGGTACGCGGCGCATGAGAAGGACACGCTGGAGGGTGTCGTTGCGGCCCGGGCCAAGGCGACGAACGTGACGGTGACGCCGGAGACGTTGAAAGATCCGGAGGCGTTCAAAAAATATCAGGAGGCGCAGGCCGGTCTGACGTCGGCCTTGGGTCGCTTGATCGCCATTTCTGAAAACTATCCCACATTGAAAGCGGACCAGAATTTCCGCGATCTGCAAAGCCAACTGGAAGGGACGGAAAATCGCATCACTGTGGCTCGCAAGCGCTATATCGACAAGGTGGCGGAGTTCAACAAGGCGGTGCGGTTCTTCCCGACCAATCTGACCGCAAAGTTTCTTCTCGGCCTCCAGGAGAAGCCGAACTTTACCGTGGCGGATGAACAGGCTGTGGCCAAGCCGCCGGAGGTGAAATTCTAATCGCAACGCTCTCCACCTGTCGGAATGCTCCGATGCTGTGGCGCCGATTCCTCACGCACTGCGTGGAGGGTGCATCATCCCGCTACGCCCTGACGCTGCTGCTGGTGGTCGCGGCAGTCCTGTCGTGTGTGGCCTCAACGTGGGCGCTGGATGTGCCGCCGCTGACGGGGCGCGTCGTCGACCAGGCAGGCATCCTATCTGCTGCCGATCGTGAGCGCCTCACCGCCACCCTCGCGGCACACGAGCAAGCGACCCGCAATCAAGTCGCCGTCCTCATCATTCCCTCGCTCGAAGGCGACGATCTCTTTTCATTCTCTCATCGTGTGGCGACCACCTGGCACTTGGGCGCCAAGGGCGCAGACAACGGCGTGTTGCTCCTGGTCGCGGTGAAGGATCGCAAGGTTCGTCTCGAGGTCGGCTACGGTCTAGAAGGCGCTCTCACCGACGCGCGCGCCGCACAAATCATTCGCCATGCGATCGTGCCGCATTTCCGGCAGGGGGACTTTGCTGCCGGTATTGCTGCGGGCGTCGATGGGGTGCTCAAGAGCCTGACCGGGACGGAGGACGCCTCACCTGGTCCTGCTGCGCCTGTCATCGTGCAGCGGGATCCGGATATCTTAGCCATCTTTGGGGCGGTGTTTGCCGGGCTCGTGGCCGGCCTCCTGGTGTCGCGGCTCAATCGCGTGGTCGGCGGACTCGCCGGCGGGGCCGTGGGAGTGGCGGTTGGTCCCTGGCTCTGGCCTGCGGTCATGGCCGGCGGCGCCAGCGCAGTGGCGACGTACGTCTTGAGCGGGGCGATGCAGGGGGGCGCGGGCGGAAGTTCGCGTCGACGTCGCGCGCGAGATGACGGCTGGTGGTATTCGACCAATGACGGTGGGTGGCACACGGGGCAAGGGGGCGGATGGTCCGGTGGAGGCGATACGGGATTTTCCGGAGGGGGCGGCGATTTTGGCGGAGGAGGGGCGAGTGGCGACTGGTAGTCAGGCAAAGCCGACCGTGCTCACCGAGGCGGACTGCCTCCGGATCGAACAGGCGGTTGCGGCAGCGGAGCGCGGGACCAGCGCGGAGATTGTGCCGATGGTCGTGCTACGTTCCGGTCGCTATCGCGAGGCCGCGATGTTAGCGGCATTCCTCTGTGCCCTGCTCGTGCTGTCGATCCTGCTGCTGTTCGACGCTCTGTGGGTGCCGTGGGGATGGCATGGGGCGAATGCGGCCTGGGTCATCGGCGCCACGATCCTCGCCTATGGCCTCGGTTTGTGGCTTGGCGAGGGGGCGACGCTCACGCGGCTGCTGACGACGCATGAGCGGATGACTCATAAAGTGCGTCTCCGCGGACAGCGTGCGTTTCGTGAGTTGGGTGTGGGGCAGACGCGGGCACGCACGGGCCTGCTGTTCCTCATATCGATCTTTGAGCGGCAGGTGCTGGTCTTAGCGGATGAACCCTTGGCGCGGCAGGTCACAGATGCGCAGTGGCAGGAGGTCGTGGATGCGGCACGTCAGGCTATTGCCGAGGGACGGATTGCGGATGGCGTATGTGCGGGAATTGAACGGTGCGGACTCTTGCTGGCGACGGCCGCGCCTGGGACCGTAGGCGATAACCCGAATGAGTTGCCGAATCGCGTGCGGGTCGAATAGAGGCGGCGCGCGTTAGGCGGCCGCCGCATTCACCGTGTGCAGCAGTTGTTTCACTTGCGAGTGGGCAATGACCACGTCCGGGGCGCGTTGCAGCGCCTCGTAGTAACTCCGCCCCCAGCCGTCGCCGTCCTGCGACGGACGCAGTAATTCTTGCGTCTCCCCCAACAACACGTTCGCCGCGCTCTGGCCATCGAGCGTCTGGTTATCCAATACCTCATCAATGCGAACGACCAGCTGCGAGAGGGGATGGAGCCAGGTAAACCAGGGATCGTCCATGACCAACTGCAACAGTTGGCCGTTCGACGCCACGCGTCCGAAAATCCGCTCATAGGTGAGCCGCTCGGCCTCGATCAAGGCGCGATGCAGGTCCAGGAGGCCGCGTCGCAATTCTTGGAGCCCCTGACGGGAGCGATCGAGCGGACCCTGTCGCTTGCTGGGACGTAAGGAAGCCATGGCGTAAGTCTACCACTCAGGTGGATGTCGACCAGGGACCCACGTCCCCGCTTAATGAAGATGTCGGATAAATGCGGAAGAGACTTGAGGGAGGGGTCCTCGGCCTAACCGAGGACCTCTCTAGAGAGTTGGTGCCGCGCGAGGATATGGCCGCGCGCAGCAATCTGACTAGCTGGCAATGAGTTCTGTGCGGCTGGTGCTGACGAGGCGCGAGAGGCGCATCTGGCTTTCCATGGAGAGGTCGTCCCACTCTAATCCGAAGGACGTCCCGGTGGACCATCGGACGGCGGCGTGCTGCACAATCACGGCGCCGGCCTCGCCGCGCGGGACCAAGACAAGCCGCAGGTTCATCCCGGGGCACACCGGCTGAGTGCCCTGAATGCAGCCCCCGACACTGGACATATTGTCGACCATTCCGCTCGCATGAAAATGGCCGTTTGTATAGTACACAGCGCAATCAAACGGAACGCGCCGAGATTTGCGGGACGCAAGATGAGAAAACGTCATGAGGAACTTCCTTTCCGCGAACGCCCTGCCACCCGACGAAACGGGAGCACCGTTGCCGGGATCGGCGGTTGCGCCGCTCTGTGTGACGTGAGACGAGGGACGATCCATGCCAGCACAATCCCGCTGGCGGCCCATACCAGATGCTGCGGGACAAACGGACGGGCCTGTTGCCAGGCCTGGGCCGACTCTAAAAAGATGGCAAACGCGAGCGCCAGCGCGGCGCCCACACTCGCAGCGGCCGCCATGGGCCATTCGCGTGCCAGAAAGCTGCGTGTGAGCAGCCAGGCCAGCAGTCCGGCGGCGGGGGCGTATAACCAGGTGTGCACGGAGGAGGGAAGCAGATCCAGCGCAGCACCGAACAATCCCGCGCCGGGTCCGGCTGTAGCGCAGAGTGCCAACACGATCAAATACCATAGGGTGACGGCCGTCCAGAGCGCATCGTCTGTCTGTTCGGTGCGATTCATGACACGCTCCACAGTGCGTAGAGAAACTGGTGGAGAGTACTCGTCCGCACGAAGAGGACACCAGTAGGCAATGGAGGCAGCGCCCCTGCTTTGGGTGGGGCGTGGGGGTAGATCAGGGCTGGGTGAGCGAGATATGCCGAGGCAAGAGTCGTGAAAGGGCTAAGTTGCTGAGGGACGAGGTCGCCGTCACACATGAGGTGAGACGATATTCAATTGGTGAAAGGCATTAGAGTCGCCGCGGCTCCGGTTTTTGGTGAATCCATTCGCGGGGCTGCGCCGCAGTGGCTTGGTACGCTTGCCCGAATCCCAGAACCAGGTGGGCCTCTTCACCGGTCAGTTGCCACAATTGAAAGTCCGCAAACCCAAAGGTCAGTGCCGATTGGGGAAAGCGGTCGAGATAGGCCTGTTTCACGAGCGGATAGTCGGGATGCGTCTCTGCAAACGGAGTGGCAGTGCCTTGCAGATTCATCCGTATGAGTGCGAGCGGCTGCTTGCCCGGTCCGTCCGGCTCCGACACGAACAAGCTGACGCGCGCATCCTGCATCAGATGCTGGGTATGGAGCGCAAGTCGGCTGAGGTGCACGTAGGCGGTGGTCCAGTCGGCGCCGACGATAAAGGGCACATGCGAGCCGAAGGGGTGGCCGTTGCGCAGGGTCAGGAGCACTCCAGTGCGGATCTCACGGACGAGCGTCTGCCAGGCTTGATGCACGGTCTCTGGCGAAAGCGATTCCCGCATGGGCATGTGGACTCCTCTGGTAATCCGCGGTCGGCAGCGGCGAGTGCTATCCCGACTGCGTTCCGTATCTATATGTACGGAGATGGTGACGATTGTCTAGGGACTGTTGTCGGGGCTCGCGCCCAAGGCGATCATTGATGGTGTCGCAAGCGGGGAGTATGATCCGGTAGCCCGACGCAGGATGGGTGCAGCTGGTGGCTTACGCGCATCGAACGCACACACGCAGAGAAGGAGATTGTCGCATGAACTGTTCAGCCAAACTGTGGGGAGTGCTGGGCGCCTGTGTGTTGGTAGGGCTGCTTGGCGTGGCCGGGTGTGGGGGGCAACGGGCCGAAATTAAAGAAGATCGGCTGACGGTTGGGAAGGTGCAGGGCGAGGTCAAGGTCGGGATGTCCGCGGCGCAGGTGGCGGAATTGCTGGGCAGTCCGAACATCGTCACCACCGACGAGAAGCGACGTGAAGTGTGGATCTACGATAAGGTCTCGACCGATCGGGTGGACACGGCCAGTTCGACGTTTGCGAGCCTGATCATTCTCGGCGCCAGCAGCAGCGATCACAGCAGTTCGCAGCGTCAGCGGACATTGACCATTATCATTAAGTACGACGAAGATAAGAAGGTGCGTGATTTTGCCTACAACTCCACCCAATTCTAACGCAACGGAGCGGCGCTCCCGTCGCGTCCGTGCAGGCAGCCTCCTGTCCGCGATCTGCGCGGCTGCGTTGGCGGGCCTGGTGAGCGGCTGTGTGGCGCATTCGGAGCCGGCTGAACTGCTGCAGCTGACGCCGGAATCGACGCAGCACCGCGCGATGCAGATTCGCGCGTTTGAAACCCGTGATGCGTTTGAGCTGCTGTCCGCATCCGGCGCGGTCTTGCAGGACTTGGGGTTCCAGGTCGAGGAGAGCGTGCGTGAGGTCGGCTTTCTACGCGCCTCCAAAGAGCGCAGCGCCCGCGAGCACGGGCAGGATCTGAAGCGTTTGCTGGTCTTTTTGCTGAGTGTGCCCCTGTTCGTTGTGCAGCAGCCGCCGCTGTGGATTCCCGTCGATGTGCACCAACAGATCGCGGCCTCTCTGGTGGCGCGACCGCTCAATGCCGAGGGCACGCGGCATGAAGTGCGGATCGTCTTCTATCGCATCGTGTGGAAAGGCGAAGGGATGTCCGGCCAGCATGCGGATCCGCCCGGTGCGCAACGGATGGAAATGATCCGTGATGCCGTGCTCTATCAACAGTTTTTCGCAAAACTCTCTAAGGCCGTCTTTTTAGAGGCCTTCACTCTCTGAGAGGGCTCAATCGTCATGATGCGATTCCGTCAAGGTGCTGCCGGATTGTTCGTCACCTGTGCCCTGTTGCTGCTGTCGGCCTGTGTGCCGCCGGAGCCGGAGCAGAATTTATTGGCGCCGAACGAGGCGCAGATGAAGATCCGCAGCGTGCAAACCCGCACGTTTGAGCAGCGGGATCGCACGCACACGGTGCGGGCAGTGATCGCCGCGCTCCAGGATCTCGGCTTCATCATTGAGCGGGCGAACGATGCGTTGGGATTGGTCACCGCGGCGCGCTTTGCCGAGCCGAATTTCTACGACGTGCTGAGCGTGACGGTGATTGTTCGGCCGGAAGGACTGACGGCGGACAGCCAGAGTGCGTCGCGTTCAACGACGGACGTGCCGGGGCGGATGGCCGTGCGCGTCAATGCCATTTACAACAATCGGCCGATTGAAGATCCGAAAGTGTACCAGAACTTTTTCGCCACGCTTGAGCGTTCGCTGTTCATCGCGCAGAACGAGCGACCAACGGCGACCTCGGCCGATCGGCCATCCAAGCCGACCGCGCAATGATGCGAGCGTCCGAACACATCAGGGGCTGGGTTCGGCTGATCGGGGGATGCCTCTGCGCCTTGCTGTTGCAGGGCTGCCCGTCCCCCTATGAGCTTCGCCATGAGAATCAGTGGGATGCCCGCGATCAAATTTGGTTGTCCGACGCCAGCCAAGTTCGTGTGCGTGCGGCGCAATCCCGTGTCTTCGACACCACTGACCGACGCCGTGTACTGGAGGCGGTGGTCGCCACGCTGCAGGATATTGCGTTCAAGATTGAGGTGCTGGACGAGGAACTCGGCATCGTCTCAGGCAAGCGCTACGTGCCGCTGGAAGGCGGCCAGTTTCCTGACGCGTCCTACGTCCAGTATCAACCGGACACACTCTTAGTGCTGGCCCGACACTATCGTTCTTGGGGACCGTTCTGGAACCGAGACGATTTAGTTCGGCTGACGGTGACCGTGCGCCCTCGGGGCGAGGCTCAACTGGTGGTACGTGCCAGCGCACAATTTTACCTGCGCGCGGTGGAGGCGCCTGAACCCTACCAACCGTTTTTTCGTGCGCTCGAACAGACGCTATTTCTCCAGGCCCAGTCTGTTCCCTAGCCACATCCTCCGGGCATCCCACATAGGCAAACAGTCAAGCTGCTCGCTGTCCTGGGCGCCTATCGCCTGTGACATCTGCGATGAGAGACCTCCTGTCCGCCTGTGCTACGTAGTGTCTCGACTCGCCAGAGGTTGCGGGGGGAATGCTATGATGCGAGGGGAGCCGTGCGTGGCAGCTGGTCACTTTTCACAAAGGATGCATTATGGGACATCTTCGAGGACTCATCGGAATGTTGGTGTTGTCGGGCGGTCTGTACTGTGGAAGCGCTTGGGCGACGGATCCGGCTCAGCTGGAACAATTCATCAAGGCGAGAATCGACATCGGAGAAATGATGACGGGGTACTTCAAGAACGGCGGGTATGGTGAGGGCGGCCGGCCCTCCGGTGAGCAGATGCAGACCATGCGTGAGGCGATCAACGAGAAGCTCAGCGGACTTCTGGAAAAGCACGGACTCACGCTCGAGGAATATCGAGCGAAGAGTAAGGACGTGTTTGCGGATGAAGAAGGCGTGAAACAATTTCTGGCAGGCCATCCGGACTTGAAGGAGCGGTATGAGGCCTTGCCGTTCGATCGGATGGGGCGTGGGGGCAGTGGCCGCGGCTATTAACGCTCGTTGTGCGTCGCGGGGCTTGCGCGCATCCGCTTGCATCCGGGCTGTTCGGTTTGTAGGCTGAACATATGGATGTCGTCACAAGGTTGCACCGGCAGTTCGTGCTGCCCCTCATCGTCTGTTGGGGGGTGCTGACCTGTGTCCCCGATGGGCGCGTGTCTGCTGCATCTGCCGCATCCGCCACATCCGCCGCATCGGATAACCCGCCTGCCGTCGCGGAGGCGGAAGTCAGCCACCTCCCGACACCTGCGCCATTGCTATCGAGTCCATCGGCCGATCATGGCCCCTCACAGCGACCCGCGACAGAAGCCTTGACGGAGGGACGCGGTGTTCTGCCTGTGCCGGATGGGGCAGCGGCCCGCCTGTCCGAGCCGCCGTCTGTCACAGGGCAGGTGACTGTCGGGACGCACCGTGTGCGACCCTATATCGGAGCCGGCTACGGCAACGGCTATACGTCGGAATTGGACCGTGCCCTCAGCGGCCAGAGTCCGGCCGGTCTCGACACGAGCTTCCGCAATCTCTTCGGCCCTTCGCTGGTCCCGAGCGAGGTGCGCCTAGGGATTCGCATTCCCTTCTAAAGGGCCGCGCGTCAGTAGACGACGTACCTCGGTGATCGACAGTTCCCGCCAGGCTCCCGGTTGCACATCACCCAGGACAAAGGGGCCGAACGCAATGCGGCGTAGGCGTGTGACCTCGTGTCCGAGGTGTGCGAACAGGCGCCGAATCTCCCGATTCTTTCCTTCGGTCAGCGTGACATCCAAGTGGGATTCTCGCTTGGAGCGTTTTTGAATGGTCAGGTGCGTACAGCGCAGGCGTTCGTCCTTATCGAGAATGCCGCGCGTAGCCTGCTCTGAAACGTCCGCAGTGACCTCACCGCGCACCGTTACCAGATAGCGACGCGGAATGGCGTTGACCGGATCGGTCAAGAAATTCAAGAGCGTGGAGTCGTTGGTCAGCAGCAGCAGGCCGCTTGTCGCCTGATCAAGTCGGCCGATGGGCTGGAGTGCGCGCAGCTCCGCAGGCAGGGCGTCGAAGACCGTCTCCCGCCCGCGCTCGTCGCGCTGCGTGGTGATGAGGCCCCGCGGTTTGTGAAACAGCACGAGGCGCTTTGCCGGCGCCTCGATCGGCTGGCCATCCAGCGTAACGGCGGAACCAGGCCACAGAACCCAGGTGTCGTGCTCACGTACCGTTCGTCCGGCGACCTGCACACGGCCGTCTCGAATCCATTCCTGCGCAATCGTGCGACTCGCCAACCCCAATTTTGAGAGGAGCCGGTCGAGCGTGACTCGACGGGGTGCCTGCGTATGGAGCGGACCTGTGGTGCGTGCTGCCGAAGCGGGCGGAGAGGCCCCTGTGCGCGATCTCACAGCTGGTTTTGGGGGAGGGCGACGCATCAGGCTCACCGGCAAACTGCGAAGCCTCCCATAGGGCTGGGATCGGAAGCAACTGTGGGAACGGTCGGGAGGACTGCCGTCTTGACAGGTTCGGGAGCTGGGCCTATCGTTGCGCTGTGGGGGGAGTTAACGCCCCGGGGGAATATGGCTCTTAAGGGGGTCGAGTGTGAGGACGGTGTGCAAGCCCAGCTCAGACTGGGAAGCCTAAACTCCTCCCGAGATCTCCGCCGTACCTGATCGACCTCGGTTAGGTGCGTGCTCCTCCCACCCAAACCCCATGCAGCCGCAGGCTCCGCCGATCACATCGCATCAGAACGGAAAGTAGATCTCCAGCCCGCCGTACAACCCGCTGTGGAATGATGTGCTGTACTGGTAGCCGACTTTCCCTAGCAGAAAGACCTTCCCGATATTCACTTCGTAGACCGGGCCGGTTTGGAAGGCGCGAAAATCCGCATTGCCCATGCCTGCCACATCCCATCCGGTATAGGTAGCGTAGCGATGTTCCGAAGCCTCCGTCACCCGCAACTTCCCGCGCACGCGGCCCCAGAAAAAATCGTCCAGGTCCGCATAGGACCCGATCATGTGCAGGCTGCCCTTTTCGTGCCAATACATCGCTTCTAACTGGCCGTAGGCGCCGATCTGGTGATCGATCGTGGAGGACGTGCCCACGCGCTCCTGCTCGATTCTCCGCAATTGCGGGCCGGCCAAGGCGGTGAACGCCCAATTGCCGACGTGGTGGGTCACCCCAATCGAGGGCACGATGAACTGCACGTTGGCGTCCAAGGTCTGCCCGCTGCTCTTGAAGCTGTAGCCCATCCCGGCCATGAAGGCCTGGATGAAGACGTCGGTCCTGTCCGTCGCCTTCGCGATGGGCGTACGTATCCCTAAGTAGCCAAAGTATTGGCTCTTGTTGTCGATCTGGAAGCCCGTAAAGACGTCCCCGGCCCACGCGAAGGTGGGCAGGCACATCAGGAGGCTTGCTGCCAGGAAGAGAGATGCGCGTCGCGCCATTGTGCTTCCCCTCGTACGATACTGTCGACGTGGAATCGAACCAAACTCTTCTCTCCCATGGGCACGATGGACACGGGCATGACCTCGAGGCTGACGCCCGGCAAGTCCAACTGTCCCTTCAGCGCCATCTGCTGACTCACCTGCAGCACCGCGCTAAGTCCTGAGTATGAAATGTCTTTGACCACCCCATGGTACAGCCCGTTGCGCGTGCGCAGGCGGCAGGGCATCTCCGCATGCATGCGCGGCATGCGACGCTTTTCGTGCGTGATGTGCCGCCAGGGCGCGGTCAGCGCGAGACCCAACGACCGGAGGCTGGTGCTCACTCCGCTGTCGGCCCATCGCGCACGCGTGCACTCCCAATCATCCGGATTGCCGAACATCGTTTCGATCAGTTGATGCCGAAGCGCGTCATCGACCTTGATGAACTCAATGCCCGCGCGCGTGTCGCCGGAGGGGAGGCGATCCTGCCGGACAATGCGTCCATCCACATGCACCATTTCGCCTTGGGCGTCACGCAGCACCAACGTGGCATAGGGATGCATGGCAAGGATCGGCTGTTTCAATACAACACCGGCCCCGTTTTCACTGATGTTCACGATACGAGCCGCATGCCGGCTGGCTCCGACCAACAGCGTCCCGGCGTAGTTGCGGGAGAGACGGAAATTCTGCCGTGCTTGGCTCTGTTCGCTGGCGACGAAGAGCGCCACCGTCAACAGCAACAGGTTGATCGAGCCCCACCACAGACTCACCGGAAGTCCCGGATCCGTGCTGCCGTGCCACCAACGCAGACCGCCGAGCGCCAGGCCGCAGACGAGCAGCCCGAAGGCGATTAGATGGGGCCAGGCATGGGTCAACAGCGTCGAGGTGCTCTGTCTGACCGTTTGGCCCTTCGGCGTCACTTCAAACGGGCGTTCCTTCCGCGGCGCGGTCAAGGCTTTGATGGCCACGGCGCTCAAGGCAAAGCACATGGCCGATTCGTAGATGTCCGACCAGAAGGGATTCCGTGACCCGCCGCTGACCGGCCGCATGATCAGCGCCGAGGCGATGAAGAACGACATGAAATAATTCGTCAGCTCCCAGACGTTGGCCTTGAGCGGCGGAATTTCCAAGAGCAGCGCGGCTAACGGCGCCAACAGGCAGATCAGCCGCGGCAGCCCGAAGAAGAAGTAGAACACCGAGCCGAAGTAGTCGAGCCGTTGGGGCCAGGTCAGCCCGCGCTTGAGGAGCGGGTTATCCTGGATGAGCATTTGGATGCAGCCCATCGCCCACCGCTTGCGTTGCTTGAGGTAGCCTTCAAAGGTTTCCGGCATGAGTCCCGCGGACAGCACGCGGTTGAGGTAACAGGAGCGGTAGCCCCGCGCGTGCAAGTTCATGCTGGTATGAATGTCTTCCGTAATCGTCTGCGTCTGGAAGCCACCGATCTCCATGAGCGGCACGCGACGAAACAATCCGCCGCTGCCCGCGAAGAACGCACTGTTGTGCGCATCGCGGCCCGCCTGCAGGGAGCGGAAGAACAGGGCCTGCTCGTTGGTGATCCGTTCGCCGACGCGAAGATTGCGTTGGAAAACATCCGGGTTATAGAAGTGATGCGGGGTTTGCACCATCGCAACCTTGGGATCGTTGAAGAATCCGACGGTTTCTTTCAGGAAGGTACGGGCCGGCACATGGTCGACGTCAAACACCGCAACGACTTCCCCCTGCGTCTGCCGCAGGGCGTAGTTGAGGTTGCCGGCCTTGGCATGCTTGGGCCGATCCTGACGTCGAATGTAGTTGCACCCGAGCGACGCGGCCAGCGCCTTCGCCTCATCGCGGTGCCCATCATCCAACACATGCACTGTGAAGCGATCGGCTGGGTACTCCTGCGCCAAGCTGCCGACGAGCGTTTGCCGGAGAATGGCGAGCGGTTCGTCCACCACCGTCACCATGATATCGACGGTGGGGTAGCGCGTCAGTGGTACCGACGGACGATCGTAGGGCGACCAGGACTGATAGGTATAGAAGCAGAACTGCACCAATCCGTAGAGCTCCGCCAGGTAGACCAGGCTCCCAATGAGCAGGCTGGGCACATTGTCGGTCGGAATCGTGTAGGCGACGCGCCAGACCATATACCGGACATACAACAGGAGACTAAGCGCGAGCAGCCAGCGCCGTCCTCCTTCCCGCCGCACGAGAAGCGCTGTGAGAAACAGCGCAAGCGCAGAAATGCCGCAAGCGATCGGAGCGCCGGTCACGTATTGCATCACTGTCATGACGCCGTCCTCTCGGAGGGGTGATCTCCGATCTCTATCTACGTATATCGGATGGTGCGAAGCGGAAATTTACGGCTTGCTATGCCTTCCGATCAGCGCGGTTGTGCCGGGTGGAAGGGACGAGAGAGGGGACGAGGGAGCGGACGGCCGGCTTGTGCAGAACTGCGTAATTATCTGAGGCTATTTTGTGAAACCCCGACGGAACAGGGCTCGTCACGGCGATGCTCAATAGTTGCCAATTTGTTCTGTTTGTGTAGAATGACGCTCGATTTGCCACACCTGCTTGCCGCCTCGCGTGCAGCCATCTTGAGCGGATGCGTCGATGCCCCGCAGCGAGTCGCGGCCTTCCCATGACGATGATGACGAGGCGCAATGGCCACTAAGAAGCATTCTGACGTCCCGCGTGTCTCCGCGACTTCCCCCGGCAACAGCCCATCCAAAAGCGCATCGAAGCCGACACCCGCGGTCACCGCGGTGGAAATGGGCTCGCGCCAGCGGGAGATTTCCGTCTCCGAGTTTTTCACGAAGAATCGCCACCTACTGGGTTTTGACAATCCCAGAAAGGCGCTGCTGACCTGCGTCAAGGAGGCGGTGGATAACGCCCTGGACGCCTGCGAGGAGGCCGGTATTCTGCCCGAGGTGCAGGTCGCCCTCGACGTCGTCTCCAACGGACAGCCGATCGCGCCAAGTCAGGCGACCCGCTTTCGGGTGACGGTGACGGACAACGGGCCGGGGATCGTTCGGCAACACATCCCCAGAATTTTCGCCAAGCTGTTGTACGGCTCGAAGTTCCATCGGCTACGCATGAGCCGCGGGCAGCAGGGGATCGGCATTTCCGCGGCCGGTATGTACGGCCAGCTCACCACCGGCAAGCCCGTCCGCATCATTTCCAAGACGGGACCGAAGGCGCCGGCGCACTTTTTCGAAGTGCAGATCGACACGAAGAAGAACGAGCCCCTGGTCCATGAAAACAAGCAAGTGGAATGGGACCGTCCGCAGGGGACGGAAGTGGCGCTCGAGGTCGAAGGCAAGTATCAAAAGGGACGTGCGTCCGTCGACGAATGGCTGGAGCAAACCTCCATTGCGAATCCGCACGTGCGCCTGCTGTATCGCACGCCGGAGGGCGAGACGCGGGAGTATCCGCGGACCTATCACGAGCTGCCGCCCTCGCCGAAGGAGATCAAGCCGCATCCCTACGGCATCGAGTTCGGCATGTTCCTCAAGATGCTGCAGGACACGAAGAGCGGACAGCTTTCGGGGTTTCTCAGTAGCGACTTCTGCCGCGTCTCCCAGCAGATCGCCGAAGATATTTGCAAAGCGGCGAAGGTGTCGCCGGGGGCAAAGCCGCGCGACCTGAAAGGGGCCGCCGCCGAAGCGCTGTATCAAACCTTACAGGCCACCAAGCTGATGGCGCCGCCCACGAATTGCATTTCGCCCATCGGCGAGAAGGCGATCCTGTCCGGGCTCTACAAGCAAATTAAGGGCGAGTTTTACACCGCGGTCACGCGTCCGCCGTCTGTTTATCGCGGCAATCCCTTTATCATCGAGGCCGGCCTTGCGTTCGGTGAGCGCCCGCAGCCGCAGGGGAAGGCCGCGGCACCCGCGATGCCCAAAGCGGAAGGGGAGCACGAAGAAGGGGACTCCGAACTGGCGCGCGTCATCCGCTACGCCAATCGCGTGCCGCTGCTCTATCAGCAGTCCGCCTGCTCGACCTTCAAAGCGGTGCTGAGTACGACCTGGAAAAACTACGGCATCTCACAGTCCCGCGGCGCGCTCCCCGGCGGGCCGCTGGTGATCTTCGTGCACATGGCCTCGGTCTGGGTGCCCTTCACCAGCGAATCGAAAGAAGCGATTGCCGATTACGACGAAATCCAAAAGGAAATCACGCTCGCGCTGCGGGAATGCGGCCGACGGCTGGGGCTGTTCCTTCGACGCCGCGAGCGGGCCGAACTCGAATTCCGGCGACGGAACATTTTTGAGTTGTACATCGAAGAGGTGGCGGAAGCCTGCAATCGCTTGAAAGGCGGCACGCTGCCGGTGGAGAAACTCAAGGCGCAGTTGCAGAAGATTGCCTCGACCCGAACCGGCGGCACCAAGACCGACGAAACCCTGGGCAAGGGCGACGCAGGGCCGGAGGGGTTGCCGTCGTCGATCATCGTGACGGAAGAGGGCGTGGAAGGGGCCGTCGACGTGGCCTCGCAGGTGGAGGCGGATACCGGCGGACAGCCCGTTGCGGCTGTCCCGGAATCCACATCAGGAAAGACGGCTGCTCCTTCACCGGCAACCCAGCGCAAGCCGGGCAAGGCTTCCGGCAAAGTGCAGACCACCAAGCCGGGAGAACGGACGGAAGGGCGCAAAAAGAAATCCGAGCAGATGCCGCTCTTTGAGGCCGCTGCCGGGACCGACTCGAAGGCCGGGGCACAGAAATCGAAACCCTCGGCCAAGACCGACAAGCCCGCTGCCTCATCAGGAAGGAAGTCACGCGCATGACCCGCACACGAAAAGCCGCGGCCGCGAAAGACGGGGCCACCACCGTTGTGACGAAGAAGCTGATCAGCTTGGCTGATCTGGTGGTGGAGGCAGCCGAACGATCCAAAGATCCGACGTTTGCCATCCCTATTCGGGCGCTCTCGAACGTCTCGTTCAATCAGCGCAAGGGGCTGATCGAAATGGGCGCCAAGAAGCAGACGCGCTCCTTCTTTAACGTCGGCATGGCCAAGAAGTTCATGCAGACCATGCTGGTGGCCGACGCCTTGTCCGAGCTGCAACGGGCCGACCTGACCACTTCGTTGCGCGAAATTTACTATCGCACGAAGCACACGATTAAGAATTCGCACGAGAATACGTTCGATACGCAGGACGAATCGGATCCGGTCATCGAGGATCTGGAAGTCACGCTCGCGGCGTTGCGCGAGGAGCTGCACGTGCGCGCCGAGAATGCCGGGAGCATTGTCGGCCCGGTCGTCTTCGGAGACGACGGCGACCGTGTGGACTGTGCGCGGCTGGGAAAGGGCGGCTACTCCGTTCCCTCGATCGTGGAGCCCGAGTACTTAGAGATCCGCCGCTGCACCGCCGACTTCGTGCTGCTCGTCGAGAAGGGCACGCAGTGGAACCGCTTGTCGGAAGACAAGTTCTGGCGGCGCTACAACTGCATCCTGCTGACAGGCAACGGACAGCCGCCCCGCGGCGTGCGCCGCCTGGCGCGTCGGCTGCACGAGGAGCATCGGCTGCCGGTCTATGTGCTGGTCGACAATGACCCCTGGGGCTACTACATCTACTCGGTGGTGAAGCAGGGCTCCATCAACCTCGCGTTTGAGAGTCAGCGCATGGCCATTCCCAAGGCGAAATTCATCGGCCTGTCCAGCGCGGATCCCGAGGCCTACGAACTGCCGCGCAACGTGGGCATCAAGCTGAACGACAAGGACATCGCCCGCGCCAAGGAGCTGATGAATTATCAGTGGTTCCAAAAGCCGGCGTGGCAGGCGGAAATCAAGCGCATGCTCGCGATGGGATTGAAGTACGAATTGGACGCCCTGGCGAACAAAGACTTTCAATACCTGACAAAGAAATACTTACCCAGGAAGCTGAAGGAGCAGGACTGGCTGGACTAGGTCCCGGCGGCTTCTGTGCCTTCCGCAGTTATTTCACGATTGGTTGTCGATCCGCCGGTTGGCGGGTAGCATCGGTGTCATGCCTGCAGAGTCCCCATCCAACGCGTCGTCCGAACAACGCCGGCACCCTCGCTACTGGGTCGACCTGCCGGTGCTCTTCCG
The DNA here is from genome assembly GCA_041908685.1 of Nitrospiraceae bacterium. Lineage (GTDB taxonomy): Bacteria > Nitrospirota > Nitrospiria > Nitrospirales > Nitrospiraceae > BQWY01. The sequence goes on along the minus strand of JAYREW010000027.1, from coordinate 324,117 downwards.
CACGTCCAGCACGCATAGCGAAGGCCTCCAGTCCGGCACGGTCTTCAACCTGTCGCAAGGCGGCTGCGCTGTGGCGACCCTGTCTCCGCTGCCGGTCGGCGAGATCCTGACGCTCTTTGTGCAAACCCCCGAGGGCAAGGTCATGGTGACCGTCGACAAGGCCGACGTGCGCTGGTCGACCGCCAGCGAATTCGGCCTCCGGTTTCAGGGGCTGGACCTAGACGATCAGAACCGCCTCCAACGCTACCTCAGCAGCCACTCCTAAGCATCCCTGCGTACAGCAGCGCATCCGTCATCGTTCGACACGTTCAGCTCTGTTCACTACGGCATATTGTTGGTACGAGCCAGGTTCCGCATGAACAGCCTCACCATTCCACTTAGCCGATCATTCGATACGTGCCGCTCTAGGCCGCCGCGGCCCTGTGCGTCCCAACCACTATCGAGCTGCCGACCTGTGCACAGCCGTGGATTCCATCTGAAGCACGACGGCATCCTTGCGACTGGTTCGAGCCGGGTGCTACGATGCCCTATCGATTCTACGGAGCACGCTCATGGCCAACATCACCCTATTGGTTTCTCCTTCGTGCGGCGCCTGCCCATCGGCCAAGAGCCTGTGGAAGGAGCTGCGTGTGAAATACAGCTTCAGTTATCGTGAAGTGGACATCACCACGGAGGACGGTCGGGAATTGGCCGATCGACATGCCGTGCGCGCGGTGCCCGCCACGATCATTGACGGCCGCCTGACCTTCGTCGGGGTGCCCAGCCGCCAAAGCGCGGAGAAGGCGTTGCAGCAAAAACTTCAGCAACGTCAGGGATAACGTATGACGCTCGACGACGATTTTGAATTGCCGGAGTTGCCCATCATCGATAAGGGTCCGCCTCCGGATTGCCCGATCTGCGGCGATCCCATGGCGTTCATCGACGGGGACTGGGCCTGTGTCGATTGCAACGGCGAACTCCTCGGTCCCGAAACCGGCTAGGCGACCGCGGGCCTGCGCGTCAGGCGTCTCGTGCATTCCACTTACATCGTTCGTCAGGTAGCCTGCTGCGCTGAGTGCCTGGTTACGTGATCGTATGCTCCGCGTCGTCACCGGTCCCTTCCATCCGCATCTGCAATCGGCGCTCGTCGAGCGAATCCGCCAACGCAAATCTGAGAATCCCCTCGCACCACTGATCGTTTTGGTGCCGTCGTCGACGCTGGTGCGCCACCTGCAGCAGGTCCTCGCGCTTGAGGCAGGCCTGACTTTGCTCAATGTCCACATCTGGACGTTTCACCAATTTGCGCTGCGTCTGCGCGATGAGCAACGCCAGTCTCCGTCGAATGTCGATGAGACATCGACCGATCCTGTCGGTACCCGCCTTGCCCAGCCGCCGTCAGTCACGATCGTCGATCAGCTGTTCTTCGAGCAGGCTATCCGGCAACTGCTGCAGCACGAGCATGCCGGGTTCGAACCCTTTCGTCGTATCGGTCGGAGCTCCGGGACCTGGGGGGCGCTCTGGGCCACGATTCGCGACCTGAGCGACGCCATGGTCGACGGGCAGGTGGCGGGCCGCGCAGTGGACGAGGGCTATTTCGGTGACGAGGATCGGGCCTGGCTCTCTGCGCTGTTCAACCTGTACGGAGCGGTTGGAACCCTTGGGAGCGCACTGCACGTCGGCACGCCGGACGATCTGGCTCGGTCGCTGCTGCCGGTCATTGCGGAGTCTGCATGGCTGCAGCCGCCCGCGGCGGTGCTGTACTACGGATTTTATGACCTGACGCAGGTGCAGCTGTCGGTCCTGGACGCGGTGGCGCGCTGCGCCGACACGACGCTCTTTTTCCCGCTGTCGACCTCCGGTGACGGCGACGAGTTTGCGCGACGGTTTTTCGAGCGACACCTTCAGCCCTTGATCGGCAGCGCATCCGATTGGCAGGCGCTCGATGAGCGCGGTTCATCGCGACCGGTCCCGACGCCGCCGGATACCACGGTGTATTCCGTCGTCGGCACTGAGGAGGCATTGTCCGCCGCCTGCCGCCTCATCATTGACGCCGTCGACACCAACGGCTATGCCTGGAACGAGATCGGTCTGGTGGCGCGCTCGCTGGAGCCCTATCGACTGTCGGCGGAAGAGGTCTTTGCACGCCATCGCATCCCGATCCAGTCGGCGATCACGACGCCGCTCATCCACCATCCGCTCGCCAAAACGCTGGTCCAGCTTGCGAATCTTCCTGCTCAAGACGGCGACAGTGCGACGCTGCTGGATCTGTTGTCCTCCCCCTTCTTTCGCCACCAGGTCCAGGCTGCCGACGTGCCGTACGTGCGGCCCGACCTCTGGCGGATCCTTGTCCAAACCTTGGGAATCGTTCGCGGGTCTGCAGATTGGTCGCGACTGACGCGCTATGGTGTTGACGCAGTCCAACCACGAGACGCGAGCGACACGCAGGCTGATCCACAAGCGGACGGGCAAACTTATGAACCAACGCGCGATCGTTCGGAGGCCTCGCTGCATGAGCGCATCCCGCTGGCTGTCGCACAGTCGCTTTGGCACATCGTCTCGGAGCTGTCGGCTGCCTGTGCCGCGCTGCCCGCGCAAGGCACCGTCGGGCAACTCTTGGCCGCCTATCGCGCCCTGCTTGAACGTTTTGTCCTGCGCGCGCCTGCGGCGAGGACGACGAATCAAGGCGACCCTAATTCTGGCGACGAGGATCCGGCACTCTGGCAGGCAATCGATCAGGCGCTGGCCGCTCTCGGTGAACTCGACCCGCTCGTCGAGTCGCTGACCTGGGCCGACTTTGCGGAACTCCTGATCCAGTCGATCGAGCGTAGAAGCCTCACGAGCGCCAGCAGCGCCGCGCGCGGCGTGCATGTCCTGGACGCCATGGCCGCGCGTGGACTCCCGTTCAAGCTGCTCATACTGATCGGGCTCAACGAGCAGATGTTCCCGCGCACGATTCGAGAGGATGCGTTTCTGCGCGACCGCCACCGGCGCGTCTTGGAGGCGACACTCGGCTTCAAGATCGACGAAAAGCTGACCGGCTACGACGAAGAGGCGCTGCTCTTCGACCAGTTGTGCCGCGCCGCCGGGCAGCGACTCGCGCTCATCTATCAACGGGCGGATGACGAGGGACGCGTGCTTGCGCCCTCGCCCTATCTGACCCAACTCACCCGCCATCGAGAGATGGGCGTGATGCGCGTGGAAGCGATTGCGCGGCGGCTCGACGACAGGCTTCGGCAGCGCCCGCAGAGTCTCCATACCGTGCCTCCGCGAGAGCTCCTGCATTGGCATCTGCTGGAGGAGGACACGACGCCGGTTGCCGAGCCTGACCGGTCGGCGTTGCTGACGGCCGTGGGGCATGATCCGGCGTTCTACCGACTCTCGGCTCAGGTGGTCCGCATGCAGGACGACGAGATGGGGGAACTAACGCCCTATGACGGCGCCATCGGACCGCTCCCGCACCATTGGGAGCGCGCGCTGCAACGAGGACTGTCTCCGACGGCGTTACAACGCTATGCGCAATGTCCCTTCCGATATTTTGCGACACAGGTCTTGCGGGTTGTTGCGACGCCCGACCGGGTAGAACAGGACATCGATCCCAGAGTGTTCGGGACGCTGCTCCATGCGGCCCTGCGCCGGGTGTATCAGGATCTCATCGACAGTTCCTGGCCGACCATACCCTTGACCGACTCGGACCGGACCCGCCGCATCGAAGCTGCGGTTACTGCTGCGGCCGCAGACTATGCGGAGCAGCATGCGCGCGGCTATGCGCTGCTGTGGCAGATGACGCAGGAGCGGGTGGCCGCACTCATCGCCGCCGCAGTGCAGGCCGATGAGGTTGCGGCCCAGGATGATCCGTTCGTTCCGATCCGCTGTGAGTGGGAAGGGGAGGGCGCCGTGCCGGCGGTCGGCGCGCAGGACCTGCCGATCAAGATTCACGGGACCGTCGATCGGCTGGATCGACTCGCGGAGAGTCACGCCCTGCGCGTGGTGGACTACAAGCTGAAGCTGTCCTCCGCGATGCCGCAAGAGGACCGTGATTTGGTTCGCGCCGCCGTACGCGCGCAGCACTTGCAGCCGCCGCTCTATAGCTGTCTGACCATGCCGGAGGGAGCGCGCGTCGACCACGTGCAGTTCCTGTATCTTGCGCCGAACTGGACGCCGCCGGTGCAGACGCGGACGTTTTCAACCGCGCTCTGGTCTCAGGACGTAGGCCGAACGCTTCGCGCGACGCTCGGCACGCTCGTGGACGGCATTCGCGACGGGCGCTTTCCCATTCTCACGGGCGACTATTGCGACGGGTGCGAGTTCCGCACAGCCTGCCGCAAAACCCACAAGCCCACCGTCTGGCGCACCAGGCGCAGCGAGACGGTGCGGACCCTGCGCGCAATCCGCCGCATCACACTCGACAAAACCAGCCAGCCAGACGAGCCGCAGAAAGGCGAACCGCAGCCAGAGAAGCAACAGCCGGAGAAGCGGCGGGCAAAGAAGCAGCCGACAGACAAGCAACAGGAGGGGCGTGCATGAGCAGTCGCTGCTCCAGCGCCAGAGTCCACGCCGGTCCCCGCTGGTGCCGCAGATGACCCTGTCATCGCCACAAGTGCAGGGCATGTCCGATGCCGAGGACCGTCGTCGCGCGGAGACGGTCTTCGATCGGAACGTGATTGTGGTGGCCGGGGCCGGGACGGGCAAGACCACGTTGCTGGTGAACCGCCTGATTCATCTCCTGATGCGGGAGCCGCATCCGCTGACGATCACGCAGGTGGTGGCCCTGACCTTCACGAATAAGGCGGCCACCGAAATGAAGGCGCGGCTGCGCGAACGGCTCCACGATCTCATCCGTGCCGGTGCGTCGGAGCTGGCCGAGGCGGGTGCTGCGAGTCTGCCGACAGCGCGACCAACCGGCGGCGGCGCCGTGACGATTGAGGACCTGAGCGCCTGCTATGGGCTGAGTTATGCGACCGTCGCCGAGCGGGCTGCCATCGCGCTGCGCGATGTGGAAAAGGCGCAGATCGGCACCGTCCATAGTTTTGCCGCGCACCTGTTACGCCTGCATCCAATCGAGTCCGGCCTGGACCCCGCGTTCCAGGAGGACGATGGGGCACAGTTCGATGCGCAGTTTGCCCAAGCCTGGGAGCGATGGTTGGCGCAGGAACTCAACGAGCAGGGGACGCGCCATCCGCTCTGGCGTCGGGTGCTCGCCAAGACGTCCCTCGCGGATCTGGAGTCGTTGGCCCGCGCGCTCTGCAGCGACCTGGTTGAGCTGGATGTTGTGCAGGCGCAGCTCGAGGCCGAATGTGCCTGGTCGGCGTCCGGGGGTGCGCAAGCCGCAGCAGGTGGAGTGCAGGCAGCGCGTTGCACTGAGCTTTCGACGAGCCTGGCCGAGTTGGCCGCGCGTGGGGCGGCGCTTGCTGCAGCCCATCAGCGGCCGAAGCCGCGCAAGCTGGAACGGATGCTCGCGGCGGCCGTAACCGTGCTCACGACGATCGCGCAGGACGGTCCGCGGTCATCCGACGCCTGGTCGCTGGAGATCAGAGACGAGTTGGCGAAGACGCCGGGCGAGCTGAAAGACTGGTCTGATGGCGACTATCGTGAAGCTGAACAGATCATTCGCATTGCATCGCAATCCATTGAGTTTGGAGGCCCATACCTCAAGGATTTATTGAATATACTCATGCCTCTGGTGCGAGCGGTCAGAACCGCGATGACGCACACCGGCTGGGTCTCGTTCGACGGCCTGCTCGCCAACGCCCGCGCCTTGCTCCGAGACTGTCCCGCAGTGCGGGAGCGGCTGAAGCAGGAGTATCGAGCGATCCTCGTGGACGAGTTTCAAGACACCGACCCGCTGCAATATGAAGTGATCCTGTCGCTCTCGGAGGAGTTGGGGCACAGTGCCGCCTCGTGGCAGGACATGGTCCTGGCGCCGGGCAAGCTCTGCATCGTGGGCGATCCGAAACAGTCGATCTATGCCTTTCGCCGTGCCGACATCGAAGCCTTCGACCGAGTGGTGGAGAAGATCGAGCAGGGCGGCGGACTGCGCTGCACCCTCACCACGAATTTCCGCAGCGACCTGTCGGTCCTGCGTCCGATCAACGAGTTTTTCGACGCCGCGTTCGAGCCGCGCGCGCGTGTGCAGCCGGCCAACGTTCGACTGGAGGCGGCGCCGCTACGGCGCCCTACACGCCCGTTATCCGGCGTGGCGTTTCACCTGATCGTGCCGGACCAGGCGGATCGCTCGGAGCAGGCGGGACAGGCGACGCAATCGGATCAGGAGGATGCGGATGATGGTGCCGAAGCCTCGTCGGATCGATTCAACGCGGAGGACGGGGCCCGGGCTGAAGCCGAGTCCTTGGCGCGTTGGATTGCCGAAGAACGCGCGAGCACGCCGGGCCTGTGGCTGGGCGACATCGCACTTCTCTTTCGCAAGCTCACGCAGGCGGATGTCTACCTCGACGCGCTGCGTCGCTACGGGCTGGCCTATACGATCGACGGCGAAAAGCATTTCTACCGACGCCAGGAAGTCATCGACCTGGTGAACGTGTTGAGCCTGTTGGTCAATCCGCACGATCGACTGGCTCTCGTCGCTGTGCTGCGCGCGCCGCTCGGTGCGTTCACCGACAGGGATGTGGAGACGATCCTCCGGGCCGAGCAGACAGACTATCGCCAGGCTGCACGGCACGCACGCTGGTCGCATCCGCTCGCAGAACGGCTGACGCGCCTCTATGCGCTGCTGGCAGACCTGCATCGTGAGATTGCTGCGCTCCCGTTACCGGAGGTGATCCCGCAGGTGCTGGCACGATTGCCGCTGCGTGAACTGGCCGCGCGGTCGCGACACGGCGAGCAGGCCTTGGCCAACATCCAGAAGCTGACGCGTCTTGCCGTCGCCCTTGCGGATCGTCCCGAGGTCTCGCTTGTCGGGTTGGTCGCGCTGTTGCGCGCGCGGATCGACGACCCGCCCGAGGAAGCGGAACATCCGCTGACGGAGGAGGGCGCGGACGCGATCCATGTGATGACCGTGCACAAGGCCAAGGGATTGGAATTTCCGGTCGTCGTCCTGCCGGGGCTGCACCAGGGGAGCCGCGGGTCTCAGCGGCCGCCGCTGGTGGTCTACGACTGGTCGAGCGGACGCTATGGCCTGAGTCTCGGCTCACATCGCACGTTGGCCGCGATCCTGATCCACGAGGCGCTGGCCGTGCGCGAGGAGGCGGAACGGTTGCGGGTGCTGTATGTGGGCATGACGCGCGCCCGAGACCGGCTCGTCTTGACCGCCAGCCACACCAAGATGCGGGCCGGCGATAGTGCCCTGCGGCTCTTCGATCGGATCGCGGGCGGCAAGATCGGCGAGAGTGACGCGACGAGCCTTGCGATCGGAAGCAGCGCGATCCCCCTGTCCATCGTCACGGCGCCGGGTCGTCGCCGATCGTCAGCGGAACGAGACCCACGGCAGATCCCGCTGGTGCCGGATATCCCCGCGCAGCTGGCTGTCTGGCGGACGAGGACAGAGGTATGGGAACAGGCGCGCGCGCAAGCGCTGCATCGGACGCCGTCGCAACTCACGGAGGCGCATCAGCCGCCGGAGCCGTCTCGCGAGCATCGGCCGCGCGGCTCACAGCCTCGCTCGATGGCGATGGTCATTGGCACGCTCGCCCACGAGCTGCTCTATCGCTGGGCCTTTCACGGAGATCCGCAGGCGCAACTGGCGCATATCCCCGCGCTGCTGTCGCGACGAACGGATGGGCAGGCACAGGACGCACGCGCCGAGATCGCCGAGAGTCTCCACGCCATCATGGACACGTTTCTTCGCTCCGAGCCCTATCGTCGCATTCAGTCCGCCGAGATCCTGGGGCGGGAGCTGCCGCTGTTGATGCCCTGGCGGGCGGCGCGCACCGGTGATACGCCTGAAGCGCTGATACCCGGAGACGAGACGCAGATCATGGAAGGGGCGATCGATCTGGTCTATCGACTCAATAGACAGGTCTGGGTGGCGGACTACAAGACCGATATGCTTGATGCAGAGACGGGAGCACCGACGAGTCTTCAGATCGAGCGCTATCGGCCTCAAGTGGAGGTCTATCGGGAGGCTGTCGCGCGGGCGCTTGGACTCGAAGCGGTCGGGATGGAATTGATCTTTCTCCGCAGCGGCTGGAGCAAGCGCTGGGAGTGAGGCGGGGAGAGACTCGTCGTGGCGTGACGCGGTGAGACGCTAGGCGCGGCGCTCGGTCGTTTTGCCGTCGGCCCGCATGAACCCCACGATCAGCATCGTCAGTCCCACCAGGATCATGGGGGTGCTCAGGAGTTGCCCCATCGAGATGCCGCCCAGCAACGTGCCCATCTGCGCATCCGGCTCGCGAAAGAACTCCACGATCACGCGGCAGATGCCGTAGCCGGCCAGGAAACTCCACAGCAGGGTGCCGGGCGGCGTCTTGAAACGGCTGATCGTCCACAGCACAGTGAAAAGAAGCGCGCCTTCGAGCGTGGCTTCATACAGTTGTGACGGATGGCGACAGTCCGGCCCGCCGGCAGGGAAGACCATGCACCAGGGCACATCGGTGGGTCTCCCGTAGAGCTCGCCATTAATGAAATTTCCGAGCCGCCCGAATCCCAAGCCAAGCGGCGTGACCGCCGCCGCCAGGTCCGCCACCGCATACACCGTCAGCCCCATGCGGTGCGCATACCAGATCAGACTCACGATGACGCCGATCAGTCCGCCGTGGAAGGACATGCCCCCTTCCCACACCGCCACGATCTTGAGCGGGTTCTGCAGGTAGTAGGACAGGTTGTAGAACAGCACGTAGCCCAACCGGCCGCCGAGAAACACGCCCAGGGCGGCATAGATCACCATGTCGTAGACCTGGTCGGCGCTGAGGCCGAGCTTCTGTTCCTCGACGCGCTTGCGGATCAGAAAGTAGGCGCCCGTCAAACCGATCAAATACATGAGCCCATACCAGCGGAGAGCCAGCGGGCCTACCTGGACAATGACGGGACTGATGTTGGGATACGGAAGCATGGGCGCGCGGGGGACCGGTCGAAATAGAGTGGGAATGATAAGGAAGCGACCGGGGTAATTCAAGCTGCAAGCAGGGGACGCGCAGGTTGCGGCGATCGAGCGGCCGGCGGCGCGCGCCTTACCAGGTGGGAACAGGGCCGTGCCACACCTGTTGGGAAAAAGTCACGCGTGTGGAACCGTCGCACGAACATTGATGCCGGAACTGCGCGTGATTGCGCAGGCTGCGCATTCGTCCGCATGCGCGGCGCGGTGGCACAGTTGATGCTCACTCCAGCGGCACCCGGTTGTCCAGGCGCCGGACGACCGGCCAAGAACCACCGTTCGTCACAAGGAGGTCAGCACCATGTCAGGCAATAGTCGTGAGTGGGGAATATTGGCGGCGTGGGTGGCGGGTGGCACAGTCGTGGGTGTGGGATTGGGGATGTTGTTCGCGCCGCGCGCAGGCGCGGAGACGCGTCGGGCCGTGGCCCGACAGGCCAAACGCGCGCAGATCGAAGCGATCCGAGTCGGACGCGCCGTGCAGTCCGGCATGAGCGAAGCGAAGAAACAGTTTGCCGCGAAACGCGAGCAGACGATCGAGAAAGCCGCCTGACGCCGCCTGGTTCGCAGGCGGTATTTGACGGCAGGGCATCGACGCTAAGGGAAAACCCGGATGGTCGGTCGGCGCGTCGGCAATCCACGCCGTTTCGCGCCCGCTATCGACAGGAGACAAGCCTATCGCAGGCAGCTGCGATAGGCTTGTCAGTTTTTACGTGTCTTCTTGATTCGATTGTGAAGCGATGCTAGATTGGCCTCGGTAAAACCGACCGCCGGAGTGGCGGAATAGGCAGACGCAAGGGACTTAAAATCCCTCATCTCGCAAGGGATGTACCGGTTCGATCCCGGTCTCCGGCACCACCTGGACCGCACCGGGCAAGGAAAGAGACATCATGGCATCCATTCTTCTCATCGATGACGATCCCGGAGTGCGCAAGGCGCTTCGACTCAACTTGGAAGCGGCAGGCCATAAGGTCACCGAAGCCGCAAGCGGACGTGAAGCCTTGGAGATCTACCGCGCGACACCGTCGGATGTGGTCGTGACGGATATCCTGATGCCGGATACCGATGGTCTTGAGGCCACGTTGGTGTTGGCCCGCGAATACCCGGATGCCCGTATCATTGCCATGACCGGCGCGAGCGGCAAGACCAACTTCTTGGACGTGGCAAAATTGTTCGGCGCCCAAAAAGTCTTGCAGAAGCCCTTTCCGATCGGCGAGTTGCTCGGCTCTATTCAGGATGTGCTGAAGACCGTCTAGGGAGTGGGTGGACGTTGGTCCATCGATTTTCTACGTAGTCTTCAGCCGTAACTGATGGCGGTCTGCTTAGCGGGACCGCCGTGATTCGATCCTACTCCTGCCTGGGTCGTTCCTGATCCAGGCTTTTCCCCGGCTCACACTTCCCTCAACGTTCCGCTCCGATTGGTGCACGGCTCCCTGTGAACAGAAGAGGGGGACGTGATGATCAGACGCGTCCGCCTACCATCGCCCAAGCCACTGTCTCGCACCGGCAAGGTAAGAGAGCGCCGCCACCAGCAGCAGCAACACAATCGGCACCGCATAGCCCAGCACGGTGGTGGGGGTGAGGAATCGAATCAGGTACAGTCCGGCCGCCGCCACACTGGTGACCAGCAGCGTCGTGCGTTTCGGACAGAGGCGATGCGTGAGCCCTTCATACGACCGAATGATCCAGACGATGACCCAGGCCACGGATCCCACCGCAATCGCGCCAAGGAGGCTGGCCGACGCCCAAGCGATTCCTTCCTGAATGCCGCTGAGGTCCAGGCGGGGTGTACCGGACAGCCGCTGCACACGCCACCATTCGCCGACGACCAACATGGCCCAGACCGCCACGATCCCCAGCAGAAAATAGGGGCGGCTCATCTCCGGCATTTCGTACACCACCACCGGAGGCGCCGGTGCCTGCCGCACGGGTCGCTGGCGGGTCATCCGTTGGCTGAGGTCGTAGCCGCAGGAACAGAGCACCGTGTGGTCCGGGTGACTCAACAGACATCGGGGACATTCGAGCGCCATTGACTTCTCCGTCGCTCACTCGCTACACACATCGCACAGTGTCGGACACGCAAGGAAAGGGCTGATCAGTGCACGTACCCTACTGGGCCATTCCGATCGGGGCCGTCTTGGGATGTTTCGGTGTGGCCGGCGGCGCGTTCGGCGCCCATGCCCTCAAAGCGATCCTCGAACCGGATCGACTTCAAATTTTCGAGGTCGCGATTCGCTATCAACTGTATCACGCGCTGGCGCTGCTGGCCGTCGGTACCCTGGCCCGGACTGTCCCCAATGTCGCGGAGCATTCGCTCGGGCCCGCTCCTGCCACGAAGGCGCTGACCTGGTCCGCGCGCGCGTTCCTCCTCGGCGTGCTGCTGTTTTCCGGCAGCCTCTTTGCCTTGGTGTTCAGCGGCGTGCGATGGATCGGGGCCATCACTCCGCTCGGCGGCGTGGCGTTTCTCGTGGGCTGGGCCTGCCTGGGCTACGGAGGGTGGCAGTTGGGGCGACCTGCGTCGAACGTCGTGCGCTAGGCGCCTCTCACACACTCACCGCGCGCGGCCGGTGCGTATGCGGCGCGCGAGTCCTACGGGATTTTACAGCCCTGGGTCCGCTTGCCTGTGATGTTGCCCCACGATCCGCCGGATGCCACGAACGAGCCTTCCAAGCGACGTCCTTCTCCGATGAACAACAAGCTGTCTTCCTGAACCAGTCCGCCCGGCAGTTCCCACCGCAGATAGACGGCATCGCCCAACACGACCACTTCGGTCGGCCGCATCGTGCCCGCCTGCTCGCTCCCGGGCGGAGCAAAGGTGACGGATGTTTTTTGGTCGCCGTGGTTGCGATGGTTATGAATCGTCCATTGCCAGGTTCCGCAGAGGCGTTTGAGCCCAGCCGCCTCGCGCGCGCGATCGCGGGCGCCGCGGAGCGTCTGCCACTCGGCGTAGGTTGCGACGACCGCCTCGCGTTCCAGCTCGGCCACCAGCGTCTGCATGCGCGCGTCCAGCAGCGGGCGAAGGCGCTGTGCGACATAGCGTGCGGCCATCTGCGTGCGCGCGGACTCCGGCACCGGCGTGCCGATGACTTCGCTGATCAATCGCTGCTTCACCACGGCCGAGCCGTCTCGCTCAATGGCCGGCAGCCAGGCCGTCTCCGATCCGGCAAAGTCCGGATAGGCTCGATCCACGGACGCGCGATAGCCGTCATAGGTCGGGTGCTCAACCTCGGCGCCTGGTAACGATCTGGCCCACACGCTGGTGTCGACCAAGGGACGCAGTTGCGTGAGCGGGGAGGCGGTTTCGACGCCGACCAGCCAGGTGACCTGAGCCTGTCGTGCAGCGAGCAGATCCGGATCGCGTTGTTCCTCCGTGCCGAAGAAGGCGGTGCGCAAGGCCTGCGCTAACTCCCATCGGCTGAGCGCAGCAACGTAGCGGATCGCGGAACGCTCAATCGGGGGATTCGTGCCGGTGGCCCCGGCGGATACCGAATCCTGTGCGCGAGACGGCGCCTTCAACAGGGCCGCCACCTCAGCCAGTCCGGATGCCGGACCGATTTTCGTCGTAAAAACCGTGAGCGCTTCGGCATCGGACGGGAGGGTAGAGAGCACCTCGCCATATCGCGCCAGGAGCTTTGGAACGTCCAGGTTCTCGTTCTTCGTGGAGCTGGTCAGTGATGGTGTGGGTGGTGCGGGGCTGGCGCTCGGGAGCGGCGCTTGCGGTTGATGCGGAACGGAGCCCGCAGAAGCTTGTCCCTCCTGCGCCTGTCCTCTGGCGGCACGGGCGACGGAAGTCGGTTCAGCGCTCGCGTCGAGCGGGCCTGCCCACAGCAGGGCAAGGGTGGAACAGAGAAGGCTGCCTGTGGTGAATCGGCGGAATCGTATATGCATGGGACATTGTCGGGAATTGCGGCGGTCGGATCAAGGGCCGACGGGGCTGGGCGACGCCCGACGCGCTGCCGACTGCCGCGCCGCGCTAGGCCTTCATGTGCTCGCCGAGGAACGCCACCATCGCGTCCCAGGCCTGCTGGGATTGCTCTGCGTGGTACTGCTCCGTGCGCGTCTCATTGCAGAAACCGTGCACCGTGCCTGGATACGTACGAATCTCGATGCGCTTTTTATGCGTCTCACCGGCGCGCCGCAGTTGTTCGAGCTCATCGGCCGTCACGGTCCGGTCCTGCTCCGGCCGTTGGTACAGCAACGGCGGATACAATTCGGCAAGACCGGCGAGCGTCGGCGTGATGCGTCCATAGAACGACACCGCGGCGCGCAACCGTTTGCGCTGGCAGGCGAAGCGCGTCGCCAGCGTTCCGCCCAAGCCGAATCCGACCGCCCCGTGCAGGTTACGCACGACCCAATCGCGGGTGTTCAAGAATTCGCAGCACGAATTGATGTCGCGCAGCGCGCTCGTTTCGCTCAACTTTTCCGCCAGCGCATCGGCCACGTCCAGATTCGCCGTGACCATGCCGCCGAGCGGATTGTACAGATTGGGAATGATCACCGCGTAGCCTTCGCAGGCAAGGCGCAGCCCCAATTGTTTGATCTGATTGTTGAGGCCCCAGCCTTCATGCAGCAGAACCAGGCCCGGGTACGTGCCCTTCACCTGCGGCCAAAACTGAATGCCTTCGACTTGCGTTTCCTTCGGGATGCGGGTGCGCACGTAGGGGTCGACGGCCATGTCCGTGAGGGTCGGAATCGGCGCGCCGCTGGGAAACCGCACGGTGCCCGTGCCGATCTGTTCGGGAGTAAACGGGATGGTACGCACGGACATGAGGGACCCCCTTGTGTACATGGGCGACGCGGCGGAACCAGATGGGCACCGGCGCGCGCAAGAGGCGGTACTATAATGGCCGCCTGTTTGGAGTGTCAACGCAAGCACGGGCGCGGGACGCGATGGAGGCCGGTCGCGGTCCAATTGCTCACGGCCCATCCGAGCACGGAGTACTCGATCACGGCGCATCCGGTCGCTGGTGATTTCGTCCGCGCTCTGCTATCTGATGGCGCATGCTACACGATGGTCCTTCCACCCGTGGATCCTCCGAGCCGACCGCTGTCGGTTTGATCGGAGTGGGGCGTCACGGTCTGCGGTATGTGCGGCATCTTCTGCACGATATTCCCATCGGCCGTCTCGCGGCGGTTGCCCGGCAGTCTTCCGCGAAGGGCCTGCCGGAGGGCCTTCCGCCGACGGTACCTGTCTATGATTCACCGGAGCGGTTGCTGGCTGATCCGGGGATAGACGTCGCCGTTGCGGTCGTTCCGCCGATCCTGAATCCCTCGATTGCCGAGGCGGCGGCGCGAGCCGGTGTGCCGCTGTTATTGGAAAAGCCGCTCGCCGTCTCTCTCGCGGAGGCCGGGCGCATCCTGTCGGCGGCGGCTGCCGGCACCGCGTTGATGATCGCGCACACCTTGCGCTTCAACGCGGCCCTCTGCGCCTTTCAACAAGCATCGGTTGCTCGACAGCCGACGCACACAATGCGATCCCTGTCCCTTCGCCTCATTGTCCCGATGCGGCCGCGTCCGCCGAAAAACCCCGGCTTCGGTGGGCGCGGGGCTTGGCTCGACCTCGGGGTGCATGTCGCGGACTTGTTGTGGTGGTGGCTCCGACCTCGGAGCGTGACGGTGCAGTCTGCGCAGATTACACGCGCCGCGGATGGGGTGGACACCGCTGCGCTGGTTCGCATCGTCACCGATGAGGACATCGTCTGCACGCTCGAAGTCGCCTGGGACGGGGACCGGCGCGTGGGTGACGCACGTGTTGAGACGGATCGGGGGTGGATGGCGGTCGATTGGAATGCGCACCGACTGTCATGTGGAGGTGGCGACAGCGAGGGCGACAGGCCGAGCGAGAACATGATCGAGCCGCAACAGACGGTCCAGGTCTGTCTGACCGCCTTTCTTCAGGCAGTGCGGACCGGTTCGGCCATGCCTGTGCCGCTTGACGCGGGCTATCAGGCGCTCCGTCTCGTTGAGGCGGGCTACCAGGTCGCGGCGCAGGCGGTCCCCGTCATGGTCGACGGACTCCGCAGCTAGCGCAATGCCGACAGCCGCGTCATCGCGCTGACAGATTTGGCACCGCGCCCATGCGCCGCATTTCGCACGGCTACCGCGCGGACGGCTACGCCTCCGCCACAATGTGCGTGTCGGTTTCCTCGACACCTTCGATCGTGTGGATGTGGGCGATCACGACTTCGGATAGGGCGCGTTCGTCCGGGACACTCACGAAACTGAAAATGTCCGGCTGCCCGAAGCAGGGATGCACATGCTCCACGCCATGGAGCTTCCGGAGCGTCTCCACCACCTGTTTCGCCCGTCCCGCTTTCACCTTGATCAGCACATAGGCACGTGTCGCCATGATCGCCTCCTTACTGCCGCGCACAGTGAATCGCCGCTGATGGGTTGCACGTCTCGTTACGGGGCCCCGGGCATAAGCCGCCGCTTGCTCTCGTAGACCGCGTGGAGATCTTTTCCCTCTGCAGCCAGCTCTGCCTTTGCCGCCTGGTGCAGGGAGGCCAGCAAGCGCAAGTCTTGCGAGCTGACGTTGAACTCTCGCCAGCCGGCATCGAGCCCGGCTTGATCCCAATGTGCGGGCCCCGTGGCATAGTCGAGTACCGCTTCGAGGTTGCGCGATGTCCAGCCATCCCGCCGTCCTTGTCGCAGCTGTTGCTCGGCGGCGCTGCCGAATTTCTGAGCGAAGGCCCGCTCGAAGAAGTCGGTCACGTGGCGGTTCCCGCTTTTCATCAAGGCGCCTTGAAACTGAATGAGCGCCTTCACGATCCGGCTCGCATCCGGTGTGGACTCAGGCGGCAAAATGCCGGCTTCGGACCAGGCAGCGAGAATCGCCATGACCGATCCGACCTGCGTCGCGCTGGCTCGGCTGCGCCCGCCGCTCCCTCCAGCCGTACTGCCCGCGCTGGGCGGAATAAATATATCGGTGGCGTTGCTAAAAGTTGCGCCGGGCTTCGGGCCGCCGGCGAACAGATAGATACGATCCTGCAGCGCGACGGCGCCGAGCCCATGGCGTCCGGTCGGCATCGTGCCCACGGAGTGCCACCGGTCGGTTGCGGAGAAGTAGACGTCCACATCGCGAAACGTTCCGCCTGGCGCTTCGCCGCCGAACGCATAGATCCGCTCGCCCACCACGGCTGCCGCAAGCCCGCTGCGGGGCACCGGAAGCGCTGCGCGCGATTCCCATCGATTCGTCGCCGCATGGTAGCGGTCCACCAGGGCCAGGTTGTGCGCCGCGTCGCGCAGCACCCGTCCGCCGATGGCATAGACGTCGCCCCCGATCGTCACGGCCGCCAAGTGATCGCGTGGCGTCGGAAGCGAGGCGGCTGCGCTCCAGGAGTCGGTCGCAGGATCGTAGACTTCGACGGCGGCCACATTGCGCTGTCCGTCGTAGCCGCCTATGGCCATCAGCTTATGTTCGACGACGACGAGCGCAAAGGCGCCGCGCGCCGTCGGCATCGGTTGGCGCTCCGTCCAGGAGTCGGATACGGGATTGTACCGATAGACGGTTGCGACCGGGTTCCAGTGCGAGACGCCGGATTTCGTAAACCCGCCGATCACGTAGAGATGTCTGTCCAACGCCGCAAACCCGACATGATGGAGCGGTTGCGGCAAGGCGGCCTTGGCGGACCATCCGTTCCAGACCGGGTCGTAGACTTCGACCGCACGGCTGACCGTCACCGGTGTCAGGTCCTGCGAACCGGCCTCTTCCAATCCACCGGCTACGTAGACCATGCCGTCGAGTGTCGCGGTGGCGACCTCCGCGCGGGCGGTCGGCGCTGGCGCGCCGGTTAGCCAGGTGCCTTGTGCGACTGCGGGCGCGTCGCCGCTGTTTGATGCCTCTGCAGCCGCTTGACGCGGCAGGCCAGTCAGTACGAGCGCCCCGATGAGCCACAAGACAACTGCAACGCGAACAGCCTGGTGAATGGACGTGTTCGCGCAACTGCGGGGACGGCAAGGGGGCATGGGACTCCTGGCGGAAGGACAGTGAACGATGTGATGCGATGTCGTGCGATGCCGTGTGCGGGGCCGCTCGAGGTTGTCGACACAGACGCCGCGCCGCGCGAACGAGCGGCATTATACCGGAACGTCCGATGAAAGGGATCACGTTGAAATGCTGACGAGCCCACTTTTATAATCGCGCGGTGAAGCTGCTGGCGCGCCGCGACGCCCTGTCGCCGCGTTCCCGCCTCACATCACCCATGCTGGCCACCGTTCACAGCGCCGCCGTCGTCGGGATGGACGCTCACCTGATCGACGTCGAAGTCGATATCAGCGGCGGCCTGCCGCAGTTCGCGATCGTCGGGTTGCCGGACTCTATCGTGAAGGAGAGTCGCGACCGCGTGCGGGCCGCGCTCAAGAATACCGGCTGCGCCTTTCCCGCCAAAAAAGTTACGGTGAATCTGGCGCCCGCGGGGCTGAAGAAGGAAGGGGCGGGGCTCGACCTGGCCATTGCCGTCGGCATTCTCGTCGCGCAGGGCAAGATTCCGAAGGAGGCGACGGCCGATGCGGTCTTGGTCGGGGAGCTGTCGCTCGACGGCAGTGTGAAGAGCGTGCCGGGCGCCCTCTCCATGGCGCTCTGTTGCGGAACGGCCTATCGGTTGGTGCTTCCCGCCGCGAACGCGGAGGAAGCGGCGCTGGTGCGTGGCGCGCAGGTCTATCCGGTGCGGACGTTGCCCGAGGCCGTAGAATTCCTGAGCGGCGGGCAGACCATCGCGCCGACGACGGTGGATATTCAGGCCTGCTGGAATGTCGCGCGCGCCGAGGGTGATGACTTTGCCGATGTGCGGGGACAGCAGCAGGCCAAACGCGCGTTGGAGATCGCCGCCGCGGGCGGGCATAACGTGCTGCTGGTCGGGCCTCCGGGATCCGGTAAAACGATGTTGGCGCGACGCCTGCCCGGTATTTTGCCGCCGATGGATCTGGAAGAGGCCATGGCCACGACGCGCGTGTACAGTTGCGCGGGCACGCTGGATGCGCGGCAGTTGCTAATGACCGTGCGCCCGTTTCGTGCGCCGCACCACGGCATTTCCGATGCGGGGCTGATCGGCGGCGGGATGATTCCGCGGCCCGGCGAAGTGTCCCTCGCGCACAACGGCGTGTTGTTCCTGGATGAGATTTTGGAATTCAAACGGCATGTGTTGGACGGCCTGCGGCAACCGCTCGAAGAAGGCTCGCTGCTCGTGAGTCGCGCGCATGCGTCGATTCGGTATCCCGCGCGTGTTATGCTCGTGGCCGCGATGAATCCCTGTCCTTGCGGCTATTACGGCGACCGCACGCGTGAGTGCTTGTGCACGCCGCATCAAGTGCGGCGCTACCGCGGACGGCTCTCCGGTCCGCTGATGGATCGGCTGGACCTGCATGTGGAGGTGCCGCCGGTGCCGGTGCATCAGTTGCACGGCATGGCCGACAGCACGCCGCCGGCCGAATCCTCCGCGAGCATTCGCATGCGGGTGGTGGCGGCGCGGGAGCGGCAGCAGGGGCGCTATCGCCAGCTGGGCTATCACGCCAACGCGCAACTGCGGGCGAAGCATCTGCCGACCTACTGCGGATTGGACCGTACGGGACGACAGTTGCTGGAGCAGGCCATGACGAAATTACACCTGTCGGCGCGCGCCCACGGTCGGATCCTGCGCGTGGCGCGGACGATTGCGGACTTGGCGGCGGTGGACGAGATTCAGCCAGCGCATGTGGCGGAAGCGATTCAATACCGCAGCTTCGATCGGGCCGTGGAGAGCTAATCGCGATGTTGTACTCGATGCGGACATTTGCTTGGTGGTTTGTGATCGGCGCCACGATGGCGTTGGCGGTGATTTTGCTGCAAGGCGGCATTCGCGATATTTTGCAGATGCAGGGCCCGCTCTGGGAGGGGAAGGTCATCGAAATTCTGACCGCCGTCACCGGCGGCGGACTGCTCGGTGGCTGCATCGCGCTCATTCTGAATCGCATCAAAAAACCGTAGGCGGCTGCGCGGCGATGGCGTCGCCGCCGTGATAGAGTGATCAGTTTTGTGAAGGGGAGCTACGTATGGATATCGAAATCGGATCGAATGTGTTTCGCAATACCAACGGCATCGTGGAGATGGAAGGGGTGCAGCAGTTCAACCTGAGCCTGAAGCCCTCCACCGGCGCCATTCAGCTGAATTTCGTGTTGTTCGATCAGAACGGCCGCATGACCGCGAAGGTGGTGGAGAGCACCATGGCGTTCAACGAGCGGCGCGCCTGCGAGATCGAGAAGACGCCCACGTCCGTGGTGCTGAAGGATACGGAAAATAGCTCGGTGGTGATTCGCGTCAGCCGTCCGGCGCCCGACCGTCTCGTCATCAACGAAGGTCGCTTTTGGACGATCAAGGGCCACCTCTGCACGATTTCCGATATGGCCTGCAAGATCGACAAGCACAGCGTCAGCAAGCAGGAGACCGACGCCAAGGGCGCTTGTGTGTCAATCGGCGGGTAATCGGTCGGGAGCTGCTGCGCGATGGGTTGCATAGGACGCGCGGTGAGACGGAGCGGTTGGAGCAAGGCCCTCGTGCAGCCCGGGTGTGAGTGGTGGCCCGCCCGCCTTTTCGACACATTACTTCCGCTTTTGTGCCTTTTGCAGGGCAAGCGCTAACGCGCTCATCGGTTGCGGAGTTTTCTGCTGCAATTGAGGCGGGCGAGTTGCACCACTGCGCGGCATTGGAGGCATCGAAGGCTGGTTCGCCGTCTTGGGCTGGCCGGACGCACCGGCTGCCTGCGCGGCCGGCTCATCCAACCGCATGCTCAAGCCGATCCGCTGCCGCTTCTGATCCACCTCCAACACCTTCACTCTGACGATCTGCCCCGGCTTCACCACGTCGTGCGGATCCTTCACAAACGTGTTGGCCATAGCCGAGACATGGACCAATCCGTCTTGGTGCACCCCGATATCCACGAAGGCGCCGAACGCGGCGACGTTCGTCACGACACCTTCCAGCACCATACCCGGCTGCAGGTCGGCGAGGGATTCGATGCCCTCCTTGAACGTGGCCGTTTTGAATTCGGGTCGCGGGTCGCGCCCGGGTTTTTCGAGCTCGCTCAAAATGTCGCGTACGGTCGGAAGGCCGAAGCGCTCGTCGGTCATCTCTTCGGCCGGAATGGCGCGCAAGAGCGTCGCCTGTCCCATGACCTGCGCGATGCCGGCGCCCGCACGCGCCAGGATGCGCTCCACAACCGGGTAGGCCTCAGGGTGCACGGCGGAACGATCCAAGGGATTGTCGCCGTTATGGATGCGCAGAAACCCGGCGGCCTGCTCGAACGTCTTGTCGCCGAGCCGCGGGACTTTACGCAGGCTCAGCCGGTCCCGAAATGGGCCGTTGGCGTCGCGATAGGTCACAATGTGCTTGGCCAGAGAGGGACTGAGCCCGGAGACACGCGCAAGCAGAGGCGCGGAGGCGGTATTCAACTCGACGCCGACCGCGTTCACGCAATCCTCCACGGTGGCATCGAGTGACCGCGCCAGTTGTTGCTGGTTCACGTCGTGTTGATATTGGCCGACGCCGATGGCCTTCGGTTCGATTTTGACCAGCTCGGCAAGCGGGTCTTGCAAGCGGCGGGCGATGGAGACGGCGCCGCGCAGACTCACGTCCAAGTCTGGGAATTCCGCCGCGGCCAAGGCGCTGGCCGAATAGACGGAGGCGCCGGCTTCGCTGACGACGATCTTGGCCAGCACCTTGTCAGGCTGTTGTGCACGGACTCGCGTGACGACTTCGGTGGCCAGCTTGTCGGTCTCGCGGCTGGCGGTTCCGTTTCCGATGGCGATGAGTTCGACGTTGTGCTGCGCCACCATCCGTTCCACAAGGGAGCGCGACCCCTCCCAGTCGTTCCGCGGCTGGTGCGGATAGATCGTGGCGGTCTCCAGCAGCTTGCCGGTCGCGTCGACGACGGCCACCTTGCAGCCGGTGCGCAACCCGGGGTCGAGGCCGAGAACGGCTTTCGGGCCTGCCGGAGCGGCCAGCAACAGTTCGCGCAGATTGCGCGCAAAAATGCGTATGGCTTCCGTTTCGGCGCTCTCCCGCAGGCGTAGGAATAACTCGGTGCTGAGCTGCACCTGCATCTTCGTGCGCCAGGTCCAGCGGCAGACCTCCATCAGCCAGCGATCGGCGGCCCGGCCCCGATCGGCAATGCCGACCTGCGCCGCAATGGCGGCGACACAGGGGTGGGGCACCGCCGCTTCACGCACCTCACCCAGGCCGAGTTCAACGGTCAGCACACCCGCCTTCCACCCGCGCAGCAGAGCCAGCGCGCGGTGCGAGGGGATCGTCCGGATCGACTCCGAATAGGCGTAGTAGTCGCGAAACTTTTCCTCCTCCGCCGCTTCCTTGCCCGCCACCACCGTGGAGGTGACGATCCCTTCGTTCCAGAGCGTGGCGCGAAGTTGGGCCAGCAGCTCGGCCACTTCGGAAAACCGCTCGGTGAGAATGTCGCGTGCGCCGTCCAGCGCCGCCTTCACATCGGGCACATTGATGGCGGTGCCGCCCTCGGTCGCCGGCTCGACGCGGATATAGCGCGCCGCTTCGGTGTCGGGATCGGTCGTCGGCACGGTCAGCAGGGTATCGGCTAGCGGTTCCAACCCGGCCTCGCGGGCGATCTGCGCGCGCGTGCGACGCTTGGGTTTGTAGGGCAGGTAGAGATCTTCGAGCGCCTGTTTTGTCGTGGCGGTCTCCAGCCGCGTCTGCAATTCCGGCGTGAGCTTTCCTTGCTCCGTGATGGACGCGATGATGACGGCTCGACGGGCTTCCAACTCGCGCAAGTAGGCCAGCCGTTCTTCCAGCGTGCGCAATTGCGTATCGTCGAGATTGTTGGTGGCCTCTTTGCGATAGCGCGCGATGAACGGCACGGTGGCCCCGCCGTCCAGCAGCGCGACGGCCGCCGCGACCTGCGTCGGTTGGACGGTCAGCTCGGCCGCGATCTGGGACGCGATGGCCTGTTCCATCTTGTCGGAGGCGCGGGTGGGGGGTGACGGGTCGAAGGAAACAGCAGCGTCTGACACGGGGAAGCCTCTTGTGGGATATGCGTGAGTGGTTGCGATCGAGTGAGCAGCGACGCGAAGTGCGTCGTGGGCGACGGTAGCAGATTTGCTGCGCGGTCGCCAGTCGGCTGGTATTTGCCGGACCGGCGACCGCAACGTATCGGGTGTAGGGCCGCCTACGACGCCGGCGCTGCCACGGTGGGAATGATGATGAGTGCGCCGTCCTTTTCGTCGACCATCGCGGTATCGCCGTCGCGCAACTCGCCTTTGACCAAATGGCGGGCCAAAGGCGTTTCGACGGCCTGTTGAATCAGCCGCTTGAGCGGCCGCGCGCCGTAGACCGGATCGTAGCCGCGCTCGGCCAGATAGGTCCGGGCCGAGGGTGTGAGCGTCAGCGTGATCCGCCGTTCGGTCAAGCGCTCCCGCAACCGCGCCAATTGAATATCCACAATGCTGCCCAGTTGGGCGGCCGTGAGCGCGTGGAAGACGACGAGTTCGTCGACGCGGTTCAAGAACTCCGGACGGAAGTGCTCGCGCAGATCGCGCATCACCACATCACGCATCTGGTCGTAGGTGGCCCCGGAATGCTGCGCGTCGAGGATGTGCTGACTGCCGATATTCGACGTCATGATCAGCACGGTGTTCTTGAAGTCCACCGTTCGGCCTTGCGAATCCGTCAGGCGCCCGTCGTCCAGCACCTGCAACAGCAAATTGAACACGTCGTGGTGCGCCTTCTCCACTTCGTCGAACAGGATGACGGAGAAGGGACGACGGCGCACGGCTTCCGTCAGTTGGCCGCCTTCATCGTAGCCGACGTAGCCCGGAGGCGCGCCGATCAAGCGCGCGACCGTGTGCTTCTCCATATACTCCGACATGTCGATGCGGATGAGGTTGTTCTCGTCGTCGAAGAGCGTGCCGGCCAAGGCGCGCGCCAACTCCGTTTTCCCCACACCGGTCGGCCCCAAGAAGAGAAAGGACCCGATCGGCCGTCGCGGATCCTTGATGCCGGATCGTGCGCGCAACACCGCGTCGGCCACCGCGCGCACGGCTTCGTCCTGGCCGATCACGCGCTCGTGCAGCAGTTCTTCCAGGTGAAGCACCTTCTCCATTTCGCCTTCGACGAGTCGCGTGACGGGAATGCCGGTCCAGCGCGCCACCACGAGCGCAATATCCTCCTCGTCGACTTCTTCCTTGAGCAAACGTTCCTCTCCCTGCTTCTTCTGCAGGTGCTGTTCTTCGGAGCCCAGCTCGCGTTCCAGCTTCGGCAATTCCCCGTAGCGGAGCTCGGCGACACGGTTCAGATCGTAGGCCCGCTCGGCCCGTTCGATCTGGATCTTCACCTCTTCCATCCGTTGCCGAATCTTGCGGAGCCGCCCGACGGAGACCTTTTCGGCCTCCCACCGGGTCTTCAACGCCTGCACGTCGCGCTGCTTTTCCTGCAGCTCCTTTTCCAGCGTCTCCAGCCGCGCCTTGCTGCCGGCGTCGGTTTCCTTTTTCAGAGCCTCGCGCTCGATCTCCAGCTGCAGGACTTTGCGCGAGACTTCATCCAGCTCGACCGGCAGGCTGTCGATCTCGGTACGCAGCCGCGCCGCAGATTCATCGACCAGGTCGATGGCCTTATCCGGCAAAAACCGGTCGGTGATATACCGATTCGAGAGGCGTGCGGCGGCGACCAGGGCCGCATCCTTGATGCGTACGCCATGGTGCACTTCGTACCGTTCCTTGAGGCCGCGCAAAATGGAAATGGTATCCTCGACGCTGGGTTGGTCCACCAGCACCGTTTGGAAACGACGCTCGAGCGCGGCGTCCTTTTCGATGTGCTTCCGGTATTCGTCGAGTGTGGTCGCGCCGATCAGGTGGAGTTCCCCGCGCGCCAACATCGGCTTCAACAGGTTGGCGGCATCCATGGACCCTTCGGCCGCTCCGGCGCCGACGACGGTGTGCAACTCGTCGATGAACAGCAGAATCTGTCCGCTTGCGGCCTGCACTTCTTTCAAAACCGCCTTCAGCCGCTCCTCGAATTCTCCGCGGAATTTGGCGCCGGCCACCAAGGCGCCCATGTCGAGCACGACCACACGCTTGTTCTTCAGCCCTTCCGGCACGTCGCCCTTCACGATCCGCTGAGCCAACCCTTCGACGATGGCCGTCTTGCCGACGCCCGGTTCACCGATGAGCACCGGGTTGTTCTTGGTGCGCCGGGAGAGGATCTGGATTGCGCGACGAATTTCATCGTCTCGGCCGATGACCGGATCGAGCTTGCCTTGTGAAGCGAGGCGGGTCAGGTCGCGACCGTACTTCTCCAACGACTGATAGGTGCCTTCGGGATCTTGCGAGGTCACACGTTGCGTGCCGCGCACCGCTTGCAGCGCCGTCAGCAACTTATCGCGCGTCAGCCCGAGCTTGCGGAAAGCGCCGCCTTCGTCGACCATCGCCAGGAGGAGATGCTCGACGCTGAGATATTCATCCTTCAGCCCCTGCATCTCCTGTTCGGCCTTCGTCAAAACTTGGCTGAGGCGGTTGGTCAGATGAATCTGACCGGGCGCCGATCCGGGGCCCTGCACCTGCGGAACCTTCGCGAGGGCCTGCTCGGCTGCCGCTTTCACGGCTGAGAGGGCCACACCGCTCTGCTCCAGCAACGCCGGCGCAATGCCCTCGGCCTGCTCCAGCACGGCCAACAGGAGATGTTCCACATCCACACCCTGGTGGCTGCGGCGCATGGCCTGGCCGGACGCCGCTTGCAACGCCTCCTGCACCTTCACCGTCATGCGATTCATATCCATAACCAATCTCCTCCGACGAGTCGTGTTCGCCCTAGGAAGAACATAAGCATGACGACCGCAGGGTCAAGAGACGAGTGACCACGCGCGGTCAGGCAGGGACGGTTGCTTCGTCCTGGCGATGCCTTGACGCGCTGGACGTTTCCCTTTAAGAGTGGGCCCGCTCCCAGCCGCCGGACGGATTCTGCACGCGGCGCTGGTCGGAAGTCTTCGTCGGTTCCACCCGAGTTACGGATCAACGCACCATCTGATGGCGCTCATGGCGGTTTTGCACGCGACATGGCAGTTATATCGGACCTGTTTCCACGCGACGGTGGCCTCGTTTCGCCGTGGGTGGCGCGTGGTCCTGGCGGTGGCGGTCTTCTTCCTCGGCATGCTGATGGCCACCTCCTTTCTCGCGGGGCTGGGATTGGTCGGCGGCCTGATCCTCGGCGCGTTGAATGCACTGTTGATCGGCGCGACATTGGCGCTCTTCGAGACTGCAGTCCTCTCCAGCCGTCCGGTCGTGCTGCAGGATATCGGCGAGAGCCTCGGTAAGTATTTCTGGGATGTGATGGGCGTTGGGTTCGTCCTCTGGATTCCCTTGATGCTGCTCGATCAGGGGATGCAGGCCAATCCGCAGGGCGCGTTCCTCTCCAGCGCTATTTTCTTTCTCTTGTTTCTGCTGCTGAATCCCGCGCCGGAGGTGCTGTACCAGCTGCGGCAGGGATCGCCGTTGGAGGTCTTCAAGAGCAGCTATGATTTTGTGCTGGAAAACTGGATCGAGTGGTTTCTGCCGCTCTTCGTGGTGGTAGCGCCGCTTGGGATGACGTTTTTTCTCCAGCTCTCGACCAGGCTCGGCCGAAGCGCCGGCCTCAATTTTCTCCAATTGCTCACGCTTCCCTTGTCCACGCTCTCCGCCTGGCTCGATCAGCTCGGCCTGTCTGCGGAGGTGAGCGCGACCGTGGTCGTGTTGCTGACTCCTCCGCTCACTGTGTTTATGTTCTTCTTTCGCGGCCACCTCTTTCACGCCTTGCAGACGTCGTCCCGCCGCCAGCGTCTCTATCGCTCACAGTTCGAATCGCCGGATCGTTAGTTTCTGTCGAAGCCGATAGCAAGAGCGCCGGGCGGCGTGCAGCAGACTGCTGCGTCGGCAGGGTGGGAACGGGACTGCGGAGTGGCGGCGACCTTTACAGACTTGTCACGTCGCTGGAGGGAGCGCCTTTGCACGCGAGGCAGAGGTGTCCGGGCACTCCGGGTGTGGACGTCGACGGAGCCAACGCGAAGCGCCGGTCGAGCACGACCATTTCACGCCCTTGAAATGTCCACAGGCGACGGCATCCCGGGCAGCTATACCACTGCGTGTATCCAGGCCATTCTTGATCGGAGAGTGCCATCAGAATTCTCCTCCCATGCTGCGCGCAAGGCTGACATAAGAACGCCAACAGCGTACTACATGCATTCCTGTCATGATTCACACGACGTACTCTTTCTCCCACAGGGCTGTCTGATAGTTCAAGCGCTGCTTTGTGAAGGGGGATAACCTGGCGAATTCATCGAATGTCTCAGGCATAACCTGCGCCCACTTCGGTGGACTGTGCAAGATAAGGTGGTGACAGGGCTGTTTCCGTTCAGGCAGAATAGTGTATGGATTTACCAACAACTTTGAATACTCATATTTTCTATGGGACTTCCGATCTTTTGGCGTCTGGTGTTAGCCACCCTCATGATTGTGGGGGTGATGACAGGGGTGACCATTTACGCCTTGTTTCAACTGCGCCAGCTCACCGCCGTCTCCAACGAGATGGCGACGCACCACTATCCTGCGATTGAAACCAGCAAGCGCCTCATGACTCTTGTGCTCGACACGCAGCAGAACGAAAAAAAATTTCTAGCTGTCCGGGACGCGGCGTTCCTTCAGGGCTCAGAAGAGGCTGAAGCGGATTTGAAGCGGACGTTGGCGCTGCTGCAGTCCGGCGAACGGACTACGGAAGGACTTGCGCTGCTCTCCGAAGTGGAGCGGTTGCAGGCAGGGCATATGGCCCTGTTTCGGAAGGAAAGCCAGCGCAATGGCTTGCCTGCCGGGCAGGTGCCGGCCGGATACCAGCGGGCAAGCAACGCGCTCTTCGACCAGATGATCGCTGCCTTGCAGGCCTATAGCGATCTGCACCAGGCGAGCATCAGTGCCGGCATGGCCAACGCAAGGACCGGGTCAGCCAGGGTCGAGGCCGCGACGCGCCGACTGATCGTCATTGCCCTGTTGTTCGGTTTAGCCGTGGCCGGTGTTGCGAGCTACGGTATTCTCCGTCCTTTGCGAAAATTGCAGCATCACCTCACCAGCGTGGGGCAGGGTAATTTCGCCACGCCGCTGGAAATGTCGGCGCCGAAAGATTTGCAAGCGCTCGTGGACAGCGTGAACTGGATGGGGCAAAAGCTCCAAGAGCTGGACGATATGAAATCCGAGTTCTTGGCGCACGTCTCGCATGAATTACGTACTCCGATGGCGTCGATCCAAGAGGGCACACAACTGTTGTTGGATGAGATTCCGGGGCCGCTCACGCCGGATCAGCGTGAGACCTTGCGCATCATGTCCGACAGCAGCCGCCGCCTGATTCGGTTGATCTCGACGATTTTGGATCTGTCGAAAATGGACGCCGGCATGATGGACTACAGCATCGTGTCGACCGATTTCGTGCGCATCGTGGATGTGTGCATCAATAAAATTCGCCTGCTCGCCGATTCGAAGCAGGTGCAGCTGCTGACGGAGTTGCCATCGCCGAAGGTGTGGGTGCGAGCCGATGTCAGCCGGATCGAGCAGGTCCTGGACAATCTCCTCTCCAACGCGTTGAAGTTTTCCCCGCCCGGATCGGCGATTCGTATCGCTGCTGAGGCGCAGGCGCGCAACGGCGTGTTGGTGGTTTCGGTGATCGACCAGGGACCGGGTATTGCGAAAGACGATGTGCCGCATATCTTCGAGCGGTTTTATCAGGGACGGGCGCCGCGCACGCGAGCGGTCGCGGGAAGCGGCCTGGGCTTGGCGCTCGCGAAGAAAGTCGTGGAAGCCCACAATGGGCGTATTTGGATTGAAAGTGAGCAGGGGAAGGGGGCGACCGTGCGGTTTTCCCTCCGCCTGGCTCATACAGGAGGAGACGCATGAGCAGCGGTCCGCGCGGCGTGCATCGGAGATGGGCGCTGTTGGGAAGTCTGTGCCTCTGGTCTATGGCCGGCTGTATGAGCACGCCTACACCGACGGTGAGCACGGCGCCGTACTTTAAGCCGGAGGCGAAGGATTTGGTTGCGATCCAGTCGATCGGTCGTCAGCAGGAGGCAAGCATCGCGAAATGCGCCTCCGCACATGATTGCGATCAAGCCCTCTTCCTCAAAGGTCTCACCTCGCTTTTTGAGAATCGCGAGGCGGCAAAGACATATTTTCAACGAGTTGCTGCGCTCCCGCAGCGCAGCCGCTTCACGCAGGCGAGCCAGAAATGGCTCCAGTTGTTGACTCGTCCATCGCTTGCGCAGAATCCCTCCTGGTTTGCGAAACATCAGCAGGTGGATGAGGCGCTCAACGAAAACATGGGGCTCACCGTTGCGTTGGAGCAGGTGGTCCGGGACTTGCTTTCTCGTGAGGGTGACGTTCAGCGGTTGCTTGCCGCGCGCGATGCGGAATCCGCGACAGTGACCAGTCTCCAGCAGGAATTGGCCGACCGTCAAAAGCGTCTCGACGAGTTGAACGCCAAAAAAGAAAAGGAGAAGGAGCCGGTCAAGCCCGCTCCGGATCCTGCGCCGCTCGCGCATCTGCAGGCGCAAATAGAGCAGCGCGATAAGAAAATTGCGGAACTCACGCATCAGCTGGATGCGCTGAAACGGATCGATCAGGAAACTCGGGAAAAAGCCCGCCCGATTCGGCCGCCGACGGCCGTGGGTGAGGGCGAGGCCAAACCTTAGGTGAGATACTTCGTTCCTGCAACGTGCGCAGGGACCACGAGGATGATATGGAACGCGAAAAGATTTTAGTGATCGACGACGATGAAGGCCTGCTGCATTTGCTGAAAATGCGCCTGACCGCGATGGGCTTTGCGGTCACGACCTGTACGACGGGGCAGGAGGCGTTTGCCGAGGCGAAAAAGACCATCTTCGACCTGGCCATTACCGACCTGCGGCTCAAGGGCGAAGATGGACTGATGATTACTGAGGAATTACTCCGCATCCATCCGGGACTGCCGGTCATCATCCTCACGGCGCACGGGAGCATCCCGAATGCGGTGGAGGCCATGCAGCGCGGCGCCACCGGCTACCTGACGAAGCCGTTCGACGATAAGGAATTGAAGGCGAGTCTTGAGCGGGCCCTATCGCAACAGCGGATGAGCCGGGAAATTCAACGCCTGAAGCTCCTGGTCAAAGAGCTTTACGGGATGGAAAACGTCGTGGCGCGCAGTCCGCAAATGCAGCGTCTGTTTCAACAGATCGCGCAAGTCGCCGATACGGACGCGACGATTTGTCTATTCGGCGAAACGGGCGTCGGCAAAGAAGTCGTCGCGCGCGTGGTGCACGCCAACAGCCGTCGCGCGCAGGGGCCCTTTATCGCGCTTAACTGTGCCGCAATTCCCGAAACCCTGTTTGAAAGCGAACTTTTCGGCCATGTACGCGGCGCTTTTACCAACGCCCATGCGTCGAAGAAGGGGCTGTTTCAAAGTGCGAACGGCGGCACGCTGTTTCTGGATGAAATCGGCGAGATGCCCCTGTCGATGCAGGTGAAGCTCTTGCGCGCCGTGCAGGACCGGGAAGTGCGCGAAGTCGGCTCCGATACGACAAACAAGATCGATGTCCGGATCGTCGTGGCCACGAATCGCGACCTCGGTGAGGCGGTGAAGGCAGGTACGTTCCGCAGCGACCTGTACTACCGGATTCAAGTTGTGCCGTTGGTGATTCCGCCGCTTCGCGATCGACGGGACGACATTCCGGTGATGGCGCATCATTTCCTGAAGGAATCCGTCCTGCGTACCAAGAAGGACGTACGGGGATTTACGCCGGCTGCGATGCAGAAGCTGACGCTCTATCACTGGCCCGGCAACGTGCGTGAATTGGAGAACGCCATTGAGAAGGCCGTGATCATGTCGCGTCAGGATATGGTGACGCCTGATCTGTTGCCCTCCATCAATACCGTGTCCGAAGCACCGCTGCGCCCCCTCACGGAAGCGAAGGAAGAATTCGAGCGCGGGTATCTGAAGAGTGTTCTCCAGCTGACGAACGGGAACATCTCGCGAGCTGCACAGTTTGCCGGACGCTATCGAGCGGATTTCTATAAGATGCTGCGCAAGTATGGGCTGCACCCCTCGACGACGAAGGGGAAAGCCGAAGAGGAGTTTGAAGAGTTGCCGGAGGAGGTCGAAACGGGGGAAGAACTGCCGCAGTCGTGAGTCGCGCCTATGTGGCGGGCCCGGACGTGCTGGCGAGGGAATGCCCTTCGCCTTCCAGGTAATGCCAAAACAACTTGGCGTCGTCCTGACAGAGCACCAACGGAGTGTTGGTCGCGTGCCCGCTGAGGAACACCTTCACGGTCCAGTCGTCCTTGTAGACCTGCCGTTCGCAATACAAAATCTGTTCGAGATTAATCGATCGATTCCCGATATTGATCAGATGCATAGGATCCGTCTGTCGTGAGGGTCTGCAGATCTCGGCCTGGAGCTGGCGAGAGGAATTGAACCTCCAACCGGCGGTTTACAAAACCGCTGCTCTGCCATTGAGCTACGCCAGCCTTCATCCGGGCAAGAGGCGGCCAGCCCGCCATCGATTCCACCTATAACAGTCCCCCCCAAAGGTGTCAAGAAAACCGGCTCCTACGGCCTCCGGCGTGCCTGACTGCACCTTCGTGACCGAACGCGTTGATAGGGAATCACCCTTAGATGGAGCGGCGTCGTTGAGGACTGGCAGTGGAGTGGAATCCGGGAAGGGAAGGCGGTACTCGCCACAGTTGCACGGCGGATGCGGCAAGGAGCCGCACCCGCCTGCGGGTCGGATTAGGCTTGCGGGGGAGCGGCGTTGCCGCCCTGCTTGCCCAGCACGCGTTCCAGGACGGAGATGGATTCATTCAGTAGGTCCGAGGCACAGCTCAGGGTGACCTGAAACTGGTGCATGGCTTCCTTGGAGCGTCCATCCTTTTGAAGGGTCAAAAAGCGTTGATGAGCATCATCCAAGATCGCCTGCTTCGCATCCAGCATCAGTGTGTCGATCGCGTTCATAGCGCCTCCCCGTGTGACTGTGTGAGCAGACGGTAGCAAACCTGCTCGCAGTTCAGCAAGGGTGGAACGCCCCACCAGAAGAGGCACACATGTGTGAGAGCGTCTGCGCAGCCGACGACACACAGGGCATGCGCAATGGATGTTCGTTGAGCGCAGAACGCAGTGAGAAGAACTCTGTGGCGAGCTATTGCAGATGAAAATAGAGCAGGGTGGTGTCGCCCTTGGCTTCATCGCGACGGACGACGGCGCGCGCGGCCCGGACCGTATCGTTGACGCGAATCGTCCCGCTGATGCCGAAGTGCTGACTCTTCACGTCATAGGCTTGTAGGAGACGAAGCTCCTTCGCGATCGGTTCGAAACTCGTGATGCGATCGAGATCCTGCATTTGCTTATAGGGTCGCCCCTGCATGATCTCTCCGGCCATCGACTGACTGATGCGTGGGTCTAAGGCCCGCATGACCAACGCATCGGCGGTGTTCAGATTGATCTTCGTGTCTCCCTGCGAAGGGAACACGGTGACGTACTTGAGCAGACGCGCGATCATGTCCGCCGTCATCCCCTTGACCAACAGCAGCTCGTCCATCGACTGCAACGGCGCATTGGCCGCCTTATACGGCGGGCGGAGCGTTTGGTAGTAGCCAGACTCCGCGCCGTCGGCTCCGGGTATCTCATCCGGATCCACCCAATCCACAATCGCATCCACCACACGCGGGTCGACCTGCACCATTTCGAAGAGCCGCTTGTACCGCAGTATCATGGGAATGCGCGCCTGCGGGTCCGGCATGTTGGCCAGGGCGTTGAGGTTGAGCTTGCCGCGCTCGTCTTCGACGGTCGCGGTGACAAAGCCGTCGCCGATCGGAAAATCCTTCAGCGGAAAGGTCCACATGTCGCCGGGCCCGTCGTAATGGACCTGCAGCTTCGCCTCCAACTGGCTGTCCTGCCGCAGCACGGCGCGGGCCGCTTGAATTCCGGCGCGCGCGAGAATCGTGGCCTTCAGGCCGTCGCGAAACGCCGTGGCATCACGCAGTTCGCGTCGTGCCTCCGCGTCGAAGTCGAGGATCAAGGCGACCAGAATCGTCAGGACGAGGAGCGCGATGATCAGCGCAATGCCGCGCTCATCAGGCTTTTGCATAGGAGGCGACACGGAGTGTGACCTGCAACAGGTGTGGAGCATCGTATTGCGGCGTGACTTGCAAGCGTTTGATTTGCACCAGGCCCGGTGCGCGTTCAATGGCGGCAAGGAGCGACAGCAGCTGCGGCAGGTGCATCCCGGCCAGCCGAATTTCCACCGCCGTTTCCTGATAGCCGGCCAACGGCACCGTTGGTTGCGGCTGCATGCCGACTATTTGTTGGCGTATCCCGGAACTGGTGGCCGTCTCCTCTAAAAACGGCAGGAGAGAAAACGTACTGCCGCTCTGCGCCAGCCGTTGCTCCAGCGTCCCGATGCGGCTCTGCACATCGCGATACTGCAGTTCCAGGCGAGCCAACTCCTCATAGTCGCGCCGCTTCTTCACCTGCTGCCGGTCGAGCACACTCATCTGCTCCAACATCGGATCGACGACCAGGACAAAGAGCAGTGTCAGGACGACTACCAGACCGCCGATGCCGACGATCGCACGTTCCCGCGCGTTGAGGGCCGCCCACCGCTGTCGAAGCGTCTCGATCATAAAGCGTGACTCGTCAAGGTGAGCCGAAAGATGACTTGGTTGGGGGAGGCGCCCACGCGGGCGTCTCCCACGACAATATCCTGAAACCGTTCCTCGCCTGCGAGTGCCTTTTTGATACGCTCGACCGAGTCGAACGAATCCGTCTCCGCCTCAAGCTGAATCGCCGTTCCTTCCATCAACATGTTCCGAAGTTTCAAGGTGCCGGTCGGCGGCAAGTGCTTCACGAGCAGCGCGAGTGTTGGAAGCACGGCCGTGTGCTGCGCATCCAAGACTTCCAGTCGCTTGCCGATGGCGTCGATTTGGCGCTTCACCTGCTCGACTTCCTCGCCGGGCACCACGGAGCCGCCGAGAATGCGCTCTCCCAGCCGCTGCAGCGCGGCCTTATCCTGGCGCACACGCGACTCCTTCAGCGTCACGCGGGACCACACATCGGCGAGGCCGAGACTCAACAGCACCAGGCCGGCCACCCCAGCCAGCAACAGATCCCGACGAGCGCTTTGGCTCTGCCGCGCCTGGGTGGCATGGAGCTGATGCTTGAGGTCATAGCCGATCGAGGCCGGCTGCGCGAGGCTGAACCAGCGTCGTCCCAGTAACTTCGGATGTAGCGCAAGGCCGAACGCCACGGCGAAGGCTTGAGGCGTTGCGGGTCCGAATCCCTGACGCGGTCCGACCAACGTGAGTCCTAACCGGTGTGCGACGTATTCGGGAAACTGACGGAGCTTCGCGCCGCCGCCGGCAATCCAGCACTGTTCGATTTTCGTGTCGGTGGACGCTTCGAACGCGTAGAGCGCCATCCGCACTTCGCGGAGCAGCGGATCGACCCATTCCTCAGCCAACTGGACGCTGGCCACGCGCTTGCGCCGCTCGGCTTCCTCGGGTGACCAGGCATAGCGCTGGGCCAACGCGGTGGTCAGCGCATTCCCGCCCCATGACAAGGTGCGCAAGACCCATGGGCGTTGCTGGTGAATCAGGCAGAGCGTCGTATTGGATGCGCCGATATCCAAAATCGCCAAGGTGTCGGGCACTGCGCCGCCTTCCAGACGCAGATACTGCGCCACGGAGAAGAGCGCCAGGGCGTCGACGTTAACGGCCACCGGATGCACGCGCGCGGCAGCCAGAAATTCCAGATGTGTGCCGAGCATTTTTTTCGGCGCCGCGGCGACCAGCACGTCATTGGCGGAGCCGGCCGTTCGCTGCCGGGTAGGCGGACTGACGTCGACGCCTTCGACGGTGACATCCTCCAAATCCATGGGGATGAGGCTTTCGATTTCGTACGGCAGCACCTGCGCCATCTTGGTCTGATCATGAAACGGCAGCGCCACGCGACGGAGCGACAATTCACGAGCGGGGACGGCCGTGACGATCGGGCTGCGATGCAGACGGTGCTGTTCCAGAAAGCGGCGCAGGAGGGTAGCGCGCGTCGCCTGGTCGACCGGCTCGTCGCTCAGGAACGGGAGCGCCCGATAAAAATAGTCGACCTCGTCCTGTCCCGTGAGGGAACGGCGGAAACGGACCGCTTTGAACGCCGTGGTGCCGATGTCGAGCCCGACGCTTTCAATCACGAGTCTGTCCTCATCACACGCGTGCGTCGCATCACATCGACACCTGGGGGCGGAGCAGCGGGCCGATCAGCTTCAGACGCAGCGGAGTGCCCGCAGGCAGGGGGAATCCGCCGACCGCAGCCGTCCTTTGTGAAAAAGCCTGTGTGCAGGTCAGCGTCACCGCCACGTCCCACCGGCTCTCCTCCGGAGTGCGGCCGACCATGACCTGTCCCGTTGCCGAAAGGGAACCATCCGGTCCATTGCCGTTGAACTCGACGATCTTGCAGACCTGTTGCGCGCATTGAACCGACGCACGGGCTGTGGCAAATCCCCATTCGGGAACGCGGATGCCTTGCTGCGCGATCTGTTCGACAGCCAGCTCGTTGAGATCCACTTGCACCTGCCCGTCGAACAGCGTAGGCGCGTCGGGGCGTGGCGAGTCGAAATGGAAGGACAGCTTGGCGCGGCCCCCGCGCACCGGCGCCCCTACGAGTTGACGCAGATCCACACGGTCCGCTGCCCCTTCGGCAGTGAGCACGCGTTGAAAGCTCCAATCGGCAAAGGTAATGGTTGCCGTCAACGGCGGTTCGTTGCCCTTCGTGTCCAACCAGATCGACAGCAGGACCACAGGCTTGCCCTGCAGCGCATGGGCCAATGAGACGGACCCTGTGACGCGGCCGAGCGAGACCAGGGCTCGATCCTCACGGCTCAGCCGGACACCGCTCCATTCGATGCCCAGCGGACGCAACGGACGCTTCACCTCGATGTGAACGGCGGCACCCGTTTGTCTCGTCAGTTCCGTTACGAGCCTGGTATGCAGCGCATCGTAGGGAAACGAGAGGAGCGTAAATACCCCGATGAGGACAAGGCCCAGCAGGGTCCAGAGCCCGATCGTGCGCAGGCGCACCGCCCACGTTCCATCGCCTGTAAATGTCAGGTCGGCAGTGTGAGCCATGCAGTCACGACCTTCGGAGGTTGTTGTGGTCCCTGATCAAAGGACAGTTCGATCATAAACGCGCGCGGCAACGCCTTCGTGGCCCGTCCATCCCATCGTTCGACCCACAGCTTCGCTTGGCCGTCGTAGTACCGCACATTGAAACCCACCAGATTGTCGAGCAACTCGGTGCGCTCGATACCCTCTTCGGTGATTGTCAGGAGGTTCGTCCGCACGTAGCGCACCAGTCGCGGGCCGATTTTTGTGTAGACGACGCGTGACTGATCGGCCAGCCGCGTCTGCGCCGAAACCGACGGGCGGTTCGTCGTCACGAATGCCAGTGTATCGGCCGGTTGCCCTTCCAGCACACGGTTTTGTCCCAGCCATGGCGAGGCTGTCACGTTGCGGCTCAAGGTCAGGTCCTGACTGAGGACGGTGAGCGTGGCGCGCAACGACTGATCTTGCTTGCTGCCTTCCCGCACGATTTCCAACGCGTTGGTCGTTGCCGACAAGGACACGAAAATAAACGATGACACGATCCCCAGGATCGCCACGGCCAAGAGGACCTCGATGAGGGTAAACCCTCGATTACAGCGACGTGCCATAGGTATCGAACACATAGTTGCTGACTTCGACCGAATCTTCCGTCTCACCGCGCATCCAAAGCACTTGCACTTTGATCTCCCGCACACGGTCGAGCGGCGTGGGGGCAATCGTGCGCCGCCAGCGATACCCGGGTGCGCGATCCTCTCCGGTGCCTTGCGTGGCGAGCCCTGGCGGAGCATCCTTGAAATCCCCGCTCTGTTCGCCGACGGGGAGGGCGACCAACAGTTCGGTCTCCAGCAATTTCTCTTCTGCCAGCAGCGTCGCCGCCATGATTTCACGGGCCCGGTCGCGCAGTTCCAACCCCTTGTTGCGCAGGCCCAGCAGCACGGGCAGCACAATCGCCAGTAGCGCCACCGCCAACATGACTTCCAGTAGGGTGAATCCCCGTTGCTCCGCGTGAGGACTCGTGCACCGGCGTTGACGTGGTCTCACAACGAAATGCTCCCGCCATAGGTTTCCGGAAACAACAGGGGCCGAATCTGCTCCGGCAAGGGCGGCATGGGAATCGGGTCGACTTCCGTATCGCTCACGCGCACGAGTCCGGTGAGCGGGCTGACGTGCAGCGCCAACAGACTCATGTCGGTATCCCGCAGGATGATGGTGGCCGGTTCCGGCAATCCACTCGGCGGAAACTGCACGAAGACCTGCCCGGATTGCCGTTGCCCCTGGCTGGCGGTCGTGATCCGTTCAAAGCGGACGCCGCTTGGCAGCGTCGTGCGGCGCGGAATCGTCTCCATCTCTGGGTCTTGAAAACGTGCATCCTTGGGAACGGCTTCGCCCTGCGGCGTCATCACCATCACCCAGTATTGGCCCTGGTCTATGTCCACATAGAGACGCCAGGTTTGCTGGGTGAGCGGCGCCACGGTGCGTAGCGTGTGCACCATGCCGATCAGCTTCCGGCTCGTCGAGGCCGCGTTATCAAAAAAGCCCAAGCGCGGAATGACCATTCCCATGAAGAGCGCCAGCAGACCGAGCGTCAGCACGATTTCCAAGAGCGTGAATCCGCCCTGGCTACCTAGGCGTCCGGCGCAAGGCCGACACGTCGGGCAGGGTATCGCATGCGGTCTCGTATCGGCGGCAACCACGCCAGCTCAGTCTCGGTCCAGGTTCCAACTGACGATATCGGCGTTGATCCCTTCGCCGCCCGGCTCGCCGTCGGTTCCGTACGAGGTAATTTCGTAATCGGCCTTCTGCGTGGGGATCGGGCTCAAGTACTTATAGGGATTGCCCCAAGGATCTTCCGGCAATTTTTGGATGTAGCCGCCCAATTTCCACTTCTTCGGCACGACGCCGGTCGACGGCTTTTCCACGAGCGCGCGCAACCCTTGCTCGGTGGACGGGTAGACGCCGTTGTCCAGCTTGTACAGCTGCAACGCCGCTTCCAAGTTTCGGATCTGCACCTTCGCGGCCGTCCGCTTGGCCTCGTCGGTCCGTCCCATGATGCGCGGGACGACCAACGCGGCTAGGAGGCCCAAAATCATCACCACGACCAGGATTTCCACGAAGGTAAACCCGCGGCTGTTCGCGGCGGCGCAGCGGCTCCGCCGAAGGAGGTCCCACGCTGCGTGCCTGGCGGGTCGGGTACGGGCCGTCTGTTGCGTTACATCTGTCACGTGCATCACCTCACGAGCTGACCCATCTCGAAGATGGGCAATAGAATGGCTACGACAATAAAAAACACGACAGCGCCCATGAACAGGATCATCACCGGTTCGATCAAGGAGGTGGCGCGCGTCACCACGCGGTCGACCTCGCCGTCGTAGATGCCGGCGATCCGGCGCAGCATCTCTTCCATCTCACCGCTCTTTTCTCCCACGGCAACCATATGCGTGACAAGCGCGGGGAACTGTCCGCTGCGTTTCAGCGGCGCCGCGATACTTTCTCCCTCACGAATGTTTTTGCGCGCCTCCTCGACCGCCGCTTCCAGCACGCGATTGTTCATCACGCGCCGCGACACATCTAGGGCCTCCAGCAACTGCACGCCGCTGGCCAACATCGTCGCCAGCGTGCTGCTGAGTCGGGAGATCGCCACCTTGCGAGTGATGTCGCCGATCAGCGGCAAGCGCAGCAGGAGATGATGGAGTCGAAGCTCGCCGGCTTGCGTCTTCTTGTAGCGAAGAAAGGCGACGATCGCCAGGACAACAGCGATCACCAGTGCCCACCAATAGTCGGCGAGAAAGCTGCTGGTTTGCATCAGCACCAGCGTCGGCCAGGGGAGCGCCTTCTTCTGGTCGATAAACACGACGGTAATTTTCGGGATGGCGAACGTCATGAGCACAAACAGCACGGCGCCGCCGACCAGCAGCATGATGACGGGATACATCATGGCGTTGGTCACTTTTTGTTTCAGGGCGAGCTGTTTTTCCAAAAACTCGGAGAGGCGAAAGAGAATCTGGTCGAGCGCGCCGCTCGCCTCGCCGGCCCGCACCATGTACGTATAAATCGAGCTGAACTCTTTGGGGTATTGTTCCAGCGCCGCGCTCAAGGCTTTGCCGCCCCGGACCTGCTCGCGAATATCGGCAAACAACCCTTGCATCGGTTTCTTTTCCACCTGCTCGATCAGGATGCCGAGCGCCTCGACGAGCGGCAGTCCCGCCACTAGGAGCGTGGCGAATTGCCTGGTCGTCAGCGCCAAATCCGCCGGGGACAACACCCGCGATCGCGACGGGCCCTGGCGCAGGTGCGTGGCCAGTTCTGCCGCTGTTCGTCCGCTGCCGCGGTCCTCCCGCAGCTCCGTGGGAAAGACGCCGCTTTGACGGAGCTTCAGGCGCGCGCCGCGGACATTTTCCGCGTCAACGATGCCCGCTGCGGCCCCGCCGTTCGACCGCAGTCCCTTGTAGTGGTAGACCGGCATCGTGTTAGCAGGCGCACAGCGGGCGCGCGAATCCGTGCGGCCGCTGCGATCGGGTACAAGACGCGCGGCGCATGCTTAAAGCTCCACGTCCTGTTGAGCAATACGCATAATTTCTTCAGTAGTCGTAATGCCGTTCATGACCTTATGCGCCCCGTCGAGCTTCAGCGGCACCATGCCTTTGGAGATCGCCAGTTCACGAATGCGTGAAGCCTCAGCCTTGGCGCCGATCAGTCCGCGTATTTGATCGTCCAGCACTAAGAGTTCGTAAATGCCCGTTCGGCCGCGATATCCGGTGGTCCCACAGGAGGGGCAGCCGGCGCCGCGATAGAACGTCGGCTTTGCGGCTGTTGCGGTCAAGCCGAGCCGTTCCATTTCTTCGTCCGACGGCTGGTAGGGCTTGCGGCAATTCGAGCAAATCACGCGCGCCAGCCGCTGTGCGAGCACGGCGACTACCGACGACGCGACCAGGAAGGGTTCGATACCCATGTCGATCAAGCGTGTCGCGGCGCCTGCCGCGTCGTTAGTGTGCAGGGTTGAGAAGACGAGGTGGCCGGTCAGTGAGGCATGGATGGCGATTTCGGCCGTCTCCAGGTCGCGGATTTCGCCGATCATGATGACGTCCGGGTCTTGTCGCAAAATGGACCGGAGGCCGGCGGCAAAGGTCAGGTTGATCTTTGCGTTCACCTGCATTTGTCCCACGCCCTGCAACTGGTATTCGACCGGGTCTTCGATCGTAATGATGTTCTTGTCGGGCGAGTTGATCTGGCTCAGGGCGCCGTACAGCGTGGTGGTTTTGCCGCTGCCGGTCGGGCCGGTGACGAGAATGATACCGTGGCTGAGGTGAATCAGTTGCTGAATGATTGTCAGCTGCTCGGGCGAGAAGCCGATCTCCGACAAATTCAGCAGCTTATTTTCCTTTTGCAGCAAGCGTAGCACCACGCGTTCCCCGTGCGAGGTGGGCAGCACGCTGACGCGCACGTCGACATCTTTCCCAGCGGTACGAATGCCGAAGCGGCCGTCCTGGGGCAAGCGTTTTTCCGCAATGTTAAGCCCGGCCATGATTTTGAGGCGCGCGGTAATGCTGGACTGAAAATGTTTGGGCGGACTGAGGATCTGGTAGAGCACTCCGTCGATGCGATAGCGAATCACCAAGCCGCGCTCGAACGATTCGACGTGGATATCGCTTGCGCGTCGCTTCACCGCTTCAAACAGAACAGAGTTGACGAGACGGATGATCGGCGCTTCGTCGGTGGCGTCCAACAAGTCCTGCGGTTCGTCCAAATCGTGCGCCAGCTTGTCGAGCCCTTCTTCCGCCACCAGCCCTTCCATGACCGCCTCGGCTCCGCCGGCGTTCGCGCGGTCGTACGCCTGATTCAGCGTGCCCAGGAGCGTAAGCGAGGTGGTGAGCACGGGCTTGATGGGCTTGCCCAGCAGCATGCGCAGATCGTCGAGCGCTTCGGTCTGGAGCGGGTCCGTCGTGGCGACGAGAATGACGCCCTCTTCCTCGCGAAGCGGCAGGACTTTGAAGCGGCGGGCAAAACTAATCGGCACGCGCGCGATCAACTCCGTGTTGACGGCGGCGGGGTCGAGGTTCGGAGCCCACGGCAAGTCGAACTGCTGCGCGAGGGCTTGGATAGATTCGTCGTCGTCCTTCATGCGTACACCCGCCGCATCCATGCGGACGGAACCGATCGTGCGAGACTCTCCCAACGGTTGCACACTCCAAGACCCGTTCGCGCAGCGCGCAACAGGACGCGGCACCTCACCCCAGCCCCGTGCTCACCGGCACGGATGCGGGACGACAGGGCAACGACGGCAAAAGAGTCGGCGAGGCTGAGACCTCGCGCTTGGAGTGATCGCACAAGATTCGTAAGAATATCGTTAGCTTATCCAATGCTCCAACGGGAAGCAAGCCAAGTGCCGCCCTACTGAAACTCTTGCGTCGATCCTATTATAGGCACGCGGAAGATGACAGCCATTTGCAAAACGGTGCGGGTGGCAAAGACCGTCGCGTAGGCTTCTATGGCCGCGAAACTCGACGCCTCGTCATCGGAAGAGCCGGTAGTCCCCCGCCGTTGGTCCTGTTTACTTCAGGCCGCCAGATCCGGCATAGTGCGTACGACACATGCCGACCTTTCGGATCTTTCACGTCCCAACTCTCATGCCCGTGTTCGCGCTGCTTGGAGCCTGTGCGCTGACCTCTTGCTCCGCGGGCAGTGATTCCACGCCGAACGTCACGCAGAACGATCCCGGCAGCTTGGGGCAGAACGACCCCCTAGGAGTCACGCCGCTGCCGCCGATCGGGGATATTACCGATCCGCTCTTCAGCAGCCAGTGGCACCTGTTCAATACCGGTCAAGGCGGCGGGCAAGAGGGTGAGGACGTGCGGGTGCGCGGGCCTTGGGCGCAAGGGTTGAGCGGACGGGGTGTGCGTATCGCCATTGTTGACGATGGCTTGGAAATTCGGCACGAGGACCTGGCCCCGAACGTGATTCCAGGG
The DNA here is from genome assembly GCA_041908685.1 of Nitrospiraceae bacterium. Classification (GTDB taxonomy): domain Bacteria; phylum Nitrospirota; class Nitrospiria; order Nitrospirales; family Nitrospiraceae; genus BQWY01. Next base: position 283,005 of record JAYREW010000027.1, on the reverse strand, counting down.
CAAAGTTTCAATTATCTGACGAATGGGAATGATCCGACGCCTGCGACCACGGGACTCTGCGAGGGCGCTGGGGGCGATGCCGCCTGTCACGGCACGTCGGCCGCTGGCGTCGCCGCCGGCTTTGCGAATCGTCTCGGCGGGCGCGGTGCGGCGCCCTATGCGAATCTGGTGGGTTACAACTTGCTCTCCAGTAGTTTTACGCCGGACAGTCGTGAAGCCGACGCGATGGTGCGGAATGTCGGAGCCGTGTGGGTCTCCAATAACAGCTGGGGTGCGCCGGACGACGGCGTTCTCCATCCCAGCGGGCCCTTGTGGAAAACCGCGGTGCTGAACGGCGTGGCCACGGGGCGCGGCGGGCGGGGCACCATCTATACCTGGGCGGGCGGCAACGGCGGCCGTCGTCGCGGGGATAACTCGAACTATGAAGGCTACGCGAATTTCCGCGGCGTGATGGCTATCTGTGCAGTGGACGCAGCCGGCAAGCAACCGGCCTACTCAGATCCCGGCGCCAATCTCTGGGGCTGTACCTCGTCCAGCAGCGGTGGTAGCGGCTTACCCTCTGTGTTGACCACGGACCGCAGCGGCGGTGAAGGCTATAACCAAGGCAGCGGCGGCGACGTGCCCGATGCGAACTACACCAACAGCTTCGGCGGCACGTCATCGGCCACCGCGCTGGCCTCCGGTGTGGTCGCGTTGGTCTTGGAAGCGAATCCGGCCTTAAGTTGGCGTGATCTCCGGCAGGTGCTCGCCGAAACGGCCAGACAGAACGATCCGACGGACAGCGACTGGACGATCAACGGCGCCGGCTACCACGTCAATCACAAGTATGGATTCGGAGTGTTGAATGCCGAGGCGGCCGTCGCTCGCGCCCGGACCTGGTCGGCCGTTGGGCCGCAAAAGTCGTTCACCGTGAGCGGGGAAGGTTCCCGTGCGCTGGCCGATGTGGCGTCGATCGACCTCGCCGCCACCGTGGCGGGGAGCGGCATCCAACGCATCGAATGGATCGAGATTGAATTTACAGCCGACCATCAAAACGACGGCGATCTGCGGATTGTGCTCCGCAACGACACGACCGGCACGCGCAGCGTCCTCGCCGAATCGCGGAGCTGCACCGGAGTGGAAACCTGCGGCAACTACAGCGGGTGGGTGTTTAGCTCCGCTCGGCACCTGGGTGAAGCGGCGGATGGACGGTGGATGCTGACGGTCACGGACGGACTCAGCGGGAACACGGGCACCATCACCGGCTGGAAGCTGACCTTCTACGGAACCTGATGAGCAATGATGGACGCTCGACTGCAGCGAGAGCCGGAAGGTTTTTTGTAACAGAGTGGGAGACTTCTCCATGCGCCTGACAAGACAGTCCATCCGACGGCGATGGTTTGTTCCGCTCCTCTTGAGTGTGGCGAGCTGTGCGCATTTGGAGAGTACGCAGGCGGCGCCGCAAACCGACAGCTCCGGAGCGGGACAGACGAATACTACCTCGACAGCGGGCAGTGCTCCGCAGTCCGGTTCCGCCGGGCAGGGGATGGCGTCCTACACCTGGCACGATGGCGAGCGCGAGCATCGCCTGTGGATGGATCCGACGGTGATTGCGGAAGTGGGCAACGCGGCTACCGCGCGGCAAGCGCTGCCCAATGCGCGGCTGTTGGCTGATCGACAGGTCGGTGCGCAGCCCTTGCGGTATTGGCGTGCGGAGACCGGCGTCAATTCAGGACAGTTGCTGGCTTCGCTCTCGCGCGAGAAGGCCGGCGGACGTTTTTCTCCCGTGCTGCGGGAGACGCCGTCGACGGACGGGCCCATCCGTCTGTTATCCGGGAATATTGTGGTGGTGCTGGATCCCGCCTGGTCGAAGGATGCGGTGTCGCAATGGGTGGCGCGTAAGCAGCTGCGGGTCCTGGCGGAACTGCCCTTAGGACCGAACATGCTGCTGATCGAAACGGAGGCAGGGCTCCCGGCGTTGGAGCTTGCCAACAGCCTCTACCAATCGGGCGAGGCAAAGGCCGCGTTCCCGGATTGGCTCTCTGAAAAATCTCTGAAGTAGGTCGCCGAGGATTCCAAACAACGGGAGGGGCTCTGTGTCGGCGATGTTCCGCCGCAGGCCTTCGTGCGTTTGCGCATAGGATCCATCGGCGTCAGTCCGCCCGACGTACGATGCAGCGCAGCTGCTACTGACGGGACGGCAGGGACGTTGACTCACCGTCCGGCACAATGACCGGTGTGATCTGCGCAGGCGGTGTCGTATCGCGCCCGGGCTTACGCAGCAATTTTTCCATCACCTGCTGCTGGAGACCGGTTGGCTCATCGATGTGGTTGTTGCGCTGCACGGTGGTGGCCTCACGGCCCTTCCGCTCGTTGAGTTCCTGCATGTCCACTTCATCCTTGATCAAGTGGGGCGTCAGGAAGACGAGCAGGTTCAGCTTCTCCGCCTGCTTGCTTTGAAACCGGAACAGCCAGCCGAGGATCGGAATATCGCCGAGCAACGGGATCTTGCGCTCGTTGATGGTGATGTTGTCGCGGACTAGCCCGCCCACCACGAGCGTTTGACCATCCTTCGCGACCGCAATCGTTTCCATCGCGCGCTTCGTCGTGGTCGGGCCGACCGGGACGGTCGCCGCTCCCGCGCCGATGGTTTGCGCGACGTTTTCTGCGATGGCGGTGATTTCCTGTTTCATCTCGATGCGAATATGCCCGTCATCCAATACCTGCGGCGTCATTTCGAGCGTGACGCCCACGTCTTTGCGTTCAATCGTCACGAGGGTGCCGCCCGTAATGCCCTGCGCCTGTCCGGTCGGGAAGGGGCGGTTTTCGCCGACGACGATCTTGGCTTTTTGATTGTCCGTGGCGAGCACTTGCGGCGTGGAGAGAATGTTCGTATCGGAGAGCGTCATGATCAGCTGCAGGAACGCGCGCACGTTCAAGTTATCGAGCACCGTAATCGCGCCGCCCGTGCCCGCGCCGCTGAGGAGCTGCGCAATGGTGGCAATGTCTTCCGGTGACCGATTGAACCCGCCCAACCCTTGGACGTTGCCGGACTTGGCGGCGCCCAACAGTTGCAACGGCTCGCTGCCAATCTGACGAAGCCGGTCCACGCCGACTTCGAGAATGACGGCCTCGACGAAGACCTGATTACGCTTGGTGTCGAGCCCCCGCATAACCGATTCGAGCATCACGTAGGCCGGCTTGGTCGAGCTGATCACGATGGAATTGGTCGCTTTATCCGCGAAGACCTGGACGGGCGCTTCGAATTCCGTCAGCGGTCGGATGGGCGGACGTCCGCCCGGAGAGGTGCTGACCGGAATGGCCGCCGCGCGGGCGACCAGGTTGGTCAACAGCGCCGCGACGTCGGTCGCGTTGGCGTGCTTGAGTTTGTAGACGAACACGGCGCGCTCCGGCGGTGCTTCCGCTGAGGCGACGATCTCCATGACATTGCCTTTGGGAATCGCCATGAGGCGGTTCACTTCCAAGGCCGCCAGAAACATGTGGTAGGCCTGGTCGACCGTCACCTTCGACGGGGAGAAGATCGTCATCTTGCCGGCGTTCTTCTTGGCCGTATCGTCCAGTACGAAATTCTTGCCGGTCAGCTCGCTGATGAAGCGGACGACGACCGGAAGATCCACATCGTTGAAATCCAACGTCACGCGCCCGGCGTTCGCCGCGGCGTTGGCCTGCGCGTTACCGGCGGTCTGTGCGAGCGCCACCGGCGCCACACTAGGCGTCACCGAGCCAAGCAGGCAGGCGAGGCATGTCATGCCTGCAACGGCTCTAACTGCCATGCTGCGCAGCCGCCCGCTAGCGATGATTCCCGTCGTGTTTCTGTTATCCCTGAATGTCATAAGCGAGTGTCGTCCGTTGGTTGTTGCGCAGCACATCGACCGCCACATTGCGCTCTGTACGTAATTGCTGGAACAGGCCCAGCGCCATGCCCGGGTCGCGCAGCTCGACGCCGTTGATCCGCTGCAGCACGTCGCCGGCCTGCAATCCCAGTTTCTCGAAAAAACTGCCCTTTTGGATGAACTCCAACCGAAACCCTTCCATCTTGCCGTTATTCATAAACGGCATCGCCCGAGCCTGGGTCATAAGACCGGGAATATTCGAGAGCGTCTGATCCAACTCGGCACGATCGACGGATTTATGGATCGGGCCTCCGCCCGGGGTCACGACCGTCCCCGGCGCCACCGGCGCGGCGTTGGCCATGGTGGCGGACGGCGGCGGAACAGGCCGCTGCAGAATATCGAGAAAGAGTTCCTCTTCCATGCCGTCGAGTCCGATGACGATCGACTCATGGTCGATCGCGTGGACCTGTCCGACGCCTGGCACCATGTCGTGTAACCGATAGGCGCCCTGTTTTTTGCTGACGATCTCTTCAAGGATGGCGAGGGAATTTGCAGCGTCTCCGGCGGCCGTTCCCAGTAGCCGCACCTTGCTCGCGACATTCAACGGCCCGCGCCCGGCCACCATCCCACCAGGGCCTGCGGACGGCCCACCGCCTGTCGAAAGGGGTGCGCTGCCGGCGGGCGGCAGGGCAAAGAGTCGGGTGGCCTCGATCTGGCGGAGCAGTTGCGGAATGTCCTGCAACGGTGCGGCCGCGGCCTGTGTCTGTGTGGTCTGGGCCGCATGTTCCAGCGGCGGGAGGAGCGCATGCGACAGCATGCCGGTCACAATGTGTGCGGCCGCGAAGGCGGCCAGCACCACAAATACCAAGATCGCTCCCTGTCGGGTCCAGCCGGTCATGCGTATGTGGCGGTAGAGGGACGGTTGGGACTGTGCACCTCCGCATCGTAGCCTGCGTGGAAATAAAATAGCAAACTAATTGAAGGATTTAGCGCGTGGGTTGGTGCGACGGGCTCGACATCTTGGGATGTCCCGCAGGGTGGGTTTTCGAAACATTCAACAGAGGATTTAGGCATCACGGAAGGACATATTGCTTTACCCTAAGGGCGAGACAGGGTATATGTTCCTGCAAGCTTGGGATGGCCTGCAAGGCAGGGCATCGAGCCGAATCGCGTAACACAGCACTGCACCCAGCCGAGTCGTCACGGCCATCGCCACGATCGCTCCCATTCACCCGTCCACATCATGAGGACCCCGACCCTATGAAAAAAGCGTTGATCACCGGCATCACCGGGCAAGATGGATCCTATCTGGCCGAATTGCTGCTCGAAAAGGGCTACGAGGTCTACGGTATTATTCGGCGATCCAGTTCGTTCAACACGAGCCGGATCGACCCCATCTATGAAGACCCGCATGTCGACAAGCCTAAGCTGCGGTTGGTGTATGGCGATCTCAATGACGCGAGCTCGCTCAATAAGATTCTGCGCGACATTCAACCGGATGAGATCTACAACCTGGGGGCCCAGAGCCATGTGCGGGTGAGTTTCGACGTGCCGGAATATACCGGCGAGGTGACGGGACTCGGCGCCGTGCGCCTACTGGAAGCCATTCGCGATGTGGGCATCAAGCCGAAGTTTTACCAAGCCTCGTCGAGCGAAATGTACGGCAAGGTGCTGGAAGTCCCGCAAAAGGAAACGACGCCCTTCTATCCGCGCAGTCCCTATGGCGCGGCGAAGGTCTACGCCTATTGGATTACGGTGAATTACCGTGAGGCGTACAACCTGTTCGCCTGCAATGGGATCCTCTTCAACCACGAATCGCCGCGCCGCGGCGAAACCTTTGTCACACGCAAAATCACTCGTGCGGTAGCGCGCATCAAGATGGGTCTGCAGCAGGACTTGTTTTTGGGCAATCTGGATGCGAAACGCGATTGGGGTTTTGCGGGCGACTATGTGCGCGCCATGTGGATGATGCTGCAGACGGAGAAGCCGGACGACTACGTCGTGGCGACGGGCGAAACCCATTCCGTACGGGAATTCCTCGATCTGGCCTTCGGCCATGTCGGCCTCGATTGGAACCAATACGTCAAGATCGACCCGCGCTACTATCGCCCGACTGAAGTCGATCTGCTCATCGGCGACCCGAGCAAGGCCAAGAAGGAACTGGGCTGGGAGCCGAAAGTCTCGTTCCGACAACTCGTCACGATGATGGTAGATGAAGATCTGAAGGCCGAACGCCAAAAGGTGGAAGGCACGGGAAAGCGATAGACGCGCATCATGGGGTGAGTGAGGAGGCGGACACGATGGGGTTTTGGGATCAGCAGCGGGTGGTCGTGACGGGTGGGGCGGGCTTCTTGGGATCGTTCGTGGTCGATGGCCTGCGGGCTCGCGGTTGTCGTGACATCGTGGTGCCGCGGAGCCAGGATTACGATCTGGTGCAGATGGGTGCGGTGGAACGGCTGTATCGCGATGCCAAGCCGGACATGGTCATTCACCTTGCCGCGCGCGTGGGCGGCATCGGCGCCAATCAGGCCAACCCGGGCCGGTTTTTTTACGACAATTTGATGATGGGCGCGCAGTTGATCGAAATGGGGCGCCAGCAGGGCCTCAAGAAATTTGTCGCGCTGGGCACGATCTGCGCCTATCCCAAGTTTGCGCCGATTCCCTTCAAGGAAGACGATATCTGGAACGGCTATCCCGAAGAGACGAACGCGCCGTACGGTCTCGCAAAAAAGATGATGCTGGCGCAGTCCCAGGCCTACCGGCAGCAGTACAACTTCAATTCGATCGTCTTGTTTCCCGTGAACCTCTACGGGCCGCGCGACAACTTCGACTTGAACACCTCACACGTCATTCCCGCCCTCATCCGCAAATGCGCCGAGGCCAAAGCTCAGGGGCGAAATGAGGTCGTGTTGTGGGGCGACGGCTCACCGACGCGCGAATTTCTCTATGTGGAGGACGCAGCCGAGGGGATTCTCCAAGCCGCAGAACGCTACAACGGCTCGCTTCCGGTCAACTTGGGAACCGGCCGTGAAATTACCATTAAGGAATTGGCCACGACGATCGCCCGCGAGGTCGGCTATACCGGCGGCCTGACCTGGGACACGACTAAGCCGAACGGCCAGCCGCGCCGCTGTCTCAGTGTGGAGCGGGCTAAGGAACTGTTCGGATTTCAGGCGGCCCATTCGCTGGAGGCGGGGATTCGGAAAACGGTCGCCTGGTTTCACGCCCATCGCGACAACATTCGCGAAGTTCACTTCTAAGCAGAGGACAGGCACCCGCTATGGCCCGCATCGATCTCATCGCCGGCGCACGGCCCAATTTTATGAAGATCGCTCCGCTGATCGACGCGCTCCGCGCGGCCGAAGCGCGCGGCGGTCCCTTGCGCTTTCGCCTCATTCACACGGGTCAGCATTACGACCGCGCTATGTCAGGCAGTTTCTTCGAAGAGTTGGGCATTCCCGACCCCGATATCAATCTCGAAGTCGGCTCCGGCACGCAGGCCGAGCAGGCGGCAGGCATCATGGTGGCGTATGAAAAGGTGCTGCTGAAAGACAAGAGCGCCCTCTGTCTCGTCGTCGGCGATGTGACCTCGACCATGGCGTGCTCCATCGCGGCCCGCAAGCTCGGAGTTCCGGTGGCGCATGTCGAAGGCGGCATTCGATCTAACGATTGGACGATGCCGGAAGAGATCAATCGCGTGGTGACCGATTCGATTACGAATTGGTTTTTCACCACCAGCGAAACGGCGAACGAACACTTACGTCGAACGGGCGTGTCCGACGATCGGATCTTCTTCGTCGGCAATACCATGATCGATACGCTGCTGAAGCAGATGCCCAGACTGCGGCCGCCGGCCTGTTGGGACTCGCTGAAGTTGGAGCCCGGGAAATATTTCGTCATCACGCTGCATCGCCCGGCCAATGTCGACGGGGAGCAGCAGCTGCTGCGTCTGTTGCAGGCCATCGCCGAAGGCACGCGTGGTTTGCCCGTCGTGTTTCCCGTGCACCCCCGCACAGCCAAGAACCTGCGTGACCTCGACAGCAAGACTCCGCAGCTCAACTACGTCGATCCGCTCGGCTATCTGGAGTTTAACTACCTCGTCAAACACGCGAAGGCCGTGATTACCGACTCCGGCGGCATCACCGAGGAAACGACGGTGATGGGTGTGCCCTGTTTGACCTTACGTGACAATACGGAGCGACCGGAAACCATCACGATCGGCACCAATGAACTCATCGGGACCGATCCCCGCAAGCTCGCCCCGGCACTCTCGCGCCTCATGTCCGGCCAATGGAAAAAGGGCGCCATCCCGCCGCTCTGGGACGGGAAGACCTCCACCCGCATCGTCGAACATCTCGAACGTCTCTTACGCACGGCCTAGTCAGATCCAGCTCGATCCATTGGTCTATTGCCTCCCTTGCGCGTGCGTCTGCACACGACATCGCCGCGCGCGATCGTCTCTCGCTTGCCTGCAGAAAATCACCGGTTAGTTCGGTCTGAGACAAAACTGGGGTAGTCTCAGACAGGTATTGTCGCGTCACCCCATAGGTTATCCATGCCCATTGCATCGCCGTCACGCCAGGCTTGGCCCAGCCTGGCATTCATTCTTTGTCTCGCTCTCCTCTCCATGCTGGAAAGCGGTACGCCGCTCTATGCGGACGAACTCGTGCTGCCTGGCTTTGCGCCGCTTCGCACGTCCGGGACCAGTGTGACTCTGGGAGGCGGACGTACGTATGCCTGGGATCAATCGTATGTCCCGTTGACGATGACGGCGGATGGACGGCCTTTCGCGACGGCCCTGTCCCTGATGGTCACCGTCAATGGTCGTGAGACGGAGCTGCGGCCGTCTGACGTGACGGTACTGGAGCAGTCGGCGGCGGCGATGACGATTCGCGCCCGCGGCACTTTGGCTGCCGCACAGATCGATGTCACGACAAGGGTCGAGTACGACGGGCTGGCCATGGGTCGCCTGACGATCACGACCGAGAGCCCGCTCGCGATTGATGCGCTTGAGTTTCGCGTCACCATAGCTGCGAACGCCAACACGCGTCTGATGCGGTGGGATATTCCCACCTACCGAAAACACATTCGGCAATTTCCCCTGAGTGCGCCGCAGTACACAGGAACGTTCCAGCAGGTGTTGGGGCTGACCGATGGATCCCGCTCGTTCTGGTGGTTTACCGACGATGCCAATCGCTGGCTCTCCCAGTCTTCCAACAGCACCTCGGTCGAGCCTCGCGGCGAGCAGGTGACGGTTCGTCAGCGCCTTGCCATCGGCAGCGTGACTCCGGAAGAGCCGGTCGCCCTGACGTTCAATCTGTTGACCACACCCATCCGCGACGGCGCACCGTGGCGGGCGCCCGCGCAGCGGGTCGCACGGCGGGTCACGGCTGAAGAAGGGAAAGGGGCAGGACTGCAACTCTGGTGGCCGGAGGCCTTTCCACACCAGGCCTTACCATACGCAGAATGGCCTACTGGTGTTACACAGGATATTCCGCCGGACGACCGGCATCGGTACCCGGGTATTGCCGGCACGCGGGCGCTGCTGAAGGAGGCGGCGGATGCGGGCCTCACGCGACTGCCGTATTTTTCCGCCCATGCGCCGAGTCTCTACGACCCGGTCGTCCAGGCGCACCGCGCCGAGTGGGAGGTGGTGCCGCCGTTCATTATTAAGCCCGGTGCGGATGCGCCGTTTACCTCACCGCTTGAGCGCCCCTGGCTGTCGCTGCGGGCTCCGGGGCTTATTGAGCATCTCGTCTCACGATTCGATCAGGTGATCGACGCCGTGGGGATCGAAGGGTTGTATTTCGATCAGGGTGCCCCGATGTCGTCGCAACATCCTGCACACGGCGCCTGGCGCGAATCGGGGCGGCGCGTGCACGCCACGTTGGATATTCTGGCCATGCGGCGCTACTTCAAATCCCTGGCAGAGCTGTTTCATCGCAAGGGCAAGGCGGGCCATTTGGTCGTGCACATGTCGAGCGTGCCCATTATCCCTGCCTACACCTTCGTCACCGCGCTCGTGCAAGGCGAGGAGTTTCTGCTCGATCTGAAGCAGACCGACTATATCGGCTCCGTGCCCTTGGACGTCGTCCGCGCCCAGTATGCGCCGGGACAATATGGGATCGGGAGTATCTGGCTCGATCAATTCTGGTCGCCACGGCTGCCCGGCAATCCCGCCGCACGCTATGCGAATCAAGAGCAGTGGCTCAATTCAATTGAGCACCTCACCGCCTGGCGGAATTACATGACGCTGGTGCTGCTGCACGATGTGCGAGCCTGGAGCTTCGCCCCGGTCCGCGATCGACAGGCCCTTGCCACGGTGCTCGATGAATTTGACGTGGCCTCTGCGCGCTTCACCGGCTATTGGGACGCGCCCCTCGGGGCGGCCGCTTCACTGGGGTCGCCGGATCTGGCCGCCAGCCTGTATCGCCATGAGGGCCGATCCGACGCGCTTATTGTCGCTGCCAATCTTGGGACACGCGCCGCGACCTTTGCGTTGCCTTCAGTGTGCCAGGCAGTCGCAGGTCAGTGTCCACAGCCGCTCCGCTACCGAGTGCATGGCATGGCCCCCGGCGGCTGGCTTCCGCTCACAGGGGATCGGATCGATATCCGTATTCCAGCCCGAGATTTTCGACTTCTGGAAATCGCGCCCGCCGAACCGGCAGTAGCCGCAACCGCTCGGCCGACCGGGCAGACGGGCAGGCGGCCATGACGCAGTCGCGCGCCATGACACCCAAATTGATCCTGCTGCTCGTGAGCGCGGTGGTGGCGGTCTTGTCGCTCCTCCATAGCATCAACGAGCACGGACTCGATCGTGATTGGCCGGAGACGATCACGATGGTCTGGGCCATATGGATCGCCGTCTACGTCGGCACGACCTGGCGCGCGCTCGGCAGCCCCTATTTGCTGTCCAGCGGGTACCTCATCGCCTTGTGCATGTTTCACCTCGGCCTGCCGATTCCTGCCGCCGTCGGCTGGTTCACCATCCCGGATCTCACGCAGGGGAGCGATGGGTTTTGGCTGCAACAAAGCGCTTGGTGCACCTTGCTCGCGTTGAGCTCGTTCGGCGTGGGCTGTGCCCTCTCGATCAAAACCGATCCCGTCCCGATCCAAGACCTGGCACAGGCGCTTTCGCTGCGCGCGGAATCTCTGGCAACAGCCTACTCCGCAGGGATCGGACTCTTCGCCGCCTCACTGTGCTTTCTGGCCATGCTGATCGCACAGGTCGGCAATCCGCTGGCCTATTCACGCATGGACTTTTTTCACGCCCAGGGCGACATGCGGGGACTCGCGCTGTTCCTGATGACGCTGCCGTCGGCGGCAGTCTTGTTGGTCATCGGGTCACGAACGCTGGTGCACTATCTCGTGGCCGGCGGCGTGGCTGTGATGAGTCTGGCGATGCTGATGCTCTCAGGCTATCGCTCGGCGGCGATGTTCCCGTTACTCGTCGGGACTATTCTCTGGACCAAGACGGGTCGCCGCATTCCGGTTGCCGTCGCCGGCAGCATGGTCGGGGTGATCCTCATCGCGATTCCGACGATTTCGATTCTGCGCGCCTCCGGCAGCTATGACAGCCTCTCCGGGGACAAGGTGAGCGAATCGTTGGCGCAAGCCGATTCCACCGACGCCTTTGTCGAGTTGGGCGGCACAGCCGCCATTCTCGGTGCGACGCTGCGATTCGTCCCTAACAGTGACCCCTACCGCTACGGCGTGACCTATCTCCATGCGTTGCGTGAGGCCATTCCCAACCTCTCCTTCACGGCGCGCGAGTCGGATCGCGATCGGTTTTTGAAGGATGGGGCAAGCCGCGAGGCGATGATCGATCTCGCGCCCTCAGATTGGTTGACCTACAAGCTTGAGCCGATGAAATTCTATAACGGGGAGGGCGTAGGGTTTTCCGCTATTGCGGAGCCCTACTTAAACCTCGGCTACGCGGGCGTCACAGGCGTTTTCGGCCTACTCGGATTTCTGCTTGGACGCCTCGACCAGAAGCCCCTGTGGGCGCAGCCGCAGTGGCTCGTCTTTTGCGGCGCCGTCTTTTGGCCGTTGGTGCGCACCGTCCGAAACGACATCAATAACTTCACCAAGCCGATGGTGTTTCTCTATCTCATCCTCGGACTCTGGTTTGCCGCTCTCTCATTCTTCCGCGCAAAACCGACTCCTGTGCAGGTCCCCAATGCCCAGTAATCCGAGCATCCAGGTGCCTGCGCCGACGCCAAGTTTGGTGCGCGGCATGTCCTGGTCCGTCTTGGGTCAGGCGGTGTCCGCGATCAGCCAATGGGGAGTGCTGGTCATTCTGATCAAGCACCTGTCACCGGAGCAGGTCGGGGAGTTTGCGCTCGCTCTCGCCATCGTGGGCCCGCTGTTCGCCTTCTCCAATTTGCAACTGGCCGGTCTGCTCGCGAGCGATCAAACCAGAGACTTCTCGCCCGCGACCTACGTCGTGTTGCGCCTGATCACCAGCTTGTCGGCTCTGACGGTCGTGAGCCTGCTGGCCGTCACCGGGATAGCCGGGGAGGGATCGTCGGCCATCGTCTGTGTCATCGGAGTGACGAAACTCTTCGAGGCTGCCTCCGACCTCATGTACGGGTTTCTCCAGCAACGCGATCGTGTCGACCAGGTCGGTCGGCTGCAATGTGCGCGGGGACTCGTGACCGTCTCGTGCGCGTCGGGCGCGATTCTCTTGGCGTCGACCCTGTGGAGTGCGATCATCGGCATCTTTGTCGGGCAGCTGCTACTCACGGCCTGTGTCGATGCGGTAGTGCTGCGGCGACGATACCCGGAGACCACGGCGTTCCAGACCTGGCACCCAGCGCACGTGGCATGGCCGGAAGTACGCCGGCTGGCGTTTCTCGCCCTGCCCATGGGAGCCGTCATCGGGCTGAACCTGTTAACCGTCAATCTGCCGCGCTACTGGCTCGCCGCCACGCTCGGCACCGCCTCAGTCGGGATCTACGCAGCCTTGTCCTACGTCATGACCGGCGGCAGCATGGCCATCGGTGCCATCGGGCAGGCCGCCGTCCCACGGTTGGCGCGACTCTATCAGAGCGATCCGTCCGCCTATCGTGCGCTCCTCTTGCGGCTGACTATTCCGGCCATCACAGCAGGAGTGGCCGGTGTGGCCCTGGCGGGGCTCGCAGGGGAGTCCATTCTAGCGTTGCTCTACAATCAAACCTTCGCCTCCTATGTGGAACCGTTTGTGTGGATCATGATTGGCGCGGGGCTGTCCTACCTCTCGTCGATGGCCGGATGTGCGTTGACGGCCGCCCGCATCTTCCGTAGCCAGGCGTGGTTGACCTGTGCCGCGACCCTCAGCACCGCGATCGCCAGCGCCCTCTTCATTCCGCGCTGGCAGTTGGTCGGTGCAGCCTGGGCCCTGTGCGTCGGCTACACCGTCAAGCTCATCGGCCAAAGTCTGGTCTTGCGACGGACCGGTCATGTGAGGGCGGCGGCGATCTCCGAACAGCAACAGGTAGCCTAACGGGGATCATGACAGGCCTCGGTGACCGGTCGCAGAACGACAATCCGTTTGACCGTTTTCGCATCTCATGGTCCTATCACATGGCGTGAGGGGCTTCGCTGACAGAGCCCTTCTTCGCCCCTTATCGACCACCTCCATGCGCATACTCCACTGCATCCATCACCTTCGCGGCGGCGGCGCGGAACGGCAGCTGCAGTTGCTGGCCAACGCGTCTGCACAACACGGCATGACCGCTGCGGTCGTCTGCGTCAACGACGTGGGACGCCACGACTTTGCCGACGATGTGCCGCTCTTTGTCGCACGACGTGCGTCACACTATGACCCGCGCTTCATCCTGGATGTGCATCGCGCGATCCGCGCCTTCCGTCCGGACCTGGTCCATGTCTGGCTGCCTGAAATCATGACGATTCCCGGCATGCTTGTGTCCGCCCTGCACCGCATTCCGACCGTATTTTCCTATCGCTGGGCGATGCACTGGCACCGCCCGTTGGCCTTGGTGGAGTTTGCGACCGCCGCACTCTGCAGCCGGCGTATCGTGTCGAACCATCCGCTCACATCCGACACAGGCCCCTACCACTGGCTGTTTGCCCTCAAGCGGGGCGTGGTGATTCCCAATGGCGTGCCGACATCCGCGGCGCGTGCGGCCGTATCCACACCAGCGCAGACCACGCGACCGTTGCAGATCCTTTTTGCTGGACGTCTGACAGCCCAGAAGAATTGGTCCTGCTTGATCGAGGCCCTGCCGCTGCTGAAGCGGACGCATTCCTGGCATCTCACCATATGCGGAGAAGGGGAGGATCGAGCGGCGATCGAGCGACGTATCGCAGCGCTCGGCCTGAGTGCGCATGTGGAACTGCGCGGCTTTGTCCCCAATGTGTCCGACCTGATGGCGCAATCGGATCTGTTGGTGCTGCCTTCCTGGAATGAAGGCATGTCCAACGTGATGTTCGAGGCGTTTGCAGCCGGGCTTCCCTGCGTGGCGTCGGATATTCCGCAGAACCGCCAGTTGGTCGATCGGTATCGCTGTGCGCAGCTGTTCGATCCGCACGCGCCGCAGCAGTTGGCCGACGTTCTTGATGACCTCTTGCAGTCGCCGCAACGACGCGACCACTTACGCGCGGCCGGACACGCCGTGATCCGAGACTACTCGGTCGAGACAATGGTGGCGCGCCATGCCGATACCTACCGCCAGATGCTCGGGTATCAGCGGGCCGCCATCCGACATCGGCAGGCAGCGTAATCACTCGCTATGCGTATTTTGCATGTCATCAGTCGAATGGATCCGTCCGAGGGTGGGCCGCCGATGGCCCTCAGCCGACTGGCCGCCGCGCAGGCGACGGCCGGTGCGCACGCCACGATTGCGGCGCTGCATCCGCATTCGGACCGTCAGGCCATGGAGTCGGCGTATGGCGACATTCCCGGTTATGAGCGCGTCCGTTTTGTGGGCCTGCCTGATCGAGGATGGGCGGAGCGGTTGCTGGCGCGCGGCGCAGCGGAGGCACTGGCGCCGCTGATCAGCGAACACGACATTGTGCATGTGCATGGGGTATGGCGGCCCCATCTGCTGCAGGCGGTCCGCGGAGCGCAGGCGGCTGCGCGTCCCTTCGTCATCAGTCCGCACGGCATGCTGTCACTCTGGAGCCTGGAACAAAAGGCCCTGAAGAAGCGAGTGGCGCTCCGGTTCGGATGGCGGGCGGCACTGGAGCGGGCGGCCTTTCTCCACGTGTTGAATCGTGATGAGGCAGTCGCGGTCACACAGGTCTGTCGGCCGCAGCGCCTTGTCGTGCAACCGAACGGCGTCAATCTCCAAGAGATCGCGAGAAAACCGGAGTGGCAGACGGTGTGGGATCGCTTCCCGGCCTTGCGGGGCAAGCGCTATGTCGCCTTCGTCGGCCGCCTCCATCAGTCCAAAGGCCTCGATATCCTCGCCGAGGCCTTTTCCCTGGTCGCGCGCGAGGTGCCCGATGCCCACCTGGTGGTGATGGGACCGGAGTTCGGCGCAGGCCCGTCCTTTCGAGAACAGATCAGGCGATTGGGCATCGCCGACCGTGTCAGCCTGTTGGGTGGTGTGTTCGGCGCGGATAAGGCCGCGCTGTTGCACCACGCACAATGCTTCTGCCTGCCTAGCCGGCAAGAAGGCTTCAGCATGGCGATCGTCGAGGCGCTGGCCTTGGGTCTTCCCGCCGTTATCACGGAGTCGTGCCATTTTCCGGAGGTCGCGGAGGCGAGGGCGGGCATGGTGGTGCCGCTCACGGGACCGTCTGTGGGAAACGCGTTGATCGACTTGCTGTGCGATCATCAACAGCGTACGCGTTGCGGAGCCGCCGCACAGGAGTTGAGTCATCGACGCTACCAGTGGCGCCGCATCGCAAGCGGCTTTCTCGCGGCCTATGAAGAAGCCCTCGGATCGCAGGCATCGCCATCCTTAGCCGCCTAGGCCACGACACCCATGAAGCCTGTCGCCGAGAGACCGTTCATGCCGCGCGTCATCTTCATCAATCGCTACTACTTTCCGGATCACTCGGCCACGAGCCAACTGTTGACGGATCTGACGGTCTATCTCGCTCGCCGCGGCTATCAGGTGCACGTTGTCACCAGCCGACAGCTATACGACGACCCGGCCGCGCAACTTCCAGCTGAGGACACATTTGGCAACGTCATCGTGCATCGGCTGAGTACGTCGCGCTTGGGTCGCGGCAGCCTCTGGGGCAGAGCGTTGGATTATGTGACGTTCTATGGCCAGGCGTTGCTGACCCTCGCACGACTCGTCCAGCCTGGCGACTGTCTGCTCGCAAAGACAGATCCACCACTCATCTCTGTGTGCGCCGCCCTCGTCGCCCGCTGGAAGCAGGCGCACCTCATCAATTGGGTGCAGGATCTGTTTCCCGAGGTGGCCTGCGCCTTAGGTGTGACGCGTGATGGAATGGGGTATCGCCTGTTGCGTCGGATGCGCAACTGGTCGCTCCACCAGGCTGTGCGCAATGTTGTGCTCGGCGAACGGATGCACAGTCTGCTGCGCCAAGAAGGCATTGCCCCATCCGCGCTCGCCACGATTCACAATTGGGCGGATGGACGGGCGATCGTGCCTATTGAGCATCGGGATAATCCATTACGGAGAGACTGGCAGCTCGGCGAGAAATTCGTCATCGGCTATTCCGGCAACATGGGCCGTGCGCATGAGTTCGACACCTTATTGGGGGCGGCCGAACGCCTCATAGGTGTCCCGGACATCCAGTTCCTCTTGATCGGCGACGGCGCCCAACGCGCGCGTCTGGAAGCTGCGGTGCGTGCTCGCGGCCTGACGAATATACAGTTCCAACCCTATCAACCACGCGAGCGTTTGGCGTATAGCCTCGGGGCCGCCGATGTGCACCTCGTGTCCCTGGCCCCATCATTGGAAGGACTGATCGTTCCCAGTAAGTTCTACGGCATTGCCGCAGCCGGCCGTGCCACCCTGTTCATCGGCGATCCGCATGGCGAGATCGCGCAGCTCATCGCACGGGCCTCCTGTGGTGCCACTGTGCCCGTCGGTGATGCCATCGAGCTTGCCGCACAGATTCGTTCCTGTGCCGCCGATCGTCAGCGCACGACGGCAATGGGGCGCCGCGCGCGGCAACTCTTTCAGACCTCCTTCGACCAGCCCCACGCGTTGGCAGCCTGGGAGGCGCTGCTCAGCGCAACCCTGACAGACTCAGGACTCATGTCCCTCCAATCGACGTCGCACCCGTACTCGCAGGACCTGAAGCGCTCTGCGTAGGGGTGAATACGCTTTGCGCTTGGCCGCTCTGGATCGGCTTCGTGGGGAATTGCTGTTCAAAGTTGCCCACAGAGATGGAACAGATGAACGCTGTTCAGGGGCCGCAAATTGTCGTCACCTGAAAAGTCACACACTTATGTCGAGCAGCGCAGGCCTCAGACTTGCTTAGACCTACCCGAACGTTGGGTATGCCGCGACGCTCACTCATAGCGGCAGGGACCCCAACAGGAATCACCCGACGTCAGACTCAATCGAGTATAGGAGGACGCTGCATGCATAGATCATTACGTCAGACGGTCGCCCGCGCAGTCTTCGTGGCCATGAGTGTGGTTGCCGTGCTGGCTCCCGCAACAGCCAAGGCCATGTTGGTGACCTATTCATTTGAAGGGGCGATCACAGAGGTGTCTGACAATCTGTTTAAGTCCGGAGGGACGGGCAGTAACGGATTTAATTCAGGCTTGCACCTGAAAGGTACCTACACGTTTAACACGTTGGCCGCGCCGGCCGGGAACGGCAATTTTCACAATGCCGTCACGGCGCTGACGGTACAGATCGGCAACTATTCGGCCTCGCAATCGTTTGGGCAGAACCTGATCCAGTTGCAGAACGGCCCGGCGGATCGCTATCGCCTCGCGTCATCGGTGGACGGCAACCTGGTGAAGGGTCTCTCGCCGTCGCTCTTTGAGATCGTGTTCCGCGATCCGACCGGCAGCGCCTTCAGCAGCAACGCGCAGTTGCCGATGGAGCCGCCCAGCTTGAACTCCTTCAATACCAATCGCTGGCGCTTAAGCTTCGGCAATAACGGCTTCGTGCACGGATCGATCACCGCGCTGCAGGCCGTGCCGTTGCCCGCGTCCGTGTTGCTCTTCGGGGGTGGATTGATCGCGTTGATCGGTCTTGGCGCCGGTCGTCTGCGCCAGCCACAGGAACAGAATCGCGCCGCTTAGCGGACATCGACGGGGGAGTCTGGTCGGCAGCGGCCGTCCCCCAAGGTGGTGCGTGCGTCGGACGGTGTCCGCCCTGACGAAGGCATCGGACGGCGCCATCAAGCCCCGTGCATCGTGTGTGCTGTCGGCCTCGCTCGACTCGATCTGCTTCCCGCTGGTTCGATTCCTCCGGCACCCGGCATCGAAAGACACAGGGTTGAGACCGCTCGTGCCCGCACCTCGTACAAGCCACTGGCTCACCGTATGGGTCTTGGGACCGAGGGCAGTTCCTACATAGTCGTTCCCGATGGGCGGCCTGATTCACGGTACGCACAAGAAGCGAGATGCCTCACAATCTAGAGATGACGCGCTTGGAGACAACGGCGGCGGCCGCAATCGAGCCGGGGCCCGGCAGCGCACGTCCGGAGCAGGCCGTGGCACGAACGGCCTCGCTCTTCGCATGCGCCGCACTTTCCTGCGGCTTGCTGATCGCCGCCTACCACGACAGTCTGCGCTTTCTCCTCTCGACCTGGCTCAAAGACGACAACTATTCCCATGGGGCCCTGGTTCCCTTCATTAGCGCCTACCT
The DNA here is from genome assembly GCA_041908685.1 of Nitrospiraceae bacterium. Taxonomy (GTDB): domain Bacteria; phylum Nitrospirota; class Nitrospiria; order Nitrospirales; family Nitrospiraceae; genus BQWY01. The sequence continues at coordinate 264,416 of JAYREW010000027.1, read as the reverse complement.
GATCTGGCACTCACGCAAACAGATTGGAGCGAGACCCGTCACGGGAGCAGGGTGGGGACTGGTCGTCATGGGCGTGGCCACCGGATTGTATCTCGTGGGAGAGCTGGCCACGGTGTACGCGCTACTCCACGTGTCCTTTGTATTGCAGCTGATCGGGCTGTTTCTCTGCGTCCAGGGGACCGCGCGCACCGCGGTGGCGGCATTTCCACTGGGGTATCTCCTTACGGCGTTACCGCTCCCGTCGTTCCTCTATCAGGCGATCACCGGGCATCTGCAATTGTGGTCGTCCTCCCTTGGCATTGCCTTTCTTCAGCTTGTCGGTATCACGGCCTTTCAAGAAGGCAACGTCATCGACCTGGGAACGGTTCAGCTTCAGGTTGTGGAGGCCTGTAGCGGCCTGCGCTATCTGTTTCCACTGGTCTCGCTCTCGTTGCTGACCGCCTATCTCTTTAAGGACGCCTGGTGGAAACGTGTGCTGGTGGTTTTCTCCAGCGTGCCCATCGCCATTGTCTTAAACGGGCTGCGTATCGGCGCCGTCGGGATTTTGGTGGAACAGTCCGGAGCCTCTGCCGCCGAGGGCGCCATGCATCTCATCGAGGGATGGTTGTTGTTCCTCCTCAGCATCGTGGCGCTGGCTGTGGAAGTCTGGGCCTTGAAGCAGGTGGGAGGCATCACGCCACGGTGGCAGGGGTTTCAGATGGGTAGCGCGGATTCTTCAGCGGAGCCCTCTGCGCCCGTATTGAAGACCTCGTCAGGTGGGGTGGGGATCGCCGCGTTGGCGTTTGCGCTCACCGCAAGCCTCTACGCGGTCTCGACACAGGTAACGGCACGCGAAGATCTCGCGCCGTCGCGCCGGTCCTTCCTGGACTTCCCCCAGCAGGTCGGTCCCTGGCAGGCGCAAACCTTCCCACTCGAAGAGCGCTACCTCCAAGCCCTCAAACTCGATGATTACTATCTCGCGGATTACGTGACCGGAGCCGAGACGGGCGTAAACGTTTACCTCGCCTATTATCAGTCGCAGCGGAAAGGGCAATCCGCCCATTCGCCGAAAAGCTGTATCCCGGGAGGCGGCTGGGAAATTGTGTCGCTTACGACGGCACCGCTGGCGATCGACGGCGCGGGCGCGCTCTCCGTCAATCGCGTCGTCGTCCAAAAGCAGGCGGAACGACAGCTGGTCTACTACTGGTTCAAACAGCGTGACCGAGCCCTTGCAAATGAATATCTCGTGAAGTGGTTTCTCCTCTGGGATGGCCTGGTGCGCCACCGCACCGACGGCGCGCTCATTCGCCTAGTAACACCGATCGGCGCCCGGGAAGCGGACGCGGACGCCGATGTACGGCTGCATGCCATGACCCGTGCGCTCATGCCGTTGCTCGATACGTATATTCCCAATTGAGGACCCGTTAGAGACTATGCCCTTGTCGTCGATCCTCTTCTTCAGTTTCATGTGCTCCCTCTCCATCTGCATGGCGCTGATCCCGGTGCTGATGGCCAATGCCCAGCGCCTACGGTTTGTGGATATTCCCGATGCGCGCAAACAGCACACGCAGCCCATTGCGCGGGTTGGAGGCGTGGGCATTGTCCTCGGCACCATTGCGGCCATTCTCCTGTGGATCCCGCACGATTCCCTGGTGCTCGGCATGGTCATCGGCAGCGTGGTGATCTTTGTCTTCGGACTATGGGATGACCGAGCCGATCTGCACTACAGCCTCAAGTTCGGCGGGCAGATCGCAGCCGCAGTGGTGGTCATGGTGGTCGGCGGGGTCCAGTTTCACAGCCTGCCGTTTCTCGCGGAGACTGCGCTCCCGGCCTGGATCGCCATGCCGCTCAGCCTGCTGTTCATTATTGCCGTCACGAATGCCATCAATTTGTCGGACGGGCTCGACGGACTGGCCGGTGGCCTCTCGCTGTTGAGCCTGTTGGCCATGGCCTACTTGGCGTATCTCGCCGATGAGACCGCCCTCACGGTGATGATTGTCGCCATGTCCGGCGGGATTCTCGGCTTTCTCCGCTTCAATACCTATCCCGCTCGGATCTTCATGGGCGACAGCGGCAGTCAATTCCTCGGCTTCAATCTGGCAGTGGCCGCCATGGTGCTGACGGACATCGATGAAGGCCCCTACAGCACAGCCCTCATCCCGCTGCTGCTCGGACTCCCGGTGCTGGACACCATCGGCGTGATGGGGCAGCGCCTGCTGGAGGGGCGGTCGCCCTTTCACGCCGACCGGAACCATCTACACCACAAGTTGATGAGTCTCGGGTGGACACACTATGAGACCGTCGTCTTGATCTACCTGTTGCAGGGCATCCTCGTCGGACTGGCCTGCCTGCTGCGGCTGCATGGGGATGCGGTGGCGCTTGGCGCCTATGGTGTGCTCGCCGCGCTGATCCTCAGTACATTTCTGGTCGCCAAGCCGGGCGGAGGGTGGCATCCCATTGTGCTGCGGATGCATGCCATGACCGCAGGCCTGATGGCCGGCGATGCGAGTGGGGGACGCCTTTCGCGTGTGCCTTTGCAGATCTTACGTGCGGGGATTCCGGTTGCCCTCGTGCTGGGCACGAGTCTGTCGTTGACGGTCCCGACAGATATGGCGTGGCTCTCGGGCGGACTGGCGCTGATGCTCGCACTCGGCTGGCGGATGCTCCCACGCCACCGCAACTGGCTCGTGCGAGGCGGGCTCTATGTCGGGAGTACGTTCCTCGCGTATGCGATTGAAACCAGTGCCCGCGACGCACAGTGGCTGTCGGTGGCCTTGGCGAACGTGGCATTTCTCGCGCTTGGTACGCTCGTGGTGTGCGCCATTCGCTTTGATGACGCGCATCGGTTCAAGACCACGCCGCTCGACTATCTGGTCGTCTTCCTCGCGTTCATGGCCGCCTTGTTACCCGAGCTGCGGTGGGAAGGCATTCCCTTGGGGAGCCTCGCCGCAAAATTGACGATTCTATTTTTCTCTTTCGAACTCTTATTGCACAGTGTGGAGACGCACCTCTGGCGCTTAGCACTGTTGGCCTGGTGGGTGCTTGCCGCGCTTGCCGTACGCGCCTTGTTGTAAGGACCGGCGGCAGCGGCCTCGTCTAAACGTCTCTACACAGGTCACTACTCTCGACATTACCTATGTTTCGTTACACGCACAGCATTGTTGTCTCGACCGTCCTTGTCGCACTGCTCGTGGGCAACGTGGGGTGCGGAGGTCCTGTCGAGCGAAAGGCCAAGTATCGCGAGCGCGCTGAGCAGCACATGGCTGAGCGCAACTACCCGAAGGCGCGTGTCGCGCTGCGGAACCTGCTGAAGATCGACCCGAACGATGTGGACGCCCATTTCCTCTTCGCGCAAATCGAAGAGAAGGAAAAGAATTGGCGTAACGCCGTCGCCAATTATGAACGGGTGATCGAACTGAGCCCCACGCACAAGGGGGCGCGGCTGAAGTTGGCGAAGTACTACTTGGAGGTCGGTGCCGTCGACAGGGTAGAGGAAACCGCCGCCTCGATTCTCCGCGCCGACCCCCAAGATCCGGATGCCGCCGCGCTCCGCCTCGCCATTCTCGCCGTGCAGGGTCACGCCGAGGACGCGTTGGTGCAAGCCCGCACGCTCGTGTCCGCCCATCCCACGGCCGTCGATCCGGCTGTCTTGCTGGCCACCCTGTTGTCGCGGCAAGGGGCGCACAGCGAGGCGGAGCGTGTGCTCCGGACACTCATCGCAAGCAGGCCGAACGACGTTGAGCTCTTGAGCATTCTTGCCAATACCTTGATCAGCGCCGGATCACAGTCATCCGCGCAAGCCGTCTATGCGCAGATCATCGCCCTTGAACCCTGGGTGTATGACCATCGATTGAATCTGGCGCTGTTGCATGACCGCCAGGGACATGTGGATGAGGCTGAAGCCGTCCTCCGCGAAGCGGTGCGCATGGAACCGAAGAGCGAGCGCCGTCATCTGACGCTGGCGGACTTCTTAGCCACGCGCCGCAGCCCGGAGCAGGGCGAACGCGCGTTGGATGAGGCGGAGGCCACCCTGCCGTCTCCGATCTCAGTGCGGATGGCCAGAGGCGCGCTGTATCAGCGTACGCATCAAACTGCCAAGGCGCGCGCAGTGTACCAGGCACTTGCCGATGACCAGCGGGGCAAGCCGGCCGGATTGGACGCACAGGTGCGACTGGCGACACTCCATATCTTGGACGGCCAGATAGAGCAGGCGGAGGCGCTGATTCAGGACGTTCTGCGTGACAATCCCCGCGCGATCGATGCGTTGCTGGTGCAGGGCAAGCTCGCCATGCAGAAGCAGGACGGGCGACGCGCGATCACCGCATTTCGCACGATTGTGAAGGACCAGCCGGAGAACGCCGACGGGTATCTCATGCTCGGCGAGGCCTACGTGCTGACGCAGGAGCCGAATCTCGCTCGCGAGATGTTTGAGAAGGCTATCGCGCTCAATGCGTCGCTGGTACGGGCCCAGCGTGCGTTGGCGCTCCTCGACCTGCAGGACCGCCGTCCTGTCGACGCCGCACGGCGCCTGGATGCCATCCTGGCCCGTGATCCGAACGATGCGGAGAGCCTCGATCTGCGACTGTCGATCGCGGTCTCAACCGAAGACTGGCCCTCGGCCGATGCGTTGGTCGCACGGCTTCGACAGACACGTCCCAACCATTACCTGACCGACATGACGGAGGGCGCCATATCCGAAGCGCGGCACCGTTACGACGATGCCGGTGCCTTTTACGAACGCGCACGTGTACGTAATCCCAACGCGCCAGATCCGTTGGTGGCCTTGGCCAAGACGGAAAGCGCGCAAGGTAAAGGCGACCGGACGCGGGCACGGCTCGAAGCCTTACTCAAAGATGAGCCGACGCATCTCTATGCCCATGGACTCTTGGGCGAACTCCTGGTTGCCGGCCAGCGCACCGAGGACGGCGAACGTCATCTTCGCGAAGCCGTGCGTCTCAAGCCGGACTGGAGCCAGCCCTGGGCCGCCCTGGCTGCCGTCGAAGCGGCGTCCCATCGTGAAGCCCAGGCCCTCCGCACCTTGGAGGACGGCATCGCCAGGACGCACGGCTCGCTCGACCTTCGCATGATGGTCGCCGCACTCCACACGCAAGCGGATCGCATTGATGAGGCCATTCGCGCCTACGAGCAGATTCTGCATACGCACCCGCAGGCGCTTTTGGCCGCCAACAATCTGGCGGCCCTCCTTGTTGAGCGCAAGGGGGATGCACAGAGCCTGGAACGGGCCCTGGCCGTCAGTAAGGAATTTGAGCGGGCGGGGGACAATCCTGTGCTGCTCGATACGCTGGGTTTCGTGCACTTGAAAATGGGGCATGGGCAGGAGGCGGTCCGATTGTTCACGCAGGCGATCGGCCATGCACCAAATCATCCTTTACTTAACTATCACTTGGGCCTCGCATACTATGAACTTGGAGACCGGCCGCTGGCGAAGAAGTATTTATCAGCGGCCATGAGTACGAAGGACGCCTTTGACGGGCGCGCGAAGGCGGAAGCCTTGCTTGCGCAACTGGGAGTGTAATTGCATGCCACGTCGTGAACGCACAACTACCCTTCAGGGCGTCGCGGGACGCGCGGACGGACCGTCTGTTCAATGCCCTCGCATTGTAGCTGTACTTGTCGGCTGCCTCATCGTCGCCCTCTCTGTCCTCTCGCCCGTGTGGGCTGAGCCGACGGGGCCGGACTCTGACCCCTGGTACATCTTGGGGCCTGAGGACGTGCTGCATATCTCCGTTTGGAAAGACGAACATCTTACGCGCGAAGTCGTGGTGCGCCCCGACGGCATGGTGTCCTTTCCGCTGGTCGGGGACCTGCCGGCGACGGGGAAAACAGTGGAAGATCTTCGGCTGGATCTCACGAAGCGACTCACACGCTACATTCCCACGCCGCAAGTGGCCATCGATCTGGCGAAGGTCCAAAGTTACAAAATCTACGTACTGGGCCGTGTCAATAAACCTGGTGAGTATCTCGTCGGACATTACACCGACGTGCTGCAGGCCTTGAGCTTGGCCGGTGGGCTCACCCCCTACGCGGCAGAAAACGACATTAAGGTGGTCCGCAGGACGAACGGCCAACAGCAGGCGCTACTCTTCCGCTACGGCGATGTCCGGAAGGGGCGCGACCTCCAACAGAACATCGTGCTGCAACGCGGCGACACGGTCTTGGTCCCCTAAGGTTGGATTGCCGCTCGTGGATCTGCCCGGCGGCCCTCCCTGTGACGTGTGAGATCAGGTCGAATCAACATCGGGTGGGTCGTCATGGTTGGGCTCTGGCCGCTTCTGGCTGTTGCTTCGGCGCAGGCTGCGGAGTGGTCGGCGGAACCGTCCGTTACCGTGAAGGGGATCTATAACAGCAATCTGCTAGTGACGCCGGAGCGGGTGGAGGTAGCCGGCTTTTCGACGACGCCCACGCTCAAGCTCATGGGCAGCACGGAGACGCTGCAGGTCAGCAGTCGCCTCTCGGCCGATTTTGTGGAGTACCGCGGCGACAAAAATACGAGCATCACCAATCTCTTCTTCCCGCTCACGATGAAATACACCACTGAATACGACACCCTGGAATTCGACGGGGGTTATACGCGCGACAATACCTTGATGGGCGAACTGCTGACGACGGGCATTGTCGCCAGCTTCACGCAGCGCAACCTTATCAACCTGGCCCCCAAATGGACGCACACGCTGGGTGAGCGCTGGTCGATTCAAACAAGTGGTCAATTTTCCGAGGCCTCCTATCAGGACGGTCTGCGACTGGGCCTCGTCGACTATCGGGTGCTGTCCGGAACGGGGACGCTCCAATATCGACCCACGGAACGTGATCAACTGCAACTGTCTGCCGTCTACGTCGACTTTCGTACCAAAGTCTTGCCGCTCACGGCCTCATACCCGGGCGGCTTCCTGACCATGACCCACAACTTTACCGAATCACTCACCGGCACCGCCTTCGGCGGAGCGAAGTTCCTGACGTCCTCGACGACGAGCGGCGCATCGCAGGCCAGGGAACATTCGACGGTCTGGGTTTACGGCGCAACCGTGAGCAAGCAGTTCGAACGATCGGGTATCTCGCTTGAGTACAACCACGATGTGGTGCCGAGCGGATTCGGCCTGTTGATCAAGACCGATCGGGTGGGACTGAGCGTCGCGCACCGTACAACGGAAACCGTCACGCTGGCACTGGACACCCGCGCCAATTTTTCATCGCGGGCGAGCACCACCGCGACCGGTCGGCGCTTCCCGGATTTCTTCCATATGGCCGTCATTCCACGGGTCGCCTGGAAGGTGGATGAGCACTGGGGCTTTGAAGCCTCCTACACCTTCGCGGAATTCGACACGGAATCCTTTGCTCGTGCGGGCGTCTCCCACTCCGGATGGGTGGGCGTCACCTATACCTTTTCCAAATGGGCGCTGTCGCGATAATCCCTATGCACTTTCCGACCACAGAACGGTCCACCAAGCCGCTGCACGAATATGTTGCTATCGCCCGTCGACGCATGAAGCCGATGGCCTTGACCTTCGCCACGCTTGCAGGCCTGGCGCTGATCGTGGCCGTGAGCTTGCCCGCGGTGTATCGATCGACGGCGACGATTCTGATTGAAGAGCAGGAGGTGCCCCAGGACCTGGTGCGTTCGACGATCACCACCTATGCCGATCAGCGGATCGAAACCATCAAACAGCATGTGCTGAGTCGCGCAACGCTGTGGGGGATCGTCGAGGAGGATGATCTCTACAAGAACATCCGGAAGAAGATGCCGACTGAAAGCGTGATCGAGCGGTTCGTGAAGGACATTCGCGTGGAGGTCATCAACGCGAAGGTGGTGGATAAGCGGACTCAAAATCCGACGCAGGCCACGATCGCCTTTACGCTCTCGTACGACGGCGAGACGCCCGACATCGCGCAGCGTGTGGCGAACGAATTGACCACACTCTTCTTGAACGAGAATCTGAAGACGCGGGAACGGCATGCCCAGGAAACGACGGCCTTCCTCAAGCAAGAGGCCGACAACCTGTCGGGGCATTTGGAGGAATTGGAAGGGAAGATTGCGGCGGTCAAGCAGCGGGCAGGCGGGGCCTTGCCGGAGCTGACGCAGCTGAACATGCAGCTCATGAATCAGGCGGATCGTGAGCTAATGGATGTGGATCGAGAAATTCGGAGTTTGGAAGAACGGAAGAATTACTTGGAAGGGGAGCTTGCGACGATCAAGCCGAATACGCCGATCATCGCCGCAAGCGGCGAGCGGATTTTAGATGCCGGCGAACGCCTGAAGGCGCTGCGCGCGCAGTACGTGAGTTATGCCGCCTACCTTTCTCCGGAACATCCGGACGTGCAGAAGACGCTGCAGGAAATCACCGCTCTCGAACGGGAAACCGGCTACACCGACGGGCAGGATGAACTCAAAAAGCGGCTACTGGCCGAACAGGCCACGCTGGCCTCGGTGATGCAACAGTATGGTCCCACCCATCCCGATGTGGTTCGCACCCAGGCCACGGTGGCGTCTCTTGAAGAGGCGGTGCGACGTGCCCCAGCCATGGCGGCAACACGAAAGGCGCAGCGGCCTGAGAATCCGGCCTATATCGCGCTTCAGGCGCAGCTGGCCTCGGCTGTGTCGTCGCTCGGTGCGCTGAAGGCGACCCGTGTAAGCCTGAAGGGCCGTGTCGAGGAATATGCGCGACGCCTCGAAAATACGCCGCAAATGGAGCCGGAGTATTTGGATCTCGTCCGCGATCGCGATACGACCGCGCAAAAGTATCAAGACATTCGTTCACGGTTGTTTGAAGCCCAGGTATCGGAAGGTTTGGAGGTGCAGCGCAAGGGCGAACGGTTCTCCCTTGTGGATCCTCCCGGAATGCCCGAGCAGCCGCACAAACCCAATCGTCCGTTGATTGCCTTGCTCGGCCTCATGGTGGCGACGGCCGGAGGGCTGGGGGTGGGGATGGGCCTCGACGGTCTGGATCGGTCCGTGCGCAATGCCGATCATCTGGCGCAGCTTACCAAGGCGTTTCCACTTGCGGTGATTCCCTACGTGCGCAATACGGAGGATCAGCGGCGCATGGATCGAAAGCGCCACCTGATTCAAGGCGGGCTTGCTTCAGGTGTGCTGACGCTGCTGCTGCTCTGCCATCTCTTTTGGACTCCCTTGGATGTCCTGTGGTTCGCAGCCCTCCGTCGATTTGGGCTCGACCAATAGATCACGCGAGTAAAGGGTCTCTTCCATGAATCAGCTACGTGTCGCCATCGATCGTTTCAAGCGTCCACAACAGGAGGACCCTGCACGACAGGGCGCCGAGACCGGCACCTCACCGCTGTCGATTACCTACACGCACACGCGATCGATCGACATTCCCGAGCGGGAACTCCAAGAGCGGCGCGTGGTGTCCGGATTTGCGGGCGGTCCCTTTGTGGATGCCTACAAGATTTTGCGCACCCAGGTCGTCCACCGCTTGCGGGAGAATAAGTGGAATACGCTCGGGATCACCAGTCCTGGAGAAGGAGAGGGGAAAACCCTAACGGCGGTAAATCTCGCGCTGAGTCTCGCCATGGAAGTGACCCAAACCGTGCTGCTGGTCGACGCCAACCTGCGTAATCCGACCATTCACCAGGTTTTCGGACTAGGCGACTGCCGAGGATTGGCCGACTACCTGCTGGACGATATTCCCGTGTCGGAGTTGCTGGTCAACCCCGGGATCGACCGGTTCGTCCTGATGCCGGGCGGGCGCGGGATTCCCAACTCCACGGAGTTTTTGACTTCGCCCAAGATGGTCAGCCTGGTGGACGAATTCAAGAATCGCTACCAGTCGCGGATCATTATTTTCGACCTGCCGCCGCTCCTCCAGACTGCCGATGTGTTGGCATTCTCGCCCTACACCGATGCCATTCTGCTGGTGGTCGAAGAGGGCAAGACCAGGATCGAGGATGTCACGCGGGCCATGGAACTGACAAAACAATCCACGCCGATTCTCGGCACGGTGCTGAACAAAGGCGGCCGCCCTGGCCTCCCGTTGGATGCCACAGGGACAGTGCGTCCAGGATCCAGCGCCGCTCCGAATCGACGCTAGCCGACCGAGACGCGCATCGACAGCGCCATCCGCTTGTAGGCCGATCCCCCACAGCACCACCTCAGACGGAACACCCCGGGCGCCTGCGACGCCTCACCTACGGTGCAGTCTGTTGTGTCGTCGTCTCGATCAACCGAACACGTGGTCGAGCGCCCTCACGCGACCCCTTGCACGGTTTACGACCTACAAACGAAAGCGCGGCATGTCGATCGTCCATGACTGGATCGACTGGCTCGGCGGGTATCCCTTTGAAGTCGCGAAACCCGAGCAGATCTTTCATTTCTATCGCCAGCGGGGCTTTCGCTTGATCAACATGACCACGACGAATCGGCTCGGCTGTAACGAACTGGTGTTCGTCCGAGAATCGTGACGCATCGTGTGTCCATGCGGCTTGTCGTGGTAGAGTGCGCTTTGGTCAGCTGTCAGGCTGACGACAACCGACCGCATGAGGACGACGATGGATTGTTTGCTGGTTCGACATGGGATTGCGATTGAGCCGAATGAATGGGACGGGGAGGAGGCGCAGCGCCCGCTGACCGCCAAGGGGCGCACGCGGACCAAACAAGTGGCGCAAGGGCTCGCGGTGCTGGAGATCGTACCGGCGATCATTTTGACCAGCCCCTATGCACGGGCCCACGAAACCGCGGAGATTCTCCAGCGGACATTGGATGCGAAAGCCAGCATCCGTCTCTGCGAGGAATTGACCCCTGGGAGTCAGCCTGAGCAAGTGCTGGAGCTGCTGGCAACGCTGCCGGAGGATGCCTGCGTCGTCTGTGTGGGGCATGAGCCGCTGCTCAGCAGCGTGGCCGGACTGATGCTCGCGGGGAGGTCGCTCAGCGGTTTGGAGTTTGGGAAAGCTGGTGCCTGCCTTATCCGTTTTTCCGAAGCGCCCAAGCAGGGGGAGGGGCGTCTGGACTGGTGGATGCGTCCGTCACAACTGCGCGCGATGCGGCGTACATAGGCGAGGCAGGGGAAACGGACTGCGCAGGATCTAGACGCTGCGCCACGAGCCGGGCGGCGACTGATTCACAGGCGGAGGGTTAGACCTGGGCGCTCCGCCGCCGCTGCGCCACACAGAGGACGTGGCGGCCCAACACTTCTTCCATCAAGTCGAGGCGTTCACGGGCGGCCCACAGCTCCAACTCGGCGTCACCGGAGGTCAGCGCACGCAGCGTGAGCGTGCCGCGACCCGAGACCTCCACCTGCTTCACCACACCAAACTGGCTGCGGTCCAAGGCGTCTGCGACGCGAAGAAAGGCGCTGAGAGTCCGCACGGCCTTCTGGTTCTCGGCCGAGAGCGTCCCAAACCCCTCGTGCTTTTTATTCGGCACTGCGCGCCGATGGTAGCGGGCGATATTTGCCAGCACCTCGATTTCATCCGCGGCAAACCCCGACAAGTCGCTGTGCATGATCAGGTAGTAGGCGTGCTTATGATGCTGCCTCGGGTTGATCACGTAGCCGATGTCGTGCAGGAGCGAGCCGTATTCCAACCATTCCCGTTCACGTCGACCAAGCCCGTGCAGCGAGCGCGTTTGATCGAACAGCTGTAACGCCAGCTTCGCGACATGCTGGCTATGCGCCAGTTGGCTGCGGCAGCGCTGCGCGAGCGACAGGATGCTGCGTCGACGCACATCGGGAATCGCCTGTTCCGCTTCGATCCGCTCGCGGTGCCGCTCGACAAAGTCGAAGAGAATCCCTTCCCGCAAGGCCTTATCGCAAATCGTCAGCTCATCGTGTCCCAGCTGTTCCATCAGCGAGCGCAACACTGTCGAGGCAGGGAGCAGGGTGTCTGTCCGGCGCGCATCGAGCCCGGGAATTTTCAGCCGCTGCTTCACGCTGGAGCGCGCCAACAGCTTCTCCACCGCATGAACATGCTTGCGCGCCACCGTCGTCAAATTCGCTTGGGGCATGGGACGCCCGAACTCGCGCAGCGAGACCACTTCGGCGAGGTTCGTGGCCATGCCGGAGGTGGCGACGATGCGCTCGAATTTGCGTGTGGGAAATCCGGCCAAGGCTTCGCGCAAATCCTTCTCGACCAATTCTTCCAACGCGCGATACATCTTTTTCGTCGGCGGGGCAGTCGACACGCACAGATCGGCGAGGCGAATGGCACCGAGCTTGAGGCTCACGCCCTTCATCAAACCCTGCCGTGTGCCGGCCACCAGTTCGACCGATCCGCCGCCGATATCCACCACCAAAATCGGGCGGTCGGAGAGGGCCAGTCCATGCTGCACACCCAGAAAAATCAGGCGCGCTTCTTCCTCACCCGTAATCACCCGTACCCGCAACTTGGCGCGCTTCAGCACGCGCTGCAAAAAGTCGCCGCCGTTCCGCGCCTCGCGCACCGCGCTGGTGGCCACCGCACGGATCTGGTCGTAGCCCTTGTTGCGCGCGAGCCGGACCATGTTTTGAATGACGTGCACGCCGCGCGTCATGGCCTCCTGCGACAGGCGCTTGGACGCGAAGGTGCCGTCGCCAAGCCGCGTCATGTCCTTGTAGCGGTCGACGATTTTGTAGGAAAAGTCGGATTGCACCTCGGCGAGGACGAGGTGAATGGAGTTAGTGCCGATATCCAGAACGCCGAGTTTGGCCATGCGGTCGTATGGGCGGAGAAACGCGCGAACGTGTCGCCCGTAGAATAGCCGAGTCCTACGAGCGACACAACAGCTTGTGCCGAATACGCAGGCACCCTGTGGCCGCGGCGCACAAGGCGGCGCCACCCTGGAGCCGGATCAGACGGCTGCGCAGGCGGCGATCGGATTCACAGCGCTCACCACATACTCAAAACCGCGCCGTCCGATCCGAATCGCCCCACGCCGACTGAGCCGATCGACGCCGAGAAACACCGCACTCCAGCTCAGTTCAGGAAGCCGCACGACCAAGTCTTCAACCGAGCACATGAGACCGGGGTCGCGCTCCAGCACATCCAGGATGCGAACTTCAGTGCGGGTGAGATCTCCATCCATGGGGTCCCTCCTTGGTGAATGTGGGTGAATGATGGGGCACAGGGATCGAACAGGAACCAGATCGGGCGGACGGCGCACCCTGCGGCGGACGGTGGGGAGCAACGCATCGAGGCGTCGGTCGCAGGCCGTCGGCCCAGGGAGGCAGGAAGAAGAAGACCCTTCGGAAGCCACCACGAGCGAGAGCGGCGGGTTCCGAAGGTGGAGGGGAGCGCCTGGCTCGTACGCCCCCTCCCATTAGTGAGATCGAGTGCATCAACCTATCCGTTGCTCTCCGCGCACCTTTGCAGGGCGTCTACACGCCGAGATGCAGGCGGTCGCCGGGATCGCGCGCCTCGTCCTGTTCCATCGAGGCGACGGTCGGCGAAAACAACACGGCAATCACGCGAATCAGCGCGAGCATGCCTAAGATCCCGGCCAGCAAAAACCAGCGCTGGGCCTCTGCCCCCTGAAACCATTCCGAGATCACTTCCGTGAGCATCACGACCAAAATCGTATCGACGATAAATGTGACTCTGACGCGCCCTTCCGACAAATAGGTCAAGGTTGTCTTGAAGACTTCCACCAAAGCCAAGAGGATCAATGCATCCACGATGACCTGGCGCAGCGCATCCGCCACCGGCACCGTCATAAAGAGGCGCAGCTCGTAGAAGGTCTTCGCCACGCCGCCGGCCAACGCAACCAGGATGGTGAAGATCAGCAGGCTCAGGACCAGTTGGATGCCCTTCGTCCAGACATGCACCACATCCCACCGCGTCCAGGGTCGCGCGGCGCTCTCCGTGGTCCAGCGCGGCAAGGCCCGACGCGGGGAATAGTCATAGGGCTCGGTCATCGGCGGCATCTCCCTTCGTGACCTTCCGAGGAAAGGCAGCGCCCAGGCTTGCGTGGTCATCCACGCTCGAGCCGTTCGCGGCCACTGTTTTTGCCACATGGTCATCATCTGATGTGGAGATTACCGAGCCGAGATGCACGGGAAATCAACGCGCGATCATGAGTGTGTTACATCGCCCGAGGCGCCGATTCTTAGGCGGCACGACTATCTGGCAAGCGCCATCCGACAATTTCGGCGGATTTGGTCGTTGAGGCAGTCTGCTGAAGCCCAATCCTGGCCGATCCGGGTGGAGTTAACGCAGTCTTGACCTCGTGGTTATGGCAGGGCAATCCGGCGGGCGTTTAATGCCGGCGAGTACAGGAGAGAAAAGTCTTGACCTTGTTCAGGCTGACAGGATTTTGGTCTTCGCCACTAACGGAAAGGACTCTTCGCATGACACAGAACACCCCCTCCCAGCAGATCCTCACAGGTCGATACACACGATCCGCTCGCGCCCTTCGCCGAACCGTCTGCGGACTTGGGACACTCGGGCTCCTTGCGACACTGACGGGCACTCTGTACGCCGCCGGTCCCGTCGTGGTGAAAGTCGACGGGTCGAGCACTGTCTATCCGATTACGGAAGCCGTGGCCGAGGAGTTTCAAAAATCCACAAAGGGCGCCGTGCGGGTGACGGTCGGTATTTCCGGGACCGGAGGCGGATTCAAGAAGTTCTGCCGCGGCGAAACGGACATCTCCGATGCCTCCCGCCCGATTTTGAAAGAGGAAATCGAGCTGTGCCGCGCCAACTCGATCAATTACATCGAACTGCCGATTGCCTACGATGCCTTGACGGTCGTGGTGAATAATCAAAACACCTGGCTGAACAGCGCCACCGTGGCCGACCTCAAGGCCATGTGGGAACCGGCTGCCCAAGGCAAGATCACGCGTTGGAATCAAATTCGTCCGGAATGGCCTGATCTCCCCTTGGCCCTCTTCGGTGCGGGCTCGGACTCCGGCACGTTCGACTACTTCACGGAAGCCATCGTGGGCAAGGCCAAGTCGAGCCGCGGCGACTATACGGGGAGTGAAGACGACAACGTCCTCGTCCAGGGCGTCGCCTCAAACAAGAATGCCTTGGGGTACATTCCCTACGCCTACTACGCCCCACACGCGAAGAAGTTTAAGGCCGTCGCCATCGACACCGGTAAGGGCGGGGTGCTGCCCACGGAAGAAAACGTCGAGAAGGGGCTCTACCAGCCGCTCTCCCGTCCGCTGTTCATCTATGTGAAGGAATCCGCGCTGAAGCAAGCGGAAGTGAAACAATTCGTTGAATTCTATCTCAAGCAGGTGGCGAAGCTTGCGCAGGAAGTGCAGTACGTGGCCCTTCCCGAGCGCGCCTACCAGGTCGCCTTGAAGCGGCTGGAAGCGGGGACCGTCGGCAGCATCTTCGGCGGCGTTCCCGAAGTGGGCATTTCCATCGACGCCTTGATTTCTCGGGAAACCAAGTAGCGCAGAGTGAGTGGCGGAAACCCGAGTCAGCCGGAAAGGACGCGCATGGAGACCAGTCTCGATCTCTACAACACGATGAACGGGGGCACGCCGCCTGATCCCTCCACCGCCGTGCGACGCGACAGTCTGCTCAGGGGCCATGGGGCCCTGAGCCGCTGGTCCGAGCGGCTGATTGAAGGCCTGCTGTTTGCCGCAGCCAGCCTGTCGGTGGTCGTCACGTTCGCCATCGTCGGCGTGCTCCTCTATGAGTCGGCCTCGTTTTTCGAACATGTGTCCTTGGTGGATTTCTTCACCGACACCTTGTGGACTCCGCTCTTTGCCGAAGCGCATTTCGGCATTCTGCCACTCGTCGCGGGAACGATGGTGACCAGCGCCGTTGGGTTGCTGGTCGCCATCCCGTTGGGCACCGTGGCCGCCTTGTACCTCTCGGAGTTTGCACCGGCTAAGCTGCGCGAGGCGATGAAGCCCGTATTGGAACTGTTGGGCGCCGTGCCGACCGTGGTCTACGGCTATTTTGCCCTGTTGGTCGTCACGCCCCTCTTGCAACGATTCATTCCTGATCTCCCGGGCTTCAACATGCTGGGCCCCGGGATCGTCATCGGGATCATGATCATGCCCTTCGTCATTTCCCTCAGCGAAGATGCGATGCGGGCCGTACCCATGTCCTTACGTGAATCCTCGGCGGCGATGGGAGCCACCCGGCTGCAAACGGCCCTGCACGTGATCGGGCCGGCGGCGACCTCCGGGATCGTGGCCGCCTACGTCCTCGCTGTGTCGCGCGCGGTCGGAGAGACGATGGTCGTGGCCATTGCCGCCGGACAAAATCCCATCTTGACCTGGAATCCCGCCGAACCGGCCGCGACGATTACCGCCTATATCGTGCAGGTGGCCCTGGGCGACTTGCCGCACGGCAGCCTCGGCTACCAGAGTATTTTTGCCGCCGGGTTGGTCCTCTGCCTCATGACCCTGGTGTTCAACATTCTCGGCCATGTGCTCCGTAAACGGTTCCGGGAGGTCTACTAGCATGACCCAGCTCACAGCGGGCACACAGATCGACACGCGACATTTGGCGCGGCGTAAGCTGGCCGAGCGCCTCTTTATTCTGTTCGGTCTTGCGACATTGACCGTCGCGGTGGTGGTGCTTCTGGCGCTGATCGGGCAATTGCTGATGGACGGCTTGCCGCGTCTGACGTGGAATTTCCTCACCTCGTTCCCCTCGCGACGGGCGGGGGAGGCGGGCATTCTGTCGGCCTGGGTCGGCACCTGTTTGATCATGCTGGTCACCATTCTGACCGGCGTCCCCATCGGTGTGGCTGCCGGCGTGTACCTGGAAGAATACTCGCCGAAGCACTGGACGACGGACCTGATCGAAGTCACCGTGACGAATTTAGCCGGTGTCCCGTCGATTATTTACGGCCTCTTGGCGCTCGGCGCCTTCGTCTATTGGTTTGATCTTGGAGACAGTATCCTGACGGCCGGGCTGACTCTGGCGCTCCTGATTTTGCCCGTGGTGATCGTGGCCACACGCGAAGCGATTCGCGCGGTGCCCGTGCAGATTCGGGAAGCGGCCTATGGGATGGGCGCCACAAAGTGGCAGACCATTCTGCACCACGTGTTGCCCTATTCCATGGCGGGCATTCTCACCGGCGTCATTATCGGGCTCAGCCGTGCGATCGGGGAGACGGCGCCGATCATCACGATCGGGGCGCTCACCTTCATCGCCTTCCTGCCGCCCGCGCCGATCAGCGGCGAGCCGCCGTTCGTTAATCTCAGCTGGCTGAATTCCGCTTTTTCAGCTTTGCCGATTCAAATGTTTTCCTGGGTCTCGCGTCCGGGAGAAGCGTTCCTGGCGAACGCCGCTGCTGCGGGTGTCGTCCTCATGGGCATGACACTCGCGATGAACGCCGCCGCCATCTACCTTCGCTACCGCATGCGTCGACGAATCACATGGTAAAGGAGGGTCCCCCATGCCGATGCCACTGCCGCTTCCTGTGTCGCCGCCGGTCAAAGGTGCGCGCATGACCGTGCCGTCTACGCCCACGACGCCGACCGGCCCTGAGGTACTGAAGGCGGAAACGAAAAATCTCTCCTTCATGTACGGCACCACCAAGGCCTTGCGGAATAATTCACTCCGGGTTGGGCAGAACCAGATTACGGCGCTCATCGGCCCGTCCGGCTGCGGGAAGTCGACGCTCCTGCGTTGCTTCAACCGGATGCATGACCTGTATCCCGGCAACAGCTATCAAGGGGAGATCGTCCTCTACCCGGATGGACATAACATCCTGGCGCCTGAGGTGGATCCTATTGCCGTGCGCATGCGGATCGGCATGGTCTTTCAAAAGCCCAATCCCTTCCCGAAGACGATTTTTGAAAACGTCGCCTACGGGTTGCGGGTGCGCGGCATGGGCAACAAGCAGACGGTGGAGGAGACGGTTGAACGAGCCCTGCGCGGCGCCGCCCTCTGGGATGAAGTGAAGGATCGCCTCCAACAGCCCGGCACGTCGTTGTCGGGCGGCCAGCAGCAGCGGCTCTGCATCGCACGCGCCCTCGCTACCGACCCGGAAATGCTGTTGCTCGACGAGCCGACCTCCGCTCTGGATCCGATCGCCACGGCCAGCGTGGAAGAATTGCTCCTGCAACTGAAGGAGCGCGTCAGCATCTTGATCGTGACGCACAACATGCAACAGGCCGCCCGCGTGTCGGATTGGACGGCCTTCATGTACCTCGGGGAGCTGATCGAATTCGGCGCCACCAAAACGCTCTTCACGACACCGGCCAACAAGCAGACGGAAGACTACATCACCGGGCGATTCGGCTGAGGTTCGAGGAGCAGGGGAGAGACGAAGGCGGTTCAGGGGATGATGACGACGGCGGTGCCGTTCGGATCGGTGCGGTCTTCACCACGAGGAATCTATGCTGCGACATTTTGACGAAGAACTCTCCCGCCTGAAAGCCACGCTGCTGCGCATGGGCGGGCTCGCCGAAGATCAACTCGACAAGGCCCTGCAGGCGCTCACGACTCGCGATTCGGTGCTGGCCGAACAGGTCATCGAGCGCGATCTGCGCGTCAACACGCTGGACGTGGAAATCGACGAGGAATGTATCCGCCTGCTGGCCCTCCATCAGCCGGCTGCACGGGACTTGCGTCTGATCACCACCGGCATGAAGATCGCCAGCGAACTGGAACGCATCGGCGACCTGGCCGAAAGCGTCTGCACGAGAACGCTCGAGCTCAACGAAGAGCCGCAGCTCAAGCCTTACATCGACATTCCGCGCATGGGCCACTGGGCCGTGGTGATGGTGAAGGAAAGCCTCGACAGCTTTTTGCGCGGCGACGTGACGATGGCGCAAAAGGTGCTCCGGGACGAGGAGTTCGTCGATGAGCTCATGGAGCAAATCTTCCGCGAATTGCTGTCCTATATGATCGAAGACCCTCGAACGATTTCACGAGCCCTCCGCCTCATGTTCGTGGCAAAATCCTTGGAACGGGTCGCCGACCATGCGACGAATATCGCCGAGTTGGTGGTGTACCTCGTAGAAGGCAAAATCATTCGACACACGGTGCATTCCGGGTCGACCCATGGAATGCCGAAGCATCCCGGCACAGCCGAACTGCCGCCTCCGTCGACGAACTAACCGCCGTACGGCGTCGGTGCCGGAGACGCACAGGAACCGCCACCATGCCAGACGCACCTGAGCAGACTCCACAAGACGGCGCGCCGCGCCTGGATGCGCCGTCGCTCTACATCAACCGCGAACTGAGCTGGCTGGCCTTCAACGAGCGGGTGCTCGAGGAGGCCGAGCGGCCGACCTATCCTGTGCTGGAGCGGGTCAAGTTCCTCGCGATCTACTTCAACAACCTCGACGAGTTTTTCATGATTCGCGTGTCGGGGCTGCGCGGGCAGGTGGCGCGCGGCATCCAAGACGTCACGCCGGACGGGGCGACGCCGGTGGAGACCATGGCGGCGATCGACCGGATCTTGGATGCGCATCGCGCGCGGATGATGCGCCTGTGGAACGACGAGCTGCTGCCCGCGTTACGCGCGGCGGGCGTCCGTGTGCTGGATCCCGATGAGCTGTCGCCGGCGCAGCGTGATGCGCTACGCGCTCGGTTTCTCGCCGATATTTTTCCCACGCTCACGCCGCTGGCCTTCGATCCGTCGCATCCGTTTCCGCACATTTCGAACCTGAGCCTGAATCTCGCCGTCGTGGCGCAGGATCCCGAAAAGGGCCGCTGCTTTGCGCGTATCAAGGTGCCGGACCTCTTCCCGCGCCTGCTTCCCTTGGAGACCCAGTCGAGTGACGTGAGCGATGAGACGCCTGTCTCCGACAGGATCGATCTCGTGTGGCTGGAAGATGTCATCGCAGCCAATCTCGATCTACTGTTCCCCGGTCTGACGATCGAAGATTCCTATTTGTTCCGCGTCACCCGAGACGCCGATATCGAGATTGAAGAGGACGAGGCGTCGGACCTACTTGAGACGATTCAAGCGCACGTCGACCTGCGCGAGTTCGGGTCCGTGGTGCGGCTGGAAGTTGCGGCCGATACGCCGACGGAAATTCGCGACCTCCTCGCGCGCAATCTGCAGTTGGTGCCGTCCCAGGTCCATGCGAGCGCCGGTCGTCTGGGCATGGCGCAGCTGATGGAACTGATGAAGCTGGATCGGCCGGCACTCAAGCTGCCCTCGATGTCGCCGACGGGCAGCGATCTCTTTGCCAAAGGCACGAACGCGTTCGATACGATTCGGCACGGCGATATTCTGCTCTACCATCCGTACCAGAGTTTCGTGCCGGTGGTGGAGTTCATTCGACAGGCCGCCAACGATCCCGCCGTGCTGGCCATCAAGCAAACGCTGTATCGCGTCGGCTCGAATTCGCCGATCGTCGACGCCTTGGTGGAAGCCCGGCAAAACGGCAAACAGGTGGCGGTCCTCCTGGAATTGAAAGCGCGCTTCGACGAGGAAAACAACATCGAGTGGGCGCGCCGCCTGGAAGACGAAGGCGTACACGTTGTCTACGGCGTCATGGGCTTGAAGACCCATGCGAAGCTCTGCATGGTGGTCCGGCGCGATGCGGACCGCATCCGCCGCTATCTGCACCTGGGGACGGGGAACTACAACGCCGCCACCAGCCGGATCTACACGGACTTCGGCTTCTTCACCTGCGATGACGCCATCGGCGCCGACGCGACGCAGTTGTTCAACGCGCTGACCGGCTATTCGAGGAAGGCCGACTACGCTAAGCTGCTCGTCGCGCCGCATCGCATGCGCGAGGAAGTGCTGGCCCGCATCGACCGCGAGATTCAGCGCCACCGCGAATATGGCGACGGCTACCTGGCGTTCAAAATGAACGCCCTGGTCGACCCAGCCTCGATCCGCAAACTCTACGAAGCTTCGCAAGCCGGCGTGCGCGTCGAGCTGATGATCCGCGGCATCTGTTGCCTACGCCCCGGCGTCACTGGCGTCAGCGAATCCATCACGGTCCGCTCCATCGTGGGGCGCTTTCTGGAACATTCGCGACTCTACTATTTCAGGAACGGCGGGCAAGATGAGCTGTATGTGGGCAGCGCAGATTTGATGACGCGTAATCTGGACCGCCGCGTGGAAATTCTCTTTCCCATCGAATCCGCGCGGCTGCGCGCCGCCGTCATGGACCAAATCTTCGCGGTCAATTGGCAGGACACCGTGCATGCACGCCAGCTCCAGGCGGACGGGCAGTACGCGTTTTGGACGGGAACGTCGTCAGACGCCGCGCGCTACGATTCGCAAGCCGCGCTGCTGCAACGGGCCCAAGACGCGCAACTGCTCACCTAGCCGACGGCTCGATGTGCTTCACCCTTCTGTGCTGCTGCGCAGTCGCGCAAGCACCAACGTCCGCATCGTTTCTCTCCGTGCGTCCATCCTTCCGCCGGCATACTTAACGGCTTCGTAACACTCGGTTGATTCTCGCGCAACGCACTGCGCATAAGCTGGCCGCGTCTATGACACAGGCCAGCCCGATCTCCGAGACCGTGAGTACCACCGCAACACCAATTTTGTTGGTGACGGCCCAGGAAGACTGGGGCTCATCGCTCGTGCACTATTTCCAGCGGAACGGATACGCGATTCACCGTACGCGCCTCGTCGCGGAGGCGCTCCATCGCATGCGCGAGCAGTCCCCGTCGTGCCTGCTGGTGGATCGGGCGATGGTCAATTGGGACGCGTTGCGTAGTGCCGCCGCCGATCTACGGATCCCGCTGGCTACTGTTCAAGTCGGTCCGCAGGACTGTCCCGAGGAGGACTGCTTGGCCGATTATGCGGCGGGTATCGATGCGGTGTTCTGCACGTCCAGTCAACGCGAACTGCTCGCCCGCATACGCGCCCTGCTGCGCCGGGAACAATTTGCGCGCGTCACTCCCAAGCACTACTGCGCCCACGACATCGACATGGACATCGCCCGCCACGAAGTCCGCGTACGCGGCCTGCTGGTGGAGCTCACGCCGAAAGAATTTCAATTGCTGGAGTGCCTGCTGGCGGCGCCCCATCACGTCTTTACGCGTCAAGAACTGATGGATCATGTCTGGGGAGAGGATTACGCCCTGGAACCGCATGGGGTCGATGTCCACATTTCGGCTCTGCGAAGAAAGGTCGAGCAGGATCCTGCCCGTCCACAAACGATTCTGACGGTCCGCGGACGCGGATACAAAGTTCGGGTCAACGAGTGAGAAGTGCCATTAGTCACACACAGGAAAGGAGTCCCATGTCCTGCATGATCGGACAAGAGTTGCGACGAACCCCCTTACTGCTCACCTTGGCGCTGTGCAGCGCCGTGGCCAGCCCCCTCTGGGCGGAGAACAGCGGACCGATTTCGGACGTCCGTACCGCGCAAGTTGAGCCGGATACCGGAGGCCCGGTTCCGCCAGTCAACCGACCCGCGCCTCAACAAAGAGCCGAACTGCCTCCCAGCGGTAAGCCGGTCGAAGATCTGTTGATGGAGAAGGGCATCATTTCGAAGGACGAGTGGATCCAAGTGCGCTCCGAGCAGGAATATCGGAGCGGAGAGCGCGAACGGCGCATCGACCTCTTGGATGAATGGAAATCCAAGACGGAAGTCCTGCCGTTTCTCCGCGACAAGGTCAACTTCGGATTGAACGCCCTTCAATGGCTCTACTCCCACCAAGACGCCCATGTGGCCGAAGGCAAGAGCCAGGACAATTTCTCGATTCGCCGGTCTGAAATTTTGTTCTGGGGCAAGATCAGCGACACCTTGCCTCGGTGGCACGCGCTCTTTGAGTTCCAAAGCATCGGCATTACGAACAATACGCCGACCGGCGGCAGCGGCGCCGCCACCGGTGTGCCGACCAGCGCCACGTATTTCCGGGAAACCTATCTCGACGTGCGGCCCTTTCAATCGTGGGCGCCGAACGTGAATTTCTTCCGCTTCGGTATTTTCCGTATGCCGTTCGGTATCTTCACGGAAACGTCGGGCGGATTGCGCGACGTCATCAGCTCGCCGTATCTCACGTCGGTTGGTTCCGGCGCCGGCAATCGGACCGGGTCGGGCGGATCGATCGATTTCCTTCAAGAGCGCGATTTCTTCATGGATATGCGCGGGAAGTTGTTCAATCGGTTGGAATACGTCGTGGGCGTGATGAACAATAACAACTACCAGGCCAACGCGACCGGAGCCAACGCTCCGAAGAGCGTGTATACCCGGTGGCGTCTCTTCGGCAACGACGTGTCGTTCGTGAGCTTCACGGGCATCTTCGGCGAATCGAACAACGCGAACACCAATATCAACGGACGCGGCAAAGGGTCCTTCGACCGGTACGGCCTCGACTTCCGCTATGCCTCCAAGGTCCTGCCCGGGTTTATGGTGCAGGGCGAAATCTGGCAAGGCCATGACGGCGCGAACCAAACCACGATCGGCCGTCCGGCCAACGGGGCCTGTTTGGATCAAACCTTCTGCGGCGGCTCCGGGGCGCCGGGCGCGCAACGCCGGACGTGGTATGTGCTGGCCAAGTACCTCATCACGGACGGCATCTTTGAGAATTTCGAACCCGTCATCATGTATGAACAATTTGATCCGAATACGCGCATCGGCAACAATCTGTACACCAGGACGATTCTCGGCCTGACGTACTACTTCCAAAACTTTCCGCCGAAAATGCAGTCGAAACTGCAGGTGAACTACGAGTTTCGGCACCACACGGGGAACGGCCCCGGTTTGGTTGTAGATCCCACACGCGGAGTCGGCGACCCTTTCGCCCAGAACGCGTTCCTGATACAGTGGCAAATCCGTTTCATGTAAGCATTGTCCCTGTCGTGATCGAGGGTGGCGCATCTGCGCCACCCTCGGTCGGGTAACGAGGGGACAGACGGAGATGCTATGTCCATCCGCTTGACCCTCGGCTGTGAACATCCCCCGCTGTTCCCGCCAGCCGTTTTGGAGAACACCGATACCACCTTCGATTTCTCTGCCTGGCGCATGACGCCCAATGTACAGATCGGTCACAAGATACAAATGGGTGGGCGCATCGTGGATGTTCAGGAAAAGGACTGCAAGCGGGCAATCGTGTCGTGGTCGTCGGGATGACAGAGTCGTCGACGATTGCCATCGCCGACGCTGCAAAGCGGATTTTTCCGACTATACAGGCGCAGTGCGTGCACATGTGGAACAAGGAAGGGCGAGAGATCGCCGAATTCCCCTGGTCGATCGGCGGGGGCTATGAACCGCTGGAAGAGAATACCTACTGCGTTGATGGACTGTAGTGCGCCACACTCCACAGGTGCTGACCTGAACACGCGCGTGCCTCGCCCGTCCGTCGGCCTCTGCCTGGCGACTGTGCCGCTCCTCGTCCTACTCTCGTCCTGCGGGCATGGCGCCACCCTCGTGCAGGAGACGCCGACCGGAGGCGTCATCACCTATGGGTTTCAAACCGAGGCAGACGTGCTCAGCTCCAGCGTGCGGCGGGACGCCATGGGCATCGCCGCGGCACAGTGTCCAAATGGATATCGCATTGTGAAAGAGGGGGAAGTCCCGAAAGTCAGCGCCGCAGCCGACCGTAACTGGCGTGGACAAATGGGGATGGAGCGCCGATGGGGGATTCAATTCGCATGCAAGTAACACTCATTACCCGGTACGTCTTTACGGGCCTCGTCGCTATTTCACCGATGTTGTTGGGCGCCTGTAGTCTGATGTCGTCCGAACGGACGGTGGTCGATCGGCAGGGACTCCACGTGGCGCTGGAACGGGATCCGACCATTCGCCGCGCCTCGACCCCCGTGACCAACGCCCATCCGGCAAACCTGTCGCAGGAAGATCTCCGCACACTTCTCACCTCACTGCAGGTCAGCGGGTGGAGCGGAACCGTCATGGGTCTGATTGAACAGCCCCGACCGATCCCCCTCTTCACGGATGCGCAACTGCGCACACTGATTCCGGCGCTGTTGGACGGGTTCCGTCAGGCCGGGCCGGATGAGCGGGTGACGTTCACGCTGCCTCCCGACACACAGTCCCACGCGGCTGAACAGACGAAGGGGGCGCTGTTTTTTCGCGACCGCTATCTGCATGTCGTGCTGATGGACCACACGGCCTTCACGCGAGCCGATACGGGCGGGATGGAAGAACGCGACCCGCGCGACACGAAGGGGATGAAGCTCTGGATTACCGGGCCCTCCATGTACACCGTGGTGCCGGATCAGAATGAGCCGCGCTGGGATGCTTTCGAACGCGTGCACCTCTCACTTGCGGTCAAAGACCTGTTGGCCTTCAAACGGACTGGAACGACCGCGCCGCCGCTTGCCTCGCCCCCGTCGATTCCAACCGGTCCCGGGGCGGACGCTGCGCCGCCGCAGACGAAAAGCCCCACGCCGCCGTCCGACGCACTTCAAGACCAAATCCAACGGCTCACCACCACGAATGAAGCGCTTCGCTCCCGTCTGGACGATCAGCAGAAAGCGATGCAGTCGCTACAGGACGAACTCTCGTCACTGCGGCAGTCGCTCCCCAAGCCGCCATCCAAAGCCAATCCCGCGCGTAAGTAACGTCCTCAAAGATCGTCAGCGGCGGCCGCACCACCGCCGCTTGACTCCATGAGTCGGGCGGCTTCCCATCGCCATGTTGTGAAGATGGCTGCGTCCAATGCCGCTGCCATCGTGACCATGGCCAGATGTCTGAGAGCCGGCTCAAGAGTCGGTGGTCACACAGGCGCTTGATACGCTGTCGCCACGCTGTGTGAGCGTGCCATCTCCTGCTCCACCTGTCGGGAAGCAAACTCTGCGCGCTGCAGGGGAGACGGAAGGGCTTCAGCGGCAAACGCGTGGGACTCGATCAAAAAAGAACGGGCGGCCGCCGGATACGTCCGAGCAGCCGCCCGCTGTAACCCTGGAACAGTCTTCGATCGAGACTAATTCACGTGCGCGGCATTCCCGCGGTGAGGGTCGAGGGCAAACATCCCCTTTTTCACCTGGTCAATCGGCAAGGGGAAGAACCCGGCTTTCACGACGGCTTCCTGACCCTCCCGGCTGGTGATAAAGGACACGAATTCTTGGACAATCGGAGCCAGCGGAGCGTTGGGCGCCTTATCGATATACACATAGAGCACGCGGCGCAACGGATAGGATTGGTCGGCCACCGTGGCGGCCGTCGGCGTGATGAAGGGGAGGCCCGCTTTCTCCGCCAGCGGAACGATCCGCGTGCTGCCGGTCTCCATACCCAGCCCGCTATAGCCGATCCCAAGCGGATCGCGAATCAGGTCCAGAATGACGGACGCGGCGCCCGGCTCTTCTTGGACGCTCGAGACAAACTCACCACCCGCTAACGCATGCTCCTGAAAAAACGCTCTGGTGCCGGAACGACGGTCACGGCCATACAAATGAATCGGCGAGCTGGCCCAGTCCTGGCCCAGTCCGAGCTGTCCCCACTGCGTCACAGTCTGCTGTGCTCCACGCTGATGGGTGCTGGAGAACATCGCATCCACCTGCTCGAGCGTCAGCCCTTGAATCGGGTTGCTCGAATGGACGTACATGGCCACCGCGTCCACTGCGACCGGGAGCCCCACCGGCTCATAGCCGTGGTTGGCAACAAACTGCTTGATCTCGGCGTCGGTGAGGGCACGCGACGACGCGACGAGTGGGGGATGGGTCGGCCGCTCTTCCTTCAGATCGATCTTTCCGGTGCGCTTCATCGGAGCATCCAAGAAGTGATGCAGCGCCTTATTAGATCCTCCGCCCAGGACCGAAGGCGTGACCTTCGGATGGCGGCGTTGAAACTCGCTGGCCAGTCGGTTCATCACCACGGTCATCGTGTCGGACCCCTGCACCTTCAGCGCTCCGGAGACCTGTTGGGTCGGCGCATAGGCCAGCAGACCTTCATCGACCACCACGCTCGCGACCGGGCCGGCATGCTCGGCCCAGGCGGGCGAGAGGGTCATGGCCCCCACCACCAGCGCGAGCATGCTGCCGACTGATCCGGCTCGCGCAAAACTGATCTGCCGTTGTCCTTGTGACGACTGCGTGGTCATATCCTGTTCCTCCTTCATGTGGCGAGAGACGATGCACTTCTTGGGTGCGTCGGTACTCTGCCCGGTACATATTGCGCCGACATAGGCCGTTTGTTACAGATCCGTTAACTCTCTGGATTCTTGGCGAACAGGAGCCGACTCCTCAAAAGGTATCGGCGGAGACGGGCTGAAGAAAGTCGCGGACGGAGACGACACCGACCAGGCGTTCGCCCTTGCGCACGCCGAGGTGGCGCGTGCGGTGTGTTTGCATCAGGTCGGCCGCTTCGGTGATGGGGCGTCGTTCATCGATGCTCACGACCGGCGCGCTCATGATCTCGCCCACGGAGGTGGTGCGCAGATCCAAGCCCTGCCCGATGGCCTTCCGAATGATATCTGGCTCCGTCACGATGCCGACGATTTCGCCGTGCCGACGCACGAACAGGCTGCCGATCCGTCGCGCAGTCATCAAACGGGCGGCCTGCGTAATCGTCGTCGCCGCTTCCACCATGACCAGATCCCCTGACATCAGTTGTCCCACTCGTACCATCGGCCCCTCCTTCACTGCTCATGTATATGGTTGTATGTATATTGAGCGCAGGGTAGCGGAGCCGACAGACGGGCCCATTACCGAATGCTCAACGAACCGTTACATTTTTTTGATCGGGAGAGGGGAGGGGACTGCACAGGAGCCACGGGCGGACGAGCAGGGCGACCCGCCCCGTGCGCGAGCGGGATGCGCGCGGCGGATGCCGACTACTTCACTGTAAAGCGGACGCTCCGATTCTTCTGCCAACAGTCCGGGTTGTGTTCGAGGCAGAGCGGGCGATCTTTTCCGAAGCTCACCACGTTGATGGGACCCGAGACGCCCAGGTGCTCTAAGTACCGTTTGACGGCGCGGGCGCGTCGCTCGGCCAAGACGATGTTATACGCAATCGTGCCGACCTCGTCGCCGCGGCCTTCGAGCATGATTGACTCGACCTGCGTGTCCTTCGTGAGACTCTGCGCATTGGTCTCAACCGCGGCCGCGCCGTCGATGCGCAGCGCGGACTGATCAAAATCAAACAGGACATCCAAGAGATAGGCGGTTTCCGGTTCCGCAGGCGGCAAGGGGAGCGGGGCCACAGTGCGTGCCGCATCTAAGGAGAGGTCCTTCACCGTCGGCTCGACGATCCGCTCGGCACGCTGCTCGGCTCCGGCCGTCGCGCCCATCTGCTCAGTGCCCACCTGCGTGGAGCGCGTGGCGCAGCCGATTGGGGCGACAAGCAGCATCAGGATCAACGACATGTAGGCGGTGCGGTGACGGGCAGTCATGGGTCGCTCCTTTCGCAGGCGCTAAGGCAGGGCGAGCGTCTCAATTGACTCATACACCGAAAGCGGCCGGGGATGCAAACTCCATCGCAAAACCGACAGGCTGTCGGCTACGTAGGCAGGGGTACGCATGCCGTTCAACACCGCGGTGACACCCGGCGTACTTGCCGCAAGCCACAGGGCCAGTTGCGAGAGCGGCGCCGTCCGCTGCGTCTCCGGCAGATGCGTCGTCAGGGCCCCTCGTATCGCGGCGACACGCGCACCGCTGCGCTCCGCCGCCTCGGCCCGCAGCAGGCGGAGGAGCTGTAAAAGCTCCGGCACGTAGCGTTCGCGCCAGGCGTCCCAGGCGGCGGCCTGGTCGCCCTGCAGGATTTGGCCGAGCGCTCGAATCACCTGCGAAATATGCGGCGAGATCATCTGCGATTCGACATGCTCCCAATGTTCCAGTCCATCGATCTGCGGCCGGATCCTCGTCAATTCCTCGGCCCAGGGAAAGTAGTCGGCGGGCGGCATACCTTGCCCGGCGTGGGGCACCTGCGGCGCGATCGTGCTGCGGTACTCCGCTTCAAGCTCCGCGACACGCTTTGCCTGCGTGGCGATATCCGGCATGCCCGGTTGGGGCGTTTCGGACGGCACCTCGGCCAATCGAACGATACCGCCCTGTCGGCCTTGCCGCGCCGGGATCGCATTCAACGGACGGTTGAGCAGCACGGCAAGCCCGCGCGCCTGCGCATAGGCCAGCACCGTCTCGTTCTGAGCCGCGCCCGTGTTCGGCACGACGGCAGCGCCAGTTTCAAACAGATTGAACGGACATTGCACCACACGAAACTGCGAGCTGGTCAGCCCGAGCGACTTGGCTGCCGCCGCTGCGGCGTCCCACAGGCGCGAGAGGGACGTCGCGGCCGGATCCTGCGGATGCGCGATGACCGTATTCGACGAGACGCCATAGGCGCGGAGCCGCCCCTCGGCCACCTGCCGCTCAAAAAAGACGCAGGCGGCTTCGAAGCGTCGGTAGAATTCCGTTCGCACCGATTCCGGATCGCGCTCGCCCCGTTGCTTGGCGTCCAACAGAAAATATTCAGGATTGTGCACCAAGCAGACGTCCAGCGTAGCCAGCCCCAGCCGATCCAACGACGCCGTCAGTTGATCCGCCAAAAACTCCGGATGCATGCAGTGCCACAAGCCGTCCGCGTAGGTGACCATCTCAGGGTAGGGGCGTCCGGCCTGCTGGCGCGCCTGGGCCTGCGTGAAATTCTGCCCTTGTACGTAGCCGATCTTCGAGACGACGACGATCTCCTCGCGCGTGATCTCGTGCTTGCGGATCAACTCGGCCAGCACCAAGCCGACCAAGCGCTCGCTGTCGCCGTCGGCGTAGTTCGTCGAGGTGTCGATGAGATTGCAGCCGCCGCGAAGGGCCGCCAACAAGGCGTCGCGGTGCTCCGCTTCGTTCGTATCCACCCGATAACAACCGAATCCCAGTCGACTGGTCGTCCACCCGGTCGCACTGAACGGGCCGTAGCCCTCGGCGGTTGGTGCGGTGGGCGTGGCCGCCCCAATGTGACGCACGGCGTAGGCCGCGGTGCCGCCCGGCGTAGCCGATCCGAGTATCGCCGTGCCGGAGAGCGACCGTGCCGCGCTCGCGGCTGCAGCCTGCGCTCCATCGGACCCGCTCGACTCACGGTGCCGTCCCAGCGCTGTCGGCACCTCTACGGGATCGGTTACCGGCGCCTGACAGGCAAACTGGCGACAGACATAGAGGGCCGCGCGGCCCTGCACCAAGGTTTTTCCTGCGACCAGCGGCAAGGTGGAGGACCCGGCGCCGGGATCCAGATGCGCGATCACACGGTTGGGGATGAACTGCCGACGAACGGCGTCTTCTAACGCGATGCGATCGGCCGCCTCGGCCTTGCCGACCAGGGCAAGCTCCACCGGCCCTTCCAGCAGATAATCCGCGACCAGCAAACTCTTCGCAAAGGCACGCGGGTATCGCGACATCGCACGGCCGTAGATGCGGATAGCGGTGGCCGCCGCATCACGCCACTCCGCGCGGTCCCGGTGCGTGGCCAGCCTCGCCAGCACGCTCGCAGCCACGGCATTCGCGCTTGGGGTCGCACCGTCAGGGCCTTCACGGGCCCGCACGATCAGCGCTTCATGCCCGCGCCCGGTCGTAAAAAATCCCCCGCGCTGTTCATCCGAGAAATCCGCCACTATCGTCTCGGCAAGTTCCGTCGCCGCATCGAGGTACCCTTCGGCGCCGCCGGCCTCATAGAGGTCGATCAGGCCTTCCGCCAAACAGGCATAGTCTTCCAACACACCGGCATGCTGCGCGCGCCCGACGCGATAGGTCCGCCAGGTGCGACGTCGGCCCGAGGGCCCGTCCTGGCGCATGGATGTCAGCACAAAATCCGCCGCGCGCGCGGCAGCCGACACATAGCGCGGTTCGGCCAGGACACGTCCGGCTTCCGCCAACGCACCGATCATCAATCCGTTCCAGGCGACGATGACTTTGTCGTCCAGGCCGGGCGGCACACGCGTCGCGCGCGCCGCATAAACCAGCGCCTTCGCGCGGTCCAGGCCGGCTTGCAGTTCCGCTTCCGTCACGCGCAAGTGCGCGGCCACGGTCGCCAGCGGCTCCGGTGTGTTGGGAATGTTGGCGTGCTCGAAATTACCGCCGGGGGTGATGTCGTAGTACGCACAGAACCGTCGGGCATCCTCGGCGTTGCCGACCGCCGCGGCAATCTCCTCCGGCCGCCAGACGAAGAACTTGCCTTCGACGCCTTCGGAATCGGCGTCGGTCGCCGAATAGAAGCCGCCTTCCGCGCCCGTCATCTCGCGCAGAATGTAGTCCAGCGTCTCGGTCACCACGCGTCGGTAGCGCGCCTCGCCGGTGGCCTGATAGGCCTCCGTATAGATCTTCGCCAGCAGCGCGTTGTCGTAGAGCATCTTCTCGAAGTGCGGCACCAGCCACTTGGCGTCGGTGGAATAGCGCGCAAAGCCGCCGCCGACATGGTCGTAGATCCCGCCGGCCGCCATGGCATCCAACGTCTTGGTGACGATCTGCATCAACGAGGCGTCCTGCCGACGATGTGCCAGCCGCAGCAGCAGCGAGAGCCCGGTGGCAGGCGGAAATTTCGGCGCCTGCCCAAAGCCGCCGTACCGGCTATCGAACTCCTCGCGATACTGCTCAACGGCGCGGGCGATCTCCGCATCGCCGACAGACACCGGCGCCGCCACATGTACCTCGCGCTGCAGATGCTCGGTCATCTTCGCCGCCTGTCCGCGCAACGACGACCGGTCGCGCTGCCACAGCTCGGCGAACTTCTGCAGGACGCTCCGGAAGCCCGGGCGTCCATATTTATCTTCCGGCGGAAAATAGGTCCCCGCGTAGATCGGCTGCTGGTCCGGCGTGAGAAACACCGTCATCGGCCAGCCGCCGTGGCCCTGATTCATGGCGACCGTGGCCTGCATGTAAATCTCATCGAGATCCGGCCGCTCTTCGCGATCCACCTTGATGCAGATGAAGTGCTGATTCATGAGCGCCGCGATGCTCTCGTTTTCGAACGACTCGCGCTCCATGACGTGGCACCAGTGGCAGGAGGAATAGCCGATGGACAGCAGAATCGGCTTGTCCTGCGCGGTTGCGGCCTGCAACGCTTTAGGGCCCCAGGGATACCAGTCCACCGGGTTGTGCGCATGCTGCAGCAGGTATGGGCTGGTCTCGTTCGCCAGGCGGTTGGCCGGATGTATCGGTGTTGAATCGGAGGAAGGTGTTGGTGTCATCATGCGCCACCGTAGCATCGAGCCGTCACAGGGTTCAACGGTGGACCATCTCACCGCCGGGCTATCCTGCACACCCCATCGCATATCGTCCCGGCAGAGGGTAGCGAGCCGTCGGTTGTGCTATCGTGATGAGTAGGAACACCGAGAGTCGCGGCGCCGCGTCACGCAGCAGACGGGGAGGGATGAGGCGATGGAGGACAGTCGACGCGAACAAGCACAGGATGCGCGGATAGATGGGCAGATGGACGGACCGACACATCCCGAATCGGACATCGGGCCCTATTCCAATTATCGGCTGACCGCGCGGCTGGAGTTACACAATCAACCGGGCATGTTCGCGCGGGTGGCGACGCTGCTGGCCGAAGAACATGCCAACCTCGGCGCCGTGGATATCGTCTCGGCGACGGCCGACCGCATCGTCCGCGACATTACGTTTGAAGTGCGGGATGAAGCGCACGGCGCGCGCGTCCTGGCAAAGCTCGACGGCATCCCGCAGATCCGCGTCCTCTCCGCCTCCGACCGCATTTTCCTCTTTCACCTCGGCGGCAAAATTCGCGTGCAGAGCCGCTATCCGCTTACCACGCGCAACACCCTCTCCATGGCCTACACGCCCGGCGTGGGACGCGTCGCGCAGGCGATCGCAAGGGACCGTTCCAAGGTCTACGCGTTGACCACCAAGCAGAATTCCGTCGCGATTGTCACGGACGGCTCGGCGGTGCTCGGGCTGGGGAACTTGGGCCCGGAGGCGGCGCTTCCCGTGATGGAAGGCAAGTCCATGCTGTTCCGCGAGCTGGCCAAGATCGATGCCTGGCCCCTCTGCCTCGGGACGCAGGATCCCGACGCCATCGTCGAGATCGTGAAGGGCATCGCGCCCACGTTCGGCGCCATCAACCTGGAGGATATCGCCGCGCCGCGCTGTTTTGAGATCGAGCGGCGCCTGAAAGCCGCGCTCGACATTCCGGTGATGCACGACGATCAGCACGGGACCGCCGTCGTGATTCTCGCGGCCCTGACGAACGCGCTGACGATCGTCGGCAAGTCGCTCGCCGATGTGCGCATCGTCGTCAACGGCGTGGGTGCGGCAGGCACGGCTTGCTGCCGTCTGTTGTTGGCCGCCGGGGCACGCCATCTCCACGGCGTGGAGCCGGAAGGCATCGTGCTCGACAGCGACCAGGTGGGTGCGGAGCGTCTGCGCGAGGGGCGGGATGATCTGCGCGCCTGGGTCCACCGAGACCGTCCAACCGGCCGGCTGCAGGATGCGTTGCGCGGCGCGGATGTGTTCATCGGCCTGTCGGTCGGCAATATCCTCACGGCGGACGATCTCTCCCTCATGGACCAGGAGCGCATCGTGTTTGCCTTGGCGAATCCCGATCCGGAAATCGCACCGATCCACGGCGACGGGCTCTCGCGCGTGTTCGCCACGGGGCGCTCGGACTACGCCAACCAAATCAACAACGCCTTGGCCTATCCCGGCCTGTTTCGCGGCGCGCTGGACGTGCTCGCGCGCGAGATCAACGAGCCGATGCAGCTGGCCGCGGCCCGCGCCCTGGCGACCTTGGTTCCGGCGGACGCGCTGTGCGAGGACTACATCATTCCCAGCCTGTTCGATAAGCAGGTCGTGCCCACGATTGCGAAGGCCGTGGCCGCCGCCGCGCGTGAGACCGGCGTCGCACGACGCGGGGAGCGCCCATCCGACGAAACCGCGGGCACGCCGCCGACCGATCTCGCTGAACCATCGTAATCCGCGTAATCCCCGTAATCCGCCGAACCCAGCCCAAGCTCGTCCCGTCCGAGCGGGGTCGGACGTACGCTCCACGCCGTCCCTGTGACTGTGCTAGAATGCGCCCCGCCGTGCGCGGACGTTCCTTTTTCGCCTCGTCCCGCACACGGTCCTCCGCATGGCCTTTGATTACCGCAAGATGCGCAAGTACCAAGACGGCATGCGTCGCCGTATCGATACGTTGCGCGCGCGCTCCGAGCAAAGCCTCGACTTCGCCATCGAACATATGATGGAGGCGCGCACGGACAGCTATTTCCGCATCGAACAGGGCCTGGACGAAATCGCGCGCTCGCTCACGTCGATCGCCGAGGAGCTCGACACGGTCCGCGACCTGTCCAACGCCATTCGGCTGGAATCCCGGTTGGAGTTCATGGAAGACCGCTGGGACGAAATGGACAGCGAGGCGCGTGAGCGGCCGCGCCGACGGAAGAAGAAATTCAACCTCGCCGACTTTTTGAAGACGGCCGGCGGCAACGCGGCAAACGGCGCCGGTTCAGACGCGATCCGCACGACGTTCGAGGCCTATCAGGCGCTGGGGCTGGAAGACGGGGCGTCGCTGCTGGACGTCACGCGCGCGTTCCGCATCAAGGCCAAGGGGCTGCATCCGGATTCCAACGAAGGCGACCGGTCGCATGAGCCGGAGTTGCGCCGCATCATCGAAGCCTATCAACTGCTCAAGGAGGCGTTGAGTCTCACCAATGTGGAACCGCCGCAACGACCCTACGATCCCCATGAATAGCCGGACACAGACCGCCGTGCGGACGCGAACGGGACCGTCCCGATGAGCCCCGCGGCCGGACAATATATCGACACGCCGGAGGCGCTCGACCAATTCTGCACGCGCTTGGAGGGCGTCCCGCGCATTGCGCTCGACACGGAGTTCATCGGCGAAGACACGTTCGTGCCGCGCTTGGAGTTGATCCAGATCAGCACCGGCGAGGAACATGCCGTGCTCGACTTTCCGACGTTGCAACAGCGCGGCGATGTCAGCCGCCTCTGGACGCTGCTGGCCGGCGAGACGATGGAAAAGGTGGTGCACGCGGGCCGACAGGATCTGGAAATCGTCGCGGCCCAGACGGGCGGGGTGCCGCGGCCGTTTTTCGATACGCAAATTGCGGCGGCCATGGTGGGCCACGGCGCGCAAATCGCCTACGCCAATCTCGTGCAGCGCGTGCACGGCACCCGACTGTCGAAATCGCATACCTTCACCAATTGGAGCCAGCGGCCGCTGACGGACGAACAAATCGCCTATGCGCTGGAAGACGTTCAATACCTGCTGCCGATTCACGACTATCTGCTCGACCGGCTACGCGGCTTGGGGCGTCTCGATTGGGCCACGGAGGAATTTCGGCGGCTGGAAAGCCTGGTCATCGAAAAGGAAAAGGGCACGCAGGAACGCTATCAGCGCATTCGCGGCTGGGAAAATTTGAAGCCTCGACAGGCGGCGGTGTTGCGCGCCCTGTCCAATTGGCGTGAAACGGAAGCCCGGCGCCGCAATGTTCCGCGCGGGCGCGTGATGCGCGACGAAGTGCTGCTTCAGTTGGCTCGGCAGTCGCCGACCAAACCGGAGGAGCTGCGCGGCGTGCGCGGGTTGCATCCTGGTGAAGTGGATCGCCACGGGCCCGCGATTGCCGC
This sequence comes from Nitrospiraceae bacterium, assembly GCA_041908685.1. Classification (GTDB taxonomy): domain Bacteria; phylum Nitrospirota; class Nitrospiria; order Nitrospirales; family Nitrospiraceae; genus BQWY01. Next base: position 229,105 of record JAYREW010000027.1, on the reverse strand, counting down.
CCTGGTGCGCGAGGCCTTGGCGCTTCCGAAGTCCGAGTGGCCGGAGCCGCCGCCGGAGCGCCGCGCGGAACCGGAATCGGCCGGGCAACTGGAATTGCTGCAGGCGGTGTTGAAGGGGCGGGCAGCCGAGGCCGAGATCGCGCCCACGTTGTTGGCCACGAGCGCCGAGTTGCAACGCCTCTTGGATGAACGCGACGCGGCGACGCCGCCGAGCGTGCCCGTGCTCGACGGCTGGAGACGGACGCTGGTGGGCAACCTGCTCTTGGATGTGATTGCCGGGCGCGCGCAGGTCCGCCTCGACCCGACATCCGGCAAAGTGCTCTGGAGTCAGGCCGGTCAAAGTCCGCTGTTGTCGGCCCCGCAGGCCTAAGCGCCGCGCAGGGTGACGACGAAGGCGCAGGGCGTGCGACGGACGCCTAGGGCTTCAGCAGCGCCCGGACACGTTCCGGCGGGCGCGCGAGAATGACGCGATCGCCATGCTGCACCAGCGGCCGTTGAATGAGATCGGGGTGCTGCACCATCGCGGCGATCAACTGCTCGTTGGTCAGCGCCGTGTCCGCCAGCTTCAAGGATTTGTAGAGGTCTTCCTTCGTGCGCAGGACATCCCGCGGCGACAGGCCACCCTGTTTCAGCAGCGCAGTGAGCTGCGGCGCGGTAAAGGGCTTCTCGTAATAATTGACGGCCTCAACCTCGGCGCCGGCTTCCTTCAAAATCTTGAGGGTGTCGCGGCAGGTTGAACAGGTCGGTTTCTGATACACGGTTAACTTCGCCATACGTGGCTCCTTCTCGGTCCGAGTGCGTGCGCCGGACATCTTGACGAGTGAAATCGCGGTGCTCCATCCTGTAGAGAGTGCGGGCTGCCCCCTCCGCATTGCGCGGGGTCTTACCGCCGCTCAGTCACCAATGAGTTAGGGATACATCATGTTTACAGCCGGAACCAGTACCACAGGAAGCTTTGCCGTTGCCACCCAGGAGGTTCGCACCTTGCGCGACCTGCGCACGAAGCGGAGGGGCCAGCCGGTCTATGTGGTGGGGCATATCGACGAGCGCAAGGGGAGCGAGGCGACCTTCGAACTCTTCAACGTCCGCTTGGGCGTGGTCAAATTCGAAGACGGCGAGACGATCGGATATGATCCGGTGGAATTGCTGCTGCCGACCGAAATCGACGAGAAGGGGGTGGCCTACTTCGAGATCCGCACCTGCGCCTCGTGCCGCCAGCCCTTTCCGCTGACATCCGACGAGTACAACGCGGACACCGAGCCGACCTGCTGTGTGGACTGCCGCTAGTCGTCTGCGACAGCCGCGCGGCCTTCGTGTGGGCGAAACGACAACGGCCGCCAGTCGAGTAGAACGGCAGGCTTGTCCATCGACTTAATGACGCCGCGCGGTCAGTCCACCAGCGGCGCCACCTCGATGGCCTTCTTGATCAGGCAATCGCCGGCAATGGACTGCAAGCTCATCGGCAGCATCCCGGCATCCAGCGCCCGCGCCGTGATGATCTGAAACCCCTCCGCGACTTTGCGCACTTCCGCCCGCAGCGAGTGACAGAGTTCCAGCGTGCGCCAGACGGGATTGCCCACCACCGTCTCATCGGGAAACAACTTCGCTTCGCGGACCGTCCCGTCGAACAGCACATGCGCGGTCACCGCGCGCTTGTCTTTTGGCGGCGTCGTGATGACGGCAAAAATGAAGGGCTCGTCGTTCACACGGTCCTGCGCCTGAATGCCGTCCGCCAAAGCCAGCAGGCACCCGCACAACAGAACCGCGCTGATGACAGGGTATCGACGTGGGATCATAACCGGCCTTGCCTCCCGGTGTTCACAGGTCTTCCCGTCGCACTCACACGTATCTTTGCTGAAGCCTCTTTAGTATGCCGCTCATCGTGGGACCATTTCAAGATCGCCGGAGCTTGTGAGCAGCCAGATAGAGGCTCGTTCATTCAATGCGCGCGGCCAGCGACTTGTGCAACGCTCGACAGCGCGCATCAAACACGGCACAATAATATTATTCAGCAGGTGAATGATCGTCTGCCTTCTACCCCTCGTCTCAACGTAAGGAGTCCGGTACGTCATGGCCCATGATTTTATGCCCGGCTTGGCGGGCGTCCCCGCCGCCACCTCCGCCATCAGCGATGTCGACGGCCAACGCGGCCTGCTCGAATACCGCGGCATTCGCGTCGAGACCCTCTGTGCAAGTTCGTCGTTCTTGGAAACTTCCTATCTGTTGCTCTTTCACCGCTTGCCGACGAAGACGGAGCTGGCCGAGTGGACGGCGGATATCACCCGCCACCGGCGCATCAAATTCCGCATCGTCGACCTGCTGAAATGCCTGCCGGACTCCGGCCATCCGATGGATGCGCTGCAGGCCGCCGTGGCCGCGCTCGGCATGTTTTACCCCGGCCGCAACGTGAAGGATGTGCAGAACAACTATTGGTCCGCTGTGCGGTTGATCGCCAAGCTGCCGACCATCGTGGCCGCGTGGGCGCGCCTGCGCCATGGCAACGACCCGGTGCTGCCGGACGATAGCCTGGAATTCAGCGAGAACTTTTTCTACATGCTCGCAGAACGTAAACCGCATCCGCTCTGGACGGAGATTTTCGACGACTGCCTGATTCTCCACGCCGAACATACGATGAACGCCTCCACCTTCACGGGCTTGGTCACGGCCAGCACGTTGGCCGATCCGTACACGGTGGTCGCATCGTCCATCGGCGCGCTCAAGGGCCCGCTGCACGGCGGCGCCAACGAGGAAGTCGTCGAGATGCTGCGCGAGATCGGCACGCCGGATCGCGCGCGCGCCTACGTGGAGAGCACGCTCACGAGCAAGAAGAAGCTCATGGGCTTCGGCCATCGCGTCTACAAGGTGAAGGACCCGCGGGCTACGGTCCTGCAGGGGCTGTGTCAGCGCCTGTTTCAGGAATGCGGCGGGTCACCGCTGTACGATACCGCGGTTGCGGTCGAGCGGGCGGCCGAAGAGTTGCTGGGCGGGAAGGGGATCCACCCCAACGTCGATTTCTACTCCGGCATTCTGTACGACAAGATGGGGATCGACGTGGATCTGTTCACGCCGCTCTTCGCCATGGCGCGCGTATCCGGCTGGCTTGCCCATTGGCTTGAGCAGTTGCGCGACAATAAGTTGTTCCGCCCGGACCAAATCTATTCCGGCGAACATAACCGCCCCTACGTGCCGGTCGACAAACGGTAGCGGAACCCGCAATCGACCGGCTGCCGCATCGGCGGGCAGTCCGTCCGATTCGTACTTCCCGGCACCAGCCCGCATCGGGCGGCACCAGATGATGCCTACTCCTAAATACGTGCGCCGGACCGGCTGACGCTCAGCCGGTCCGGTCCCCCTCTTGACTTCGTCGGCCCCCGTTTTATCTCCCCTGTGAGCAGAGCAACACGGAAGCGCAGCAACGGCGCAGTGGACATTCACAGGATCCGCCCCGAACGGTCGGGGCGCTCACAAGGAGGGGCAACCATGACACTCGTACGCTGGGACCCGTTTCGTGAACTGGAAGCCATGTCGGATCGGTTGAATCGCATGATTGCACGTCCGTCCGCGGCCGCGTCCGGCAAAGAAACCCTGACGGTGGCCGATTGGATGCCGTCGGTCGATATCAGCGAAGCCGAGCACGAATATCTCATTAAGGCCGAGCTGCCCGAGATCAAGAAAGAGGACGTGAAGGTGTCGGTGGAAAACGGCGTCCTCACGCTGCAGGGCGAGCGGCGCGCCGAGAAGGAAGAGAAGGGGAAGAAGTATCACCGCGTGGAACGGTCGTACGGCACCTTCGTCCGCAGCTTTAGCCTGCCGGAGTCGGTGGATGAGGCGAATGTGAAGGCCGAATACAAAGACGGCGTCCTCGCCCTGCATCTGCCGAAGACCGAGAAGGTGAAACCGAAGACGATCGAAGTGACAGTCTCCTAATCGACGGACGCGTCACGAAGACGCAGCCTGTTCTCAGGTCGCAGACGGCCCGCCTCGCGCGGGCCGTCGTTTTTCTCTCCCTCGACACCTGCCCAGCCGCACATTTGTCAGACATCGTCTCCATCACAAGCGTCTTGTGCGATCGAGGCGTCGAACGCTAAGATGCGCCCGCAAACAGTCGATTCGCATCTCTGCTCGCCACATCCTTACGTATGGAGTCTGCCGTATGAAGACGTCGTCCAAGCCATCCGCTACCCGTTCGTCTGCCGCTGCCGGAAGCACCCGCGTTGAACGCGACACCATGGGAGAACTCGCCGTACCGTCCGACGCCTATTACGGCGTGCAGACGGCCCGAGCTATCGAAAACTTTCCGATCAGCCCGCTGCGCATGCCGCGCTCGGTGATTCGCGCCATGGGCTTGATCAAGCGTGCGGCGGCCGCCGTGAATCATTCGCTGGGCCTCTTGGACAAGAAGCCGGCTGAGGCGATTCGACGCGCGGCGACGGAAGTCGTGGAGGGGACGCTGGACGCCGAATTCCCCGTCGACATTTTCCAGACCGGCTCGGGCACGTCGACGAACATGAACACCAATGAAGTCATCTCCAATCGCGCCACCGAGCTGCTGGGCGGCGCGCGCGGAAGCAAATTGGTGCACCCGAACGACCATGTGAACCTCGGCCAGTCCAGTAACGATGTCATCCCGACGGCGATTCACGTGGCAGCGTCGGAGACGATCCAGGCGCAACTGATTCCCGCGCTGACGCGCCTGCAGAAGGCGCTCGACCGGAAGGCGAAAGAGTTCGATAAGGTGGTGAAGATCGGCCGCACCCATTTACAGGATGCGACGCCTGTTCGATTGGGGCAGGAGTTCGGCGGCTACGCGCGGCAAATCCAATTGGGGATCGCGCGCGCCAAGCGCGCCCAGGACGCGTTGGCCGAAGTGGCGCTCGGCGGCACGGCGGTGGGCACCGGCCTGAACTGCCATCCGAAATTTTCGGCGAAGGTCATGGCGATCGTCTCGAAAGAAACCGGCTGCACGTTTCGGGAGGCGAGCAACCACTTTGAAGCGCAGTCGGCCCAGGACTCGCTGGTCGAGGCGAGCGGCGCCATGCGCACCATCGCGGTCAGCTTGATGAAGATCGCGAACGACATTCGCTGGCTCGGCTCCGGCCCCCGGTGTGGGCTGGGTGAGATCAACCTGCCGGAGACGCAGCCCGGCTCGTCGATCATGCCGGGCAAGGTGAATCCCGTGATCGCCGAATCGGTGACGATGGTCTGCGCCCAGGTGATCGGCAACGATGTAACCGTCACGGTCGGCGGACAGGCGGCCAATTTCGAATTGATCGTCATGTTGCCGGTGATGGCCTATAACCTGTTGCAGTCGATTGAGCTGCTGGCGACAGCGTCCAACAATTTTGCCGTCAAGTGCGTCGAAGGCATCAAGGCGAACGAAGAGCGCTGCAAGAGTTTGATCGAAGAGAGTCTCGCCATGTGCACAGCGCTCGCACCCGCGATCGGCTATGAGGCCGCCGCAAAACTGGCGAAGGACGCCTACAAGTCCGGCAAGACGGTGCGCGCGGTGGCGAAGGAGCAGCAGGTGTTGCCGGAGAAAAAGCTGACGCAGTTGCTTGATCCCTGGCGCATGACCGAGCCGGGTGGTCCCGTCGGCAGCGCGGGGGGCTGAGCCTCCGAGCGTCCCCTCACCGCGCCTGTGCGTCTCGCGCGCGAAGTGCCGCGGAGCGAAGGAGCGTAGGTGAGGGGAGACGACTCGCGGCAGCAGTCACAAGCACGGGCCCGCGCTATCACGGAACGTTCACGGATCGGATAGCCCGGGCGCCGCAGCGTGCGCAGCAGGTTGCGGGGTTGGGTCTGCGGGCGCGGTCAAATAAAAATACGCCGCTGGGCCTCGCACAGTGGTTTGGAGCGCGAGGAGGCGATAGAATGTCCCAACAAGGAGCGCGCCGATGAATCCCACGCATGAGGCACAACAATCGCCCTGGCTCTATCGGCTGATCGCCGGGCTCAATCTCCGGTTTCCTACGCTGTTTCTTTTGTTGGCAGGTCTCACGCTGGTCGATCTGGTTACGCCGGATCCGCTGCCCTTCGTCGACGAACTGTTCATGATTCTGCTGACGCTGCTGGTGGGATCGTGGAAGGCCCAGCGCGCGACCCGCGCCACGCGCGACACCCAGGAAGCACGGCCGATCAAGAACGTCAATTAAGCCGAGACCTGCTCCGCCGTCGATAGCCATCTCATCTTATTGACCAGGCTGCGGACCGCGTGCAAACACGACGAGCCTGTGTGCTTGTCGGTCTCGAGCGTTTGAAGAGGAGCCGCTGGTTATCTTTCCCTGATCGCATCCCTTCCAGAATCGCATAAACACCGACTGCGCCTCGTGCACTATCTGAAACGAGTCGTTCGTTGATGGCGGGCGGCCATACTTGAGCGCAGGCATCAAGCCCGTTCATCCTGCGCTCGCCTCGACTCATAGGAAGGGCCGTTCAGAAATCGCTTGCCGCGCTTTGACAGTCCAAAATCCTCTATGCTAAAGTCCGCGAAACTGTTACGGTTCTCGACTTTTCCATCAACATTTTCTACCCACTTTTCCCAGGACATACCGCATGAGCGCACAGCACTCGCACGTGATCATTGTGGCCGGCGCCGGACCGGCTGGACTTGCCGTCACCGCCGCGTTGGCCAAGGCCGGACATGAAGTCATCGTCCTCAATCGCGACGTGAAGTTCGGCGGCTTGGCCGAATACGGAATTTTTCCCGCGAAATTGAAGCTGCGCGGCGGCCTCAAGAAGCAATATTGGGAGACGCTGGCGTTGCCGAACGTGCACTATTTCGGCAACGTCTCGATCGGCCAGGGGAAAGATCTTTCGGTGGAGGACGTGCGCGGACTCGGCGCAAGCGCGGTGGTCTTTGCGATCGGCGCGCAGGGCACCAAAGCGATCGGTGTGGAGGGCGACAGCGCGCAGGGCGTGTTCCATGCAAAGGATGTCGTGTACCACTTCAACCGGTTGCCGGGCTTCGGCGACCGTCCGTTCGAGATGGGCAAGCACGTAGCCGTCATCGGAGCGGGCGACGTCATGGTCGATATCGCACATTGGCTCATTCGCTATAAGAAGGTGGAGCGCGTCACGGCGATCGTGCGACGCGGACCGGCCGAGCGGAAGTACAATCCGAAGGAAATTCGTTCCGTCTGCGCCAACATGGACGTCGAAGGCATCACCAAGGAAGTGGCCCGCATCAAGGATCGGTTGACGGCAGTCGGTCAAAATGCGGATGAGATCCTCAAGGGCCTGCTGGACGAGTTCACGAAATGCGAACCGGCGGTCAGCACCTCGAAAATGGGCTTTCGCTTCCTCGCGTCGCCGAAGCGCATTCTGGTCGACGGCAACAACCGCGTGCGCGGCCTCGACATGGAAGATAACAAGCTCGAACCGAAGGGCGAGGATACCGCGGCGGTGGGCCTGAAGCAGATGTACGAGTTTCCCTGCGACTCCGTCGTCTTCGCGGTGGGCGACAAGGTGGATGAGACCGTCGGCTTGCCCTACAAGGGCGGCGTGTATGTGACGAATCCGCACAAGACCGGCAACGAGCCGGACGACGCGCTGTTTCAAGCGTACGATGAGGCGAGCGGCAAGCCGGTCGACGGCGTGTTCCTCGCGGGCTGGGCGCGCAAGGCCAGCGAAGGACTCGTGGGCATCGCCAAGCGTGACGGCGATTGGTGCGCTGAAGTAGTCACCCGCTACCTCGCGGGCAAATCGAGCCCGACCGGACAGGTCAGGGAAAAACTCCAGCAGCTCTTGCGCGAGCGAAAATGCCAGGCCGTGACAATGGCCGACCTCAAGACGCTGGATGCCGCGGAACAGTCCAACGCCACGAGCGATCCCTCCTGCATCGGCGAATTTAAGTTCGCGCGCAACCAGGATATGCTCGGACACATTCAGCGGGGACGGAAGTAGGAGACTGCGGAGCGGGGAGGCGGGGGCAGCCGCACCAGCGGCGGAGAATCGGCTAGCAGGAGCGGATCACCCGTCCCCCCACTTTAGCTTTTCGCGCAACACGCCGTAGTAGCGCGTTTCGGGAAAGCGGATCAGTCTGGTTCGATGTTCGGATTGTTTGATCTCGATGGAGTCGCCCTGCGAAAGCGCGACACCCACCTGGCCATCGAGCGTCGCCATCGCCCCATCATCTTTACTCGTCAACGTCACCGTGATTTCCGCCGACGCGGGCACAATGAGCGGTCGATGCGTCAGCGTGTGCGGACAAACCGGGGTCAGCATCAGCGACTGGACAGCCGGATCGATGATCGGGCCGCCCGCCGAGAGGGAATAGGCCGTCGAGCCCGTCGGCGTGCTCACGATCAGGCCGTCGCCGCGTAGGTTCGTGACGAACTCCCCTTGAATCTCGATCCGCATTTCGATCATGCGCGCGAGCGTGCCCTTGCTGATCACCACATCGTTCAGCACGCCGCCCTGCGTGACCGTCTCACCATGACGATGCACATGCGTCCGGAGCATGAGGCGCTCGTCGATCACAAAATCGTTGGTGAACACCCGTTCGAGCGACGGGTAGAGGTGTTCGCGCCGAACCTCGGTCAAAAAGCCGAGGCCGCCCATGTTGACGCCGAGGATGGGAATGCCGCGCTCACCCGCGAGCCGCGCCGCGTTGAGCATCGTGCCGTCACCGCCCAGCACCAACAGCACATCGGCCTTCGACACCAAGACCGGCTTTTGGAATCCGCCCGGCTCGCCCAGGAGCGCCGCGGAGCCCGTGTCCAGAATCACGTCGATCTGCCGCGCCCGCAACCAGGAGACCACGTCCTCCAAGGTCGACTTGACCTCGGGAAACTTCGGCTTGGTAAGAATGCCTATGCTTTTGCTTTTCATCGTCGCGTCGCAGGATGGGTGAGCGGACAGGGCGGTGGATTGTATCGGCGGCCTTCCAATCCTGTCAACGCCACAAAGGGGTCGAGCAACGCCACAAAGGGGTCGGGAGTGGTACTCAGCAGGCGGCATCTCGTCCCGCTTCTACATTCTTCGCAATCCTTGCTGACCTGACCCGATTCGTCAGGGGATAAGTATGGCGCTGATTCAGCTAAGACTCTCGTTCTGCATTCGGACTGGTGGCTCGTAACAGCGATCTGCTTCAAACAGCATTTATATGGGAAGACCTGGCCCTCCTATTATCGACATGATCCATTCATTGTCACAAAGGCCTTGTCATAGAACCGCCTGCGACACTAGCACTAGTAAAAGAAGTGGACACCGATGCCGACCCAATGGACCTGGTGGCCGTAGAATTGCCCATCCGGAGAGGGGCCGAAGAAGTGCTCGAGCAGGAGTTGCAATCGTCGATCGCCGAGACGGGCGTTTTCAAACTGCACCCCGGCCATGATCGATCGCGCCAGGGCCCAACTGCTCCGATCGTGTACTTGAAAGTCGCTGTATGCCACCGGACGGATCTTGCCGTCGAAAAACGCCGTGGGCCACGTCAGTTCCGCGCCCCATTGGGCTGAGGCCACACCAATGCGCGGTTCACGCCGCACGAGCGCGCCCCCGCCGCCGTAGACCCTCAACCAACTCGCCAGTTCATACGACAGTTTAACGTCCACTTCCTCGTAGCTCAGGTTTACACGCGACACGGGATTGTTCAACAAGAACTCGTCACCCAGGTGCGAGCTTTGGTGCAGCAGCCGCACGTAGGCCGAGAAGTGCCCGGCCCGATAGCTCGCTGGAGCATGGATTCCGTGCCTCATCTTCTAGCCAAGGGACGGCCTTCCGAATTCTGACGGTCGTCGATAACTGGAGTCGGTTAAGTCCGGTGGTAGAGGCAGGATTCTGCCTGTCAGGGAAGATAGTGGGGCTGGTCCTCGATCGGGTGTTGAACACAACAGCGGCGCCGGGCTCCATCACGGTTGACCACGGCACCGAGTTCCAATCCTGAGCACTCAAAATCGGCCCATCGGCGGGGTATGCGACTCGACTGCATTCGGCCCAGAAAAGTAGTGGAACATGCCTTCATTGAATTGTTTAACAGATGACTGCGGGGCCAGTGTTTAAAGATGCACCAGTTTACTTCGCGCGCCGAGGGGCAAAGCTTTCCCGAAACCTGGTAGCTCGGTTAGAACACGCACCTCCTCAGCTCACTCGGACACCTGACTTCGAATGGGTTTGTGGCAGGATGTCAGGGGAAACCGGTCGCTGAAGCAGTCGCCTGCTCCCATTAAAAGCTGTCTCGTTACGGGACCAACGTCAAGAGCCAGAAGTTCACCCTTGATCGTGTCTCATTGACGAGGATCTTACAAAGAACTCTATGCTTGCCTGGCTAATTTGTCGGGCGTAGGCTGGGTAGCGCCAGCCTAAAACATCTTGCCCTGCGTTTTGTCTTGCGGCCAGAAGTAGAAGGTGGGTATAACCGCGTGCGCTTACAATAGCCTGCCCGATGTAGATTTATTTTCTCCCGTAAGCACTTATCCGCGTGCGAAGCAGAGATGTAGCTCGGGTACGAGGGGGGATGGACGGGTGAATTTGTGTTCACTTAGGCACCCAGATGGCTATCAGAGGTAGGTCTGATCAACAGTAGTTGCAGGATGCGTTAGCCTGTTCATCACTCAGAGCACGTGATGGCGATAGCCTCGCTGTGTCCACTGGACATGCGATCGCGCTGTCCAAACTATTCAACTTGCAGTTTGTGACTTCCGTATATTCCCAATCATCACTTACGAGGTAACAGTTATGGCTCTAATTTCACAGAGGGCGGCTTTAGCATTCAGACGCCGTGCCATTTGTATGGCGGGCAACACCATCATTCTTGCCCAGCCCGGATTCAGGGCGTGAATTGTAGCTTGTTTCAAGTTACTGCTTCTTCACTACTATCAACATATTAATGAAACCTCGCACGAACAAACTGACCTATCTGCGAATCGCATATGCATTGTACATCGTAGTGCTTCTGCTACTACCTGAGGTATTTGCAAGAATCCAGGCTCGCTTTTTGAGTCAATCTGGATCAGTTCCAAGCTTCAAGAATATTAGCCAGGGCTACCCATTACAGGCCCAGCTTATAAGGGATTGGAACGCACTTCGTTTCGAATACCGTGACTATTATTTGTATTCCCCTCAAGCTGCAACCAGCGAAACAGTAAATTTCACCACATATTTTGGCAGTCGCGCAGTTCCTGCCAATGCATCTATTCCTGCGCCACGCGAAATTATTTGGGCATTTGGTGGCTCGACCCTGCAGAATCTTGAGGCTGACGACTCACTGACGCTTGCCAATCAGATTGTAAAAGAACTGCATCGGCAACACATCGCAGCACGCCTATACAACTTCGGTGTTGGTGCCTTCCAAAGCTCTCTCGAAGTCACTAAGTTCCAGGATCTACTTCGACAGGTTTCGGAAGGAGAACGCCCTACCAAAGTTATGTTTTATGATGGCTTCAATGAATCTCTTTTTGCGTACTTATATGGGGCTGGGAGATTTCAGTATGATTCCGAAAGTAAATTACGGGACACTATTGAGCGGCGCTATGAGCGATTGATTGTGCATTCCCTGTCAGGATGGCTTGGGCGCTATTCTGTGTTCTGGGCCACTTACATACGCCCCCTGATAGAGGGCATTCTGTATCCAGCCCCCGCTCCGGATACCAGTACTGCAAATCTCAATATGGCCGTGCAAATATATTTAAGTAATATTAACATTGCACGTGGAATATGTACCCAATTTAAGATTGAGTGCCATTTCTTCCTGCAACCCTTGATCTTCACGAAGTCTCCGCAGGCACCTCTTGAACAGCGTGTTCTTGCCAGTCTTGATCCGTCAGCCGTACGGTTTGGTGCGGCATTCTATAGTCGGGTTAGACAAGAACTTGGTGGCATGCCAGGCTTTCATGATGTATCGGGGGTTCTAGATGGCGTTCCCGAAGCTCATTTTTTCGACTATGGACATACATCGCCATACTCGGGTGAAATTATAGGTAAGGCTATCGCAAGTATGTTGGCAAAATGACGCGGTGCACAGGTAGCTGCGCGCCCCTTTATTCGTAAGCTTTTCTCAATCGTAAGAGTCCAGTCGAGATCGTTCTGGCAGAATCATCGCGCGGGCCAGAATATTTCCATACTCCAGTCGGCGTTGACTGATTCCCAGGTGGTGCCGACTCTGAAATATACTGATGCCTTATATCAAAGGGGGCATATCAAAGTGGTCGATCAAAGGGGTCGGGAGTGGTAATTCGGGGCGAGCGGTGTACTAATACCGATGCCATGGTGGGAGGCGCGCTCCATTCTTGCCGGCTGTACTCGTTTGGCGTAGGATCTGGATGCCTAGAACGCCTTTGCCTTGCCCAAACTGGGGAACTGAGCTGGCGTCTGTAGGTCTCATCATGAAACTCTGAAAGACCTGACCTGTTTATTGTCACGTTCTCCATTCAGACTGACAGCGAGTAACAGCGCTCTGCTTCGAACAGTTTTTATATAGGAAGACCTGCCCTCTTATTATCGACATGATCCATTCATTGTCACAAAGGCCTTGTCATAGAACCGCCTGCGACGTTATCGCTAGTAAAAGAAGTGGACACCGATGCCGACCCAATGGACCTGGCGACCGTAGAATTGCCCGTCGGGCGAGGGGCCGAAGAAGTGCTCGAGCAGGAGTTGCAATCGCCGATCGCCAAGCCGGGCGTTTTCAAACTGCACCCCGGCCATGATCGATCGCGCCATGGCCCAGCTGCTCCGCTCGTGCACTTGAAAGTCGCTGTATGCCACCGGGCGGATCTTGCCGTCGAAAAATGCCATGGGCCACGTCAGTTCCGCGCCCCATTGGGCTGAGGCCACACCAATGCGCGGTTCACGCCGCACCAGCGCGCCGCCGCCGCCGTAGACCCGCAACCAGCTCGTCAGTTCATACGACAGTTTGACGTCCACTTCCTCGTAGCTCAGGTTCACGCGCGACACAGGATTGTTCAACAAGAACTCGTCACCCAGGTGCGAGCTTTGGTGCAGCAGCCGCACGTAGGCCGAGAAGTGCCCGGCCCGATAGCTGGAAAAAACACCGATGCGATAGTCGGCATTGACCAGGTCGATGGATTGCTTCCCCAAGTCGAGCAGGCTAAAGACGCCGGCTTGAATGCCGAACTCCCATTCGCCATCGCCCGCAGCGCGATTGCGGTAGAGCGCGAAGGTTTCGCCGAAATTTCCTGAGAATCCACTGGTGACGCTCAGGCCGCTGCGAAGGTTGCGATAGGTGGCGGAAAACCTCGGCCAGCGCGGGTCCGCGTGGAGCGGCTCAAAGAGCAGCCCGTGCGGAAGCCATTTCGATTCCTGGTCATAGATTTCAACGGCAACGCCACGCTCGTCCATCCGCAGGCGTTCGGCATCGACAGGGTCGGGCGTGTCCGCGGCCGACGGATGCGGCAGCGGCCCTTCGACAAACACCACCCGTTTCACGCCCTTGATACGATCGAGCGCCGCCCGCACTTTGTATTGCTCGGCAGCACTGAATGACCCGGTCGTAATCGTGACCACGCCGTCCTTCACCATAATCGCCGCGTTCCGCAGGCCAAACTCATTCCTAATGGCCGATGCGGCATAGCCGGCGATAAACGCGTCCTCACGCATACCAGCCTCAGCAGTCAGACTCCATCCTATGATGACACCGAGGAGAGCGACGGCGGCAACATGAGCCACGGCGCGCAGCGTCTGATGAAGCCGCTGAATCATGGTTGATCCCTTTCCGTCGAGGCGGTATGTCGATCGATGGTTCACAAGGCGGTCTCGATGTAACAGGCAGCCATTAGGGTGCTCAGGCGCCAGAGGGATGAATGCCGATGGACTCATCGGAGTCTACACAATCGATGGCAGGAGAGAAAGCCGCATTGGTCTGTAGAATCTCGATTAGGACAAGCCAGGTGCGGGAGAACCATCAAAGAATTCGAAGTGGTACTAGCGCAAGGGCAACGTACTTATACCGATGCCCTGATGGGAGGCGAGTCCGCCTTGCCTGGCGCATTCGCAAGGCGTAGGATCTGGCGTGCCAGAATGGCTCTGCTTTGCGTTCAACCTAGAGATCTGACTACTGTGGCGCCCCTCCTGCACTTCTAAAGACCTGATCCACTATTTGAGGGGTCGTAACATAGGGGTCGGGAGTGGTACATGGTTAGCAAGCTTAGGTGTGCCGATCCCATGGATGGGGGCGAGTCCGCCTTACCTGGCTCATTCGCAAGGCGTAGGATCTGGCGTGCTCGGAATGGCTGTGCTTTGCACTCAACCTAGGCGGCGGACTCCTGCAGAGCCTTCCATGCTCTCTTAATAGACCTGACCCACTACTCTAGAGTCGCCGTCATCTGCCCCAGGTGGTAGGAAATGAGTATGTTCGAGAGCCCATCTTCACAACCGCCCCGCAACCCCTACTTTTATTACTTGTTTGGAGCTGGGTGGGCGCAATTGTGGGGTGGATGGTTTTGCCAACTGAGTTTCAACGAATTGGCCTTAGCATTGGCGCGGCCATGGGTATTCTCATGGCGAGGATCGGGAATCGCTGGCAATTCAACAAACAACCTCCAAAAATGAAGGTAAGTCCACTTGGTTTTGGCGGGCATCTGTTCTATCTGTTTTCGATGATTCTTTGCCTCTACATGATCTGTGTATTTGGAGTAGCCTGGCTAGCTCGCCCCGCAGAGTGGATGGAGCCATTAATGGGGATACTGTTTTTGGGAGCAGGAGCTGTAGCTCTCTTAGTCTTCTGGGGAGCAGATTCCCACTTTATCTCCAACTGGCTGACTGAGGCAGGAACCAATGTGGTATTGGGAATCTGTAGTTTTGTGTTGGCTTTAGGGGCGGGGTATGTGATTGCCTTGGGTAACATGTTTTGGGGAATCGCCGGGGTTGTGTTTTTTGGTTGGGGTGGAGTTGTTTTGTTGAGAAAGGGAACAAATACGGGGGGTCGCTAGGGACGGGAAATTGTACAAAAGGGTCGGGAGTGGTACAAGCGCAAGGGCAGCGTACTCATACCGACGCCCTGATGGGAGGCGTGTCCGCCTTGCCTGGCTCATTCGCAAGGCGTAGGATCTGGCGGCTTAGAACACCCTTGTTTTACGCTTCACCTGGGGAACTGATATGACTCCTGCAGGTGTGACTATGCGAGAGGCAAAGACTTGACCTACCACTTATGACCGTGAAGGGTCTTCGTTCATAATACGTTCCGCAATCAACTGTCGGGCAGCGGTGGTTGGACATTGTCATGTGCAGATTCTGGGGCAGCAAAGCCCGCCGAAATTACTACAGCTGCGTAACATAGTTAGTACTTATCTGGATAGCCTCAGATAGATTGCGTTTCAAACTAAAAGCTACCTCAAATCCTTTAACTATGGCCGCCCCACGTTCCTCATGTGTGCCGTGGTGGTTGGGATGGTTAATCATGTTATCTCCGAAGCTATATTGAGTCGTAGCAAAAACAGCGGCAGGGAAATTAGGGCGGTCTCGTTTTCGAATGCCTGCAAAATAGCCTGCAAAGAAATCTGCCTGAAGTTCAATTCTCTTAACGGTTGGTTGGCCTGCACCAACAATGTGATGAAGCCCACGTTTGTATTGCAAAATATGACCGAATTCATGGGCGCATACCGCAGCCACAGAGACTTCTGGGATTTCTCCGCCACTCAATAGAAGTCCTAGCATTCTCTGTCCGAATAGGACGGTTCCATCCGCATTATTTAACCTAACCATTGGTGTGGCGTATGCGTTTTTCCCGTCATAGTCATCGTAGTATGCAAAGCCAGGCAGGACTCCTAGTGTGGCCGAGATTTTCGCTAGAGTCTGAGCTAAAGCTAAATCGAAGTCTTTATCCCCTGACCGTGGGATCATTGGCTCGTTCCCTGTTATGTAAAGGCGCGAGTCTGTCTGATCATCCATGTACTGCTTTGCTTCATCCTCCGGTAGCAGGCACCCATATCCTTCTCGCTTGCGAGGATTCTTAGCAAGGCAATGGGGAGAACCAGTCGCGCAGTAGACTAACGTAAGAAGGCCGCTCAGAAGAACTTGACGTCGGGTCCACACTTCCAATCCTCACTAACAAAGATTTGGGAACTTCTTGCATGCCTGAGAGGTACCATCAGCAGGAGTGCCTGCTGGTGGGGTTGGCTGAGGTTTTGGGGAGGGGGACGGCGCAGGAGACGGTAACGGTTGCGTCGATGCACCCACATTGAAATTTGCGTATTCGATGCGATTCGACAAACTACTTATTCCAAAGCTCCATGTTGATTGACCATTCATATGCTGTACGGTCATGGCGTACAGCATTCCCTGCGGCATTTGCTGCTGCTGCGTAACGGTGATGTTCGTCACCTGCCCCAACTGCACTAGTTGAGGGTAGACACCTGAGTTGCCAGTTTGCATGGCAATAGTCTGCCAAAGCTGAGCTCCGTACCACATGGAGTTTGGTGTTCCTGTCTGCAGTTGAATTATCACCCCTTGAAGTATCTGGCGAGGATCCGTCTGAGCGTTGGTTTCATGAATCTCCACCATACTGAGCAGGACCAAAATCACCGCTATAAGTAATTGTTGCGATCTTCCCATTGCCCCCCCCCTAGAGAGTTAGAGTGTCAGCAGGTCAATTATCAAGCTCTTGATTCCTATTCCATATCTTAGAGGAACTGCAGCAGTGTGGTTTGGCGCAAAATGCAATCTCAAATTGTCAACTGCGACCTCTAACAATATTGAGTTAGGTGGCTCCTCTTTACTCTCCCCCATGGTCCTTGTGGAGTGCGTGGTTGTGATTTGGCAGCAGAAATGCAGATGGTTCCACGCAGTACTTTTAAATTGGGGGCGAACTTGTCGAACAGTTTCTAGTGAGCTGCATGAGAGTAGGAGATACGGACAAACCGCGTAGGACATACGTACCTCTCAGGGGAGCGCATTGTAAGAGGTTGCTAACTATGGTGCAAGGTCCAGATGGAGGGAATGGTTGTATTTCAAGGAAGGTGTTATCACCCCAGCTAAGAGCGGCGAATGTCTGAGGGAGTGCCTAGTGGTTCCCTAGTCGCAGTCTCACTATAAAACCAATAAAGGCCAGGGTGTGGCGTGTGAGGGTTCGTAACCAAAGGGTCGGGAGTGGGTGATGAACAACATCGCTCGCCTGGTGCGAAGGCTCGGATGTTAGATCTTAGAAACCGGTAAGCCACGGCAAGGTCACCGCGAGTACGGAGCGCGGATGCGAGTTGGGCGCAGGGCTATGGGAACGTCGGCGCGGCGGGCGAAAGCGGGCCTCACAGGCTTTGGCAGTGAGATGCCATCTGTTTTGCCCGCCGCGCGGCTACGACAGGTAGCGGTCCTGTGACGGCAAGTAGAACGTCTGGTGATCCGTAAAGGCGGTGAGCCCTTCCTGTTCTCGAACGAGCGCCAGGAGCTGGGACAACTGGAATGGTTTGTAGGCCATGGCGTGGGCCCCGGCGAGTTGGGTCATGTCGTCGAGCGCCTGCGGGTCAACTTCCGGATAGTCGCCGGACATGAGGATGATCCGGGTGCCGACACTGGGGAAGGAGTGGCGGACACGTCGGATCGTTTCCAATCCGCCGACGCCGGGCATGTGCATATCCAGCAGCATCACATCCACTCGCCGCTCGCGCAGCCGGTCGAGCGCCTGGGCACCGCTTGGGGCCGACACGACGGTGAAACCCTGATCCTCAAAATAGTCCACCAGGAGCCGCCGGACGCAGTCGTGGTCATCGACGATCAACACCGTGCTCATGGGATCCTCCTGACTGTGTGGGTGGGATGCGTCGACCCGATGGTCTCGATCGGCCTCCGGCCTGGCGGCCGACCTCAGTGCGCATCCACTGAATCGCACGGTGACAGTATGCTCGATCTCGCAGGGGCTGCGTAGGAGACGACGGCGGATTCTTCTGCAGGACTCCTAGGGGAGACGACGTAGGAGTTGTCTGACAGATGTGAACCGGATCAGGTCGTCCGGTGAGTCCATCCGGGCCCACGGGATAGAGCCGATAGGAGGGGAGTGCCGCCGACATCCCTGGGTATGACGTGAAGCGGACCGGTGAAAATCACGCGCCTAGAGGGGGCGGGCGATGGTATGCGGGCGCGTGTCGATCAGCGCCGCAAGCGCGATGAGTGCCGGTTCTCCGGCCATGGCGTCTCGCGCGCCTTCCCAATCCGCGTCGAGCGACGGGCAAAAGGGCAGGGGGCCGCAGATGGGCAACCCCACCGTCCGCCGCAGACAGTCGACGGTGGAATGTTCCTGCTCCCGTGCAGGCTCGTCAGCCGCCGGGGTCGTCCGGTTGAGCACCAACGCGAGGACGCGGAGTCCCGCGGCTCTCAGCACCTCGATCGTCATCCGCGCCTGGTTAATGCCGCCCAGGTGAGACCGACCGACCACCACCACCGGCAACCCCAATTCGAGCATCAGATCGCGATTATCCCGCTCCGACGTCAGGGGCACCAGCACGCCGCCGGCACCTTCGACGAGCATCAAGTCATGACCCTGCGCCAGTTCCCGGTAGCTCGCGGCAATCTTGTCCATGTCAATATGGCGTCCTTCCGCTTCGGCCGCGCTCAGCGGCGCGAGCGGGCGCGTCAAGCGGTAGGGACTGACCTGGTCGATGGTGACGGTCGAGCGGGCCGCCTGCATGAGGCGCCGCGCATCGGAGGTGCCGCCGTTCTGCGCATCCACACCCGTTTCAATGGGCTTCATCACGCCCACGCGACGGCCGCGTTCGGCGCATCGGCGCGCGAGCGCCGCCGTAATCAGCGTCTTGCCGACACCCGTATCCGTGCCGGTGATAAACGCGCCCGCTGTTATGGAGGACGTCGCAGGGGTCATGGTCGATGCTCACAGCGAGAATGATGGACGATGAAAAGATGGCTCGTGAAGCGACCGCCTCTAGTCATGGAATACGACTGTCGAGATTCCACACTTGCCCGGACAGGCCATTGCACCCGGCGAGGTAGACGACCGTGTTCGCCACTTCCTCCAGGTCAGCGGTGCGACCCAAGGCATGCGTAAGCAACAGCTCGCTCGATATTGTGGCACCCGCCAATTCCGTAGCCTGCCATCCCGGCCACACGACGTTCACACGCACGTTCGCAGGTCCCCAGTCGAGCGCCGCGGAACGTGCCAGCGCCACCACACCCGCTTTGCTCGCCGCGTAGGCCGCTTGCCCGATCCGGCCTTGCTCGCCGGCGCGTGAGCCCATCACCACGATGTGGCCGCCGCCCTGTGCGACCATCTGCGCACCGGCCGCGCGGACCGTCTGAAAGGCGCCCGTCAAGTTGATCGCCAGCGTCTCGTCCCACAGGGCGCTGTCGGTCTGCAGCAGCAGTCGGCTCGGCGCAATGCCCGCGTTCGCGATGGCCACATCCAGCCGTCCCCAGCGGGCGATAATCTCGCTAACGAGCACAGCCATACCGGCACCGTCGCGCACATCGACCTGCGCAAGATGCGCCTCTCCACCGTGCGTCTGCACCGTGCGGGCGGTCTCCTCCGCATCTGCCGTTCGAGCGCGGTACTGAATCGCAATGCGCCAGCCCTTGCGGGCAAATGCGTAGGCCACGGCGCGGCCGATCCCGCGGGAGGCGCCGGTAATCCAAACCACTGGTGCGTCGTGAGCCGGTGCCATGGGACGAATCGCGCGGGAGCCCTCCGGGTGCGCCGCATTATGAAAAGGGCGAGGGGGAAAGGCAATCACGGCCCGTGCGCGGTCGCCGATATTGCCGCTCCCGGACCGCTGTGGTACCGTGCGCGACGACCAGGAGGCATGACTACCTATGAAGTCTCGTGCAGTGCGTATCGTGGCAGCGTTCGCGATAGTGATAGGAGCCGTTGGAACGATTCAGGCGGCGACGGCGGCCGACGGACCCGCGATTGAGGATTCGTCCAGTTATTTTCCCGATGAGGTCGGCAACCGCTGGACCTATCGCGGCGAGGTAACGGAGGGGCCGCTGCAGACCATCGACCGCAAACTGTTCGTGAACGATTCGTCCGTGCTCCGCGCCGAGACGAAGGACCGCGTGTCCATGAAGGTCTTCCACGATACGAACGGCGGCAACCATGGGCCGTCCACCAGCTACTATCGGCGTGACGCCGCCGGGGTGGTCTACTACGGCTCCGATCCCGGCTCACCGCTGGAAAAGCAGCTGGCGCCCTATCAGATCGTGCAGTTCCCCTTGCGCGTCGGGTCGTCCTTTCAACAGTTCAATCGGGCGGGACTCGACTTCGGCAGCGATATGGATCAGGACGGCGTCAATGAGACCGTCGATGTCGAGGGCCGCGTAACCGTGTTGAGCCAGGAGCCGGTGACGGTTCCCGCGGGCAACTACGAGCGCGCCGTGAAGGTCGAAGCCAACATGATCCTTCGGATCACCCTGTCCGGCTCAAAGCGCATTGCGGTCGGCACGGATGTGATGACCGCCTGGTTCGCCAAGGGCACGGGCCTAGTGAAATATTTTGAGCGGCAGGAGTTGCCGCCCTTCCGCACGGATCGCGGACTCGTTACGGAGATTTCCGAAGAGCTGGTCGAGGCCCATCTCAAAGGCCAGCCGCACTCGTTTCACGCACCGAGCGGCCAGGGTGATCAGAGCGATGGCGTGGGCACGCCGGCCGGGGCGCCGGCGCGGAACGAGCTAGAGCGGCGCGAAGCCGCGCCGCATCGTGTTTTCGGACACGACATGAGCGGTCAGAAACTGTAAGAGATAGTCCGGCCCGCCCGCCTTGGCGCCGATGCCTGAAAGGCGATGGCCGCCGAACGGCTGCCGTCCCACCAGCGCCCCGGTGATCGGGCGATTCACGTAGAGATTGCCGACGTCGAACTGCGCTTCGGCCTGCGCCAGATGCGCCGGACTGCGCGAATAGATGCCCCCGGTCAACGCATAGACGCTGCGGTTGGCGATCTCCAACGCCTCGGCAAAGCTGCCAGCGCGCATCACGGCTAGGACCGGCCCGAAGATTTCCTCCTGCGCCAGCCGATGCTCCGGGCGGATATCCGCGATGACCGTCGGCCCCTGAAACCAGCCGACACCCTCGACCGTCTGCTCCACCACCACACGGCCTTCGCGCCGACCCAGCTCGACATAGTCTCGGACCTTGGCGCGCGCGCGCGCGTCGATCATCGGGCCGAGGCGCGTGCCCGGCAACTCCGGATTGCCGACGGCGAGACTGCGGACCGCCTCTGTCAGCCGATCCAGAAACGTGTCGTAGATCGCCGTATGCACGATGGCGCGCGAGCAGGCCGAGCACTTCTGCCCCTGGTAGCCGGTGAAGGAGGCCACGACCCCCAACACCGCTTCATCCACATCCGCCGTGTCATCCACGATAATGGCGTTCTTCCCGCCCATTTCGGCGATCACGCGGGTGATCTGGGCCTGCCCCGGCCGGAGCCGCCCCGCTGTTTCGATGAGGCTGAGCCCCACATCTTTTGAGCCGGTAAAGGCGATCACGTGCAGATCGCCCGAGGCAACCAACGCGCGACCGACATCCGGCCCGCCAGGCAACAGTTGCAGCACGTCCATCGGCACACCGGCGGCCGTCAGAATTTCTCCCAAGAGACAGCCGACGATCAGCGCGCGTTCGGACGGTTTGAACAGCACCGCGTTCCCCGTGACCAGCGCGGCCGACACCATGCCGGTGGGAATCGCGAGGGGGAAATTCCATGGCGCGATCACCGCGGCGACCCCGCGCGGGCGATAGTGCAGACGATTGTCTTCGCCCGGGGCCGTGCCGAGTCGCGGCGGGGCGGCCAAGCGCGCCATCTCCGCGGCGTAAAACTCTAAGAAGTCGATCGCCTCGGCCACGTCCGCGTCCGCTTCGCGCCAGGGTTTCCCGGCTTCCAAAATTTCCCAAGCCGCCAGTTCATAGCGACGCTCGCGCATGATGGCGGCGGCGCGGTGCAGCACGGCGACGCGCGTCGAGACGGGCGTCCGGCTCCACTCGCGGGCGCCCCGCACAGCGGCCTGCACGGCCGCGGGCACGTCGACCGGCGCGCAGGACGTGAGCACGCCGAGCCGTTCATCCGGTTGGCTCGGGTTGTAGGACGACAGCGGCGGCCCCGACGGATGCACATCGGCGCCTACGCGGTAAAAGATCTGCTGGCCGAAATTAGCGCGGATCGTGGTGAGCGCGTCGGTCAAGGCCGCACGGACAGCATCCTGCGAAAAGTCGCTCTGTGGCTCGTTACGAAACGCCTGCGTCTCGGACGGCTGCATGGACGCCGAGCCGCCGCCGCGCGCGGCCACCGGAGGGGCGAGCAAGACATCCAACGGCAGCGCCTCGACATATTCCTTGCGCAAGAACGACTCGTTCGACGTATTTTCGAGCAATCGACGGACGAGATAGGCCATGCCAGGCAGCAGCGATCCGATCGGCGCATAGAGCCGCAGGCGTCGCGGCACCTGCGCGACGGCGGTTTGGAAGGGCTCGGCCATGCCGACAATCATTTGGTATTCGACGGTCTCCGGCGGGAGCCCCTTCGCGCGGGCGTAGGCCTCCGCGTGCGCGAGCGACCGGAGATTGTGCGTGCCGAACGCCGGTCTGATCCAGTCGGTGTGGTCCAGCAGCGTCCGCGTGAGCGCTTCGTACTGCGCGTCGGTTTCCCACTTCTCCTCAAACACCGGCACCGGCCAGCCCCGCTGACGCGCGCGGATGACTTCGGAATCCCAATACGCACCCTTGACGAGGCGAATCATGATCGGCGTGCCGCGTCGGGCCGCCCAGGCGATGAGCCGGTCGATATCCTGCGGCGTCTCCCGTAGGTAAGCCTGCATGGCAAGCCCTGCGTAGGGAAAGGTGCGGAAGGCCGGTTCCTCGAAGAGACGCATGAAGATGTCGAGCGTAAGCGTCTTGAGTTCCGCCTGTTCCATGTCGAAGACCAGCGAGGCGGGGAGACGCTGCGCGCGTTCCACCAAGAGCCGCAAGCGCCGGGCGATGGCCTCATAGCTGCCGTCGGGATCGATCGGATCGAGTTGCGAGTAGAGTGCCGTGAGTTTGATGGAGAGCTGCACGCGCGGAAGCGGCCCGAGATGGTCGCGCTCCAACAGCGGACGCCGCTCCCAGCGTGAGGCCAGTGCGGACAACTCATCGAGCGCGGTGAGGCATCGGGTGAGGTACCGCGCGGCTTCCACTTCCGAGACGCTGGCTTCGCCCAGTAGGTCGACGGAGCAGGCGCGGCCGCGGTTCCAGAGGTCCGTCAGGACCGGCGCGCCTTCGCCGACCGTCGCGCCGACGATGAAGGTCTTGGCCATTTGTTCGACTTGGTGGCGAATCGTGCGCGCGCCCAATTTGGCGCCCACGGTCGTGTGCGTGAGCACGCGCATGCCCCATTTCAACGAGGCGCCGAGCGGCACGTTATGGCCGAAGTATTCGTCGAGCAGGCGCGCGACCTGGTCGTCGTTGGTCAAGGACGGCAGCACATCCACGAAGCGAAAGAGCTGCGTCTTGAACTGCGGGTTCTTCATCGCCCAGTCGAGGAGACTGTTTGACCACCGGCGCTGATCGAAGAGGGTGGGGGCGTCGCCGGCGGAGGCCTCCGCAAGCGCGCGGCCGATACGGTGGATGGCGTCGTCGAACTGCTGGGGCTTGTGCGGCATCGTCACGCTCCGAGTCGATGCAGGGCCCTCAGTATACACGGCGCCGTAAAAAAACCCTACGCAGTGCTGCGCGGGACAACTCACGGGAAGAGAGCGTGACATGTCGACGACGCAGGCTGCGCAGGACAGGTCGGAGGCGAACCACGGACACCTCGCCGGACTCCTGCCCATTCCATTTCGCGGAACGGATCGCATATGATGCGGGGAGAGCCTCAGCGCGGAGCGAGAGGCCGCGGCGTGGCAGGAAGACACAGCGAACGACGACCGGAAGGGAGTGCAATATATGGCAGACGAGCAGACACGAGCGGCGGCAGGTGGTGCGGCGCAGACGGATTTGATCCCGGGGGTCAAGCACGTCATCGCCGTCAGCAGCGGGAAGGGCGGCGTCGGTAAATCGACGGTGGCGGTGAATCTGGCGGTGGCCTTGGCGCAGGCGGGCGCGCGCGTCGGCTTACTCGACGCGGATATCTATGGGCCCAACATTCCCATGATGATGGGGGTGTCGAAGCAGCCGGAGCAGCGCGACGGGAAAATTATCCCTGCGGAAAACCACGGGGTGAAGCTGATCTCGATGGCCTTCTTTGTGCCCGACGACACGGCGGTGGTCTGGCGCGGGCCGATGGTTCACACGGCGATCCAACAATTTTTCCGCGACGTGCTCTGGGGCGAGTTGGATTATCTGCTGCTGGATCTGCCGCCCGGCACCGGGGACGCGCAACTGACGATTTCACAGTTGGTACCGCTCCGCGGGGCCGTGACGGTGACGACGCCGCAGAATGTCGCGCTTTACGATGTCCGGAAGGGCGTGATGATGTTTCAGAAGGTCAACGTGCCGATGTTAGGGCTGATCGAAAACATGAGCCACTTCGTCTGCGGCCATTGCGGCGAGAAGACGGAGATCTTTTCGTCCGGAGGCGGCGAGCGGGCGGCGGAAACGATGGGCATTCCGTTCTTGGGGCGCGTGCCGATCGACCCGGCCATTCGCAGCGGCGGCGACAGCGGCACGCCGATCGTTGTGGCGGATCCGGCCTCACCGCAATCGCAGGCCTTTCGCGAGATCGCAGAGAAGCTGCGGGTTCGCGTGGAGGGCGACGCGGGCGCGAGCGGGTCGTCGCTCGGCAGCATGCTGAAAAAGTTGAAGGCGCCGTTCGGCGGCGCGTAGCCGCAGGCGCGTTCAACACAAGTCCACAGAGATCAGAGAGGCAGCAGCATAGTCGGAGGGACGGAACATGGCGGAGTTTGTGACAGTGGCGAAGACGACGGATATCAAGTCGGGCATGGGGATCGCGGTGGAAGCGGCAGGCAAAACGGTCGCCGTGTTCAACGTGGATGGCGCATTTCACGTCATCGACAATACGTGCATCCATCGTGGCGGGCCGCTCGGCGAAGGGGAATTGGAGGGCGATGTCGTCGCCTGCCCGTGGCACGGATGGAAATTCAACGTGAAGACCGGCGTCTGCGTTGCGAATCCGGCCGCGAAGGTCGTGTGCTATGAATCCACAGTCGAGGGTGACGAGATCAAGGTACGGTTGTAAGCGGGCGGGCGGAAGCGCCCGCTGAAGGTCGCACACAGGCACCACACATCGGGCAAACGAAGGAGCGTCCCATGCCAGGAGTTCAGAACGATCATATCGAGATCACCGCCACAATGGTTCGGCTCTACGTGTTTTTGTCGCAGTACTTGGACCGCTGCGTGAACGAGTCGGCGCGGGCCGGGTTGCCGGCAGAGGAACTGCAGAAGCATCTGGAGGCGACCCGCAAGGAGTTGTTGGGGATCGTGTCGGTGAATCCGGTGGTGAAGGCGAAGATGATTGCGGAATCCGATCGCGTGCTGGCGCTCGGGGTGGACTGCGTGAAGAGCGCCGGCGCCTGTGCGTCGGTTGATGCGCTGAACGCGGAACGCGCCGTGCTGAAACACAAGACCATGGCGCTGAGCGATTTGCTGGCCGTGTTTCGCGCACTCTAAGCGGCGGGTGTTGTGACCGCCTCCCACGCAGCCTGGACCGGGGACAGACGATGACGTCGGCCGACGAGCCGCGCTATCAATTGGCCGGGCTGGACCCGCGCGAACGCGGGTTCAGCCGCCCCGTGCACCTGCGCAGACAGTCCGACGGCTGTTGCGCGCTGCTGCACTATGAATCCCTCCGCGCCTGCACCGCACCGCTGTCCACACCGGAGGACGCGCTGCTCCAACTCGTTCAGGATCTCCACACACAGGGCTATCGCCAATTGAAAACGCAGCTGACCTACCGAGCCGGCGAATACCTCGGCAATCGGGAACTCTGGGTGGAATATCCGGACCCGTCGAACGCAGCGGAGCCGGACGGCCTCTGGAGCCGTCTCTGCCGATGGGTGACGGGCAGCCGGACATCGCAGGGAATGCCGTCATGACGCTGCCGCTCATCATGCCGGAGCGCCCGGCGCACCGGTTGCCGGACTGGTTTCGCGTGCGGCTGCAGGTGGGTGCCGACTATCGCGAGGTGCAGGAGGCCGTCGATCGGTTCGGGCTGCATACCATCTGCGAAGAGGCGCGCTGCCCCAATCGCTGGGAATGTTGGAACGCGCGCACCGCGACCTTTCTGATCCTCGGCGACATCTGCACGCGACGCTGCCATTACTGTTCGGTCAGCACCGGGCGGCCGCAACCGATCGATCCGACGGAGCCCGCGCGCGTGGCTGAAGCCGCCCAGGCAATGGGCTTGCGCCATGTCGTGATCACCTCCGTCAACCGCGACGAATTGCCGGACGGCGGAGCGGCGGTCTTTGCGGAGACCATTCGCGCGACGCGCCGATTGAATCCGAGTTGCACCATTGAAGTGCTGATTCCGGATTTCGAGGGCGATCACAGCGCGCTGGCCGCCGTCATGGCCGCGCAGCCGGATATTCTCAACCACAATATTGAAACGGTGGCGCGCCTGTTCCCCTCGATTCGACCGCAGGGCAAATACGATCGCTCGCTGGAGCTGCTGGCGCGCGCGAAAGCGATCGGCGCCCGAACGAAGTCCGGCCTGATCGTGGGTCTCGGCGAAACGGAGGCGGAGATCGGCCAGGTGTTGCGGGATCTGAAGGCCTGCGGGTGTGACATCGTCACGATCGGCCAGTACCTCCAGCCGACCAAGGACCATCTGCCGGTGGCGCACTTTTATCACCCCGACCAGTTTGCATCGTTCAAAACCCAGGCCTTGTCGCTGGGGTTTGCGCATGTCGAAAGCGGCCCGCTCGTCCGCAGCTCCTACCATGCCGAGCGGCAGGTTTAGGACGGTCTTTCGGTCAGGGCGCATGCGTGCGCACGGATGTCTCAGCACGCCCCCACGAATCCGTCGCGGATCAAGGGGGAGGAATCCGCAATTGCTTCGTGCCTCGGCTCTTCCGTGATACACCCAAAAGGGAATCACGGAAGGGGAATCGGCATGCGGCTCGCCACAGTCCACGGTTGGTTCAGACCTCTTTGGTTGAGTCTCACGGTCACGCTTGTGGTCGCACTCCCGGCTCTCGCTGCGGAATTTCTCGATGTGGAGGTCGAGGAATTCATTGACCTGTCCGGCATCGAGGCCGATGCCGCTCATCTGTCCCGGGCGTACCGTGAAGAGCCGCCAGGCACGGGCGACGGACCTCGCAACAGCTCCACCGAGTCCCGATCGACACGCGACCGTGATCGGCAGACGCTCGCGCCGGCCTCGGCTGTGACGGAAGAGGCGGTGCTGTCGTACATCCGCGGTCACCTTCAGCGCGAACTCACCAGCCGATCGCGACCGGAATTGCTGGCGACGCTGCGCCGCCCCATCATCCAGCGCGTCTTGGCCGTAAGCCGACAGCCGATCGACAGACATGCCTTTCGGGAGTACACCCGCGCGGCCCGTCACGTCCCAGTCAGCGAGCGCCGGCTCGCGTTATTGACAGAGTTGGATCTCGTGACCGGAGAAACCGATCGCATCGTGCGGCAGTCGCAGCGGTTGGAGTCGATGCTGGGCGCCGACGAGCCGACCATCGCCCTGTCGAAGCAGGACCATGACGACACCCCAATGGTACTCCGCCCCTTCGTGACCCAGCAGGTGCTGCAACGCAACCTCTACCGCTACCGCACGGTCACGGATGAGGAGCTTCAGGAATATGTCGGTTTCCTCGCGTCATCGCTCGGAACCTGGTACCTCCAATTGCGCCATGGCTCCTTAACGTTTGCCGTACGAATGGCGAGTCGCCGGGTACAGGAGGCTCGGGGCACGCCCCCCAGCGCGCACCCGGCCAATGGCCGCCGACCCCTCGCTCTCAGCTGACCGTCCGCACGCCTCGGACCGATCCGTCACCATTCCAATAGTTCCGGTCAAGCGCGCGGCGCATTGCGCATCAGGCGCGGCTGTGCTGTACTCACGCCATGCTGAGCCTCGCTGACCGCGCTGTCACGTCAATGCTGGTCGGATTGCTGCTGACTGTGGCGCTGACCGCTGGCGCCGCATCAGCCGCGGAGCCGACCTGCACGCAACCGGCCACGATTTTCTGCGAAGACTTCGAGAGCGGCACGCTGAACTCCTGGCCGGACGGGGTCACGGCGGCCTTGCACCACCTACGGAATGATCCCGAGAGCCCCTTGCCCGGCACGCAGGCGCTGCGGGCGACCTATCCGCCCGGCGCAGACGGCGGCTGGCTCACGCGCTGGTTCATGCCAGGCTACGACCATCTCTTCGGACGCGTCTACGTGAAGTTCGAGCGCGGCTGGCAATGCGGCGACAACTGCACGAAGATTTTCGCGTTCTACGGCAATCGCGTCGATGACCAGTGGTCGGGCCTGGGGAAGGCCGGGCTGCAACCGAACGGGACCGACTTTTTCTACGCCGGACTCGTGACGCTCAATTGGTACCGCAAGCCGGACCCCGGCGAGGTCATCTTCTATTCCTATTTCCCCGACATGACGCAGGCGGGGGACGGCCACTACTGGGGCAATTTCTTTTTTCAGCGCGACCCGCGTGAAGCGCTCCAGCCGGGACGCTGGTATTGCCTCGAACTGGAAGTGCAGGCGAACCAGCCGGGGCAGCGCGACGGGCTGCAACGGATGTGGATCGACGGGATGCCGAAGGGCGAAGTGACCGGCCTGCGCTGGCGCGATACGCAGGACGTCCGGATCAACGCCTTCCAACTAACGTTCTCCGGCACCGTGCACCAGACACAATATGTGTGGATCGACAACGTCGTGGTGTCGCGCGCGCGGATCGGCTGCCTGGATGCGCCCGGCAACGTGGGCCGACCGGATGCGCCACCGCCCGCAAATTGACTCGATTCGACCCCCTCACTATAATTCGCGCTCACACCGCTGCGCTCGATCTCCGACGCAATGCCCCAACACACTGTCCGACGATTGTGGTTCCGCTTCGCCCAGGCCCTCCGCGACTGGCGCGCGCCGCTTCGTCACGCCTTTGCGATCGCGCCGACGGATGCCCCGCTGTCGCCTGAGGATCAGGCGCTGCTCGAGCAGATGGCCGACCGCGTCGTCCGCCGCGGACTGGCCGCGCCCGCCACACTGTTTCTCGAATCCGTCGGTCCGCTGAATTTCCTCGGCAGCCAAGTGCTCTACGGCCTTGCGCCGCTGTTGCGCTTCGCCTGCGAGCGTGACGACTTCGATCGTGCCGCGCGTGTACTTGAACGCCGCGACAGCCTCACGCGCCTGGCCGCGCTCATCGAGGCCCGCGCCGCGCAGACCGCCTCATCCATGGCCGCGCCGCAATGACCGATCCAACCGAGCGCGTCCCGGCCTCCACGTCGACCGTCGGTCCCGATGCCGCGTCCCTCCGCGTCATCATCGCCACGGACTGCGGCAGCACCACCACCAAAGCCATTCTCATCGAACAGATCGGCGGCGAATATCGCCAAACCTACCGCGGCGAGGCACCCACGACGGTCGAGGCACCGTTCGAGGACGTCACGCGCGGCGTCTTGAACGCCTTCGCGGAAATCGAAGAACTGTCGGGCCGGACGATCCTCGACGGCGACCGCATCCTCACGCCCAGCCGAATCGAGGCGGACGGCCGCAAGGTCGGCGTCGACCTCTACGTCTCGACCAGCAGCGCGGGCGGCGGCCTGCAAATGGTGGTGAGCGGCGTCGTCCGCAACATGACGGGCGAAAGCGCGCAACGCTGCGCACTCGGCGCGGGCGCCATCGTGATCGACGTGTTGGCCTCGAACGACGGCCGGTTGCCGCACGAGAAGATCGAGCGCATCCGGTCGCTCCGTCCGGACATGATCCTCATGGCCGGCGGGACGGACGGCGGTACGGTGAAGCACGTCGTGGAGATGGCGCAGTACGTATCGGCCGCGGAGCCGCGACCGCGCTTCGGCAGCGGCTACACCTTGCCGGTCGTCTATGCGGGCAATGTGGCGGCGCAGGGACAGGTGCGCACCATTCTCGGGCAGAAGACCGCGCTGGTCCTCGCGCCCAATCTGCGCCCGACGCTCGAACAGGAACAGCTCGCACCCGCGCGCGACAAGATCCATGAATTGTTCTTGGAACATGTGATGGCGCAGGCGCCGGGCTACCGCAAGCTCATCGACATGGCGGGCGCGCCGATCATGCCGACGCCGGGCGCGGTCGGCCTCATCATGGAGACCATCGCCAAGCGGCAACAGATCAACGTGCTGGGCGTGGATATCGGCGGCGCCACGACGGACGTATTTTCCGTGTTCGACGGCACGTTCAATCGGACCGTCAGCGCCAACCTCGGCATGTCCTACAGCATCTCGAACGTGCTGGTGGAAGCGGGACTCGCGAATATTGTGCGCTGGGTGCCCTGGGCCTTGGATGAGCAGACCGTGCGCAATCGCATCAAGAACAAAATGATCCGGCCCACGACGATTCCGCAAACGCTCGATGAGCTGGTGCTGGAGCAGGCGATCGCGCGGGAGGCCTTGCGGCTGGCGTTTCTGCACCACAAGTCGCTCGCGACCGGCTTGAAGGGTGTGCGGCAGCAGCGGACCATTTCGGACATTTTCGAGCAGCGACAAACCGGGCGCTCGCTGATCGATCTGCGGCGATTGGATCTGATCGTCGGCAGCGGCGGCATCCTCTCGCATGCGCCGCGACGCGCGCAGTCGATGCTCATGATGGTGGATGCGTATGAACCGCTAGGGTGTACGCTCTTGTCGGTCGACAGCATTTTCATGATGCCGCATTTGGGCGTGCTCTCGACCGTCAGCGAACAGGCGGCGACCGACGTCTTTCTCCGCGACTGTTTGATTTACCTTGGCACCTGCGTGGCGCCGATCGGGCAAGGCGCGGCAGGCTCACCCTGCGCCACGTTCACGGTGAGCTTCACGGACGGACGAACGCCGATTTCCGGGGAGCTGACCTTTGGCGACTTGCAGTTGATTCCCTTAGGGGCCGATCAGGTCGCAACCCTCTCGATCCGTCCCGCCGCCCCGGTAGATGTCGGAGCGGGCAAGGGGCAAGCGCTCACGCGTGAAGTCCGCGGCGGCGCAGTGGGCCTGCTGCTCGACGCGCGCGGTCGCCCGTTACAACTGGCCGAGTCGCCTGAGGCGCGCCATGCGCAATTGCGCCGCTGGTTCCAGGCGATGAACATGTACCCGGACTTGTCCTCCATTGGGCGCTCTCCGGTGGACGAGCGGGAGCCGTCCGCCGTTCGATAACGCGACGTCGTACACCATGGCGCATTCCTACACTCCAGGGTTGACCGTCACCGCCGAGACGACGATTCGTCGACGACGCGTGTTGCCTCTCGCCGGGACGGTGTTGGTGCAGGTCGGCGAGACCGTGCAGGCCCGTCAGGTCGTCGCGCAGACGCGGCTGCCCGGCAAGGTCTACCCCGTGAATGTCGCAAACCAACTCGGCATTGCGCCGGATGAAGTCCCGCAGTTCGTCGTGAAGCCGGTCGGCACCGTGGTCGCGCGCGAGGAAGTCCTGGCTGAGAACAAGCCGCTGTTTCGCTGGCTCAAAACGGAAGTGACGTCACCGATTGCCGGCACCGTCGAATCCGTCTCGGCCCTGACCGGCCAAGTGTTAGTCCGCGAACCGCCGCTGGTGCTGGACCTGCTGGCCTACGTGGATGGACGCATCGCGGAGGTCCATGGGCAGGAGGGTGTGACAGTCGAAACGACCTGCGCGCTGGTGCAGGGCATCTTCGGCGTGGGCGGCGAAACATCGGGGCCGATCGTGATGGCCGTCTCTAGGCCGGACGAACCGTTGGAGCCTGCACGGTTGACGCCGGACATGAAGGGCGCGGTGGTGATCGGCGGGTCATTCGTGTCGCATGCGGCAATGCTGCGGGCCAAGGAGATCGGCGTGCATGCGCTGATCGTCGGCGGCGTACATGATCGCGATGTGCGCGCGCTGTTGGGCTATGACCTCGGCGTGGCGATCACGGGGACGGAGCGCATCGGACTGACGCTGGTGCTGACCGAGGGATTCGGACGCATTCCCATGGCCGACCGGACTTTTACATTGCTCCGCGCACAGCAGGGGCGTGTGGCGTCGGTGTCGGGCGCTACGCAAATTCGTGCCGGTGTGATCCGGCCGGAATTGATTGTGCCGCTGGCCGCCGCCGGAATGACGCGGAGCGCGGCACCGGGCAAACCGGTGGGGCTGCGCGTGGGGGATCCCATTCGCATCATCCGCGATCCCTGGTTCGGCAGGATCGGACAGGTCGCGGAACTGCCGTCGGAAGCGCGAGCGATTGCGACGGAAAGTATGGCGCGCGTCCTCGTGGTGACGTTTCAGGACGGCACCAGCGGCGTGGTCCCGCGCACGAACGTGGAGGTCATCGAGGGATGAGGCAAGCCATCCCGTCAAACGGACCGCGCACGGCCGCACCAGCGTATCTGCTGGCGGCGCTGCTGGTCGGACTACCGGCGTTTGATGCAAAGGCGGAACTGCCGCCGACGGACGCCACACAGTCGCTCAACACGCTCACTCCGCCGACCCATGTGCGCATCATCGATACGCCGAGCGATGCCGGTGAGGGCGTAACGATTCTCTGGGATCAAGGCCCCGACGAGCGCACGGACCTACGCTATCGCATCGTCGCGGCGGAAGGCGCGGATATTCCGATGGCCTCGCTCAAGACGGTGGAGGAGTTTCCTGCCGCCAGCCACTATGTGAAGGACGCGAAGCGGCCCTGGTGGACGGTCCCCGACGCGCGCGATCAACACCTCTACCAATTCAAGAGCGGCAAGGGGTTCGAGGTCACCAGCGGCACAACCTATACGCTGGCGGTCGCGGCCGTGCGCGGCGAACATGTGGCGCTGTCGGCGCCGGTGTCTGTCACGCCCGTGCCGAATTGGTTCAACTGGAATGCGTTGAACAACCTCCTCGTCGCGCTCGCGTTTGCCGCAGTGGTGTTTCTCTCGATTCGCAAGGCGCAACGCGGTCCCGTGTTTCTCCGCTATATTCCCGGGCTCGACGCGGTGGACGAAGCTATTGGGCGCGCGACCGAACTGGGTAAGCCCGTCATGTACCTAACCGGCGCGCACGACATGAGCGATCCGTCGACTGTGGCGGCGGCCGTGATCCTGGGGCGTGTGGCCACGCGCACCGCCGGATACGAAACCGACCTGATGGTGCCGCATCGCAACCCCATCACCATGGCGGTCTGCCAGGAAATCACGCGCCAGGCCTACTTCGAGGCAGGCAAACCGGATCTGTTCCGCGAGGACGCGAACTTCTTCATCACCTCGGACCAGTTCAGCTACACGGCCTCGGTGGACGGCATCATGTTGCGCACCAAACCGGCCGCCAACTTTTTTATGGGCGCCTACTTTGCGGAAGCGCTGCTGCTCACGGAAACGGGCGCCAGCACCGGCGCAATCCAAATTGCCGGGACCGACTCGGACCATCAATTGCCGTTCTTCGTCACGACCTGCGACTACACGCTGATCGGCGAAGAGCTCTACGCGGCCAGCGCGTACCTCTCGCGCGAGCCGGTCCAGGTCGGCACGCTGCTCGGCCAAGACTTGGGCAAGCTGGCCGTGCTCACCTGCATCGCAGGCGGCGTGATCGTCGCGACGTTTGCCGCGGCGACCGGCGCCACCTGGCCGCATATCATCCTGGACCTTTTGCGAGACGTGAAATGATGCTCTTTCGCCGTCAATTGCCGCTGCTCGTGACGATGCTCACCGGGCTGATCTTCGCCGCGCAATACTACATTCCGCATCCCGCCTCCGAGGCGATGCTGACCTCCGTGACCAAGTGGATGCAGATCATCGGCGGCTTCGCCTTGGTGTTGGGCATCACCAGTCTCTTCCACGTGCATGCGGTGAAGATTCGGCGCAAGGAAGCCGGATGGGGCTACAGCCTGATTCTCTACGCGGGCATCGTCGGCACGATTATCGCGGGCCTGTCGGCGCGCGGAAAAGAAGCGGTGGACGGGGCCGTGACGGCCTTCGGCTGGACCTACAGCTTTGTGATGGTGCCGCTCCAAGGGACGATGTTTGCGCTGCTCGCGTTTTTTATCGCGTCGGCGGCCTACCGCTCGTTTCGGGCGCGGAGCCGTGAAGCCGCGGTGCTGCTGACGGCGGCCGTGATCGTGATGATGGGGCGTGTGCCGCTGGGAGAATATCTGCTGCCGATTACGGGCGATATCTCGCAGTGGATCCTGAACGTGCTGAATGCCTCGGTGCGGCGCGCGATTTTGATCGGCGTCAGCCTGGGCGCGGTGGCCCTGTCCTTTAAGGTCATTTTCGGAATCGAGCGATCGTACTTGGGCGGCGGCAAAGACTAGGGAATTGGAAAGCTCGGAACGATTGGGCGGCCTCGCACGAAAACAGGGGAGTCGGAACGCGTGACGTTTGCGGATCGAATGTTGAAGTTGGACCGCCGGATCATCTTCGTGGTGATCGGGCTGTGCACCCTGCTGCCGCTGCTCTATCCCGTCGGCCTGCCGATCAATATTTCGCGCGAAGTGCGCGGCGTCTACGACTACATCGAGGCCCTGCCGCCGCGTGCGCCGGTGCTGATCTCGTTCGATTTCGATCCGGCCTCGAAGCCGGAGCTCTATCCGCAAGCCGTGGCGATTCTGCGTCATGCGTTCCGCAAAAATCTCCGTGTGGTGGCGATGACCCTGTGGGTGACGGGCACGGGCATGGTCGATCAAGTCGTCAGGCAGATCGCGAAGGAAGAGGGGAAGACGGCGGGGCAGGATTACACGTTTCTCGGCTGGAGCCCCGGCGGCAATGCGGTCATTCTCAACCTCGGCCAAGACCTCGCCACGACCTATCCGACGGATTACAGCGGCCGCGCGACAAAAGAGCTGGCGGTCTTGGAGGGCGTGCACAGCCTGCGCGACTTCGACTATGTGCTCTGTCTGGGCGCGGGCAACCCGGGCGTGGAAGCCTGGTATGTGTTCGGTAAGGACAAGCACAAGTTTGAACTGGGCGGCGGCTCGACCGGCGTGATGGCGCCGGGCCTGTACCCGCTCCTGCGCAGCGGACAATTGAACGGCCTGATCGGCGGGCTGCGCGGCGCGGCCGAATACGAAACGTTGATCGGCCAAAAGGGCTCCGCGGTCGCCGGTATGGATGCGCAGTCCGCGACGCACATCGCCATCGTCATCCTCGTGGCGCTCTGTAACGGCTTTTATTTTTGGTCGCGCCGCCAACAGCGCCTGTCGGAGGACGCATGAGGGAGTCTACGCATGCCGCCTGAAGTGCTGTTCGGCGCCTGGATCGCCACAGGGCTGACGCTCTGCATCATGACGTTTTTGTATCGGGACAACCCGCTTTTCAAGGCGGCCGAACATCTCTACGTCGGCGTCTCGGTCGGCTACGAAATCGTAAAGGTGTTCGATACGGTGATCGTGCGCTTGATCGTCGAGCCCATCGCGAACCAGGGCCAATGGGTGTTGCTGGTGCCGGTGGGGATCGGCCTGCTGATGCTCACGCGCTACGTGCCGAAGGTGGCCTGGTTGTCGCGCTATGCCTTCGCCTTCCTCGTCGGCACCGGCGCGGGGCTGGCCATCCCGCGGACGATCTCGTCGTTCATCCTCAAACAAATCGAGGACACGGTGCGCCCGCTGCTCACGGTAGTCGGCGGCCACGGCACCTTCACCTACGATCTGTTGAATCCGGCCAGCAATCTGAACGCGGTGGTGATTTTGGTGGGCGTCGCGTCGGTGCTCTTTTATTTTCTCTTCACGGTCGAGCACAAAGGTCCGGGAAAAACCGTCGCGCGCATGGGTATTCTGTTTCTGATGATTTCGTTCGGGGCCGCCTTCGGGTACACGGTCATGGCGCGCATGTCGCTCTTGATCGGCCGCCTGACGGATCTCATCGAATATTCACAGCCGACCTATCACTACGCCACGCTGTGGCTGACGGCCGCTACCATCGCGACTCTGGCGTTTTGGCGCTTCAGCTCCCGCCGATCGACGACCCGCGACGGGGAATCTCCACAAGCGACAGCGGATCACTAACCGGATCAGCTCCGAGGCAGCCGACTAGGCCGACGCGCGCGCCGGTTGCGGCGCTCTTTTGCGCTTGGGTACAATGCCCCCTTCTATTACCGAGGACCGACAATGACCACTGCCACACAGACGCCCACGAATCCCACGCTCCGCAACCTGCAATATTCACCAATCAAGGAGCAGGACGAGCAATATATCGTCCTCTGGGATCCCAGCGGACTTAGTCAGGAAAAGCTCATCCTGCCGTTGAATTATTTTTTCATCATTCAACACCTCGACGGGAGGCATTCGCTGGATCAGATCGGCGCGCTGTACCTCAAGCGCTTCGGCGAGTTCCTCATGCCCGACAAGGTGCAGAAACTCATCACGGATCTAGACGGCAAGCTCTTCCTTGAAGGAC
Organism: Nitrospiraceae bacterium; assembly: GCA_041908685.1. GTDB lineage: Bacteria > Nitrospirota > Nitrospiria > Nitrospirales > Nitrospiraceae > BQWY01. The sequence goes on along the minus strand of JAYREW010000027.1, from coordinate 192,787 downwards.
CGAAGGTGGAGGCCGTGCGGACGGAGCGGCAGGCAGCCTATCGGCAGGCGCCGGTGCGGCCGGCGCTCTTTGCCGGAAAAGCCTACGAGGCGGAGGCTTTCAAGCTGCGGCGGCAGATCGAAGCCTTTTACACCTCCAAAGAAGCGCCGGAGCAGAAGCCTTCGCCCAACAAGGGCAAGCAGATCCACGGCTTGGTGGCGCCCGCCTATGACGTGAAGCAGGCAGGGCCGATCTACACCTGGGCCTACAAGGAATTGAACGAGGCGGAAAGCGCCGACGTGTTCGTCGTGCTGGCGACCTGCCATGCGGGGATGGATTCGTACATCGCCGTCACCGACCGGGATTTCCAGACGCCGCTCGGGACGGTGCCGGTGCACAAGGGCCTCGTGACGGCGCTGCGCGAGCAGGCGCCGGAATTGTTCGCGGACGACCTGGCCCATGCGCAGGAACATGCCATCGAATTTCAGTTGCCGTTTTTGCAGGATGCGGTCGGCGCGCGCAAGCCGTTTACGATCGTTCCCGTGCTCTGCGCCTTTTCGCCGGCGGAGCTGCTCGACCCGGCCAACCAGGCCTGCCGCCACCAGGTCGAACGGTTCGTCGGCCTGCTACAGGCCGCCTGTGCAGCGGCCGGGGTGACGCCCTGCATCATCGCCAGCGGCGACTTGGCGCATATCGGCATGCGGTTCGGCGATTCGGCGCCGCCGACCGACTTCTCGTTCCACCGCTGCATGCAGGAAGACCTCGCGATGCTCAAGCATGTGGAGGACAAGCAGCCGGATCAGTTTGCGCAATTCATCCTGAAGGAAGGCGACAAGCGGCGGATCACCGGCTTTGCACCGATCTACACGCTGCTGCGCTTGGTGGGGGGCGAAAAGGGTGAGGTGCGGCGCTACGACCGCGGCATTACCGACCAGTTCAACTCCACCGTCACCTACGCCAGCATCGTCTTCTTTTGAGAAGGCGGCGTTCCATCGCTGCGTGCGCAGCTGTTCGGCTCGGGCGGTCTGATCGGCCTGATTATCCAGACGAGAAAGACGGCTTGGACGAGGCAGCAGCGCGACGGCTTGAGTCCGGCGCTACTCCTTGACCGTGACCGACTGCATTTCGATCGGTTCGAGCGGATTGTCCGCCTGGTCGCGGGCGGCCTTTACGATTTGATCGACGATCTCCATGCCGCGGAAGACCTCACCGAAGACCGTGTACGTCCGGTCCAGCCCGCTGTTCGGCGCCACCGAAATATAAAACTGCGAGCCGCTGTCGTTGAAGTCGCGCGTGCTGTTGCTCTCGCGGGGTACCTTCGCCATCGCGACGGCGCCGCGCTTGTGCGGGCGGTCGTTCGGTTCCGGCGTCAGGAAGTAGCCGGGGCCGCCGGTGCCGTGCAAGGTGCGGTCGGCGTTGCGGCTGAAGGGATCGCCGCCCTGGATGATGAACCCGGGCACGACGCGGTGAAACGTGGTGCCGGTATAAAAGCCGAGTTTCACGAGACGGATGAAATTTTCCACGTGGCGCGGCGCATCGTCGGGATAAAAGCGGATCTTGATCTCGCCGAATTTAGTGGTGATCGTGACGCGCGGATCGATTTTCTTGAAGCCGAGAATGTCCATGGCGGGGACTCTACCCAACCGGCCGGTACTTGCGCAAGTCGTCGTCGGCTGCGCAGTTGCCGCCATCGAGCCCCGCGCCCGGATCGATCCGCAGCCACAGCAGACCGCCGAGGATCGCGACGCCGGCTGCCGCCGCGAGCGCGGCCGTCCATCCAAACTCATGCGCGAGCCACGGCGTGACGGTGGGTGAGAGCGTCCCGCCGATGTTCGCGCCGGTGTTCATGAGCCCCGAGAGGGTTCCGGCATGCGCCTTCGAGAGGTGCATGGTCGAAGACCAATAGGCGCCGACCGTGAAATACAACAGCCCCGCGCCGAGCGAGAGCAGCAGGAGCGCGAGCCAGGCGGAGGGCGCCCAGGCGCCGGCGGCAATCGCCAGGCCGGAGGCGACCATGCCGCCGAGTCCGACGAATTGCCGGGCCCGCGTCACGCCGTAGGTGAGTGTCAGTCGATCCGTCAACCAGCCGCCGACCGGGCACCCGACCAACATCGCAACAAACGGCGCCGCCGCAAACCAGGCGCCGCGCAATTCGGAAAACCCGCGCACGGTGGTGACGTAGAGATAAAACCAGGACATGTAGACGTAGGCCACGTAGCCGAGACAGGCATAGCTCAGCGTGAGCCGTCGCACGGTCGCGGAGCCGAGCAGCGCGCGCCATGGAACGGGTTGGCGCGACACCGGCGCCTTGTCGGCTTCGATCAGCGCCAGCTCCGCCGGTGTGACGCCCGGATGCTCGCGCGGATGGTCGGTGGCATACCAGGTCCAGAGGGCGGCGACGCCGAGGCCCAGCGCGGCCGCCGCGTAAAAGGCCGTCTGCCAGCCGAAGTTGACCATGAGCCAGGCGGTGAGAGGCGGCGTGACGGCGGCGCCGAGCCCGATGCCGCCGATGGCCAAGCCGATCCCGAGCGCATGTTCGCGCGCCGGGAGCCAATCGGCGACGGCGCGGTTGAAGTTGGGGAGCGCCACCGATTCGCCGATGCCGAGCAGCGCGCGTGTGAGCATCAGCGAGCCCAGAATCCCGAACCAGGAGGCGAGGACCGTGGTCGCGGCAATGGCGGTCATCCCGGTCCACAGCGACCACCAGACCAAGGCCCAGGTGAGCACGCGCCGCGCGCCGTAACGATCCCCCAGCCAGCCGCCGGGAATTTGACAGAGGGCGTAGCCGATCACGAAGGCGGAGAAGACGTAACCGAATTGCTGCTCGGTCAGGCCGAAGGCCGGCATCATGTGGCGCGCCGTGACCGAGATATTCACGCGGTCGATATAGGTGACGACGCTGATGACGAACAGCAACGCGAGAATCCGCCAGCGCACATGGCCGGCACGTGACGACGACGAAGCCGGCGACGAGGGCGAGCGCGCGGGCGATGGTGGAGACGACGGCATGGCGCGCGCGATTATACTCAGCACGGCAGGCGACAGCTACCGGCCCGGCGGACGGACTTCGATCCGGCATGGTTATCGTCACGATGCCTGTTTAGTCGGCCAATCGTAGGCCTTTCGCCTCGCACATGTCCGATTTCAGATGATGCGGATCCATGGATTTCCCGCGAGGCATTGAGTACCATGGTTTGCGGGTGATTGCGTACGACAACGACGGACGACAACGGCTGGGCGCGAGCCGATAGCGTGAGGGTCTGTGCTGCGGACTTTGCGGAATGTGCTGCTCGGTGTAGTCGCGGTGATCGTGGTGGCGGTGGGCGGGCTTCTGCTCGCGCGCCCGTTGACCGGGCACGACTACATTCAGGAATTTTTCCTCTATCAAATCGAACAGAATATCGGCCGTAAGGTCGAGGTGCGCGTCGTCCGCCTGGTCGTCTTCCCCAGTATCCGCCTCGAACTCAAAGAAGCCGTCGTCTACGAGCCAGACGGGCAGACGGTGTTCCTGAAGGCCGACCGCATCGACACAGTGCTGCGCTTCTGGCCGCTGCTGCAACGACAGGTCATCGGCAAGCGCCTGTTGGTGGAGAAGCCGACGATCGAGCTGCGCCGCGACAAGGCGGGAGCCTGGAACGTGTCGGCGCTGGCCTCTGCGGCCCAAGCCTCCGGCGCGCCCGCACCGAGCGGCGCCGCGGCCGTCGACGGCTCCTCGCATCGGCCTACCGACTGGCTGATGTATATGAAGGAGACCACGATCGAGGATGCCGTCGTGCGCTTGACCGACGACGCCCGTCCCGACGGACGGCGCACGGCGGAGTTTACCAACGTGAACGTGAAGGGCTCGGTCGATGCCCTGCGGCAACGCGGCGACCTGGCGCTGTCCGCGACGATGCCGAGCGAGCAGGGGACGGCGGCGTTTTCGATGGTCGGCGCGGTCGTGCCGGTGGCCCATCCCGCGCGTTTCGCCACCGACGATCCGTCGAAGCTGGCCACCGTGCTGCAATTCGACGGCTCGTTCGACGCCACGACGGTGTCGGTGCGGCAGGTGGCGGATCTGCTGGGCCCTCGACCGATTCCGGCGGAGCTCTCCGGCACCCTGAGTCTCAAGGGAGATATGCATGTGGTGCCCGGCGTGGTCGGGTACGACTTGGTGTTTCAGTCGGTCACCGGCAACTTGGAAAAACTGGCCGTCGCGGCGCGCGCCAACCTATCGGGCCTGCTGTCGGCGCAGCCTGCACTGTCGGTGACGTTCTCGTCCTCGCCGGTCAGCGTCGACAATCTGCTCAGCTATTTCCCTGCGAAGTGGATTCATCCAGCGTTGCCGGGCGTCATCGCCGAACGCCAGATCGGCGGCATGGTCGAAGTCGTCAACGCGACGATCACCGCGTCCACCGAACCGAATCCCCAATACGGCATGACGGGCGAGTTCCGCATCTCGGACGGACAGGCGCTGTTGGGCGATCAGCTGATCCGCTCGAAGAATCTCGCCGGGACGGTCTTCGTCGAACCGGGGCGGCTGCGCATTCCTTCCTTCAGCGGCGACTACGGCACCATGCATATCGGACGCGGCAAGGTGCTCGTCTCGTTCTTGGAAGCCGGGCCCTGGCTCGAATTGGACCTCACCGGCGACATGACCGTTGCCAACCTCGTGAGCTACCTGGCCACCACCGTGCAGTCGCCGCGCATCTCGCAATTTCTAGCCGGCGTCCGGCACGTCCAAGGCGTGGCCGTACCGACGTTTCGCCTGGTCGGCGCGTTGAACCAACCGGGCGGCATCACGTTTGTCGGCGGGGAGGTGGAAGCGGAGAACGTCAGTTTCGATACGCCGACGCTGCCGGGACGGGTGACCGGCGTGCAGGGGCGGCTGAAGTTTTCTCAAGCCGGGACGACCTGCGAAGAGATCATCGGGCATATCGGCACGAGTCGCTTCCGCGTCAACGGCACGGTCACGGCCGGTCGTACGGGAGCCTTTCAGGATTTCACCCTCTACGCGGACGGCGAGACAACGGAGCTGGTGAAGTACGTACCGGCCACCGCCGCCTCGACGATCTCGTCGTTTCTTCACGGTCCCGTGTCCGTCGGGGTCACACTGAGCGGCCCGTCGGAAACGCCGCACCTGCGCGCGCAGGCGACGCTGACGGAGGCCACCCTCATGATTCCCTGGGTCGGCGAGAAGCCGGCGAACGCGCCCGCGCAACTACAGGCCGAAGGGGATGTGACGCCGAAGGGGTTGGTCGTCACGCAGGTGGAAACGCTGCTCACCCCGCTGCGGCTCGGCTTGAAAGGGACCATCCTTTTAGGCGATCGATTCGCCATCGACGCCTCCTTGGCAACCGGGACCGTGGCGCTGTCGGGCATGCCGGAATGGATCAACCGCGGCGGCCTCGATGCAGGCAACATGGAAATCTCGTTGGACGTGAAGGGCACGCAACCGGAGTGGTCGACCTGGACGACGACCGGCTGGGTGGCGCTGACCAACGGCCTGATGACGGTGAAGGGATTAGAGGGGCAGGTCCACGACATCTATCTTCGGATGAAACTCATCCGCAACGGGGCGGAGTTGAAACAGTTGACGGTCAAGTTGCTGGACAACGACGTCACGCTGTCCGGCACCTTGCGCACCGGAGAGGCGAAACCCTCGGCCACGGTGAAGATCGAGTCGTCGCGATTCGACCTGGCCCTATTGGTCCCGAAGCAGGGACGTTCACCCGTACGGGATTTCCTCGAATGGCTGGCGGATAAGACGCAGGTGGCCGCCACGGCCTCCATCGAACGCGGCGTCTACAAGACGATGAAGCTGTCGGGGCTCACGGCGCGTATCGCCATTGAGCAGGGCGTGCTGGATGTCGATCGCATTGCGGCGCGGTCCGAGGGCGCCTATGTGTCTGGCCGTGTCGTCGTGCAGCTGCCACGCGAGCAACCGGCCGAAGCGGAGGCGACCGTGCGTATCGCAGGCATGCCGTTCGAAGAGTTGTCCGGATTGGCAGGCGCCAAGGATCAACTCATGACGGGCGACGTGCATGTCGCGGCCACCATTCGCGGCCACGGACGCAACCCGCACGGGGTCTACCCCACGCTCTCCGGCGATGCGGAGGTGACGATCAGCAACGGCCGCCTGTTCAAATCGCAGAAGCGGACGATTTGGAAAATCATCGGCATCTTGAATCTGCCCGCGGTGCTGCAGGGACAAATCGATCTGGAAAAGAACGGGCTTCCCTTCGACAAGTTGACCGGCTCCTTCGTCATGCGCAACGGGCTGCTGGACGCGCAAAAGATCGCGATCGACAGTCCGGTCGTGAAGGTGAGCGGTGCGGGCACCTACGATCTGCCGACCGATCAATTGGACATGGTGTATGCCGTCAGCCCCTTCGGCAGCTACTCGAAGATGATTCAAAACGTCCCGCTGTTCGGGCGCTTCTTCGCCGGGGAGCGGACGGGGATTACGACCGCGTTCTTCCAGGTGAAAGGCGCGCTCGACGATCCGGAAGTCACGTACATGCCGATGAAGTCGTTCACGGAAGGGTTGAGCAGCTTGGCCACGCTGGCGTTCGATGTTCTGCGCAACACGTTCCGCATGCCGAGCGAATTGCTGTCCGGCGAGCCGGAGAAAAATCAGCCCGGGGGTGTGGAGCCGGGCGCCAATCCCTCTACTAACTTGTACTGAACGGACCTGCATGCTAGCATTCCGCACGCAGCACTCAGCCGGTACCGCCCCAGTGTTTGTCCACCAAAACGTGCCTGCGCGGCGAACGCGCACAACCGCCGCCCTCACCTCAGACTCGGAGCATACTTGTGTCCCACGCTGATCAGGCTACGCTCTTCTACGTTGCAAGCGAACAGGATTCCAATCTTTATTACGCGACGCGCTTCATGGCGCCCGATCCCTTTCTCTACCTGGAGCTGAAGGGCGAGCGGCTGCTGGTCATGAGCGATCTGGAAATGGATCGCGCGCGCAGCCAAGCCACCGTGGATCGTGTGCTGTCCTACTCCGAGTTGGAGCGGGCCGCCAAGGCCGCCGGTGTCGAGCGCCCCGGCGCAATGGATATTGTGCATCAGATTCTCGGGCCGCTGGGCATCCGCGCGATTCAGGTGGCCACGACCTTTCCGTTCGGCCAGGCCGTGAAGCTGCAGTCGCTGGGCTATCAGGTGGCCGCCAAGCCCGATCCCTTCTACGAGCGCCGGGTAGTCAAGACGGCGGAGGAAGTCGCGCACATCGAAGCCGCGCAGCGCGCCACGGAAACGGCAGTGACGGCGGCCCATGAGCTGCTCCGCCGCGCCGAGCCGCGCAACGGCGGCTTGTGGCTCGACGGGGCCGCGCTCACCTCGGAAGGCATCAAACAATTCATTAATGTGAAATTGATGGAGCAGGGCTGTATCGCGCAGCACACCATCGTCGCGGGCGGCGAACAGGCCTGCGACCCGCACCATGAGGGATGCGGGCCCTTGCCGTCGGATCGCAGCATTATTTTCGACGTGTTTCCGCGCCACGCGACCACGCGCTACTTTGCCGACATGTCGCGCACGGTGCTGCGCGGGACCGCCTCACCGGAGCTGACGCGCCTGTATCAGGCGGTGAAGGATGCGCAGGAAGAAGCCATCGACTCGATTCGTGACGGCGCGGACGGTGCAAAGATTCACCAGCGCATTTGCGACCGCTTCGAGGCGGCCGGCTACCAGACCGGCCTTGTGAACGGACGCATGCAGGGCTACTTTCACGGCACGGGCCATGGGGTCGGGCTGGATATTCACGAAGCCCCACGCATCAGCAAGACCGGATCGATCCTGCAGGAAGGCCATGTGGTGACGGTGGAACCGGGACTCTACTATCCCGGACTCGGCGCCGTGCGCATCGAGGACATGGTGCTCGTCACCAAGGACGGGTGCCGCAATCTCACACGACATCCAAAAGTCTTTGTCTTGGAGTAGCCTGTCACGCGATCCGCGCGCCCATCTGTATCAACACAGTCCCGAACCCTATGCGTCTGACTATCACCATCCAACGATCAATCGCATCAACTCCCGCAGCAACCCCCACGGCGACTGCCGCGTCCGCCGGCGCGACGGCGCCGACCCTGCAGCCCTATCGCATCGATGTGTCCCGCGGGCTGACCGTGCTGGATGCCTTGATCCGTCTGAAAAACGAAGAGGATGGGACGCTGGGTCTGCGCTATTCCTGCCGGTCGGCCATTTGCGGCTCCTGCGCGATGACCATCAACGGCACCGAGAAATTGGCGTGCCGCACCTCGCTGCGCCATGAGTTCGAACGGCACGGGCAGGTGGTGATCGGGCCGCTGCGCAATCTGCCGGTGCTGAAAGATCTCGCGGTGGATATGCGGCCGTTTTGGGGCAAGGTGCGCGCCGTGACTCCCTGGGTGGGTGACGACAGTGCCGTGCCCCGCGATCCGCACTCAGGACAACTGTCCATTCGGCCCGCGTCCGCGCAGTATCACAACGTCGATGCCTGCATCATGTGTGGGGCCTGCGTGGCGGCCTGCACGACACACGAAGTCTCGAAGAGTTTTCTCGGACCGGCTGCCTTGGCGAAGGCCGATCGGATCTACGAAGATCCGCGCGTGGCGCATGCCGAGAAGACCGGCAGGCTCAACGCCCTGCAGGGCGCCGACGGCATCTGGGATTGCACACGCTGTAATTTTTGCGTCCAGGTCTGTCCGAAGGACGTCCAGCCGATGGAGGCCATCATCCGCCTGCGTCGCGGCTCGCTGGAACGCCAGGTGCCGAGCACCGGCGGCGCGCGTCATATCCAGGGCTTTGTCGATTTGGTGGAGCGATACGGCCGCTTGAACGAAGCGCTGATGCCGCTGAAGGTCGTCGGATTCGAGCCCCGCCGCTTGCTGTCCGTACTGCCGTTGGGGCTCCGCATGCTGGTCCGCGGCAAGATGCCGAATCCCTTGGGACACACGGTCCCGGGCATCGAAGCGGTGCGCGCGATTTTCCGCACGACGCGGGCTGCTCGTCGCGCGGCTTCCGTATCGTGCGCATCTTCGGTCTCTTCCGCAGTGCAGGCCTCGCCGCCTCCGTCTTCCACGCCGGTATGAGCGCGAGCTACCGCGTCTTGGAGGATGTCGCGCTGGCCGACATCGCCTTCGACGCGCAGGGTGCCACTCCCGCTGAACTCTGTCAGTCCGCCGCTCAGGCGGTGATCGACATCCTGGCCGATCCATCCACCGTCGGCACAACCTGGCACCGAGAGATCACCTGCGAGTCCGACTCATTCGCAGAGCTGCTGTTCGATTGGCTGAACGAGTTGGTCTACGTGAAAGATGCGGAGGCGGTGGTGTTCCATCGAGTTGCGGTCACGGTGGACGAGGAGGGCGGGCACTGGCGACTGCGCGCGCAGGTCACGGGCGCGCCGATCGATGCCGCCTCGCAAACGTTGCACGTGGATATCAAAGCCGTCACCAAACATCTCTATGCCGTAACGCAGGCCCCTGACGGGTGGCAGGCGCGCGTGGTGCTGGACGTATGACGACGCACTCGCCCTATCCGATCCATCCCGTCTCCGACAACCTGTGGGAAATTCCGCGCGGCGCGAAGCCGGGCATGCTGGTGCCCGCGCGGATCTATGCGAGTGAGGCCATCCTCGCGTCCATGGATGCGGGCGTGTTCGAGCAGCTCACCAACGTCGCCTGCCTGCCGGGGATTCAACGCTATGCCCTCTGCATGCCGGACGGACATTGGGGCTACGGGTTTCCGATCGGGGGCGTGGCCGCCTTCGATGTGCGCGAGGGCGTGATTTCGCCCGGCGGCGTCGGCTACGACATCAACTGCGGCATGCGGCTGCTGCGGTCGAATCTCACGTTGGCGGACGTGCAGCCCAAACTGGAATCCCTCATGACCGAGTTGTTTCGGCGCGTGCCGGCCGGCGTCGGCGGGCGCGGATTCGTCCGCGTGAATCGCCCGGAGTTCGAGACGGTCATGTGTCGCGGAGCGCGCTGGTGCCTCGACAACGGCTATGGATGGCCGAGCGATCTGGAGTCCATCGAAGAAGGCGGCATGATTGCCGGAGCCGATCCGGACACGGTGAGTGAGCACGCCGTGCAGCGGGGAATCGGGCAGCTCGGCACGCTGGGATCCGGCAACCATTATGTGGAAGTCCAGGTGGTGGCGCAGGACGGCGTCTTCGATCCGGTGCGGGCGGAGGCCTTCGGCATTACCGGCCATGACCAGGTGACGGTCATGATCCACTGCGGCTCGCGCGGCTTCGGGCACCAGGTCGCGACGGACTATCTAAAGGTGTTTGAGAAGGTGATGCGTGCCCACCGCATGACGGTGAAGGATCCGCAATTGGCCTGCGCGCCGTTTCGCGCGCCGGAAGCGCAGCGCTATTTTTCGGCGATGAATTGCGCGGCCAACACGGCCTTTGCCAATCGGCAGGTGATCACCCACCAGGTACGTGGCGCGTTCGAAGCGGTCTTCGGGGAATCGGCCGAATCGCTGGGGTTGGAGCTGGTCTACGACGTCGCGCATAACATCGCCAAGGTCGAGCGGTTCGCGGAAGGCGACCTGCTCGTGCATCGCAAGGGCGCGACCAGGGCGCATGGGCCCGGCAGCCCCGAACTGCCGCCGCGCTATCGCGCAGTCGGACAGCCGGTGATTTGCGGCGGGTCGATGGAGACCGGCTCGTACCTGCTGGCCGGGACCGCCCGCGCGGAAGCGGACAGTTTTGGCTCGACGATGCACGGGGCAGGCCGAACCATGTCCCGCACGCAGGCGAAACGGCAGGTGCGGGGCGACGAGCTGCGCCGCGCGATGGCCGACCGCGGGATTATCGTGAAGGCGGTCTCGCTGTCGGGATTAGCCGAGGAAGCAGGCCTGGCCTACAAGAATATTTCGGATGTGGTGGAGACGGTGGATCAGGCCGGTATCACCACCAAAGTGGCGGCGCTCAGGCCGATCGGCAACATCAAAGGCTAACGACGGCAATAGCGCCGTGGAAGTCGGCCGAGAGACAGACGCGAAGTTGAGGGGATGAACGAGGACGGGGAGGATGCGCCGCAGGCCGCGGCGCGAGATCTCGCGCCGGCGGCGGACAGGCGACAGGCCTAGACGGCTTTCTTCACCGCACCGGACCGCAGGCAGCGGGTGCAGACGCGGATGTGCTTGCGCATCCCGTCGATCACCGCATGGACGCGCTGCAGGTTCGGATTGAACACGCGCTTGGTCTTGTTGTTGGCATGGCTGACATTATGACCCGAGATCGGGCCCTTGCAGCAGAGTTCACAGCGATACGCCACGACACACTCTCCTTGTGAGAATTCGACCGACTGCAAAAGAAGGGCGGATGCTACCACATTCGATCCACCCACAACAATAGCTATCGGGTAACCGATCATGCGAGCGGGAGTCGGCGACGGACGGCGACAGCCCGAGCGCAACCCAAGCAACAGTGTGCCCAGCAATATCCGCAAGACACAAGACGCCACCGGGAACGTTGTGAGGGGCGTGATGCCCAGCCAGCGACAGTCAGGCGATCGAGGCAACACTGTTCGAGCGATGAGGTGCCGGTAGCGTCAGGAGGCCACCGCAGGGTAGGCTGCCTGCGCAATCGAGCGAGGACTTGGCCTTGGAGCAGGCGATGCGGAGGCCGGCAAGAGGGACGGCGGCGCCGCGCGGCAGGAAGGGATAGACTTCGAGATGGGTGAGCATGCGTCAGTCTACTTAGGGTATCTGGCCGGCACGTTGACGACGATCGCCTTTGTGCCGCAGCTCGTCAAAATCTGGCGCAGCAAGTCGGCCGACGACGTGTCGCTCGCGATGTTCCTGATCTTCACCACCGGTGTGGCGCTGTGGCTGCTCTACGGCCTGCTCATCGGGGCCTGGCCGGTGATCGTCGCCAATGCGGTGACGCTGGTGCTCGCCTGCGCCATCTTGGTGCTGAAGCTGCGCTATCGCACGCGTCCGCGCCTTGATCGCGGCCCCGCGGCTTGACAAGGTTTCCCTGCCTCACCTAGAGTGCCTTCCGTTCGGTCACTGACAAGGTCATCAATCAAATCGATCCGGGTGAAGGGAAGAGGGTGCAAGTCCCTCGTGGTCCCGCCGCTGTAACCGGGAAAGCTCCGCACAGGCCACTGCTTCATGACGAAGTGGGAAGGCGCGGAGTCGGCACGCTGGTCGTGTCGCCGGAAGCCAGAACACCTCCCCGGATCGGAGTGCATTATTCCCTCGTGGACTGGGGAATGATTGGGGATGCCGTTCAGGCACGATCCTCAAGGTCCACGTGGGCCTTGGGGATTTTTTATTTTGACGTCGGATGCGGAGAGAACAGAGAACCAAGCAGCATCGGCGATCCGGCCGCGGGCCTTGTCCGCCTGCGCGAGCGTAGCCGCCGCGGCGAGGGTCTTGGCGGTACAGCTGCTGATCGCGCTGGTGCTGCTGCTGGGATTGGCGCCGACGATCGCGCAAGCTGCAGACGCCGGGCCCGATGTCTCACCGATGCCGCCCGCATCGGTCTCTCCCGTTGTCCGACCTTTATTAGGTATTCAGCCGGATGAGTCGATCATGACCACACGCCGTCAGCCGGGCATTTTAACCGGCATGCCGTTCATGGCCCACATGGCGCCGCGCACGTTCGTGGATAGCCGGGGCCGCAAGATCTTTCTGGCCAACACGCCGTCGCGCATTATCTCGTTGGCGCCGAGCCTCACGGAAATTCTTTATGCGATCGGCGCGGGCGATCGCGTCGTCGGCGTCACGGAATTTTGTGACTATCCGGCCGACGCGGTGCAGAAGCCGAAGGTCGGCTATGCCAATCCGAGCGTCGAGCGCCTTGTGGCGCTGCAGCCGGATTTGATTGTGGCGCCGACCACCTTCATCAAGCCGGACCTGATCCGTAATCTGGAAGCGCTGCGGATTCCGTTACTGCTGCTGGCCTCCGAAAGCATCGAGGACATCCTGGCCCATGTGCACGATTTAGGGCGTGCGCTCAACCGCACGTCGGCTGCCGATGCCCTGGCCCTGTCGCTGCGCGAGGAACTGGCGCGCCTGCACGCGCAGGTGGCCGGTCGGCCGCCGGTGCGCGTGCTGTACGTTTTGAACAGTCAGCCGTTGATTACCGTCGGCCCGGGCAGTTTTATCGATCAGCTCATCGGACTGGCCGGCGGCGTGAATGTGGCGTCCGAGAGCGGCGCGCCCTATCCACGCCTCAGCATGGAAGTGGTGCTGCAGCGCGATCCGGAAGTGTTGCTGTTTCCGATCGGCAAGTCCGAAGGCGTCTCCGCCGGCGAGGAACAGGCCTGGCACCGATGGACGACGCTCACCGCGGTGAAGCAGGGTCGGCTGCAACACATTCCGTCGGATCTCCTGAATCGTCCCGGTCCGCGTGTCGCGCAGGCGCTGGCGCAATTGATCACGCTGTTGCATCCGGAACTGTCGGCGAGCACGCCCGCACCGTCTGCGTCGCCACCGTCCAACAGCGCAGGCTCCACATTACATCCCGCATCGCCGCCTGATCGCACGCAACCACAGTAGCGCCAGCCTTCGTACCGATGCCGACGACCACACCACAGCTCATGCCTCCCAACGCGGTTGGATACACCGTCGCAGGGGCGCGCCCGGCGGTGCGGCCGATCGACGCAACCGCGGCCTTGCCCGCGCGCGCGATGCTCACGACCACGCGCGTGCGAACGGTCCTCGCGGCGCTGCTGCTTGCCACAGCCGCAGTCTTTGTCCTCTGTCTGCCGTTCGGTGCGACGCCGGTGGACATGCGGACGGCCCTCCGCGTGCTCCTGCTCTGGGCGACGGGCAACGCGGCGGAAGCGAGCGACCTTGGGACCGCGGGCGTGATTCTCTGGCAGATCCGCCTCCCTCGCATCCTGATGGGCTGTGTGGTCGGCGGCGGATTGGCGGCGGTCGGTGTGGCCCTGCAGGCGCTGCTGCGCAATGCCTTGGCCGATCCGTACATTCTCGGTGTCTCCAGCGGGGCGGCGCTCGGCGCGGCGCTGGCGATGTTGTTCGGCATCGGCACGACGCTGCTCGGACTCCCGGCGCTGCCTTGTTTCGGCTTTTTGGGCAGTCTGTGCACGCTGTGGGTGATGCGGCGGTTGGCGCAGGCGCATCGCCGATTGCCGATCCACAGCCTGCTGCTGGTCGGCGTCATTCTCAACGCGATTCTCACCGCGCTGATCATGTTCATCACCTCGATCATGGATCCCAACCGATCCGCCGGACTCATGGCTTGGCTGATGGGCTCGCTCTCGGCGCCGGAATCCAGCGTGCTCGTCGCCGTGGTGTTGGTGGCGGTGCTCGGCATCGCGATCCTGATGCGCGACGCGCCCCTGTTGAATCTGCTGACCATGGGGGACGAGACGGCGCAGTCGTTGGGCCTGGAGACAGAGCGCGCGAAGCGGCGCATCGTCTGGGTGACGGCGGTCCTCACCGGCGCCGTGGTCTCGGTCAGCGGGATGATCGGGTTTATCGGTATGATCGTCCCGCACGCGGTGCGCCTCCTCGTGGGCTCGGACCATCGGCTGCTGCTGCCCGCCTCGGCCCTGGTCGGCGGCATGTTCCTCATGGTAGCCGACACGGTGGCGCGGACGGCCTGGGCCCCGATGGAAATTCCGGTCGGGATTGTCACGGCATTGACCGGCGGCCCGTTTTTTCTGTTTCTGTTGCTCCGGCGCAAAGATCGGATGGTGTGAGATGGCGGCGGTGGCTGCTGGGAATCCCTTGACAGACAACGGCGCGAACGGGGCAATGCCCGCCATGATGACGGTCTCGGACCTGCGCTTCCGCTATGCCGGCTCCGCCGAGTCACGGACCTGGACGGTCGACGGCGTCTCGTTCACGCTGCAGCGCGGAGAAATCCTCGGCATCGTCGGTCCCAACGGCTCGGGCAAATCCTCGTTGCTGAAATTGATGGCGCGGTTGCTGACGCCGAGCGCCGGGTCGATTGCACTGGAGGGACGGCCGCTTCACTCATGGACGCCGCGTGACGTGGCGCGTGTGTTGGCCTTCGTCCCGCAGGAGTCGATCCAGACCTTTCCCTTCACGGTGGCGGAAACCGTCCTCATGGGGCGATATGCGCATCAACCGCCGTCGTCCTGGACGTTCGGCCTGGGCGGGCACAGCGCCGCCGATGTGGCGCACGCCGCGCAGGCCATGGTGGAGACGGGCGTCGCGGACCTCGCCGCGCGTCCGGTGTCGGAGGTGTCGGGCGGGGAGCGGCAGCGCGTGATGATTGCCCGCGCACTCACGCAGGAGCCGCGGCTGCTGTGCTTGGATGAGCCGACCGCGTCCCTCGACATCAACCATCAACTGGAATTGTGCACGCTGCTGGCGCGGCTGCGCATCGAGCGGCAGCTCACGGTCGTGATGGTCTCGCACGATTTGAATCTGGCCAGTCACTATTGCGATCGGTTGCTGCTGCTGCACGCAGGGAAGGCTGTGCGGCTCGGAACGCCGGACGCCATCATGCAGCCGGAGCTGTTGCGTGAGGTCTACGGATGCGAGGTGTTGGTCGATCGGCATCCGCAGAGCGGTCGGCCGCGCCTGACATTGCCGAGCTCGTCCTTGTCGAGTGCTGTAAGCGGTCGGAGTCCGTCCCCGGCTCCACCGTCGTGCTGATGGGGGACTGTGTGAGAGCCTTTTACCTAGTAAGGGAGTATTGAAGACTGCACGCCGGTGACGGGGAAGATGGTGCAAATCCATCACGGTGCCGCCACTGTCAGCGGGGAGTGACCGTGCACGATGCCACTGTGTGCTTCGGCACATGGGAAGGCGCACGGAAGCGACGATCCGCAAGTCAGGAGACCCATCCGGCTGTCCTTTGATCTCGCCCCTTCGAGCCATAAGGGAGTGGAGTATGACGCACGTTGCGACTGGTCGCGGGCGATGGGTGTGTGCCTGTCTGTGGGCGATAGGAGTGTGGGGCGCCGGAGTGGCCAGCGCCGCTGCGGAACCACCGGTTGGACAGACCGACGAATCGGCCGACCAGCAGATGGTCGCCATGGCGGACTCGGCCGGGGCCGGGGGACGGTCGGACGCGAACGAGACGATTCAAGTCGATGAGGTGGTCGTCAGCGCCACGAAGACGCCGGTGCCGATTTCACATGTGACCAGCGCCGTAGACGTCATCACGGACAAAGACATTCAACGACAGAAGCTGCGCTACATGGCCGACGTGCTGCGGCAGGCGCAGGGCCTCGCGGTCTTTTCCAACGGGGGACCGGGCACGAGCACCAACGTGCGGATACGCGGCGCCAGCGACGCACAAACTCTGGTGCTGATCGACGGCGCCATCGTCAACAGCGCAACCCTCGGCGGCTACAATTTCGGGAATCTCACGACGGACAACATCGAGCGGATCGAAATTCTGCGCGGCGCACAGAGCATGCTCTATGGGGCGGACGCCATGGGCGGCGTCGTCAACATCATCACCAAGCGGGGGCAGGGGCCGTTCACAGCCGGCGCCTTTATGGAATATGGGTCGTTCGCCACGTTGCGGGAAGGCGGCACGCTCTCCGGCAAGCAGGGCGCGGTGGACTATAGCTTCGCACTCTCGCGTTGGGACACGTCCAGCTTTTCCGCGGTGAACTATCGGCGCGGCGCGACGGAGCGCGACAGCTTCCGCAATTGGCAAGGCTCCGGCCGGGTCGGTGTGGACTTGCCGAAGGACGGCCGATTCGACCTCACCATGCGGTGGATGAATTCGGACGTCAATCTAGACAACATCTCGGCCACCTCGCCGAATGAGGTGTTTGGGGCCAAGACGCGGAGTCAGGAGTTTGTCTTCAGCGGGCGCTACTATCAGCCGCTGACGACCTGGTGGTCGCAGACGCTCACGCTCTCGCGTGGGCAGGAGTCTTCACTCTACCTTCCAGGCACCTCGCAGCGTAGCCTGCTGACGGGCCTGTTCAGCACGCCGTTCTCAAATCCCAATGAGAGGCGCGTCCAGTCCAACCGTCTCGAATGGCAGCATGATCTCCAAGTCACCAAGCCGCTGTTGGTCACGGTGGGCTACCAGTTTCGCGAGCAGCAGGGCGAGAACGACACAGGGCTGACGCCGCGTGTGCTCAGTTCGCATGCCGGGTTCGCGCAAGGACAGCTCAATCTCTGGAACCGTGTGTTCGCCACGGCCGGTGTGCGCCACGACGCCTACAACGTGTTCGGCAGCGCGACGACCTACCGCATGACGGGCGGTTACTATTCGCTGGAGACCGACACGAAACTGCGCGCGAGTTACGCCACGGGATTTCGGGCGCCCAGCATGAACGAACTGTATTTTCCCAACTTCGGCAATCCGCAGCTCGGCGCGGAAAAGAGCCGCAGCATGGATGTGGGGGTCGACCAGTTTCTGTTCTCCAAGCAACTCAAACTGTCGGCCGGGTACTTTTGGAATCGCTACGACAATTTGATCACGACGACGTTCGACCCGGTGTTTTGCGCGCCCTTCAGCACGTTCGGCTTTTGTCCGCTGCAGCTCGGCAACGCCGCAACCAAGGGATGGGAAGCGGGACTCACCTATACGTACACCAGCGAAAGGCAGGGTTTGCGCGGCGTCACGCTGCAGGTCACGTACACGAACACGATGGCGCGCGACTTGGACACGGCGAAGCGACTGCCCCGTTGGCCGACGGATCAGCTGACGGCGGTGCTGGGATACCAGCCGATCGATCCGCTGTGGCTCACGCTGACCTGGCGCTACGTCGGGGCCCGCTACAACACCACCGGCGAGCGGCAGAACCTGGACGCGTTCGATGTCTGGTCGTTGACCGCAAGCTATGACGTCCGGTCGAATATGCAGGTGTATCTGCGTGCGGACAATCTGTTCAACGCGAAGTACGAAGAGATCGCCAGCGCGGGCGTGCCGATCCGGTCGATCTTCGGCGGCCTCCGCGTCACCTTCGGCGGTGGCGCGTGAGCCGAACAGGTGGGCGCGCACCGCGATGATCGCTCCGCGTCTCGTCGTAGCCGGCACGCAGAGCAACGTCGGCAAGACCACGGTCACGTTGGCCTTGCTGGCGGCGCTGCGCAAGCGGGGACGTCTGGTTCAGCCGTTTAAGGCTGGACCGGACTACATCGATCCCGGCCATCACCAGGCGGCAACGGGACGCCCGTCACGAAACCTCGACGGCTGGATGTTGGGCGAGGACGTGAACCGCACGCTGTTTGCGCGCGCCGCGGGCGGGGCGGACCTCTCCATCATCGAGGGGATGATGGGGTTGTTCGACAGCAGCTCGCCACGTCATGATCGCGGCAGTACGGCGGAGATTGCCAAACAGCTGCGGGCGCCGGTGCTGCTCGTGATCGATGGGAGCGGGATGGCGCGGTCGGCGGCGGCCATGGCCTCCGGCTATGCCGCGTTCGATCCGGCACTCCAGCTGCGCGGCGTGGTCTTCAACCGGGTGTCGAGCGAAGGACATTATCGGCTGTTGCGCGAGGCCGTGGAGGCGGAGACGCAGCTCTCCGTCTTAGGGTACCTTCGACCGGATGCCGCAGTGACGATTGCGGATCGGCACCTTGGACTACGGACAGCGGTGGAAGAGGGTCAGGCCGAGATCTACGACCGGTTGGCGGACTCGGCAGCGGCGACGATCGATCTCGATCGGGTGGAAGCCATGGCGCAGTCGGCGCCGGCGGTCGATGAGGCCGCTCCGCTTCCGGCCGCAGATCGGACGTTCCCGTCCGTGCGCGTGGGTGTTGCGTACGATGCAGCCTTTTGCTTTTACTATCAGGACAATCTCGATCTGCTTGAAGCGGGCGGCGCGGAACTCATCCGGTTTTCTCCGCTGCGCGATGCCGCGCTCCCGCCGGTCGATCTGGTGTATCTTGGCGGCGGCTACCCGGAACTCTACGGCGAGCAATTGGCCGCGAATCACAGCGTGCGGAATGCCATCAGACGCCATGCGGAACGGGGCGGTGCGATCTATGCAGAATGCGGCGGCCTGATGTATCTCACACAAGCCATTCGCGATAGCCAGGGCGCCAGGCACGACATGGTCGGGCTGTTTCCCGCCGAGGCCGTGATGCGTCACAAGGGCATGACGCTGGGCTATCGCGGTGTCACGACGACGCGCCCCTCCCTGTTGGGCGACGAAGGCACGGCGGTCCGCGGGCACGAGTTTCATTATTCGATGCTTGAGCCGACCGGGCCGCTCACCTATGCCTGTGCGCTCACGGATGCGGAGGGGCGCCCGGTCGGGCAGGACGGGTTGGTCGCGGGCCGTACGTTGGCGCTCTACAGTCACCTGCATTTTTCCAGTCACCCGGCGGTGGCACAACAGCTACTCGATGCGGCGCGGAGCGGATCACAAGGTAATCGCGTACTCGGCGGAGTCTGACATGATGGACGACAAGGACTACCTCGCGCGGATGCAGCGGCTGAAGGCGGCGGTGGATGCGCGCATCAACGCCGCGCAGACGGGAAAGGGCCTCTTGATGGTCTATACCGGTCCGGGCAAGGGCAAGACGACCGCCGCGCTGGGCATGGTCTGGCGCTGCCTCGGACATGGCCTCCGGGTCGCGGTGGTGCAATTCATTAAGGGTGCGATCGACACGGCGGAAGAACGCATTCTCACGTCGTTCGGCGAGCGCGTGACGTTTCTTCGCATGGGCGAAGGCTACACCTGGGAGACGCAGGATCGCGAACGCGATACGCAGTTCGCCCAAAGCGCCTGGGCGCGGGCTTGCGAGTTTCTTGCCGATCCGTCGTACGCGATGGTGATCCTGGATGAATTCAACATTGTGCTGCAGCACCGCTATGTCGGGCTGGACGAGGTGCTGCCGCGTCTGCGCGCGCGGCCGCCCATGCAACATGTCGTGATCACCGGGCGCGGCGCGTCGCCGGAGTTGATTGAGGCGGCCGATCTCGTGACGGAGATGAAGCAGGTGAAGCATCCCTTTCGCGCGGGCATCAAGGCGCAGGCCGGGGTGGAGTTTTGAGAGGGCCGGTCTCCAAAACCTGCGAGGCCTGCGGGCAGGCCTTCAGTTGTGTCGGCTACCGCTGTTGGTGCGGGTCCGTCACCATCACCGAAGCGCAGATGGCCTGGATTGCCGCACGCTTTCAGGATTGTCTCTGTCCCACCTGCCTGGGGCGAGTGGCCGAGGGACAGGGTGCCGTGCTCGAGGCCGAGGTCGAACGACGACACCGTGCCGCGACACCTGCGCCGTAACGCGCACAGCAGCATCGGGAGGATTATGCGTATTACCAAGGTCTATACACGTACGGGCGATGCCGGACAGACAAAATTGGCGGGCGGGCAGTCGGTCTGGAAAGATAGTCGGCGTGTCGCGGCCTATGGAACGGTCGACGAGTTGAACGCCACGGTGGGCTTTGTGCGCGCGCTGTTGGCCGAGCGGGGCGCGGCATCGCCGGCGGCTTCCTTGGAAGGGGACCTTCGCTGGGTGCAGAACAAATTGTTCGACCTGGGCGGTGTGCTGGCCACGGCGCCAGGGCAAACATTTCCCGGCATGCCGCAGGTCACCGAAGCCGACGCCACGCGCCTCGAAGGCATGATCGACGGCTGCCAAGCCGTGCTGGATCCGCTGAAGGAATTTATTTTGCCCGGCGGCGGACTCGTCGCGGCGGCGTTACACCAGGCGCGGACGATTTGTCGTCGGGCCGAGCGCGAGTGTGTGACGCTCTCACGGGAAGAAGCCGTGGAGCCGGCGTCGATCATGTATCTCAACCGGCTCAGCGACGCGCTGTTCGTCTGGGCGCGCTGGGTCGCGAAGGTCCAGGGCGAGCCGGAATTTCTGTGGGAACGTGATGGCAAAAAAGCCGTCGAGTAAGCGGGCGCCTGCCGCGGGACCGGCTGCGCGACGATCTACAGGGACGACTGCCCGCGCGGCTACACGAACGGCTGCAGGCCGCCAGACAACGCGTCGTCCATCCGCCGGTCGCATCCTGTTGGTCTTGGGCGGCAGCGCATCGGGGAAAAGTCAGGTGGCGCTGGACCTCGCCGGACCTGCCTCGCCACGCGTCTTTCTCGCGACCGGCGAGGGGCGTGATCGCGAAATGGCGGCGCGCATTGCGCGGCATCGTGCGTCGCGCCCGCGCGACTGGGTGACCTCCGAAGTTCCCGTCGATCTCACGACCTGGCTTCAGCGTGAGGGGCATCGTTATCGGACGATCCTGCTCGATTGCCTGACACTGTGGCTGAGCAATCTTCTGGGAACAGGCCTGCGTGAGACTGCCGTGTCGGCTCAGGTGGAGCAGTTGATGTCCGCCTTACGCGCGACCGGTGCGCGGGTCGTCCTTGTCAGCAACGAGCTGGGGATGGGATTGGTGCCGGTCGCGCCTTCGTCCCGTCGCTTCCGCGATCTGGCCGGACGCCTCAATCAGCAAGTGGCGGCGGCGGCCGATGACGTGGTGCTGGTGGTCGCCGGCTTGCCGATGGTGCTTAAACATTCTGCTCGAACGGAATAGACCGAATGACGCGTCAGTCCCCACTCGCCCAGCTCTGTGCTCAGATCGTCCCGCCGGACGCCGATGGTCGCCTGCGTCTGCGCGCGCTCGCGCGCTTGGATCGGCTGACGAAGCCGCCGGGCAGTCTGGGGCGCCTCGAAAGCCTTGCCGCCGACTACGTGGCCATGACGGGACAGCCGGGCCTGGGAGCGGACGAGATCCCGCGCGGCGCGATCGTCACGTTCGCGGCAGACCACGGTGTGGCGTTGGAAGGGGTGAGCGCCTATCCGGCCGCGGTCACGCCGCAGATGGTGTTGAATTTTTTGCGGGGCGGCGCGGCGGTGAATGTGTTGGCGCGCCATGTCGGGCTCGACGTGCGGGTGGTCGACATCGGCGTCGCCTATGAGTTCGGCACGATCGCCGGGCTCTGGCAAAAGAAGGTACGCGCCGGTACGCGCAATTTGCTGATCGAACCTGCGCTGACGCGCGAGGAAGCGGAACGGGCGCTGCTGGTCGGCGTGGAGATGGCGCAGGCGGCCATAGCCGACGGCGTCCGCATCCTAGGAACCGGCGAGATGGGCATCGGCAATACGACGCCGAGCGCGGCGATCACGGCGGTGATGACGGGGCGTCCCGTATCGACCGTGACGGGACGCGGGACCGGAATCGACGAAGTCGGCTATGCACGCAAACTCGCCGTGGTGGAAGCGGCGCTGGAACGGCATCGTCCTGTGGCCTCTGACGCGCTAGGTGTGCTCGCCACGGTCGGCGGGTTGGAAATTTCGGGGCTGGCGGGGTTGATACTCGGCGCGGCGGCGGCGCGCGTGCCCGTGATGGTGGATGGCTTTATCGCGGGGGCGGCGGCCCTGATCGCAGTCGGGTTGCAGCCGACCTGTCGCCACTATCTGCTGGCCTCGCACCGTTCGGTCGAGCCGGGCCATCGTGTTCAGCTGGAACAGTTGGGGCTCACGCCGTTGCTGGAATTGGATCTGCGGTTGGGTGAAGGCACCGGCGCCTGCCTCGGGATCGACCTCCTCCTGGCGGCACTCAAGATTTATACGCAAATGACCACATTCGACGAAGCGGGCGTGGCGGACCGCGTCTGATGATGCCGCGCGCGCGCTCCTTCCTCTTCGCCTGGCATTTTCTCACCCTGCTGCCGCTCAGCCGAACGCACCATGAGCCGACCGCTGCGGATTTGCCGGAATCGATGGCCTGGTATCCGCTGGTCGGCTTGGCGATCGGTGCACTGCTGGCAGCAACGGATCTGCTGTTGTCGACGCTGTTCCAGCCCTCGGTGGTGGCGGCGTTGGTGATCACGCTACTGGTGGTGCTGACGCGTGGGTTGCATCAGGACGGGCTCGCGGATACCGTTGACGGCCTCGTCGGCGGCCGCACGCCGGCCGCGCGCCTGGCCATCATGCGCGATCCGCGTATCGGCGCGCTCGGCGCGACCGGCCTGTCGCTCTCGCTGCTCCTGCGATTCGCCGGACTGTTGGCACTGCCCTCGCAGGCGCGGTGGACCGCCTTGCTGTGCCTGCCGGCAATTAGTCGCTGGGCCATGGTGGCGACTGCGGTGGGCATGCCCTATGCGCGGGCGGAGGGGGGACTGGCCGCCGGATTTCTGGCCGGACTCTCACGTCGGCATCTTATGGTCGCAACAGGGTGGGTCGTGATGATTGTGTTTCTTGGCATCGGATTCGTCAACGCAGTGATCGGACTCTCCGTGGCAGGCGCGCTCGTGTTCCTGCTGCGCCGAGCGTGGGGCTTGTGGTTCGGCGGCGTCACGGGCGATCTGCTCGGCGCGACCAACGAACTCGTCGAGATCGCGCTGCTGCTCGCCGTGCCCCTGTGGATGGAGGCCTCATGAGTGCGGGCTTACTGGTGCTGGTGGCCTGGTTGGATGCGCTCTTGGGAGATCCTCGATGGTTCCCCCATCCGGTGCGGGCGATCGGGGCGGCAATTCAATCGGCCGAACGGGCGATCCGCGCGCACGTGACCGAGCCGTCGAGCCTGCGTCTCGCCGGTGTGGCGTTGGCACTGCTGCTGCCGACACTGGTCTATATCATTGCCGAGTGGACCATTGCCGTCGGGGCGATCCTCTCGCCATGGATCGGCGGACTGCTGCTGCTCGTCATCACCTGGACCACGGTGGCCGCGAGGGACCTCTGGGACCATGCACGCGCGGTGTTTCACGCGCTCTCGGAACAGGATCTAGCAGGGGCGCGACGATCGCTGTCGTTGATCGTCGGCCGTGATACGGATCAGCTGGATGACGCCGAGGTGATTCGCGCGACGATCGAGACGCTGGCGGAAAGTACGGCCGATGGGATCGTCGCCCCGTTGTTCTACTTAGCAATCGGCGGCGCGCCTCTGGCGCTCGCCTACAAGGCCGTCAATACGCTGGACTCGATGGTGGGGCATCGTGAGCCACCCTATCGCGAACTGGGATGGGCCTCGGCGCGCTTGGATGATGCGCTCAATTGGATTCCGGCGCGCATCGCCGCTTGGGCGATCGGACTGGCGGCTGGGTGGGTGCGCGGAGATTGGTCGCTGACGAGCGCGGCGTGGCGGATGGCATGGCGTGACGGCGATCAGCATCCCAGCCCGAACAGCGGTCGCCCGGAAGCGGCCATGGCCGGCGCATTGAGCGTGCAGCTGGGTGGTACGAATACTTATGACGGGGTGCCGCACCCGCGTCCATTGCTCGGCGATCCGATCCGGGCGCTGACGCTGGACGTGCTCGACGACGGCCTGCGGGTCATGGCAGCCGCGAGCCTCATTGCCTTAGCCGCGGCGGTGGCGGGCCTCCGGCTCTGGCACGGAAGCTGGTGGTGAAGTGAAGCGACGCGATGCGCACGGCGGGGATGTGTATGCCGCCGCAAAGGAACTGCGACGTCCGCTGACGGACCTGCTTGATTGCAGCGCGAGCATCAACCCCTTAGGCCCCTCGCCGCGACTCTGGCCGGCCCTCACGCACGCACGTCCGCTGATTGCGCATTACCCGGACCCGGATGCCGTCGCGCTTCGCAGCGAGATCGCCGCCCTCTGGCGCTGCCCGATCGACCGCGTCGTGGCCGCCAACGGCTCGGCGGAATTGATCGCGACGATTCCACGGGTATTTCAGCTTCGTCATGTCCTGATCGTCGGACCAACCTTTTCGCAATATGCTCAGGCAGTTGAGCAGGCGGGCGGGCGGGTCACGATGGTGCATGCCGAACCGGCCACCGGCTACCGCCCTCCCATCGACGCAGTGCTGGAATCCCTGCAACGCACTCGTTCCACTAGGACCGCGCCGGTGGATGCGGTGATCCTCTGCAATCCCAACAGTCCGACTGCACAGGCGGTGGACCTGCCAACGGTCCTGCGCCTGGCTCGGGCCGCGGCTCGCCGCAATATTCTCCTGATTCTCGACGAAGCTTTTGCCGACTACGCTGAGAAGGTCTCAGTGCGCGGCGCCTCGGTGCCGTGGCGCCAGACGATCGTCCTGCGTAGCGTCACAAAATTCCACGCGCTGCCCGGATTACGCGCCGGCTATGCGATCACCTCGCGCGCGCGCGCCGGACAGATTCGCGCGGCGCTTCCGCCCTGGTCGATGAATGTGCTGGCGCAAGTCGGCGCACTGGCCGCGCTGAAAGATGTCGACCACGCGCGCCGGAGTCGCGCCTTTATGGCACAGGAGCGGCCGCGTATGGCGGCGCACTTGGGATCCTTGCCCGGCTGTCGCGTGTATCCGTCGGAAACGAATTTTATCTGGTTCGAAACGCCGCAGGGAGTGCCGGCGCGACAGGTCACTGCGCGCCTCCGCCGCCAGGGCATTCTTGTGCGCGATGCGTCCGCCGTGCCGGGCGCGACGCCGCAGTCGCTCCGGATTGCCGTACGCACGCGGCCTGAGAACGATCGCGTCATTCGAGCGCTGGCGCGTTGTTTGGTGCAAGACATCTAAGCTGAACATGAGCCTGCGTCGCGCCTCACAGCATCCTCTCAGCCACCATGTCGTCGACCGCACGCTCGTAATCGACCTGGGCCGCCGCTGCCGCGTGCTCTCCTCTGCGCCGCACGGCGGGGGACTGCGAACGACTCGCTATGTCTTGAATCACCAAGTGCCGTCGCACCCGCAGACGCAGGGAACGCATCGATCCCGCTGGCCCTCTCCCTCGGTGACCTTGCGCGCGCTTGCGCGCACGCTCCAGGTCGATCCTGCCTCTGTCGGTCTCATGACGGCAGTGCCGATGACGCAGCTCGTGCGAACGCGCCTGCGATCCAGCGCACTCTGGGTGGACTGTTTTGCCACGGTCGGCGTGAGCAATGCCGTCCGCGCTGGAGATTGGCCCGCTCCCGTACAGGCCTCCGCAGGAGGGCAGGTGGGCACCATCAACCTGATCGTGATCACCAATGTGCGCATGACGCCCGCGGCGATGGTCGGCGCGGTGCAGGTCATCACGGAAAGCAAAACAGGCGTGCTGCGGGATCATCGCGTGAGGACGCAAGCCGGAGCCCAGGGCGCCACCGGGACCGGCACGGATGCGGTGGTGCTGGTCTGCGGGCTCGATGGGACCGGTCCATACGAACGGTATAGCGGGATGCATACACAGTTGGGCGCCATGCTGGCTCGAGCGGCGGCGCTCTCCGTGACGAAAGGGCTTGCCCGTGAAGCACGTTGGCGCGCGACGCATGTGCGCCGCCCTCGGCAGAAGCGGAGTCCATCGCAATGACGGCAGCACAACCGCGGCCACAAACGCCCCAGCCGCAGGCCATCGCCGTATTGGGAACGGGCTCCGATGTGGGCAAGAGTCTGATTGCCACCGCCCTGTGCCGCCTCTGGCGCCGCATGGGGCGACGGGTGGCGCCGTTCAAGGCGCAGAACATGTCGAACAATTCCTTTGTGACGCTGGAGGGCGGGGAAATCGGACGCGCGCAGGCGGTGCAGGCCTGGGCCTGTGGGCGCGAGCCCTCCGTGCACATGAATCCCATTCTGCTGAAGCCGGAATCCGACCGACGGTCCCAGGTGGTGATACAAGGACATGCGGTGACGGCGGTGGACGCGGCGGACTATTACCGCGATCAAGCGCCCCTGTGGAAGGCCATTACGGATAGCTATGCACGGGTCTGTGCGGAGGCTGATGCGGTCGTCATCGAAGGGGCGGGGAGCGCGGCGGAAGTCAATTTGATGGCGCGCGATCTGGTGAACTGGCGCATGGCGGACCATGCGGATGCCAAGGTGGTGCTGGTGGCCGATATCGATCGCGGCGGCGTCTTCGCGCAGGTGCTCGGGACGTTGGATCTGCTGCCGCCGGACGCGCGCGCGCGCGTCGCAGGCATCGTGATCAACAAATTTCGTGGCGACGCATCGCTGTTCACCGAGGGGGTACGGTTCATCGAAGCGCGGGGCGGAGTGCCGGTCTTGGGCGTGGTGCCCTATCTCCGTCTGCATGGATTGGATCAGGAGGATAGCCTCGACCGCGGCGGCATGGAACCGCGTGCGTTTGCGCCGACCTCGGTAAATATCGCCGTGGTGCTGCTGCCGCGCATGAGTAACTTCACCGATTTCAACCGACTGGCTGAGGCGCCGGACGTGGCGTTGCGTTATGTAGAGCGTCCGGCCGACGCAGCAGGCGCGGACGCCATCCTGATTCCGGGAACCAAGAATACGCTGGCCGACCTCCGCTCCCTGCGCGAACGGGGCTGGCAAACGGCATTGGCGACGCATGTCGAGCGGAACGGGGAACTGGTCGGTCTCTGCGGCGGCTATCAAATCCTCGGCCGGTCCATCGCGGATCCCGACCATCTCGAAGAGGGCGGTGCTGCGGATGGATTGGGGCTGCTGGATGTCGTCACCACGCTGCAGGCACCAAAGGTCTGCCGACAAATTTCCGGCACCGTCATCGGGTTGGATACGGATAGCGACTGCGTCATCCGCGGATACGAGATTCACATGGGCCGTCCGGTGCGCGGTGCGATGGCGCCCTGCTTTGCTATTCACGCCCCATCGGCCTCATCCGGTGAGGCGGGTGAAACCAGTGAAACTGAGGGGACGGTCGCACCGGGCGGTCGTGTTTGGGGCAGCAGCATTCATGGACTGTTCGATACAGAGCCGTTCCGCACCAGCTGGCTGAACCGGTTGCGACTCCGCAAGGGACTGCCGCCGACATCTCCACCGTCGGACGACGACGTGCAGGCCCGACGCGAGGCAGCGCTGGATCGCTGGGCCGACCATGTGGCGGCACATCTCACGCTCGACCGCCTGCTTGGTCGATGACCGCCCGCAAGACGTCGTGTTCCGTCCAGTTCCCTCGCTCTGTCTGACTACGTCCTCCTCCTTTATAGACATGGTCGTTCTGCGGGTGTCCGGAACGGGCTCGTGCACCCGCGCAGTGGGCCGGGCACCACTCCAGCCGCTCACGGCTCCATCCCCTGCATCCTCACTCCTGCGGCATTTTCGTATTTCATTTTGAGATTTCCGCACCTCGGCGCATAAGTAGCCTCGTAGAAGTCTCACTGTGCCTGCGGCAGGGGCCGGCCTCTACCGCGCGACACAGACATCGGAACGTCACTAGCGCGTTTACAGATTGGCGCTATACTTTTTCGAGGTGTGTAACCTTGATCACGTTGTCTTGCTACGGAGGATGCTATGAAGGTGCGCACGGCTGCTGCTCTGATGCTGAGCCTCTTGGTCGCGGGTAGTCTCGCAGTTGCGGCTCCCCCGGCCTTCGCCTCTGAAGAAGGGGAGACCAGCGAGTTGCTTATCAAGCTGGTGAAGTTGGGACGCGGCGTCGTCTCCGAGCATCAAGAGTTGATCAACGATGCCAGCAAGGCGGGGAAGGGCTTCACGGGCGACTTCCTGGCCGCGCAGGTGGCAGAGCGGTTCCGGAACCAGACGAAGATCGACCTGTCCCGCAGCAGCAACACCGTGCAGCAGAGCGTGTTGCTCAGCTTGCTGGAAGCCGAAAAGGAAGTGGTGGATGACGCGCAGGTCGTCATCAATAAGCAAGGCGTGTCCTTCAAGGGCTTCCTGCCCGCCATCTTTGCGCGGAAGACAGGTGAACGCTTCTATAAGAAGACGGGCATTCGCATCAAGCTGACCGGCAACGACTATCGCAATCCGAACAATCGCCCGGATGATTTTGAAGTCGAAGTCTTGCGCCTGTTCTCCGATGCGCGCCATCCGAAGGGCCAACAATACGCCAAGGCGACGATGTTGAACGGCAAGCCGGTCTATCGCTTGATGGATCCGGAATATGCGTCCTCCTCCTGCCTCTCCTGTCACGGCAACCCGAAGGGTGAACGGGACATCACCGGCATGCGGAAGGAAGGCTGGAAGGACGGCGACCTGGCCGGTGCGTTAAGCGTCGTCTACCCGATGCGGTAGGCACGGGCAGGCACGGCAGGCTGTCACAAATATAGTGCGAAGAGAGCAGGCACAGAACACGAACCGTCAGAAGATCGAAAGGGGAAGATCGATGAGCAAGATTGTTGTGGTGGATGACTCGTTCGCCGAGGCGCAAATGATCGAAGGCTTCTTGAAGGCGGCCAACCATACGGTGGTGACGTTCTCAAACACCGACAAACTCGAAGACAAGCTCACGGTCGAGAAGCCCGACCTGGTGATCATGGACGTCGTGATGCCGGGCCGCAACGGATTCCAAGCCTGCCGCGATATCAAGAGCGACGATCGCGTGAAGAATATTCCGGTGGTGCTCTGCACCTCCAAGGGAAACGACAGCGACAAGTTCTGGGGCGAGCAGCAGGGCGCCAACGGGTATGTGGTGAAGCCGTTCAAGTCGGAAGACCTGTTGACCGCGGTCAAGCGGGCGCTCCACTAAGTTCGCGGCGCCTACGCCGGAATCTGGAATCCACTCGACCATGATGTCCCCCGATGTCTCACATGCTCCCAGCGCAACGGCCGCCGGCCCATCTCCCGGCGGCAGTCTGCGCGTCTGTCTGGCGTTGATCGGCGGCGAGCTCTTCGCCCTCGATCTCCGGTATGTCCGAGAGGTCTTTCCGGTCGAACATCTGACACCCGTGCCCAGAATGCCTTCGGTGATCGTCGGCGTCGCAAATCTGCGCGGGACGATCATGCCGTTGGTCGATGTACGGGCGGCGCTGGGGCTGGGCGGGCACATGGCCGGACAAAAGTACGCCGTGGTCATCAGCCACGGGATCCAGCAGGCCGGACTGCTGGTCGACGATGTGCCGGAAATTCGCACCGTCGCCAAAGACACGCTCTTGGCGCCGCCGGCGCAGCAGGACCGCGCCGCGCGACCGTTCATTTCGGCCATGGTGTCGTTCGAGGGTCGAATGGGCGGCATGGTGGAGGTCCCCACATTACTGGCCGGGGTTGAAGGCGGGTAAGCCGGTGCGTTGGTCCCGGCGCCCGATCGGGCGCTGTGCGGTCTCCGCCCAACCCCTCGTAGATGGTCCCGATTCCCGATGACGAAGTTTGGAGCTTAGCGACAAGGAGGAGCGCGTCATGAAGAAGCAGACACAATCGTTCTTGGCATTGGAAACAATGCCGTGGTTCCGCGATCAGCGCACGGAGGTGAAGCTGATCGTCGGATTCGGCCTCATCAGCGTCGTCATCTTGTTCATCGCGGGACTGGGCTACTTCAAGCTGCGACAGTTGGCCGCTGACTCCCAAACGGTGTTCGAAAGCTACGTCGTACCCCTTGCCAGTTTCAACGAAGTCGGGACGGCGCTCACCGACCATCACCAGACCCTCCTGCAGGTCGCCTCCGTCACGCGTAAGTCCGACGCCGAGCCCGAATTGGCGCGCCTGGCAACGCATGAAACAGCCATCAAGCAAAAGCTCGACACCTACGCCGGCTTGGAGATGCGCGTGTCAAAGGACGGACTCGACGAACGGAAAGGCTATGACGCCTTGCGCCCCGCCCTGGAACATTATTTCCAAGAGTCCAAGGGGGCGCTCGACGCCTACATGGACAGTTTTGATCGCAAGCTGTCCACGGAGCAGGCCGAGCAGATGCGCGAACTGGGTATTCTCGCGTTGACGGTCAACTTGACCCCGGCGTTCGACGCGTCGGTGGCAAAGCATAGCGAGCAGGTCAAGACCATGACCGCGATCGCCCACGACCTGAACGAAGACGCCAGAAGCATTGCCGACAACGGGAAAAACCTCATGTTGGTCGGCGGTATTCTCGCCGTGGCCTTCGGCCTGTGGTTCGGCTATCGCTTGGCGCACTTCTTTGCGCAAAACGTCATTCACATCGCCGACGTCGCGACGCAAGCGGCCAACGGCAACTTTCAAGCGCGCGCCAAGGTCGAAACCAACGACGAGTTCGGCCAGATGGCCAAATCGTTCAACGCCATGTTGGACCGGTTGACCACGTTGGTGTCCACCGAGGAAGAACGCGACATGATGCAAAAGCGCCTGATGGCGTTCCTTGTCATGGTCTCCGAGGTCGGTAAAGGCGACTTGACGAAGCGCGGCGAAGTCACCGCGGACATGTTCGGCAACTTGGCCGACGGATTGAACCTGATGTTGGGTCGGTTCGGCAAGCTGCTCGGGCAGGTGCGTGAGGCGGCCGATCGCGTCAACAAGTCGGCCGGCACCTTGCGCGATACGGCGTCGCAGATGTCCGGCACTGCGCGTCACCAGGCGGAAGAATCCGTCCGCACCCTGAGCGCAGTCGAACAGCTCACGCAGGGCATGAAGCAGGTGGCCGAAACCGCCACCTCGTCGTCCGATTCGGCCAAGCAAGTGTTGGTCGCCACGGAACGCGGCCGCAAAGCCGTGCAAGACACCGTGCATGACATGCAGGAAATCCGGGGCGCGGTGCAACGCATGTCTAAGCAGATCAAGTCACTGGGCGACCGGTCGTTGGAAATCAGTCAGATCGTGTCGACCATCCGCGACATTGCGAGCCAAACCAACCTGCTCGCGCTGAACGCCGCCATCGAGGCGGCGGGCGCCGGCGAGGCGGGTGCCCGATTCGCGGTCGTCGCCGACCAGGTCCGGAAACTGGCGGAAAGCTCCACGCAGGCCACGCGCGAGATCGGAGACCTCGTGAAGACCATTCAGACGGAAACGCAAGACGCGGTCGTCGCGATGGAACACGAAACGCAGGCCGTGGAAGCGGGCTCCGCCTCGGCCATGAAAACCGGTGAAGTGTTCGGAGAAATTTCCTCGATCGCGAAACGCTCCGCCGAGTTGGCGGTCGCCATCGCGAGCAGCGCGAACGAACAGTCCACCTCGACGGAAAAGGTCGGTCGTTCGCTGAAGGAATTCACCGGCGGTGCCGTCGCGACGCAAAAGGCGACCGACACCACACGGCAGACCATCGAAGAAATGGCGAAGCTCGCCGAGACGTTGACCACACAGGTCGGTCAATTCAAGCTCGCCTAAGCGTGGCGACGAACGCGTCGCACGTCAGGCGCCAGGAAGGCGGGAGCGAGCATGAGTGACGAGTCGATTCGCGACACCCTGATCGATGTGTTTGTGGCAGAGGGCGACGAGGGTCTTCAGATCCTCGTCGCGGCCCTCTATCCGACGGACGCGCAATGGCCGTCCCAGGATGAGCTGTACGAACACTATCGAGTCGGCCATAAGTTGAAAGGCGCCGCGGCGCTCTATCAATTCATGGGGCTGTCGGCCCTCGGCGGGTTGGTCGAAGATGTCTTGGAACATGCCAAGGCAACCCCCGCGGTCATTTGGCCGAAAGTCGTGTCCTGGCTGCGCGATCTGGCGCAGGTCTATAAGCACCAGTTGGCGTCACTGACGGCGACCGGCAAAGAGTTGCCGTTCGATGCTGAGCAGTGGCGCGCGCGCTATCAAGCGATCCTCTCCGATCCCAACAGCGAGGCCGGGGGGGCGGAGCCGGACGCACGCGCATCCTCTGTCGCACCTGCCGAAGCGTCGCCCTCCATGCCCGACGAGTCCGAAGCCCTCACCCATTGGACCGCAGAGATCATCCTTCCGAGCATCGAAGCGGAAGTCTTGGAGTATTTCGTTCCTGAAATCGAAGAGCTGCTGACCACGGCCCGTGACCATGTCGCGGCATTGGCGGACAATCTCAACGACCAAGACCGCCTGCATCACCTCTTCCGCGCGATCCACACAATCAAGGGCTCCTCCTACACGGTGGGCTACCAAGTCATCGGCGATGTGGCACTGCCCTTGGAAGATGTGCTCCGAGGCCTGCGTGATCAACGTGCCGCGCTGCCGGAGCCGGTTCTCGCGTCGACGCGCGACATGCTGGCCCTGGTGGCGCGACTGATCGCCCGTCAGTCCGACGACATTATGGCCCTGCAGCAGGACATTCCCCACCTGATCAAGAAGGTCGCGAGGCTGGTCGAGAGTAGCACACCTTCAACATCCTCTGACAGCGTCACAGATCCCGACAGCACGGTTGGCGCCACGACCCAGATTGCGCTAACACCAGACTTGACCCCACAACAGATTGTGGCCACGGTGGCGGAATCCGTGTCGTCGAATCTGGCGCAGGCAGTCCCAACCGTCGCACAGGTTCCCGCGCCTGTCACGACAGTTTCGCCGGAGCCGGTCGTAACATCCGAGGCAGTTGAGCTGACCGACGCCTATTTGCTCCCGGACTTGGATGCGGAGGTCTTGTCCTACTTCGTGCCCGAAGCTCAGGAGCACTTGGAAGGTCTGGAGTCCTATCTCTTGAAGTTAGAGAAGGATCCGCAGAGCGCGGAGCTGATCAATCATCTCTTTCGCATCGCGCACACGCTGAAAGGCTCCTCCTTCACCGTGGGTTTCACGCCGATCGGCGACCTCATCCACTACGTCGAAGACCTGATGGGCGCGATCCGCGAGAAGCGTGCGACCTATGTGCCCGGCATGGCGGATGTCATCTTGAAGTCCGTCGATCTCGTGCGCCTCCTCATGCGGCGCGATCCCTCCATGTTGCCGCAGGTCCGCAACCGGTTTCGCACGGTCGTGGGCGATTTGAAACGGTTAGGGGACGGCACGCCGCTGGATGTGTTGTCTTCGACCGCGCCATCGTCCGCATCGGAGACGGTGCTCGACGCCATGCCGAAGAGCAGTGCGGCGGCAGAAGAGTCAGGCGCCATGCAGGCCGGCGACGTCATTCGCGTCAACCGCGAGCGTCTGGAAAAGCTGCTCAACCTCGTGGGCGAACTGGTCATCGGTCGCGGCCGTTTGGAACAACGGCTGGTCGCCCTGGAACAACTGGCCAACCAGGTACAGACGTTCAAGGGCAAGATGCTCGACACCGTGCGCGGATTCGAAGAAAAGCATTCCTTCACGATGCCGACCTCCTCCGCCTCGACCCCATCGGCCCCCAGACCCCAATCGCCGCCCGCCGAGAACACCATACCGGCCATTCCGGGGCTGGGAGATTTCGGCGCGTTGGAATTCGACAAGTACGACGACTTCAACATTTTGGCGCGTCGTATCTCGGAAGTGACGGCGGACGTCACCGAATCCATGGTGCAGCTCTCGGGCTCCATCCGGAACGCCCGAGAAGATATGAGCCAGCTCCACCATCTGACGCTGAGCATGCGCGACGAAATCGCGCGCGCCCGCATGGTGGCCATCGGCACACCGTTTACTCGGTTCCGCCGCGCGGTGCGCGAAATGGCGCGAGCAACCGGTAAGGACGTCACGCTCGTCACCTCCGGTGAACAGACCGAAGTCGACACGAGCATCGTGGAACGCTTGGTTGATCCGCTCGTGCACCTCGTCCGCAACGCGGTCTATCACGGGATCGAACCGACCGGAACCCGAATCGCAGCGTGCAAACCCGCCGTGGGCACCGTGTATCTGCACGCGGCCCATCGCGGGAACGCCGTCATCATTGAAATCGAGGACGACGGCGCCGGGATCGATCCCGAGAAGTTGAAGGCAAAGGCGCTCTCCAAAGGGCTGATCACGCCGCACGTCGCCAAGACCATGTCGGACGCCGAGGCCATGAAACTCATTTTCCTGCCAGGCTTTTCTACCGCCGAGGTGGTCGGTGACCAGGCAGGTCGCGGCGTCGGGCTTGATGTCGTAAAGCAGACGATCGAAAGCATGAACGGGTTCATCGACATTGAGACAGCCAAGGGGATCGGGACGAAGTTCACGCTCAATCTGCCGCTGACCCTGTTGATCGCCACCGCGCTGCTCGTGCGTGTGGGCACCTTGCGGTATGCGATTCCGCTGCCCACCGTTCGCGAAGTCTTGCTGCCGGCACCGGATGCGCTGCAACACATTGCGGGACGCACGGTCCTCCAGCTCGGCGAAGAAGCGGTGCCTGTCGAAGCGCTCATGCATGCGCTGACGGGTCACGAAGGAGCTGTTCCTCAGGGCTCACCGGTGGTCGTCGTCCGGTCCGGGTACGGGACGCTGGGACTCGCCGTCGATGAATTGCTCGGACGGCAGGAAATCGTCGTGAAGCCGCTCGGCGCGCTGAAAATCTTGGAGCGGTCCTATTTCAGCGGCGCCACCATTGATCCGGAAGGGCGCGTGATCCTGGTCGTCGACGTGGCGCGCATCGGTGCGCAGGAACAGCGACAGGCGGTGGGGGAGATCCTCGCAGGCGAGGGCGGCCAGACGCACGCCATCGAGACTGCCGATGTCAGCGCTGCGCCTGTCGGGCCTGCGATCTTGCTGGTCGACGATTCGTTGAGCATTCGTAAGTTTGTGGCGCGCATGTTGGAAGGCGCCGGCTATACGGTGGAGACGGCAGTCGACGGCGAGGAAGGTGTGCGCAAAGCCTCCGCCACGTCGTATCGGATGATCATCACCGATTTGGAAATGCCGAAACTGAACGGTTACGAAGTCATCCAAGCGTTGCGCGCGCGAACGCAGACCCAGACCGTGCCGATCGTGGTGATGACCACACGCGCCGGGGATAAGCATAAACAGCTCGCGCTGAACATCGGAGCGAGCGGGTACATCGCAAAACCGGTGGAAGAGCGTGCCTTGATCGCCGAAGTCGAACGGTGGGTCGGCGCGCCGACGGCCGCGCGAAAGGCGTAAGAGACTGCCATGGCGTTTCGCCAGCGTGTGAATGGGCCGTCCGCCGACACCCTGATGGTGCGGTTTCTCGTCGTGCAGGTGCAGGACGCGACACTCGCCGTCTGGGCGGATACGGTGCGCGGTGTGCTCACGCCGGAGGATGTCGGCACGCGGCACGACATCATGCTGCTGGGCGAGACCTACCGCATGACGGGCTTGTCGGATCGCCTCGGGCTGGCTCAAGGGCCGATCACGCCACACACGCGCTTCGTCCTGTGCCATCGCGGACAGGGGCGCTGCATGATTGCCGTCGATCGCGTCTTGGGTTTGACGGACATTCGTCGCGACGCCATTCACCCACTCTCGCCGCTCTTCAGCGGGGAGGAGCGCGTGTGGCTCCGCGGATTGTTTTTGTATGGCGAGGGCATGGCGGCCATCGTGAATCCCGATTGGATGGTGCACGATCCAGAATCTGCCGCCACGACAGCGGCCGTGCGATAACGCGAGGACAACGTCGATGCTCAGGGGTGCGAAACAGACCAGTGCCACGAACGCCACTCGACGGCTCGTGCCGCTGGTGATCTTCACCATCGGCGGACAGGCCTTTGCGATGAAAGCGGCGGAAGTCGGCAGCGTCGAGCCGTGGCCCGTCAGTATGCGACTGCCCGGCACCACGCCGCACCTGCATGAGATCGTCCGCCGCGGGCGACGACTCCATGCCGTCCACGATCTGGCGGCGCTGTGGGGTCTTACCGCCGCGTCGGAACAGCCGCTCTGTGTGATGGTGAAATGGGGGCGGGAAGAAGTCGCCGTGCGCGTGGATTCGCAAATCCCGTCGCTTGAAAGTGCCGACCTTGCTATGATTCGCATGGTGCCTGATTCGCGGCCCGGCACCGTGGGGTTCTGGTCGCATCGCGGGGTTGAAATTCCGCTGATCTCCTATCAGTCGCTTGCCCAGCGGACGGCTCAGGCTGCGTAACGCAACACAACCGATCGTCTATCACGAATGGTCCGTAGGAATAAGGGAGTACGTTATGCCTCGTGTGTTAGTCGCCGACGATAGCATTGCGGTGCGCAAAGTGGCTGAACGGCTCTTGAAGGAAGCCGGGTTGACGGTGACGTTGGCGGCCAACGCCGAAGAAGCCATCGCCCATTTAGAAAAAGAGCCGCCCGACGTGGTCGTGTCGGATGTCATCATGCCCGACAAGAGCGGGTACGAAGTGTGCGGCTACGTACGAACACATGCGAAGCTCGCCACGATTCCGGTGCTGTTGATTTCCGGCATCGTCAACGACGACGTGACCAAGCAGGCCGAGTCCTGCAAGGCCGACGGCGTCCTCAAGAAACCCTTTCAGGGCACATCACTTCAAGATCGAGTCTCGGCGCTGCTGAGTAAGAATCAGGAGTCGGAGCCGGAACCGGTACCAACGCCACAGAGTGAACCGACCGCGGTTGAATCGGTCTCATCAGCATTCAAGCTTTCGGACGTCCCTCCCATCGTGGCGCCGCCCAGCGTGGCGCCGACCTTGTCGCTGGTGCCGCCGCAGCCGACCTCGCCGATGGCGCCGACCAAGACGTCTGGTGCGGGCGACGAAGAGATGGAAGCCTACCGGTTGAAGGCGAGCCGGGCGGCTGAACTGGAAGCCGATTTGGCTGCAGAGCGTGAGCGGGTCTCGGCGTTGGTTCGTGAGCTGGAAGCGTTGCGCGAGCAGGCCGGTCGCACGGCCGACCTTGAGCGCGCGCTGGAGGACGCTCGTGACACCGCCGCACGCGTGCCTGAGTTGGAGCGAGCGCTCGCAGAAGCGAAAGACAGCACGGCGGCCCTGACCGCCGCACAGGAAACGGCCGACGCAGCCGCGCACAAACTCGCGATCACCGAAGCAGAGCTTGAGCGGGAGCGCCAGGCTGGGGACGAGGCGCGTCACGCGCTGGCGGAAGCCCAGGTGGACGTGCAGCGTGGGCGTGAAGCGGAAACGGCCTTGGCGACGGAGCGTGAACGGTTGGCCAAGTTGTCGTCCTCCGTCTCTGCCGCGCAGGACTTGATGAAGAAGACCAAAGATCTCGAAGCCGCGCTGACTGCGGAGCGAGCGGCGGAAGCAATCTTGGTACAACAGGTGACGGATCTGGAGCAGCGCGTGAGCCGCATGCAGCAGCTTGAAGTCACGTTGCGGACGACGGAAGCGAATCTGCGTGCCGAGAAAATTAAGGTCGAGGAGTTGGACGCACGCTTACCGGAGATCGCGCAGTTGCGCGCTGAAATGGCAGGCCTTCAGGAGAATCTCACCCACGAGCGTGAGCGCAACGCCGACCTGACGGCAGAGCTGCAGCAGATGCGATCCCAGGCCGACCGCGTGCCGGAGCTGGAATCGGCCCTGGCGACAGCGACCGAGCGTGGCGAGCGACTAACCGGCCGTGTCACCGAAGCCGAACAATCGGCCGAGCAGGCCAATCGACGGCTTGAAGATATGGCGCGGAAGCTCAGCCAGATCGCGGGGCTGGCGTCGAAATTGGGACAGAACGATCGCTAGCCTGTGAGTCCAACGGCAACAGAAGGGTAGGCCCCAGACCGATCGCACGCCATGTCGAACGACACTGCACCCGACGACGATTTCCAGAATGAGCTGCTCGGCCTCTTTGCCATGGAGGCCTACGAGTGGCTTGGGCAAATTCTCGCATCACTCGTGCGGCTTGAGGAGGTGGGCCATCCATCGGCCGCACCCGAGGCAATCGACGCAATCGTGCGTGGGCTGACGAGTCTCGGCGGTTCTGCCGCGACGGTGGACCTGCCCGGTATTCAAGAATCTGTCTTCAGCCTGCTCCCTGTCACCGAACGGTTGCGCACGCCGGATGTGCCCGAGGCCGCTGAGACCCTCGCCTCCATGCGTCAGGCTTTGCGGGACATCACCGCAGCCGTAGCCGAAAACACGAAAACCCAAGCCACAATCTCCTTTGAGGCGCCGTCTGTTGATCTCCGACGCGCCAAGGATCTCCTCACGGCCTTGCACGACCTGCGTCGGTCGCACGCGCACAGGGGCCTACGCGCTCGCCAGATCCTGCACGCCGTCATCCAGCGGGTACAGGCGGACTTGGATCGCGGAGTGTCGCAGGTCGATACGGAAGCGATTCAACAGTTCTGTGCCGAAACGGCTCGCGCCGACGAAGACTACGTACAGCGCGTGACCAGCGCGCTGCCGGCGATCGGCGCCTCGGTGACCGCCGCAAAGGCGGCCATGTTGCAGCCGTCCCGCGTGTCCGACGAGCAATGGAAGGCGCTGCTGGCGACGCTGGATCAATTGGTGGAGTTGTCGCGCCAGCGCCATGCACAGAGCTTCATGCAGTTTTTTCAAGGCGCCTCGACCTTTGTGCGCTTGGTCGCGGAGCGGAAGATTGCCATGTCGCCGCATCGCTTTGAACTGGTCGAAGCCCGCGTGCGGACGATCGGGCCGGACGTGCAGGACTGGAGCGCGGCCGGGCAGGTCGAACGAGACGCTGTTGCAACGTTGATGGCGGCCTAAGCGCGCCGGGCGTGGAGGGGACGACGTTGATGAGCCAGTGGTATACGCAAGCGACGGAGGAACTGTGGGCGGTACGCCGCACCATTGCAGCGGGAGCCGCACTCGACCTGTCTGCCATGGAGCGGACGGCGCAGGGCATTACACAGTCGCTGCTGGTGGATGATGCGCTGGTATCGGAAGCGCTGTCGGCATCGGACAGCGACCCGATCGTCTCCAACTTGGTGCATGTCGGCATCTTTGCCACGAAGTTGGGGATGGGCCTCAACCTCTATGGGGATGAACTCAGCCGGCTCACGCTGGCCGCCTTGCTGCACGACATCGGCATCTTTACGTTGCCGCCCTCGTTACTGTCGAAGAACGGCAAGCTGACCCTCGACGAACGCGCGGTGCTGGAACGGCACCCGTTTGCAGGCCATGATCTCGTGGCCGCCCTAGGAAGCGACTATCACTGGCTGGCGCAAGTCATCCGCCATGCCCATGAGCGGTGGGGTGGGCAGGGCTATCCCGACCGCCTGCAGGGACGGTCGATTCACGAATTCGCCCACGTCATCGGCATCTGCGACATTTTCGATGCGCTCATTTCTCCGCGCCCCTATCGAATGCCGTTGGCGCCTCATGAAGCGGTCCATGAGCTGATTCAGAAGGAACGGGCGGCGTTTCCGCGCGAGGTGCTGAAAGCGCTGGTCGAGCAGATTTCGGTCTATCCGCTGGGCACGCAGGTTCGGTTGAATACCGGAGAAATGGGAACTGTGATCCGCCTCAATCCTCGGTTTCCACTCCGTCCGGTCATACGCCTGAAAGAGATCTCCATTCGGCCTGGTATGACGTCCGCCATCCAAGACTTGTCCGCTATTCCCACGCTCTATGTGACCGGTACGGTCAAGGCGTCACAGGTCCCGGCGGCGAAACCCTATGCGGGACAGCCAGGGCCGGCCCCTGCGGCTGCACCGGCTCCTCAGGTTCCAGTGTCGACGACCAGCTCATCAGCCTCGGTTGTGCCTGCCGCGCCGTCTGACAATGCTCAGCCCGCAATGTCGCACCAGAAGACCGTGCAGCCGGAACCCTCCACATCGGCCACACACAAGACGGAAAGTGTGTATTCTGATGAGTTTGCCGCGCTCTTCGAGAGTCTCGACGAGATTGCGACGGCAATCCAGGAAGCCGTGAAAGTGCAGCCCTTGTCGAGCCAACCGCCATCCCGCTCGTCATCCATAGTCGGCGCAGAAGAGCTCCACAGGCCCGATAACGCCGCTGCATAGGTTCCGTATTCTCCCTACTCGCTTCGCTGTTCACGCAAACATCCACTAGAGCTATTCGTCCATAGTTTTCATTCAGGACCAGTCCATAGGTTGGTAAGGCATGGCTAACCTATTGGAATCGTAGGGACTGAATGGCCTATTTCTTGTGCAACCCGCCAGCCCATGCCCTATTGCCAGGTACTGATGGATTGCCCACAGGCTTATCCACAAGCCATGCACAGAAACTGTGGATGGGAAAATCCTCGCGTAACATCCCCACCATCTCAATCCCCGCAACCTGACAGTCGAAAGTGAAGAGTCTGCGCCTAACTCCTTGTGTTCATGCAGCTTCCTTCATGCCCACGCAAAAAGCGGCAATGAGCATCAGGTGAATCGGCGCGTGCGAATTTTTCAGCCGCATTCAGCACGGCTTTCCACAGGGTAGGGCCCATTTCGGGCTTTGTTGGCCCAATGAGCATCCCACAGGCTCACCTAAAAGTTGAGCTGCGCTCGAAGTCTGTTCGATCCGTACAGACGGCTTAGGCTCCACCTAGGGCCTATTCTCTAGAGCCGCAGAGTGCTGCGGAGGGGAGGACGTGGTGGAACGGCATGGGTATAATGCGCTGCATTTTATGACCCTGTGCCAACGAGTGCGAAAGGAGCCTGCGACGCCGTGGCCAAGTTGATTTCCCCCCATCACGATTCCTCCACCGCCTCCAGGGCCAAAGAATACCTGCGTTCGCATGTGGTGTTTCCTTCGGCGCTGTTGGGGATCATCCTACTCATCGCCTCCACGATGGGGCTGATCTACCAGTATCTGTCCGAGACCTATGAGCCCATGACCTTTCTCCAGAGTACGGCCTTGGCCATGATCGGAGCCCTCACCGGATGGGGGCAGTCCCGCTACCACCGCTACGTGCTCGGCCGCTACCCGGAAATTTTCTCCGCACGCTTGAGCGCCTCGCCGACAAAACAGCGCAGCCGATCACGCCGCCGCGCGCTGCTCGCTGGTGGGCCTGAGCATCCGGGTCGACGCTGGGTGCCGCTCTGGTACCTGTTGGCGGTCGCGACGTTGCTGGGCCTGTCGTTCAGTGCCGCGGCTTGGGGATCGGTCTATGCCGTCTCCTCCTACCTGCTGCCCTGGACCGGCTTCTTTTGCGCCAGAGTGTATTCATGGAAAGAACTGTGGGGACCGGCGGCGACGAGTACGCGCCTGTAATCAAAGGGGAGCGGCTGCAGGAAGTTCCTGATGTGGAAGGCGCGCCGGAAGCGCGCTACTTGCGGCCCGAACGTCGATTGGCAGGTTTTTTCCCGCGCTTCGCTGCCGGGCGCGGCTTCGAGGCCGTGCTTCGCGCGTCGAGGAGATCCACCCGCTTCTGAAGCTCTTTGACCTGCTGACGCAATTCCGGCAAGTGGGGGAGGAGGGTTTGCGCACGCAGGGCGGTCTCGTGCGGCATCGCGGGCGCGCCGGAGACGATTTGGTCGGACGCAATCGAACGGGTCACACCTGAACGGGCTCCGATCATCACGCGATCACCCACCTGCAAATGGTCGGCAAGTCCGGCTTGGCCGCCGATCATCACATGCGCACCGACCGTGGTGCTGCCGGCAATACCCACCTGCGCGACGACAATGCAATCCGGCCCGATCTCCACATTGTGGGCGATCTGCACGAGGTTGTCGATCTTCGTGCCCCGCCGAATCGTCGTCATCCCAAAGGTGGCGCGATCGATCGTGACGTTCGCGCCGATCTCGACATCGTCTTCGATCGTGACCCCGCCCAGCTGCGGCACTTTCACGTGCCGCCCCTGATACTGCACATAGCCGAATCCATCGCTCCCGATCACGGTCCCGCTGTGGATCACGACCCGCTGGCCGATGCGACAGCCGTCGCGCACCACGACGTTGGGATGGAGCACGCTGTCATCGCCGATGCAGCAGTCATCCCCAATGCAGACGCCCGGCGCGAGGGTGACACGCGCTCCGACCGTCACGCGGTCGCCGAGCGTCACGAACGGGCCGATCGACACATCCAGTCCGATACGGACGTCATGCCCCCGTGAGATCGGCTCCTCGATCCCGAGCGCGCGATACGGCGGGCAGAAAAACTGTTGGACGATTTTGGCAAAGGCGTAGGCCGGGTGCCCAACAACGATCTGCGCCTGCGGCAGTTCCGGAATGGCACGGCTCACGAGCAGGGCCGAGGCCTTGGACGCCGCCGCGGCGCTTACAAACCGGTCGCCCGCAACAAAACTCAGACAGCCGTCCGTCGCGCCTTCAAGATTGCTCACGCCGGTCACCAGCAACGTCGGCGACCCCGTGACCGTACCGGAGACGAACGTGGCCAATTCTTGGAGCGAGACGGACGGCGAGGGGATGATCACGTGGATGGACCTATCGTTTTTTCTTAGGCCGCGCAGAAGAGGCCGACGCGGACGATGGCTTCGCGGCCGGCTTCTTTTCCGACGCAGGCGTCGCGCGCGCCGCGGGAGCAGCCGCCTTCTTACCAGCCGCCTGCGGGCGGGCCGTCTTGGCGAGTGCGCCCGGCTTGTGTGTCACCGATGACGGACCGGGCGTGGACGGCGACAGCCGCTTTTCGACATACGCCAGCACGTCCTGCACCGTCCGCAACCCTGGTAGGTCTTGGTCGGGGATCTGAAAATCGAACGCCTCTTCGACGCGGTAGAGCAATTCGATGGTCGCCATCGAATCCAATCCCAAGTCGTCGCGCAGAGAGGCCTGCACCGGGATGGTCTGGGGTTCGCGCTTGAGGTAATCCCCCAACGCGGCAAGCACCTTGGCGTGAATACTGGCTCTCGACATGGTCGTCCTTCGCGCGGAGCGCACTGCGAAATGATTCTACGCGGTATAGCGGCGAAATACGACCGCGGCATTATTGCTGCCGAACCCGAAGGCGTTCAGCATGGCCACCGAGATGCGCCGCGGTTGCGCCTGCGCCGACAGGCCCTTCAACGCGCAGACCGGATCCGGTTCGTCCAGGTTCACGGTCGGGTGCACGACGCCGTCGCGGATCGCCAGTACCGTGGCCACCGATCCGATGGCCCCGGCCGCGCCGAGCGTATGGCCGATGAGTGATTTGGTCGCGTTGACCGTGAGCCGATCCGCTTTGCTGCGGAACAGTTGGCGGATGGCCTTCACCTCGACGGCATCGCCGACGACCGTGGACGTCGCATGCGCGTTGATGTAGTCGACCTGCGACGGCGTGAGTCCGGCGTGGTCCAGCGCCAGCTGCATCGTCCGCGCCACCTCAACGCCGTCCTCTTTCGGAATCACCATGTGATAGGCCTCGCTGGTCGCGGCATAGCCCACGACTTCCGCGTAGATCTTGGCCTTCCGCTTTTTGGCATGCGCGAGCGATTCGAGGATCAGCACGGCCGCGCCTTCACCCATGACGAACCCGTCGCGCTTCGCATCGAACGGACGGGACGCTTTCGTCGGGTCGTTATTGAAAGCCGTCGACAGCGCGCGCAACGAGCAAAAGCCGGCGAAGACCAGCGGCGTAATACTGGAATCCGCGCCGACGGCCAGAATCGCATCGGCCTGCCCGGTGCGAATGGCGCCCATCGCTTGGCCCACCGCATGGGCGCTCGACGAGCAGGCAGTAGAAATCGTGTAGTTCGGCCCTTTGACCCCGGTGGCCATCGCCACGGCCCCGGCCGCGCTGTTCAGCGTGATCGTGGGAATGAAGTTCGGATGGACTCGATTGGGACGCTGGGCGTTGTAGAGCTGGGTAATTTCATGTTCGCCCATGACCATGCCGCCCATCCCCGCGCCCATGATGACACCGACACGTTGGCTGGTCTTCGGCGTCAGCGGCAACCCCGAGTCCGCCAAGGCCTCCTTGGCCGCGACCAACGCAAACTGTGCGTAGCGATCGACGCGCTCCATCAACGGGCTGTCAAGATATTGCGCCGGCACAAAGTCGGGCACCTGTCCCGCGACGCGGCAGCGATACTGTTCCATCGGCAGGCCGTCGAAGTGCCG
The DNA here is from genome assembly GCA_041908685.1 of Nitrospiraceae bacterium. Lineage (GTDB taxonomy): Bacteria > Nitrospirota > Nitrospiria > Nitrospirales > Nitrospiraceae > BQWY01. Next base: position 148,741 of record JAYREW010000027.1, on the reverse strand, counting down.
AACCGCCGAGATGCCGGATCGCCCTTCGAGCGCGCCTTTCCAAAACGCATCGACACCAATGCCGATCGGGGAGACGATGCCCAATCCGGTGACGACGACACGACCCTGTCTGGATGATGCGGACATTGCGGTGAGGTTCAGCGGTTGTACCTGAAGGTGGATACGCAGTCAATCAGAATGAGGCGCACCGTCGGCTCGACGCCGACCCATTGGTCGTCGAAGCGCGGCAGAAGATTAATAGCGCACCTTGAGTAGTAAATACAGGCCGAGCGACAGGAACACAAGATTGGCCGTCCAGCCCGCCATGATAGGGGCAAGCACCCCGCTGTGGCCGAGCGCCACGGCGACGGAATGCGTGACCCAATAGAAAAAGCCGACCAGCATGGCCTGCCCGATACCCACGGCGATACCGGCGCCGCGCGTGCCCATGCGGCGCAGGCTCAGCGCAATGCCCACGCAGACCATGATCACGCTCACCAGCGGAAAGGCGATCCGCGCGTGATAGTCCGTCAGTAGGCGGCCGAAGCTATAGCCGTCCCGCTGAAGGCGGGTGATGTAGGCGGCCAAGTCGTTCAGTTGCATACTTTCGGTTTCAACCACCAGCCACGATTCAAAGTCCTGCGGAGCCTGCGAGAGGGGCAGAGGCGCGCTGTCGAAACGACGGTGGTCGATGGTGCCGTCCGGCCGAAAGCGGCGCTCGAGGCCGTGGTGCAGCGTCCAACTGCCCGACGTGCTGTCGATCTCCGTGTAGTCCGCCCAGGCGGCTTCCACAATGCCGGTGAGTCGAAACTCCGGCGAGAGCCGATAGAGGCGGACCCCTTGGAGTCGTCGGCCGCCGACCTCCACCGTCTCCACATTCATCAGCGCGGGCCCCCGCACCTGTAGCCAGGGGCGTGTCGCCTTCATCGTCGTTGGCGACTTCTTTTCGATGGTGACGTTGCGCACATACTCGGCCGAGGTCGCCGCAATGGGGATCACCAGCCAGCTCATGACGAGCAAGACGATGGACAGTACGACGCCGAACACGAGAAAGGGACTGGCAATTCGAAGCAGACTGACGCCGCAGGCGCGCATGGCGGTGATCTCACGATTCCGCGTGAGCAGGCCGAAGGCCAGCAGCGTGGCCATCAGGACGGCCAGCGGCGCAATTTGAAACGTGATGCTCGGCATGCGCAGCACGAAATAATGCAGGATGTCGATGAGATGCGCGTCAAACTTCATGAACCGGCGAAGCTTTTCAAAGAAGTCGATGACGATGTAGATCGTCATCAACCCGGCAAAGCACATCGCGAAGACCTTCGCGAATTCCGCCCAGAGGTATTTGAAAAGAATCATCGGAAACTGTGTCCGCTTCCTACGCTCTTAGCGTCGACTCACGCGATAGAACGCGACCGCCGTGATAACGGCAAAAATGGCGTTCGGCAGCCAGGCGCCCACGAACGGCGAAATGACCAGCGTCGTCACCAAGAACTCGCACAGCATGTTGAGCATGTAATAGCTGACGATCACGAGCACACCGACGACGAAGCCGCCGATGCGGCCCGAGCGCTTCGAGACGATGCCGGCCGGCACGCCTAGCAGGCAGAGCACCAGCGTGGCGGTCGGGAAGGCGAGGGTTTTGTAATATTCCATGAGGCGACGCAGGGCCAGCGGGTCCTTCCACTGCGAGGCCTCCAGCGCGCGAATAATGTCGTCGTAGGCGACACGCTCGTCGGTGCTGGCGTAGGCGGCTTGATTGAAGTTCAAGCGAATATCGTACTGCGCAAAGGAGACCTGGTGATATTGCGCCGGGTCGTGCGGGCGGCTGTGCACCACGCCGTCATGGAGTCGCAACGCCAGTTGATGGGTGGCCGGATCCGTCAGCACCTCGTAGCGGCGTGCCACGACAATGCGCGGATCCTCGCCGTTGCGCTCGTCAGAGACGAAAATGCCCTCCGGCGGCCGATCCTCAGCCCCCGCCGGGACATAGACCGTCATCTTGGGCATCGGCTCGTTGAACGTGCCGCGATCGAGCGCAAACACCAACTGATCGCGCAGCAGGCCCAGCGCCACTTTCTTGAGATTAAAATTGCTCCAGGGTTCGCCCCAATGGGCCAAACCCAGCGTCATCCCAAACACCAACAGGGCAAACAGGATGACCGGCCGGGCCAACCGCAGGAGACTGAGGCCGCAGGCACGCATGGCCACCAGTTCCTGGTCGTAGGACAGGCGGCCGAAGGCCGTGATCGACGCGATGATCGCGGCAATGGGGAGCGTCAACACCAGAAACGACGGCAGGAGATGCAGAAACACGTTGAGCACGGCGCCCAGGCCGATGCCTTTGGACACCAATAATTCGACGAGGCGGAGCAACTCTCGGGTGATGAAGACGAAGCACAGGCCCCCGAGGCTCACCGAGAAGGGCGACAGGAGTTCAGCGAAGATGTAGCGATCGAGTAGGGTGCGGAGGAACACCGATCGAGGCCCTTGTGGAACGCTCGCGCATGATAGTGAACTTGCCCCACGATGTAAACCGCAGCGAGAGAGGATAAACGAGAGATGAGACACGCGCGCCGCCCGGCCGGATGTCGGGGCCGATGGTCCCCGGTCAGCTACGTAGGGTGTTCCCAGGACCTCGACGACAGCGGACTGCAATGGAGCGGTGACCGGTCGCGCGCGCGGTGCTGAGAACCTTTTCATCTGGCACAGCTTGACAGGGTGCCGATGTGCATGGTACACGGGTGCGCGTTTTTTTAGTTGTGGCTCATGAACGCTTGTCGCTTTTCCCTCGGGCTCGTTATTTCCCACGCCGACTCTACGGTCACTCGTCCACACGTCATAGGGCGTCATTTCGTTACCGGCCCGGGCAAGGCCTGTCTCGTGGCTATTTGAGGAAAGGAGGCCTGTGTGAAAAGCAAAGGCACCGTGAAGTGGTTTAATGATCGCAAGGGCTTTGGATTTATTCGCCTCGACAACGGCGAAGACGTCTTCGTGCACTATTCCGCGCTCCTCGGCGAAGGGTTCAAGACGCTGAAGGAAGGCGAGAGTGTCGAATTCGAGATCGTGCAGGGTGCCAAGGGCCCGCAGGCCGCCAATGTCTTGAAGGGCATGCTCGACGCCTAATCGGCGAAGTACCCGCTCTGTCGCTCTTCCACAAGGGCCATCCGGCTACGTCCGGATGGCCCTTGTGCATTGCGCCACCTCACGCCGATTCGCTCCATCTGACCTTCAACACAGCCCATTTTGCCGGTCGGTGAGAGGCCACATCGGCCGCTCCCTCACAGCATTCTGCGGGCCGCGCAAGAACCGTGCGTTTCGTTGACAAAAAATCGATCGGGGCATACGGTGAACAGGCAATCCTGGGAGACGTATACTCGTGGCCGCCGACCGGACGACGATCTTACAGCAAGCACAGCTTTTCGCCTCAAAGGGCAACCTCGACGCAGCGATCGGCGAGTGGAACAAACTCGCGAAGGAATCGCCCAACGACGGGACCATCCACAACTCGATCGGCGATCTCCAACTCAAGCGCAACGCCAAGACGGAGGCGATCAACGCCTTCCTGCTCGCCGCCAAGTCCTTCCGCGATGAGGGCGCGCCGCTGAAGGCGATTGCGGCCTATAAGAAGGTCCTGAAGATCGATGCGGGCCGGTACGACATCTACCGGTTCTTAGGCGACCTGAACGCCGAGCGCGGCCTCCTGAGCAGCGCGGTCTCCGATTACCTCACCCTCGCCAAGTTTTACCTCAAAGAAAATAAATCGAAAGAAGCACTTGAGATCTATCGCCTGATCATCGCGCAAGATCCGTCGAATTTAGATGCGCACCAGCGGGTGGCAGAACTCTGCCTTCAGGAGAATTTGCCCGACGAAGCCATCCGGGTCTATCTGCAGATCGGGCGCGAACGCTCGGCCCAGGGCCGCGCCAACGATGCGCGTGACGCCTACGCCGCGGTCCTGAAACTCGACCCGGCCAATCGTGAGGCCGAACAGTTCATCAATGCAGAAAAGCACGTCACGGGAGGCGACGCCCCACGGCCGGCCGCAATACCGGGCAGCGCGGCGTCCAGCGGCCAGCCTACAGACATGTTGGGTGAAGCCCGTCGCCGTATGGCATCCGGCCAGTTTGAAGGCGCCGAAGCGATGCTCTCGCAGCTCCTCTCGCGCGAGCCTGGGAACCCGGACATCTGCCGCTTACTGGCGGAACTGCATCTCAAGCAGGGGCAGGTGAACGTCGCGTCGAATGAGTATCGCTTCCTGGCCGGCTCGGCCCTGCGCTCGCAGGACTACGAATTGGCGGAATCCTTGCTCAACGAGTTTTTGGCGGTCGAGCCGCAGTCCGTCCCGATCTTGGAGTTGCTCGGCGACCTCTACGAGGAAAAGGGCGACGGCGCCATGGCGGCCACACACCTCGGCAAGGCGATCGCGATCCTCTTGGAGCGTCCGGACCCACATATGCCTTCGCTCCCGGCGGAGTTGTATGAGCGCGTGAAGGCGCTGGATCCCCATGGTCCCGTGCGCGCGCAACATGCGGCCCTGTTCGATCCAGCTGCGGCGGCGGAGATGGCACAGGCCGCACCGGCGGCTGCGGCTGCTCCGGCCGCTCAGTCACAACCGACGGCTGATGTCGTGATGGCAGCACCACCGGCTCCGGCCCTCAGCGAAGCGGTGGAGATGCAGGCTACTGCCGCGCCTAATGCCTCACCGATTGCGCCACCAGTTTCACAGGTGCCACAGGCCGCCGAAGCGCCATCGCCGGTCATGCAAGCGAACCTTGAATCGCCCGCAGCCGCACCGGCTCAGAGCCAGGCAAAATCTCCGACGGTGATCCAGACGGCAGGACCGCTCTCCTTTGCGAAAACATCCAACGCAGACTCTGCGCCTGTATCGCCGCCGGCATCGCCGGTCGCAGCGGCTACACCGGCAGCACCTGCACCAACGGCCGAGGTCGTCGCGCCTGCCGCTGCCGCAGCATCGGAACCAGTTATCGCGCCCATCACGATTCCCGTGCCTGCAATCGAACCGGAACCGGCGACGCGCTACGCGTTAGGCATTGCCTTCAGACAGATGGGCATTCCGGAGGAAGCCATCGAAGAATTGAAGTTGTCCGCCCAGGCCCCGGAATTTCTCTTAGATTCCTGCATCGCCTTGGCCCTCTGCTTGAAAGACCTGCGGCAATACGACTCGGCGATCGCGCAGCTTCAGGAGGCGAGTCGACATCCCCATTGCGTGGGCGACAAGGCGCGCCACCTGCAATATGAACTGGGGCTGCTGTATAAAATTTCCGACCGTCCCGATCAGGCCTTGCGTATTTTTGAAGCCATTGCCGACTACCACGACGTGCGTGAGATCCTCGCCGACATTCGAGCCTCGCAGTCTACTCCCGTGCAGTAGCGTCTGCTCCAAACCTCTCGCTTCGATACTCATGAGAACAGCCTGACATCGGCTTGAACGGGACGTGCTCGCGCCCGCTCTCTCAAGCGCGCGCTGTCCGACGCGCGTTGACCGGCAAGGTTGGCATGCGGAGAGTAGTTGAAGTCTGCGATAGCAGGGGAGCGGGGATTCGGCGCTGACTTTCCGAGAAGTGGATACCTAGGCTCTATCAGCCCACTCATGCCGGGAGCGCGTGTCGGCAGCCCGATGTGAACGAGAGGCGACAGCGCCCGTCTCGCGCGGGGTGCGTGCCTCGGAGGCTGCGGCTGCCAAGGTGGTGGCCGCGCTCCGGAAACCCTGCTTCACCCATTCCATGGCGAGCGCTTTCGCCGCGTCCATCAAATCCGCCCGCAACCCGTGCAGCTCCTGCGAGGCGGCCGCGCGAATGGCGCCGAAGAACCCGTCTGCATCCAATGCCCGCTCACGACGAATATTTGCTGCAGGCGGTGAAGTCGTCGCCGACCGTCCGGACACGATTGGTTTGCGGGCCGCCTGAGCCGTCGCTCGAATCGCCTCATTGACGACGCCCATCACTTCCACGCGCTCCTTCACGCGCCCGGGAGCGGACCGAGCCGGTGGGCTGGGCCGAAGCGCCAGTCCGATGGCGTAGCCCAACAGCAGGCTGCCGCCGACCAAGATCCAGGGATGACGATCCGCCACATCGGTCGACGGAGAAAAGGTTTTCACCGACTCCACCGCGTGGGCCATGGACTGTTGCGTCCGATCGACGAATTCCTGCGCCTTCATCTTGGCGTCCTCGACCGAATGGGTGATGCGCCGCTCGATCAGGCCGAGTTTGTCTGCGATCGCATGTCGCGTATCCGCGATCGCCTTCAGGTCTTCCGTGAGACGAGCCGTTCCGTGATCCATCGGACATCTTCCTTTAGGGTGTGCCACGTGCGGACCGGATAGAACCGCAAGCGTCGCAGTTGTTGCACAAGGTACAGCGTAAGCCCGGCAGCAGCGGCGAGCAGAATGCCGACGACCAGCAGGGTGCTCGTCAGGAGGGAGAGCCCCGCAAATTCATGCAGCGCGGCGATGACGCCGAGCACCGCCGCCACCGCGAACACGAGGGCCAACACCAACAGGCCGACGGCCAACCCCGCGATCAGCTTGACGCGCGCGATCTCCATCTGCACTTCGTGCACGGCCAGGCGCACCTGCTGAGCGGCGAGCGTCCTGATATCCTCACCGATGCCCTGGAGCAGGGCCCACACACTGGGCGGCGCAGCGGCACGTGCCTGATCGCCACGGTCGGAAGCCGAGTGCGCGGTGCCATCCTCCGAGGTCTGCGCCGACGACGCGCGAGACGAATCTCGCGCAGCTCGACCGGACGTTGGGTCGGCCGCTGTTGCCACGGTCTCCATCAACCGTTACTCCCGCCCGCGTCCGCGCGCGATCAAAAACCCAATGGCCGTACCGATAAGGACAGCCGGAATCGGATGGCGCTTGATGACCGTGCTGAGGTCATCGAGAAGACGCGGCATGCCCTGTTCATACAGGGACTCGACCGAAGAGCGCGCGCGGCGGGCAAAGGCACCGGCCGTCTCACGCATCTGCGAGCCGGTTGTCTCCGCAAGGTCTTCCGCCTTGTCGATCGCCGCATCCGCCCGTTGGCCGATGTGCTTGGCGGTCTCCCTGGCCGCATCCCGTGTCTTAACGATCACCTCTTCGGCCACCCCGGCCAAATCCGCCGTTTTGCGGGAGGCCTGTTCGCTGATCTGTTCGATCTTTTCGATACCTGATTCAATAATCTTGTTCATGGGAATCCTCCTTGGTGATGGCCTCAGTAGGGTGCCAAAAGGCAATGCGTGACGGTCTCCGTCGCGTTAGCGCGCCCGTTGCCGTTTGCGCATGCGCCTGACAACCGTCAACGCCCTGAACCCTATTGAGATGTGATGGCGACCGGTGACACATCTTCTCCGGATCACAAGCCTCGTTGCCCCGATCTCAGGAGCGCCTGCAACAAGGCCACTCAAACCATTCTAGATTGTCGTCATCGCAAGGCATGCCTGTCAACCAACGGCCATCCCGCTCGGGAGGCGGCCCCGGCGCGGACAGGAAAGACAGGGGCGCGCAGACGGCACTCAAACAGGGGCGCAGGCGACATCATCGCCCGCGCCCCGCCGGCGCGATCCGCATCCGAGGAGTCAAACGCGGATCGAGCAACGTCTAGTTCGCCTGGACTTGAAGGTTGTTGTTCACCCCACGCACCCCATCGACACTGCGGGCCAGGGTGCCCGCCTTATCCTTATCAGCCTGGGAGGGGACAACACCGCTCAAATTGACCATGCCGCGCTCCGTGTCCACGTCGATGCGTGCGAAGTTCGCGAGCTTCTCGCCCGTCAGCTTCGTCTGCACGGCCGCGGTAATACCCGCGTCGTTCATCGTCTGCCCGGCAGTCTTGCCCGTCGTCGCCTGGCAACCGACCAACGACATCAACGCAACGCCCACTAAAAGAGACAGTAGACCCTTCATGTGACACACTCCTGTATCCGCACGGTGAGAGATCTCGACGAGAGCACTCCACGAGTGCTCATCTACGGGAGATCCGTAAATAGCCTCCAGCCTGACCGCAGGGCTCCATACGCCCTACGGGCGGCAGGAGGGACTGGGAATCGACCAGATTCCCACGAGACACGACACAAGCTCCGTGCTTACGCCTGCTCACGAACGGCTTGGCGGGCACGCTGACGGATGCCTTCGCCCTCGCGCTGCGCGGTCTTCACCGTCTCGCGCACCGCCTCGGTGCCCCGCTCAACAAACTCGCTCACGTATTCCCTGCCTTGATCCACCGCCGAGTCCCAGGCCGCCATGCCGCGGTCGGTCGCCTCGTTCAGTTGGTCGCGCGCATCGTCGGTGTAATCACGGATGGTCCGACGCAATTGCGCTCCCGTCTGAGGGGCCAAGAGAAACGCGATTCCTGCGCCGATGCACATGCCGGCGAGGAAGGAGGACCAGTTGCTGGATGAGTCGTTCATGTCGGGTTTCCTTTCTATGGTGATTCGCAGTGACGACACTGCGAGATTTCAACCGTGCACGTTCTGACAGTCGCTCTGTGGCTGGAACAGTAGCACCGCCTCGCGCTACGGTGGCCTAGCGAGAATCCTAGTTTTTATGGTGTGGGGAACTAGGGGCGGGGGGGATCCTGCGCGCGGCCCATCGGGGCATTGCGGGGATAGGACTGCCTTGACAGACCTTCTGAGCACCGTCACACTGCCGTGACGTGCGCGAGAGAACCATCGTGGTTCTGCTGATGGGCGGTCTGACCCTGACCACGGAGGAACGCTGTGAAAACACGGATCGTGATCGCAGACGACCATGTGCTGGTCGCGCAGGGGATTCAACGGCTGCTGGACACCGGCGTGGAAGTCCTTCGTATCGTGGGCGACGGGCGGGCGCTGATTCAGGCCGTGGCGGAGACCAATCCCGATGTGGTCATCGTGGATATTTCGCTCCCGCTGCTCAACGGATTGGACGCCGCACGGCAGATCAAAAAATCACATCCCAAGACGAAACTGCTCGTGCTGACCATGCACGCCGACACCTCGTTTGTGGTCGAGGCTTTTCAAGTGGGCGTCTCGGGCTATGTGGTGAAGCAGTCCCTCTCGAACGAACTGCAACAGGCCGTCGGGGCCGTGGCGAAGGGGCAAACCTATATTTCTCCCGCCGTCGCCCAGGGACTCGTCGAACATCTCAATAAAGCGGGACAGAAAGCAGGGAAGCACGACGCATCGAGCGCGGCGCAGCAGGCCTCGAAGCCGGACATCACGCAGGTTTCCGTCGCGCCGGGCGTGAAGGGGTTCGATCGATCACTCAGCCCGCGCCAGCGAGAAGTGCTGCAATTGGTGGCCGAGGGACGCGCCACCAAAGAAATCGCTTCCATCCTCAATGTCTCCATCAAGACGGTCGAGTTTCATCGCACCCGCATCATGAAGGAGTTGGGGGTGAGAACGAGGCCGGAGCTGACCAAATACGCCATCGCCAACGGCATCATCGCGCTGGAAAGCGCCGCGCCGCCCATCTAACCGTACGGGCTCCGTCCGTGCCGGCCGCATACCTGTGTCTTGATTGAAAGCGACCTGCGCGATCCTCACCGCCCGCTTGGGAACTGCGTGATGCAGTGGCCCGCTGTGACCAGCGTCTAAGAGACAGCGTCTAGTCGAGCGACGTGAGACCCTGCGTGAGTGCAAACTTGGTGAGCTCGGCAGGGGTGCGGACACCGACCTTCTTGAAGATACCGGCCTTGTGAAATTCGACCGTCTTCGGCGAGATGTCCAGCCGCTCCGCAATGGCTTTGGTCGTATGGCCTTGCGCCAACAGCCGCAGAATATCCTTCTGGCGTTCCGTCAATCGACCGGTAAACCCACCAGGCTTCGTCCAGGGATACTCAACCGACTCCCGCACCTCGAGGCTGATGCCGGGCGACAGGTAGCGTTCGTTGCGCAACACGCTGCGGATCGCTTTGACAAGGTCGGCAGCCGCAGATTGCTTCAGCACGTAGCCCTTCGCCCCGGCGCGAAAGGCCTCGCTGATGTGCGTCGGCTCACTGAGCATCGTGACGAAGATCATGCGGCAATCCGGTATGGCCGCTTTGAGACGGCGGGCGGCCGCAAAGCCGTCGTCGGGCGGCATGGCCCCGTCCAGCAGGATCACATCGGGACGCAGCGCCACCGCCCGTTCCAGCAGGGCAGTCCCATCCGTGACGACATCGACGACCTCAAAGTCGTCCGCCAACAGGCTCCGAATCGCCTCGGTGACGAGGGGGTGATCGTCGGCAATCAGCACAGAGGGCTTGAGCAGGGCCATAACGGACGTTCCAATCGTAGCTGTGTGTGCCGGGTTCGTTCGCAGGCATCTCCGATCCTCGCACCCATCCTACGTTGCGCGTCCGTTGCGCCTGCGCCACCCCGGTGCGGCAGGATACTCCGGCGCAGACTGTTTGGGAAACCCCGACAGGGACCTAGGTCACGTCAGCTCCAGCCTCAGCTCGGTCGTACCTCCCACTGTCCTCCCAGAGTAACAGACGACCCGAGGCGCGCCGACCCAACATAGAATGGCTCAGGGTTATCACTAGCCGCCGTTTCGCATGCGTCTGCTATGGTGACGGCCTGTCGCCCTTGCGAATGCCGTATTTGGCAGGGGCGATCCGCTTTTCACCCTGTGTGATAGAGCCTGCGTAAGGAGGTCGAATGCCACGTGATACGGGGATGGGGTTCGGACCGGGGGAAGGCCGGAGGACCGCATTCGGAGGACCAAGCCTGTTGCCCATGAACCGTCGGCAACTCTTCGCGACGACGTTCATGCTGTCCTTTCTCTTCCTTCTCTGGGAATTGATCTTGGTGGTGAGCCCGTTCTTTTCCCCGATCGTGTGGGCCGTGATCCTGGCCACGGCGACCCATCCCGCCTACCTCTGGATCCTGCGCATGAGCAGAGGCCGCGACACCCTTGCGGCCGCGATCATGACCCTGTTGGTGCTCTTGGCCGTGGTCTTACCGGCGCTGTACGGCGCGATCATGGCCGGTCAGCAGGCCATGCAACTCTATGAGCAGGGTTCCGAATGGATACGCGGCGGTCACCTGAAGGACATCGATAAGTGGTTTACCCGGCTGCCCGGCATCGGGCCGTATATCCAAGAACTCATCGGGCGGATCGACGTGGCGAACAGCGTCACAATCGAACAGTCGCTCTTGGAAAGCGGGAAAAAGGTCAGCGCCTTTGTGTTGGAACGGGGTGTCGATCTGGCGACGAACACCGTGCTGGTGGTGACGGACTTCTTCGTCATGCTGTTCACGCTCTTTTTCATGTTCCGAGACGGCGAGGTCGCCTACGGCAAACTCTATCGGGCCATCCCGTTGGAAGAGGACCACAAGCGCACGATCTTCGATCGTCTCGCGACCACCATGAAAGCCGTTGTGCGCGGCACACTGCTGACGGCCATTGCGCAGGGAATCGTGGCGGGCTTCGGATACTATCTACTCGATATCCCCTACGCCGTCTTTCTCGGCCTGCTCTCCGCCGTGCTCTCGTTCCTGCCCCTCGGCGGCACGGCGCTGGTCTGGGTGCCGATCGCGCTCTACCTACTGTTCACCGGCTCCGTCCTGAAGGGGCTCCTGCTCGTCGGCATCGGCGCAGGGCTGGTCGGCCTGATGGACAATCTCCTGCAGCCGTTGTTGGTGGGGGCGGAGGCCGGTTTGCCGGTCCTCCCGCTCTTCTTCGCGTCGCTGGGCGGATTGGCCGCCTACGGATTTCTCGGACTGTTCCTCGGGCCGATCCTGCTGAGTCTCGTCTTGGAAACGTTCCGTATCTACCAGGAAGACTATCAACAGGAGCCTGGGCTCGACCTGATCGTGATGCCCGGCACCGATCCGCCTGCTACGTACGGCGACAAGGAAGCAACGGGAACCGGGCTTGTGTCGCCGTGATGGCGTCGGCCCTGTGGGTGGTTCTGCGCGATCGGCTCACGGCCGGATCGTCTTAGGCGAGTTGAAGGGTCTCGCGGATGGCGTCGTCGAGATCCAGGTGCAGTCGATCTTTGCGCAGTGAGGCGCGCGCACCCGCCGAGGTCATCCGCTCATGCATGGCCTCGTCACCGTGCACCGACAGTCCGATGATCGCAATAGACGGATGGTCGGACGCAATCCGCGTCGTCGCCTCAATGCCGTTCATCCGCGGCATATCGATATCCATCACAATCAGGTCCGGCTGAAGCGTCCGCGCCAGTTCCAACGCTTGGATGCCGTCGACCGCTTCGCCCACCACCTCCACCATGCCTTGCCGGACCAAATGGTCGACGACTTCGCGCCGCATGATGTGATGATCGTCCGCGACCACGGCACGCGGCTTATGCGTCGGCGGCAGCGGGTCCGTCACGCGGACGGTCGACTCACGGCTGTCCACGCTGTCGCGGTTCGCCTCAACAGGTTGAATCGGCAAGGACAGCGTCACGCTGGTGCCTCGGCCCGGCGCCGAGTGAAAGGCGCAGCTGCCCTGCATCCCTTCCATGCGCTCCTGAATGCTGAAGAGCCCGAAGCGGCTGCCGCTCTCGCCGACGAGGCCCATGTCGAAGCCCACCCCATGATCCCGGACGCTGATCACGAGCGTATTCGGCGCGCGGCACGCGACCTGAATCGAGGCTTCGTTCGTCCGCGCATGCTTGATGACATTGAAGAGCAGCTCGCGAATGGATTGAAAGAGCAGGATGGCATGGTCTTCCGACAGCGCCACGGTCTCCAGGTCGCTGTCGACGCGGACGGTTAACCGGTGCGTGCGCATCTGGTCGGCGAGCCAGTGCAGCGCCGGAATCAACCCCTGGCGCGTCAAGACGGACGGACTGAGTTGGGAGACGAGGGTCCGCGTGTACGTCAGCGCCTCGTCGATGTGGCTGTCCATGTCCTTCAAGAGCGCCCCCGCTCCGGCCGGGCCGAGCGTGCGTTGGACCTGGGACAGATTCAGCTTGGTGACGACGAGGAGTTGCGCCAGATAATCGTGCAGGTCGCCGGCAAGGCGCTTGCGCTCGTGATGCTCCGCCAGCATCAGTTGCGAGGCCAACTGCCGCAGCCGCGTCTGCGAGCGCGCAAGCTGCGCCGTGCGGAGCGCCACGTGCTGCTCCAGCGACGCTTCATGCTGCCGGAGCAACAGCTCGATGTGGCGACGCTCGGTCAATTCCCGCTCGAGCGCGTCGTTCACGGTCGCCAGTTCGGCCGTGCGGGCTTGGATGCGGTCTTCGAGTTCGGCGTTGAGCGTGATCAGGTCCTGGTGCGCACGCCGATGTTCTTCGCGGAGACGTCGCTGCGCCAGGACTTGCGTGACGGCCTGGCCGATGCGGCCCAGCCGGTCCTTCATCAGGTAGTCGGCGGCGCCGCCGCGCATCAGCGCGACCGCCTCTTCTTCGCCGATGCTGCCGGAGATGACGATCGCGGGAATATCCAGATTGCGTTCGCGAAGCAGCGTCAGCGCCCGCATGGCATTGAACTGGGGGAGCGAGGCGTCGAGCAGAATCAGATCCGGCGAGCCGGCCAGCGCGGCGAGGAAGTCGGCTTCGCGCTGCACGCGCGTCCAGGTGACGATGAACCCATGCTTCCGAATGTGCCGAACGTTGAGCTCCGCGTCCTCTTCGCGATCTTCGACGACCAGGACACGAAGCGGAACGGGCGGAGGCTGGGCATCCATAACCACCTCGTGTGTGCGGCGAATTAGGTCGCGACCGGCGGCTCGTTCAACAGCAGCCAATACATGCCGGCCTGACGAACCGCATCGGTAAATTGCGTGAAGTCGACCGGTTTCACGATGTAACTATTCACGCCCAAGCTGTAGCAGGCGTCGATATCCGGTTCCTCGCGCGAGGAGGTCAGCACCACGACGGGAATGCGCGCGGTCCGCGGATCGGCTTTGATCTGGCGCAGCACCTCGATCCCGCCGACGAGCGGCAGCTTCAAATCGAGCATGATGACCTTCGGAGCCGCGACGGTCCGACGGTCGGCGTAGCGTCCGGTGGCGAACAGAAATTCGAGGGCCTCCGCGCCGTCCCGGCAGACGGCGACGGAATTGAGGACGTGATGTTTCCTGAGCGCGCGGAGAGCCAGCTCCACGTCCTCCGGACTATCCTCGACGAGCAGAATATCCAAGTGGGTCGGCGGTGCGTCGGTGTCGGTCATGATGCGCGTTCCAAGGTCCACCAAAGTGTCGAGCCCTGATCCACCAGGCTCTCGGCCCAGATGCGGCCTCCATGGCGATGTACGATGCGCTGGACGATGGCGAGGCCGACTCCGGTGCCCTCGAAATCTTCCGCCCGATGGAGCCGTTGAAAGACCGCGAAGAGCTTCTCGGCGTACTGCATGTCGAAACCCACGCCGTTGTCGCGGACAAATAGTCGGCAGTAGCTCGGTTGTTCCTCATCCGGAATCCAGCCGACCTCGATCCGCGCCACCGGCCGAGGGCGTGTGTATTTAATCGCATTCCCCAGCAGGTTCGCAAGCACCTGGCGCATCGTGACGCGATCCACAAGACAGGTGGGAAGGGCGGCGATGTGCCATTCGATCGTCCGCGTCCCGATCTCGCCAGATAGGTCCGCACGGACGACATCGACCAGCTCGTTGAGCGGCACCGGCGCGCGTTCCAACCGTTGTCGGGACAATTTGGAAAACGCGAGCAGGTCGTCGATGAGTTGCCCCATCTGCCGCGCGCCCTTGCTGATGGTGCGGAGGTAGCGCACCGCTTCCGGCTCGAGGGAGGCTTCGTAATCCTCTAGGAGGGCTTGGGCAAACCCGGTCATGGTCCGCAGCGGCGCCCGCAGATCGTGCGAGACGGAGTACGAAAAGGCCTCCAGTTCCTTATTGGCGTCCGCGAGGGCGTCGCTGCGCGACTGCAGGAGCGCGTTGACGCGTTCCAGCGCCATGGCCGAATCCTTTTGGTCTGAAATGTCCGTCGTCGTGCCGAACCATTTGACGATGCTTCCCCAGGCGTCCTTCATCGGCACGCCGCGGGCCAGAAACCACCGATAGGAGCCGTCTGCCGCCCGAAGCCGATACTCCGTGTTGTAGGTGGCCCCCAGCTTCACGGCCTCGTCCCAGACACGTTGGGTGGTCGGCATATCGTCAGGGTGCACCAGGCTCAGCCACTGGTACCCGAGATTCTCCTCCAACGTGGTCCCGGTGTAGGTCAGCCACTGTTGACTGAGATAGATACACCGTCCGTCCGGCTCGCAGACCCAGACCTGTTGCGGAATCGCCGATACTAGGGTGCGGAACTCTTCGGCGCTGGCCTGCAGCGCACGCTCCGCGCGGAGCCGTTCACCGATGTCGCGCAGCGTTTGCGAGACGGCGATGATCTCGCCGGCGCGGTTGCGAATGGGCGCCAGCGTCAGCGCCACATCCAGCACCGTGCCGTCCTTGTGGCGTCGCTGAGTATCGACCTCGAGTCCGCTTTCGCCGGCCAGCGCGCGCAGGCGCAGCGCCCGTTCTTCCTCAAGCAGGGGCGTGGGGATGAGCAGCTCGATCGGGTGCCCGACGATGTCCTGTTCCGTATAGCCGAACAACCGCTGCGCGCCGTGGTTCCAGGTCAGCACACGACCGTCCACCGATTTGCTGAAAATCGCGTCGCTGCTGCTCTGAACGATGACGGCCAGCCGCGCCTGCGCCTGCTCTGCCTCGCGCAGCTCGGTGATATCCGTATTGGTCCCGAACCACTGCGCATTCGGGCCCGTGGCATCGTCGACCGGCACGGCGCGCGACAAAAACCAGCGGTAGTTGCCGTCGCGACCGCGCAGTTGAAACGTGTCTTCCCAGACGCGGCCCTGCACGATGCACCGCGACAACGCATCGACGACGCGCTGCGCCTGGTCCGGGTGGAGCAGGGTGCGCCATCGCCAGCCGCCCGCCTCCTCCACGCTGAGTCCCGTGTAGTCGTGCCAGCGTCGGTTGAACCAGCTCACGGCGCCGTTGGCGTCCGTTGTCCACGCAAACTGCGACATGTTGTCGGCTAGGAGACGAAAGCGCCGCTCGCTGGCGACCAGGGCCTTCTCCGCAGCCTTGAGCGCGGAAATATCCGTCGCCACATCGACCACCACATCCGCGCCGCGTAGGGGATCGTAGACCATCGTGAGCCGGTGCGTCGTCTCGACGGGAGTGCCGTCACGGCGAATGTGTGACAGCTCGCCGCTCCAGTGCCCCTGCGTCGTCAACTCCTGCCGGATCGTCTCCCATGCGGTCGCGCTCTGCGGGTGCAACAGGTCCTGGTACTGGCGCCCCACCGCTTCCACGCCTGTCCATCCGCTGATCTGTTCGTAGCCCTTGCTCCAGGACAGGATGGTCCCGTCCTCTGCGCGAGTCATCACCGGCGCCAAATCCACCAGCTTCGCCTGCGCGACCAGTTGTTGCGCCTGCGCTTCGACACGCCGATCGCGCCAGACCAGCAGCGTGGCCGCGCCGAGCAGCACCAAGGTGAGCGCACTGCCGAGGAGAAACAGAAGCGACGCGCGCGCAGTCGTGTCGCGTTCGCGCCGATCGGTGGCGTGGAGCGCACGGTACTGTTCATCCCGTAAGCCGTTCAGCGCCGTGTGTAACTGCGCCATGGTGGCGAGATTGCGATGCGCGCGAACCAGTTCGAGCGCTTTCTGATGGTCGGTCTTGTCCGCCTGAAGCGTCTCGTTCAGCTCAGACATTTTCTGTTGCGCCAGTCGGCGGATCTCCTCCACCTGGACGCGCGCCTCGGGCAACGCGGCAAACCGCTCGCCCAAGTCGTCGAGGAACGACGGGAGTTGCTCGACGGCCACATGGTAGGGCGCGAGGTATTGCGGATCGCCGGTGAGGATAAAGCCGCGCTGGCCGCTTTCCGCATCGCGTAACGACGACGCGATCCGATGCACATGTTCGATGGTGTCGCGCGTGTTGCGGAAGAGATCCCGTTCCTTTTCCTGCGCAGCGCGTTGCTGCCAGGCAGAGACGCTCAGCACGACGAGCAGGATCACCCCGCTGACGAGGACGAGCAGAATCGTCCGACGGTCCCCTTTCGGAGAAAACGTCATCGGTGATCGCCGCATGTCGCGCAGAGATGATGGCGTCATCGTGAGCGCTGCATTCGTCCGCGGCTGGGCAGCTGCCGGGTACGTGTGTGTACGGTCGCCATGGATCGGAGGCTAGGGTACGCGCGAGACGTACAACGGCGCAAGGCGTCGGCACTGCCGCGCGCATCGCGAAGACCCAATCATCCATAGCCGTGACGCGTGAAGCGTGCAGGCGCAGGACTCACCCTTAGGGCGCGGCTGATAAAAGACTAGGGGAATTGCCAGCGGTGGCGCGGGCAGCGATTCGATATAACGTGAGCGTCCGACGATGAGGCTGTGGCACCGGTTACGGATGCCCGGAGGTTCTCCACAACGGACATCCGCTTTCGCCGAAGCCGGTTGGGAGAGCGGATCGACACATCGCCGGAGGTTGTCAACGGGCGTCACCAAGGAAGGGAGAGAATCATGCAAACAGCACAGGTCACCAAATGGGCGTCACCGCGCAGACTGATGGCGGCGGCCTTAGCCGCCACCCTCTGGTCGGGATTTGCCGCCCCGGTGCAGGAAGTCCAGGCGGCCGAGGGACCATTCGACCCCGTGCAGGTCGGGATGTTCTCGCTCGGCGGTCGTGCGGCCTATTACGATCCGAAGGAAGGCGACGCCCGCTGGTTCGGCGGCGCGCAGGCGCGGTTGCACCTCGGACAATATTTCGCGGTCGAGGGTTCGGTGGACTATCGACACTATGATGTGGACGCGACACGGGTGCGGATGTTCCCGGTGCAGGTGTCCGCGATGATCTATCCGTTCGGACTGCGTCGTATTTCTCCGTTCATCCTCGGCGGCGGCGGCTGGTACTACACCCGGGTCGAGCCGCCGGGAGGGGGAAACGACACGCAGAACCGCTTCGGCGCCCATGTGGGCGGCGGGTTGCAGTTCTTCCTGAACGAACATTTCTCGATGGATGGGTCCTACCGCTACCTGTGGCTCGAAGATCTCGAGTCCAAGAATGCGTCGCTCCAGAACAAGAAGTTTAACGATAGCGGGCACATGTTCACCGTGGGTCTGAACTATCACTTCTAACCAGACGTGAGACTGGTCCGGCCGGGCGACCGGCCGGACCTTTATGAAGGTCTAATCCCGAGCCATTCGGGAGCGGGCGATAGACAGCGAGAGATTAGAGCACTGATCAGATTGACGGACGGCTCGTACTGACTCTTACCCTTTACGCAGATAAGGAGCACACCATGTTGAACTGGGCAGTTACATTTTTAGTCGTGGCCATCATCGCCGGCGTGCTGGGCCTCTCCGGAATTGCCGGAACGGCCACCAATATCGCCTACGTGTTGTTTGTGATCTTTGTGATTTTGGCCTTGGTCGGATTTCTCACCGGGCGCAAATCACCAGCGTAACGACCCTATGAGGACGAGCGCCTTGGTTGATCTGTCTTGACCCTGCCGCAGGATCGCTCCTGTGGCAGGGTTTTTATTGGTTGCCGAGTTACCTGACGCTCGCTGCCCCTCTCACTTCCTTCTCCCGCATTACTCCATAGCTTTTACGCAATCACCCCGTGAGTCCGCTGAAGTTCCACCGCTCCTGCTTCGCTGCCTAATTGACGTAACGTGTCTCCTCTCACCGGATCCTATGCACTGAAGCCACTCCAACGCGGCGTGCCATGCCAACGCCAAGGCATTGTGGATCGCGCACAAGCGGGGTCGGGAGCAAATCACCGTGTGAGCACGCCCCGCCATCGAGAAGCGGCTCACAGGCGGCAGCGATAGACGGCTAGCGTGCAGGATTCAGCGGACTCACTTCGGCCGGTCAATCGGTGGGAGCGGGGGAGGGCACGGCACCCTTGTCGGCACGATCTCTTTCGGTCGCGGCCAGAATGGCGGCATACAACTGATCGCCGGCCGACTCCTTCGTGAGATAGCGGCTCGCTCCGGCCGCCAACATGCGTGCCGTGACTTCGTCGGAGGTTTGGACAGATAGGCCGATGACGACGATCTGCGGGTGCGCGCCCTTGATACGGCTGGTCGCATCAATGCCGTCCATCTCGGGCATGTTCGCATCCATCACGATAACATCCGGCAACAGGGTTGCAGCCAGCTGCACCGCCTCGACGCCGGTGGCAGCTTCGCCCACCACGTCGAGGTCTGCGTGGTGCGAGAGGAGCGCGCGCAACCCCTGCCTGACGATGGCATGGTCATCCGTCAGCAGAATGCGAACGCGCTGCGCCGGGTCGCTGGTGGTCACGCCGGGGCGGGCGGGCTCTCGCCTCTGCGCGTCGACAACGGGCAGCTCGGCAACGTCCGGCAGGGGGCAGGTCAGCGTAACGGCGGTCCCTGCGCCGGGACGGCTGACGATATCCATCGCACCGCCGACGGACTGCAAGCGCTCGCGGATGTTGAAGAGTCCATAGTGGTCCCAGGTCTCCGCCGATTTCCCCTCCAAGCTAGCAGGATTGAATCCCCGTCCCCTGTCCGACACCGTCACCACCGCCTGCCGACCGTCCGTCACTGCGAGGGTGACCGTCGCTTCGTGGCAATCGGCGTGCTTCAGCACATTAAACAGCAATTCCCGCACAGCCTGATACAAATGCAGGGCGGTCTCCACGGGAATCTGGGTCGATTCGGAATCGGCGGTGATCGTCCGAACCTGCAGATGATGTTGCGCCATGTGTTCGCCCAACCAGCGAAGGGCCGGCGCGAGGCCCAGGTGGTAGAGAATTTGGGGACTCAACTCGGCGACAAGTGAGCGGGTATACGCGAGGGCGTCATCTAAGACCAGTTCCGTATCATGCACCAACGTCTGGTCCGGCGCGTGGGGGATGAGGCGCTTGATCTGCGCGAGCTTCAATCGCGCCACCACCAGCAATTGCGCGAGGTAGTCATGCAGCTCCGTCGCGACGCGGCGGCGTTCGTCCTGTTCGGACCGAATGAGGTCTTGGGTCAACCCGCGCATCTGGGCGTGCGACGCCGAGAGCGCGGCCGTGCGTTCGGCTACCTGCCGTTCCAGCTCCTGCGCGAAGGCACGCAACGTCTGTTCGGCCTGACGCCGGTCGGTAATGTCGACTTCGGAGCCCAGAAACTGGGGGCGTTGGCCCGGCTCTGCGGCCAGCGGCATGATGGTGAGCAGCGTCCACCGGTAGGTCGCGTCGCGCGTGCGCACCCGATGCTCGAGAGTCGTCGCCGTCATGCGCCGCCCCCAATTGCCGAGGGCGCTCGCCAAGGGCTGTCGGTCATCCGGATGGATGGCCTCGAACCACCCGCGGTCGAGGGCCTCTCGCTCGGACCGACCGGTCACCTCCATCCATTGCTGATTCACATAGGAGGCGGCGGCGCGATCGTCCGCAATCCAGACCAGCAACGGCGTGCTGTCGGCCATGATGCGAAATCGGGCTTCCCGCTCACGAATGGCGCCTTCGCTTCGAACACGCTCGGTAATGTCCCGTAAGATGATCGTGCGGAAACGCGCGCCGCCGACCATGACGTTGGAGAGCGAGGCTTCCATAGGGAATTCGGTGGCATCCTTGCGCAATCCAACACTCAGGTCCGGCATGGCCGAGTCCGTCGGCTCCCCACTCCCCACGAGCGTGCAGGAGCGGGCGGGCACGAACCGGTCGAAGAGCTGACCGCGAGCCTGGGCCGCCGAGTACCCGAACATCCACTCCGCCGCGCTGTTGAAGAGGACCACGCGCCGATTGTGGTCGACCGTGATGATCGCATCCATGGCCGATTCAACCATGCTGGTGAGGCGTTCCTGCTGATCGCGCAACGCCTCCTGGGTCTGTTTGCGCTCGGTAATATCGATGGCCACGCCGTGAATGTGGAAGGGAGGCTGCACCTGGTTGGGCAGCGCGTACCCGCGTAGGAGGACCCATCTGGCCGTAGCATCCTGCTTGCACGGGCGACACTCCACTTCAATCGGAGTCCGACTCCATCGGGCACCTTCACAGATGAACTCGACAAGCGGACGGTCAGACGGGCAGAGGGCCTCGAGCAAGTCAGAGAGGTTGGTCACGCGGCCCGGAGCAATCCCGAGGAGCGCGGCAAGCGTGCCGTCGACTTCAATCGCTTCTTCATCGGCGCGCCAGTTCCAGTACCCGATACGCGTGGCCGCCACGGCCAGCTGTAACCGCGCCTGCTGTTCCGCCACGATAGCGAGCGCCCGGCTGCGTTCGGCGCTCAGTTGATCGGTGTAGCTCCCGAGGTACCAGAGACGCCCCATAGTGAAACAGACGATCCCGGCGAATCCAATGAGGAGCAGCGACGTGGTGGTCATGATGCGTACCGGATACCCGAATAGAAATGGAGAGGTAGTTGTCGTGACGGATAGTTCTGCCTAGGGTCGCCAATGGCGTCGGCGTCATTGCCGCCTAGGCGTCCAGGCCCGCCACGATTCATCATCTGCGTCTGATCCACTCTTTCCCTTATAGGGCATCGCCACAAAAGCCGTACCCCGGAAAACCCCTAGCGATAGTGCGGCCTGACCATCACGGCCTCGTCACGGCTCCTCCGTATCTGCTGCAGACAGAGAGGCAGCGAAGAACGACGTTGGCCACGAGCCTTCTTTCAGGATCGACCGGGAGCCCCCTGTGAAAAGCTAGGTGATCGCCTAGTTGGGGGCAGGGCCATTCTGAACGATAGTGCGCACGTCATATGTAGCGAAGCGTAACCATGTTCGTAGCGCCCGTGACTCCCGGATCGCATTCGTAACACAGCGTTCGATCGAACAACGCACAGCGCCTATTTCGATGAAGGAGCCCGTGATGACGACCACCGCCCTGCTTGCCGACCCGATCGAGCCGCGTCCTCTTCCGAAGCCTGCGAGTTCAGCGCCTGAGGCGCCTATTGGTGACGGCACAACAAGGCAGAGAGCGGAACCTGCCAGCAACCAAGCCGAAGGCATCATTGTCGACGCAACCGCGAAGCGCCCTGCCGATCCCCCGGATATCACGAAGCTGCAGGCACTGTTTCAAGGCCCGGTCGACGTCCGCTCGATCGCCCTGACCGGGCTCTTCCTCCTGGCCTGCCTGGCCACGTTGTCGGTGGCGCAAGCGGTCTTCATCCCCATCGCGTTCGCGCTGATTCTGAGCGCGTTGCTGACGCCGGTGGTGCGATCGTTTCGATTTGTGCGTATCGGTCCGCCGCTGGCCGCCGCGATGGTGCTGGGCGGGCTCGTGTCGGTGGTCGCCGTCGCGGGCTACCTTCTGCTCGACCCTGCCTCACAGTGGATGGCCAAAGCGCCCTCCGCGATGCACGCCGTCGAGCACAAGATCGTGTCGATCAAACAGTCGCTGAAGCCGGTGCAAAGCGCCACCGCCGCCATCGAACAGATCGCCGCAGGGGAGAAGACCGTCTCCTCGCCGGTGCAAGTGGAAGTGAAGGGCGAGGGCCTCGCCGGCAGCGTCGTCGCGTTCACGAAGTCGTTCTTCGCGTCCATGTTGACGACGCTGGTGCTGGTGTACTTTCTCCTCGCGGGCGGCGACTTCTTCCTCGAAAAGCTCGTGAAGGTGATCCCTAAGTTGGCCGACAAGAAGCGCGCGGTGGAAATCGTGCGTGAGATTGAACACTGCGTTTCGAACTACCTTCAGTCGGTTACGCTCATCAACATCGGCGTGGGTTTGGCCGTCGGCGTCGCCATGGCGGTGCTGGGCTTGCCGAATCCCCTGCTGTGGGGCGTGCTGGCGATGCTGCTGCATTTCATTCCCTACGTCGGCAGCCTGACCGGCCTGCTGATGATCACCCTGGTGGCCTTCGTCACCTTCGATGATCTGTGGAAGGTCGCGCTGACGGCGGTGACCTATGAGGTCATTTCCGCCGCCGAAGGCATGATCATTTCGCCGCTGCTCCTGGGGCACCGGCTCACACTCAATCCCGTGGTGATTTTGATCAGCCTGATTTTCTGGGGCTGGCTGTGGGGCATTCCCGGCGCGCTCCTTGCGGTGCCGCTGCTCGCCTCGTTCAAAATTATGTGCGACCACCTCGACCCGCTGAAATCCATCGGGGAATTTCTCGGGCGGTAACAGACCGGCGCACGACGATTAGGTGATGGCCTGTTTCACATGACATCCGGATCCTCAGAACTAGGGTAGGCCATCGAACAGGCTGGGGGAATTGCCGGGAGGCACACTGTGAGACTGACGTTATGGTGTGCGTACCAGATCGGAACGACTCACAGAGCAGTGCGAACCGTGCGGGACCGATCTCAATGTGACAACCACAGCGACCAAGAGGAGGCTGCCATCATGTTGAAGGACTCTGGATGGAACGGAACGGACAATCAGACACAGGATCGTGAACCACGGCACATCCACACCCGCGCGGTGCGTGCCGAGGCCCAGGGCCCACAGATTC
The DNA here is from genome assembly GCA_041908685.1 of Nitrospiraceae bacterium. Lineage (GTDB taxonomy): Bacteria > Nitrospirota > Nitrospiria > Nitrospirales > Nitrospiraceae > BQWY01. Next base: position 125,472 of record JAYREW010000027.1, on the reverse strand, counting down.
GACCTGCGGATCGCGCCGAAATTGCTCGCGCCTTGTCGATGCTGCACAAGCCCGCAGGGGAGCCGAGTTCTCAGTCAGTCACGAGGCACAACCGCTCGGTCATGGCGTTCCCGTTACGAACCTGTGAGCGCTGTGAGGGATTGCTGGTGCCCGATGGCTATAGCCGCCACGCTGAACGCTGTGTGCAGTGCGGCAATGTGGTGGATGCCATGATCCTACGTAACCGAACGGCGCATCCGCTCCCGCACGGCCACAAAGAGCCGCGGCGGTATAGCGTCCCCCTGTCTCTCTAACGACAGGGGCAACATAGCTAGTCGGACCATGAGGATCCCAAGCACTGCCGACCGCCCGGCACCCGGCCTCGAAGGAGACGACCGCAGCAGCAGGCGCTAAGCGTCAGGAGGCTGACGACCGGGAGCTATCGGGCTGACGGCAGTATGTCCGGGAACACAAGGGCGCGACGGAAAACACCGGCATCGGCCGGTCACACGAAGGGGGCGAGTATGGGCAGCCATACTCGCCCCCTTTCCATTTTTGACAAGGCGGGGCCGATCCTGACTGCGCAGACCCGCTCATATCGCTCATTGCGCTTTAGAGTGATAAGTGGACGATAGCCTGTCCGGCCCAGCAACACATAGCCCCACGCCCTCACGAAGCGCTTAGCAAGACAATTGCCGGTGAAGCTAGCACTGGTCACCTAAGAATCCAGGGTAACCACCGGGTAAGCAATGGGCTGCCGCGTGGAATAATACCCCTCGACAGTCGGAAGCTGCTTCTCTATCAACCAATCACTTTTACGTATGGAGGTGTCACATGAACCATCGTCGCATACAGAAGCCTGTCCACCACATCGCCGTTGCCATGGCCTTGGCCGTACCGGTGCTCGTCGGCGTGGCGAACGCCGAGACGCATCAGGGACAGGACGACCAGAAGGCTGCCAATCCAAGCTCCGCACAGAGCCAATCGACCGGTGGGCAGCAGCACGCAGCGCCTGACAAGAAGGCCGTTGATCCCACGGACCTCACCGGCGGGAAGACAGGGCTCTCCAAGGAGTATACGGATCCGGCCGTGGCCCATGGGAAGCTGATCGATGTGCAGGACGATAAGAATATCGGACGTGAAGTCGTCGACGCACAGGGCAACGTGGTGGGGGTGATCTCCCGCCTCATGAAGCAGGAGGGCAGTGACGGTATTGCCTATGCGGTGGTGGACTTCAAGGAAGAGGACTACTTCATCCCCTTACGGTGGAGCAAGTTCAAGGAAAAGAACGGCAAGCTTGAGGTCACGCTGCGAGACACCCAGTTGAAGCGGGCCACGGCCATGACCTCTCCTGAGGATAACTCCCCGGAACTCGACCACTATATGAAGGATGTGGAGCGGGTACGGAACGAATTTAAGGGTAAGGCCGCCGGATCCACGGAGTTGCCGCATGGTCAGGCGCCTGCGCAGAGTGGAGCCAACTCCAACCGAGCGCACTGATCCCACGGATTGATTGCTGTAGCAGCCGATAGAGGCAGCGCAGCAATGGGAAACGGAAGGGCGTGGACCAGTCTCTGGTTCACGCCCTTTTTGTGCCCGGGTAGCTGTCTCGCGGCTACGTCCCTCGTTTGGGATTCGGTTTCTGTTCGCTCAAGTCCTTCGACCAGAACAGAAACAACCCGTGACCGCCCTTCGTCGGCGGCCCTCCTCCAGGGTCGCGGAATATCCCAAAGTTGTACGAGTAGTTCAGCTCGATCTGTGAGCTCCAGGGGGCGCCGGAGACAATACCGCCGCCGAGCGTGGGCATGGAGTCGGTTGAATTCTTTATTTGCCCACCCGCCGTAAATCGCGGACGCTCCACAAGCCCCCAACTGCCTTCCAGGTACGGATAGAGAAAGAACAGCGCTTCATAGCGGTATTGGAGACTCGCGATCGCATACTGGCGCGGGTACAACTCGTTGAAGGCAACCCCGCGCAACGCGGGGAGCGAGACGGCCTCCCACTCATAGCCGGTCGGTCGCCCGGGAAGGCGGAAGGCGGAAAAGCGGTCTAGATTTTTTCCCTTCCCCGCGTGGATGCTCGAGATCAGCCGATGCTTGTCGCTCTCCACGAAGGGGAGGCCGGTCGCCGCCATCGCATAGGCCGTGAAGGCGAGATAGGTGCGTTCGTTCCGGTCGTCCGCCGTATCGAACGGGGCGCCGCCCCATGGCGTCCAGCGTGCGCGGTGTCCGTGCAGCGCATCGCCGCCGAACGTCACCCCTTCATGCGGCAGCTCCATGAGATTGCGCCGCATCGCATCCACACGCAAACGGAAGTGAATGCGACCTTCATACGTATCGCTCGGGATGCCGTAGTTTGCGCCCGTGTATTTGGTTCCACTGAACCAGCGAAAGCCCGGCTCATAGGTCACGGAAATATTGGCCGCGCTGTCTTGGCTGAAGGGCCGCACGGGGAGTCGATAGGCGAAGCCGGCCCCGGCGAACGCATAGCTCCATTCCAGCTCCGTGGTGCGTATGCGCTGCCCTTCGACGAATTCGCTGCGTCCCAAGGGAGCGACGAAATTGTTGAGCGTGAAGACCAAACTCCAATTGGGATAGGTCCGGAGGCCGATCGTGTAGTTGAGGTCGTTGACGACGCCGGAAAACGTCCCGCGGAACCGGCGATTGTCGTTGTCCCAATTGCGCCAGACATAGAGCGCGCCGAAGGGCAGCATCTCCATCGTCGAGGGGCCGTTCGGAATCCATTGCAGGCCGAAGCTCGCGGCCGTGACGTTGCGGCGATCGCGCGGCGGCACGTAGACCTCTTCGCCGAACAGCGTCGTCCGGAACTCGCGGCCGGCGATCGGCGTGGGCTGTTCGTCGGACCGGGTCTCAGACGGCCCGTCGGCGGCGAAGACGGTGGAGATGCACGCAGTCAGCAGCAGCGCGGTGAGAACGGCGCTGCGGAACGCGAGGGGCAAACCACTAGGCAGAAACCGAATACCGGCACGGTCGCGTCGAGTCATACGGGGCGGATTCTAGAAGGTTCGGGTGAAAGACACCAGGTCTGCGTCGGGATCCCCGACGCCGGTGATGAGTCCACGCAGCAGTTGGGCTGCCATCATAGAGAAGACGATACGGCAATTTTCTTAGGGAGCAATGCGTCCCGCTCGGTCGTATCCGTAAATTCCTCGTCCTCTCCACCACAGATCACGCGCCCGTCCGGACCGGGGCGCAGATACAAGTACGGATCTGAGGCCTCCCAAATCAACATCTCACCGGGCCAGAGCCCGCGGCGCTGCGGTTTCGTAGCCAATGCCCAGGTCGAGATGATCCGGTGGCCCTTGGTGGGCACGATCGCGGGCATTTCATAGCCCGTCGCAAAAATCACGTGCGCGGCGCGAATGGTCGGCCCTTGCTTGGTGGCGGCCGCCACCGAGGTGGTTGAGGACGACACCTCGGTCACTTCAATGGGAGCAAACAGACGGGCCCCTCTCGCGAGGGCGGCACGGAGAAACCCTGCGGCAAGTCGCCGCGGATCCGCCATGCAATTGTCATAGCCGACGATCGCAGCCCGCTGACGGATGCCGTACTGTTGGCGGACAGCCCGTCGCGGCAGGAACGTGACTTGAAACCCCGCGCGTCTCCGTGCGTCCGCCTCCGCGCGTAATCCGTCCTCATCAAGCACGGTCCCTTCCAGATCCAGCGCGTCGCGATTCACGAGATCGGCCTCGATCCCGAGCGCGCGGCTGCGTTCGCGGAGTGCGTCGACCGACAGTCGAGATCGACGCCACAATCGCTCGGCACGTGTTCGCCCGATCCGCAGCGCCAGCTTGGAGAGCGGGACATCCAGCTCGTATTGCAACAGCGCGGTTGAGGCTGGCGTCGACCCTTTCAATGGACCGCGGCGATCGACGATCGCGACCGATAGGCCGGCGTCGGTGAGGGCTTCGGCAATCATCGCACCGGAGATCCCGGCTCCGATGACCAGCACGTCCTGACGCAGGTCTTTCTTCAGAATGCTGATGGGAACGGACGGGGCGCGTCGGGCCTGCCAGACCGTCCGGCCCGTACGCAGATCGAGTTGTCGCGTCAGCGGCATAGGGATGGGGATGGTTATGGGCTCAGGGCGGCCGCCCGGGAACAGGCGCGGCCGCCGCAATGAAGTCCTTAGGCCAACGTACGCACCGACGGCTCGCGATCCCACAAGCGGGTCGCAGCTGCCTCGATGAAGCGCGGGCCGAGGTCCGTCACGCCCGCATCTTCGACGACCCCGGCCTTCTGCAACAGCGGCTTGGCGGCCGGCGTGTGACCGATCGCTTTGAGATGGCCGAAGGCATCCATGACAAATTGCACGGCCGCCCCTTCCTTGGTGAGCGCGGCCGCGCCCTTGTCCGAGAGCACCAGCGCAACGGCGTCGAACAACTGCGAGGGAGAGCCGGCCAGCTGCCCATCGGCTTTCAGCGTCTTTCCATCGGCCAGCTTCGTGCCGTGAATTTTCGGCGCGATCAAAAAGCTTGAGGCGCGCGCTTTTTTGATCCGCCCCTGGAGCTGCTGGATCAGCGCGCCGTCCGATCCGTCGGCGAACAGAATGCCGACCTTACGTCCCTTCAACGTCGGCTTCATGTTCTGTTGGATCGACAGCGCCGGGCTGGGTTTCATCTCGACCGGCGCCCGAGCCGCATCCGCCTTGGGCGGAAGAGGCAGGCCTAATCCATCCGCCACGCGCTTGGTGAAACCGTCATCCACGTTGCGCAGGCGACTGAGCATGCGCGAGGGCACGTCCGCCAACGTCACCTTGGACAATTCGAAGACGAACGACGAGGCCATGTGCGCCTGTTCGCTCGGCGTTTGCGACTTCAGAAAGAGCCGCGCCTGGCTGTAGTGATCGGCAAATAGTTCGGCCCGCACGCGCAGCGCCTCGGCCTCATCGCCCATGCCCAGCCTGGAGGGCGCGGTCGTAAACCCGGTGGCGACCTCACGCGGCCCGCCGTCCTCGCCGTGATCCGCGAGGCTGTTCGGCTCGTAATTCGCGCGCCCCTTCGGCACCTGCGTCTGCATCATGCCGTCCCGATGAAAATTCGAGAACGGGCACTTGGGCGCGTTGATGGGGAGCTGGTGAAAGTTCGCCGTGCCCAGGCGCGACTTCTGCGTGTCGAGGTAGGAAAACAACCGGCCTTGCAGCAGCGGATCGTTCGAGAAGTCGATGCCGGGCACGATGTTGGCCGGGCAGAAGGCCACCTGTTCGGCCTCGGCGAAAATATTGTCGGGGTTGCGATTGAGCACGATGCGCCCGATCGGACGGACCGGACAGAGTTCTTCGGGAATTAACTTCGTCGGGTCCAGCACGTCGTAGGGCTGCGCGTCCGCAAACTTCTTGTCGAAGGTCTGGATACCCAGCTCCCATTCCGGAAAATCTCCCGCGTCGATGGCTTCCCACAAGTCGCGACGATGGTAGTCGTTGTCGGCGGCCTGCAGCTTGACCGCCTCATCCCACACGGTCGACTGCATGCCGAGCTTCGGCTTCCAATGAAACTTCACGAAGGTACTCTTGCCCTTCGCGTTCACCAACGTGAACGTGTGCACGCCGAAGCCTTCCACCATACGCAGGGACCGCGGGATCGTCCGGTCACTGTTGGCCCACATCAACATGTGGGTCGTTTCCGGCAGGAGCGACGCCCAGTCCCAGAAGGTATCGTGCGCGCTGCCGGCTTGCGGAAAGCCGCGGTCCGATTCCATTTTGACCGCGTGGACCAGGTCGGGAAATTTCATGGCGTCTTGAATGAAAAAGACGGGCACGTTGTTGCCGACGAGATCCCAGTTCCCGGCCTTGGTGTAGAACTTGATGGCGAAGCCGCGCACGTCGCGCGGCGTATCGACCGACCCGGACCCACCCGCCACCGTGGAGATGCGCGCGAACAGCGGCGTCTTGTCACCCGTGCGCTGAAAGATGTCTGCGGAGGTGATGTCCGTCAACGGCTCGTACAGTTCGAAAAACCCGTGAGCGGCCGAGCCGCGCGCGTGGACGATGCGCTCCGGAATCCGCTCGTGATCGAAGTGGAAAATTTTCTCGCGCAGGATGAAGTCTTCGAGCAGCGTCGGTCCGCGGCTGCCGGCCTTCAGGCTGTTCTGATTGTCGGCGATGGGGATGCCCTGGTCCGTCGTCATATGGGCCGCACGATCGGCCGGATCGGCTTGCTGGTGCGTCTCACCGCCTTTGCCGACTTTGGTGCTGGGCGCAGATTTCTTCGCCATAGGAAATCTCCTTTACGCGATCGACCCGAGACGTCGACTGCCGGGTAGTTGTGGAAGGACTGTCGCAAGGAGCATCGGCAGATCCGATTCGGCGCCTCGCAACGTCCTCCCACCCTGGCAGGTCGGCAGGGACTGTTCAAGCCTATCGGGTCAGATACTCTGCAGGGCCTGCGGGAGGGTGCCGGAGGGATGTGGGGATGGGCGCGCAGACAAAACGGTTATGCGACGCGATGCGGCGCTGGCTGGCCGTTCAATACGGCCTCGATATTGGCGAGGCACATGCGCCCCATTTCAATGCGGGTGCTGGTGGTTGCGGAGCCGAGGTGCGGCAGCAGCACGGCATTCGTGCACTGTGCCAGGCCCGGATGCAGCTCCGGCTCTCGCTCGTACACGTCGAGCCCCGCGCCTGCGATGCGCCCTTGCTGCAGGGCCTGGACGAGGGCCGCTTCATCCACGACCGGCCCACGCGCAGTGTTGATCAGATACGCAGTCGGCTTCATCGATGCCAATTGTGCGGCGCCGATGACATGGCGCGTCTCCGCCGTCAGCGGGACATGCAGGCTGATGAAGTCGGCCGTCGCCAACAATTCATCAAGTGGAACGGCACGCCATGTTGGATCGACGGGGACCTTGGGAGGGCGGGCGGCGGTATACAGCACCGGCATGCGAAAGCCCTTCGCCCGTTCCGCGACTGCGCGGCCGATCCGCCCCATGCCGACAATGCCGAGCGTGCGGCCGGCGATATCGCCGCCGAGTAATTGGCGCGGCGCCCACCCGGTCCATTGCCCGCTCTGCACGAGCGCATGGCCGACGGGCACGTGGCGCGCAACGGCGAACAGCAGGGCCCAGGTGATGTCGGCGGTGGCATCCGTCAGCACGTCCGGAGTGTTGGTGACGACGATGCGGCGACGGCGCGCCGCCTCCAGGTCGATGTTGTTGTAGCCCACCGCATAGTTCGCCACGATCTTCAGGCGGGGAGCGGCGGCAAAAAGGCGATCATCGATCCGGTCGGAGAGCAGCGAGATCATGGCGTCCGCCTCGCACGCGGCTTGGATCAGCGACTCGCTCGACAGGGGCTCGTCGCCCAGCTGCTGCGTCAACTCGTAGCGGTCGGTCAATGCCGCCATGACAGGATCTGGCAGTCTGCGCGTCACACATATCCGAGCCTTCGACATCAGCGGTCCTCACGACAATTTGATGGGGAATGAAATTTCAGCGCGTCTGTCTCGATGGCGATCGGCGCCGCCGGTCGGCCACCGATGGCCCTGACGCGAGGGCAATCCTCAACCAGCGCGGATCTTTGACAGGCCGCGATGGTACCGGGTTCTCGAGCAGCACTCAATATCGTCGACGAGCCCAGTGACGAGCATGGAGCGCCTTGTGCGCGTGATCGCGCCTGCTTACAATACTGTGTGCTTCGACAATACTTTTTGGATAGTTCATACGGTCGACCGCATCCAACATCATCACCCCTGTGACCCTGATTCTTCCCGATAGTCGCTCCTCTGTCGCCCGCGATCTGCGGGGTCGGCTCGGCACGGCCCAAGTCCTCGACGATCATGCGGCGCGCACGGCCTATGCCGTCGATGCCAGCCTCTACCGGCTCGAACCGACCGCGATCGTATTGGCCGAGACGGAGGCGCAGATCCAAGAGACCATCGGCTATGCCGTCGAACGCGGCATCCCCGTGACACCGCGCGCAGCCGGCACCAACTTGACGGGCTCCGCCGTCGGCACCGGTATTATTCTGGATGTGTCGCGGATGAATCGGCTGTTGACCCTCAACCGCGAGGAGCAGCTGGCGCGCATACAGCCGGGCATCGTCCTCGCCGAGCTGAACAAACAATTGGCGCCCTCCGGCCTGATGTACGGGCCGGATCCCTCCAGCGGGGACATGTGCCGACTGGGCGGGATGCTGGCCAACAATTCGTCCGGTGCGCATACGTTGCGCTACGGCAGCGTGAAGGACACGGTTGCGTCGATGCGCGTGTGCCTTGCGTCGGGGCAGACGATTGAGGCACGGGCGCGCGCGTGGCACGACCCGCTACCGGCGCAGTGGCCGGATGCGCTGCGGGAAGTCCATCGCCTCGTGGACAGGCATGCCGCGCTGATTCGCGGCAAGGCGCCTCGCGTATCGAAAAATAGCGCGGGCTACAACTTGTTTGGCTTGGTCGACGGATTGGAGCGGGGCCTCTTCGATCTACCGAAGCTCTTTGTCGGCAGCGAAGGCACGCTCGGCGTCGTGAGCGAAGCGACGCTGACGCTCGTACCGCGCCCGCGCGCGACGGTCACGGCCTTGGTGCACTTTCGATTCCTCGACGATGTCGGCGAGGCGGTGCCGCAGCTGCTGACGCTCACGCCGAGTGCGCTCGAAATTATGGACGGGCACACGCTGGACTTGATCGGCCGCGGCCGTCATGCCATTCCAGCCGATGCTGCCGCGACCCTGTTGATTGAGTTGGACGACGAAGGAAGCGGCCCGGCCCTGGCGGAACGGGTCGACGCGCTCTCACGCATCGCGCAACGGTTCCGGCTGGCCTCGGCGCCGGTGATCGCCCGTGACCCAGAACGACGCGCGCAGCTCTGGACCTCGCGGAAGGCCCTCTATCCCACGCTCTATCGGTTCCATGCGAAGAAGCGCCCGATCAACTACATCGACGATGTGGTAGTACCAGCCGCGCGCCTTAGCGAGCTGGTGCGGTATCTCGGCGAGGTCTTCTCGCAACCGCGGACACCTGTCGCCATATTCGGGCACATCGGCAACGGCAACGCGCACATCCTGCCGCTGCTCGACGTGAACGATCCGGCTGACTTCACACGCATGGTGGAGACCTATCACGAGGTGCACCGCACCGTGCTGGACCGCTTCGGCGGATCGATCTGCGGCGAGCATGGCGACGGGCGCGTGCGGGCCGAGTATGTGCGCACGATGTTCGGCGATGAGCTGTACAACTTGTTCGTGCAGGTGAAGCGGGCGTTCGATCCGGCGGGAGTGCTGAACCCCGGCGTGAAAATCAGCGAGCAGTCCTTCACGGAGCACATCGACTACGCGCGCTTTGCCAAGAGTTGCGCGACCTGCGCCAAGTGCAATTCGGTCTGCCCGGTCTACGATGTCTTTCAATCGGAAGACATGAGCTCGCGCGGCTGGTACGAGATCGTCACGGCGAAGGACTACGCCTACCTCAACTCAACGCGCGCGGTCGAGGCCTGCACCAACTGTAAGTCGTGTCGCACCATCTGCCCCGCCGGTGTGGACGTGTCCGAGTTGATACTGGCCAAGCGTGCCGAGGCGCCCAATCGAACGATGGGGCGGCTGTTTCGTTGGCAGGCGAGCGGATGGCTGTTTGAGCCGATGCTGATGGTACTGGCCAAGACGCAGCGCTGGTGGGATCGTCCCGGTCCGCGCGCGCTGCTAGAGCGACTGACGCGGCCCTTGCTGCGCGGCCTTGCACCCACGGCGCGGGTGCCGAAAGACCTGCGGCTGCCGCAACTCGCCCGCCGTCATCTACGCGAGCGACATGAAGACCTCGTTCCGCCGGACGGCTTGGCCTTGCGTTCCACCGCCTATTTCCACGGCTGCGCCGCCAACTATTTCGACGACGGGGTAGGCGACGCGGTGATTGCCGTGCTGCGACGGGCGGGGCTTGAACCGGATCTGCCCGCGCAACGCTGCTCCGGAACGCCGATCGACACCTACGGACACCGCGCACTCGCAAAGGAAGGCGCACGCGACAACCTGCGCTCGCTGGAGCCCTACGACCTGGTGGTCACAGGCTGCGCCTCCTGCACGTTGATGCTGAAGGATTACGCGACATGGTTTGAAGGGGAGCCGGAAGCGGCGGCGGCGGTCGCACTCGCGAAGAAGGTTCGACACATTGCGGAGGTGGCGGCTGAGGCGATCGCCGACGGCCGGCTTCCCGTTGGGGCCATGCCGTCAGCCGAGGCGGCAACCGGTCGACCCGCGCGCACCGTGACCTACCATTCGTCCTGCCACCTCCGTGCGGCGGGTGTCACAAAGGAACCGCGTAAGGTCCTGTCGTCACTTCCGGGCACAAGGTACGTCGAGATGGTGGATGCGGATCGCTGCGCAGGCGGGGCGGGCACCTATGTGGTGAAGGATTACGACACCTCACAGGGCATCTTTGCCCGTAAACGACGCGCCATCGAGCAAAGCGGCGCGGACACGGTCGTGACCAGTTGTCCGGCCTGTCTCATTCAGCTCAAGAATGGCTTGCAGGGACGGACCTCCGTGACGCATATTGCGCAAGTGGTCGAGGAGGCCTGCCGAGCGGCGGACGGGCGCACCCTTGCCACGGGAGAGAGCTCCCGCAAGGGCGGCGACGAGAACAGGCGAGAAGGATGAGGCATCGCGAGTGACCTTTCGGAAGATCGATCTGCTCTACGCAGGATTTGCCGTGCTGGTGGTGGCGGGCGTGTCGATGCTGCCTTCACCGAAGGATCGGAATCCCGCCGTGCCCGCGACGGAGCCGCATCGCGGCCTGACCGCGGAGACGCAGTGCATGACCTGTCATGGTGTGGGCGGGGCACGCGCGCTCGCCATCCCGCCGCATCCGAAGCGGCAGGATTGTCTGCATTGTCATCGGACCGGCACGTAGGTGCCGCGAGCGAGTGTGTGAAGGGACGCGCGACTATGGTTACTGTGTTGGTCATTGGGCAATTGCAGCAACATCTTCCCGAGCCGCAGTACGACGTGGAGGTGGAGGGCCCCACCAGCGTCAAGGCGCTGCTGGAGGCGCAGGAGCATCTCTTCGGGCCGTTACAACCCTTCCTCACCAGCTCGCAGTTGATGGTCACCGTCAATAAGAAGATCGGCACGCTCGACTCTGCGATCAAAGACGGCGACACGATCAAGCTCACCTATTCGGCCAACTTCAGCTACGAAGGCGCGCGCTGGCAAAATCCGTAGGGTGCATTCCTGGCCGCGATGAATTCTAATTCGACCTGCACTGCAGGGTGCGACGAAGGGGTTTGATTAGAACACCCTTGCGTTGCGCTCAACCTAGGGATCGGACTCCTGCAGGTGTGACTAGGATAGAAAGCAAGACCTGTCCTATTTGTTTTCTGTTAGTCAGCCGGCTTGATTTTCAAGACAGTTGCTGCCCCATCCTGTATAGGCCCCAGCCTGCTCAGTGACGTTCCGTACCCCACCGACGGTGTAGAGCCCTCTCACATGGGGCGAAGAGCGTTTTATCCACGGCGAGGCCAATGAACACGATCACGAACATGATCCCGATCACTTGATCCATCGCGCTCAACTCCCGTCCATAATGGAGCAGATGTCCAAGGCCAAATCCGGTCAGAATCGTCACATAAATTTCCGCTGCCATGAGTGATCGCCACGCGAAGGCCCAACCTTGTTTCATTCCACTCAAGAGAAAGGGGAGAGCCGCCGGCAGGATCACATAGGTCCAGGTGTGAATTCCACTCGACCCCATGTTGCGGGCCGCGCGAGTATAGATGGGAGGAATGGTCCTCACCCCGTTGTCCGTCGCAATGATGACCGACCATACGGTTCCCATCACGACCACGAACAGCACGGCAGATTCCGTTTGACCGAACCACAGTAGGGCCAGCGGCACCCAACAGACGCTGGGCAGCGTCTGCAATCCCAATGCAAGGACGCCGATCGTGTCCTGCGACCACCTGAATGCCGCGGTCAGAAAACCTAACGGAAGGCCTGCGACAATGCCCAGTCCGTATCCAATAAGGAGCCGTCTCAGCGTCACTTGTGTGGCCTCCCAGAGGCTGCCGTCTTCCAGGGCGGACTTCAGATACGCAGCGACACTGGTCGGTGATGGCAGTAGCACAGGAGACCAGATGTGTGCCTCGACCGCGATGTGCCAGGCGGCGACGAGAGCGACGAAGAACAGCGATGCAGCTAACCAGCGTGTCATCATCCTCCCACCTCCGTCTGCACGTACCCCTTCAGCACACGCGTGATTTCCGTTGCATAGCGGGCCAGGTCGACACTATTGATGTCGCGCGGCCGAGGCAGCGGGATGACGAATTCTTCACGGATGCGCCCTGGGTGCGGTGAAAAGAGGATGACGCGATCGCCCAGGCAGACTGCTTCGCGCACATTATGCGTGACGAACACGATGGTCTTTCGGTGCTGGAGTGAGATCCGTTGAATGTCGCCATAGAGTTGTTCTCGCGTGAGGGCATCAAGGGCACCAAAGGGTTCATCCATCAAGAGCACGCTGGGATTTGGGGCCAGCGCTCGCGCCAATGCCACACGTTGCTTCATGCCGCCCGACAATTCGTGGATATTGGAGTGCATGAATCGCTTCAAACCGACCAGTTCGAGAAAATATTCAGCTGTTTGCCGCCGCTCCGGGGCAGTCAAGCTCTTGCTCGACTTCAATCCAAACAACACGTTGCCCAACACGGTCAACCAGGGGAACAACGCAGCCTCTTGAAACATGACGAGCCGGTGCGGTCCTGGGCCGATGATAGGCTGTCCATCTGCCTCTACCAGGCCATGATCGGCTCGCTCCAGACCAGCAATGATGTTGAGCAATGTCGACTTTCCGCAGCCGCTTGGTCCGACGAGACAGACGAACTCGCCCACCGCAATACGTAACGTCACATCGTCGAGCGCGTGGACGCTGAGTGCACTTGTCTGAAACCATTTCGACACATGCTCAAAAACAAGCTTAGTGGCTGGAAGAGACGGCGACAACAGGGCGGACGTAGGCATCTCAATTCAGCCTTTCGATAAGACGTGACAGATCGGGAGCCGTGCGCATGAATCCCGCGCGCAGGGCATTCGCCACAAACTGCTGATATTCGTCCGGTGAAGCCGCGACATTCAACGAAATGCGTTTCCAGGCGTGAGCGATAAGCTCGGCCGAGACGTTGGCTTGCGTCTCCGCTGCGAGTTCCTGCCTGACCATCTCTCTGGCTTCTTCGGGATGCGCAAGAATCCACTCAGTCAGTTCTCGGTGCGCCTGTGCAAATTTCCTGGCCAACTCCCGTTTGGTCTTGATGAATTTCACGCTCGAGACCAGGACGGTAATGCTCTCTTTCGATTGTTCGACGAGTACCTTGCCGCCGGCTTCCCGTTCCAACCGCGACACCCAGGGCTCAGCCGTCCAGACTGCATCCAGCTTCTTTCGCTGAAACAACGAGAGTTGATCAGGATTGGGCGTGGGCACAATCGATACGTCTCCACCAGTCTGGGTGACTCGAAGACCGCCCTCGGCAAGCCACGCGCGGCACGCGATGTCCTGCGTGTTGCCAAGTTGCGGCGTGGCAATCACTTTGCCTCCAAAATCGGCAGGCTTCGTGAGTGTGGAGTCAGGCTGTACCACCAGTGCCGCTCCGCCCGACGCCGCGCCGGCAATAATACGTATTTCTTCTCCGCCGGATCTGGCATAGGCATTCAAGGCGGGGTTCGGCCCCACATAGGTGAGGTCGATCGTATCAGCAAGGATCGCTTCGGTGGCACTGGGTCCCGCGTTATAGATGTACCACTCGATCTTCACATCCGTTCCAAGACGAGCTTCAAACCACCCCTTGCCAGACCGGGAGAGATGCTGCGCCACCAGCCCCTGGACGTGGGTGATGTTTGGGAAGTGCCCCACGCGAACCGTTTCGGCTCCAAGCGCGCTATAGGTCGAGGAAGAGACTATCCAGATTCCCATAAGTACTATTATCCGCAGCGTCATTGTGCTCCTTGCGTGTGTGTATGCCAGCCTATGATTGGCAACAAGACAATCTCGTTGCCAATCACACGATGCGTGCCGTTCAAGGCTGTGGTGACGGAATTTGTTGACGTGGCTCCAGGCCCGGATAGATGGGTAGGGCAGAGAGCGCTTCGCGATACCGAATCTGAAGCTCTTCCCGCTGGTCGGGTGCCCAGAAACGAGTCCGTGAAACAACCTTGGCCAAGAATTCCTCGGGCTCGTATGTCACGTCGTGCCATGTCGAGGCCTCCGGAATGTTCGGGAGCTGTCGGTCGTATTTACTGATATCAGGGCCTGGGCTGTGCCGGTCATGCACACCACTGATGGTCAGGTGCAGAATCGAGCCGCGGATGGCGAGCCAGCCGGTGGTAGTTTCCTCATCCCCCTGATCCGTGGCATGACTCAAATGGAAATACACACGCTCCGTCGGAGCAGCCTGTGCTAGAGCCTTGGATAGAGGCGACGCCAATACGGCAATCTCCTCGTTCCGGAATGCTCTGCCTTGACTCGCTTCACCGAAAACCAAACGGTGAATAACATTCCGTCGTTCCCCTGCGCGGACTCCTCGAAGCAATGTGCCCACTTCGGTCGGTGTCAGCCTGGCAGGATGAGAATTGGAGATCGAGTCGGGGTCCTGTTCCACGCCAACCGTGCTCAGCCCTGATTGATAGATAGATTTGGGCTGCAACACGGGCGTGCTTGTGCAACCGGCCAGAAGTCCCAATCCAACAAGGGCGACCAGTGCGCGAATCGACCATGTCAATTGGCGGTTCTGTTCACGACCGTTCATGGGTGCACCTCCTGAGCTTGCGCAGGGCTGACTTCGCGTGAGGCTTGGTCAAACCCGTACTCCTTGAATTGGGATTGAATCTGGGGCGTCAACAGGAACTCGATAAAGTCTCCGGCACCGGAAATATTCTTCGCGGTCCAGACGGCGGCGACTCCGTAACGAATCGGAGTGTGCGAATCGGAAGGGATCGTATCGAGAATGCGGACATGAGTGTGTGCCACGGCGTCTGTTCGGTAGACGATGCCAATGTCCGCCTCGCCGTTCGCAACCAGATCCAGCACAGCCCTCGAATGCTCGCCATACACAAACTGCGCCTTCAGTTGCGGCGCCATTTTGGCGTACTGGAAAAACTGTGTAGCCACTTTCCCCACGGATGAGACCTTGGGATCGCCGATGGCGATCCGACGCACCGGCACCGTGCGGAGATCCTGAATTGAGGTGATGGGGGCGGGGAGCGCGGTGCCGCCGATCAAGACCAGCGAGGTGGTGGCATAGGTCCGCTTGGTCCCTTGAATGATCAGCCCTTTCTTTTCAAGCTGTTCAATTTCTTCAAGGAGCGACGGAAGAAACACATCGACCGGTGCGCCTTCCTCGATTTGTTTGCTGAGCGTTCGTGATGGCCCATAGATGACCCGCACATGGATGTCTGTATGTTGGGCCTCGAAAAGCGGCAAGACTCTGCGGAACACATCTCGAAGACTATTGGCGGCCGTGATGGTGAGCGTCTCCGGTTGAGCCTGCACTAATGGCGTAATCCAGAGCGATGTCCAGACTGCACCGACGAAGAGCGCCGATCTGAACCAGGTGAGTTGGTCTTTCATGATAGTTCTCCTGAGGCGAAATGATTCGTATCGTTTTAGAAGTAGAACTGGTACTGCACATTGATGCGGTTTTCGATGAGATCCCTCCCGAAGCCTGGCTGGGTCTCAAACGGATACCGATCCGGTGCGCGCCCACCGCTTCCCACCGTGAGGTTGGAGTAGTCGATGACAAGCCGATTGTTATAGGTGCCGTCGAAGCTGTAGCTAATGGCGGCTCCAAACTCTTTTGTCAGATCATGTTTCTGCTTGGTGGAAGGGTCCAGGACTCCGTAGCGGACGGCGAGTTCGAGTTTTCGCGGGATGATGTATTTCCCGATTTGCGCATACCAGCCCCAGGCCTGGCCGAGATCTACAGGGGGACCCACCGCCGCCGGGCTTGTCGGGATCGTCGCCAGGTCAAACGGAGTGCTCCCGCTATTCGCGTTCCGGACCCGCTGGTGTCGGTAGTACCCTTCAGCCTGTAGAGACCACCCCTGGTACTTGGCGATGAAATCCACTTCATAGGTCTGAAAATCGTAGATGCCTCCACCGAGGAGTCGACCGTTCTGGGCTCTGGTCACTGCCTGCCTATACGCACGATCGACAATATCGGAGCGGGTAGCGCTCAGATAGTTTTGCGCTGGATCGTAGGCGTACCCGAAGCCGATGGCCGCTTGCAGTGTGCGCGAATTCAGAATGTCTCCCTGACCGTAGCCGGGATTGCCAGCAATTTTGTACAGCAATCGGGCCGTATACATCAGCTCGCCGCTCATGAAGCGGGTGTCGTAGTTGTACGTTCGAGTCGTCCCTGACGTCGGAGCCCCTAGCGACCCGCTGGGGGGCAGCACCCGCTGGCTGACGGAGGTGCCATCCCGCGAGAGGTTCGACCCGACGCCGCCCCAAATGCCGATCGCGTAGTTGAATGTGTACTGATCCTCATCGCTCAGAATGTTGATTCCAACGTCACGACTACTCTGCAGATTGGCGGCGAACATATTCTGGACGATCATGTTGTCCGCAAACGTCGACGTGGCAATTGAGCTGATCAATGCCCGATTGAACCAGACCCGTTGCTGGCCAATCTGGGCGGTCGCCCAGGGAATGTGCCAAGACGACACATACGCGTCTGCAAGTGTGGCTCGTCCGTTGCCGCCTTCCTGGTTCCATGGCGTCGAATCCATCTGCACGGACACGTTGTAGCGAATATCAGGATCGAATGCGTATCCCATGAACTGAAGGAGAGAACGGGGCACGGTAAACTGACTCGAATCACTCTGGCGTCTAAAGGCACGAAATTCGACCTGCCCTCCCAGAATTTCTTCATTCCGAGAGTCGCCGACTGTTGACCAGGCCGAATTGAAGGTACTGGAGGAGTAGCGCACCTGCTCCAGCAGCCGGATCTTCAGGAGAAATTTGTCACCGACACGGATGTTCAAGCCGTTGTTCACATCAATGTTGAAGTTCTGCTTGGAGACCCGCTCCTTCGTCTCGATGACCTTGAGGCCTTTGGCATACTCTTCCTGAGTGATCATTCCTTTCAGGTACAGATACTTCAGGCCGGGGTCCTCTCCGGAGTAATACTCCCAGCGGCCGTCCTTTTTGACGAGCTGTCCTTCCTCGACAGCCTGTGCCGGCGATACGCGTGTGAGTGACATCATCATGACCACCAGAAAGACAAAACCGGAAATTCTCATGTCGCGTTCCTCCATGACATGGGAACTTCCGGTAGTCCGGTCAGTCCGCCGTTTGATTTGGGTGAATCTTAAGCTATACGCCTCCAGTAGACTGGGCGGTGTGATGGTCAGCCGTCACTGCATCGCAGGCACATTGCGTGTTCCTTACTGGGATCGTCGGGACTAATGAGCAGCAAGACGAATCTTTTCTTTGCGTTCGATCTGAACCACTCTTGAATCGTGGATGACGACCTCGACAGAACCGAAGCGAATATCCTTAATGGCGAGCAATATTGTCTTCGTGATGTCTTCATCGGACTGTTGAGCCTGAATTACTCGTTCAACGAAACTCATCTTCAAAGACCTCATTGCTGAGAGACTCACATAATGTTTATCAAGTTACACAACTTTAAAGTACACTAATACGATCTATTTTGTCAACAATAGGGACGCGCTGTTGCGCATGAGCATCAAAGGGGTCGATCAAGGGGTCTGGAGTGGTGCTTGGAGTGGCGTACTCATGGCGACGCCATGTTGGGAGAGGAGCCCTTCTTGCCTGCCTCTCGAACTGATTCGCGCGGCGCGTTCAGGGATATCGCGCTGGTAGCTTAGTTGCCAAGGCGCGCCACATGGGTGGCATTGCTTCCTTGGGTGGTCGATAACGGCATGTAGAAGAGCGTCTCCGTCGGGGCGCCGCCAGGAAACGCAATGCCTGCCCTCGATGGTCCCCACGGTTCCTGATGTGCCTGGTAGGGAAGACTGAGCACCCGTGTCCATTGCTTGCCCGGTCTCGCCATCCAGATTGACGTCGAGGTTTCAGGCTGGAAGCGCTGAGTATAGGGGCTCACGGGTTCATAGGTGGTGCTGAGCACAAGCGTGCCATCTGCCAGCACAGTGGAGTAATAAGACGGGGTACCGATCTCCTGCAATTTCTCAAGTGTGCGGGACGCAAAGGTCCATTGGAAAATGCTCGCGGGTTGCTCATCATTGTCTGATCCCCACACTAGCCGCTCCCTGGTCACCATCATTGAGACGACACGCCAGTCCTGACTGCCCTGTCCGAGTATGGTGAAGGTCCGAAAGCCATCGCCGGTAAACAACACCTTCGCTTCAGCATTGGTGTCGCCTGCGGCTATCCAGTAGCCCTTTCGAAAGGGATCGTATTGGATGCTGTGGATGTGGAACATGTCGCCCGAAGGAAACGTATGGACCACGTGCCACTCGCGCCCGTCTTGCTTCCCTTCGACAACACGAACGGGATGTGGCCGGTCGGTTGTGATGTATTCACCGAAGTAAACCCTATCATCGGGCCCCACCGCGATCCCTTCGCTGTATGCGAAACCTGCGCCCATCTGTTGCTCTTGGAAACTAAACACCGGTTGAAAACTTTTGCCGTTGTCCGTCGAGCGATAAATATAGTCGTAGAAGACGAGGATCGTTCCTGATCGGAGGACAACAAGATTCGAGGGTCCCTGGGTTTGCCGAATTGCACGGACGACTTTTGACCGCGCAATCGTATCGGTGAGTTGGCCAACCCAATTGGCACCTGGCTTGGGGAGGGCGCCCAGTCGTGAAAATGTCTGTCCCTTGTCCGTGCTGACATAGAGCACATGATCCTGAATTCCAAACAGGCGGCCGTCTTCCGCCACATAGGCAACATAAAAGTTGGGGATGTAGCCGATGTCCTGGAAGCTCTGGCGGCTTTGGGTTAGTTCCGTCGGAATAGGCGAGAGGGTGTCGGGGAGGACTTCCCACGCGAGCAATCCCAGCCCCAGGAATAGCCCTGACCAGAACCCATATCTCGCCACACGCAATACTCGCTTCATCGTTTATCAGTAATGGCAGCGTTCTAAGGGGCTGTCAAGAAACCCGACTTGTCGTGTGGCGCTGCACAAGAAACAGCTAAGAGACCGCACACGATAAAACGGGGATGCCGTCCACCGTACCGATGGCGCGGAATTGCTGTTCGCGTTTTGCGGGAAGCTCGTCGTAGAGAACGGACTCGAAGGTAGGAGTGCAGCGACCAGCACCTTGCCGAGCTTGGCGGCCATCATGCCGGGATCGCGGGGGGCACCGCCGACTGGTTCGGGAATGATCTCCTTACTAAACTATTTATGTCATTGACCTTTGACAGTCTCAGGCACCGGCCCTGTAAGCGGAAGGAAGTCAAAGCGCGACGCCGCCATAGCCTGCCGCAGCTTGCCCGCGTCTACAGCAACTGCATCGTGCTTTGCTATGGCAGCAAACACCAGGACACAACTGGGAGAAATGCCGAATCGATCCGCGAGGAACTGACCTGACTTTGGATCAAGCATGATTTGAAACCGCTGACCGCACTCCGCAATAACCTTGAGTTTCTTCAAATCTATTTCATACGCCGGATAGCCATGGGGAACAAACTTGATCTCAACAATTGCTGCGATGCTTCCGCTAGAGACAACGATCAGATCAGGCGCACAGCAACCATGGCCATCTACGAGCAGCTGTGGCTCACAAAGAATGATTAGATTCGGTCCACGTCTCCGAAGCTCCCCGTAAAATGCTGACTGCAGCGTGCACTCAGAGTTAATGAGCCCTTGGTGATAGTCAGCAACGGAACTACCCCATGCTTCTTGAATGAGCTGTTTGAGATTCATGATGGGTAGCTTATGTGAATAGTGATCACCGAGAGCGTGGTGAGAACAAGGGGTCGGGAAGCGTTGAAGACCCATCACGGAGCCAGTCGGCAGCAGTAATATCCACTGCTCCCAACGCTTAGATGCAGGCGGTGCTCAAGCGGAGAAGTCGTCTCGCTAGGCGGAGGCGGTTGCCGGAGCAGGGATGCCGTCCACTGCGCCGATGGCGCGGAATTTCTGTTCGCGTTTTGCGGGAAGCTCGTCGTAGGGCACGGACTCGAAGGCATGGAGCGCAGCGGCCAGGACCTTGCCGAGCTTGGCGGCCATCATGGCAGGATCGCGGTGGGCACCGCCGACCGGTTCGGGAATGATCTCGTCGGCCACGCCTAATTCGATCAAATCCTTTGCGGTCATCTTCAGCGCCTGCGCCGCATCCGGAATCTTCGCGGGGTTGTCCCAGAGAATGGCGGCACAGCCTTCCGGCGAAATGACCGAGTAGACGGAATGTTCAAGCATCAGGATGCGATCGGCCACGCCGAGCGCCAGGGCGCCGCCGCTGCCGCCTTCGCCGATGACTACGGAGATGATGGGGACGGGCAATCGCGCCATGACCATCAAATTCCGCGCAATGGCTTCCGACTGACCACGCTCTTCCGCACCGATACCGGGATAGGCGCCGGGGGTATCGATCAGGGTCAGGATCGGCCGCTTGAACTTAGCTGCGAGGTTCATGAGGCGCAAGGCTTTGCGGTAGCCCTCGGGGTTGGGCATGCCGAAGTTGCGCTGCATCCGCTCCTTCAGCGTCTTGCCCTTTTGATGGCCGATGACCATCACGGACTGCCCCTCGAACCGAGCGAATCCGCCGATGATCGCGCGGTCGTCGCCATACAGCCGGTCGCCGTGCAATTCGATGAAGTCCTGACACAATTGGGAGATGTAGTCGAGTGCGGAGGGACGCTGCGGATGCCGGGCTACCTGGGTGCGTTGCCAGGGCGTCAGGTTCTCGAAAAGGTCCTGTTCGGCCTGGGCGAGTTTGGCGCGCAGCTTCCGGATGTCATCCTGACTGGACGGCTTGCCGCCGGTCCCGGTCAGCTTCTCCAGCTTCTCTTCAATGTCCTTCAGCGGCTTCTCAAAATCCAAGTAATCGCGCATGGGGGAACCCCGGGGTAGGCTATAGAGTGGTGTGTTCGATTTACAACGCCGTTAGGATATCAGAGCGACCGCACCTTTGCCTAGTACTTCCTCCACGTCCGCCACGAAGTACTCGCTCGGGCTGACCTTCACGGCGGCGAGGGGACTGGTCACTACCTCGACCGAATCGCGCCGCTGCGAGGAGCCTCCGCTGCCCTCCTCCTGCGCCGCAAATTGATGGAGCCGGACGGTGAGTGTAACCGTCGTCTGCCCGGGGTGCCGGTCGAAGATTTGCTTCAGGCGCGGGACCGTGTCGGTCGCCGCCTCGGCGTCCGAGAGTTTGATGTTCACGCGGCTGATGGCCTTGGTCTGCAGCTCCGCCACCAACTCGATTTTGCTCCCGCGCACCTTCGTGCCCTTTTCGCCGCGGTCCACGGTGCCGGTGATGCGGATGACACGCTCGGGGGCCAACAGGTCGCCGGCGGTCTTGAACAGGTCGGGGAAGATCAAAATTTCCGAGGTGCCCTGGAGATCTTCCAAGGTGAGGTAGGCCATCTTGTCGCCCTTTTTCGTGACGACTTGCTTGAGGCCCGCCACGATGCCGGCCAGCCGCACTTCTTTCCCGTCCGGCACATCGCCGAGCGTCTGCGTGGTCGCCGTGGAAAACGTGCGCAACGCGGCTTCATAGCGTGTGAGCGGATGGCCGGTGATATAAAACCCGGTCAGCTCGCGCTCGAATTTCAGCCGCTGCGACTGGTCCCACTCCGGCACATTTGGAAGTATCGGCTCGGGATGCGGGGACGCCTCGCCGTCGGTCATCGCATCGCCGAAGATATTCGTTTGCCCGATCGCGCGTTCTCGCTGCGCGTTGACGCCGTCCTCCACCGCCTGATCGAGCACGGCCATCAGCTGCGCGCGCCGCGCGCCCATCGAATCGAACGCGCCGGTCTTGATGAGCCCTTCGAGCATCCGCTTATTGACCTTGTGCAGGTCCACGCGTCGGCAGAATTCGTTGAACGAGCGGAAGCGGCCCGTCTCACTGCGCGTCTCGATGACGGATTCCACCGCGCCTTCGCCCACGTTCTTAATCGCGGCCAGGCCGAAGCGGATGGAGCCGTCGATGACCGAGAAGGTCTTTCGGCTTTCGTTCACGTCCGGCGGCAGCACGTTGATGTTGAGATCGCGGCATTCCGTAAAATACCCGACGAGCTTGTCATTGTTGCCCATTTCGCTCGTCATCAACGCGGCCATGAATTCCGTCGGATAGTGCGCCTTCAAGTAGCCGGTGTGATAGCACACCACGGCGTAGGCCGCCGCATGCGACTTGTTGAAGCCGTAGCCGGCGAATTTCTGGATCAACTCGTAGAGCTTCTCAGCCTTCTTCTCGGAGATCTTGTTCTGCTTCGCGCCTTCCAGAAATTTGACGCGCAGCTTCTCCATTTCCTCCGGCTTTTTCTTGCCCATGGCCCGGCGGAGAATGTCGGCTTGTCCCAGCGAGAAGCCGGCGACCTTGTTGGCGATCGCCATGACCTGTTCCTGATAGACGATTACCCCGTAGGTATCTTTCAGGATCGGTTCCAGCTCGGGCATTTCATAGGTGATCGCCACCTTGCCCTGCTTGCGCTTGATGAAGTCCGGAATCAGGTCCATCGGGCCCGGCCGGTAGAGCGCGATGATGGCGATGATGTCCTCGAAGCGATCCGGTTTCAGGCCGGTGAGCAAGTCCCGCATGCCCGTGCTTTCGAGCTGGAAAATGCCGGTCGTCTTGCCGGATGAAAGCAGCGCGAACGTCTTCGGATCGTCGAAGGGCAGGCGATCAATCTCGAACGGCGGGGCCTCGGAGTCGGCCAGTCGGCGGCCCTCGTTGATGAGGCGCACCGCGTGGTGAATCATCGTCAGGGTCTTGAGGCCGAGAAAATCGAACTTTACGAGGCCGATCTTCTCGACATCGCCCATCGAATATTGCGTGACGACTTCGTCGTTCGAGCCCTTGTACAACGGCACGTGGTTGGTCAACGGCTCGTCGGAAATGACCACGCCCGCCGCGTGCGTCGACGCGTGCCGCGCCAAGCCTTCGAGCGACCGCGCGATATCCATCAGCTCTTTGTAGCGCGGCTCGGTGTCGACCAGCTCCTTGAGCTTCGGCTCCTGATCCAGCGCCTGCTGCAGCGTGATGTTGAGCTGGTTCGGGACGAGCTTGGCGACCTTATCGACTTCCGCGTAGGGAATTTCCAGCACACGGCCCACGTCGCGGATGGCGGCCTTCGCGCCCAACGTCCCGAAGGTGATGATCTGCGCCACGTGGTCGGAGCCGTACTTGTCGACGACGTAGTTGATGACTTCTCCCCGGCGATCCATGCAGAAGTCCATGTCGATGTCGGGGAGGGAGACGCGCTCGGGATTCAGAAAACGTTCGAACAGCAGACTGTAGACTAGCGGGTCGAGGTCGGTAATGCGCAGGGCGTAGGCCACCAGGCTGCCCGCCGCCGAGCCGCGGCCCGGGCCGACGGGAATATTGCGCGAGCGCGCAAAGGCGATGATGTCCCACACGATCAGGAAGTAGCCCGCGAAACCCATGGCGCAGATGATGGCCAGCTCTTCCTGCAGCCGCATGAAGTATTGCAGCGCCTGGATGGAACTGGGCCGTTCCTTCAGGCGCGCGGCCATGCCCTGATTGGCCAGATGCTCCAGATACTTTTCGCGCGTGAAGCCTTCCGGCACTGTGTATTGCGGGAGAAACGTCTTATTGAGCGTCAGCTCCAGCTCGACCTGCTCGGCAATCCGCACCGTGTTGCTCACGGCCGAAGGCAGCTCCTTGAACTCCTCGTGGATCTCGTCCGTCGACTTCACATAGAGCTGATCCGTGTCGAACTTCATCCGGTTCGGATCGTTGACGGTCTTGCCCGTTTGCAGGCAAAGCATCATGTCGTGCGGCCTCGAGTCCTCCTGCTTCAGGTAGTGGCAATCGTTCGTGCCGACCAGCGGAATCTCCAGCTTCTTGTGGATATCCAGCAGGCCCTTGTTGGCGATCTTCTGGTGCTCCAGCCCGTTGGCCTGCAGCTCCAGGTAGTAGTGCTCCTTGCCGAAAATCTCGCGGTATTCACCCGCCACCCGCGTGGCGCTCTCTAGATCGCGCTGCCCGATCAGCCACGCCACTTCACCGCTCAAGCAGCCTGACAGGGCCACCAGCCCCTCGGAATGCTGCTGCAAAATCTCCTTATCCATGCGTGGCTTATAGTAGAACCCTTCAAGGTACGCTTTACTGACGAGCTTGATCAGGTTCTGGTAGCCCGTGAGGTTCCGCGCCAGCAGGATCAGATGGTAGTAGTCGTTGTGGGCGAGGCCGCTATCCTTGGCGAGACGGCTGCCCGGCGCCATGTAGGCTTCGCAGCCGATGATCGGCTTCAGGCCGTGCTCCTTGGCCTTGCGATAGAACTCGACCGCCCCAAACATGTTCCCGTGATCGGTCATGGCGACGGCCGGCTGCCCGAAGGCCTTCACCTGCCGCATCAAGGGATCGATCTGGTTGGCGCCGTCGAGGAGGCTGTACTGCGTGTGGAGATGGAGATGGACGAATTGAGACGACATGGCAAAAAATGTGAGCGAATTGTAGGAGCCGCCCGAGTCGAAGTCAAACGAGGATGTCCGGCTGCTGCTCGGCCGTCGTCGCGGACGGCCGCCGGTCTCATCTCACGGCTGATCGGCAGAACATGGGAGAGGCCCGCACAGGCAGACACAGGCGACCGACCATTCCGCCAGCCGCCTTCGTGGGCATTCTCGGCTCGGGGCGGGGAGACGCCTCAGGTCGTCGAGCATGTCGGCCACGGACTATAATGTGGCCGGGCAGCAGGGCTTGACGCAGACGGCGCAAAAGCTTAACAGATACGTCACCGCGGACCCCGTAGTAACACCGAGCAATCCACGGTCGAGGCCTGCGCCTCACAAGCGGTAACAACCCAAACGCGCCCGTAGCTCAGTCGGATAGAGCAACAGCCTTCTAAGCTGTGGGTCGCTGGTTCGATTCCAGCCGGGCGCGCCACCACCTCAGCTTCTTCGGCTCTCCTCCTATCGCATCACCCCTCGGTCATCGTTTTGGAGCCGGTTCCGGCTCCCGCTCCGTTGCCGACTGGCTGCCTCGATTCACAGCCATTTGAAAATGCTGCGCAGAAGATGCGCTTACCGCGTCCTCGGGCTAGAGATCTGCTGGTTCGCAAACCCGACATCGCAATCGAAACGGCCTTGGCCAGCCTTAACGACAGGAGAGGCAGCAGGCCTTCACAGCCCTTGGAACCGGACTGCCATCAGTGCCGATGAACTTGGCCGCACTGCGTCGCACGCGGGCGACCACCGCCCTTGAGCTTTGGAGTGCCTGTCGCCGTCGCCATCATCGTCGTTCCTGCTTCGGTGACCGCTAGGCGCGATAGGGCTGCACGTCTCCGGACTTGCGCAACAGCTTGTTCACCTCATCAAGGTGCAACTCTTCGCCGACGATCATCTCTCGCGCATACTCTTCCAACAAGGCGGACTTGCCGTCAGCCACTTTCAGCAGCTCATAGTAGGCGGCGACTGCTGCTTGCGCATTGAATCTATTTCGATTCAATTAGACTACATTTAGATACACCACGCTGTTGCTCTCACCATGCGAGAATCTCTAAGCGCCTAAACATTCTCCACCTGAATAAGTATTAAACAGGGCACACAGTTTGCTCTTTTCTATTGCAGACGGGGAGGCAACCAGTCGGGCCAACGAGATCGACAGATTCCCGGAAAGCGAATGCAATGCTTGCTCTGTGAACCAAATCAGCAACTTATATCGTGCAGAACAAGCCATCGTGAAAAGCGGAGGAATGGCACACCCAAGGTGGATCATTTAGATACAGTATGTATCTTTTTGGATTCTCTCCTATTTGACTCGTTTGAATCGATAAATCTAAATCTCCGGGAAAGAACGTGGTTATCAACCTGAAGGTTCAACCATTTGGCATATAGAGTGGAGGTATCTGTACGTAACAGATCATATGGTGCGCATTTTACTGCTAGTGAAGTGAGGATGGTGTTGGTATCTGGTCTTTAAAATGAAGATGCCGTGTCACGACGGATCTCTTACTGACGAGCCTCACCTGAAAGATCCTGCTATCCCCCAGGACATTTCGTTGTTCTGAATCTCGCATCTTAGGGGGACCATCGGCATCGTGACTCTCAATCGGTTTTGAAATTAGGTTCAAGCATTTTCTAAAAATATGGAGCGCATATGCCGTTCGATCTAGCGCTATTCGATCTTGTAGCTCCGTATGTTCTGAGGGGGCGGAACCTTGGGAACTGGCATGCTGCTCTTTCCATCATTTTCGTAAGTGAACACGAAACCAGTGTCGATGAAGGCGGGACAGTCATCCGCGGCGTAGCGCAATTCAGCGGGGCGGTGGATCCACCCGCCCTCGATCCGAATACTGGAACTCTTTCCGTCGCCGCCGTTAATACCGAAGGGCATCCCCAGAACGACTTATCGCGGCGGGATCCGTGGTTTGAGATCCGTGACCTGCGAATTCTCTTTCAACTGACTGCGCCTCGGACGTCCTCCATCAAGGTTGCGAATGCCGTGACTGCTATCGGAGGGGCACCCGGTTTCACTAACACCGCGGCGGTGCTGACAGCGCTCGACAATAACCCGCTGGATGCACCACCGTCTGATTACCCTAGTACCGAGTTCACGCTCGACATGGTGTTTTCGGGGATTATTCTAAGGCCGCCGTTTCTGAGGCCAGCAAGGCTGGAGGCAGACGGGCTACTGGTTCCGGACACAACGAAGTCCGAGGTGAAGTTCACGCTACCGCGGATCAAGGTGCGGCTGTCGCAGGGGTCGCAGGTAAACGACCAACTAGTGTTCACGTTGCTGTCGGCGGGGGCGAGCGGTCTGGACGATCCGGGGGATCTGGCGGTGGCAGAGCTGATCACAATGGATCCGCCCTATGCGTTCATTGGGAATTCGAACGTGGTGGGGTTCGGGTTCCGGTCGGCGACTCTAGACCTGTCAGACGGGTCGACGCCGCCGGAGATTCTGTCGCAGTTCGGGTTCGACGAGAGCTGGACGGGGTTGTATCTGCCGGAGGTGCGTCTGTTTGTGGCACCGAAGGGGATGCAGGATCTGGCAGTGTCGGCGGGGGCGCGGAATCTGCTGATCGGGCTGGGGCAAACGCCTGGGATTACGGGGGACTTCGACCTGTCGGTGATCGATCAGGGTGCGGGCCCGTTGAGGCTGAGCGCGCGGTTTTTCGACGCGGACGGGCGGGGAATCGGGATCACGAAACAGAGTGACACGCAGGCGACGGTGCAGTTGCCGGTGCGGACGCGGATGGTCGTGGATATCGACGGAGGACGTGCCCCGTTCAACGCGCAGGCATCGATAGACGGCGGGGCGCAGCAGGGCGGGCGTCTGCACGACGTGGACATGACGGGGGTGACGGAAAAGACGATCGTCATCACGGTGACGGATTCGCGGCCGAACAATCCAGGCCCGACGACACTGACGATTCGGGCGAGCCGGCGGGCGACCATCGCGCCGACTCCGGGGATGGGGGCACAGCCGCAGATTCCTCCGGTGGATCTGCAGACGACGACGGTGACCCAGAACGGGGTGACGGTGAACGCACCGCGACTAAAACTGATAAGCGAGACATCGTCGACGGCGACGATTTCACTGGATCCGCCGAAATCGAACACGCAGTGGACGGTCGACGGGGACGCCGTTGGACCAAGTTCAACGGTGACTGTGAACGTCCCACCGGGCAGCCATGTCGGGATCTCGGCGTCTGTGCCAGGCGGGGCAAGTGCGGGGCCGTTCGAGATCTTTTTCCGGTTTGACCAGCCGCCACCGACGGGAAACGCGGCTACGTTTGGGCCTGGTAACACGGGGGCGAGCCCAGCACCGGATGATGGGGCAACGGCATCATTTCCTGCAGGGCCCACGGTGCAAACGAAGTTGAATCCGTTGGGTTCGTTGACGAACGGTGACACGATCAACGTGAAAGGGTACGCGAGTTTCGAGAATGACAACTCAGCACAGAAGGTGACGTATAACACGGCGTTGTGCGAGCGGCGGGCCGAGGCGGTGCGGGGACTGATCCAACAGCAGTTTCCGGACAAGAACTTTAGTGTCGTGCAGTCGGCGGACATGACCAACTGGGAGACACACAGGAACCCGCGGAACCTGTGGTGGAAGGCGGTCGTGGACAAGATGGTATCGGGAGCACCGGAGACGACGACGACAGGGACCGTATCGCGGAGGAACGTGGAGCAGCCGCCGGTGCCCCTCCCCATCGTGATCAACGATCCGCCTCCGGTGGAGCCAGATCCACCGAGCTGGTTCATGTCAGCCGGGGTAAAGGTCCGAATCGTGCGCAACACGTTCGTGGCGTGCGAGGTTTTCGGAAAATTCAATATCCAGACGAAGACGGAAGAGCACCTGAGCCGTAACGGGATGACGGGACAGGACATTCCACAGTTTCAAGGGTTGGGTAGCCAGAATCCGGCCGATGGGATAATCGACGTCCGCGTGGTTGTGCAGATCGATGACGCGACGGACACGGTAAGCGTGATCGGCTACTTTGGAGCTGACCCAGCGGACCGGGACGGTCTGTTGATGACGGGCCAACTGCAGGGGCAACCGCTACAGCCGAAGAACAAGGGGCGCAGTGCGCTGGGCATGATGGCGGTGTTCACGCCAGTGTTGGCTGAAGTCGCACCAGCGAATCCGCTAGAGGGAGATATCGGGCAGATCGCGTTGACGGGCGCGGTGGTGGCGCTGCCATTCACGCTGGCGGCGTTGGACTGGGTAAACGTGGAGCGGATCATCTGGTACGGCGGCGAGATCGCGGTGCGTGTAAGGAACACGGGGCCGGAAGTGAGCGTGTTGCTGGACATCGAGACGGCGGTCTCAGTGAACATCAAGATCGGGAATCTGCGGCTGATCGAGATCGACCGCGAGTTCCCGCTAGTGGTGCGGTACAAGGCGATCGGGCTGCGGTTCGGGTACACGCCGCCGGAAACGAAGTTCCAGTTCAGGCCGGTGTTCGACGCGTCGAAGGGGTACACGATCGAGGTGACGCGCGGGGGCGCGATTAAGATCGTGGAGCCGTTGGGAAAGATCCTCCAGATCCTGGCGGCGCGGATCGCGCGGAACAATCCACTTATCTTTGAGATCGACCTTGGATTTTCAATCGATCTGGGCGTGATCTCGATCGAGCGGGCACGGGTGCGGATGAGCCTGGACCCGGTGAGGCCGCCGGAACTGACAGCGTTTGCGGCGGGGATTGACGTGCCGGGGGCGATTCGCGGCCGCGGCTACATGGAGTTGAACGAGGTCGAGATCAAGGGGCAGATCGACGTGACGATCGTGCCGGTGCAGGTGCGGATCGCTGCGGGTCTGGGGGTGGCGAACATCTCGGAGAACGAGGGGGGACCCGCGACGGGCGTGATCATCAGGCTCGAAGTGGAGTTCCCGGTGGCGATTCCGCTGGCAAATTCGGGGCTTGGGATTTACGGATTCCTGGGCCTGTTCGCGATGAATTTCGCGAGAAACGAGGATCGGATTCAGGCGGGCACGCAGGCCCCGGCGTTGGCTTGGCTAAAGGCGACGGGCGGTAATCCGGCAGACATGAAATTCTGGAAACCCAAGGTGAACACGTGGGCCTTCGGGATCGGCGCGACGCTCGGGACAATGGGGACGAGCTTCATCTTCAACCTGAAGGGGGTGGTGCTGCTGGAGCTGCCGGGGCCTCGGCTGTTGCTGATGATGAAGGCGAAGCTGCTGCAGGACATGCCGGCACTGAAGGACGAGGCGGAGGGCCTGCTGTTCGCGGTCATCGATCTGGACATGGGGCGGGGGACGCTGACGATCGGGATCAGCGCGGAGTACACGGTGAACCCGCTGCTGAGCATCCGGATCCCGGTGGAGGCGTTCTTCAACTTCAACCAAGCGAGGGACTGGCACCTGTATCTGGGGCGGTACAACGATCCGATCCACGCGAAGATCCTGGAGGTGTTCGAGGGATCGGGGTATTTGATGCTGTCGGGGAATGGAATTCCGGCGCACGGTGGGCCGCCGGCAGACGGTGGGCCGCCGGCAGACGGTGGGCTGCCGGAGGTGAAGGGATTCGCAATCGCAACGGGCCTGCACGTGTCGATCGTGTGGGGCAACACGTCGATCGGGCTATACCTGAAGGTGTCGGCAGGCTTCGACGCGGTGGTGGGGACGGATCCGTTCCGGCTCGCGGGAATCTTATACATTCGCGGCAACCTGCACCTCTTCATCATCGACATCGGCGCGTATGCGCAATTGAAGGTGGATATCGGTGAGAACGCGCAGAGGAACAAGATCTGCAGGATCGAAGGGAAGATCTGCGGCAAGATCGGCTTCCCCTTCTTCTCGATCAAAGGTTGCGTCGATTTCGTGATCGGCGAGAACGCAGTGCCAGTGCCGGATCCACCGGCGCTGGCGCGGACAATGAAGTTAGTGAGCCGGACGCCGGCGCTGGTGGTAGGGACGGGCGTGGATAAGCCGATCGACGGAGGGATCGGGGATGCGCCGGAGGGGAATGCACAGCCCGCTACGAATACGATGCCGGTAGTGCCGATCGATGCGATTCCGGTGCTGATGATGTCGGCTCCACCGCTGGAAGACGGCGTGTTGACGTTCAGGGGAGAGGATGTCGGAGGGACTTCGGAGGCTCCGGCTCCGGGACAGTTCGTGCAGCGGGGCGATACGTTCTTCGAGTACACGCTGAAGAGTGTGGAACTGACGGGTCTGGTGACGGTGGGCAAGACGCCGGCGACCTGGTGGAAGCAGAAGAGCGGAGACACGGCGCTGGAGGCACAATTGGCGCTACTGTCGTGGATTCCGGAGCCGACGCCGAAGGCGATCGAAAAGAGCAAATTTCTCGAAGAGACAGTGAAGGAGAACTGGGGAACGGTATGCTGGCCGGCGGCTCCACCGACGGCGGTGTTATGGACGTTCCGATTCGAGCTGATTGGGCCGTCGGAGACAGGCTGGGTGCTGGACGGCGAGGCGTGGCCGGATCCGCCGAACACGGTGCGGAGCACGCCGACGGATTTGACGTTGAAGGTGACGGAGCGGTGGCGCTGCGGCAACGCGAGCATCGACAATCTGCGCGGGGTGGTTGCTGCGCAGGTGGAGGCGAACGCGGTGCTGTGTCCTGTGAAACCGGGGACGCCAGAAAAGGTTGGCGCATTAATCGGCGTGGTGCCTGGCGTGCTGGCGGGAGCGCTGACCGCTCCGGTGGTGCTGACGCCGGGTGCTTCAGCGACCGCGGCGCTGGCGGCAGGCCAGCCGGACGTGATCTTCGCGGCGCGCGGGAGGAAGCTGATCGAGCCACTGCCGGCGCAGCAATCGACGCTGACCGAGTTGCGGAGCCGGGTGGCGGCTGGCGTTTCAGTGTCGAGAGCGGCGCTGGCAACGGCGGTATTGTCGCCGGAAGACAGGAACTACGATGCGGCGATTGCTTCGAAGCAGTGCGTGGCGCGGGCATTGGCGGCTCCGGTGCTGGACAGCGGGGCGTTGACACTGTTCGGGGACGAGGCGCGGCAAGAGAAAGTGAAGGGGGCGCTGGAGATGTTGAAGTACAGGCCGTCCAAGCTGGATGACGCGGTCTGCTTCCACACGGGACAGTTCGAGTACGCGAAGTTCTTCTTGCTAGTGCCGAGGCAGTTCATCGGGACGCAGACGGTGCAGGTGATGGCGACGAACGCGAAGGGCGACGTGCTGAAACAGCACTTTGTGAACTTCACTGACATAGTGCCGCCGGCGGCATTTCCGGCGCAGTGGATGAGCGCGAGCGGGCTGTGGTGGGACGACGTGGAGCTGGCGCGGCGGTTCCCGACGGGATACCGGCCGACGAACGGATATCTGTCAGTTATGGTGGAGCTGAAGGGGCGTCCAGACGCAGAGCGGATCGAGATCGGCGTGGCAAATCAGGGTCTGGATTGGCACAAGAAGAGCGCGCAGCGGCCCTATTACGTCTGCGCGATCGAGGTGCTGCGGACGGGCGAGGTAAAGCGGTTCGACTGGGACAACAGCGAGCAGAAAAAGAAGCACGATGTTTTGGAGAGTGTGCTGGGAGTGGAAAGCGAAGACCATGCGCTGCTGACGCCGGACCAGACATATCAAGTGCGGATCACGTGGGATGCGAAGCGGGAACGCAGGCCCGCGGACGGCAGCGTGACGGACAAGAAGACGGTATCAAACGTGAGCCAGAGCTTCTGGTTCCGGACGGACAACAAGCCGCCGCGGCGGTTGGATCCGTGGATGCTAGTGACGCTGCCGGGAGACGGGGAAAAACACTACTTCGGCGCGGAGGCGTTGAATCTGGCGTTCGGGACGAACAATGTGACGCGGATATATGACGCGTACGGGAAGAAACTTCAGGTAAGGCTGAAGGCGTCGTCGATGCGGCATCCGAAGCCGGGTCCGGGTGTACAGCATCCGCTGCCGCTGAACGGCTTGACGATGAAGCCGGTGGCAGCAAGCGTGCTGTCGCCGTGGGAGGGCGTCATCGAGGATCTGTTTGAAAATAGCTGCATTTCGGTGAACGTGGACCGGACGCGGCACACGAAGGTAACGATTCCGATCCCGCTGGACAAGCTGACGGATTACGTGCTGGACATTGAGATGCTGGACAAGACGGCGGCGGACGGGAGTGCGGGAGAATCGGTATATCGGATGGGCTTTACGACAGGCGCGTTCGGGAAGCTGGAGGATTTTGCGAAGGCGTTCCAAGTGGCGCGGGTAGAGCACCGGTATGCCGGGCTCAACAAACTGCAAGCGGTGGGAGCGATCTTCGCGGCTCGTACACCGGAGGGAGCGGAGCTGGATACGGAGTTGATGAAGGCGGGTCTCGAGCCACTTCCGGTGCCGGAGTATCCGCGCAGCATGGTGTTCTGGGAGCAGCCTGCGGGGAACCTACCGCCGCAACCGGCAGCGGTGATCATCGACGCGTCTGAGCCGATGTGGAGGAGCAGGCTGTTGCCGACGGAGTTGACGGACCCGGGACCGAACGGAGGAACGCGCTACGAGATGCTCCCAGATATGTGGCTGCAACTGGCGCAACAATCGGGCGGCGACGCGATTGTGGATAAGATCGTGCCGGCGCCCGGTGGGCAGAGGGCGCTGATCACGTTGAAGCCGGGATCTAGAGGGAAGCGGTTGAAGCTGGCCCTAAGGAAGATTGCGCAGACGGAGAAGTATCTGGATGGCCCTGGTGCGGCTGATCAATTTCACACTGTGGCGGACCTCATTCTGACAGGCGCCCCCTGGGAGGAGTAAGCAGTGGCGACAAGGATAGTGGATCCAACGCGCTTTTATGCCGAGGGGGCCATCATCGGATGGCGCTCGATGGCAAGGCGACGCAAGGATATCGAAGAGGCGATTAAGAAGAATCCCGAGGTGGACATGGTGGTACACCTGCGGTGGATTCTTTGCGAAGATCTGGGGATGCCGACGGAGCCGTTCATTGTCTGGCGGCGGCCCAAGAGCTTCCAGAAAGAACTCGAGAAGCCAGTGAACTTCGAAGAGATCCCCTTGGTCTTCCTGTTCGGGGCGAAGGCAATCGACTTGAAGGGTAGCTATGCGTCGCTGTCGATCGATGTGGAGGTGGCAAACTCGAATGCGGGGATCGCCCCGTGGGTGGGATCGCCGTCGCTCTTGAACATCACGAACATACAGTCGCTGGGGATGGGGACCTTCACGGTGACACTGGCGGATCAGGTGATGGACGGGCTGATCGTAACGATGGGAGTGAGAATCACGGCGATTCGCGGAATTAAGAACGGGGAGTTTACAGAAGGCGGGGGCTGGGAAAAGTTGGAGATCGTGGGGTTACCGGTGGATCGGGGCGACTGGGCGGGCATCGGGAACCATGCGGCGAAGCAGGGGCTGATGGCGGCACTGACCACGCCGAAGGGTGCGGCGGAACAGAGACTGAAGCGGGGGATGCCCCTCGTGGGCTGGGAGCCTGAACTGGCAGCTGGCATTTCCGCACCAGACTGGAGGGGACCGGATCCGGGACTGCTGATCGACGAGGTCTCGAAGTTTCCGATCGCTCCGCTGCGACAGATTCTGGCGGGGTTTCCGCCGAATCAGCAGGCGGGGCAGCGGGTGGAGGTGACGGTGCCGCCGCCGGCGAATACGTCAGGGCAGCAGATGAACCAGTCGGACGGTAAGTCATTGATCTCGCCGATCGGGGTGATGTCGATGGGAGCGGGAAGCGATCCGTTCGTGAGCCTGGTGCTGGGTTTCGGAACAGCGTATCCGGTGAGTACGTCGCCCGTGGCGGTGGCGTCGAATCCGTGGGTGGTCTTCGATTACATGATCACAGCACGGTGGGAGAAGGGGTTGAACGGGAACTCGGAGGCGGCGGAGTTTGCCGCGCTGGTCCCGTCACCGGGTCTGGCGCTGCCGCCACCGGCGCCGGCGAACGTCTTCACTGAGCTGATGGGG
The DNA here is from genome assembly GCA_041908685.1 of Nitrospiraceae bacterium. GTDB lineage: Bacteria > Nitrospirota > Nitrospiria > Nitrospirales > Nitrospiraceae > BQWY01. The sequence goes on along the minus strand of JAYREW010000027.1, from coordinate 91,035 downwards.
TACGAGAGGCCGGCGGGCTCGGACGGATCGTGGCTGGGAGCGGTGCGGATCAGCTGGGACCGCCTGCCGTTCACGAACCTGTTGCGGGTTTCGAGTTTCGCGTCGGCGCGGGCGAGCGTGGATCCGCCTGGCAGTGCAGTAGCGTTGATGGAGGCAAGGCCGAGCGGTGGGTTGGTACCGATCGCATCGAACAAGTCAACGCACAATCTGGATCCTGAAGACTGGCGGATGCACGCGGTGGCGCGGGCGATTTCGATCCCGAACAATCCGGGGACGAGGACGGTGAAGTGTGCGGCGGCGACGCAGGATCTGTACGGGCTCTGGAGCCCGTGGTCGTCGCGGGATCATGTGGTGGTACAGCCGCCTCCGGATCTGGTGCGGATTGTAAACATGAATCTGAGGCCGGTGGCTCCGGCGTCAGGAACGGTGTGTGACGCGACACTGGAGATCGAGTTCCTATGGGACTGGCGGATCCGTCGGCCGAAGACGGTTCGGTTTGTGACCGATCTGTACTCAATGCCATTTCACGGAGCGCCGCCGCCGTCGAACGCTCCGGTGGCGGGCTTGCAAAAGTCGCTCACAGGCGGCGCGGGCGTGCCATACGAGATCGAGTTCACGGGGGATGTGCCGGGGCTGCCGAATGTACAAGACTCGGTAATTGCCTTGACCGAGGACGGTGACAAGGAGGTGGTGTTCGGGCCGCAGCAGGGGAATGAGACGCGGCGGTACCGTGTGATTCTCAAAGGATTTTCTCTGGACTATGCAGCGACAGGGCACATCGGGTGCGCGTTGTGGGCACAGGCGGTGGAGCGGCTGGCGCCACAGCGAATGAGCCTGTGGTCGCCGCAGCCGAATCTCTGCACGGCGTCGGATCCGAGGCCGCCGGTGATACCGCCGGACATCGTGGATCTGGCGAGTTTGCCGGATGCGGCCGGGGAGTGTCACGCGCGGATCAGCTGGTCGAACGACCCAGGCGCGGTGGGTTATTTCATCTATGAGTCGACGGAGAGCAAGATTCTGGAGGCCAACAGCCTACCGGAGGCAACGCCGAATCTGACGCTGAGCCAGCGGCTGACGCGGATCAAGAATGCGTTCAAGGCGAACCCGTCGCGGCGTGAATTCACGAGAAGGAATGCGCGGCTGATTCAAGGGACGAGTGCGGACGTGACGCTTCCGAAGGGAAGTACGTCGATCCACACCTACCTCGTCATGGGGGTAAGTGCGGGGCAGGTGGAGGCGAAGTGGCCATCGGGTCAGAATCCTGAAGATCAGTTGATTGCAGTGGCAGCTCCGCGAGTGATGGTTCCGACGGTTCCGACTCTGGAGGTGATGCGTGTATTGGACGAAACCGTGAACCCGAACGTGTTCCGGGCAGCGGTGACGGCGAACATGAGGAGCGGGCCGCGCGTGCAGAAGGTGGAATTACACCGGGTGCGCGTGGATGACGCGGCAAAGGAGTTGAACACGATGGGGCCGCCGGTGCTGACTCTAGCGAACACGGGCGACGGATGGACCGTGACAAGAGAACTGGACGGCGCGGGCGTGTCGCACATCACGAAAATGAGTGGCCTGGACACGCCGTCGGGCTCATGGCGGCGAGTGTGGTACAGGGCGGTTGCCTGGTCGGAGGACGACCCGCTGCGAGGCGCGTTGCGCGGTAAGTCGGCGGCGAGCAACGCAGCGTGGATCGTGGTACCGCCCAACTCGCCGCCGAACCTTTCGGCTCTGACGCTGGACTGGCCGGGCGGTCCTCTGGAGGATGCGTTGGTGAAGTGGACGAGCACGGTTCCACTGCAAAAGACGCCTTTGGGACATCATCGGGTGGCCGTCGATGCGAGCGTTGTTGGGGCTGCCGGGGATCCGCCGTTGATTGAGGTGCTGAAGAATCTGGAGGCGCTGCCGACGGCGCAGCCTGGAGTGGGCAGTGGCGCCTGGAGAGCATCGGCGGCGGCGCCGGACGCGGTGCAGTACCGGGCGTTGATCAAGCGTGCGTCGGTGAACGACGTGATCAAGTTCTCGGTGCGGATCACGGATCCGATCGGGAGGATGACGGAGCGGATTCTGGAGATCCCGGCGGGGCCGGTTCTGCCGGCTCCGGACATTCAGAACGTGACGCTGGTAACTGTGGCGAAACTGGGTCTGGTGTTGAGCTGGCAGAGTTCGGCTCCGGTGACCGCACCGCTGGCGGGTCCGTACAAGCTGACCCTGAGAGTGAACCGGAAACAGGTGGCGCAGCCGTTTCCGCCATTACCACAGAAACCGATCGTGATCGAGTCAGCGCTTGACGATATCCCTATACAGTCGGGGCCGGGCTTTCCGCCGGGGAGCCACCCGGTGTTCGTGAGACGGCTGCCGGGCGGGGGGATGATGAAGAGCTATGGAGCACTGTGCCGTGTTGCGGCTACACAGATCACGCTCCGGATCACGTCGCCGGACGGACGATTCGTGGAACACATGGAGGAGGTGAGCTAGGCCATGGTGTCATTCCCGATCACGACCTTTACGCCGAATGCGGCACAGCAGGAATTGCAGAGCGACGGTCTGCAGACGCTGGGGCTAACGTCGGTGACACTGGGGCCGCGGTGGTCGAACGGCGCGGTGCAGTCTGGCGATTACGATCCGAACGCCTTGACGTTGAACATCACGAACGGGATCCGGTCACCGTGGAAGGGCATTCGTGAGTACTGTTACTCGCCGGCGCGAGCTACATTGGGCTCGGATCTCACGGCCGGGGCGACGACGGTGACCGTGAACGCGGGGCAGGGGAATGCGTTCCCGGCTCCGCTGGCTCCAGGGGCTGTAATTCTGGTGTTGTCGAACAGTTCCGGGACAAAGCGTGAAGTGGTGAACTGCACCGCGCGGGTGGGGGACATGTTCACGATCCAGCGGGCATGGGACAGCACCGCGGCGCAGCCGTTCAGTTCGGGCGACCGCCTGGAGTTGAAGTTAACGGGATCAAACCGGACACAGGATTTCTTCAACGTGGCCGGGGCGCCGCTGACGGGATCGGTAACGGCGATCCGGCTGCATCCGCAGGCGGCGCTGCGGTTGGAGCGGCTGGCCTCGCAGAGGTTCGACGGCGGCAATCCGGTGGTGAGGCCGATTCCGGTGGCAATGGTGATCCGGGCAGCGGAAGGGTTCCGGACGGCCCAGTGGTATGAGGCCGACGAGGCGGTGCTCGATCCAAACGGTCTGGCGTTGAACGGAGTCATCTCGTTCCACGACAATCGCGGGTTGATCGTGGATCCTTTGTACGTAGCGTCGATGCTGTCGGATCTGCTGACACAGTTTCTGGGGCTGCTTGTTGCGAATGCGAGCGGTCCGGCGAACGGTGCGGGCGGAGTGACATCGATTTCGACGATGCTGGCGGCGGCAACGGTGCTACACTTCGTGAGTCCGCACGGCGGCGCATATCAGGCGGCGCTGCCGGGCGCGACGATGGTGTTGGAAAACAACGCGGGCGTCGTGCAAGCGAATGTGCCGTCGAGCGGAGTGACGACGCTTCCGGCAAATCATAGGATCAATGTGGCAGCGGGAGACCAGGGTCGGCTTCGCTGGGGCTTCGGAATAAACGGAACACTGGCGCGGGCGCCACTGACGCCGCCGGCCTTGCCGGGCGGCGTGACGATGCCATGGCAGTTTTTTCGGGTGTGTGTCGTGGATACGCGGTGGCACCTGCTCGGCAACCGGACGAACGCGACGGTCCTGGGCGTGGGGCCTGACGACGAGGCGATTCCGGAGAGCCTGATGCCAAAAGTGCGGGACCAGGTGGTAATCGACTTCCTCGTGGACGGACCGGACGTCCTGGGGGAAGGCTCGACTGTGCTGACTCGGCCGAACCAGTCGATCGTACTGATCGTTTCGCCGGAGATTGACGGGGCGATGGCCGTGCCGGTGCAGCGCGGTGCCAACGCACACTGGCCGGCGTTTCCAGTTCCGAACACGAACGCGGGGTTTGCGGCGACGATCGTCTCCCCAGCGCAGGGGATCCAGGCGGCGCTGAGCAGCGCACAGGACGTGGTAGTGACGATCATGGGAGGGATTGCGCCGGACGGGGCGACAATCCGGATCTATCCACGGGTGTTCGTGGAGATCCCGGCGATCACTGAGGAGCTGTCGTTCGAGCGCGGGGATGGCGCGTCGGGGATCGTGAACGGCGCAAATCCGACGGCGATTCTGTTGAGGAATCCATTGAATCTCCTTCCGGGGCAGCCGATGCCGAATCCGGCGAATTTGGTTATGGACATCGTTGTGGCACCGCGCATGGGGACGCGGCGGCTGTTTGGGAATATTGCTGTGACGATCTCGCAGGCGGCAGTGGCAGCTCCACTGGATCCGTTCACAAATGTGGGCGTTGTGCAGGCGCTGCCCGACCTGGTGAAGTCGATCTGTCCGGTACCGTTGTTCGGGATGACGCGGATCATTAGTCCGCCTCCGGGGGCTCCGGCGACGCCGATCGATCTGGTGAGGAAGCTGACGTCGGAGGGCAGCCCGAGGGAGGGTCCGAGGCTGCCAACGATGGCGCGGTTTGAATCAGTGGTGGTGACGGGAACCACGGGTCCGGCGGTGCCAATTCCGGCGGGGACACTGCTTTGGGATGCGGTGATCTCGGGCGGTCGCTGGTCGAGAGAGACGAGATCGGCGCTGCATGCGGGAGGCAATCCTGGAAATCCGGGCGGGCCCGATGTGCACGCGCCGGGAGTGCGGGTGACGGGTGCGCTGGCGTGGGATGCAGCGCGCCACGCAGCGCGGCGGGTGCAGCCGGTGATTCCGCTGCCGGGCGCGCCGACGCCGAGCTGGGTGGTGTTCATGGGCGGAAACAATTTCAACGAGCCTACGGATAATACACCCTTGAACACTGGGACGGGAGCGTTTCTACAGACGATCGCGGCGGTGTGCGAGACACCGGAATTGAGCGCGTTGAACGTGAACGTGCCGACGGAGAACGTGACGGTGCAGCAGATCGTGAACGATGTGGCGAACCGGTTGAACGTGCCCCCGCCAAACGTGAACGTGCAGAACGGGGACCGGCTGATCAACGAGGTGCGGCGCGAGTTCTTCGTTTCGAAGAAGGGCCTGCGGGATTCGTTGTGGTCGCTGCGGCGGGCGATCCAAGAGGCGCGGGAGCTGGTGTATATCGAGTCGCCCGCGTTTTCGAGAACGGCGCGACCAGGCGGCACACCGGAGGCTTGGGAGGTGGATCTGGTGGCGCTGCTGGCGGCAAGAATGCAGGCGTTTCCGTCGCTGCGAGTGATCGTGTGCACGCCACGGATTGCGGACTTCGCGCCGAAGTACAAAGGCTGGAACAGGAGGCACTACGCGGCGCGGTTAGAGGCCGTCGGAGACTTGCTGGCAGTGGCTCCGGATCGCGTCGTGGCGTTCCATCCGGTGGGTTTCCCGGGACGTTCGGCGTTTATCCGAACGACGTCGGTGATCGTGGATGACGTTTATGCGCTTGTGGGGACGAGCCATTTTCGGCGGCGCGGGATGACGTTCGACGGAGCGGCAGGTGTGGTGTCGTTCGACCGGCAGTTCGAAAAGGGATACTCGAAGAAGGTGCGGGAGTACCGGCGCGACCTGATGGCGGCGAAGCTGGCTGTGCCGGTTCCGGCTCCGGGGACGATACCCGTTGCGGAGTATATTCGGCTGGGTCGTCCGGCGGCGGCGTTCGATCTGATCAGTGATTTACTATCGCAGAACGGCCTGGGGCGGATATTGCCGCTATGGCCGGGGCCGTCGGATAGTGCGGTGCTACCGGCGACGGATGATGTGGCGGATCCGGATGGAGCCAACGGCGCGACCTTCGTTGCAACTCTTGCAAGCCTGTTGAGTGAGGCAGGGGACTGATGAGGAGCATTACATGATGCTGGTCCTGTAACCAAAGGGGCGATGCGCAAGTCAAAGGTTGTCTCCCAAGACTAAAGCTTTCCCAAACCGCTTGTTTGTTGTTGAGTGTAGGTCAGTAGAAATCAACCTGGCGAGGTCCCTTTCCAGGCAGCATTTTTGTCACGGTTTTGGCTACAGTTTCGGTCACGACCATACATCCAACTCAATCGTAATCAGTCACTGAACGGAAAGCTTTAAGTACCTACCTACCCAGGGAAATGAACCAATCTATCACTCATGATCATCATCAGTCGTAACTCCTGTCGTTAGGTCTTCGAAGCCGTGGGTCGCTGGTTCGATTCCAGCCGGGCGCGCCACCACCTGAACCGCTTCCGCACTCCGCCTATCGCATCACGCCTTGGTCACGGTTTTGGAGCCGGTTCCGGCTCCCGCTCCGTTGCCGACTAGGCTGCCTCGATTCACAGCCTTTTGAAAGTACCGGGCTGGAGATGCGCCGCCGCCATCGTTACAGCTTCGGTGACCGCTAGGCGCGATAGGGCTGCACGTCACCAGACTTGCGCAACATCTTATTCACCTCATCGAGGTGCAACTCTTCGCCGACAATCATCTCTCGCGCATATTCTTCCAACAATACGGACTTGCCGTCAGCGACTTTCAGCAGCTCATAGTAGGCCGCGACGGCAGCCTTCTCGTGCTCCAAGCTTTCCCGCAGAATATCGCCCACATCATGTTTTTCGGTTTCGAGGAGCGTCCCGATTTTCAGCGACGGGTGCCCGCCCAGCAGGGTGACCAGCTCTCCCGCCTTGTGCGCGTGCGCCAGGCTCTCCTCGGCATTGCTCTTCAACCATGACACGATCGGAATACGATTATACCCATAGACCATCAGGGAGTAATGCGTATACCGAACCACACCCGCCAGTTCATGCTCCATGATCTGATTCAAAATGCCCACCGCCCGTTGCGTATCCTGGTCGTTCATCTACAGCCTCCGGTTTGTGAAACAATCTCGCCCGAAACAGATGCCAAGAGCACACACGACACACAGCCATGGCAAGACCAGTCTACGGGAATACTCCAGGCGTATCCACCCGGCACTCAGCACGACAACGCGGAGCCATCGACGCGAGCACCGGCTTGTCACAAGCGAGCACGTGCCCATCACAACCACTCAACAGTCACGACGCGCACGCCCGCTGTTGAATCTTTACGAGCCGGATGGATAGAAGCGGGTAGGTGACGATTCGAAGCAACCCCAGCACAACAAGGATGATCCGTCCATCGCGCACAGACAGCCGACATGCATACAGCACTCACCAAAGATTGCAAACCACTCCAATCACAGGCTCCCGACCCCTTACTATCCGTCTGATTTCAGCGTTACCCGTCACCGTAGATTTTCGTTTCTAGTCCTCAAGCTCTCGACCGTCAAGCGGCATTCGCCGCTACGCTGTCCCCAAAGAATAATTTAATGATCCGTTAACACCAGTCTGTGATACATCAGTCCGGCAACATCAACCTGTTATACCTAGGTATGGATTGCTAAATATAACAAAGGAGCGAGCTCTTATGCCGGCTCGACGGATCTGATGGCTCCAACCTAACCCCCGTTGCGCAGGGCGTTGCTCTACATAAATGACTGCGTCAACTACGAGAACGTATACCCAGTCGCATAACAGGAGAGAGATATGACAATGAGAACGCTCGCCGCCGTGTGTCTCGCCGCAACGCTGTCGGCTCCTCAATTTGCGAGGGCGACCCTCATGTTGACACCAGAAGGCATCGCGGACGGCTTTACCTTGACGACGTTTCTGAGTGGGTACCCGTCCGCGCAATACGGGCCACTGGCACAAGGCATTTTACCGAATGGCAATGTCATCACGGGCAGCGCGAGTCCAAACAGTATTTATGTGTTCGCGGACCACGATGGGCAGACATTAAGTGATGCGCTTGTTGCGACCCCATACACATTCACGACGGGTAATCCAAATTATGCGATGGCAACAGCAGGCGGCCAAGTGTACGGGGCGCAGCTAGATGGTGGTGTTTATGAGAAGTTCAATAGTGATGGTACCCATACCGCCATCGCCGGGCTTTCTAAGGCTCGGAATTACCTCGGCATGTGGGGAAATCCGGTGGATGGCCACATTGTTTCCTCTTCAAATCAGGGGCTCATCGACATTGATCCGGTGAAGCAGACCTTCCGCGTTATTAATCCGACGTTTGGTTTTGACGGTGTCACTATTTCGCCAGATGGTAAGACCGTTTACGCCGCGATCGGGAGTGCAATTAGATCGTATGATTATGCCACGGGAGCGTTGCTGCAGACCTATTATGTAGGACATAGGCCGGATGGTACGGGAGTGATCACCGGTGGTCCTCGTGACGGTCAGGTGGTCATCAATAACAATGAGGGCACGGTCAGCGTACTGAACCCCGTGACGGGAGCCGTCACAATCATTGCGACGCACGGCACGCGCGGGGATTTTGTCTCACCTGATACCCGGAATGGCACACTCTTTCTCTCGCAAAAGGAATCGATTGTTCGGCTCTCGTGTGGTCCGGGATGCTCTATCGGAGGCCCCCCAGTGCCGTTGCCTGGAGCGGTGCTACTGTTTGGGACGGGGCTTGCCGGGCTGGGAGCATGGGCGCGGCTGCGGCACATACGGCTGTCGTAACCTTCCGGGTCATGATTCTGGTGAGGGAGTACATCCTCTGACCTACTCCCTCATCAGCCGTCCGTAAGCCTCCAACGGTTACGTTTCGTTCACGTTTTTCCTCACCTTTGCGTCACGGCTTTCTGACCATCGTTAAAGGGGTCGGGAGTGCTATTTAGAGGGCCTCTCCATGCCGATGCCATGCATGATGGAAGGTGAGCGTCCTTGTCTGACTCCTTCGCAAGGCGTAGGATCCCACTTGCCTAGAAGGGCTTTACTTTGTGCTCAACGCTGGGATCTGATCTGATGCTTGCACGCGTTGATTGCACGTTTGAAGACCTGACCTATCGCACGTTCAGACAATCGGGACCAACAGGATCATGAACACCGTGATGACCGGGCTCGTCGCGCTGGGGCTGCTGGCGAATACCGGATGCCTTGCCGAACATGCTCCCGTCCTGCGCGCTGCATTGGCAGACTCACGGCTCATCGATCTCACCCATGCGTTCGGATCCGACACGATTGTATGGCCGACGGAAGAGAATTTCCGGCTGATCGTGCAACAGGAAGGAGAGACGCCCGGCGGCTACTACTACGCGTCCAACCGCCTGGAGCTGGCCGAGCATGGCGGCACCCACATCGACGCGCCGATTCACTTTTCCAGGCACGGGCAGACGCTGGATCAGATCCCGGTCGAACACCTCGTGGGAGCAGGCGTCCGCATCGACGTGTCGACGCAATGCGTTCGCGACCGGGATTACCTCATCACGGTTCAGGATTTTGAACGATGGGAAGCGGCGCATGGGCGCATTCCCGAGAGGGCAATCGTGCTCCTCGATACCGGGTTTGCCAGATTCTGGCCGGCACGGCAGGAGTACCTGGGAACGGAGTTGAAAGGACCGGAAGGGGTACGCGCGCTCCATTTCCCCGGTCTGCATCCTGAGGCCGCCGCGTGGCTGGCGGGCGAGCGGCGGATCACAGCCGTCGGGATCGACACGGCCTCGATCGACTATGGCCGATCGACCGCATTTGAGGCGCATGTCGCGCTTCTCTCCAGGAACATACCGGTGTTCGAAAATCTGGCGGATCTCCGCACTCTTCCGGAACTAGGATTCGAGGTCATCGCTCTGCCGATGAAGATTGCCGGCGGGACCGGCGGACCGCTCCGCGTAATCGCCGTGCTCCCTCCACTACGATAAGCAGCCGAAGAACGCTCAACCAAGGATCCGCCGGAGATTTCGCTAAAGGGGGCGGGAGTGGTACATGGTAGAGGGCTTAGGTATGCTGCTGCCTTGGATGGAGGTGGGTCCGCATTGCCTGACTCATTAGCACGGGGTAGGATCTGGCGTGCCTAGAACACCCTTGTTTTGCGTTCTACCTAGGGATCGGACTACTGTAGGTGTGAGAAGCTATTATCAAAGACCTGACCCCTTGGAAAAGACCCGACACATTTGAACAGACAAAAGCCCCCCCTTCCCCTTACCACGAGGCACCCTGCCAAAATGGGCGCGTGAGGTATGTCTACGAAACCTGCCTAGTAGTGGACTTCTGTATTTATTGGCTCGCCAGACCTGACCCTGTTTTAAGTGGCCGAATCGTTCTTTAGCAGTTTGAAGAAGGAGCGGATCAAGAAACGCATTTACACGACTCGTGAGATGGCCACAGCCGAGATCTATGATTACATCGAACTGTTCTATAATCGCACTCGTCGGCACAGCCATCTGAGCGGTGTCAGTCCGGAGGCGTTTGAAGCCGTGTCGAAACGGGCTTAACGGTGTCCGCAAAATCCTTGGAAGTCCATCCCGACCCCTTTTCTTGTCTCCAAGGAAAAGACTCCCGCCCATTTTCTTGCTTTTTAGTAATTAGCATAAGCTGTATCTAATAGGGTTCTGTCCACCTTTCCCCACTGACAATCCAATGTACTCATTACGTATATCTTCTGCGATGGTTCCCTCGAATTCCCATCTATTCCGTTTTTTAAATTTAGTTGAGTCACGTGTCTCGTATTTCAGAGTGCCAGCTCGATGCCAAGTTCCTATCCGGTACACTTCACGCACAATACCTTGGTATACCGCCATAGCGAATTCAACTTTTTCTTTGCGTTTTCCAACAACCCATACTCCGCGAGTGGCCTCGTAGAGTTCGAGTGGGCTCATATCGCTTCGGAAGAGCTTATTAATCGTGATGAGGATAGCTTTGTGGTTAAGGTTCGCGGGCTTTGCTGTGAGGGTAGAAATCAGATCTTTGGTAGTTATGCGACCAAAGCTGGTTCTATGGAATCCCGTGACTTGATTGGTAAGCTGAGATTTGCCCACAAGGTCGATTGCTGCAGCCTCAACGAGAGATGCTTCAGAATCTGAGAGGCCATATCGCAAAACATCGATCCGTGGCTCATTCCCACTTTTCCTGATCTCTGCAATACGAGATGTTTTTTGTGTTTCATTTTTTTCATCGAGGTGAACGAAGAAGCGATCTCCTTTACCTTTGCCGATATAGAAAGGCTGACCGTCTCTTGGGTCAATGTAGACGTATACGTAGGATTTTAGTGACTCGGCTACTTCGCTAGTCAATCGCGTCATGATCTAACTCTGTGAGGCCTACCTCCAAAAAGTGATGAACAGGCTTGGTCATTTTACTTTTCTAGTGGTGAAGGGGCTATGAAAAAACACAAGGGAAGGCGAGAGGCAGTTTCGCTGCGCCAGGAAACGCGGCCGGAGGGTGTGGCGTCTGCTGAGGGGGTTGGATGGCAAGATTTGTTTCTCATTTCTGCAAAGGCGGCGTAGTCGGCGGGCTTCTCAAATAAGGGGAGCCGCCCCACACGGCGGTTCAAGACGTGATAGGCGAGATCTCCGCCAGCAAGACGCGGACGGCGTGGCATGGGGGAACTTGTCCCGAAACCAGCGCGATGCTGTCAAGAAAAGACTCCCGACTCCTTTGCCTGTCCCCCTAGATATTGGCTTAGCGCGTATCTTGAAGCGTCTGGCGAGCACGGGCTGCAAGGGCGGAGAGATCCGTGCTGCCTCGATTGGCAATGGTCGTAACGCCTATCCGCAATCCAGGCCAATATCGGAGCGTGGCTGAGAAGCCGGCGATATCTCCGTTGTGGCCCCAGACGAGGCCGGCGGTGTCGGTCTCGATTCCTAATCCAAGTCCGTAAGGGACTAAGGTGCCGTTTGCGAGCGTGGCGTTGGTGGTCATCTCGCGGAGCGAGGCCTCAGAGAGGAGCTGTCCGCTAAAGAGCGCGGAGCTGAATCGGCGGAGATCTCCTACGGTAGATACCAACTCGCCTGCGGCATAGGTACGTGAGGGATGAATGAGGTCAGTGACGTCGGTCAGGATGCCGCCGACAAGGCCGAATCCTCGAATCGTGGCGGGTCCCGTTTCCTGTCCCGCGAAATAGGTGTCCTGCAAATGCAGAGGAGCGAGAATTCGCGCGCGGAGTTGTTCGCTGATGGAGGTTCCAGTCAGACGCTCGATAATGATCCCCAGCAAGACATAATTGGTGTTGGTATACGAGAAGGCCGCGCCTGGGGCAAATTGCGCAGGGGTTGTTTCGACCAGCGCGATGAGTTCTTCCGGTGTCCAGGCCTTGGCGCCGCCGGCGATGAAGGCGGGAGTCGTGCTGTACTCGGGAACGCCGCTCGTGTGCGAGAGCAGGTGTCGAATGGTAATCGACCTATTGTTTGGAAACGGTGAGACCCAGGTCGAGAGGGGAGCGTCCAGGGACAGTCGACCCTCCTCGCGCAGGAGGAGAATAAGGGTGGCCACAAACGTTTTCGTGATGCTGCCGATTCGAAAAAGATCCGTACTGGAGGTTGAAGTGGGATCGGCAGGCCCATGCGTCCCGCTGGCGCCTTCCCATGTGCAGCCATCGGGTCCTATCACGCCGAGCGTTGCTGCGGGAGCCCCTGCGGCGGTGCGGTCAGTATCAAGAATAGTCTGCTCGTTGCCGGCGGCGCGGGTGCACACCGTCGAGGCGGTGGAAACAGGTGGTGTGGAAGATGCTGACCCGTCGGAACAGCCGGTCAAGAGGAGGGTGACTCCGAACAATATCCAGCATGGCCGTTTCCGTATGGATGGCTCGTTGAGGGCTCCGTAATGGTGAAGGCCCGTGGGGCTGGGTTCCACTCCAAAGGCTGCGCGGGCAGCCCGATACCAATATAGCGCGCGTTTAATTGGCGGCATGGTGAGTGCGTGTAGGGCAACACGCAATTCCTAATATAAAGATGATGAGAACGTTCATGCAGCGGCGAGTCATGAAGTCTCTAACGGGGGACACCGCATTTGGTTGACAGGGTGATCTGGACGAAGAAACAGGGACATTCTGAAAAATCAAAGGGGGCGGGAGTGGTACATGGCGGACGTCGTACTCATGTCGATGCCATGATGGGAGGCGAGCCACCTTGCCTGACTAATTAGCAAGGGGTAGGATCTCACATGCGTGAAACGCCTTTGCTTTGCCTCCAACCTACGGACCTGATGTGACGCCCACGGGGCGCTTAGTGCATTATAAGAGACCTGCCCCATTGGGACGCTCTGACGGCCAGACGCCTGACCAGGTGTACTATGACCATCTGACGAGACGGCCGACCGCCGCGTAGTCAGTCCTCCGCCAGACGCCACTTATGAACGGGCAGAAACTGTCCAACTAACCGGAGCCACTTCTTAGGGAAACCGGAAGCGCCAAAAATAAGAAGAGGGTCTAATATGCAAAATGTATTTCGATTGCTGGGTGTAATTGCGGCATTGACGGTTGCTTCTTGCGCAATAAATCGACCTACGGTTACACAGCTAACACCAGATCCACCACTTTTTATGCTCGCTTATCCGCTCCGCTATGCCACTAACGATAAAATGCATGAAATCATCGTGCCGGTAGGATTTTTAACGGATTTAGCCAGCATCCCAAAAACATTGTGGTGGTGGCAAGCCCCACATGAAGGAACAATGGCCCCCGCGATCATTCATGACTACCTATACTGGGAGCAGTCTTGTACTAAAGACGAAGCAGACGCAGTCCTATACCTCGCATTGCGTGAAATTGGCAAGGGGTCTATCAACGCAAACTTAGTTTACCTGGGCGTTAGAACAAGGAGTGCACAAGCCGCCTGGGATAAGAACACTGCTGCACGAGAGAAAGGAGAGCCCCGCTTCTTCACACAAACATATGCGAAGGCCCTTCAAGGCAGTCAAATTAACCCCAACGCAACCTTGGCATCATTGCAATCGGAGGCGGCCCAGCACAACGGCACTTATTCTCCAGTGCGTCCAAACCTCAAGGTAAAAAACGCATGTAAGGCTGCTCTTAGCGAATACAATGGCCACGGGTCAACTTAGAATGTTGGTTCATAAAACATAGCGCTAGGCATGACAATTGACATTTATGTAATACGTTTTCCATGCACAAGCTTGAGTTACTATGCGATCCCGGATCAAAAGGGTCGGTAGTTGTTTCTATAAGAACAATGCTTGAATTCAAATCCGAAGCGCAACACCTGCGGCGCGCATGAAAGATGTGGGGGGCAACTTTTCACCGCCAGCAAAACCATCGGCGCAGAGATGCGTTTCGTGGAGACGGCAAGACTAGGGAGAAGAGGGGAGGCGGTGGTGCTAGGAATGAACCACTACTTGGTGTAGCGCATGCGGGTGCCGTGCTGCAGGGACATCATGATTTCCTGGGCGGAGAGTTCGGCAGGGAAGAGCACGCCGGAGACCTGGGCGCTGTTGATGCTGGCGCCTTCGAGCTTGGTCTCACGAAAGTCCACGCCGCGCAGGTCGGCCTGTCTAAAGTAGCAATCGCTGAAATCCAGGCCCGCGGCATCCAGGCCCCGCAGGTCCACGCCGCGAAAGTCGCAGGTTCGGAGATCGCAGGTTTGGCCCCCCGCCTTTTTGGCGTTGAACTCCTTGATCAACCCGTCCCGCAGGAGCTGGTACATGGGATCAGTGGAGATGCGAAGTTTTCCGACAGCCGGCTTAGTCTGAGCCATGGGTATTGCCCTCGCTTCTCTTATCGGTGCGCCGCTCCAACACTTGAGTCGCCGGGCGCCCGATTGGCCCGGCCTGCCACAGGGTTCCTAACTATACAGCGCCCTCGCCCTCGGCAACCTCGTCGGCCGTCACCACATAGCGCAGGGGGCCGCCTGGGGTGATGGCATGAAAGGGATAGCAGGTCACCAGCACGACCTGGCCGACGTCAGGCGACCGCAGGGCTAGGCCGTCTCGACTGTCGACAATCCGCATGGCTGTCACTCGATAGCGCCGCCGCCCGCCACTCGCCCACTCAAACGTGAGGAGATCGTCCGACTGCAAGGCCTCTAAAAACTGGAAGTGCGTATCGCGATGGCCGGTGAGAACGATCGGTTTGGCTGCGCCACGAGCTACATTGTCAGCCGCACTGCCAGTCGCATCCTCGGTCACGTGGTTTCCATCACCGAGCTGCGCCGGCCCATACAGGGCCGGGCCGAAGGCCAATGTCCGGCCGCTCGCGTTCGCCAATACAATGTGGTCGATGCCCAATCGCGGCACCGTGAGTTTCGCCACGGGCCAGGTGTCGGCCCAGGGCCAGGGGCGGACCGGCCGCGATTCGGCCTGCGTCCGCTCCCAGGCGCGATGGAGCAAGTGCTGGGCGGCTTCGGCCTTGGCGTAGATCCACAGTCCTTGGCCGAGGTACCAGGCTGCCGCTGCCACCAGCAACAGGAAGAGCAGGCAGGACGGGCGGCAGATTCGGCGAGCTGATCCCCCCTGTCCGCCGCCGATACCTGCACCGCCTTCGCGGGCACCGCTTGCCTCCACACCGCCCGCGCGTGCGCCGCGTGCCTGTAGAGCATCCATACTTACACCGCCTGCCGACGTCGCCAGGTCTCCATCCCCAGCGCCAGCAAAAGCAGCAGGCCGCCAACGATCAGATATTGCTGCGCCGGTGTGGCCGTTTGCGGAAGGCCGAAGATGTGCTCGTAGTCCTGACCTTGTGGGAGATTCGTCGGAACGGCCTTGGTCAGCATCGCCTCGCCGGACGGGCGAGCCGGGGTGACATCCACAGCAACAAGGCTGGTGAACCGACTCACCAGATGGTGCCGCAGCGCAAGATCGATCATGCCCTGACGCAGCGGATCCGGATCGGCCGCTTGCGCGAATCGCTCGGACAGCTCGCCGAGTTTTTGCCGTGCCCAAAAGACGCCCAGCCCGTCGCGCACACGCGTCGGATCGAGCGTCAGTTCGGCGCGCCAGGGCTGCGTGCCTCGACGGCCCGTCACCACCAATGTCTTCGGGATGGCGGCGGCGCGAACCGCAAGCAGGAGCGGCTCGCCCGCATAGAGGTCGGGCAGGGTCGAGGGGAAAAACTCCGCCTGCTCCCACCCGGCCTGGTCAATGGTCAGATCGGTCACGAGCGGATGTTCGAGTTTGCGGAAGAGCGCGCCTATTTTGTCCTGCACCTCCTCCAGCTTGCCGATATACGTAAATGTGCCTCGGCCGAATTCGGCCGCGTGGCGCATGAAGTAACTGTTCGGCGCGGAGCCGATGCCGACGGTAAACAGGCGGCTGTCGCCCAGCCGTTCCTGAATCATGCGGAAGAGTTCCGGTTCGTTACCGGCTTGGCCGTCCGTCAGAAACACGATCTGCCGCAGACGGTCGTGATGGGTGCCGCCGTCCAATGCGAGCGTGAGCGCCGAGAGCATTTCCGTTCCGCCGTCGGCAACAAGTCGTTCGACATAGTCGATAGCCTTGCTGATAGTTGACGGCGTAGCGGTGGGGGCCTGGGGAAAGAGGCGATGCGCGACGCTGTTGAATTGAATGAGGTTGAAGCGGTCCTGCGGCGACAAACGGGCCAGCGCCAACCGCAACGCGGCCTGCGCCTGGGTCAGCGAGGCGCCTTGCATGGAGCCGGACGTGTCGATGATGAAGATGACTTCACGCGGCTGGGTCACCGGCGCACTGTCCTCGCCGGCCGGGGGCGGCGTGAGCAGGAGCAGTCCGTAGGTGGCATCGGACTGCCGTTCGAGAAAGGCTGTGGTCGACGGCGGCTGCGCCTGCTCCAGCGCGGGTCGCCAGACCAGTTCGAAATCGCGATCGGCGGGCACGGTGCCGTCGGCGAGCCGAACCTGCCAGGTGTCCGCATCATCGCGACTGGTGCGAACCTCGTGATATGGCGACCGCAGCTCGTCGATCGGAAACCCCGGCGCCAGGTCGACGCTGAGGCGCACCGGATTCACCGGCGCTTCCCAGGGCAATAGGACGGGTGGGGTGATGCGCTCGGCGTCGGGCACTTGATCCGTATTCACGCCCCAGCCCAGGCCGCTGTTGGGCAGGGCGGCGCCACCGTAGTCGACCGCCTGCGAGTCGCCCAGTGCCATCCCCGGCACATAGCGCGGTCCGACGACCATGGGAAAGCGCAGCCGGTAGGTCTCATGGTCCGGCTTCAACGTCTCCTGATACTCGATCGTGACGTGGACCGATTCGCCCGGGCCGATATTCGCGACGGAGGTGGTAAAGATGTTCGGCCGTTCCTGCTCGACCAGCGCGGCCCGCTTGCCCTCCTGTTTCGCCCGCGCGTAGGTGCGTGCGGCGGCAGCCCGCTCTTTGATGACGCCTTCGATCACGCGCTCGCCGATGCGCAGCCGAAGGTGATCGACCGCCGCCTGCTCAGGCAGCGGAAACACGTAGACGCCTTCCTGCCAGGTGCCGGTGACATTGGTGAACTGCTGTGTCACGGTCGCGCGGACAATCGGCCCGGTCACGCGCAGCGACACATCGGTCTGCTGCGTGGGGGCGGGAAGAAACTGATCGGGCGCCGCCGTTTTGAACAGCAGGCTGCCCTGCCTGACATCTTTTAACGTGACGGTCGTCTGCACGGACAGCTCTTCCGCACAGGCCCGTGAGAGCGAGGCGGGCAGCGAGACGGCAAGAATCGTCAGCGCGCTCACGATGAGCAGTCTGACTGTGGCGGCACAGATGCGGTTCAAAGATTGTGTTCGATGCATGGATCCTCCAACAGAGACGGTGGTGTGGCGCCAGGGTGACGCGACCGTCGGAGGACCGAGCCGAGGCCCGATCCTCCGTGGCGCCGGCATTACGGGTGCTGGTCCGCTGTCCCGCTATTGGACAGGTCGGTAGTGGAGGGTGACGTCTCCGTGGCGGCGCCGGTGGCATCTGCACCGGCGATGCCGACGCTTTCGCCGGACAAGGATTCCGACTGCATCGAAGTGGTCGAGTCCATTGCGTTGATCGGCGTGTTGATCGGCGCCTCGGCCTGCTCGCTGCTCGTTGTCTCAACCGTAGTCCCGCTTGCATCGCTCGTCGGCACTGCCGCATCCATCGACATCGGCGGCATCGGCGGCGCCATGTGCACGGCTCCCACCTTGACGAACTCCAGATGCACGCGGCGGTTCAGCTGCTGACAGTCTTGGCTGCTGTCCTGGCAGAGCGCGCCGTCCTTACCCACGCTCACCGCCTTCATCGACGAATCCGGAATGCCCAGGCTCGCCAGGAAGGCCCGCACTTCGGCGGCCCGCTGCTGTCCCAGCTTCTTGTTGTAGGTGGCCGAGCCGCGCGCGTCGGTCGAGCCTTGGATGATCACGCCCCAATCCGGCTCGTTGCGGAGAAAGGCGGCATGGGCGGTCAGGTAGGCCTTGGCCTCATCGGACAGACCTTTGCGACCGAAATCGAAGTACACGTCTGCATGCCGGACATCCTGTAATTGGGTCGGCAAGGCCGGCTGCACGGATGCGGCGAGCCCACCGCGCACGATCGGCTCCGCAACAACCGGCGTGGATGGGGCCACCGGCGGCGCCGATGGAATGGAGCGCAGCCCCTCAGCAGACCCGGAGCTCTTCAGATCATCACCTTGGGTCGTCACCCAGAAGATGCCCATGCCGATCGCAAGGGCCAGGACCCCGCCCCCGACCAGGTAGACCTCTTTCATCCCGCGGTCCGGACCGATGACTGTCGGGGCGACTCCGCCCGTGGGGCGCGCTGCGCTATAGGTGCTCGAAATGGCTTTGCTCATCGTCTGACTCCTTTGTTGCGACCAGGTGATCGGCACATTCGTGTGATGACGGCTGTCGGTAGCTCCTCGCGGCGACTGCGCTGCACCTCCTTTCTGCTGCGGGGCGTCGACCGACGTCACCTGTCCCTTCGCAACCGAAGTGCCAACGCGGATCGCGGATCAACGTTCAGTAATTCAACGACTTAGAAGGCCAGCTGGGACCGGCCCCATGCGGGGATGCTGAGGGCCCCGCAGCCATGCGGGGAGAGCCCCGCATGACGAAAGGCGAGACGGAGAACAGCGGAATGCGTAGGAATCTGCAGGCAGACCCTCGACCTAGGCTGAGGGATCAACGGCCTGTCAGGAGCTGCCGGACGGGAAACTACCGGATGAGATACGGCTGATCGAACGGGGGAATGGACGCACAAGAAAGCTAGCGGGCACTTCCCGATAGGCTGAGAGGGAGGCTCTGAAGTCTCAGCGTGATGGTGCAGGAACGAAGGCTGGTTCGCCCAGCCTTATGCGAGGACTGTCGATGCGCAGGACGACAATTGCAGCGCTTCCGATGAACGCGATATCCGGTCAGGCAACCGGCCTTCCAGTCGATCCGCCTTGAGAGGCGGGAGACATTGGTCGCAATGGCATTCGACGCAAGGCCTGGGAAGCGCACCGATACCTGCCGCTGATCAGCGAGTCATACCGTCGGACGGGTCCGTCACCGACTCACGTCCGCGCAACTGGCGCTCAGCCAGCGGCCTTTCATCTCCGAATGGACCGTGCCTGAGCCCTGACGGTCCATGTCGATGGTGGCGGCAATCGTCTCTATGCTTTTGGCTTCAATCGCCACATGGGCGCTGGAAGGCACAGGGACCGAACAGGTCTTTTCCAATTCCACTTTGCGGGAGGTCTTCGACAAGACTTTGACCATGCACTGATGACTGTCAATGTCCTCGTCCTCAGCCCCTTTGAGGATATTGTGCCGATCGAGGTCCTCTTGCGTCAGACATTCCTTGGAGATGTGGGTCTTCGGTCTGGCCGCTCGGGCTTTCATGGACTCTTCCACTCGCGCGCGACGTTCCGGCGGCAACTGCGCCAGGACATCCGGTGGAATCAGTGTACCCGAGGTCTGCGTCGTCATACTGATTTCCCAGGCCCCAGGCTTCACCGCGAAGGACTCACCGGCTCCGGCAGATGGGGCGGAGCCCATGGATATGACCATCCACAGGAGAGTAGCCGTGGCACAGAATGCGGAGCGAATCTTCATGGGATGTCCTCCTGATCTCCGTGGGGTGATGGCACAGGCGTGGGACAGGGCAGAACAGGGCCAGCGTATCAAGCCTTATTACTTAAGGCAAGAGGCTGTCATGCATCGACTGCTGCGGGAGGAGCGACGAGACTGCTGTGCGTTAGGAAGAGCTTCGATCGGCACGCCTGGGAGGGTTTGCAGGGGAGACGTCAGGGGTCTGCGCAAAGTGCTGCCGGATGAGCGTTTCGACAGCTTTGAAGTGGCGGTCCGGCAAATTCTTGAATCGCTTTCGACAGGCGGCGATCGCCTCAGGCGACGAGCGGTAGCCCGACAGTACCGACGTGAGATGGTCGGCGTACTCCACGAGTTTCAACTCCACCGTGCGGATCAGCGTCGGGTCCTGCGCGAGCAACGCGGCCGCTTGGGCACGGTCGCCGCCGGTATCGACCAGCGTTTGAAAGCAGAGGCCCTTCAATCGCTGCGTGACGGTGCTGCGATCCCAATCCAAAGCCCGGGCCGTCGCCTGCATGTCGAAACGGTGTGTGCGGAGGCAATCGAGCACGGCCGCATCGCCGGAGGCATCGACCGACTGCGGGGCATGCTGTGCATGGACGCCCGCGCCCGCCGCCTGCGTATCCGGCGAAGGCAGCCGAAGATCGGCCACGTTCAGCAGCGGTCCGTCGCTCAGGGCCACCGCCTGCTCCAGACACTGTTCCAGCTCGCGGACATTTCGCGGCCATGCATAGGCGGTGAGGGCCGCCATCGCATCCTGCGTCAGACGTGGAGGCTGCCGTTTGACCTGCTGCGCCGCCCGCTCCAAAAAGCGCTGCACGAGCGCGGGTAGATCGTCCAGCCGTTCGCGGAGCGGCGGCAGCGTCACGAGAATACCCTTCAGGCGCGCATAGAGATCCTCACGAAACCAGCCTTCGGCAATGCCGCGGAGCAGGTCCTTGTTTGTCGCCGCGACGATCCGCACATCCACGTGCGTGGGTTTGGTCGCACCGACACGGTAGAAGGTCTTGTCCTGCAGCGCGCGCAGTAGCTTGGCCTGGTGGTCCGGCCGCAGGTCGCCGATTTCGTCCAGGAACAAAGTACCGCGATCCGCCAGTTCAAAGAGGCCGGGACGGTCCTGCGTGGCGCCGGAAAAACTTCCGCGGAGATGTCCGAAGAGTTCGCTCTCAAACAGCTCATGGGAAATGGCCGCCATGTTCACGGCGATAAACGGCCGCGCCTCCCGCGCGCTGAGCCGATGCACCGCCCGCGCAAACAATTCCTTGCCGGTGCCGGACTCGCCGAGGATCAGCACGGGAAGTGTGGACGCTCCGCTGCGTCGTATGTCCCGGACAGCCTGCAACAGACGACGATCCCACGTGAACAGACCCAAACGTTCCGCTTCTTCGCGCAGCGCATCCCATTCGCGCTCCGGCAGCGGATCCTGGCGCAGCTCCGCACCGCGCAGCGTCGTCAGCTCCGTCTCCAATGCGGCCAGGCGCGCGCGTGTGGCCGATTCCTGTTCCCGCGCCCGTTCCAGTTCCGCCTGTGTGACCGCGGTCGATTGGTGCTGTGCCGCTTCGCGGCTGGCGGCCTGGGCCTCGCGCGTGCGAGCCGCCTCCAGATCCTCTTCCAATTGTTCGACGGAAGATTCCTGGCAGACCAACGCATCGCGCACCGCCGCCAACTCTCCCTGCACACGACGAATCTGCGCTTCCAACTCGACACGCCAGGCATCGGCCTGAAAATGATTCCACAAGACGGTGCCGCTACAGGCCAACCCAATGGCCAAGGCGGGCAGGGCCAGCGGGAGGAGCACCTGCACGGAGTTGAGGCTCAGCCAGGCGAAGCCGACCGATGCGATAACGACGAGCGCGACACCGATCACACCCCGGAGATTGCGCCATCGCATGAGGCACCAGATCGCCACGGAGGCAAGCAGCCAGGCCGCGATCATGGATGCCGCGGTGCCCATTTCATGGACTCGCGCGGACGGCGCGCGCAGCGTGGCCAGCAACTGAAGCTGTCGAAGCATCGCGTCATCATAGCCGGCGGCCGCTGCGCCCTCTCGGCCCTGGGCGGTCGGCGGAAGGACGACGATGCGGCCCTCCGCCCAGCTGCGCACCTGCTCATGGTCGTTCTGATGCACCGCCTGAAGCAGCGCGGACAGTGTGACGCGCTGCAGCGCAAGCGCATCCGACTGGAGCCCGGGCACCAACATGCGCACTCGATCCTGCCCGGCGGACATTCGATCGACAAGTCTGGCGGTGTCGTTCACGTCAAGCCGCTGTGCGACGGCATGGAGCGCCAGTCCAAACGACGGCACCAACCGATCCTGCACGGCGACCATCAACGGGAGCCGTCGCCAGGTGCCGTCGACATCGGGAGCGCCAATCTCTTGTCCGACGACGGCGGCGTTGTCGTGCACGCTGCGCAGCAACGGCATTAGCGGCGCGGCCTCCAACGGCCTGTTCCATCGAAGGCGCAGCGAGGCGGGCAGCGGACGTTCCGGCCAGCTTGGATGCGCCGAGTCCGCGACCTGTGACGGTACGGTCGGACTCACGGACACGAGTGGGTCATGCACATAGAAGGATTGGGTGACCACGACGCGCGCGCTGTCGCTCATGGCTTCCGCCAGCAGAGCATCGCCTGCGGCGCCGCCCTGTTCCGGTTCGGCCGGTGCGGTCAGCGACTCAGCGAGGCCGATAGACGCCGCATGCACATCCGACAAGGCGGTGATGGTGCGGGCCAGGGCGCGGCGATCCCAGGGAATCGGCAAGGCCGTGTCATCCGGCACAATGAGCAACGTCTCAGGTTGTGAGGCCGTGCCGGCGGCGGCCGAATCGGATTGGTGCGCCGCCTGCGCCCATCGGTCATAGAGGAGATAATCGACGTGCGTCAGCAGATGGCCGCGGAGCGACCAGAGGATGGTGGCGGCCACGGTGGCGCAGCCGGCGATGGCCAGCGCCTGCAGGGGAAGACGAACGCGCGGTGGGAGCGACAAGACGCGCGCAGCGATGGAACGGGCAAGCCTGTTCACCGACTCACGCAGGTCCGGGGTGATTGCTGATGATCAACAGCCATGGGTCGATGCCGCACGTAGGAGGCCTGAGCGCACGCCTGCCGTATCTTATCCGAAGAACCGCGGAGAGTGGAGGATCTTGTCGGAGTGTGTCAGCGGCGCGGCCGAGCCCCGGATTTGGGCGTCGCCTGCGTGGCCGGTTCCGGCTGCGTGGTCGGCGCAGCCGGTGCGGCCTGTGTGCCCTGTACAGCGGGAGGATTGGCGTCGCGCGCGGCCGCCGTTCCAGCCGGTCGGCCGGCCAAGTCCTGCAGAAATTGTTCGGCATAGCCTGCCGGGAGCCCCTTGATGATCGCGAGCGCCTTGGTGCGGTCCGCCGGCACGCCGAGTCCCAACGCATGGAAGCGCGCCAGGGCCAGCTTCGCATGCGGCGCGCCGTCGCCGGCCGCCAATTCGAAGTACCGATAGATACGCGGGTCGTTCGGCGCGAGCAGCGACTGGAGACCTTCTTCGTAGAGGGCGGCCAGATAGCGTTCGCTCAATTCGCCCATGGCCGTCGCTTCATGAATGAGGGTGGGCACCGCCTCCCGCACGCGGAAGGATTGCAACAGCGCAATCCCCACCGTCTCGTCCTTCCCGTTCGGAGTCAACTCGGGGAACGCAAACCAGAGATTCTCCCGATAGGTCTGGAAGGCCTTCAACGTTTTGGCGGCGTCCTTGGACGTGTTGGGCTTGAGCGCGATCTTGCGCAGGCGCGAGAGCGAATCCTGCGCTTCGGTGACGCCATGTTCCGCAGCGGCCATCCACCAGCGAATGGCCAGCGCCTGATCGCGGTCGACGCCGGTGCCGGACGCATAGGCCGAGGCGAGAAAATGCTGCGCCTTGGAATGTCCCGCTTCCGCCGCCGCCTGCAACTCCGGTATCGCCTCTTTCCACCGACCCGCAAGCCGTAAGACCACGCCGAGATTGTAATGGGTTTCCACCGAGTCGGGCGCAAGGGCGAGCGCGGCGCGATACGCGTCGATGGCTCCGCGCACGTCGCCTTGGCTGTACCGCACGGCGCCCAAACCATGGTGCGCGGCAGCGACCTTGCTGTCCTGCGCGATGATCGTCGTCAGTTCCTTCTGCGCGTCTTTCCATCGGCGCTTCGCCATGTAGGCGGTCGCGAGGTGGAGGCGGGCCGGCGCGGACGTAGGCCGCTCCTGCGTGACTTGCTTATATTCTTCCAGCGCCGCATCGACATCGCCGAGACCGAACAGGGCTTGCCCCAAGGCAAAGCGCATATCCGTCGACGAGGGATCGAGCTGCAGCGCCTTGCGCAAGCGGTCAATGGTGGCCAGGTAGTCGCCGTCAAACAAGAGGGGCGAGCGCGGGGGAACTTCGGTGTCGGACTCAATATGCTCACTGTCGATGACGAGCGGCGCGGCCGCGGCCGGAGCTTCCGTCGTCGGCGCAATCGCTGTCGGCTGTTGAGCCGCTGCTGCATCGGCACCGGCGCTGCCGACCCCGGCGGGCTTTGCGGCCTCTGCGTCGGCGGCAGGCGCGTGAGACGGAGCGTGATCTGCCGCTGCAGCCGGTGACTCCTGTTGCTCGACCGTCGGTGGTGTCGCCTCAGGCGCAGCCTCCGCGGGCGGCGTCTTGACCGGCTGGGGCGGGTGCAATGTTTCTTCCTGAACCCGTCCGTCCGGCACCGTCGTCGTCGACGAATCGACGACCGCTGCCGCGCCCTCGTCGAGGGCCTGAGCGGTCATCTCCTGTGCTGCCGCCGATGCGACTCCAAGCCACAGCGTCAGCCAACCGGCGCCGATTGTGGATCCGTGCCATCTCATCATTCGTGTCATGTACCAGAAACGCAGGCGCCAAGGCGAGCGTCTTTTCTCCGAGGGTGCCGAACCGTGCGGTCTCCGGCCATCGGCACCCTGCAGTCTCCCGTAGGACGGAGAATTGCGTAGAAGAACTACGTCATCAACCGGCCTTGAATTGCCGCCTCCGAACGCTGTAGGTTAGCCGCTTCGACAACAACGGACGCGGCGCGTGACACGCGCCCTTATGCCGGTCCATGACAGGTTCATGTGCGAACGGGCGAGAAGGAGGATTCACGATGGGATTGCGACTGGGCGATGAGGCACCGAACTTTACGGCGGAGACGACGGCGGGCACGATCACCTTTCACGAGTGGCTCGGCAATTCGTGGGGGATTTTGTTTTCGCACCCGAAGGATTTCACGCCGGTCTGCACGACCGAGCTCGGCTACATGGCGAAGATTGCTGACGACTTCAAGAAGCGCAACGTGAAGGTGTTGGCGATCAGCGTCGACCCGATGGATTCGCACCAGGGCTGGGTGAAGGACATCAACGAGACGCAGAGCTGCACCGTCAGCTATCCGTTGATCGCCGACCCGGACAAAAAGGTCGCGACGCTCTACGACATGATCCACCCGAACGCGATCGACAACATGACCGTGCGCTCGGTGTTCGTCATCGGCCCCGACAAAAAGGTCAAGCTGATGCTGACCTACCCGGCCTCCTGCGGCCGGAATTTCGACGAGCTGTTGCGCGTGATCGACTCGCTGCAGTTGACCTCGAACTTCAAGGTCGCCACGCCGGTCAATTGGAAGGACGGGCAGGATTGCATCATCACGCCGGCCGTGAACGACGACGAAGCCAAGAAGCTGTTCCCGAAGGGCTTCAAGTCGGTCAAGCCCTATCTCCGCTACACGCCCCAGCCGAATAAGTAGTTCGACGCGGGCTGTGCCTCAGTACGGGGACCGCGGCGGGAGCGATATCGGTCGCTCCTGCCGCGTGACCTGAGCCACTACACCAACAACAACCCGGCCTGACGTAGCGCCTTCCAGGCGGGGCCCGCTTGCCAGCGCTCGAACTCCGCCTGCGTCGCGAAGGGAGCCTGGCGCCGCGCCGATTCCATGGTCGGATAGGCGCGTGGGCGTTCGGCACCCGACGGGCTTGCCGCTCCTAACAATTGCACCAGCCATTCGGCCAACTCCGGTGTTAGAGATAGGACCGCATCGTCTCGTTTCGTGGGCAGGATCACGGTCGTTTTCCGGGCTGTCTGAGACGCCACAATCGGCGGTGCGCCGAGCCAGACAAGTCGGAGGTGGTCGGCGGAGACGGCGGCCGAGCGTCCGGACGGCTTCGCGGTTTGCGCGGCCTCACGTAGAATTTCCGCGGCCCAGTCTTTGTCGATACGAGGGACAGGCACCGGCTGTTCAAACCACTGCGAGACGCGTCTCGTGAGTCCCTCGCCTTCCATGTAGGCGTGCACGGCGCGCCGCAGACCTTCACCCAGCCAGGCCGGAACAGTGCCGCGTCGGTCGCGGTGCACCAAATCGTTTTCGGCAAAGCCCTCAAAGCGCGGCCCGAGGATCTGTATGCCGTGCGCCTGCGGATTCAAGCCGACGGGGCTGTGCGCCGTGGCGACGAACCGATGCCAAAAGGCCGATTGCAGCAGGCCCGCAGAGAACAGTTGCCGCACGCGCTCCAGACTTTCCACGGTTTCTTCCACCGTCTCACTGGGAAAGCCGTACATCAAATAGGCGTGGATGAGGATGCCCGACGCACGGAACGCCGCCGCCACCTGTGCGGTCTGATCGACGGTGATGCCCTTCTTCATTTTCGACAGCAGCCGATCAGAGGCGACTTCGAGTCCGGCGCTGACGGCGATGCAGCCGGAGGCAGCCAGCAATCGGCAGAGATCCGGCGTGAAGGATTTTTCGAAGCGGATGTTGCCCCACCAACTGATGCAGAGGCCTCGCTCCAAGAGTCCGAGCGCGAGGGCCTTCAGGGCCGCCGGAGGAGCGGCCTCATCCACGAAGTGAAACCCGCGTCGGCCGGTTTCGGCGATCAACGATTCGATGCGATCGAGCAACAGCACATCCGGCGTGGCCTCGTAGCGGCCGATGTAGTCCAGGCCGACATCGCAAAAGGTACATTGCTTCCAGTAGCAGCCGTGCGCGACCGTCAGCTTGTTCCAGTGGCCGTCCGACCAAAGCCGGTGCATGGGATTCGTGCTGTCTAAAATGGACAGGTAGCGGTCGAGCGCCAGTCCGTCGTAGGTAGGCGTGCCGACGGCATCCATGGGCAGATCCGGTTCTGTCGCGCCGTTGAGAAACTGCACGCGGCCGTCGACATGGCGAAATGTGCGGCAGAGCTGCGAGTCGGGACGCCGTCCGGAAAGGTGCTCCAAAATCGTGAGAAGCGGGCGCTCCCCGTCGTCAAGCGTCACAAAATCCAGATAGTCGAAGACCCGCGGATCTTCGAGTCGACGCAATTCGGTATTCACGTAGCCGCCGCCGAGCGCGATCCGGATGTCAGGCCAGCGCGCCTTGATGGCTTCGGCGATGCGAAAGGCGCCGTAGAGATTGCCGGGAAAGGGCACGGAGAGGCAGACCAGCGTCGGGCGGTGCGCGGCCAGATGGCGCGCACAGACGTCCAACATCCAGCGGTCGGTCAGGCTCGGCTCCGCCGAGAGGGCGGCCAGCACCTGGTCAAACGAACTGGCGGACGTCCCCACCTGTTCGGCATAGCGGCTGAGCGCAAAATGCGGAGCCACCGTGTGCGCAATCAGGTCGGCCAGATCTTCGAGATAGAGCGTGGCGATGCGCTTGGCTCGATCGGTGAGTGCGTGGCCCGCCGTCGCTTCGTCTTGAATATCGGCCGCCGCAAAGCGAGGACCTTCGGGGAGCAGCGTCCGTTGAGACAGACGCGTTGCAAGCGACGGATCTTTGCCCTGGAGAAATGCGATGGTCGGCTCGATCGTCCGGATGTACGCCTCGCGTAGGGCGATCATCTGCCGCGCTTCGCCCGGCAACGAGTCAGGATCCTCGGCCAGTTGCGCCTGCAGTCGGTCGAACAGTTCCGTGAGGCCGGCCTGCGAGTAGAAGGCGAGCGCAAGCTCGATGCCGATATCCGCCTGCGCCACGCTGTAGCCGCGGCTGCGAAGAAACCCGGTCAGGTACGGCGCCGAGGGGTAGGGGGTGTTGAGCTGCGTCAGCGGCGGGATAAGAATGAGCACGCGCGGATCGGCCATCGCGCTGACATACCACAGTCGAGTGTGGGAAGTCTTTGCGCGGTCGTCTTGCGCCGCAGCGTCAGACCCGTTCCAGCGTCGCGATGAGCGAACGGCAGGCCAGCTGCACGCCGACCGGGTCCTGTTGAATGCGGCTGCCGAGGATGAAGACGACGTTGCGGCCGTACAGATCGCACACCTCCGCAATCTGCTCCGCACCCATGCGCCCGGCGGCTGTGGGAAAGATGGCAGGCAGCGCACCGAGATCAGGGCTGGTCCGTTGCGCAGCATCGGCGATGGCTGCGCAATCCTCGCGCGTCAGGCCGAAGGTCGCACCCCAAGTCGGGTAGATGCTGACATCCGCGCCCAAGATACGCGGAAGCAGTCCGTACAACAGCGCCGGTGCGAGACCATGATTCGGCGACAGCGCGTAGGTGCCGAGGAACGCCGGGTGGCTGAAGAGCGGGAGCGCAAGGCGATCGTCGGCGGATAACTGCCGAAGCACGTCGTAGCCGACAAGTCCGGGACAGACAAGCAGGCCGCCTGCGCCCTCGGCCTTGGCGAATGCGGCTTGTGCGGCGATATCGGCCGCGCTACCTCCGACATGCGGGACGTAGAGGCAGGCGCCGCCCGTCTCTCGATTGGCGCGAGCGATCGCCTCGCAGCAGGCGGCTACACGATCTTCAAAGCGGCAGAACGGCTGGTCGCCGAGGCCCTGATCATCTTTGATGCAATCGACGCCGCCACGCGCAAAGGCACCGGCGAGAGTCGCCAGCTCCGGAGCAGATCGGCCGAGCGGCTTGAGGACCGCGCAGACCAGCGGACGGCGCGGCACCGCTACAAGGCGACGCAATCCCGCTTGTCCGAAGCGCGGGCCCGGCCAGGGCAACGGCCATCCTAGCGGCAGCGCGAGGTCCATGACGCGAATGCCTGGCTTGAGACTACTCGTGCCGAAAAGCAAATGAAGGAGGCCGTCGGCGCGGGTGCCGATCAGTTCCACAGGAAAAGAAATACGCAGGTCGCTGGTCGCCGCATCGATCTGCTCGATAGCGCAGACTTGCCCGAGCAATGCATCGCGAATCGGGCCGGACGGAATCACCTCGTCCGTCGCCTCGACGGTTTGATCGATGCAGAGCAGGTCCGCCATACGCCGAGCGTCGTTGCCGACGGCCCGGACACGATACTGCACGGTCAGGCGGTGGCCGGAGAAGCCGAGGGGGTGCATGCTGCAAGACTCAAGCGACTCGGTCATGGCGTGAGAGGTACCACAGTTCGTGTGACTGCGCCATGGCGGCCCCCGGTCGCGCATGGTATAGCAAGGCCGTGCAAAGCGATGTCGGGACCGTGAATGGGTGAAAGGAGTCGAGCATGCGGATAGCGGTGGTGGGGATTGGGTTGATGGGGCGTGCGATAGCCGAGCGCTTGCACGCCTGCGGACACAGGGTCACCGCGTATAACCGCACGGCGGAGAAGACGCAACCGCTGACGGCGCTGGGCATCGCCGTGGCCACGACAGCCGCGCAAGCAGTCTCGACGGCTGAGGTCGTGTTGTTGGTGCTGTCCGACGTCTCAGCCATCCGCGCCGTCCTGGCGCTGGAGGGCCTATCCGACTCCGCGGCCGGCAAGCTGATGGTGCAGATGGGGACGATTGCACCAGTGGAGAGTTTAGCGATTGAGCGTGCCGTACGCGCCTTGGGAGTCGACTACGTAGAGTCTCCCGTGCTGGGCAGTTTGGCCGAAGCACGCAGTGGAACGCTGTTAGCGATGGTCGGCGGCACACCCGATCAGTTCGAGCTGATGACGCCGTGGCTCCGGCATCTCAGCGCCGAGCCGCTGCTGGTTGGGCCGGTGGGGCAGGCGGCAGCGTTGAAGTTGGCGCTGAATCAATTGATCGCCAGCCACATCGCGTCCTTTTCGCTCAGCGTGGCCTATTTGCGGCAAGCCGGTGTGTCCGTTGATGCGTTCCGGCATATCTTGGCGAAGAGCGCGCTGGCGCCGCCGATGTTCGAGAAGAAGTTTCCTCGGCTCGCCTCGCGCGACTATACGAATCCGAATTTTTCCGTGCGGATGTTGTTGAAGGATGTGCGGTTGATTGAAACGGCAGCGGCCGAGGCGGCCGTCGATACGCGCGCGCTGCAGGGCATCGCCGCGCTATTGGAGAAGACGCTCGCGCTCGGTCGCGGCGACGAAGACTATGCGGCACTCTACGAAGCGGTCGCGCCGACCGTCCCGCCGCCCGTGTCACCGGCATCGGGAGACTAGGCGGCCGTGAACTTCAGCGAGACGCCGTTGATGCAGTAGCGCAGACCGGTCGGCTTCGGGCCGTCGTTGAAGACGTGGCCTTGATGGCCGTGGCAGCGCGCGCAATGCACTTCCGTCCGCGCGTAGAGCAGGTAGTAGTCGGTCGTCGTTTCGATCACCTGCGGGGCGATCGGTTGCCAAAAGCTCGGCCAGCCGGTGCCGCTGTCGAACTTGTGCTCCGACGACCAGAGCGGCAGGTCACATCCGGCGCAGTGATAGACGCCGGCCTTTTTGTTCTCGTTGAGCGGATGCGTGAACGCACGCTCTGTCCCTTCCTTACGCAACACGTGAAATTGTTCGGGCGAGAGCGTCTTCCGCCATTCGTCTTCGGTTTTGACGACCTTGGTGATCTGCGTTGGAATGTCCACTGCGGCCTCCTCTGTCTCGACCGGGCTTGCCGCGCATCCGCCGTCGCGGGCGACGCGGGATGTCGGCGCATTTAATGTGTCATTGTCGCCGGATGCGCGATGCCGATCAAGCCCGGTCGGCGGGCAGCGCTGCGTGACGGGGAGTGAAGCCGAACCAATTCTTGTGTAGAGTGGGGACGATGAAATCCGAGCAAGATCGCACAAGCGGACGAGGAGAGTCCGGCAGATCCTCCGCCTCCTGGCAAGCGCATGGTCACGAGCGTGGACCGAACGAGCAGGAGCGGGAGTCGCTTCGGCGCGCGTCCGATTTGCTGGCCTGGGCGCTCGACGCGGCGGTGCCCATTCCCGGCACCTCCTGGCGAGTCGGCCTCGACCCACTGATGGGATTGGTTCCGGGGTTGGGCGATGCGGTCGCCAGCATGCTCGGCGGGGCTATTTTATTGTTGGCCGCCAAGCTCCGGCTGCCGCGCATCGTGCTGGTGCGGATGTCGCTCAATATGTTGCTGAACGGCGTGGTTGGAGCGGTGCCGATTCTCGGCGATCTGTTCTCGATGTGGTTCCGGAGCAATCAGCGCAATGCGGAATTATTGCGGCGGCACGCGCAACCTGGCGGTGCGGCTACGACGGGCGATTGGTTGTTTGTGGGGCTGCTCGTGACGGCGACGCTGCTGACGATCCTTGCGCTGATCGCGGCGCTGCTCTGGGGCGGCGCCGCGATCTGGCAGGCGCTGACAACGCGTGGGGCGGCCTAGTTCGTGGTCGCCGCCTCCGCAAACTCACTCGGGAGGATGGGCTTCGTACGCGGCCCGGCCGGCGAACGATGCGTATCGAACGCCGCCTCCAACACTTCGGACACCTGCTCGACGAAGATGAAGGTCAGGTCCTCCCGCACATCCTGCGGGACCTCCGTCACGTCCTTTTCGTTCGCCTTCGGGAGAATGATCCGGCGCACACCGGCACGGTGCGCCGCCAGGACCTTTTCCTTAATCCCGCCGACCGGCAACACCAACCCGCTGAGACTGATCTCGCCCGTCATCGCCGTATCCCGCCGAACCGGCACGCCGGTGTAGGCGGAGGCCAAGGCCATCGCCATCGTAATCCCGGCGGACGGCCCGTCCTTCGGAATCGCGCCCGACGGCACGTGGATGTGCAGACCGTTGCGCTTGAAGCGCGAGATATCCAGGCCCATGCCTTCGGCATGGCTCCAGAGATAGCTGCGCGCCGCGCGTGCGGACTCCTGCATCACGTCGCCGAGTTGGCCTGTGAGCGCCAACTCGTGGCTGCCCGGCAGGAGGCTGGTTTCGATGTAGAGCACATCGCCCCCGACCGGCGTCCAGGCCAGTCCCGTTGCGACACCGACCGGCAACTCCTTACGGATTTCTTCCGGCGTGACGCGCTCCGTACCCAGCCATTCACGAATCTGCTCGAACGTGAGCGTCAACGGCTCGGCGACTGGTGCGGCCTGCTCGGCCTCGACAGCCTGCACGGACTCAGCTCCGCTCACGACCGGCGCTCCCGCCTCTCTAGCGGACGCCGACTCCACGGTCGCCGCAGTAGGAGCCTCAGCCTTCGACGCAATCGACATGGCGACTTTCCGCGTCAGCTTCCCGAGCTGCTGCTCGAGCTGACGCACACCCGCCTCCCGCGTGTAGCGCGAGACGATCATGCCGATGGCCTCCTTCGAGAGGCGAATCTGTTCGGCGCTCAATCCCGCTTCCTTGATGCGTCGCGGCCATAAGTAACGTTCGGCGATCTCCTGCTTTTCCCGCTCCGTGTAGCCCGGCAGCCGGATAATTTCCATCCGGTCCAACAGCGGCTGGGAGATCGTGTCCAGCGTGTTCGCCGTCGTCACGAAAAAGATCTGCGAGAGATCGAACGGCAGATCCAAATAATGGTCGCGGAACGTGTGGTTCTGCGCCGGATCGAGAATTTCCAACAGAGCGGCCGCCGGATCCCCGCGGAAATCACGCCCCATCTTGTCGATCTCGTCCAACATCAGCACGGGATTCTTTGTCCCTGCCTTGCGCACCGCTTGAATGATACCGCCCGGCAACGCCCCGACGTAGGTGCGGCGATGTCCGCGCAACTCGGCCTCATCATGGACGCCGCCCAAGCTGAAGCGCTCGAACTTGCGCCCGATGGCCCGGGCGATTGACTGCCCGAGACTCGTCTTGCCCACGCCCGGAGGGCCGACCAGGCACAAAATCGGCGCCTTCGCAGTGGGATTGAGCTTGAGGACCGCCAAATGTTCCAGGATGCGCTCTTTCACTTCTTGAATACCGTAGTGGTCCGCATCCAAGACGGTGCGCACATTCGCCAGGTCCAGGCTGTCCTTGGAATTGGTCATCCACGGCAGTTCCAACACCAGCTCCAGGTAACTACGCAGCACCTGATGGTCGCCGGAGGACGGCGGCAGTTTGCTCAAGCGCGTCAGTTCGCGCTCGGCTTCTTTTCGAACCGTGTCAGGCAACGTCGCCTCGGCGATGCGTCGCCGCAGCTCCGCCACGTCGTCACCGTCGTCGGCGCCTTCGCCCAACTCGCGGTGAATCGCCTTGAGCTGCTCGCGCAGGATGTATTCGCGCTGAGACTTGCCGATGTTTTCCTGCGCATCGGACGCAATCTTATTACGCACCGTCAGGATCTGCACTTCGCGCGACAAGGCCGCATAGACGGCCCGGTAGAGATCCAGCTTCATCCCGGCTTCCAGGACGGCCTGTTCTTCCGCGAGGCTCATATTGAGTGTGGAGGCCACGCGGTAGGCGAGGGCCACCGGGTCGGACGCGTCGCCGAAGGACAACACCACGTCGGTCATGCTGCTCGGCTGCACGAGTTTCAGCAGCTCGCCGGACAGGTCCACGATGGCGCGCACGAGCGCATCGCCTTCCGTGGTGGTGTCGGGCGCAATCGCGAGCGGTCGGATGCGTCCGATCATGTAGGGATCGGCTTGCTCGATCTTGACGAGCACATGGCGGTCGATGCCCTGGACCAGGGCATGGAGTTGGCCGTCGTTCCCGCGGCGCACCTGCTTGATCACGGCTTTCGTGCCGATGGTGTGCAGGTCAGCCTGGTCGGGTGACTCCGTATCGGGATCGCGCTGAGCGATCACCAGAATGGTCTTATCTTCGGACTTGCCCGCGGCGTCGATCGCGGCGATGGAGCGGTCGCGGCCGATCGTCAACGGCATCATCACACCAGGCCACAGCACCGTGCGCTTAATGGGCAATATCGGCAGCGTCAGGAAATCAGTCGATTCGTTCATACAGACCTCCCTTCCGAATATGTCGAACGGGTGGCGCCATGTCGAACCTCTTCGTCCGATCACCGGCGTAACAGACAGGTAGGCACGGAACAACTGAAGTCAATGGACCGGAGAAATCGGCTGAGACTCACTACCGGAAGGAGCAACGGACACACAGGAAGCGAACGCGGCGCAGGCGGCCGCAGAAACTACTTATCCACGAACAGGGTGCCCGTGGCATCCACGATCGTCTGCGAATTGCCGCGGCGGCCGCTGCCGTTCGGATAATTGCGGGCGTAATAGTCGGTGCCGTCCAGATCAAAGAAGGCGCCGACGCTCGCTTCTTCAGCATACCCGAGACCACGCGGCACATGGTAGCGGTCTTTGCCGGCTTCTTCGATGAACACCGCCCAGGCGTGCCCGTCGGCGATGCCGAGTCCGTTCGAACGCTCGAACGTGTAGGTGTCGTCGTCGCGGTCTGCGTCGATCCCGAGCATGACGCTCAGATCCCAGCCGGCGGCGGCGTTGTAATGCGGACCGGTCGAATCATAGTAGTCCGCCCCGCGATAGTCGAGGAACAACCCCACGCCGGAGTGCGCGGCGGAGGCGATGCCGTTGCGGGCCGCCAGGTGATCGTCGTTGCCGGCCAAGTCCAACTTCATGCCGACGCCGAAAAAGTAGCCGGTGCCTTGCGAAAAATTCCCGGACTGGTAGTGATCGTTGCCTTGGAGATCCATCAACATGCCGAGGCCGCCCGCCAGGCCATAGCCCAGGTCGTCTGGATTTTTCGACAGCACGCGCGCGCCAGCACCCACGCCGAGGCCGAAGCAATCGTATTGATACAACGGATTGTTGGGATCGCCGTCCGGCACGTCCACCTCGTTGTAGAGGCTTGGGACGCTGCTACCGCATTGATAGGCGTCCTTGCCGATCAAATCCACCACCGCGCCGACGCCGGACGGCCCGCCGAATCCGATGGCATAGGCGCCGCTGTGGTACTGGTCGTTGCCCTCCGCGTCGAGCAGGAGGCCGAGACCGCCCACGGCCGCACCTTGCGTGAAGCGCGCGCCGTTATAGAGATCGTTACCGCCTTCGTCGTAAAGCAGGCCGATGCCCGCAAACCCGGTTCCACCGGATCCGTCGGGCATGTCATAGCTGTCGTTGCCGCCCTTATCGATCAGGATGCCCGCGCCCAGGCGTCCCGTGGCAAGCCCGAACGGCTCGGTGGCGGTGTAGGCGTCGTCGCCGGCCAAATCGATCACGATGTGCGCGCGATGATCGACCTGCGCGGGCGCCGCAATACGGCCTCGGTAGGTATCGTCGCCGCCGACGTCGATCAGCAAGGCGATGCGGCCGTCGAGTTGATAGGCATTGGTGCCCGCGCCGCCGATCACGATCCAGCCTGCGGCGGTTTCCTTCGCATAGAGCACGTCGCCTTTGATGCCCTCCGGCAGCTTCCTCGGCTTCGGCATGGGACGGAGCGCCTCGGTGACGCTGCGGAGCAGGTCGAGATTGGCGAGCTTGGTCGCAAGCTGGGCGGCGGTCAGCAGCGCATCGTAGTCGACGAATTCTTCGATCAGTTGGACATAGCGCCGATTGCTGTAGAGCTGAAATTTGGTTTGGCTGTGCGGATCGGTCGTCTGGGGCCGATAGTCGTCGATAAAGCGCGCGGCATGCTCAAAGAGAAAGTGTTTGTCTTCGGTCGAGAGCGCGCTGGTGCTTCGCTCGCAAAGGCGCGCGATCGTGTCCATGGTCAGCGTCAGGACTTCGAGTGGCGAGCCTTCCGTGTCCTTTGGGTCCAACACATCTTTCGCGTCTCTTGTGTCTTTCGCGTCCTTGGTGTCTTTTATATCTTTCGAGTCCTTCGAATCTTTCGTGTCTTTTGCGTCTTTCGTATCTTTTGTATCCCTCGCGTCTTTGGACTCCCTTTTAGATTTTGTCTGCTGCATCGGCACCGTCGGCAGAGCAACAGCATTGTGTCCGGACTTGACGCGATAGCGCTCCAGCGTCAGCAGCAAGTCGTCCAACCCTTCGGTGCCGTGCTTCGAGAGGGCGGCAATCAGGAGCCCGAACGCTTCGAGGTGATTGAGTCCGTCCCAGGGGTCGAGGAGGGCCGCCACGGCGTCCGGACGCTTGCCGACTGCGGGGGAGGTGCGCGCGCTCGAGAGCGCGACCAGCGTGGCCTTTTGCTGCGCGCCGACGTTCGCTTCCAACAGCGGCGCCGCCTGGCGTGAGAGGCGGCTGACGACCGGATCCACGGTCAACCCCGGCGGCAACACCGGCTCGAGCGGGGCAATCGGCACGGAGGGCACGCTCGCGCTACAGGCGGCCAGGGTCACGGCGCAGAACAGCAGCGCATGCCGCGCGCCGTGCATCACGGATGCAATGGGCCCGCGCATTATGCTATGCACAGATGTTCGCCTGATCATTTCGGACCGCAATCTCCACACCCGACGAGCCCGCATGCGCTTCTGTTCTCAATGCTCGGCACCGCTCGAAAAGAAAATCCCCGCGGGCGATAACCTGCCGCGCTATGTGTGCGACCAGTGCCCGACCATCCACTACGAAAATCCGAAGATCGTGGCCGGTTGCATTCCGGAATGGAACGGCCAGGTGCTGCTCTGTCGCCGCGCCATCGAGCCGCGTTCCGGCTACTGGACGTTTCCCGCCGGCTTCATGGAGCTGGGGGAAACGGTCGAGCAAGCGGCCTGCCGCGAGACCCTGGAAGAAGCGCAGGCCTTGGTGGAACGCTGCGAGCTCTATGCCGTCGTCAGCATGCCGCGCATCAGCCAGGTGTACATGGTCTTTCGGGCCACACTTGCCGCGCCGACCTTCGGACCCGGCTCGGAAAGCCTCGAAGTCGCCCTCTTCGACCGAGCGGCGATTCCCTGGCACGAGATGGCGTTTACCGTCGTCACGCGTATCCTGCGTCGCTACGATGCCGACGCGGGTGACGGGCGATTCCCCCTCTACGTGGACGACGTGAGCTGACCGACCTTAGCCGGTCAAACATTCTACCGCAGAATAGAGACGGGGTATCTCCAATTCAAGAAGCGGGGCGGATGTGACGGACGCCGCGCGCGACCGGCGCCGACCGGCGCCTGTTGCGATAGACACCCTCGACGCACCTCGGCTCGGTTTGATTTTGCTCTGCGTCGTTTCTAGAATGCGCCACCTGCCCATGCCACGACAC
The DNA here is from genome assembly GCA_041908685.1 of Nitrospiraceae bacterium. Taxonomy (GTDB): domain Bacteria; phylum Nitrospirota; class Nitrospiria; order Nitrospirales; family Nitrospiraceae; genus BQWY01. The sequence continues at coordinate 54,171 of JAYREW010000027.1, read as the reverse complement.
CCGACAGGCCGCCGAGTTTTGACGGAGCGTGCCGCCGATTCGCCTGCGGCATCGACCAGCCGACGTAGTCCGGCGAACGACGTCCTCGCCCCGGGCGCAAAGCGTCGCTTCGGCTCACGCCTATTGAAATGGTATCGCGCCTACGGTCGAGACCTGCCCTGGCGAAAGACCTCCGATCCATACAAGATCCTGGTCTCGGAAGTCATGTTGCAGCAAACCCAGGTCGACCGCGTCATCCCGAAATACCACGAGTTTCTGGAACGCTATCCAGACTTTCCGACATTAGCTGAAGCACCGGTTGAAGAAGTCCGCACAACATGGCGCCCGCTCGGCTACAACATCAGACCCAATCGCCTGCACAGCATCGCCTGTGAAACGGTCTCCCGGTATCAAGGGCAGTTGCCGAACGACGAGGCGGAGCTCCTGTCGTTCAAAGGCTTGGGCCGCTACACGGTCGGAGCGATCCGGTCGTTCGCCTTCAACGAAGACGCGCCTATTCTGGATACGAACGTCATTCGCGTGCTGCACCGCGTGTTTATCGCCGAGGGCGATCCCAAGGCGCAGAAGGCCCGACTGTGGCAGCTCTCCGAAGCGTTGATTCCGAAGGGCAAGGGCTACGACTTTAACCAGGCGCTGATGGACTTCGGCGCCACCGTCTGCACGGCGCGCGATCCCTATTGCCTGCTCTGCCCGATGAAGGCCTTTTGCAAGACATTTCCATTCGACGGGCAGAGCGCGAAGACGAGCCGGATTCCACGCCAATGACGCGCGCGGATCGTCACCCAACTGATGCCGCGGGGGATGCAATCCCGCCCGTCATCCGCGTCGCCGCCGGGGTGATTGCCCAGGACGGGGCCTATCTGCTGGCTCGACGACCGGCCGGCACCCACCTCGAAGGCATGTGGGAATTTCCGGGCGGTAAGTGCGAGGCGAACGAAACACTGGTGAGTTGCCTTGTACGAGAGCTTCGAGAAGAGTTGTCGATTGATGTGGCTGATGTCGCGCTGCTGATGACGGTACACCACGCATATCCCGAGAAGACGGTCGAGCTGCATTTTTTCCGCTGCCGCGTGGCGGCCGGCTTTCCGCAGGCCATGCCCGGCAGCGAACTGCGTTGGGTGGCGGCGGCCGACCTGAATGACTACGCCTTGCCGCCCGCCGATCGCCCGGTGATCGAACGGCTGCAGACAGACGATGGGGGTTCACGGTGAAAGTCGTGCTGGATATCGAAACGATCCCGACTTCGCGTGCGGATTGGGCTACGCTCGCAGGCGTCACGCTGCACTCACGGCAGGAGCCGGCGGAAGACTTGTTTGCCCAGGCGGATGATGACCGTGTGCGTCAGACGCAGGACGAGCAGTATGCCAAGTCGGCGTTTGATGCAACCTATTCGCGCATCGTCTGCATCGGGGCGTTATTTCTGAGCGACGACTTGGAGCCGCGCGGCGCCGTCTCCTGGTATGGGGCGAACGAGCAGGCGCTGCTGCAGAAGTTTTGGCAACGTATGGCGAAGGAGCGGCCGATCCTCTGGATCACGCACAACGGGCTGGGGTTCGACCTGCCCTTCATCAAGAAGCGGTCCATCATCCACCAGGTGAAGCCGCCGTTCGACATCAACCTCGCGCGCTTTCGCACCGAGCCGGTCTACGACACCATGGCCGTGTGGAGTAACTGGGATACGCGCGGCTGGGTGAAGCTGGATACGCTGGCGCGTGCCCTGGGCGTGGAAACGAAGTCGGGGAGCGGGAGCCAGGTGCTGCCGATGTGGGAGCGGGGTGAGGGGCAAGGCATCGCCGAATACTGCCTGCACGATACCTACGTCACCTATGCCTGTTACTGCCGCATGGTGTTCCGTACACCGCTCTCCAGTGACGTCGTGCTCCTGCATCACGAGACCATCGACTGCCCGTAACGGTCGCGCCTCAGCAGTCTCGCCGAATTTCCCGTAGCAGCGGCCGTTCACTACCGCGGCAACTCGGGAGCCTTGGTCGTCGAGTATTGCCGCAACACTTCCAGAATATTTCGATGGTCGCCCGACTGATGGCTGGTGCTGTCGGCTGCCGGCGGATCCGTGCGAGGCTTAGCGGCTGAGCCGACGGACTGGTTCGCTCGCGCCGTTTTCGCTGGCTGCTGACTTGTGGTCGAGGGGACGCGAGTGCCTTGCTTCGGTGTAGGCGCCTGCTTCGGCTCACGCGATGGGTCAAGGCGAGCGGGAACCCGCGGCGGCGGCACAGTCTGGTCGGACGATTCGGCAAGCGTACCGAGCAGGCTTCGTGGTTCCGCCGTCGAACGACCGCTTGAGACTAGGGCGTCATCCTGGGGAGTTCGCTCGCTTGCTGCAGTGAGGTCGGGCTGGGTGGAATCAGCGGGCAAACGGCGCGGCTCAAGGAGCGCTCCGTTACCGACGCAGGCACCGAGGAGAACGGGAAGAAGCAGCAGCGGAGCGAGGCGGAAACCCGTAACGGGTGCTGAGCGGCGGCAGATCACCGGCGAGCCCCTGTGGTGAAGCGGACAGGGAATCACCGACGGACTCCTTCGATGTCGCCCTACGCGGACAGTCTAGGTGTGAGTGAGTGCGGCGAGGTGAGACGCGGTCTACCAGATGCCGAGGCCCATCATGATAAAACCGATAGCCATCCAGCCGGCAAGCCCGAGGGAGATGATCGTTTCGAAGGTCATGACGCGTCTCTTCTGGGGACCGAGTCCCCCTGTGAGGTGTTAATGGAGGACAGCTGAAGCAAGGCATGTGCCGATGCTGAGCGCCTCCTGAGGGACACGCTGGGGCGGGTAGGTGGCGAGATGAAAATCGGCGAGATTGCGCTAGGAATCGCTGGCAGAATAGTTCAAGTGAATTGTCTGAATAGCTCATAACGACATGATAAATTTAAGACTCTTAGGTCATCGTCAAACTTCCATGAAAGCGTGCTGAAAAGCGGCGCACAGCAGGCAAGTTGAGGGCAAACTTGGAGATTCACCCTAGGGTGTCGGGACAGCGGGTTTCACCCTCCCGGCTGTTTTTGTACAAGGGTGGAAAAATCTGTACGCTCAGCTGTCGGCTCAAGTGGTCGGCCTGACCAGTACCGCCACCCAACTTCCGCCCTCAGAGCGTGAGGACGTAAAAGGGGTCGGGAGTGGTACATTGGCGGCAGGATAACTAGCCCAGGGAACACATAGCGAGTGAGGCCAACCCTGAGCCTCAGATCTGCACCATGCCGAGAACCTGGGAGATAGTTCGTATCGGCTGGCTGGGGTCCTGCGCGGCAAGCTCAAGGCGTGTGGGCGACGGCAGGGCGTGACCTGCGGCGTCGTGCATAAGGTAGACAACGGGGTGTTGCGGCGCTGTCGCGGGGACCTCTGTCACCAGTGCCTGCTCGCCGGAGTTGAGCCGAACGAAGCTGTACACGGGATTCATCCCGACGCACTGCAGGAAGGCGGCGGTGAACGGGCCATCCAGGGCTTGGTCCTGCGCCTCATAGGCCAACCGCTGCAGGGCCTCATGCGGTTGCAGGGCGCGCGCGCCGCCGAAGCCCGTCAGCAGATCGTCGTAGCGATCGGCAATCATCACGATACGGCTGGCCCGCGTGGTGGCGCGATGGGCGATGGTGTCGGGAAAGCCTCGCCCGTTGGGGAGCGCATGGTGCTCCGCAATAATCTGGCGCACGGCCAACGGAAACTGTGCGTGCCCTTCGGCCTGAATAGCCCCGAGTCGCGCATGGGCCTGGTAGCGCTCGCGATCCTGCCGCGCGAGCACGATCGACGTGTTATGGACGCGCTGAAGCAGGAGCGGAGGCAGCCCGATCAGTCCTATATCGTGTAGCAGCGCCCCGGTTGCGAGGTCGTGTAGCTCCGACGGATCCAGCCGCAACGCCTGCCCGATGAGCAGTGCGATTCCGCAGGTCGCAAGGCCGTGCGCACCGAGACTGGTATCGCCCGGCCGCCGACGGCTCATCGTGGCGAACCAAGCAGCGTCGCTATGGGTCTGCGCGGCAATCATGATGTCGCGGGCGATCGTGGCGGCGGGAGCGATGGAGGCGGCGCCCTTGTGCTGCAGCCGATCAAAGAGCTGTGCCGACGCCTGCATCAGGCGGTCGCATGCAGACAACGCGTTCGAGAGATCCTGTCGGAGTCCCTGGAGGGCAGGCGACCAGGTGACGGGCATCAGCGCTTCGCGTGCGTGGCCGGCAGGATTGGCGGAGGCGGATGTGTCCGTCGCGGGCGCGGCCGGCGGTACCGCTTCCTGACGATCGAGATCGATCGTCACCGCTTCAATACCGGCGCGTTTGAGCGCCTCGATTTGCTCTAAGGACCGCACCGCAAACCGCTGCCGCATGAACGGATTGCTGAAAAAGCTCCGGTCCACTGCGGTGACAAACATGCCGACCTGGAGGTCGGCCAGGGCAATACGTCGAGTCTTCATGAAGCGTGAATCAACATCTAGAGTATATACGTAGAATCAATGCAGCAGAATCCTGATTGCAGGCTTGAGGCCTGCGCATCCGTCGCGAGCGCACAGGACGCGCACGCAGATCGAGCGCCTCTCTCGGAGTGCGTTCCTGACCAGCTGCTGCTGCTCAGGCTACTATCTCTTAGAAGGGAGAAAATTCAAAGGAAATGAACGTTTTGTGGCAGGAAGCAGGAACCTGCGCGCGCAGCATCGCCCTCTCTTCTCCGGCGGCAGCTGTGGCGCGTATGGAAGGCACGGCCACTTGTGTAGCCCTACAAAACCCGGTTGCTAGGGATTCGCGGGCTTAACCGTTGCCCCGATCGCATCAAGGCCGGCCTGCCCACAGACGTCGTCGAACTGGGCGCCTGGTGCACCGCCGACGCCGATGGCGCCGATAAACTCGCCCTGAACGAATGCCGGGAGGCCGCCGCCCAAGATGAGGATCTCCGGACTCATATCCCGGAGTCCCTGGAGCGTCGGATTCTTGCTCAGCAATTCGGCTAGCTCGCTCGTCGGGCGCCGGAGGCTCGCGGCCGTGAACGCCTTGCGGCGGCTGCTGTCGAGCGTGTGGGGACCGGCGCCGTCGGCACGAAGTTGTGCGCGCAAGAGCCCATTGCGATCCGCGACCGCCGCCGTGACGCGGTATCCATCGGTCCGGCATTTCTCCACGGCCGCCGCCGCCGCCTTCTGCGCCAGCGCCAAGGAGATGTTCGGCTCACGCAGAATCTCCTCAGCCTGTGCGGTTCCCGGTAGACTCACGGCCAGGCTCAACAGAGCAGCTCCAAAGGCTGCGAAGGGGAATGTGTGCGTGAGGGGATGTCGCATAGGTCGGTCCTTTCGGGAGCGGCGGAGAGCGTTATCAGGGAGACACCTTACGGGCGCCGCGCGGCGGACCGCTGCGGCACCGTGCGACCTTCCTCCAAGTCCTGCAAATCGGCCCAACTCGTCAGGTCGGTCCGCGATGGGTCGATGGCATCGCGAAGTTGGTTATAGTACGCCTGTTTCTCCGGCGTGCTGGGGCCTCGAGCGAGCATCTGCTCGTTCCAGGCCGCCAGCTCGCTTGGGGAATGGACTTGCGCCTGTTCGCGAAACCACTGAACGACGCCCGCATCGTCCGGATGGGCCCGCACCGCCGCCGTAAAGGCCTCGTGCGTGAGCCCCGTAAACGCGAAGAGCCGCTCATCCATCGGACAGGGGTAGATGTACTCACCCTCCGTCCCAGCCAGGACCGCACGGCACTTGTCGATCATCCGCGCCACGTGCACGTGTCCTTCAAGCACTACGCGCATGCTGCGCGGAAACCCTGTTCGCAAATCCATCGTAATGCGTCTCGCCCGATACGCGGCGGTGAAGTCCTCGACGGTTACAGCAACTGATGGTTGGCGAAGGTGAGTTGCTTCACCACCACGGTCCCGTTTTCAAACGCCACGATGCGGCGCGTCGCCGGTAGATCCGACTGTCCGATCCGCACATGCGTATCCGTAAAACTCTCCACGTTCTTCAACGTGCCGTCCTTCGGCGAAAAATAGTAGACGGTGTAGCGCGTGGTGAGGTGCTTCCCGTCCTGCGTGATCGCGCTGTCTTCGACGTTGATCGTAAACGCAAACGGCGGCATGTTGCCGTGCGCCATGGTGCGATTGATCTGCGTGATGCGATCGTTCTTCAGCCGATAAAACGAATTGGAGCCGTGGATGACGAGCTTGGTGCCGAACGGATGCCCGTCCTCTTCTTGCGTCAGCGTGTACTTGCCGTCGGACTCTTCAAAGCTGCGCGGGCCGCGGTGCACGGCGATCATGCTCAATTGTTCCTGCGCCCACTTTTGCAACTCTGCGTCGGCAAGCTGCACGGACACTTCGCGCGGGCCCTTGACGGTCACCGGACCGGTGGTGACGACGCCGTTGACGTTGACCGTGAGGTCGGCCGTGAAGCCCTTGAAGTCAGGCTGCCACCGGGCAGTGTTATCGAATGCGCGACGCAGCGCGGCGCGTGCGGCAGGATCGTCGCTGACGGTCGGGGCTGGTGGGGGTTGCATGGTCGTGGACATGGTCGGCCTCCTGTTTCGTTATCGTACGTATCCGCTGTCGGGATGGAAGTCATTATAGGGAGTGGCGGGGAGTGGAACAACCGCGATCGGCGAGGCGCACGAACACCACCGTTCGGTCACGCGTCACGCGGCGCGGTGAAGGGCGCGAGAGCGCCGAGCACATTCAAAGCTGGAATTCGCGCGGCGGATAGGATACACTCCGCCCCCAATTATCTTGTTATCCAACGGCTTAAGCACCGAATCGGAATCCGAAGCGGGAAGGATGGCTGATGGAAAAGCGTGCTCCCTCGCACACAGAAGAAGAGGAGATGAACCAGCGGCGTCGTCTCTTGAGCATGGCCCGTCGTGGGGACCAGAAGGCGATTGCGAAGCTGTTCGAGCTCTATCAAGTGCGTGTGTTTAGCGGAGACAACCTGCGGAAGGCCGGCAAGCTTCCGACCTGGCCCGGCGTGGCCGCCGCGAATGCGAAGGCGGCAAAGAAGCGCGAAGCGGAGGCAGCAAAGGCGGCCAAAGCGGCGAAGGCCGGGAAAACCGTCAAGTCGGACAAGTCGGATAAATCAGAGTCCGGGAAAACCAAGACCGAGAAGGTTGCTCCCGCTGCCGCAAAGCCTGCAGCCAAGGGGAAGCCTGCGCCTGCAAAGCCGACCAAATCAAAGAAGTAGCTCTCGCCGCTGCAATCCCGTTCTGTATGACCAGCTCACAATCGCGGTAGGTACGGTTGACGGCTACCACGATCGAACCCGCGCGTACAGATTGTCTCGCGTCTACTGCACAGCCACCCGTAAACCACCCTCACCAAGCTTCGTCCCAATTCCCTCTGCTTCTTTCCGATCTCCGCTGTAGACCACAGCCTGTCCGTCGTGGTCGATCTTGTAGGCCAGCTCAAACGCGGCGGCCGGCGTCATCCCCGGAATGACCGCGCAGAAAAGTTGAATCACCTGTTGATAGGTGTGGCACTCGCAGTTGTGCACGATGACGCGCGCTTCTAAGCCGTCACCGGTGCCGGTGCCGAGCTCTTCGGTGATCTCCGGAATGCTGAGGGGCGTGGCAGGGCTTCCCATGGCGAGCGGGAATTGTAGCAAAAGGCGCAGTGGCTGCCAACGTGCCATTTGTCGATGCCGGTCTCCGCGGCAGGTCTCGGCTGGAGGCGCAAGCGGATCGGGACGACTAGGTTGCGCGATCCAGCAGGAGTTGCGGCACCTGCCAGCCTTCGCGAGCCAGACTGTGCGTGAACAGCCGCGCATGTGCGGGTGAGTCGGTGACGGCCGTGCAGTGCAATTGTGCGGCGAGCCTTGCGGTATACACCAGCGAGGCCGACGTCTTGACCAAGGCCAGGCCGTATTCATACGCAAAGGCGGCCGGAAGGCGCTGCGCCGTGGCGCTCATCGCACGGACCGCATCGACGGTGAACGGGGTGCGTCGATAGTCGTCGCGCAGCAACTCGCGCAGGAAAGCCGCGCCGGGTACGACCGTGCCGCCGATGGTCATGGCGTGTGCCGGATCGAAGAGCCCGCGCTGCACACGCTTGTCGTTGGTCAAGCTGTCGTGAAAGTACGCGCGCCACCGGTCGTCGGCCAGATCGCGGTCGACCGCCGATTCGACGTCCGAAGGCAACGGCCCGCTGACCGAATGGCCCTGCACGATCCGTCCACTCGCCACCAGGTCCGGATGTCCCGCGCCGATCCGATCGCGATAGGCGGTGGTGCCGCTGAAACGCGTGAGTTGCAGCGCCATATAATCCCGAAAATGCACAGAGGTGAATTGCCTAAGGAGCGCACTCAGCGTGGACTCGGTGCAGAGATGAAACGGGTAGTACAGCGCGGCTTCAGATGGAGCGACATTCGTCGACATGCAGGGGGGCCTATGGTAGCTTGGCGACTATGAAATTCCTGACGGATTCGTGGATGGATTGGGTGTTATTACTGGTGCCTGTGGCCATTGCCGCCGAACTGCTGCATTGGGACCCGTTGATCGTGTTCGTGCTGGCGGCGCTGGGCATCGTACCACTGGCCGGCCTCCTGGGAAAAGCCACGGAGGACCTGTCCAGCCGGTTCGGCGAAGGCATCGGCGGCTTGCTGAACGCCTCGCTCGGGAACCTGGCCGAGTTCATCATCGCGATGGCGGCCTTGCGCGAAGGGCTGCACGACGTGGTGAAGGCCTCCATCACCGGATCCATTCTCGGGAACATCCTGCTGGTCTTGGGCGCGTCCATGGCCGTTGGCGGGTACTATCACGAACGACAACGGTTCAATCAAGTCGCTGCGGGCATGGGCGCCAGCCTGTTGCTGTTGTCGGCGGTGGGCTTGATCGTCCCGGCACTCTTTCATTTTTCAGCTGGGGAGAGCGCGGCGCTCGTCGAGCGAAACGTCAGCCTCGATATCTCCATCGTGATGTTTGCGATCTATGTGTTGAGCCTCTGGTTCTCGCTCAAGACGCATCGGCATCTCTATGTCGGAGGCGGGCACGGGGATGAGGCGGGGGCAACCGCGCCGTCGTCCATTCTGAAACCCTCGTTGCTGCTGGCCGCGGCGACGGTCTTGATCGCGGTGCTCAGCGAATTCCTCGTGGGGGCGATTCAACCGGCCGCGGAACGGATGGGACTGACGCAGGTCTTCGTCGGCGTCATTCTCGTGGCGATCATCGGTAACGCGGCGGAACATTCCACCGCCGTCCTGGTGGCAAGCAAAAACAAGATGGACCTGGCGCTCGGCATTGCCGTGGGCTCCAGCATTCAGATTGCGCTGTTTGTCGCGCCGATGCTCGTGTTTGCCAGCTATCTGTTCGGGAAGCCGCTGGATTTGATCTTCACGCCGTTCGAGGTCGCGGCGGTGACGATTTCCGTGTTCGCGGTGAATTTTGTCGCCGTGGACGGCGAGTCGCACTGGATGGAAGGTGTGCTGCTGGTCGGTGTGTATCTGATTCTCGGGATCGCGTTCTATTTTCTGCCCGGGTAGTCGGTCAGAACGTATCCATGTCGATCACTTCGGTCTGATCCCACATATCCTTCGATTCAGCGTCCGCCACATCCTTCTCCCTGTCGAGTTCCGTCTCCTGCCCGAAGGTAACCTCATCCTGGCCATCGGCGTCCGCCGTTCCCACGATCGGTGCGACCGGTTTCCGCTTGGGGGTCATATTCACGGGCATGGAAGGCTCACTCCTGTGTGACGTCTGCGCAATCATCGAACGAACACCATCGCCAAGGCGTATTGGTACCTTGCCCGAAAAGACCCTGTCAAGGTGCCGGCGATGAGGCACCGTCGTCGCCTGCGGCAATCAACGATGCGGAGACGGAATCGGCTAGCTGGCGACCCTGATCCGTGAAGCGTATGCGCCCGTCGCGACCGGTGAGCAGTCCCTCCGTCAGCAGGTCGTTCAGACGTCCGTACCAGCGACGATCGGCCGAGAGCGCTTCGACGAGCCTCCGCTCGACCCCAGCCGACTGCCGCAGCCCAAAGACCACCGCTTCCCGCTGCTGCTGCGCCACGGATAGCGGCTCTTCGTGGGCCAACGGACGTCGTCCCTGATCGAGCGCATCGCAATAGGCCGCGAGGTCCGCCACGTTACCGAACCGCACACCGTCCACATAGGATTCCGCGCTCGGACCAAGGCCTAGGTAATCACCCTGCCCCCAATACAGTTGGTTGTGCCGACAGGCCCACCCGGGTTTCGCGTAGTTGGAAATTTCATAGCGGTCGTAGCCGGCCGCGGCAAGCTGCGCCTCGGCAGCCTGCTCCATGGCGGTCTGGAGATCAGGGTCCGGTGCGGGTCTAGCGCCAACCGTCACGCTCTGCGCCAACGCCGTCCCATCCTCAACGGTGAGCGCATAGCAGGAGAGATGAGTCGGATCAAACGTCAGCACGCCCGCCAGCGTCGATCGCCAACTCTCCATCGTTTGTCCCGGCAGGCCATACATCAGGTCGAGATTGACGTTCGCGAAGCCGACCTCGCGCACCATGGCCATCGCGCGCGCGAGGCTGGTGGCCTGCGTCGGCCGCCCAACGCGGATGAGCTCGTCCTGATCGAGGCTTTCGGCCCCGAGACTGAGGCGCGTCACGCCTGCGCGTTGGAGGGCACGCAGTTGCTCAAGCGACAGGGTATCCGGATGGCCCTCGACCGTGATCTCCGCGTCGGCCGCGACATCGAATGTCGCCCGAACCAGATCCAGCATGCGGAGGAGTTGCTCTGCCCGTAACGTCGTGGGCGTGCCGCCGCCGAAGTAGATGGTCTGGAATTGCCGCGACTGCAGCGCCCCCTGCCGTCCATACCAGGCCACTTCTAATTCGAGCGACCGGAGAAACGTCGTGACGGCCTGCTCGGAATGCAATTGCAGATAGAACGCGCAAAAGTGGCAGCGCAGATGGCAGAAGGGGATATGAATGTAGAGCCCAAGGTCGCGGCGGGTCTCGGCGGCTAACGCCGTCGGCGGCATGGCGGTTGGTAGGCGCTCCGTCACTGCGGCACCGTCGGCGAGAAATCTTTCTGCAGCACGATTTCGATTTCATCCAAGGGCGAGCGTCCGCGATTACGCACGTGGGAGGCCCAACTCGGATGGCGACGCAACGTCTCGAACACCGCTTTCACCACCTCCGGCTTGATCTGCGACTCCCATTCGCGCAGCCAGGCGCGATTATCCGAATCGCCCTCGTAGTCGTCCGCGAACGACGCCTCTAAGGTAAAGCGCAGCGTGAACCCGGATTCTTCCTGAAACATAGGACTCCTTCGGCCTGTGACGATTGCGTGCGGCCCGCGGGCATTCGTATAATACCGAAACGACGCAGCGGAAGGGGAGTCTATGCCGATTTTCGAATATCGATGCAGCGGGTGCGGACACCGGTTTGAATTGATCGTGAACGGGTCGTCGACGCCGGCCTGTCCCGGGTGCCGGAGCGAGCGGCTGGAAAAGTTGATTTCCGGCTTTGCCGTCGGCGCCACAGGTTGGGTGCCCTCCACGCCTATCAGTGGAGGCGGCGGTGGCGGGGGAGGCAATCGAGGTGGTGGCGGGTGCGGAAGCTGCGGCGATCCTCGCGGGCCCGGCGCCTGCTCGATGAACTAACGGCGCGATGACTACCATGTCCGCCACATCTCACGAGGCGCTGCAACGCGCCATCCATACCCTCGGTCAATCCGACCCGTTGATCAAGTTGCTTCAGCAAGTCCGGTTGGGGCGGATGAAACCGACCGACGCCGGCTTGCGCGTCGTGACTGACTCTTGGCTCGGAACCTATCGCCAGGTGCTCCAATCACCCGGCTTGTCCCAACAGGCCTTGCGCAGACTTGATCCGGAGCCGCGTCTGGCCGTGCTCATTGAGGTCGGCGTGCTCTCGCAAGACCATGCGACGGTGACGGCGTTGCGCACCACGTTTGCCGACGCACTGGCGGCGGCTCCGGTTGATTCGCCGGCCGCGCCGTGAGCGGCCCGCTCGGTCCTGTATCCATGCAATGGCGATGGCCTTGGCGTGCCACTAGGCAACGCATCAGCCGGAACATCGGCTCAGCGATCATTCTGGCCATCCTCCTGGCGACACTGACGCTTGTCGGCTCTGCGGCAGCCGATGAGGTGACCGGCACGCGGCCGCTTCGACATCTTCAGCCTTCTGCGCTCGCCACGATTCTCCCAAACGACACACATCTCTTGTTCGAGCAATCGGTCATCGAACGATTTCTCGAGCAGCTCGACGGACAGCCTCCCGATTGGGGCGGCGTCTACGGCGGCGGCCACCACGATCCGGGCCATGACGATCGGCTTTTTCAGCTCAACCGAGACCGCGATGCCGGACGAGTTGGGCGGGCACCGCTGACTTGGCGTATCTCGTTCGCCTGGGATGGCGCGCTCACGGGGTTCGATCCGAAAACCGGCGGCTTCAGCGTCGGCATCGGACCGAGATTTGTGCGCACCGCCTGGGGGCTGGTGCGGTTTAAGGCCGAGGACTTGCCGGGAAATTTGACGGCGATCCCGGACCCGCAGCTACGCAAACGCCTCCGCCGATCCGTCGAACAAGGCGAGCGCATTCCGATCCTCGTACTGATGACCGGCCGGTTGATCCCCGACGAATCCCTGGTCTACGACTTCAGCCACGATGAGGAGGGGCTGGGCCTCATCATGCCCGTCGTACGTATCGAGCGCCTCGAGTTCGTGCTCACCGATTAAGTCCTTCGGCACGCGTCTCCCACGCGTCTTTCGCTCCGCTCCCGCACTGCGCTCCCGTCTCCCGTGGCGCACACTTCGACACTCGGCTGTTGTTCAGGCGTATCAAGACAGATACGCCATGCGGACAAACAGATACGCAGCCAGACCGTGGCCCCAGCGTAAACCGAGAAAATCCGCACTTTTAGCCTTGGCATACACCTAGGTATAACTATTGCGTTTTATCGGAGCATACCGAGTCGGGGCTGACCGGCCCGCGTTCGGATGCGCAACTCCCCTTCGCCATGAGGTCGTCTATGAACAAACACATTGTGCTCTGTGCCGACGGGACCGGAAATACGGCCAACAAAGCTCGCGGAACGAACGTGTTCAAGCTCTATGAGGCCGTCGACATTCAGGGGCATAAGTATGCGCCGGATCAACCGCCGCAAGTGGCGTTTTATGACGATGGCGTCGGGACGTCTTCGTTCCTTCCGCTCAAACTACTCGGCGGTGCGGTAGGGTTTGGGTTCGCGCAGAATGTACGGGACCTGTATATCGAACTGGCGCATGTGTATGAGCCTGGTGATCGCATCTATCTGTTCGGATTCAGCCGGGGCGCCTATACCGTGCGGGCCCTCTCAGGCTTGATCGAATATTGCGGCGTGCCCGACGTCACACAAATTGAGCATGAGGAGTTGAAGGAGCATGTACGCCACTGTTGGCGGGAATTTCGGGAGGCGGCCTTCAAGGGCGTGTCTGACGAGCAGCGGCGGAGCAATACACCCGAGGATATCCGGCGGGCAGACGGCGAACGTCGGAATGGCTTTCGCGCCGTGATGCACGACGAGCATGCGCCACAGGGAGCAGTGCCGATCGAGTTTGTCGGAGTCTGGGACACGGTGGGTGCGGTCGGCGCCCCGTTCGAGGGAATGCGCACGCTCATCAATTGGATCTGGCCGATGCGGTTTGCGGAACTCACCCCGAGCAAGGCGATCAAACGGGCGTGCCATGCGCTGTCCATCGATGACGACCGACAGACATTTTCCCCCGAGCTCTGGAATGAACAGGGCGGTAACGATCGACGGGTCAGCCAGGTCTGGTTTGCCGGAGCCCATTCCAATGTCGGCGGCGGCTATGTCAAACAGGGGATGTCGTTGGTCGCGTTGGATTGGATGATGGCCGAAGCCGAGCAATGCGGACTGCGGTTCATTCCATCCGATCGGGAGTTCGTGCGTGCCCATCAGGATGTACACGATCACATGTACAATCCGCGGAGCGGCCTGGGGCTGTACTACCGGTGGCGGCCACGGGATATCGCCCGGCTCTGCCAAGCACATCAGATGCCGACAGCCAAAATCCACGTGAGCGCGCTGGAGCGCATTGCGAACGGCACAGACTCCTATACGCCGGCGAACTTGCCCTATCACTTTGAGGCGGTCACCACGAACGACCGTCAGCGACCACAGTGGCCGACCTCCGCGGAATTGAACGCAGTACGGGTACAGTTGGTTGCGAGGGAGAGTATGGGGGAGCGGGCTGATTCGGATGGGTCGATGCTGGATAGTCTGCGGAGCGCCCTGCGAAGCGGCAGGCTGTCGTACTATCTGTTTCTCATCGCATCTGTGCCGTTTGCCGCCGCCTTGGCGCTCTGGAAGCTACACGCCTGGATTCCGGAATCACTGCGGGAGCGGCTGTGGGCGACTCCTTCTTCAGAAATCTGGATCGGCAGTGTCGGCATCCTGATACTGGGAGGGGGACTAGCCTGGCGATGGTCCAAACAGGTGGACGCACGCATGGAAGCGATGGCGCACGAGTATTGGCATCCCTGTCGAGCAGCGCTCCGATCACTATTTGGCAGAAGAGTGGCCGGCACCACTGTGACGACACAATCGGTAGTCGAACAGCCGGTCGAAGCGGGACGGGGCTAGGGACAGAGAGAGACGGCAAAAGCAGCGGGGATAGAGCCTGGCCTCGAAACAGGATACCGGCGGGAATGACGGACTGACTGCGGTCAGTACGCGTCCTGCGCGCAGCGGAATCCGGTGCCGCTTGGACGACTGTCCATCAGACCCCAGTCGCGGTCCGTGCTGCGCAGACTTTTGTAGGGCTTGAGCCAAGATCCGCCGCGCATGGCTTTGACGGCGCCTCGCGCCGGCCCTTCCGGATCGGTCATCGGCGCGGCACGATAATAGTTGGGATCGTGCCAGTCGGCCACCCATTCCGCCGCGTTGCCCGCGAGATCATGAATCCCGTAGGGACTCACCCCATCGGGAAAACTTCCAACCGGCATCGTCAGCACCTCACCGCGAACACCCTTCGCCTTGGCGATGGCCGCTCCCTCGCCCTGCATCCAAAACGCCGCCCAGTCCGCGCCGCTGGTAAAGTCCACGGTGCGCTCGGCCCAATAGCTCGCGCTATTGGCTTTGGTGCGGTCCCAGTCTCGGCCCCATGGGTACGTCCGGCCATCGGTCCCGCGCGCCGCCTTTTCCCATTCGGCTTCCGTCGGTAACCGTGCGCCCCGCCAACGGCAAAAGGCATCGGCATCCTGCCAACTGACGTTCACCACCGGATGCGTCGCGATGGCTTGAATCGACGCCCAATCCGTCCAGAGCGTCGAGGCAGGCGAGGCGTTTTCGGGAATGCGATGCCCGGTTTCATGGACGAAGCGGGCATAGGCCTCGTTGGTGACTTCGTAGCGGTCGAGGCGAAACGCGCTGATCCAGACGAGTCGCTGCGGCGCTTCGTCGTCGAAACCGTCGGTGCCGAGCGGTGTACCCATGCGAAATTCTCCTGCGGGAATGTGCACCATGTCGGGCGTTGCGGCCACCGCGCCCGAAGCATGGCCGAGGAGTCGGACGAGACCGGCGACCATCAGAACCAGCGGACAGAGATATCTCACGGACGGCGGAGCCCGCACACCTTCGCCACCGCATCGCGATACGCGGTCCACAGACGCAGGGACGTGGCCAGCGACGTCAGCACCGACTGTTGTTGTGCCGCGGTCTTGGCGTGGGTCACCACCATCTCGTACGCATCCTGACGATGCCCGGCTTCCACTTTCTGGTGCGCGCGGATCAAATCCATCGACGCCCGCGCGATGCCGTGGTGCTGCACCAGCGGATGGGCCGTGACGTAGGCTTCGATCTCATCCTCGGTCTTCGGAATGGAGGGCTCCAAAATTTCCTTCCGATCCTTCACGCTACCTTCGACGAAGATGGCCATAGTCGCCGCTCCGATGACCCAATCGCGATGGGCAGTCGCCTTATCGAGCCATTTCCGGTAGATCGCGCTGGCCGCCAACAGCCGCGCGCGTTGGAACGCCTCGATATCCAATCCCAGTCCCGCCATCATGAGATGGAACAACTCGGGGTGCGACTTGCCGAAGGACAGGCCGCCTGTGTCTTCTTCGTAGATATTGGTCGCCAGCATGCGGCGCACATCTGATGGCGGGTTTTGTCCATGGACGCGGGCCAACAGGACGGGGAAGTCCCGGACGTAGACGTGGTATTCCTGCTGATAGTGCAGTTCCAGCTGGCGCGTGGAGATGCCGGGCCCCATCAGCACCGGCCAGGCCCAGTGGTGTTTGCGATCCATAATGGTCAGCAGCCGCTCTCGAAACTCCGCCTGCGGGAGCGGGCGTCCGAGTCGGCGCCCGGCTCGGGGAGCCGTGCGACCGGTGCGTTTGGTCGAGGGCGTGCGTGTCGTGGTGCTGCGGGAACCTGTCGTCGCGCGTCTTGCTTTCACCAAGGCTGCCTCCTAGAATTTGCCGACTGTTGAAGAAAGGTACTGTCTGTATGACGCCCGTGACGATGCAAAATCCGGAAGATATTCTTCACTTTTTAGCCGAGGTGTCGCTCGCGGGCGCCGGATTCACCACCGAGTGCCTGCTGGATTATGTGCTGGATGAAGGATTCACGGAGCCCATCTATCTGAGCACCAGCGGGGAAGATCCCCAGGCCTTCTACAAAGGTCAGTCGCATGCGTGGGCCGTCTACCAGATCCGTGAATGGAAACGGGTGTTGACGGTGTCGGGCGGCCCCGGCCAGGAGCGGCGCGTGCAAATTCGGGAAACTCCCTAAGGCGCAATCGCTCCGTCCGCGACCACGGGCAGAGTGTAGTCAGAATCCCTTACGTTTGCAAACGTTTGACGGGTTTTGAAACGACGAGACCGCGGCGCTGCAGGCGCCCAAGAACTGCAGGCGATTGCAGCGGAACGGAACAGGGCTTGTCGGCAAAACCACGCCGGTTGCGAGCCGAGGTGGGCGCTACTGCCACCAGCCGCCGAGCAGGACGTTTTCTTCGAAGTAGAGATAGCGGTGTTTGATGGTCGACGTGTCGAGCCAGTCTTCGTAGATCCACTCTTCGCGGCGCAGGCCGTCCTTGGTGTAGGTCACTTTCATGGTGTAGGGCGAGCCCCAGGCCTTGAGGACCTGCTCTCGTGTCATGCCCGCCATGACCCGCTTCTCCGCGATGTGCTTTTCAAACGTGGGATCGGTCACCGTGGGATAGAACCGCCACCACAGCATGAAGCCGATCAGCAGCGCGAAGCCGGCATAAATGGTTTTTCTGACCCAGGGACGACAGAGGTACGGCAACGACGCGTCGGATGCGGGCGTACGAGTCGGCTCAATCGGCGTCGGTGACGGCATATGCACGGGCGGCGCAGCGGCGGTCACGGAGCGATCTGGATTGCCGAGGACGAGCGGATCAACAGGTTGGGCATGGGATTCCATGCGCGCTATCGTAGCGAAGCGACGTTCGTGCGGTCAAGGTCGGGGACGAGGGTATTCCGCGCGAAGCAGCTGGCGCGAGGCAGCTATTCGGCGTACTGAGGCATCGGCACAGTCTTGGGTCGCGGCGGAGTCGGCGGAGGCAGTTCGGCAAACTCACGGGAGAAGGGATTCAAGGCCGGTTCATGCGTGGCCTTCAGCCGCTGCTTGGTCAATTGCAGGCTCTGGGTGCTGACTTCCAGGCGGTCGATGCGCGTCTCCAGCGTAAGCGCCGGTGGGAGACCTTGCAGCGAAAACATCTGGTAGGTGAGGCTCCAGTCCAGCCGTTCCTTATTGTGCTCGCGCACGATGAACTGCGCGTCGGTCGAGGTCCGGCCGTTAAAGAGCAGCACCCAAATATTGGAACGGAAGGTCGGCGCCGTGGAGTCGGTGGACGGTCGGAGCTCGGGAATCAGCGAAGGGATCTTTCCCAACGCCACGGGCGGAGTGAATTCGATGTCCACCAGGCGCACGTATAAAGGCGGCTCTTCAGAATGGTCGGCCGGGTCCTGATGAAAACTGAATGAATAGCGCACGTCGACGCCGTCGCGCTTGAACGAATAGACATCTTCCCCGTTTTGCGGCGAGATGAGCTTCTTGTAGTAGCGCTGCCACTCGTCGTAGGGATAGTAGGTGAAGATGCGGAGCGCGGCCTTGCGATCGCGAACGGCGTGTGGCGCGCCGAGTTTCTGATGCAGTTCGGTTTGCGTCAGGCCCAGGTAGCCGTCGTCGAAATACGGTGCAGTCACCGCCGGTCGAGGGGATAGGAAGACCAGCAGGGCGGCAGCAACACTGACCATGAGCACACTGAACCGTTGAGGCATCATCCAGTGACTCTCCCTTTCGGGCATCGTACGAATCCCAAATCTTTGAAGTCAAGAACGGCCGCGCCCGGGCGTCGTGGCCAAGCACCTGACCGCCGAGTCCGCGCAGTCCTTATCGGGACTGACCCGGGAGTGACTCGGGTGTGACGCGGCAACACGCATTCCTTGCGCCCATGACGGCTTCCCGATAAGATCGGCGCATCTTGTCTCGCATGTCGCTCGCCCGTCGGCCGTCACCACAGGCCGGGCCTGTTTCCGCAGGCAGCGAGTCGCCTGTATCCATATAGAGCCTCTTTTACGCTAAAGGATTCCCGCATGACTGTGTCGATTGAAGAGATCCTCCGTGAACGACTCATGGTGCTCGACGGCGCCATGGGCACCATGATTCAGACCTACAAGCTGGACGAAGCGGCGTTTCGCGGCTCGCGCTTTCAGGGCTGGACACGGGACCTGAAAGGAAACAACGACCTCTTAAATATCACGCGGCCGGATGTCATCGAGACGATTCACCGGCAGTACTTGGAAGCTGGTGCCGATATCGTCGAGACCAACACATTTAATTCCCAGTCCATTTCGCTGGCCGACTATGGAATGGAGTCGCTCGCCTACGAGCTCTCCAAAGCCGGGGCCGAATGCGCCAAGCGGGCGGTGGCGACGGTGGAGCGGGCGCAGCCGGGCCGTCGGTGTTTTGTGGCGGGTGCGATCGGCCCCACGACCAAGACCTCGTCGATTTCGACGGACGTGAATAATCCCGCTGCGCGCGGCGCGACGTTCCCAGAATTGGTCGCGGCCTATCACGAGCAGGTGCGCGGACTGGTCGACGGCGGCGTGGATGTGTTGCTGGTCGAAACCATTTTCGACACCATGAACGCCAAGGCGGCCTTCTTCGCGATCGAACAGTTTTTCGAGGAGACGGGGCGTCGGCTGCCCATCATGGCGTCGGTGACGTTCATTCAGGCCGGCAGCAATCGCGGCGTGACGGGACAGACCGTCGAGGGGTTCTGGAACAGCATCTCGCACATTCCGCTGCTGAGCGTCGGCATGAACTGCGCGCTGGGGCCGAAAGAAATGCGGCCGCTGATTCAGGAGTTGGCGCAACTGGCGCCGACCTACATCAGCTGCCATCCCAACGCCGGGTTGCCGAATCCGCTGTTGCCGACAGGATTTCCCGAAACGCCGGACACGCTTGCGCCCCAATTGCGCGAGTGGGCGGAGAACGGCTGGCTGAACATCATCGGCGGCTGTTGCGGCACGACGCCGCCGCACATCAAGCGCATCGCCGAGGTCGTGAAGGGGCTGCCGCCGCGCAAGCCTGCCGCGGTGCCGAAGTATTTGCGTCTCAGCGGACTGGAAGCGGTCACGGTGCGGCCGGAGTCGAACTTCGTCAACATCGGCGAGCGCACGAACGTGACGGGCTCTCCGAAATTCGCCAAGCTGATCCTCGGCGGACAGTACGAAGAAGCCCTGAGCGTCGCGCGGCAACAGGTCGAGGGGGGCGCGCAAATCATCGACGTCAACATGGACGAGGGCATGTTGGATTCGGTGGGCGCGATGGAAACCTTTCTCCGCCTGGTGGCGTCGGAGCCGGACATTGCGCGTGTGCCCGTCATGGTCGACAGCTCAAAGTGGGAGGTCATCGAGACCGGGCTCCGAAACATGCAAGGCAAGGGGATCGTCAACTCCATCAGCCTCAAGGAAGGCGAGGCGGCGTTTCGTCGCCATGCGCGGCTGATCCGGCGCTATGGCGCGGCGATGGTCGTGATGGCATTCGACGAACAGGGCCAGGCCGATACGCTCGAACGCAAGAAAGAGATTTGTGCACGGGCCTACAAGATTCTGACCGAGCTGGAAGGCGTGCCGCCGCAGGATATTATTTTCGACCCGAACATTCTGACGGTCGCCACCGGAATCGATGAGCATAACGACTATGCCGTGTACTTCATCGAGGCGACGCGCTGGATCAAAGCAAACTTGCCGCACTGCAAGGTCAGCGGCGGCATCAGCAACATTTCGTTTTCGTTCCGCGGCAACAATGTCGTCCGGGAAGCCATGCACGCGGCCTTCCTCTATCACGCAATCAAGGCCGGGCTGGACATGGGCATCGTCAACGCCGGCCAGTTGGCTGTGTACGAAGAGATTCCGAAGGACCTGCTGGCGCTCGTGGAGGACGTGCTGTTCAACCGGCGTCCGGATGCCACCGAGCGCCTCGTGACCTTTGCGGAGACGGTCAAGGCGAAGGAAAAGGGCGCGGTCAAGGACGATGCCTGGCGGCAGGAGCCGGTGGAGAAGCGGCTGGCGCATGCCCTGGTGCGCGGGATCACCGACTTCATCGAGCTGGATGTGGAGGAAGCGCGGCAGAAGCTGGGACGCCCCCTCTCCGTGATCGAAGGGCCGCTGATGGACGGCATGAACGTGGTCGGCGACCTTTTCGGGGCGGGCAAGATGTTTCTGCCGCAGGTCGTCAAGAGCGCGCGCGTGATGAAGAAGGCCGTGGCCTATCTCCTGCCGTTCATGGAGGCGGAGAAGCAGGCCGGCGGAAGCAGCTCGCAAGGCACCGTACTGCTCGCCACGGTGAAGGGCGACGTGCACGACATCGGGAAAAATATCGTGGGGGTTGTGCTGGGGTGTAATAACTATCAGGTGATCGACTTAGGGGTGATGGTCTCCAGCGACAAGATCCTGGCCGCCGCGCGCGAGATGCGGGCGGATGTGGTCGGCTTGAGCGGACTGATTACGCCGTCGCTCGAAGAAATGACCCATGTGGCGAAAGAAATGACGCGTCAGGGCTTCACCGTGCCGCTGTTGATCGGCGGCGCCACGACCAGCAAGGCGCATACGGCCGTGAAGATCGCCCCGGGCTACGCCCATACCGTCGTGCATGTTCTGGATGCCTCGCGCGCCGTAGGTGTGCTGGGGGCGCTGCTCAATCCGAAGGAGCGCGACACATACCAGGCGCAGAACAGCACGGACCAGGCGCGTATCCGCGCGGCGCATCAGGATCGCGGGGAGAAGCCGGTGCTCCCGTTGGAGCAGGCGCGCGCGCACGCGCTCGCGACGGACTGGGCCACGGTGGATATCCCGAAGCCGTCGCGCATCGGTCTGCGGACCATCGCTTCGCAGCCGTTGCAGGACTTGGTTCCCTACATCGACTGGACGCCGTTTTTCCACACCTGGGAATTGCGGGGGCGGTATCCGCAGATTCTGCAGGATCCGACGGTGGGACCGAAGGCGACGGAACTCTTCGACGATGCGCGCCGGTTACTGGACGAGATCATCGCCAAGCAATGGCTGACCGCGAAGGGCGTCTACGGGTTTTTCCCGGCCCAAGCGGACGGCGACGATATTGTGTTGTATCGTGACTCGGCGCGGACCGATCGGGCGGCTGTTGTGCACACACTGCGGCAGCAAACCGACAAGCCTCAAGGGCAGCCGAATCTGGCCTTGTCGGATTACATCGCGCCGACATCGTCCGGCCGCACAGATCATCTCGGCCTGTTTGCCGTCACAGCCGGTCTCGGACTGGAAGCGATCTGCGCGCGCTTTGAACAGGACCACGACGATTACAATTCGATCATGGCCAAGGCGCTTGCCGATCGGCTTGCGGAAGCCTTTGCGGAATATCTGCACCAGGTGGCGCGCCGCGAGTGGGGCTATGGCGCACAGGAGAACTTGTCGCACGAGCAGCTCATTAAGGAAGCATACCGAGGCATTCGTCCTGCGCCCGGCTATCCGGCCTGCCCCGACCACACGGAAAAGCGCACGCTGTTCGATCTGCTGCAGGCGGAGACGGCGGCGGAGATTCGATTGACGGAATCCTTTGCCATGTACCCGGCGGCCTCTGTCAGCGGCTGGTACTTTGCCCATCCGGAGGCCCGCTATTTCGGTGTCGGCAAGATCGGACGCGATCAGGTGGCCGACTACGCCCGCCGCAAGGGGATGACGGTGGCTGAGGTGGAACGCTGGTTGGCGTCGAACCTGGCCTACGATCCTGATGCGAGCGCGTGAGTCGGCGTCGAACGGAAGTCAGAATCAGGTTGGGCTGAGCACTAACGAGCAGGCAGGCCCGCGAGGCAGCGATCGTGAGGCGCACGATGAGAAGATGATCGTCGGCCATCCCATGAGAGTTCGATCGTAAGCCTATCGGCGATAGGCGACTGTAGATCAGAGAAACGGACTGCGTAGAATAGGCGAGGGAGAAACCAGGCCTAGAGCGGCGACTCGTTAAACGTGACTTGATTGCCGCCGGCCAGGTCGGGGTAGTCGCGCTGGATGCGGTGGATATCCTCCATCGAATTGAAGAAGGTGTCCAACAGCTCCGGGTCGAAGTGTTCGCCGCGATGCTTGCGCATCAAATCGATCGCATGGTCGAGCGTGAAGGCCGGCTTGTACACACGCTGAGTGGTCAAGGCATCGAACGAATCGGCAATCGCCGCAATCCGACCTTCCAAGGGAATCAACTCGCCCTTCAGCCCGCGCGGGTAGCCGGTCCCATCGAATCGCTCGTGGTGTGTCCAGGCGATGACGGCGGCCACTTTCAAGAGCTCGGCGTCGGATCCGCTGAGGATGCGATAGCCGATCTCCGCATGTTGCGTGATGACCGAAAATTCCTCGGGCGTAAACTTGCCGGGCTTTAGGAGAACGTGGTCGGGCGTCCCGATCTTCCCGATGTCGTGCATCGGGCTGGCCGTGCGGATCAGGTCGCACTGCTCCTCGGAGAGGCCCACCTTTCGGGCGAGCAGCTCGCAGTACCGACTCATGCGCTGAATATGCTTGGCGGTGGCGTGGTCGCGAAACTCCGCGGCAATGGCCAAGCGCTGAATGGTTTCTTCGCGTGAGAGACGCAGTTCTTTTTCGCTTCGCTCCAGCCATTCCAAGGCCTGCTGCAGCGCAATGGTGCGGGTGCGCACCATCTGTTCCAAGGACGCCGTGTGCGAGCGATTTTCCAGCTCGAGACGTCGACGACGCAGCGCATTGGCGACGCTGATCACGACCTCATGCGTTTCGAAGGGCTTAATGATATACCCGAAGGCACCCATATCGAGCGCGGCGCTGGCCAGCAGCGGACTATCGAGGCCGGTGATCATGATGCAGGCGGTGGTCGACCCGCTCGAGAGGATGTACCGCGCGAGCTCCATGCCGGATTCTCCGGGCATGTTCACGTCGCAGAGGGCGAGGGCGACCTCCGTCTCCGCCAATCGCTGGCGCGCTTCTCGGGCGTCGCCCGCCGTGATGCACCGATAGCCGTGGCGTTCCAAGAGGGCGGCTAGGAGCTTTCGCAGCGCCTCTTCATCGTCCACGATGAGGAGCAGCTTGTTGTCGAGTTGTTCGCGCGTTGGAGGTAAGGGCATGGCCATCGTGCCGTACTGGGTCTGCGCTAGGCGAACACATAATCGAGGCCGACCGTGAGGAACGAGGTGATTGGGAGAATCCTCTAGGTCGGCTCAGTCTTCGTGTGAGCCTAGGCTATCGCATGCACGCGGCGCTTGCACATGAAAAATTGTTTTGGTGCACGCCGACCGGCGCCTCAGACAGGCGGCCGCTCTTGCTGAAATACGTCCAATACTGTGGGCAGCTCGACAGGCGCCGCACGGCCACATGCAGACCGTTTGATCTTCTCCGGCCCCTCTCCTATAATCCGGCGCCGATTTCCCCGCACACATCCGTTTCCCTTACAAGAAGGAGTCTGTATGTCCCCTGGTGTCGCCACGGGCGGTCGTTGCGACGGGCGAGCCTATGATCAGCTTCGCCCCGTCACGATTACGCGCAATTTCAATAAATACGCCGAAGGCTCCGTGCTGATCGAAATGGGCGATACGAAGGTCATCTGCATGGCCTCGGTGGAAGACAAAGTCCCGCCGTTTCTCCGTGATAAGGGGCAGGGATGGATTACGGCCGAATACGCCATGTTGCCGCGTGCCACCCATGATCGGTCGCCGCGCGAAGCGGTGAAGGGCAAGCAGGGCGGACGGACGCTGGAGATCCAGCGGCTAGTCGGGCGAGCGCTGCGCTCGGTCGTGGACATGAAGCTGATGGGCGAGCGGACCCTCTGGATCGACTGCGATGTCATCCAGGCCGACGGCGGGACGCGCACCGCCTCGATTACCGGCTCCTTCATCGCCGTAGCCGATGCGTTTCAGGCCCTCCGGAAAAAGGGCGTCATCAAGCAGCTGCCCCTGTTGGATTATTTAGCCGCCATCAGCGTGGGCAAGATCGGTGGCAAGCCCATGCTGGACCTGGCCTACAGCGAAGATTCTGCCGCCGACGTCGACATGAACGTCGTCATGACCGGACAGGGCAGCTTCGTGGAAGTGCAGGGCACGGCCGAACGCTACTCGTTCGACAAGAAGGATTTCGACGAGTTCCTCGCGCTGGGCTGGCAGGGAATTCAAACGCTCGTGCAGATGCAGAAAGATTTGATCGGCGACTTGGGCTAAGGGCGCAACGCCTGCCCGCGAAAAGAGATGGAGAAGGTAGGCGAGACAATGCACGAACTGGTATTGGCCACCCGCAACCCCGACAAGGGGAAGGAACTGCAGGCGATCCTTGGCGACAGCGGCATACGCATCCGCACCATGGCGGATTTTCCGGACGCGCCCGACGTGGTGGAAGATGGAGCGACCTGCCGCGAGAATGCGCTGAAGAAGGCCATTGCCGCGCAGCAGTTCACCGGACTCCCGGCGATCGCCGACGATACCGGCTTGGAAGTGGAGGCCCTTGGCGGTCGGCCCGGCGTCTATGCCGCGCGCTATGCCGGTGAGCACGCCACCTATCAGGACAACTGCCGCAAACTCTTACGCGAGCTGGCCGGCGTACCGACGGAGCGACGAGGGGCTCGCTTCAGAACCGTCGCGGCCATTGCCTATCCGGACGGGCGCACCGCCGTGGCCGAGGGCGTCTTGGAGGGGCGCATCACCGAGGCGGAGCAGGGGACGGGTGGATTCGGGTACGACCCGGTGTTCTATGTGCCGGCGCTCGGTCGCACATTAGCGGAGATCAGCGCCGCCGAAAAGAACCGCATCAGCCATCGCGCACTTGCTTTCCAGCAGGCAAAAAAACTGCTACAAGTATAAGGGTGCGACTGTGGGCATTGAGTCGGGGCGTAGCGCAGCCTGGTAGCGCGCCTGCTTTGGGAGCAGGATGTCGGAGGTTCAAATCCTCTCGCCCCGACCACTTCCCACTCCCGGCAACTCCCCACGTTGCCGGATGGACTCGCCGTCGCTCACCTGCGCACTTCTGCGAATTAGCCGGTTTCAACAGAAGTCTCTACAGCCCTCAACGTAATGTCCTCGCTAGCCGACGCCAAGCCCCCCGGTGGCGTGGAGCGGTTCTTTGTCGTCACGCTCTCGTACGTCCTCTGTTGAAACGGTTCGTGCTGAAGGGATTCGGGAGCCGTATCTACTCCATAGATTAGCTGCCTGATGTTTGCTCTGCCGAAACGGACTCTGCCCGCTTGGCATATCAATAGATAGTCGGTGCGGCTGACGATCCCTGCCTAAGCCTATTCGCGCAATGCCCATATAATGGATGGTTGCTCTCTGTCCCTGTTGATACCGCTAGGCGGTGGTATGCCGCATTGCAGCAACTGCGCCGCGTTTGACGGGCTGGGGCGCTCTGGTACCCTTAGGTGTGCACCAACCGGCGACTCACGTATGCCGGTGGGCGGAGTGCACGTCGATGTCTTATGGGCGCCACGCGTAGCACCTTTCTTCATGCGCTTCGCCTAAACCTGCGGAGGGTGTGGCGCTGGGCAGCTCTCACTCGGCTGACGACCAACCACGCATGCGGGATAGCCTAACCAAGGTGATCGCGCGCTCGGTGATGTGTGCGGGGAAGTGAAGAACGCGACTGTCTTGTGAACTGGTCGGACCTGTGCGCGTGACGACAATCCATTCAGCAACAAAGGGTAGGGCATGCCGAAGATCGACGAACTGTTTCGCATGATGGTCGAACGAGGTGCGTCGGACTTGCACCTGGTCTCCGGGCAGCCGCCCGCATTTCGCATTAATGGAGAATTGGAGCGACTGCCGGGACATGCGGCGCTGGAGAATCAGGCGCTCCATGAGATGCTGTACGAGATC
The DNA here is from genome assembly GCA_041908685.1 of Nitrospiraceae bacterium. GTDB lineage: Bacteria > Nitrospirota > Nitrospiria > Nitrospirales > Nitrospiraceae > BQWY01. Next base: position 27,885 of record JAYREW010000027.1, on the reverse strand, counting down.
GCGCCGGACTCGAAGAAGGATCAGTTTGAATCCACGGGTGACGTCGACTTCGGCTATGAAATTTCCGGGCTGGCTCGCTTTCGTTCGAACTTCTTCAACCATAAGCACGGCATCGGCGCGGTCTTCCGAAAGATTCCCAGCAAGGTCCTGACGGCCGAAGCCTTGGGACTGCCGCCGGTGCTCACACGCGCGGCGATGTTGCGGAAGGGACTGGTCTTGGTGACCGGTCCGACGGGGAGCGGGAAATCGACGACCTTGGCGGCGATGGTCGACTACGCCAACCGCAACCGCAAGGATCACATCCTGACGATCGAAGACCCGGTGGAGTTTGTCCACCAGAGTCAGAACTGTATCGTGAATCATCGGGAAGTCGGGCTGCACACGATGACGTTCAGCGCAGCCCTACGCGGGGCGTTGCGTGAGGATCCGGACATTATCCTGGTCGGGGAAATGCGGGATCAGGAAACCATCGCCTTGGCGGTGGAAGCGGCGGCCACCGGGCATTTGGTCTTCGGGACGTTGCACACGGAAAATGCGGCGAAGACCGTGGACCGAATTATCGAAGTGTTCCCTGCGGCTGAGCAGGCGCAGATTCGTAATACGTTATCCACGGCGTTGCGGGTGGTCGTGGCGCAAAACCTTTTTAAGCGGATCGACCAGCCGGGACGCTGCGCGGCGCTGGAGATTCTGGTCTGTACGCCGGCGGTGAGCAACCTGATCCGCGATGCAAAGACCTTTCAGATTGCCTCCGCCATGCAGACGGGGAAAAGCGTGGGCATGCAAACGCTGGACGATGCGATTCAGGACCTGCTCACGAAGAAGTGGATCTCGCCTGAAGAGGCCTATGAAAAGTCCATCGACAAGAATCGGTTTGCAAAGCTGCTGAAGACACCGCCGGACGCGCTTCAGTAGGTGCCGTTCTTCAAGCCGTATCACCGAGGCTGTGGCACCTGAGGTGCGATACGCGTCCATCGGTTTTGTTCCGACCTTGTTCCCGCTCGACATGCGACGCACCGCCCCATCTGCTCAATAGCTGAGACCGATTCACGCCCGTACCGTTGTTCGCGTCAGGAATCCCAGTCGGCCCGCAGGACTGAAGAATCGCTTTCGATAGGCGATCGTTTCCCCCTCCGCTATAGTTAAATTACAGCTACGACAGTGTCTCTCATAAGAACTAGCCTGGTCTGCACGTGCGTCTCGATCCACAACCAAGGAGGACAGCAATGCGTCAGAGTTGTCGCAACGGCATTCTCGTGCTCTGTGCCACCGCAGTATTGAGCGGGTGCGCGGACGATCCCTATCAAAAGACCAAAATCGGCGCGGCGGTGGGCGGCGCGGTCGGTGCGGGCGCCGGCGCGGCAATCGACAAGAAAAACCGGGCGCGCGGGGCGGCCATCGGCGCCGTGGTGGGCATTCTCACCGGCGGAGGCGTCGGTCTGTACATGGATAAGCAGAAGAAGGCTATCGAGGAGCAGCTGGGGAAGGAACTGGCCACCCACGATGTGGAGTTGACCAAGTTGCCGGATCATTCCATCGAAGTGAACCTCAAGAGTGAGGCGTCGTTCCCGAGCGGCAGCACGGAGGTGAAGCCGTCCTTTAATGATGCCCTCGCGAAGTTGGGCGGCGTCGTTAAACAGTATGACAGCACGATGGTCTATGTGATCGGACATACGGACGACCAAGGCACCAGCGCATTCAATCAGCAATTGTCGGAGCGGCGCGCCGCGGCGGTGGGCACGGCCTTGAAGACGGCCGGGGTGGATCCCACGCGGGTGCGTACGGAGGGACGAGGAGAAACGCAGCCGGACACGACGAACGCCACGGCCGAAGGGCGCGGGCGCAATCGTCGCGTGGAAATCTTCCTGCGGCCGGTGGTGGAAGGGCAGGAGCAGGAGGCGATGCAGGCGCCGAAGTAGCGCGGAGCACGCATACCCCTGTGGCACAGCGATAGGGGATCAGAGGGTTCGCCTCTGCGGGCGAGAGGGACGATGGTCCAACCGCAGGGCAGCAGGGTGTGTGTCGAGGCCCGGCGCTGGGAGCCGCTGACGAGGCGGCTCCCGGCCATAAGCTCGGATTACGTTGACTTTCTTAGATGCCCTGCGCAAACTTTCTGCGACTCTGGCACCGGATGTATGGCCGGTAGGCCGCTGAGGAGCTCGACGCAAAGAATTGGACCGAACGAAGGAGGGCGTGAGGCATGGAGATGGTGAGTAAGTATAACGATCTACTGATCACGTACGCGATGGCGTTCGGCTGGAAGCTGATCGGCGCTATCGTCCTATGGACGGTCGGCGGGTGGGCGATCAACCTGATGGGCGGCCTGACGCAGCGGGCCATGACGGCACGCAGTGTCGACCCGACGTTGGTGCGCTACACCGAGGGCATGGTGCGGATTGCCCTCCGTATCGCGCTGGTGATCGCAATCCTGGGGGTGTTCGGCATTGAAACCACCTCGTTCGCAGCCCTCTTGGCGGCGGCCGGTATCGCAATCGGCGCGGCCTGGTCCGGCCTCCTGGCGAATTTTGCCGCGGGCACCTTCTTGATGATTTTACGGCCCTTCAAGGTCGGCGATATGATCACGGCAGGCGGGGTAACGGGAGTGGTGACGGAGATCGGGGTCTTCGCCACAACTCTGCACACCGGGGACAACCTGAAAGTCTTCGTGGGCAACAATAAGATCTTCTCGGACAACATCGTCAACTACACGCAGAACACCTTCCGGCGCGTGGACCTGACCGCGCAATTGGCGCATGGGGTCAATACGCTTGACGCCATCGCACGGCTGAAGGCGGAAGTCGCCAAGATCCCCAACGTGGTGACGACCCCGGCGCCGGACGTGGAGATCTTGGAGTTCAACGCGGCGGGCACGGTGCTCGCGGTGCGTCCCTACTGTGCCAACAACGACTATTGGCAAGTCTATTTCGACACGAACAAGGCGATTCAGCGGGTGGGTGGGGCAGCCGGGTGGCCGACGCCGGCGCCGGTGTCTGTCCACATCACCAAAACATAGGGTGCGGGACAGGAGCGATACGAAACGACAGCCACGAGCGTTTACAAAAAAGGAGTGCACTATGAAGTCGATGTCCTCTCAGCTTTTCCTCGGTGCGATGGTCGTGACGGGAATGACCGCTCTGTATGGCTGTGCGGCCGATGGGACGCAGCCGGCCGCCACGACCCCGCAAGAGGGGATTCAGACCATTCGACAAACGCGCGAGACCATCAAGGAAAATGCGCGGGCGCTCTCCCAGTCGACCAAGGACCAGGCGTCGACCGAAAAGGGCGCGGTGCTGCAGAGCGTCGAGGACCTGAAGGCCGAGGGCCAAGCCATCAAGAAGGACGCGGCGGAGATTAAGGAGATCATCAAAGGCGGCACCAAGTAGCCCACACAGATCCCACAATGCAGGAGGGCGCCCACCGTCCTCCTGCGACCTGCCTCTCCCTCGCTTCTGTCGAATTATCGCCTGTTGAACGTCGGCACGGCGCTGCAGAATGGCTCCTTTCAGGGTGTTTCTATGTTATACGTATCCATTCTCTGAACAGATTAATGGCCAACGACGGGGCCTGTGCTGCGTTCAGGATTTCCCCACGTAGTCAAAGGATAGAAGCTGTGCATGCATGACCGGCAGTGGCTATACCTGCCGAGTTTGCCTCTACGAATCGACGTTTGCTACGGCTGTTTTTTGAATCCTGGACAATGATTCAGTCAGAGTGTGGGCATCCCCAGTACAGGCCTGAGTCACATGACGGGCCACTGGTGGAGTGTGTTCGAGTGGGTAGCGATGGTTTTTGAAGGCATCCTCGGAAACATGACGACACTCTCTTGGAATCACGAGCGGCGGCCATGACGCTGTCACGTGCCGTGCCCGCCGAAGGGAGTGAGCGTCGCGTCTCTCGACCGACACAGTCGTTCCCTTGGGTGGAGCCCATAAAAGGCTTCGCCATTCTGGCGGTCGTCATTGTCCACGTACAGGCGGCAATGTACGATCGGAGCCCCTGGGTGTTGCAGGCGTCAAAGGCCCTGCCGAATCTCTGGGAACGCCTCGATCTCGTCTTTCCTCCACACAGCTCGATCTGGCTCACGGTACTGCACTTCCTCAGCATGCTGGGGGGGAGCGCACCAGGGGTCTTTCTTGTCATCAGCGGGCTAACCCTCACCTGGTCCGCACTGCATGTGCCGCAAGATGCCGCCTGGCTCAAGAATTTCTATGTTCGCCGAGTCGGACGTATTTTCCCCTACTACGTGGCTGCGCACCTGTTGGATATGGCGTTGGCCTTGGCATTGCCAGGAACCCAGTTAGAGGTGGGTTTCCAACAGATTGCGTTCAGCCTGCTCGGGCTTCACTACATTGATCCATCCTGGTGGTTTATCTGGCTCATCTTGCAGTTGTACCTCGTCTTCCCGTTGTTGCTCTGGATGATGCGAACGCTGGGAATCGGATGGTTTGTGCTTGTAACCTTCGGCCTCACATTGCTCTCCCGCTCCTGGGGGATCCACGTCATTGGCGACGTCCAGCATTGGAGCATGTGGAGTACGTTCGTCACGAGGCTGGCGGAGTTCACCGTGGGGATGGCGTTGGCGCAATGGATCTTCGAGCAACATCCTCTCCCGGGCGCGAGGCAGACGCCGTCTATTGGACGGCTATTCTGGTGGACACTGGGCGTCTATCTGATGGGATTACTGGCCGCCACAACCGTGTACGGCACGATCGTGTCAGCCCTGCTCATTTCTGTCGGCATGACCGGGCTGTTCTGGTGTGCGGCGGAGCTGTTGCTGACTCGCTCTCCACTCCCCGCGCGGGTACTTGGCTGGATCGGCATCCACTCCTATGGTATCTATCTATTGCACTTTCTTCCCTTCAAATGGATGGTGGACCTCAATCCCGGGTCCCTACGCATTCAACTTCTCAGCTTCGTAGGAGTCTTCGCCGGTGCCTGCCTTGCGGCTTGGATACTCGAACGGATGGTCTCATTTCTGTTTGGGCATCGTCCGCGCCAGACGAATGCCGTGGAGTCTCCCCAGGTGAGATAAGAGCTTGCCCATGCCTTCCCGAGGTGCGTTACAGCTCTGCGTCGGACTGCTCATCCTGACGCTCACTCACTGTCGCGCCGCTGCCCCTGAGCATCCCGTTGATACTGTCGGACAAGACGCAGACACCAACTGTGTGGCTGAATCGCTCGTTGCTGATGCGCTCCCGTCGATCCGGGCCAGGCTGGAGGCGAGAACCACATCGCGCTCACAGGACGGACAGGGACCGGCTCAGCTCGATGAACTGCTTGCCGCGGTGCGTCGTGCGCATCTCCCGGGACTACTTACGCTCCTCGCCGTCGGCCAGCCCGATACCGGCGGAGATTCTGAGGCCGATGCTGACCTGCTGCCCGATCCAATCTCGTGGGAGGCACTTCAGCAAACGATTCGAGCGAAGTACGGGCAGGCTGTGCACGACAAGGCGCACGACGCATTGGTTGACCGCGCGGTAAACATTCCAGGGCTTCCCCTTGGCGGTGTGTCGGCGCGCGAGCTGGAACAGGCAGCCACGCTGTTGCGCTCGGGGCAGTTTGAAAGCGATGTGCGGGACCTTGTGGCCACGGCACTGGACGCCGGATTTCAAATCGCACAGATGGACAACGGCACACTACTCGGCGCGGTGCTGCGCCGAGGACCACGCGCCATTTCCCGCGAGTGGCTGTGCTTGGAGGGCTTGAGACGTCCGGGCTGCATGTGGCGTGAGTGGCCGGCGGTGGCCAAGAGCCTCCTCACCACCGGCAAAGTCGGCGAGCACGAGTTGTATCGCGACACGCTGGAGGTGTTGACGGGCAGCACGGTCGGCGCGACAGCCTTTACGACCATCGGGCGGCTGTTGGATAACGACACGGTCCGGCTCGCATTGATACTCTATGCGCGGACGCAGGGCGTGGCGATTTCGGATGCACAGCTTCGGCAGGTCGGGACGTTTTTCCACTCGAATACGGACGCCTCGCACAACCTGGCGACGCTCATTGAACCGGCGCTGTCGATCCTGACGGAACGGTACCATGGGGACCGCGTACTCTCTGCCATCCAACGATTGGCCAACCGCCACGCCGGTGCGCAGTGCCGCGCCTCGTTGTAGTCTCATGACCCGAGGCCCATCTCCGTGTGCAGCAGGCACCTGCGGGTGTCTGCGTAGGGGAGACTGACGACTAGACGCCTGCACCGCGAGGGACTATCGTTGGCGTCAATCCGCTCGTTCCTGTGAGGTGACGTATGAATTCTATCCAACCCCGAACCGCTCTGCGATCGCTGGGCCTTGCGCTCACCCTCGTATGGCTCGTTGTCGGTCTCTCCGTCGGCGCCGCACAGGCAGACGGCGAACAGGGATTGCGCGAATGCCGACAGCCGATCCTCACCGACAAGGTGGCCTGCATCGAGACGGCACTCACCCGTATCATCGAGACGCAGGGCACCGAGGCATCACTCGATGCGTTGGAAGCGCTCACGAAAGAGGATCGCGAGGTCCTGGGAGAATCCCATCCGCTGGTGCACCACATCGGGAAGCGGACGTTTGCGCGCTACCGGACTGCGCCCGACGCGCTGGCCCATTGCACCGCGCAGTTTTGGTCCGGCTGCTATCACGGCGTGTTGCAGGCTTACCTCAGTAGTTTGCCCAAAGTTGAACCGCAGCACATCGTCTCGCTCTGCCCGGTGACGGCGCAGATCCCGGCCTATTCGTTTCCGCGTTACAACTGTCTGCACGGCGTGGGGCACGGCATCACCATGCAGTTTCGCTACGATGTGCTGAAGAGCCTGGCGTTCTGTGATGCCCTGTCCGGCGGCTGGGAACGCGAGTCCTGTTACGGCGGCGTGTTTATGGAAAACATCGTCGCGTTCCAGGAATCGCGACGGGCACAGAGTCCACACCATCATCACGACGCAGCCGCCGGATCGGACGGCCACCACGAGGCCCCCGCCGCGCCCTTTCTCAACCCCAACGACCCGCTCTATCCCTGTTCGGTCCTGAATGAGCGGTTCCTCTCGTCCTGTTATCTGATGCAGACCTCCGCCATGCTGACGTTTGCGAATTTCGATTTCGCCCGCGTCTTTCCACAATGCGCGCAAGTGCCGAGTGCGTTTCAAGTCACCTGCGCACGCAGCCTGGGCCGCGATATCAGCGGATTCACCATGCGGCAGGCGGATCGCACGCGGGAGTTGTGCGGGCTCGGACAGGGGAGTCAGGTCGTGGAGTGTTTGATCGGCGCAACGAAGGATTTCATGCTGACGGATGCGAGCCCGGAGCCTGGCCTGGCGCTCTGCCGCACTGTGGAGGAAGGGCAGAAGCCTGCCTGCTACGCGACGGTGGGGGAGATGTTGCTGACGCTGCTTCCGGATCGCCCCGCCAGGGAATCGGTCTGTCGGCGGAGCGAGCCGGACCATGTCGAGGCCTGCCTGGCTTCGGTGCGCGCCTATTGAGGACGCGATCCCATCACGACGCGCGCCGGAACGCGATGCGCTCGGGCACGCAAACAGACTAGGCGGCCGCCGCTAAGGGGCGAGGATAGATCAGCGCGAGCATGTCATGGAGGTTTTGCTCCGCCGCCGCGAGGACCTCACGAGCCTTCTCCTCGGGAATATCCAAGGCCTTCAGCGCGCTCAGTCCAGCCGGAGTGGCCAGGACATCCTCCTTCGGCGCCGCGTCGATCGCATCAGAGATGCGGCCGCTGGCGTAGAGGACGCAGGCAAGCTCGGCCGTCGCGCCGGCTTCCGCCGGATCGCCCTGAAACCGAATCGCCGCTTCAAAGTGTTCCGGCATCCCCCAGCGCTGCAGCAGTTCCGCGCCCACTTCCGCATAGTCGCAGCCGATATTCTCCTGTTCGACTTCCAACAGAGGCTGGCTCAGGTGTGAGGCCTCCACGAGGGAGGACTGCACGCGCTCGGGAATCATGCGGTACATGACGAGGTGTCCCACTTCGCGCAAGAGGCCCAGCACAAAGCACTCGTCCGCGTGCTCGATCTTCGCGCGTTTGGCGAACCCATCGGCCAGCAAGCCGCACCGCACGCTGCGACGCCAGTACTCGTCCATGCTCATGACGCTGGCGGGAATTTTGGGAAATGATTTCGTAACGGAAGTCGTGAGCACAATATCCTGAATGGCCTGCATGCCGAGGAGGTTCACCGCTTGCGCCAGCGAGCCCACGTGGCGGGGCAGGCCGTACAAGGGGCTGTTGACCGCCTGAAGAATGCGCGCGGTAATCGCGGGGTCCAACGCCAACACCTTGGCCAAATCGTCGATAGACGATGCGGGATCATCCACCACCTCACGTACGCGCAAGTAGATTTCCGGCAGCGAAAAGAGTTGGTCGCACGAAGCAATGAGTTCCTGAGCCGATGGCATGGTGGGGCCTCCCTGGCCGTGGCGTCCGTGAGGGCGCGGTCGAGTATGTGCGGTACTGCCTCTCTTGTCGGTTGAATCGAGGCGGAACTGAAGGGGAGGGGGGACCAAGGGCCTGAGGCGCGCGCCCCAGGCTCGGGACACCTAGGAGGCGAGCTTGGCCTCGAGTTCGGCCCAGCGCGCATAGAGCCGTTCGACGGTCGCCTGGGCGTTGGTGAGGGCTTCGCAGCGCGCATGGAGGGCGTCGGCATCCGAGCCGACCGTCGGATCGCTCACGGCCGACTGGCAGGCGGCGACGGCCGCTTCGGCCTGCGCCAGCTGTGCCTCCATGCCGTCCCATTCCTGCTGCTCGCGATACGACAATTTTTTGACTTTGGGTTTGGGACGATCGCCGGCCGATTGAGGCGCGGCTCCGCCGCCGTTCAGTCCGGACTCTTTTCCAGTGCCGCCCTTCCTGGCTACGGCGGATTCCCACTGGGCGTAATCGGCGTACCATTCGGCGTGCCCCTCGCCGTCGAGCGCCAGGAGCGTGGTGGACACACGGTCCAGGAGCCACCGGTCGTGCGTGACCAGCACCAACGAGCCGGGGAATTCGAGCAGACTGTCTTCGAGCACATCCAACGTCGGAATATCCAAGTCGTTAGTCGGCTCGTCCAGGATGAGCAGATCGGCCGGTTGCAACATCAGCCGCGCGATCAACAGCCGCGCCTGCTCGCCTCCGGATAGGCGCGCAACCGGAAGGTCCAACTGTTCGGGACGAAACAAAAAGCGCTTGGCCCAGGAGACCACGTGGACGGCACGGTCGTTGTGAATCACGGAATCGCCGGCGGGCGCCAAGGCCCGACGCAGTGTGACCTGCGGGTCGAGCGACTCGCGATGCTGTTCGAACGACACGATCCGTAAACGATCGGCATGCACCAACGTACCCTGATCGGGCGTCAGCGTGCCGTCCAGGATACGGAGCAATGTCGTCTTGCCGCTCCCGTTCGGTCCCAATAGACCGAGCCGTTGCCCCGGCCCCAAATGCACGTCGAGCTCGCTGAACAGGGTCTGCCCGCCGCGCGACATGCCCAGGCCCGTGCCCACGACCAATTGTTTCGACTGCCGTCCCGAGGCGGAAAACTGAATGCCTGCCGTCGCACGCATGGCGCGGTTTTCCACGTCTGCCAGCTCGCTGATCATGGCGTGGGCCGAATCGATCCGCGCTTTCGCCTTCGTCGTGCGCGCCTTCGGTCCGCGGCGCAGCCATTCCACCTCGCGCCGGACGCGATTGGCCAAAGACGATTGATACTCGGCCTGCGTCGCCAGATGGATATCGCGCTGCTCCAGAAAATCGCTGTAGCGGCCGGTCGCTTCAAACACGCCGTTTGGGTAGCAGCGGTTCAGCTCCAGCATGCGCTTGGCGATGGATTCCAAAAACCGGCGATCGTGGCTGATGACCAGAAACGCGCGCGCCCGCTGGGCGAGCAATGCTTCGAGCCACAGAATTCCCTCGACGTCGAGGTGGTTGGTCGGCTCGTCCATTAGGAGAATGTCCGGTTCCAACAGCAGCGCCTGGGTGATCGCCAAGCGCTTGCGCCAGCCGCCCGACAGCGTCTCGACCCGTTGCTCCAAATCCGGAAACAGTCCGATGCTGAAGGCGCGCGCCAAACGAGCGCCCTGCTCGTGCGGGTCCAAGCCGTCATCGCGGAGGGTCTGGATCAACACCTCTTCGATCGTGGAGGACTCCGGGAACACCGAGGTTTGCGGGACATAGCCGATGCGGGTGTGGCGGCGCAGCGTGCGCGTGCCGCGGTCCGGCTCGTCTAACCCAGCCAAGATTTTCAGGAGCGTCGATTTGCCAGATCCGTTCGGACCGACCAGCCCGACACGGTCGCCTTCGAAAAGGGCGAGCGAGAGATCCTGGAAGAGGGCTTTGACCCCGAAACTTTTGCTGATGGCTTCACAACTCAATAGGACCGATGGCGGCATGCGTAGGGCTCCGGTGGAGAAACTCGCAGTATACGGTGCGCACTGGGCCAACCGCCAGCGCGAACGTCGCCCCTGCAACGCTGTCGCGTGTATGCGAGACGCAGACGGGCCATGTTGTCTGCGCTGCGGCGCACGCCGTGAGACAACCGTATGCGGCTCACAATGTGCGTAGACCCTGCGCGCGCGCCGCCTTGAAGTGCTCGCGAGGCATTTGTTATTCTCCTGCCCATTCTTGTGGCCGACAGGCCGCACAGGGTTGCTCTCACCAATCGCAGCGGATACATCGTCGAACAACGAGCGGAGAAGGAGTCGTACATGGCCGGCATCAAGCGGGCATTGATCAGCGTGTCAGATAAAACCGGCGTCGTGGAGATGGCGAAGGCCTTGGCCGCGCTCGGTGCAGAAATTCTCTCGACGGGCGGGACAGCGAAGGCGCTCCGCGAGGCGGGCGTGGCGGTCACGGATGTGGCAGCCTATACAGGCTCACCGGAAATTCTCGACGGCCGCGTGAAGACGCTGCATCCAAAGATCCATGGCGGATTGCTGGGACGGCGGTCGGTGCCGGCACACGTCGAGCAAATGACCAAACATCAGATCGGCCCGATCGACGTCGTCGTGGTGAACCTCTATCCGTTTGAGGCCACCATTGCGAAAGCCAATTGCCCCTTTGAAGAAGCCATCGAGAATATCGACATCGGCGGCCCGTCCATGTTGCGCTCGGCGGCGAAGAACCATGAGGACGTCCTGGTCGTTGTGGATCCAGCCGATTACACACGCGTGTTGGAGGCGGCCAAGAGCGGGACCGTAACGCACGCGTTGCGCCGCGAATTGGCCATGAAGGTGTTTCAGCACACAGCGCGCTACGACAGCCTGATCGCCGGCTATTTGGAAAAGCAGGTGCTGGGGCCGGAGCAGAAATTTCCCGCCGTGTTGTCGTTGCAATTCGAGCGTGCGGATATTTTGCGCTACGGGGAAAACCCGCACCAGCAGGGAGCCTTCTATCGCGAGCTCAACTCCAAGGAGCCGTCGGTCTCGCGTGGGAAAATCCTGCACGGCAAAGCCATGTCGTACAACAATTTCCTCGACGCGAATTCCGCCCTGGAGTTGGTCAAGGAGTTCACCGAGACGGCGGTCGCGATCATCAAGCACAACAATCCCTGCGGCGTCGCCCTGGGGGCCACTCCGGTGGAAGCCTACGTCAAGGCGCGCGAGACCGACCCGGTGTCGGCCTTCGGCGGCGTGTTGGCCTTCAACCGACCGGTCGATCTCTCGGCGGCCAAGGAAATTACTTCCACCTTTGTGGAGGTCGTCATCGCCCCGAGTTTTGCGGAAGACGCGCTCGCGGAGTTGAAGCGGAAGAAGGACTTGCGGCTCTTGGAAGTCGGCCCCTTAACGAAGGCCGGCCCCGAAGGGTTTGACCTGAAAAAATTGGTCGGCGGGCTCATCGTGCAGGATCGCGATCTGGGCGTGCTGCCGGACATCAAGACGTTGGCGGTGCCGACCGCCCGCAAGCCGACCGAAGAAGAATACGCTGCCTGCGCCTTTACGTGGGTCGTCTGCAAACACGTGAAGTCCAACGCGATCATCTACGGCCGACCGGGCCGGATCGTCGGCATCGGGGCCGGGCAGATGAGCCGTGTGGATTCAGTCAAGTTGGCGGTGATGAAGGCGCAGTCGCCGGTGAAGGGCTGCGTCATGGCGTCGGATGCGTTCTTCCCCTTCCGTGACGGCATCGACGCGGCGGCTGAAGCCGGTATCACCTGCGTCATTCAACCGGGCGGATCGATCCGAGACGCCGAAGTGGTGAAGGCCGTGGACGAGCACGGCATGGCCATGATCCTGACGGGCATGCGCCACTTCAGACACTAGACGGAAAAACGGTTCGCAAGGACAGGCCTTGCGGCGGACATTTCAAAGAGAGCGCGATTGTCGATGAAGGTGTTGGTGATCGGGAGCGGCGGGCGTGAGCATGCGATGGTGTGGAAGCTCGCGCAGAGCCCGCGTGTGACACAGATCTTCTGCGCGCCGGGCAACGGCGGCATGGCGCCGCAGGCGACCTGTGTGCCGATTGCGGTCGACCGCGTGGAGGAGCTGAAAGCCTTCGTCCAGCGTGAGGGCATCGGGCTGACGGTCGTCGGCCCTGAGGCGCCGCTTGCGGCCGGGCTGGTCGATGAATTCCGTAAGGCGAAATTGAAAGTGTTCGGGCCCACCAAGGCCGCCGCCGAGGTGGAAGCCAGCAAGATTTTCACCAAAGAGCTGTTGCACCGCGAGCGGATTCCCACCGCCGAGGCTGCGTCGTTTGAACAGCTTGAGCCTGCCTTGGCCTACCTGCGAAGCCATCCGGCGCCGATCGTCATCAAGGCCGACGGACTTGCGCAGGGGAAGGGCGTCATCGTCGCGACGAGCGACGCACAGGCCGAGCAGGCCGTGCGCGATATTTTGGAACATCGGCTCTTCGGCTCAGCCGGGTCCCGCGTACTGATCGAGGAATTTCTCGACGGCGAGGAGCTTACGGTCATGGCCTTCACCGATGGACGGACGGTCGTCCCGATGGTGGCGGCACAGGATCATAAGCGGGTGGGGGACGGCGACAGCGGCCCCAATACCGGCGGCATGGGCGCCTACGCACCCGCTCCGCTGGGAACCGCGGCGCTCATCACCCGTGTGCTGCACAGCGTGTTGCAACCGACGGTCGACGCGTTGGCCCGTATGGGACGTCCGTTTCAAGGCGTGCTCTATGCCGGGCTGATGGTCGTGAAGGGCGAGCCGTACGTCTTGGAATTCAATGCGCGTATGGGCGATCCCGAAACCCAAGTGGTGTTGCCGCTCCTCAAAACGGACCTGTTGGATGTCATCGAGGCCGTGATCGAACATCGCCTCGACCAACTTGCGGTGGAGTGGCACGAGCACGCCGCGGTCTGCGTCGTGATGACCGCACCAGGCTATCCAGGCAGCTATCCGACCGGCGCGATCATCGACGGGTTGGACCGGCGCGATGAGGCTGCGGACGCGCAGCGTGTGACGGTGTTCCACGCCGGAACCACGCAACGTGACGGCGCCGTGGTGACGCAAGGCGGCCGCGTGCTCGGGGTGACGGCGGTGGGCACCTCGATTGCGGATGCGCGCGATCGCGCCTATGCCCGCGTGCGCACGCTCCACTTCGACGGCTGTCATTTCCGTACCGATATCGCCATGCGGGCGCTGCGCCTGTCCCCTGCGTAGCGCACACATCATCACCCGGTTCGTTCGTCATCTGTCTATCCATCTGCGTCTGCGTCCCTATGGCTCGTGTGCGTGACTGCTCCGAGTCCCTCTCCGCGCCGGTGCTCGCCGAGTTGGCGGCCGAGGTGTCTCGCGGCGCCCTCTTGGCCTTGCCGACGGAAAGTTCTTACGCGCTGTGCGTATCGCCGTTTCAGGCGCGCGCGGTCGAGCGGCTCATCGCGGCCAAGGGCCGTCCGGACAACAAGCCGATCCTAGTCCTGATCGGGCTACGTGAGCAGCTCACGGGATTAGTCTCGTCGATCCCGCCGCCAGCTCAGGTGCTGATGGAGAGGTTTTGGCCAGGTTCACTGACGATGGTGTTGCCGGCCTCCGCCTTGCTGCCTCAAGCGCTGACAGCCGGCACCGGCACAATCGGGATTCGCCTCCCGGCGCACGACCGCCTGCGCGCGGTACTCACGGCAACCGGTCCGCTCACCGGGACGAGTGCCAATCGATCCGGTGCGGCCCCCTGCGTGACGGCAGCCCAGGTCGCTGAAGAGTTTCCCGTAGAGGTCGATACGGTGGTAGATTGCGGACTCGTCGGGGGCGCCGCGCCTTCGACCCTCGTCACATTCGAGCCGACACGTATCCTGGTCCTTCGCGAAGGGCCGGTGACGATGGCGATGTTGACGGAGGTCTTGAGGCCGGTTGAGGTTGAGGTCTGTCGATGTGGGGAGTCGCCCATAAGCCAAGGGCGATGAAAGGAGCCATGATGTCAGAGTCTGTGCAAGGGGTTGGTTCGCACGGGCGTGGGGAATGGGTAAAGATCGGCTGGTGGAGGCAGGGCGGCGGACGGCTGCTGGTGGTCGGCGCCATGCTGATCGGCTTGGCGGGGTGCGACTACTGGCCGCCGGCGCTGCAAACGCAAATCGAGCAGTTGAAGGCCGACCTGCAGATGATCACGGCGGAGCGGGCGCGCCTGGAGCAGCAGGTGACGACATTGGGACGCGCGCGGGAGGAACTACAGTCGCAGGTGGATCAGCTGTCGCGCTCGAATCGCGAGCGAGCGACGACGATTGCCGAATTGGATCAGGCGTTGAAGGCGGCGCGGGCGCCGAAGGCCGCGGCGAAGCCGGTCGCCAAGTCGACGGCGAAGACTGCGGTGAAGGCGCCGGTCCACAGCAAGCGACCCGCCATAAAGACGACGACCAAGCGCACGGCAGGAAAATCTTCGACCAGTAAAAAGAAACCGGAGACGGGGACGTATTACCGCACGATCCGTTAGTTAGATCCAGGCGAGCGATCCGCGAGGCCGGATCGCCGCAAGGCCAGGCCTGTGCCCGGAGACTAACCCGCGTGTCGCTTGCAGTTAAGTGGATGTTGCCGAACTGGACCCGGATCCGGACGAGGCACCAGAGGCGGCGGGTGACGAGGTGCTTGCCGCGGGGGCGGATGCCGCGGCCGGTTTCTCTGCCGGCTTGCTGTCCGAACCGCCGGAGGATGCGGACGAGTCGGCCGCTGCAGGCTTTTCCGCCTTGTCGCTTTTTTCAGCTTTCTCGCTTTTGCCCTCCG
Source organism: Nitrospiraceae bacterium (assembly GCA_041908685.1). Lineage (GTDB taxonomy): Bacteria > Nitrospirota > Nitrospiria > Nitrospirales > Nitrospiraceae > BQWY01. Next base: position 12,775 of record JAYREW010000027.1, on the reverse strand, counting down.
TCGGCGGCTTCATCTTGTCCGAGTAGTCGGTGACGTACCAACCGCTGCCTTTGAACATGATTCCCGACGCGGAGATCAATTTGGTGAGCGCGCCCCCGCAGCGCTCACAGGTGGTGAGCGGGGCATCACTCATCTTCTGTTTAACTTCGGACTTCGTTCCGCACCCCTGACAGAGATATTCGTATATCGGCACGTCTGACACTCCTTCGTCTGATCGATCCGGGCGATGCGGCCCTACTGCAACTGCTGCACGGCCCTGTCCATGCGGTCGAGTCCACGCAGGATGGCTTCGAGGCTCGTGGCGTAGGATAAACGAATATGCGCCTGACTGCCGAAGGGTTCTCCGGGCACGACCGCGATGTTCGCTTCTTTGAGCAGATAGGTCGCCAGATCCGCCGGTGTGCTGAGCACCGTTGATCCGGCACGCTTTCCCAACAATTTGCTGACATTCGGGAATGCATAAAAGGCCCCGGTGGGCAGGCGGCATGCCACACCGGGAATGCGGTTCAACCGCTCGACCATAGCCTTGCGACGACGGTCGAACTCCGTGACCATCTTCCCCACGACGGACTCGTCCAACTTCAGCGCGGCCACAGCCGCCTTTTGCGAAATGGACGTGGGGTTCGACGTGCTTTGGCTTTGGATATTCGCCATGGCCGTGAGAATCGGCTTGGGCCCCGCCGCATAGCCGATGCGCCAGCCGGTCATCGCATAGGATTTCGAGACGCCGTTGATGATGACCGTGCGCTTGGCAACCTCGGGACTCAGGGTCGAAATACCGATGTGCTCGACGCCGTCGTAGAGAATCTTCTCGTAAATTTCATCCGACACGATCAGCAGGTCGCGCCGACAGGCGACCTCAGCGATCGCTTCCAGCGTGGCGCGTCCATAGGTCGCGCCGGTGGGATTGCACGGCGAATTGATCACAATGGCTTTGGTGCGCGGAGTCACCACGGCTTCCAGCGCGGCCCGATCGATCGCGAAGCCCGTGCGCTCATCCGTCCGGAGAAACACCGGCGTCCCGTCGTTGAGCACGACCTGATCCTGGTACGACACCCAGAACGGCGTCGGGATGATGACTTCGTCGCCCGCTTCCACTACGGCTTCAAACAAATTGTAGAGCGAATGTTTCGCGCCGCAGGAGACGAGGATCTGCCCGCGCTCGAAGCTCAGCTGTTGCTCCCTGCGCAGCTTCTCGATCACGGCGTCACGCAGCTCATCGATGCCGGATGAAGCCGTATACTTCGTGAAGCCGCTCTGAATGGCGGCGATGGCCGCATCCTTCACCGGCTGCGGCGTGTCGAAGTCAGGCTCGCCGGAAGCGAAATCGATCACGTCGATGCCTTGGGCCTTCATCGACTTGGCCGTGGCTGTAATACTCAATGTCGGAGAGGGGACGACTCGACCCGCACGCGCGGCCAGCTTCATGATTTCAGACTCCGAATGCGTTCGTGAAGATGCCGCGCCACCTCAGGGTGCACGAAACCCGCCAGGTTGCCCCCGTGCATGGCGACATCTTTGATGATGGTGGAGGAGAGGTACGAATATTCTTCGCTCGGCATCAAAAAGAGCGTTTCGACATTTTCGGCCAACTTGCGATTGACCAGCGCCATTTGAAATTCATGCTCGAAGTCGGAGATGGCACGCAGGCCGCGAATGACGGCGTGGGCGCCGACTTCCGGCACGAAGTTCACCAGTAACCCGTCGAACGTCGTCACCGTCACGTTGGGAACATCCTGCGTGACCAGCTGCACCATCTTTAACCGCTCATGGACGCTGAACATCGGTCGCTTGTTCGGGTTGTGCGCGACGGCGACGACAATCTTGTCGAAGATGCGCAGGCTGCGTCGGATGATATCCGTATGCCCATGCGTAATGGGATCGAAGGTCCCCGGATAGAGGCCGATCCTCATGACTGGGCCTCGCTCGCGCCGAGCTCCGGGCGAAAAACGGAAAGGGCAGTGTCCCCGTAACGATAGGTCCGCGCCAAGGTCAGGTGTCCGATCTGCGGCGGCGGGACCGAACTGCTCCGGTGCTCGACCACGGCAATCGCCTCATCGGCGAGCAGCCCGGTGGGAACCCGCGTGCTCCAGCGCAAGACGTCGTCCAATTGATCGTAGGGCGGATCGGCCAGCAACAGGCCATAGGCGTCCTGGGATGCCGGTCTCACGGCCATGGTGGAAAGAAATCTATCGACCGAGCCGGCATGGATGGTGGCGCGATCCGACGGGCCGCAGAGACTCAGGTTCTGACGCAGATAGGTCACAGTGGCTGGATGCTGCTCGACGAACGTCACAGCGGCGGCGCCCCGGCTGATAGCCTCGATGCCCAATGCTCCGGTTCCCGCGTACAAATCCAAGACGCGGGCTCCTACGACGTGAGCGCCAAGAATGGAAAAGAGGGCTTCCTTCACACGGTCTGACGTGGGGCGGACTTGCGGGCCCTTGGGGGCTCGTAGCCGGCGACCTCTGAACTGCCCGGCGATCACACGCATTGACGACGAGAGTACAAAATCGAGCGAACTCTAACACAAGAATTTTTCGAGGGTCAAGGTAAGCGGGCGCGCGGCGGCGATGCAACCGCATGTGGAGCGGCGCGGACGACGCCGGAGGCAACGTCACAGGGACGGAGCTGAGGTGGACGGAGACAATGTGGATGGAGTGCGGCGGTCTGTCGGCCAGGGAGTGGAACGGTGCGGCGAGGGGTCCCGGCTGACCCACTCGCGCATCACAGGAAACGGGGACCGGCTGGGCCTGTTCCGGAAGGGATTGCCGCGAATCCCTTCCACCGTTTGAGCTGCGATGCGCGAGGTCTGCGAGCGACTCGTGAGGCTGGAGTCGGACGGCGGACGCGGGGCGGAGCGATCGTCGAGAGGGCTATCGCGACGATCAGCGCGGCTGAGACCTAGCGTGTGGCCGCGGGCGCCGCCGGCTGCACTTCGCGAAGCGTCGACAGGCTCTTCTTCCGGTTCGCCGAGATCGTGCGGTCAATGATGGCACCGCAGTTGATGCACTTCCAGGCGTAGAAAATCAGGAAGAAATCTGAGAACCGCTCCAACATCATCAGCCCTTTGCACTTCGGACATTCCATGGTAGCCTCCTCGAAAGCGGGGTGCGTTGCGTAACACTTCCGAGACAAAGCAAGTCATGAACCAACCTGCACAATTGAATAATATCAATGACTTATCATTTCTTGACAGAATTCAATGTTCAATAATGACCGGACAGAACCGTTCAATTTGTACAAATCTGTTCAAGAATAGCCATTTTGATTGATTCCTGACCGTTCCATGCCGAAGTCACCCGATCGTCGCCAACAGAGTATCCGCCAGTGGCCCTCCCAGGAACGGCCGCGAGAACGTCTGTTGGAGAAGGGTGTCGAGGCTTTGAGCGATGCGCAGTTGCTCGCGATCGTCCTGCAGAGCGGGCGGCAGGATGCCTCGGCCGTCGATGTGGCGATGGAATTATTGTCCACAATCGGTGGGTTACAGCGATTGAGCCAATTGGGGACGGAGGAGCTCTGTCAGATTCCCGGCATTGGACCGGCCAAGGCCGCGCAGGTGAAAGCCGCGGTAGAGGTGGGCAAACGGGCGCTCGCGATGCCCCTCACCACTGGAGTGGCGATCCGGTCCAGTGACGATATTTATGCGGCCTACTATCCACTGCTCCGGGATGTACGGCAGGAAGTGTTCATTCTAGTACTGCTTGATGCGAAGCATATCGTGATCAAAGACTTGAGAATTTCGTCGGGCAGCCTGACAGCGAGCCTCGTGCATCCACGAGAAGTGTTCACAACTGCTGTCCGTGAATCGGCTGCTGCGGTGGTGTGCCTGCACAATCATCCGAGCGGGGATCCGACGCCGAGTCCGGAGGACCGTGCGCTCACCGAGCGGTTGGAAGAGGCGGGTAGGCTGTTAGGGATTCCACTGCTGGACCATCTGATCATCGGCGATGGCCGCTATGTCAGTTTTGCGAATGAGGGCTGGTGTGGTGTCGGGAGCGGCAGCAACGGAAGTAGAGGCACAAGGACCTAATCGATCGACAGACGGACCTACCATGTTTTCAGCACCACATAAAACGCACGGGCTTCACGAAGGACCCGCAGCAGCAGGGAATCGCCCCGCCGAGTCTTGGCCACCGCGGCACTGAACTCTGCCACCGACCGTACATCGCCTCGATTGACCTCGGTGATGAGGTCGCCGCCTCGCAACCCTTCGGCATAGGCCAACGTGCCCGGATCGACCTTCGAGACAAGCACACCTTTCGTATCCTTCAACTTGAACTTTTCCGCTAAAGCCGCCGTCACATCTTGGATATCCAGCCCAAGCTTCCCGTCGCTGTGCGTCAGGGGCAGGGTGGCGATGGCCGTTTGGTCACGACGCTCCGTCAGAGCGATCTTGAACTTCAATTGCCGGCCGTCCCGCACCAATTCGACATCCGTCGCACTGCCCGGGTCCAACGTGGCGACGAGCCGCGATAGCCGGTTCGGCGAATCGACCGGCTTGCCGTCCACTTTCGTGATGACATCGCCCGGATGAATACCGGACTCCGAGGCCGGGTCGCCCTCAAAGACCTCGTTGACCAGCACGCCGGCCGATTCATCCACACCGAACTTCTTGGCCAGGTCCGGCGTCAAGGGCTGGATCCCCACGCCCAACCAAGCGCGGACGACGCGGCCTTTGGTGATGAGCTGGGTCAGCACCTGCTTGGCCATATTCGAGGGGATCGCAAAGCCAATGCCCTGGGCAAAGTTGATGACGGCGGTGTTGATACCGATGACGTCGCCATGCAGGTTGAACAGTGGTCCGCCGGAATTGCCGGGGTTGATCGAGGCGTCGGTCTGAATGAAGTTCTCATAGCGCGACAGATTGATATTTTCGCGGCCCGTGCCGCTGACCACGCCGAGCGTAACGGTCCGCTCCAGCCCGAAAGGATTGCCGACGGCCAGCACCCATTGGCCCACACGCACGGCGGCCGAATCGCCGAATCGGGCATAGGGGAGGGGCTGGTCGGCGGTGACCTTGAGTACTGCCAGGTCGGTGTCCTGGTCACGCCCCACCACGGTGGCAATAAGTTTCCGGTGGTCGGAGAACCGCACTTCGACTTCAATCGCATCGCCTACGACATGGTTATTGGTGATGATGTGCCCCTCCGCATCCACCAACACGCCGGAGCCGGACCCGCTGGCGCTCGGCGTGCGGTCGCGATTGGGGTCCGAATGGCCGGGGAGTTGCTGAATCGGGAAAATACTGACGACCGATGGCGTGGTTCGATCGGCCAGGTCCATGAACACCGCCTGCATGTCTTCCAACATGCGCAGACCGGAGGCAGTGGACGGCGTGGATTTCGTCGCGGTGGTGACAGGCTCGGCGAAGCTGCTCGTTATCGGACAGAGGGCAAGGCACAGCGCAACGGACGGGATGCTCACGATCCTCTGCAATACCCTTGTCTCGATGCGCAACGCTGTCATGTGTGACTCAGAAACCCGGTTGTTGATGGCGTAAACGGGGACGCCGCCTCGCGAGGGCCGACGCCCTCGGCGAGCAGGCTCCGGCACTGGCTCAAAGCCTCGGGGGTTCCCATAAGCAACAGACGATCGTCGGCTCGGAGCGCCAGCCCCGGATCAACGGGCAACAAGCTTGGTCCGCGCAGCAGGCCTAATGGACGAAGGTTTGGCGTGGCCATCAGGTCACCCAGGTAGCGGCCGACCAACGGCATGCCGTCCCGAAGCGTCACGTACTCGAGCGACCATCCGCGAGATTCCAGGTCGCGCAGACATTCTTTGAGATCATCGCGCATGGCCTCCGCGCGCAGAACCTGAATGCGACTGTCCGTGTGCAGCATCTGCGCCTTGAGGGCTCGGATCTGCTCCTGGCCGCGCGCCAGCTCCGTAGTCAGTGTCGTCTCGTCAAGGCTATCGGAAGTCAGGCGACGACCGGGCGTACCGTGGATGGCTGCGGCCACAGCCTGACCGATTCCGCGATGCACCAGCGTAATCTGCTCCTGAATCTGCGCAGCCTGCCAATGTAGACGCAGCAGCCGAACCTTGCGCTGAACCTGCTCGGCGACGGCAAGGACCGTTTCCTCCAAGGTAGCGACGGTGATCCGGAGCTCACGTTGAAGGCGGCCGAAAAAGTCGAAATTCATCGGTGATCGTAATGTCCGATAAGATGCATTATGTAAAATTATACATCCGGCTCATCTGAGCTCTGTTGTGGTTCGTTCTACCGCAAAGGACAAAGTCATTCAACAAGCCGATGCGGCGACCGGCGGCCGCCCTCCCTTCGCTTTCACTATCGCTCGCAGAATCCCGATATCGGCGCTCGCCAAACTGATCGGGCCGGTCAGTTCCGTTCCGCTTACCGGCTCGGAAGATGACGTGCCACGCGCGCTTCCAACAGACTGATGAGCGCAGGATCCATGTAGGCGTATTTGTCCGGGATGTCCAAGCAGATGACGCGTCTAGGTCCAAGGAAGGACCGGAACTTCATTGAGAGTCTGCGGCGGTGCTCCGGCTCCATGACGAAGATGATGTCGGCCCATTCGATCAGCTCCGGCGTGACAGGCTGCACGGCATCGTTGTTCAGACCCGCGGAGGCGGTCTCGATGCCGGGCCAGGAGGCACAGACCTGTTCAGCCGTAGGACTACGCAACCGATTCCGACTGCAGATAAACAGAAGATGCGTCATCCGTCTAGGATCCTGTGACCTCGCGATAGTAGGTCTCGACCAGTTGGCGGCGGCTGCGCTCGACCATCACGAGCTGGCGCTGATCGAAGGTGTTGGCACAGTACAAGTAGACATACCCATCCACCTCGCCGAGTTCGACGTGCAGTGCGCGACCGTCGTCTTGGCGACGGTCGTGTTCGGCCAGCACCGTCGTTTGCGCGAAGTGCTGATACAGCAGTTCGGCGGCCACCTGGTGATTCTCATACAGCGGCGTGCCGTCCGGCGCCGACTTGTCGCTGGCGCGTTGGAACGCGCGATCCAACTCCTCCACGAGCGCTGGGCCGTCGAGCGCCTCATCGGCCAATTGCCTCGACAGCTCCGAATCCAGCCGCCCGGATGCTGACACGCGGCCGACTTGCAACCCACGGAATCCGTTGTGCCGCATCGCATACAGATACGCCAAACACCCGGCCTGTCCCCATTCAATGGTTCCCGAAGCCATCCCCGGAGGTTTGAACGGACGTTGGTGCTCACTCCGCCTTCCGGGCAATCTGGCCCAGGCCTGTTCGGCGGCGGGCCCGGACAGGCTATAAACGGTGGCGTCATTCGGGAGAACCGGCGATTCGCTCCACGCGATCGATTCGCCGGCCAACTCCCCGCCGCCCTCTCCACTTCCAACCGTTCGAGTCACGACATACAGCGGTCCGTCTTCCGTGAGTTCCTCTACGCTCATATAGCGAAGAGGACGCGCAGGGCTCGCCAACCGTAGCCCTCGCGCCGCGAGCGCCCGCTGAAACGGCACGCGCCGCGCCAAATGGTGCGCCTTCTCACAGAGGATCAGCCGCCCGTGGGGTGCCAATAACGGGAGGAGCCGGTCCAGACGCAGCCCGAGCCCCGTGCGCTGCTCAAAGGCCTGCTGTGCGGGCGCATCCTGCGAGCGCGCGACGCTCCGCCACGAGGCGCTGGGCAGTCCCGGATCCCGCTCCGATTGCAGCAATGCGTGGCTGGCGATGATGACATCGAACGCCCTCCCCGCCAGGCGCTCGCGCAGATCGACACCGGCGATGTCCGCACAGACAAAGGTGCAGGCCTTCAGCCCGCGAGCCTGTGCGTGGCGCTGCGCCGTCTCAATAGAGCTGGGCGAACGGTCGATCCCGATGATGTGGGCATTGGGTAGCGCGCGTGCGTAGAACGTGGTGAGGATCCCGAGGCCGCATCCGACGTCCAGGATGCGCGCGCCGTCAGGAAGTCCAGGCGTGACGGCCGCCAGGATGGCCGCGCCGACCGTCAGGTAATAGTCGAAGCGCTGGCTATAGAGGGTCGGATAGATCTGCGCTTGCGCAGCGTATTCGTAGAACGCGAGGTCGGCTTCGCCCTGCGTGGGATCCGCATGACGTACCTCGGCGAGCAGGCTGAGTTGGTGCAAATCGGCTGGACGCAGGTGCTCGCGCTGCCACTGGTCGTACTCGCGATCGGAGAGAAAGGGCCGCAGCCCCCAGTCGAACAGATGGTCCGCCAGCGTCTCGTGCACCTCGGCGGATGCCATGGCCGATCTCGCCCGCTAATACCGCCGCAACATGATCGCGTCTTCGTACGCCACCGGCACCGGATGCGGATGTCGGAGCTGCCCCATGCCGTACGCGACGTACTTCAAGCTGGTCAACGTCTCCAGCCCGATCGGCCCGCGCGGCAGGATACGGCCGTGCCCGATGCCCACATCGCCGCTCATCCCGAAGGTGTCGCCGGCATGCAGTCGCGGCGACGCATTCACCAGCACGGCGCTGGCCTCGACCTCGCGCGTGAAACGCAGGGCATGCGTGTAATTGCGCGTGCAGATAAACGCGGTTTGCCCCTGCCCGTACTGCGCAATGTGGTCGAGCGCTTCATCGAAACGACTCACCATTTTCACCGCGAGCGTCGGGCCGACAAACTGCTTCCCCCAATCCTCGTCCTCCACCGGCACCAGGTTGCGATAGCCGGCGAGCGGCTGCGGCGCAATCATCGCCACGGTCTTCACGCAGCCCTTCACGTCGACATTGAATTCATCGAGCAGGCGGCGAATGAGCGCCGGGAGAAACTGCCGCGCAATGCCCTCGTGCACGAGGATCGTATCCAGTGAGGTGGTCGCATCTGCCTGTTGAATCTTGCCGTTCACCACCATGTTCTGCGCCATGGCCAGGTCGGCGCCCTCGTCGACGTAGCCGTGGCAGATCCCGCCGTCATGCGCCAAGATCGGCAGCCGCGTCGTTTCGATCGCGGTCTTGCGCAGCCCCGCGCCGCCGCGGACGATAAGGGCATCGAGCTGGTGGCGGCTCGCGCGCATCAATTCGAGAGCCGCATCCTTTTCCGGCCGTTCGACAATGGTAATGGCTTCCGGCGGGGCACCCGCCGTGACGAGCGCTTCGCGAATCCAGCCGGTCAGCAGGGGCAAGGTGCGCGGCCAGTCAGGCGTGCCGCGAAAAACCGTGACATTGCCGGCCTTGAAACAGAGCGCCAGAATCTCGACGCTGTGCCGAGGGTTCAACTCGGAGAGAATGCCGAGTATGCCCAGCGGCATGCGCATGTGCGCCACGAGCAGCCCCGTGGTCTGCTCCCGCTGATCGACCAACTCACCGATGGGCTCAGGCAGGTCCGCGACAAGACGCAGAAACTGTTCGAGGCCGGTCACGTCCTCCTCGGTGAGCCGCACGCGCTCCACGGCTGCCTTCACGCGATCCTTATCCTTCTCCCCTTCCAAGGCCTTCCCGATCGCCAGCACGTCGGATTCGTTCGCCTCGAGCAACGCCTCGCGCTCAGCCGCAATGCGGTCGGCCAGCGTGGTCAACATCAGGTTCTTTGCGGGGCCGGACAACTTGCCCATCGGACGCAGACCCTGCCGACACTGCCGGAGCAAGGCCGTCATGTACATTTTGATTGGAACTTCGACCATAGCAAGCGCCTCACGACAGAGGTGAAAAGAGGTGGCGCGACAGGCCACGCGAGCGAACGGCGTGGACTATAGCATGCGGTCCGTCGCACCTGCCAGGCGTGGAACGCGGTGGCATCTTTACTGGAAACAACAGCGTTTCTTGATGAGAGTAGGCTGGTGGCTTCGGCGGTCCCGTGTGAAAGGCACGGCCCAATGAGGCCGTCAACACTCTCGGAAGGGCAATCCTCTACACGATCCGCCAGGCCGAAAGCAGCTTGTGGGGAAACAATCCTACAAATTCTCAGGGTGAGTGATGCTGCCGTCCATGCAAAGGAAGATAGAGATGCCTTCCTTGGCGCGATGGAACTGCAACGATTCCAACAGTTCAGGAAGACACTCGCCGATTGAAGGGCCTCCTCGCGGGCACTGCTCGACAGGCACATGCAGCCGCAACCCCGAGGAAAACGGTCTACGCCCCCCGCCGCCGGAAACTAATCATTCAGTTCCAGCGTGCCTCGTATGCGCATTGCGCTCCTACCTATAGGTACATCCACTAGTTCTGTTCGATTACTGTGCTGCTCGCCTGAACCTTCCGGCTGCCTCCTCCTCTCCGTTTTCCCTTACCGCCGTATCTCCAACTGTTTGGCCATGTGTTCGACACAGGCCGCCAGCGTATCCGCCGCCCCCCTCGAAGCCGTCTCAATAGCCAGATTGTCGTACACAGGGCCGGGATACAGCTGGCCGCGTCGCTTGACCTGCTCCGGACTCTTCACGACCTTCTCAAACGCCCGCACCCACGATCGATACAACTCTTGTTCGCGCACGTAAGTCTCCTGCTGCGCAACGCTCACCGCCTGCCGCTCCTGTTGGGTCATGAAAGGCCAAAGATCGGCATACACGCGCGTTTGCAGAGCCGGCCTGCAGGTGGTCGCATAATACTCCGGCCCCCAATTGAGCTTTTCGACTGGGGGCAGCGCCCGAGCCTCCACGCTTCCCATAAGGACCGCGCCCAGCACCGCTATCGCACCAGCCATCACCTTCATCATGGGGCCTCCACTCAAGAGGTTGAACAGCGCACTGTTGTGAAGGTGAGTATTGACCAGGGCGTGAGGCGCGCCAAGGCGTACATCATGGGGAGACCTCCCTCCCAGGTATCCTCCACTCTCACCCTCCAATTTGAGCACGAACATGGTTCCCGCTGTGCCGAGCGTCGAGTAGCACTGTGCACCTCCACGCTGTGAAATGGGACCGGCGGGGGATCCCGCAACGACGACCTGGCATCTACCAATACCCTCCTGATCCTCCTGATCCTCCTGATCCTCCTGATCCTCCTGATCCTCCTGATCCTCCTGATCCTCCTGATCCTCCTGATCCTCCCTCCGTACGCCTGAACCTACCTCCACGGTATTTCTCACGCAGCACAGGTCTCCTATTGTGGGGCTTATTCCAATGGCGATCTGACCGCCCCCATTGCTGACGGAGGACCTTCAATGGATAAGCCGACTGGTCGACGGAGTCCCGTTTCTCAGAGTCAGGTTGGAAAAATCGGCGATATTCGCCGCGAATTGGAAGGCAAGCCATGCCCCTCCTGCGGGTGGCACAAATACCAGTTGGTACTGCGAGGCTCGATTGCCGCGGGAAAAGGCAGTCTGTTTGCTCGATGCAGTCACTGTCAGCGGCCGCGCAGCGTCACCTCAGACCTGGAGCGGATCCTGTGGGTCTAACCACGCGCGCGGGGGTAACAATGTCTACGCACTTCCACAGGATGGTTGCCTGGCGGACACGGCAAACTGGCGCGGAAGCAACACGCCGCATGCAAGGCCTGCAGGCAGCCTTCACGATGTTGATTGCCAGTGGTGTGGTGCGTTCAGCTGAGGAGGATCCGCCTCGGCTTCCGATAACGAGCTAGCTGCTGCTCGTCACACAGGTCAGGCTGCCACTGTCCGGCGCGGCACTGACACCTCTCATCGTGCTTGAGTCGCTTCAGACGTTCAGGTAAGATCGCGCCTCTTCAGGATCTCGCCCCATCTGGTGGATTCCTGTCACATATGGCGGTGCGGAGAGGTGGCCGAGTGGCCGAAGGCAACGGTTTGCTAAACCGATGCGCCATGCACGATAGCCTAGCGATATTCACAACCGCCAATGTTTATGCACATTCCTGAGTCTATAAAGAACGTCGTGAGCCTCCATAGGACGATTAATTTGTTCCGTTTTTGTGCTCTCATCCACCTTGCAACGCCCTCTCAAACGCGCTATACTCGGGGCATGTGGATACTCTTTGCAATACTGCTCTTGGCCTCACCGGCCTCCGCACAAATCTCTTGCTGGACGGCGGGTACGATCGTCACCTGTGACGGACCAGGATTAGAGTCCACGACGATCGCGCCGACCTCCCGCGATGGCCGCTCGGGCATCGTCACCACAACCAAGCCCGATGGATCATACACGATCGATCCTTACACGCTGACGCCGTCGTACTCCTCGCAGCCGCTTCCAACACTTGAACCGCTCCCATCCCTGTCTACGCCTCCATCGTATCGCTACAGCGATCCCACCCCATACACTGACCCCTACATGGGCAGCGGGTACCCATCATGGTAGCGCTCCTTGCGCTCGCCGCGATCCTCTTCGCAGCTCCCGCACAGGCTGAAGACTGCTCAGACCGAATCACGCAAGCTGAATCGCTTGCGTCGCTTCTGCAGGCGCAGGCTGCGCGAGATCAACTCAGAATCCAGCGTGGAGATGCGCGTGCAGAGATAGCCGAACGGCGCGTGCGGCTGATCGCTGATCGAGGGTGGGTGATATCGAAGATCGCACAGATAGACCGCGGCAATATCGACTGCCGCATCGTTGACGAGATCTACGGACGTCTACTGATTTCCTACCGCGACATCCGCTGAACCTGCTCATTCAGCCGCGCCATTTGCGCGGTAATCGACTGCTCGATCAACCGAATCCGCTCTTTCGATCCCCCGCGGTCTAGTAGTTCCCGCTTGGTCTTCTGCAGGTCGTGGATGCGCCGTTCCAATTGATTCGCCGACTCCACGAGCCGCGCCTCTGGATGCTCCGCGAGATAGCCCATCACGTCTCCGCGATGCCGTTGACGGCCGACGATCTCTAATTCGTGCTGGTTGAGCGCCTCGATGTTTCGATAGAACTTGCTGCGCACTGCAGTATCGTCCCCGGCCGAGCCGACAAAC
>JAYREW010000026.1:0-15270 GCA_041908685.1 Nitrospiraceae bacterium | reverse complement strand
TGGAGATGGTGATGCCGGGGGACAACGTGACGGTGACGGGCGAGTTGATCAGCCCGATCGCGATGGATGTGGGGTTGCGGTTCGCCGTGCGCGAGGGCGGTAAGACCGTCGGCTCCGGCGTCGTCACTGAAATCTTAGCTTGAAGCTGAATGCTGTCGGCGGTTGGCTGACGGCTCTGGAGCATTGCGATGCGTGAAATCATTGATTTGGCCTGTACGGAATGTAAGCGTCGAAACTATTCGACGATGAAGAACAAGAAGAACGATCCGGATCGACTGGAGCGGAAAAAGTACTGCAAGTTCTGCCGCAAGCACATCCCGCATAAGGAAGTGAAGTAGCGGTCGATTGGTGCGGTGCGTGCCGGTGGGTGGAGTGAAGGGCGCGTAGGGGCATGGTGTCAACGGCTAGCATGTCGGTCTCCAAAACCGAAGGTCCAGGTTCGAAACCTGGTGCCCCTGCCACGCGACACCGGGGGTGCTGTGCGCATTGGGCCGGGTCGTGACGAGGCGAGCGGTGAGCCGGAAAGGGCGGCATGTTTAAGCGGGTTTGGGAGCCGATCGGAGAATTTTTTGCGGACGTGCGCGGCGAGATCAAGAAGATCTCGTTTCCCACGAGGATGGAGACCATCGGCTCGACGACGGTCGTGATCGTGTTCTGTATTCTCATGTCCCTCTATCTCTCCATGATCGATTCCATTCTGGTCTGGTTGGTGAGCAAGATCATTTAGGGGTGTACGCGCGGCGGGTTGCCGGCAGTGGGGTGGCCATGGGCCTGTGCCCGTGTGCCTGTCTGAAAATGGGGATGACGAGCCATGACTGATCAGCAAGCGACGGTTGAGAAGCGGTGGTATGTCATCCATACCTATGCGGGCTTTGAGGGCCGCGTGCGGGCCAGCCTGGCGGAACGCGCGGCGCAGATGCGTCTGAGCGAACGGCTGGGGCAGGTGCTGGTCCCGACGGAAGACGTCATCGAAATCAAGGACGGCAAGCGGCGAACGTCCAAGCGGAAATTTTTCCCCGGCTACGTCCTGGTGGAATTAGATACGCCGCTCGCAGACGAAACGCTGCAGCTGATCAAGGAAACGCCGAAGGTCACGGGATTTGTCGGCGGCGGGGCGCAGCCGGTGCCCTTGTCGGCGGACGAAGTGGAGTCGCTGCTCAAGCAGATCGACACCGGCACCACGAAGCCGCGGGAGCAAATCCGGTTCATCAAGGGCGATAACGTGCGGGTCATCGATGGGCCATTCATGGGCTTCAATGGCGTGGTGGAGGATGTCGATTCCGTCCACAACCGCGTCAAGTTGATGGTGAGCATTTTCGGCCGCTCGACTCCCGTGGAGCTTGGCTTTTTGCAGGTCGAACGTATTTGAGGGAGTGACACATGGCGAAGGAAGTTTCGGCGCAAATCAAGTTGCAGATTCCCGCGGGGAAGGCCAACCCGGCACCGCCGGTCGGCCCGTCGTTGGGTCAGCACGGCGTCAACATCATGGAGTTCTGTAAGCAGTTCAACGCGCGGACGCAGAAAGAAGGGGACAGCATCATCCCCGTGATCATCACGGTCTACAAGGATCGAAGCTTCACCTTCATCCTCAAGACCCCGCCCGCGTCGGACTTGCTGAAGAAGGCGGCCGGCGTGATCAAGGGCTCGGGCGTCCCGCAGAAGGACAAGGTCGGCAAGATTTCCGAGGCGCAGTTGCAGGAGATCGCCAAGAAGAAGATGACCGACCTCAATGCGGCGGATGTCGAGGGCGCGATGAAGATTATCGCGGGCACCGCGCGCAGCATGGGGATTGTGGTCGGCTAGGGCGTCTTCATTACGGTGAGACGCGTGCGGATGCCGCGCGTCGCGCGTGTGGAGCGATGGGGCTGAAGCGTCACGTGCAAGGAGTACTCTGATGGGAAAGAAAATGCAGGCGGCTCGTAAAAACATCGAGCCCCGAAACTACGCCTTGAAAGAGGCGGTGGAGTTGGTCAAGAAATCCGCCTACGTGAAATTCGACGAGACGGTGGATCTCGCGTTGCGTCTCGGCGTGGACCCGAAGCGCTCCGACCAGATGGTGCGCGGCACGACCGTGTTGCCGCACGGCACGGGGAAGAAGATTCGGATCCTGGTGTTCGCGCGGGGTGAGAAGGAACAGGAAGCGCGACAGGCCGGTGCCGATTATGTGGGCGGCGACGAGCTGATGGAAAAGGTGAAGGGCGGCTGGATGGATTTCGATTCCGCCATCGCCACGCCGGATCTGATGGGCGCCGTCGGCAAGCTCGGTAAGGTGTTGGGCCCGCGCGGTCTGATGCCGAACCCCAAGACCGGAACGGTGACGTTCGAGGTCGGCAAGGCCATCGGTGAATTGCGCCGCGGCCGCGTCGAGTACAAGTTGGATAAGGCAGGCATCGTCCATGTGCCGGTGGGCAAGGTCTCGTTCGGCGCCGACAAATTGTTCGACAACGCTCAAGCGGTGTTGGAGTCGGTGGTGAAGGCGAAGCCGGTTTCCTGTAAGGGCCGCTACCTGAAGACCGCGACCATTTCGAGCACGATGGGACCTGGTGTCGCCTTGGATGCGGTCGGTATCGCCAAGCAGTGGGCGTAAGGCGACGGGTCGCGTGACGGTTGTATCGTGCGTCGCCCGCACGGATGCAAGACGGCACGAGCAGCCGATCCAGTAACGAATAACGGGCAGCGAGGGACGTGGGATGAAAAAGGAAGCCAAAGGACCAGCCATAGCCGAATTGGCAGAAAAATTCGGCCGCGCGCGGATCGCCATTCTCACGGAATGCGCGGGGTTGCCGGTGAATCAAGTCACCGAGCTTCGCAAGCAGCTCCGCGGGGTGAACGCCGAGTATCGCGTCATTAAGAATACCTTGGCCGCTCGCGCGTCGTCCGGGACGAGCCTTGCGCCGCTCAAGGAGCATTTCAAGGGACCGGCCGCGATGATCCTGGGGTATGACGACCCCGTCACGCCGACCAAGGTCTTGAAAGACTTCTTGGGCGCCGAGAAGCGCGATGAAAAGCTGAAGATTACGGTCGGCGTGTTGGAGGGGAAGCTCCTACAGGCCGCCCAGCTCAACGAGGTCGCGAAGTTACCGAAAAAAGAAGTGTTGGTGTCGATGCTCTTGTCCGCGATGCAGGGACCTGCGCGCGGCTTGGTCTTCGCACTCAGCGGAATTGTCCGCAAATTGGTGTATGTCATTTCAGCCATTCAAGACACGAAGAAAGGGGAGGGGACCATGTCGACCGGTACCGCAAAGTTGTCGCAAGAGGAATTCATCAAGGCCATCGAGAGCATGAGCGTGCTCGAATTGGCGGATCTCGTGAAGGGGTTGGAGACGCGCTTCGGCGTCACGGCGGCGGCGCCGATGGCGGTCGCGGTGGCGGGCGGCGGTGGCGCGGCAGCGGCCCCGGCGGAAGAGAAGACTTCCTTCGACGTGGTGTTGGCCTCTGCAGCGGCTGACAAGAAGATCCAGATCATCAAGGTCGTGCGCGAGCTCACCAGCTTGGGCCTGAAGGAAGCGAAGGATCTCGTCGAAGGCGCGCCGAAGGCGGTGAAGACCGGCGTGGCGAAGGAAGAAGCCGAGTCGATGAAGAAGAAGCTGGAAGAAGTCGGCGCCAAGGTCGAAATCAAGTAAGTCGCTACGAGTGGCTGTTCAGTGGGGGCCTGCTCCCGAATCGGGAGCGGTGCCCCGTGACGCGAGCCGACGAGCACAAAAGGAGCGACGCGCATGGCCGAGGGCAACAGTGTGGAGTTGGTCCAGCGGAAGGAATTTTCGCACATCAGTGCGAGCATCGACATTCCCGACCTGATCGAAATTCAGCGACGCTCGTACGAGCAGTTTCTGCAGATCGAGAAGGAGCCCGACTACCGGGAGGACAAGGGACTGCAGGCCGCGCTTGCCAGCGTGTTTCCGATCGCGGACTACAACAACACCGCCGTGTTGGAGTTCATCAGCTACTCGCTGGGAACCCCCAAATACGACGTGCGCGAATGTCTCGAGCAGGGGATGACCTTTGCAGTGCCGCTGAAGCTGCGCGTGCGGCTGGTCGTATTCGATAAGGAAGATAAGGCACCGAAGAAGAAGGTGCTCGATGTGCGTGAGCAGGAGGTCTATGTCGGCGAGTTGCCGCTTATGACCGAGCGCGGCACGTTCATCATCAACGGCACCGAGCGCGTGGTGGTCAGCCAATTGCACCGGTCGCCGGGCGCCTCGTTTACGCATGACAAGGGGCGCACGCACGCGAGCGGCAAGGTGCTGTATTCGGCGCGTATCATCCCCTATCGCGGGTCGTGGCTCGACTTCGAGTTCGACGCGCGCGACATCCTGTATGTGCGGATCGATCGTCGTCGCAAGATGCCGACGACGATTTTGCTGAAGGCCTTCGGGTACTCGGGTGACGATCTCCTCAAGATGTATTACCCGGTCGAGGACATCGTGCTCAACGGGGGCAAGTTGTATCGCCGGTTGGATCCTGAGATCCACCACGGCATGCGCGCCTCCACCGACGTGATGGAGAAGGGCGGCAAGGACGTGCTCGCGCGCGAAGGCTCGCGTTTGACGAAGCCCGTCATCGCCAAGTTGAAGGCCGCGGGGGTGAAGGAAATTCCCGTAATGACCACCGAGTTGGTGGGCCGGGCTGTGCTCAGCGAGATCGTCGATCCGAAGACGAAAGAAAAGCTCGTCGAAAAGAACCAGCGTTTGACGGCGGAAATCCTGGAGAAGATTCTCGATAGCCAATTGGACGGCTTCAAGGTCATCTATCTCGATACCGCAACGCAGACGCCGGTCATCCTCGATACGTTGGAAATGGAAAAGACGGCCTCCAAAGAAGAGGCCATGGTCGAAATCTACAAGCGCCTGCGTCCGGGGGAAACCCCGTCGATCGAAACCGCCAAGGCCTTGTTTGAGAATTTGTTCCAAAGCGCCAAGCGCTATGACTTGTCCCCGGTCGGTCGGTTGAAGTTGAACAAGAAGCTCGGGCTCGACCTGCCGCTTGAGCAACGCACGTTGACGAAGGAAGACATCGTTGAAGTCATTCGCTACCTGATCAACCTTAAGATCGGGAAGGGCGAGGTCGATGATATCGATCACTTGGGTAACCGGCGTGTCCGCTCGGTCGGCGAGCTGCTCGAGAACCAGGTGCGCCTCGGCCTCGTGCGGATGGAGCGCAGCATCAAGGAGCGCATGAACCTGCTGGACATGGAGACCGTGCTTCCGCACGACCTCATCAATGCGAAGCCGGTCGTGGCGGCCATTAAGGAATTTTTCAGCAGCAGCCAGCTGTCGCAGTTTATGGACCAGACGAACCCCTTGGCGGAAATTACGCACAAGCGGCGTCTCTCGGCCCTCGGCCCCGGCGGATTGACGCGTGAGCGCGCCGGCTTTGAAGTGCGCGACGTGCATCCCTCGCACTACAGCCGCATTTGTCCGATTGAAACGCCGGAAGGTCCGAACATCGGTTTGATCACGTCGTTGGCCACCTATGCGCGGATCAATGAGTTCGGCTTTATCGAGGCCCCCTACCGCAAGGTGACCAAGGGGCAGGTGACGGATCAAATCGAGTATCTGTCCGCCATCGAAGGGGATAAGTACATCGTCGCCCAGGCGAATTCTACGGTGGATGCCCAGGGTCGGTTGACGTCGGAGACGATCACGGCCCGTGCGGCCGGCGATTTTATTGCGACCTCGCCGGACCGTGTGGAGTACATGGACGTGTCCCCGAAGCAGGTGGTCAGCGTCGCCACGGCGATGGTGCCCTTTCTCGAACATGACGACGCGAACCGCGCCTTGATGGGTTCCAACATGCAGCGCCAAGCCGTGCCCTTGCTAAAGAGCGAGTCTCCGCTCGTCGGCACCGGCATGGAAGCGGTGGTCGCGCGTGACTCGGGCTATGTGGTGCTCGCCAAGCGTCCGGGTGTCGTCGAGAGCGTCGATGCGACGCGTATCGTCGTGCGCGCGGAGTTGGGGAAGGACGGGCGCAAGCGCGGTGATACGGGCTTGGATGTCTACGACCTCGTGAAGTTCCAGCGCTCGAACCAAAATACCTGCATCACCCAAACGCCGATCGTGCGATTGGGCCAGCCGGTCAAGAAGCTGCAGGTCTTGGCGGACGGTCCGGCGATCGATCGCGGTGAATTAGCGCTCGGCAAAAACGTGCTGGTCGCCTTCATGCCGTGGGGTGGGTACAACTTCGAAGACGCGATTTTGTTGAGTGAGCGTGTGGTGCGCGAAGACGTGTTCACGTCCATCCATATCGAAGAATTTGATGTGGAAGCGCGCGACACCAAGCTCGGCAAGGAAGAAATTACGCGCGACATTCCGAACGTCGGCGAAGAAGCGCTGCGTAACCTCGATGAGAGCGGCATCATCCGCATCGGCGCGGAAGTGAAGCCGGGTGACATTCTCGTCGGCAAGGTCACGCCGAAGGGCGAGACGCAGCTCACGCCGGAAGAAAAGTTGTTGCGCGCAATCTTCGGCGAAAAGGCCGGCGATGTGAAGGATACGTCGTTGACCGTGCCGCCGGGTGTCGAAGGAATTGTGGTCGACGTCAAGATCTTCTCCCGCAAGGGGATGGACAAGGACGAGCGTTCGCGCATCATCGAAAACGAAGACGCGTTGAAGTTGCAGCGCGATCACCAGGACGAAATCCGGATCATCGAAGAAGAGAAGGTCAAGAAGATCCGGAAGTTCATGCTGGGCCGTGTGGTCGGCCGCGACATCATGGACCCCGAATCCGGTGAAGTGGTCCTGAAAAAGAAAGGCAAGCTCACGGCCGAGGTGTTGCGCCAGCTCTCCGATGACGAGCTCCGTCATACGATTTTGGCCGATCCGGACGAGCAGGGCGAGCTGGATGAAATCGAGCGGCGCGCCAAGGAACAGATCGAAATTCTGCAGACGATGTACGACGAAAAGGTCGGCCGTCTGAAACGAGGCGATGAGTTGCCGCCGGGCGTGTTGAAGCTCGTGAAGGTGCACATCGCCATGAAGCGCAAGATCCAGGTCGGCGACAAGATGGCCGGTCGCCACGGGAACAAGGGCGTTGTCTCACGCGTGTTGCCGGAGGAAGACATGCCGTATTTGCCGGATGGAACGCCGGTCGATATCGTGCTGAACCCGCTTGGCGTGCCGTCACGTATGAACGTCGGGCAAATTCTGGAAACACACCTTGGCTGGGCCGCGAAGGCGCTGGGTCTGCATGTGTCCAGCCCCGTGTTCGACGGCGCCTCGGAAAAGGAAATCAAGGACCTGCTCAAGAAGGGCGGGTTGCCCACCAGCGGACAGACGGCCTTGTACGACGGCCGCACGGGCGAAAAGTTCGATAGCCCGGTCACGGTCGGCTACATGTACATGCTGAAACTCCACCATTTGGTGGACGACAAGATTCACGCAAGGTCCATCGGCCCCTACTCGTTGGTGACCCAACAGCCGTTGGGTGGTAAGGCGCAATTCGGCGGCCAGCGATTGGGCGAGATGGAAGTGTGGGCGTTGCAGGCCTATGGCGCTGCGTCCACGCTGCAAGAGTTCCTGACGGTCAAGTCCGACGATGTGCCGGGACGCTCGCGTATGTACGAAGCGATCGTAAAGGGCGAGCCCTATCTCGAACCCGGACTGCCGGAGTCCTTCAACGTGTTAGTCAAAGAGTTGCAGAGCTTGGGTCTGGACGTCGAGCTTGTGAAGTCCCAGGAATAACGGACCCTCACCGCACGCGGCGCACAGCTCACAAGGAGGATCGACCTTGGAAGGTGTTTATACTCTCTTCGAAAAACCTCGGGATGGCGTGTCGTTCGACTCGATTCGGATTCGTGTCGCTTCACCCGAAAAGATTCGCTCCTGGTCCTACGGGGAAGTGAAGAAGCCGGAGACGATCAACTATCGGTCCTTCAAGCCTGAGAAGGACGGGTTGTTCTGCGCCAAGATTTTCGGCCCCACCAAGGATTGGGAGTGCAATTGCGGCAAATATAAGCGCATGAAGCACCGCGGGATCGTCTGCGATAAGTGCGGCGTCGAGGTCATTCAGTCCAAAGTCCGCCGTGAGCGCATGGGCCATATCGAGTTGGCCGCGCCCGTGGCGCACATTTGGTTTCTGAAGGGTGTGCCGAGCCGAATCGGAACCCTGCTCGATATGAGCCTGAAGTCGCTTGAAAAGATCTTATATTTTGAAAGCTATGTCGTCATCGATCCGGGGACGACGTCGCTCAGCGAAAAAGAATCCGTCAGCGAAGATCGCTTGCGGACCCTGCACGCCGAACATGGCGCCGGGGCGTTCAAGGTGGGCATCGGGGCTGATGCTATTCGCGAGCTGTTGCGGCGCGTGGATATCAACGCGCTTTGGGACGACATGCAGGCGAAGGCTCGCACCACGGCCTCCGCGGCGGTCAAGAAGAAATACGCCAAGCGGTTGAAGGTCTTGGAAGCGTTCCGTCGCTCAGGGAACAAGCCGGAGTGGATGATCATGGACGTGATCCCGGTCTTACCGCCGGAGCTACGCCCGTTGGTGCCGCTGGACGGCGGCCGCTTTGCGACCTCGGATTTGAACGATCTGTATCGGCGCGTCATCAACCGGAACAACCGCTTGAAGCGCTTGATCGAATTGAAGGCACCGGGCGTCATCATCCGCAATGAAATGCGCATGCTGCAAGAGGCCGTCGACGCGCTGTTCGACAACGGTCGACGCGGCCGGGCGATTCGTGGTCCCAACAAGCGGCCGCTCAAGTCCTTGAGCGACATGCTGAAGGGGAAGCAGGGTCGTTTCCGCCAGAACTTGCTCGGGAAGCGTGTCGATTACTCGGGCCGTACCGTCATCGTGGTGGGTCCTGAGCTGCGCCTCAACCAGTGCGGGCTGCCGAAAAAGATGGCGCTCGAGCTGTTTAAGCCGTTCATCTTCCATAAACTGGAAGAGCGTGGGGCCGCGACCACCATCAAGAGCGCCAAGCGCCTGGTGGAAAAGGAGCGTCCGGAAGTGTGGGACGTGCTCGACGAAGTGATTCGTGAGCATCCGGTCTTGCTGAACCGTGCGCCGACCTTGCACCGGCTGGGTATTCAAGCCTTCGATCCTGTCTTGGTGGAAGGTAAGGCCATTCGGTTGCATCCGCTCGTCTGCGCCGCGTTCAACGCCGACTTCGACGGAGACCAGATGGCCGTGCACGTGCCGCTGTCGATCGAAGCGCAGATCGAAGCCCGTGTGCTGATGATGTCGATCAATAACATTCTGTCGCCGGCGAGCGGCAAGCCGATCGCCGTGCCGTCACAGGATATGGTCTTGGGCTGCTACTGGCTCACCAAGGAGCGGGCCGGCGCCAAGGGTGAAGGCAAAGTCTTCGGATCACGCGAAGAAATGCGTATTGCGTATGATTCCGGAGCGGTGGAAGAGCATGCGCGCGTGAAGGTGCGTATCAACGGCACCCTCATGCAGACCACCGTCGGCCGAGTCATTCTCAGCGAGATTCTTCCGAAGTCGTTGCCCTTCAGCTACGCCAATCAGCTGATGACCAAGAAGGAAATGTCGCGCCTGATCGATTCGGTGTACCGCCAAACCGGCCACCGCGATACGGTGGTGTTCTTGGACCAAATCAAAGCAACCGGCTTTCAGTATGCCACCAAGGCGGGGATCTCGATCTGCATCGATAACATGCATATCCCGACCCGCAAGGGCGAACTGATCGGCAAGGCGCAGCACGAAGTCAATGAGATCGAAAAGCAATATAGCGACGGGTTGATCACCAACGGCGAGCGCTACAACAAGGTGATCGACATCTGGGCGCACGTCACCGAGCAGGTTGCCGGCGAGATGATGAAGGAGTTGGGCGCCGGTGGCGACCCCAAGAAGGCCGAGTCGTTCAACCCCATCTTCATGATGGCGGACTCAGGTGCGCGCGGAAGCGCACAGCAGATTCGCCAGCTGGGCGGTATGCGCGGACTGATGGCCAAGCCGTCGGGAGAAATTATTGAAACGCCCATCACGGCGAATTTCCGTGAAGGGTTGACCGTGCTCCAGTACTTCATTTCTACGCACGGTGCCCGCAAAGGTTTGGCCGATACCGCCCTGAAGACCGCCAACTCCGGATATCTGACGCGGCGTTTGGTGGACGTGGCGCAAGACGTCATTGTCTGCGAGGACGATTGCGGCACCGGCGACGGTATTGTGGTCACGGCCCTGATCGAAGGTGGCGAAGTCATCGAGCCGCTCGAGGAGCGTATTCTCGGTCGTATGGCCGGTGAGGATATTCGCGATCCCGTCACCGGTGAAATTATCATCGGGCACAACGAGGCGATCAACGAAGAGAACGCCAAGGCCGTGGTCGAGGCGGGTCTGGACCGTGTGCGCATTCGCTCCGTGCTGACCTGTCAGACGCCGCGTGGCGTCTGTAAGCAATGCTACGGTCGTGACTTGGCGCGCGGCCGCTTGGTCGAGCGTGGTGAGCCGGTCGGCGTCATTGCGGCGCAGTCCATCGGTGAGCCGGGAACCCAGCTGACCATGCGTACCTTCCACATAGGCGGTACGGCGAGCAAGGTCGTCGAGCAGACGGTGGTGGAAGCCAAGCACGCAGGGACCATGCGGTACCTGAGCTTCGATGCCAAGAAGGGCACGGACGTGCACAGCCACAATATTGCCGTCAGGAACAAGGACGGTGAGTGGGTGGTGATGAGCCGCAACGCCAAAATCGCCATTACGGACGATACGGGACGTGAACGCGAGAAGTATCCCGTTGTCTACGGTGCGCGCATTAAGGTGAAAGACGGCGGTCCTGTGACTGTCGGGCAAAAGCTCGTCGAGTGGGATCCCTATTCGCTGTCCATTCTCACTGAGGTCGGTGGGCGCGTGGCGTATGGCGATATCATCGAGGGTGTCTCGATGAAGGAAGACGTCGATGAGGTGACTGGATTGTCCCGCAAGGTCGTCATCGAGCATACGGGCGGGAGCCTTCGCCCCCGCTTGTCGATCAAGGACGATTCCGGGAAGACGTCGAAAGTGTCCGGCGCGACCGGTGCCGCGCGCTATCTATTGCCGGTCGGTGCGCACATCCTCGTGGAAAAGGGCGCGACGGTGTCGCCGGGCGACGTGCTGGCGAAGATCCCGCGTGAAACCACGAAGACCAAGGACATCACCGGCGGTCTTCCGCGCGTGGCGGAGTTGTTCGAGGCCCGCAAGCCCAAGGAGCATGCGGTCATCAGCGAAATCGACGGCGAAGTTTCCTTCGGCGGATTCGTCAAGGGTATGCGCAAGGTCGTGGTCGACAATAAGATGGGCGACGTGAAGGAATATTTCATTCCTAAGGGAAAACACGTCAATGTGCATGAGGGTGACTGGGTGCGCGCCGGTGAGCCGTTGATGGACGGCTCCGCGAATCCGCACGACATTCTCGACGTGTTGGGACCGAAGGAACTGCAAAAATACTTAGTCGATGAAGTGCAGGACGTGTATCGGCTCCAGGGCGTGTCGATTAACGACAAGCACATCGAAATCATCGTGCGCCAAATGTTGCGCAAGGTGCGTATCGAAGACCCGGGCGATACGGAATTTCTGCCGGGCAGCCAGGTCAGCCGGGTGGCCTTCGAGGCCGAGAATGCGAAAGTCCTCCAGAAGGACGGCAAGCCTGCGCTGGGCAAGCCGGTGTTGTTGGGGATCACGAAGGCGGCCTTGACCACGGAAAGCTTCGTGTCGGCCGCGTCGTTCCAGGAAACGACCCGTGTGCTGACGGAAGCGGCCATCAATGGCAAGGATGACCGTCTCTGGGGCTTGAAGGAGAACGTCATCGTGGGACGGCTCATTCCGGCCGGAACGGGCTTCCTTGAGTACCGCGATACCTTCGTGACGGGCCCGAAAAAGGATGAAGTGGCGGCTCCGGCAACGGTGCCGGCTGCTGTGGGTGCGGATGTGCCTGCCGGACAGTCGTAAGTGCGGATGTCGCAATAGGCGCGGCGTTGGCTCACTTGACACTGTCGTGGGACATCATTATAATCCGCGGGCTTTGCGGCTGAAGATTCTCTGAGACGGAAATTCTCAGATTTATTACGTAGATCGGGACGTTATGCCAACGATTAATCAGTTAGTTCGCCGAGGCCGTCTGCAGGTAAAAAGCAAGACCAAAAGCCCGGCTCTCAAGCGGTGTCCTCAGAAGCGTGGTGTGTGCCTCCGTGTCTACACGACGACCCCGAAGAAGCCGAACTCAGCGCTTCGTAAGGTGGCTCGTGTGCGGCTCACGAACGGCATCGAGGTCACTTCGTATATCCCTGGTGTCGGCCACAATTTGCAGGAGCACTCCATCGTCCTCGTTCGTGGCGGTCGTGTGAAGGACCTTCCTGGTGTGCGTTATCACATTGTGCGCGGCACCTTGGATGCTGTGGGTGTGGCCAATCGGAAGCAGAGTCGTTCGAAGTACGGCGCGAAGCGCCCCAAATAATTATTGTTACGTTGATGTAGTCGTCGATCCATGGTCGACGGGAGAAAGGTCGAGAGACAATGCCTCGTGGTGGTGGAATAGTTCAGCGCGAAACGTTGCCCGATACAAAGTATGGGGATCGGCTTGTCGGAAAGTTTGTCTCCGCGCTCATGTCCAAGGGTAAGAAGAGTACGGCCGAGCGTATCGCCTACGGCGCCTTCGACATTATTGAAAAGAAGTCTAGCGGCGATCCGATGAAGGTGTTTCGCACCGCGGTCGACAATGTTAAGCCGGTGGTTGAGGTGAAGTCGCGTCGCGTGGGTGGTGCATCGTACCAGGTTCCGGTCGAGATCCGTCCCAGCCGTCGTTTGTCGCTCGCCCTTCGGTGGATTGCTGAGTATGCCCGGTCTCGTTCGGGAAAGAGCATGGTGGAAAAGTTGGCCGCTGAATTGATGGACGCGTCAAATAATACCGGCGCCGCCGTTAAGAAGCGGGAAGACGTTCACCGCATGGCGGAGGCTAATAAGGCCTTCGCGCACTACCGCTGGTAGATCCCCAGTCGGCAGTCGGCCTCTTCGTGTCGCCTTTTTATGTAAGGCGTGCCGTTTCGTTTTTCATGCACCTTGTGTGTAGGAGTGTTGCCTGTGTCCAGACAAACGCCGCTTGAGCGGACAAGAAATATCGGCATCATGGCGCACATTGATGCCGGAAAGACGACGACCACCGAGCGCATCCTGTATTACACCGGAGTCTCGCACAAGATCGGCGAAGTTCATGAAGGCGCAGCCACGATGGACTGGATGGAGCAGGAGCGCGAGCGCGGCATTACGATTACCGCTGCTGCAACCACCTGTTTCTGGAAAGACTTCCGCATCAATATTATCGATACTCCGGGTCACGTTGACTTTACGATTGAAGTCGAGCGATCGCTCCGTGTGTTGGACGGCGCGGTTGCGGTGTTTGACTCTGTGCAGGGTGTTGAGCCGCAGTCTGAGACGGTCTGGCGACAGGCGGACAAGTATCATGTCCCGCGCGTCGCGTTCATGAATAAGATGGACCGGATTGGCGCGGACTTCTACGCCAGCGTGCAGTCGATCATTGATCGTTTGTCCGCGAATCCAGTTCCTATTCAGATCCCCATCGGTCGTGAGAGTGAGTTCCGAGGCACCGTCGATCTCGTGACGATGAAGGCCTTCTTCTACGACGATGAGACGCTTGGCGCCAAGTATGAAGTGCGTGAGATTCCGGATAATTTGAAAGAACAGGCGCAGGCCTATCGCGAGAAGATGATTGAGTCCATTGCCGAGCATGATGATCAGGCGATGGAAAAATACCTCAATGGTCAGCCGTTGACCGAAGAGGAGATCAAGCGCGCGATCCGTGCTGGCGTGGTATCGCTCAAGATGGTGCCGGTGATCTGTGGCTCGGCGTTTAAGAATAAGGGCGTGCAGCAGCTTCTTGATGCGGTCGTCGATTATCTGCCGTCTCCGATGGATGTCCCGGCGGTCACTGGTATTGATCCGGACTCCGGCAAGGAGTTGGTTCGGAACACCAGCGATGATGAGCCGTTTGCTGCGTTGGCGTTCAAGATCATGACGGACCCATTTGCTGGTCAGTTGACCTTCTTCCGTGTCTACTCGGGTACGCTGAAGACGGGAACTGCCGTGCTCAATCAGACCAAGAATATTCGTGAGCGCGTTGGCCGTCTGCTGAAGATGCACGCGAATAAGCGTGAAGATATCGATATTGTGTATGCCGGTGATATTGCTGCGGCCGTGGGATTGAAGAGTGCTACGACCGGTGACACTTTGTGCGAGGACAAGAGCCCGATCCTGCTTGAGGTCATGAAATTCCCGGAGCCGGTCATCGCCATGGCGATTGAGCCGAAGACGAAGCAGGACCAGGAGAAGATGGGCTTTGCTTTGCAGAAGTTGGCGCAGGAAGATCCTTCCTTCCGTGTGCGTACCGATGAGGAAACGGCCCAGACGATTATTGCTGGAATGGGCGAGTTGCACCTTGAAATTATCGTCGATCGTCTTCTCCGTGAGTTCAAGGTTGAGGCAAATGTCGGTAAACCGGAAGTTGCGTTCCGTGAGACGATTCGTCGTAAGGCAGAGGCTGAGTCGAAGTACATCAAGCAGACGGGTGGCCGTGGACAATATGGTCACGTGGTGCTGACGGTTGAGCCGGCAGAGTCTGGCAAGGGCCTTGAGTTTATCAATAAGGTCGTGGGCGGCGCGATTCCAAAGGAGTTTGTGTCGGCGGTTGAAAAGGGTGTCAAGGAGCGCATGGAGTCTGGGGTGGTGGCGGGCTATCCGCTTCGTGATGTGAAGGTCACTGTCATCGATGGCTCCTACCACGATGTGGACTCCAATGAAATGGCGTTTAAAATCGCCGGTTCGATGGGATTTTCGGACGCCTGCAAGAAGGCCGACCCTGTGTTGCTCGAGCCGATTATGAAGGTCGAAGTGCTGGTGCCGCAGGAATTCATGGGCGATGTCATCGGCAATTTGAATGGTCGCCGCGGCAAGGTGCAAGGGATGAAGGCGCGTGCCGGCTCGCAGGCCATTGAAGCCATGGTTCCGTTGATGGAAATGTTTGGTTATGCCACGGACCTTCGTTCTCGAACGCAGGGACGCGCAACATACAGCATGGAATTTGATCGTTACGATCAGGTGCCGAAGCAGATCGCTGAAGCAATCATGGCCAAAAATCGCGGAGAGTAGTCAGGCGCGATTGACCGGGATTCAGTAGAGGGGGAGTTATGGCGAAGGCGAAGTTTGAGCGGAAGAAGCCGCACGTGAACATTGGGACGATCGGGCACGTGGACCACGGCAAGACGACGTTGACGGCGGCGTTGACGAAGGTCTGTTCGGATAAGGGCATGGCGAAGTTCATCA
>JAYREW010000025.1:0-41126 GCA_041908685.1 Nitrospiraceae bacterium | reverse complement strand
TGGAGATGGTGATGCCGGGGGACAACGTGACGGTGACGGGCGAGTTGATCAGCCCGATCGCGATGGATGTGGGGTTGCGGTTCGCCGTGCGCGAGGGCGGTAAGACCGTCGGCTCCGGCGTCGTCACTGAAATCTTAGCTTAATGAACAGCTCGAAAGGCTGAAGGGGTACCGCGTGGTCAGAGTGGATCAGCGAATCAGAATTAGGCTTCGTGGTTTCGATTATCGCGTGCTCGATCAATCGGTCACGGAGATTGTCGATACGGTCAAGCGGACGGGTGCCCGCGTGGTGGGGCCTATTCCTTTGCCGACTCGCATTGAGAAGGTGACTGTGCAGCGGGCCACTCATTGTGACAAGAAGTCGCGTGAGCAGTTCGAGGTGCGGACGCATAAGCGGTTGCTCGATATCATGGAGCCTACACCGGAAACGATGGACTCCTTGATGAAGCTCAATCTGGCCGCCGGTGTGGACGTTGAAATCAAGCTCTGATGTATAGGGGCTTGATACGGTGAAATCCTAGTCCTGATGGGCGATAGCAAGTGAAGACTGAACGATGACAAACGGAATTATCGGTAAAAAGCTCGGAATGACCCAGGTGTACGGCGAGGGGAACGTGTTGATCCCGGTGACGGTGATCGAGGCTGGTCCCTGTCGCGTGGTGCAAGTGAAGTCGGTCGAGCGCGATGGGTATGAGGCCGTGCAACTCTCCTTTGGCGATGTAAAGGCCGAACGCCTTTCCAAGGCGGAGCGCGGGCATTTCAAAGCTTCGCAGGGAGCTCCACAGCGTCATTTGCGCGAGTTTAAGAAGCTTGGAGATGTCGCGGTTGGGCAAGTTGTGAAGGCTGATGTGTTTAAGCCTGGCGACTTTGTCGATGTGGTCGGCGTTTCGAAGGGCAAGGGTTTTCAGGGTGTCGTCAAGCGGCATAACTATGCCGGCGGTCCTGAAACGCACGGCTCCATGTTTCACCGCCATCCCGGTTCCATCGGGAGTAGCTCATTTCCGTCCCGTGTCTGGAAGAACAAGGCCCTTCCCGGTCATATGGGAAGCGATCGCGTGACCACACAACGACTAAAGGTTGTTGAGGCGCGGGCTGACGAGAATCTCCTGTTCGTGCGCGGCTCTGTGCCGGGCGGCGAGAATGGGATTCTGATTGTTCGGAAGTCCAAGAAGGGGTAAGTCGTGCCAAGCATCGACGTCGTAGATAGCACTAAAAAGAAGATTGCCACTGCAGAGCTGCCTGCTGAGCTCTTTGGCCAAAAGCCGAACGGCCCCCTGCTGCACGAAGCCGTCATCATGCAGCGCGCTGGCGAACGCCAGGGTACAGCCTCGACCTTACGTCGCGGTGAAGTAACGGGCTCCGGTAAGAAGCCTTGGAAGCAAAAGCACACAGGCCGCGCCCGCGCCGGTTCTGTGCGGTCCCCAATCTGGCGTCATGGTGGCAGTGTCTTCGGCCCAAAACCGAGGAACTATCAATATTCCATTCCGAAGCAAAAGTATCACCGGGCTATGCAGGTGGCGTTGTCATCCAAGTTGGCTGCCGGTGAACTTGTGGTCGTGAGCGATCTGCAGGTTGGCGACGGGAAGACCAAGCAGCTACATAAGATGTTGGCTCAGCTGGGCGTGAAATCATCGGCCCTGATCGTCTTGACTGTTGCCGGTGCTGATATGGTGGTTCGTTCTGCACGGAACCTCAGCTCCGTCAAGATTGCCTCGCCCGAGCAAGTCAATGTGTATGACGTGTTGAAGTATCAGTCCTTGGTGATCGCGCAATCCGCGCTGGTCCGCCTCAAGGAGGTGTGGGCATGAGCGCTATGAATAGTCAGGTGTTGTTGCGACCGCTCTTGACTGAGAAAGTCACGGCACTGCGTGAGAGCGGCAATACGGTCGCTTTTGTTGTCGATGGTAAAGCCAATCGCATTCAAATTAAGCGCGCAGTCGAGGAATTGTTGAAGGTCAAGGTTGAGCGCGTGAATGTGATGAATGTCATGGGCAAGATGAAGCGCCTTGGGCGTTTTTCCGGTAAAAAGTCTGATTGGAAAAAGGCCCTTGTCACCCTTAAAGAGGGTGAGAAGCTCGAACTTTACGAAACGGTCTAGTGCAACGCGCGCTGTGATACGGACAGGACACCATGGGACTTAAAAATTATCAGCCAACGTCTGCAGGCCGCCGCGGCATGAGCGCCGTAACGGGCGAAGGTCTCACGAAGAAGAGACCTGAGAAGAGCCTGACGACGTTTAATCATCGCACCGGCGGTCGCAATGCCCTCGGTCGTGCCACGATTCGATTTATTGGATCTGGCCATAAGCGATTGTATCGTCAAATTGATTTCAAGCGAAACAAGTTCGGAATTCCCGCCAAGGTTGTGGCGCTGGAATACGACCCGAATCGGTCGGCTCGTATTGCCTTGTTGCATTATCGCGATGGCGAGAAGCGGTATATCTTGGCTCCGGACGGTCTGGTTATTGGGCAGTCCGTACAATCTGGCCCTGATGCGGAAATCCGCACCGGCAATTCACTGCCGCTCGCGAATATGCCGTTGGGTACCACGATTCACAATGTTGAATTAAAGCCCGGGAAGGGCGGCCAGTTGATCCGAAGCGCTGGAGGATTTGCCCAAGTCATGGGACGAGATGGCGCCTACGTTCAGCTTCGCTTGAAGTCCGGCGAAATGCGTAAGGTGTTGGGGACCTGCATGGCGACGGTCGGCCAGGTGGGCAATCTCGACCACGAAAATATTTCCGTCGGGAAAGCGGGTCGCAATCGCTGGTTGGGTCGACGTCCACACGTTCGCGGTGTCGTCATGAACCCGGTGGACCACCCGCACGGCGGTGGTGAAGGTAAGTCCGGTCAAGGTAATCCTCACCCGGTGTCCCCATGGGGCCAGCCGACAAAGGGCTACAAGACGCGTCAGAACAAGCGCACGCAAAAGTTTATTATCGCGCGGCGTAAGAAGTAGAGGAGAACCGTATGCCTCGCTCAGTCAGTAAGGGTCCATTTGTAGATGATCACTTGCTCAAGAAAGTTGAGCAGATGAATCAAGGTCGTGACAAGAAACTCATCAAGACCTGGTCGCGCCGGTCGACGGTCATTCCGGACATGATCGGGCACACCTTCGCCGTGCATAACGGGAAGAAGTTCATCCCGGTCTACGTCACTGAAAATATGGTTGGGCATAAGTTAGGTGAGTTTGCGGCCACACGGTTCTTCAAGGGCCATGGCCAGGCGAAGTCGGAAAAGGCTGTCGCACTCAAGTAGGCAGGTGATCTGGTCGTAGGGGCTCTATTGACTGAGCCGGTTGAGAACCTTAGTCGGGAAAAACGAGAATTCCATGGCGCACGCGCAAGCAACTCTCCGATATGCACGGGTTTCACCCCGTAAGGCCCGTCCGGTGGCCGATTTGATCCGGGGCAAACAAGTTCCCATTGCCTTGGCCATGTTGAGCAACACGCCGCGCTCCGCCGCCAAGATCATTGAAAAGATCTTGCGCTCGGCCGTTGCCAATGCCGAACAGAAGAACTTGGAGGATCCGGAAGAGCTCGTGGTCTCCAAGGCATTTGTCGACGGTGGGCCGATTTTAAAGCGCTTTCGTGCGCGATCGATGGGGCGTGCCAATTCGATCCAAAAGCGGACGAGCCACATTACGATCGTCGTCGGAGCGACTAACAAGGCTGTGCAGGCTGCCAAAGCCTAGCCATAACGAAGGAGTCAAGCCGGTTCGGCTTAGCATCTATGGGTCAAAAATCTCATCCATACGGCTTTCGTCTCGGGTACAGCACGACGTGGACCTCTCGCTGGTATGCGTCTAAGGACTACGCCAAGCTGCTCCATCAAGACATTCGTATTAAGCGAATGGTCAAGGAGCGCCTCTATCACGCAGGTGTAGCGAAGGTGGAGATTGAGCGCTCCGGCGATCAAACTCGCATCATTATCCATACCGCTCGGCCCGGCATCATCATTGGGCGCAAAGGTGCTGAAGTCGATAAGTTGAAGGCTGCGGTAGAAAAGCAGTATGGCGGACAAGTCTATATCAACGTTAAAGAAATTAAGAAGCCCGAATTGGATGCGCAGTTGGTGAGTGAGAATATCGCCACCCAGTTGGAAAAGCGTGTCGCGTTCCGCCGTGCCATGAAGCGCAGTGTGGCGGCCGCACTGCGATTGGGCGCACAGGGCATCAAAATCAATTGTGCTGGGCGGTTAGCCGGGGCTGAAATCGCCCGTACGGAATGGTATCGCGAAGGGCGTGTGCCTCTTCATACGCTTCGTGCAGATATTGATTATGGATTCGCTGAAGCCAAGACCACGATGGGACAAATTGGGGTGAAGACCTGGATCTATAAGGGCGAGGTAAACCCACGGCAGACCGGACGGCCGGAGCTTGGGTTATCCCGGCAGGATTCACGCGGACTGTCCCTGTAGGGAGATTTGAGAGGATTCCGTGTTAGCACCGAAGAAAATCAAGTTTCGCAAGATGCAGAAGGGCCGGATGAACGGGAAGGCCTATCGCGGCTCCTCCCTGACCTTGGGTGAGTACGGACTCAAAGCCCTTGAGCCCGGGTGGGTCACCAGCCGCCAGATCGAGGCCGCGCGTATTGCTATCACGCGGTTTGTGAAGCGCGGTGGGCAGGTGTGGACCCGTATTTTCCCGGATAAGCCCATTACGAAGAAGCCGGCGGAAACTCGTATGGGTAAGGGAAAGGGCAACCCTGAGTATTGGGTGGCCGTCGTCAAGCCCGGCCGGATCATGTACGAGATGGATGGGGTCACGCCAGACGTGGCGCGAGAGGCCTTGCGGCTTGCGTCCCATAAGCTGCCGGTTGCCACAAAGATGGTTGTGCGTGGGTCGTTGGAAGGATAGGTAGTCACGATGGATGTGAAAGATTTACGCGGCCTCACCGATGAGGAATTGAAAGAGAAGGAAAAGCAGCTCTCCCAAGAGCGCTTTAATCTTCGCTTTCAGCTCTCCACGGGGCGGTTGGAAAACCCTATGCAAGTGAAGAATGCGCGCCGTGACTTGGCGCGTGTGAAGACGATTCGGCGGGAGGCGCAGCTTCGGGCGGCGCGTGGCGCCGGGCAAGTTAAAGGATGAGCACGATGGCGGAAGCAGCACCTCGGCACCATTGGTTTGGTAATGTCGTAAGCGCGAAGATGCAGAAGACGGTCGTGGTCGAAATCGAGCGATCCGTTGTGCATCCCATGTATAAGAAGGTCTTGCGTCGTGTGACCAAGTTAAAGGCCCACGACGAAAAGGGCGTCTGCAAAGTGGGCGATCGCGTCAAGCTGATCGAGACGCGGCCCATCAGTAAGGATAAGCATTGGCGCGTGGTCCAAGTGATGGAGAAGGGCCAGCCCGAAAAGTAGAGGCCTTGTCCAGGGACGGGCACCACGTAGAGCCGAACCGCGGCGAAGGATAGTGTAGGCGACGATGATTCAAAACTATACGTACATGGATGTGGCCGATAATTCCGGCGCCCGCCAAGTGATGTGTTTTCACGTCCTCGGGGGGACGCGGCGTCGGTACGGCTCACTGGGCGATGTGGTGGTCGTAGCGGTCAAGGAGGCGATTCCGCAAGCCTCAGTGAAGAAGGGTGATGTGAG
Source organism: Nitrospiraceae bacterium (assembly GCA_041908685.1). Classification (GTDB taxonomy): domain Bacteria; phylum Nitrospirota; class Nitrospiria; order Nitrospirales; family Nitrospiraceae; genus BQWY01. Next base: position 35,530 of record JAYREW010000025.1, on the reverse strand, counting down.
TCGTGCCGTCATCGTGCGCACCACGAAGGGTGTGCGCCGTGATGACGGAACCTACATCAAGTTTGATCGGAACGCCTGTGTGTTGATCAATGCGCAGGGCGAGCCGGTCGGAACCCGTATCTTCGGCCCCGTGGCTCGTGAGCTCCGGTGGAAGAAGTTCATGAAGATCATCTCCCTGGCACCGGAAGTGCTGTAGGTACAAAAAGGAGTCTCCGGTCGTGGCGGCACTTGTAAAATCTCGGATCAAAAAGGGCGATACGGTCGTGGTGATTGCCGGCCGTGAACGCGGCAAGAGCGGCAAGGTCTTGTCGGTCGACAAGAGCCGCGGCAAGGTGTTTGTCGAGAAGTTGAACATGATCAAGCGGCACACCAAGCCGAACGCACAGGTGCGGCAAGGCGGCATTATCGAGCGCGAAGCTCCCTTGCATGTCTCCAATGTCATGTTGCTCTGTCCGACGACGCAAAAGCCGACCAGAATCGGCATTCAGGTACGTGAGGATGGCCGTCGAGTGCGGTTCAGTAAACAAGGCAAGCAGGCGATTGAGTAATGACGACTAAAGACGCAGGGAAACCAAAAGCAGACAAGCCACAGGGTGGAAAGCCGGCGGGCACGCGTAAGAGGGGTCCGTCCGTGCAGGTCGAAGCCGGCGAATCGACGCCGGATAGCCAGGCTCCGAAGCCGCGCATGATCGATAAGTATCGTGATCAGGTGGTGCCGGCCTTGATGAAGGAGTTCTCGTATAAGAACCCGATGCAAGTGCCGCGTCTTCGCCAAATCGTCTTGAACGTCGGTATGGGCGAGGCCATCCAGAACATGAAGGTGCTGGAGAGTGCCGCCAGCGAGTTGGGGACGATCACCGGACAGCGCCCTGTCATTACTCGCGCCAAGAAGGCTATCGCAGGTTTCAAGTTGCGCCAGGGTATGCCCATTGGGGCAAAGGTGACCTTGCGGAATCGTCGTATGTACGAGTTCCTGGATCGCTTGGTCAGTCTTGCGCTCCCGCGCATTCGTGATTTCCGCGGTGTGTCTCCGAAAGCCTTCGATGGTCGCGGCAACTATACGCTGGGGCTCAAGGAACAATTGATCTTTCCGGAAATCCCCTACGACAATGTCGCGGCGATTCACGGCATGGATATTACCTTTGTGACGACGGCGGAGACCAACGAGGAGGGGAAGGCGTTGCTCCGTTTGTTGGGCATGCCATTCCGCACCTAAGCAGCGAAGCGGATGAAGGAGAGTTTTTGTGGCACGACTGGCACTGAAGTTAAAGGCAGACAGAAAGTCTAAGTTCGCGGTTCGGCAGTACAACCGATGCGGGCTCTGCGGACGTGTCCGCGGCTATCTGCGGCGTTTTGAAATGTGCCGTATCTGTTTCCGCTTTTTGAGTTTGCGCGGGGAAATCCCGGGAGTCCGAAAATCAAGTTGGTAGCGGGGGCGGGCAAAGGCCCGTGCTCGTACTGTGGAGTATTGCGCGTATGGTGACCGATCCGATTGCTGATTTACTGGTAAGAATTCGCAACGCGGCCAAGCGTGGCCATGAAACCGTCGTGATCCCTGCTTCGCGGTTGAAGGGGGAAATTCTCCGTGTCATGCGCGATGAGGGCTTTGTCGGGACCGTCGATCGCGAAGTGCAGGATGGGCATCCGAACTTCCGCGTTCGCTTGCGCTATGTCGAGGCCGGTGAGTCGATGATTGCCGGTACGCAGCGCGTCAGCAAGCCGGGACGTCGCGTCTATGTCGGGAAGGCCGATGTGCCGCGTACGCGTGGTGGTTTGGGCGTCACGATCGTCTCAACGTCCAAGGGCGTGATGACGGAGCGTGAGTGTCGCCGGGCTGGCCTTGGCGGCGAAGTCTTGTGCGCGATCTGGTAGCGTCGAAGGACGCGAGCTGTTTTCGTAAAAAGGGACGCTATGTCGAGAATCGGTAAGAAACCCATTGCAATTCCTACGGGCGTGGATGTGAAGGTCGCCTCCAGCCAAGTGACCGTGAAGGGCCCCTTGGGCCAACTGAACTGGGCGCTGACGCCTGGGCTGACGGTCGCGGTGAAGGACGGCCATGCGCATGTGACCCGTGCCAACGACGATCGCCGCTTGCGCGCCATGCATGGACTCACTCGTGCAGAGCTCAGCAATATGGTGATCGGGGTGACCAAGGGCTACGATCGGGCCTTGGAAATCAACGGCGTCGGCTACAAGGCGCAGTTGGCCGGCAAAAAAATGAGCTTCAACGTCGGCTATATCAATGCTGTTGAGTACACCTTGCCGGCCGGGATCGATGCGAAGGTCGATAAGCAGACCCTCATCGGACTGAAGGGGACGGACAAGCGCGTCATCGGACAGGTTGCTGCCGACCTGCGCGCCGTCAAGCCGCCGGATGTGTATAAGCAGAAGGGTATTAAGTTCGCCGGTGAAAAGTTACGCAAGAAGGAAGGCAAGACAGGGAAGTAGGACACGCTATGAAGACTAGTAAGAAGACAGCGACGCTCACCCGACGTCGACAGCGAATCCGGAAGACCATCAGCGGGACCGAACAGCGTCCGCGGCTGAGTGTCTATCGGAGCAAGGGCCATATCTACGCGCAGATCATCGACGACCTCAAGGGGCACACGTTGGCCGCCGCGTCCACCCTTGATGCGGGATTGCGGAAGTCGCTCAAGTCCACGGGAACCATTGCTGCAGCCAAGGCTGTCGGTACGCTCTTAGCGGAGCGGGCCAAGAGCGCGAAGGTGCAGGCCGTGGTCTTCGATCGTGGCGGGCGTGTCTATCATGGCCGTGTGAAGGCCCTGGCCGATGCCTCGCGCGAAGGTGGATTGCAATTCTGACGAAGGTGTTTTTTAGCCGAGTCCGGCTGGCCATGAGGCAGATCGGATACGAGGGGGGATCGCTTGGCACGCGTTAACGCAGAAGAACTCAGTCTGAAAGACAAGGTGATCTTTATCAACCGCGTCGCCAAAGTGGTGAAGGGCGGTAAGCGCTTCAACTTTTGCGCCTTGGTGGCCGTCGGCGATGGACATGGTTGGGTGGGAGTCGGTAAGGGGAAGGCCGCCGAAGTGCCTGCCGCGATTTCCAAGGCCGTTGAGCAGGCCAAGAAGAACCTGGTTCGTATCCCGGTCCTGGAAGGGACCATCCCGCACGAGGTGTTGGGAAAGTTCGGCAGCGAATCGATCATCTTGAAGCCGGCCGTGGCTGGAACCGGGATTATTGCCGGCGGTGCGGTCCGCGTCATTGTCGAATTGGCCGGCATTCACAACATCATCGCCAAGACGTTAGGGCGCGGCAACCCGTTCAACGCCGTCCGTGCGACCTTGGATGGGTTGTGTCAATTGAAGAACCCGGAAGAAATTTTGCGTATTCGTCGTGGGACTGCTGATCGTGGGGCGGCAGCGGCGGCCACTTCCTAAGACTCTCTACAAGTTACGGTGACAAGCATGGGTGCATCTCAGACAGCAAAGGCAGCTCCAAAAACTGGTGGTCGCGTATCGATCACCTTGAAGCGGAGCATGATCGGCACCCCGGAAGGGCATCGGTTGGTGCTCCGGGCGCTGCGGCTCCGGCGAATTCGGCAAACGGTGGTGTTGCCTGATACGCCTCAGACCCGCGGCATGATTCACAAGGTCGGCTATCTCCTTGAGGTGCGAAATCAATGAAGCTGCATCAATTAGCTCCCGCGAAGGGCGCCAAGAAGGCCCCGAAGCGAATCGGCCGTGGTCCTGGATCGGGACACGGGAAAACCGCGACCAAGGGACATAAGGGATTGCTCGCAAGGTCCGGCGGCGGAAAGCAGCCGGGGTTTGAGGGCGGTCAGATGCCTTTGATCCGTCGCGTGCCGAAGTTCGGGTTTAAGAATCGCAATCGGATTGAGTACGCGATTATCAATTTGGAGACTCTCGCGGGTCTTGAGACACAAGAGACGATCACCCCGCAGCGCCTTGTCGATATCGGCTTGGTGAAGCATAAGTCGTGGCCGATCAAAATTTTAGGAAACGGTGCGTTGACCAAGCCCCTTGTAATTCAGGCGCATAAGTTCAGCAAATCCGCCGAAGAGAAAATCAAGACGGCTGGTGGGAGGGCTGAGGTCATCCGCGGTGTTTGAACGTCTCCTGACCAGTTTTCAGAACATCTTTAAGATTCCGGAACTCCGTACCCGCATCTTGTTTACGCTTGGGATGCTGGTGGTGTACCGGATCGGTGCGCATATTCCGACCCCTGGAATCAACGGGGAGGCCCTTGCTGAATTCTTACAAAAAGAAGGCGGCGCCCTCCTTGGATTCTTGGATATCTTCTCGGGAGGCGCACTGTCGCGACTGACGATCTTCGCACTCGGCATCATGCCGTACATCAGTGCGTCGATCATTTTGCAGTTGTTGACGGTCGTCATCCCGCACTTGGCGAAACTCGCCAAGGAAGGCGAGCGCGGCCGTAAGAAGATTATCCAGTACACTCGCTTCGGCACGATCGCCATTGCACTCATCCAAGGCTTCGGCATTGCAGTCGGCCTTGAGGGGATGAACCAGGGGCAATTTGTGCTGACGCCGGGCTGGAGTTTTCGGTTCATGACGGTGATTACTTTGACCGCCGGAACCGGATTCCTGATGTGGTTGGGTGAGCAGATTACCGAACGCGGCATTGGGAACGGTATTTCGCTGATTATCTTCTCTGGCATCGTTGCCAGACTTCCGAATGCCGTGGTGCAGACCTATGATCTGTACACGGTGGGACAATTGAACTTTGCGGTGCTGATCATGTTGGCGATCTTGATGATCGCAGTCGTGGCAGCCATTGTGTTTTTGGAGAGCGGCCGACGAAAGATCCCGGTCCAGTACGCAAAACGCGTGGTGGGGCGTCGTGTGTATGGCGGCCAAAGCCAGCACATTCCACTCAAGATCAATACCGCCGGCGTGATTCCTCCGATTTTTGCGTCGTCGCTGATCGCGTTTCCGGCCACGATTGCAGGCTTTATTCAAGTGCCGTGGGTGCAATCGATCGGGGCGCAATTGGCGCCTGGGTCCCTGCTCTACACCATGCTGTATGTTGGCCTGATCATTTTCTTCTGCTTCTTCTATACCGCGGTGGTCTTGAACCCGGTGGACATGGCCGACAACATGAAGAAGTACGGAGGATTTATCCCCGGCATCCGGCCTGGGCAACACACCTCTGATTTTATTTATAAGGTGCTGACGCGGATCACGTTTGCCGGTGCTATTTACCTGGCCATCGTGTGCGTCATCCCCGAAGTGCTGATTTATCGGATGAACGTGCCCTTTTATTTCGGCGGCACGTCGTTGCTGATCGTCATCGGTGTCGGCTTGGATACGGCCCAGCAGATTGAGTCGCACATGCTGATGCGGAATTACGAAGGCTTCCTCGGCCCAAAGGGACGCCCGTTGCGCGGGCGGAACGGATAGGGCGCTATGCGGATCGTCTTTCTCGGCGCACCAGGAGTTGGAAAGGGCACGCAGGCGGATCGGATCGCTTCTGCCTTCAAGCACACCAAATTGTCGACCGGCGATTTGTTGCGCGAGGCCGTCAAGAATCAAACGACCCTTGGTGTGCAGGCCAAGTCCTTTATGGACAAGGGGCAACTGGTCCCGGACGCCGTTGTGATTGGGATGGTTAAGGAAAAGCTGGAGCAGCCGGCGATTGGGCAAGATGTCATTCTGGACGGATTCCCCCGCACCGTGCCGCAGGCCGAGGAATTGGGTCGGTTCCTGACCGCCAAAGGCTATACCCTGGACCGTGTAGTGAATTTCTCCGTCCCGACCGGTGATTTAGTCCGTCGGATGAGCGGGCGGCGCAGCTGTCCCAAATGCCAGGCGGTCTACCACGTAGAATTTTCCGCTCCCAAGGTGGCGGATATCTGCGATCGCTGCGGCGGCGGATTGATCCACCGCAGTGACGACAAGGCCGAGACGATTGAGGCCCGATTGAACGTCTATCAGCAGCAGACGGCTCCGTTGATTCAGTATTATCGTGAGCGTAACCTGCTGGTCGATCTGGATGGCGCCGGCTCGATGGAAGTGGTACAGGAGCGCCTGCAAAAGGCTTTGGGGTTGTCCGCGCGCGCATGATTATTTTGAAAACGGCCGCGGAGACAGAGACCATTGCACGGGCGGCAGCGATAGTGGCGGAAACGCTGCAAGTGCTGAAGCGGGAAGTGAAACCCGGTATCAGTACGAACGCGTTGGACAAGGTTGCGGAAGAGCACATTCGGGCGAAGGGCGGTCTCCCCGCGTTCAAGGGCTACCGAAACTACCCGAAGACCCTCTGCGTGTCGATCAACGAGCAGATCGTCCACGGCATTCCATCCCGTCGGCTGTTGAAGGACGGGGATATTGTCGGGCTGGATCTCGGTGCTATCGTCGACGGATTTTACGGCGATGCCGCGATCACCGTGGCGGTTGGGGACGTCGACGAGAAGGTCATGCGCTTAGTGCAGACGACCGAACGGGCGCTCTACGCGGGAATTGAGCAGGCGGTGGTGGGCAATCGGCTCTCGGATATCTCCCACGCCGTGCAGCGCTGTGCCGAAGGGGCTGGCTATTCCGTCGTCACGGAGTTTGTCGGCCATGGTATCGGGCGGAACCTCCATGAGGAGCCGCAGGTGCCCAACTACGGCAAGCCCGGGCAGGGGCCGCGCTTGCAAGTGGGGATGGTCCTGGCGATTGAACCCATGGTGAACGTCGGCAAGCCGGCGGTGAAGATTTTGGATGATCAATGGACGGCGGTGACGGCGGACGGCAGTTTGTCCGCGCATTTTGAGCACACAGTCGCGATTACGCCGAGTGGGCCTGCGCGGATTCTCTCGCAACTCGCGGCGTGACGCGAGGTAGACATCGTTCGATACAGATCGCGGAGGCACGTCCGGAGTGGCCAAAGAAGACGTCATCGAAGTTCAGGGGACCGTCTACGAGACCCTCCCGAATGCCATGTTTCGTGTGGAATTGGACAATGGGCACCGTCTGCTCGCGCACATCTCGGGTAAGATGCGCATGCACTTCATCCGCATTTTGCCGGGCGACAAGGTGACGGTGGAGCTGTCGCCCTACGATTTGACGCGCGGGCGGATTACCTACCGCTTCAAGTAAGCGGTGGGATGTCGGCGGCGCCGAATGGGCGGTCCTCAGCCTAAGTAAAGGACGAGCGTTATGAAAGTGAAGTCGTCAGTCAAGCCGATTTGTTCCAAGTGCAAGATTGTGCGTCGTCGCGGTGTTGTGCGGGTGCTCTGTGAAAACCCGCGGCACAAGCAACGGCAGGGGTAGTCTGGTCTGCGGATGAAGTGAACCGTGCCGAGGCTGCGTCGTGTGACCCAGGCCTCGTGAGGCACGAGTAACGGTTCGCCGAAAGGGAGTTTACGATGGCGCGTATTGCTGGAATCGACCTGCCCCGCGAAAAGCGGACGGATATCGGGTTGACCTACATCTATGGAATCGGTCGTGAGACCGCCCGGACGATCTTGAAGAAGGCCGGCGTCGACGGCGCTGTCCGTATCAAGGATCTCACGGAAGATAAGATCGTCAAGCTGCGCGAAGTCATCGAGCGCGAACACAAGGTCGAGGGCGACCTGCGCAAAGAGATTTCCCTCAGCATCAAGCGGCTGGTGGACACCGGGACCTACCGTGGCTTGCGTCATCGGAAGGGCTTGCCGGTCCGCGGGCAGCGCACGAAGACGAATGCACGGACACGAAAGGGCCGTCGCTCCTCGATGGCACCCAAGCCGAAACCAGCGAAGGCCTAGACCATACCTTGCGGTGACACGGTCCTGAGTGACCGGACCCACGTGAGAAGGGAACTGCGATGAGCGTCAAAAAAGGGAAGAAGAAAGAGCGGAAGGTTGTGCAGGCTGGGGTGGCGCATATCCAGGCGTCCTTCAACAACACGATCGTCACCATTACGGATGTGAGCGGCAACACCATCGTGTGGTCGAGCTCAGGCAACCAAGGCTTCAAGGGCTCGCGCAAGAGCACCCCGTTTGCCGCGCAGCGCGCCGGTGAAACCGCCGCCCGCAAGGCGATGGAAAACGGGATGCGACAGATCGATGTGTATGTGAACGGCCCTGGTGCCGGCCGCGAATCGGCCATTCGCGCCCTGCAGGGCGCGGGGTTGCGTATCAACCTGATTCGCGACGTCACCCCGATCCCGCACAACGGGTGCCGGCCGCCGAAGCGGCGGCGTGTGTAACGACTGCGTGGGACCGTACGTCCGCGGAGGCCTCGTGTGCATATCGAGGTCTGGGCGACGGCTCTGACGAACGATAGATAGAACGAAGGCAGCGGGTAGTGCATCAGCCCGCTCACCAAGGAGGTAGTTGTGGCACGGTATCGCGGTCCAGTCTGTCGGCTCTGCCGGCGCGAAGGGGAGAAGCTCTTCCTCAAGGGCGCGCGGTGTATGACGGAAAAGTGCGCCATCGAACGGCGTAGCTATCCGCCAGGACAGCACGGGCAAGGGCGTCAACGCACGACGGAATATAGCGTGCAGTTGCGCGAGAAGCAGAAGCTGCGGCGCATTTACGGCCTGCAGGAAGGGCAGTTTCGCGGGGTGTTTCAACGGGCCGAGCGGAAGACCGGCGTGACGGGCGAAGTGCTCCTCTCGCTGCTCGAGTGCCGACTCGACAATGTGGTGTATCGTCTCGGATTTGCCGTGTCGAGGAAGCAGGCTCGGCAGTTGGTCAATCACGGCCACGTCAACGTCAACGGCCGCCGTGCCGACATCGCCTCGCAGACGCTCAAGTCTGGCGACGTGGTTGAGGTGCGATCCGCCAGCCGCGAGATCCCCGGTGTGATCGGCGCCCTTGAGGCGATCGATACCCGCGGCGTGCCCGCATGGCTGGAGTTGGACCGCGAGGCCTTTAAGGGCACGGTCAAGGCGCTGCCGACCAAGCAAGATGCGGCGGTGCCGGTGAATGAACAGCTGGTCGTCGAATTGTATTCGCGCTAGTCGTCCTGTAGAGCGCCGGAGCGACGACGATCCTGCGTGTGGCAATGTTGGCGAGACGAAGGGGGGCCCATGATCAAGCTCATGAAAGACTTTCAAATCCCGCTACGGGTGGAAGTCGAGAAGGACACGCTCACCCCGACCTACGGTAAGTTTTCAGCGGAAGCGTTCGAGCGCGGATTCGGCACGACGGTCGGTAATGCTGTGCGTCGCGTCCTGTTGTCGACCCTCACGGGCGCAGCGGTCACGAGTGTGCGGATCGATGGAGTGTTGCATGAATTTTCGACGATTCCCGGGGTGACGGAAGACGCCACGACGATTATTCTCAACGTGAAGGCGTTGCGTCTGTCGATGCAGGGCGATAAGCCGAGGACCATTCGGTTGCGGAAGAAGGGCCCGGGGGAAGTGAAGGCATCGGACATCGTCCATGACGGCGATGTCGCTATTCTGACGCCGGATCTGCATATCGCCACGCTCGATAAGGATGCGGTGTTGGATATCGAGATGGTGGTGAAGGCGGGACGCGGCTATGTGCCTGCCGAACGCAATAAGGAAGAAGGCTTGCCGATCGGCGTGATCGCGGTCGACTCGATCTTCTCGCCGGTGAAGCGCGTGAATTTCCACGTGGAAAATGCGCGCGTCGGCCGCATGACCGACTACGATAAGCTGACGCTGGAGATCTGGACGGACGGGACGACCTCCCCGCGGGATGCCTTGTCCACGGCGGCCAGTATTCTGCGCGACCATTTGGATATCTTTATCAATCCGGAAGACCGGGCCGAGGTCAAGACCGACGGTACGCGCGATGATCAGTCGCAGGCCGTCAATCGGAACCTCTTCCGCAACGTCAGTGAGCTTGAGCTGTCCGTGCGCGCGGCGAATTGCTTGAAGAATGCCAACATTCGTACCATCGCCGATCTTGTCCAGAAGTCGGAGTTGGAAATGCTCAAGACGAAGAATTTCGGCAAGAAGTCGCTGAACGAAATCAAAGAAATTCTTACGGACATGGGCTTAGGTCTCGGAATGAAGTTGGAATCCGAGGCGCTTCAGCCGGCCGGTGAAGGATCGGGGCGTCCAGAAGGCGCCTAGTCGAATCACGCAGCGTCTAGACGAAGGAACTGAACCGTGCGACACCGAAAACGCGGGCGACAATTAGGACGGCAGACGAAGCATCGATGGGCCCTGTTCCGAAGCTTGGTGACCTCGCTGTTGGAGCATGATCGGATCGAGACCACCGACGCGAAGGCGAAAGAGATCCGCAGCTTTACGGATCGGATGATTACGCTCGGCAAAGAGGGCACCTTGGCCGCTCGGCGCCGTGCGCTGACCTTCCTCCGGCAGAAGGCTATCGTCTCGAAACTCTTCGACGACACCGCCCTGCGGTTTGCCGATCGGGCTGGTGGCTATACCCGCATCACCAAGACACGTCGGCGAGCCGGCGATGGCGCGGAGATGGTAGCGATTGAGCTCGTCGTGCAGGTATCGGCGGCCGCCGCGAAGGCGGACGAGCCCAAGAGCGCTCCGAAGGACGCGGAGCCTGTACAAGCCAAGGACGGTGAGAAAGCAAAGTCCAAGGCGAAGGCGAAAGCGTCGGACAAGCCGAAGAGCGACAAGGGAGCGGGGAAGAAGGCCGCATCCGAATCCTCCAAGCCGAAGTCGAAAGCCAAGGCCAAGGCAGGCGCCGAAGCGTCTGCGACCACCTCGTAGTTGTTCTGTGTTTCATTGCGAGTGTGCGGCACGGTCCTCTGGGCTGTGCCGCCGCCGCACTCCTTCCCCGCCTCGTGTTTACTTGCCCTAATCACCGTGCTACCATCCGCCCGCGCGCAGTGTGCTTTGTCATCAACCACGTACGTCGATCCGTATATTAGCGAGTCTTGTGACGTCCTGGCGACAGTGGGTGCGCCGCCTCTTGTTGGGGTTGGCTATAATGGCCAGCGCCTTTCTTGCCTATAGCCTCGTGACCCGCTCCGACACGACTTCGCCATCCTCGGTGACCAGGAAAGAGACCCTCGATCAAGCCGACGCAGGCATGCAGCAATTTGTCTTTCGGCAAACGAAGGATGGTGCGGTGCAGTGGGAGGTCAAGGCCCAGCAGGCGAGTTTGTACGAAGAGCGCAATGAGGCCCTGCTGAAGACCGTCCAAGTCGCACTCTTGGGTGCCAAGGGGAAAGAGTTGACGGTGGACGGCGAAGAAGCGCAGTTGAATACCGCCACGAAGGATTTCGTGCTTGCCAATCGCGACCGCGAGATCCCGATACAGTTGGAGAGCGGCTACACCGTGTATAGCAACCACTTGAAGTGGACCGACCAGAAGCAGGAATTAAGCACGTCGGACCCGGTCAGGATCGAAGGGAATGGGTTACGCATTACCGGTGTCGGCTTGCTCGGGCAGTTGGCACGAGAGGAGTTTCAGGTTCTTGACGATGTGCAAGTGGACGTGCTCCCTAGTCGTCAGTAGTCTCCTCATGGGGGGCGCGATGGTGAGTCTTGCGCAGGGACCGCAGCCCGGGCGGGCGGCGGATCGTGCGGAGGATGAAAAGACGACGATCACGTCGAAGCGCATGACCGTGAAGAACCAGGAGAGTCGCGCTATTTTTGAAGGTGCGGTCGTGCTGACGCGGGGCTCGATGGTCGTGCATGCCGACAGGATGGAAGTGTATTTTCAGTCGCAGGATGCAAGCGGCGGCGCGGTGGAGAAGCTTCCGGCCGTCTGCCGTCCCAGTGCGGCCAAGTCTCAGGCGCCCGTGCGTGCGCCGAAGGAGAAGGGAACCGCTCCAGGTGGAATGCCGGCCGTATCGAATCGGTCGATATGCCTGATGGAAGCCACCGGTCACGTCGTGATTGAAAAGGACGAGGGCCGTGCGACCGGGCAGAAGGCCGTCTACCAGGTGCTGGAGCGCAAGGTGGTCCTGACGGGCGATCCTGTGGCGTGCCAGCGCGGCACGCGCGTGAGCGGAGAGCGCATCACCATGTTTTTGGACGACGACCGCAGTGAAGTCGAAGGCGGCTCGCAAGTCCTCTTGAATCCGGATGGCGGCCGATGCTTGCCATGACGGCTCGTCCATCCGAGCGCACGGGCGGCCACGGTACGTCGATGTCGGCAGAGCCGGCCTCGATCGCACGCCTGTCCGGCGCGGGCTTGATGAAGAGTTTTCGCGGCCGCAAGGTCGTCAAGGGTGTGGCGCTGGATGTGTCCGCCGGTGAAATCGTCGGACTCCTCGGCCCCAACGGTGCGGGCAAAACGACGATCTTCGACATGATGGTGGGCCTGTCGCAGCCGGACGAGGGCACCATTCGCTTGGGCGACAAGGACATTACGGCCCTGCCCATGTATCATCGGGCGCGGCTCGGGGTGGGCTATCTGCCGCAAGAGTCGTCCGTGTTTCGGCGTCTGTCGGTGGAAGAAAATATCCTGGCCATTTTGGAGATGTTTGTATCCGATCGGAAGGCGCGCGCGCAGCGACTGGAAGAGCTGCTCAGCGAATTGGACCTGACGCCGCTGCGGAACAGCAAGGCGTATGCGTTGTCCGGCGGCGAGCGACGTCGTCTGGAGATCACGCGCGCGTTGGCCACACGGCCGCGATTCTTACTGTTGGATGAGCCGTTTGCCGGGATCGATCCGATCGCGGTGTCGGAGATTCAGCAGATCGTTCGGCGCATGAAGGAGAAGGCCATCGGCATTTTGATCACCGATCACAATGTGCAAGAGACCTTGTCGATTACCGATCGCGCCTACATCATCAACGAAGGAAAGATTTTGGAAGCCGGGTCGCCGGAAATGATCGTACAGAGTCCCGTTGCTCGCGCAGTATACTTGGGCGAGCGGTTCCATCTGTCCTAACGGCACGCGTTCGAGAGCCCTATGAAGCTTCGCCTCGACCTTCGACTCAGTCAAAAGCTGATCATGACGCCGCAGCTGCAGCAGGCGATCAAGCTGCTGCAATTGTCTCGGCTCGAACTCCAGCAGACGCTGGAACAGCACCTCCTGGAAAATCCCCTACTGGAAGAGCTCCAGGCCGAAACGGAGACCAGCGACGCGCAGCCGGAGACGGAACCGAGTCCCGCGCCTGAGGTGCCCGAGCCGGCCGCCAGCCAGGAACAGGTCGAGACCCCTCCGGAAACCAACGATCGCAACAATGCCGAAGAACTCTCTGCGACGAGCTGGGAGGATTACTTCGAGGGCGATCGGCGCGCCGGGGACGTGGAGTATCCGCCTTCCGGGCAGGATGAGATGCCGTCCTACGACCAGACGCTCACCATGTCGAAGTCGCTGGAGGAACACCTTGTTTGGCAGCTCTCGCTGACGGTGGTCGATGAGCGCATCAAGACGATCGCGCGGTTGATCATCGGCAACCTGGAAGACGACGGCTACCTGCGCATTCCGCTCGAAGAAGTCATTGCCGGCACGGACTATACGCTGGCGGAGGCCGAACTGGCGTTGGTCGAAGTGCAAAAATTCGATCCGGCCGGTGTCGGCGCGCGCGATCTCTCGGAATGTCTCCTGTTGCAGTTGGGCTATCTCGGGCGAGGGCCGATGGGATCGCTCGGCGCGCGCCCCGGCGCCCTTCGCGGCAGTGTGGTCGAAGCGGTCATCAAGCATCACCTCAAGGATCTTGAGAAGAAGCAATACGCCAAGATCGCAAAGGCGCTTGATGTGACCTGCGAGGAAGTCTTCCAGGCCACGAAGGTGATCGAGTCGCTGGAGCCGAAACCGGGGCGGCCTTTCTCAACCTCGGATAATCATGTGATTATCCCCGACGTCTTCGTCATCAAGCATGAAGGGGAGTGGGTGGTGCTCCTCAATGACGACGGCATGCCGCGCATGCGTATCAGCCCCTATTATAAGCAGCTCCTCGGCGGACAATCCGACTCGGGGGAAACCAAGGCCTATTTGGACGACAAGCTGCGCGCGGCCCAGTGGGTGCTGCGGAGCATCGAGCAGCGGAACAAAACCATCGTTAAGGTCGTCACGAGCATCGTGAAGTACCAGCAAGCCTTCTTTGACCATGGCGTTGAGATGTTGCGCCCCCTGGTGCTGAAGCAAGTGGCCGACGATGTCGGCATGCACGAGTCGACGATCAGTCGCGTGACCGCCAATAAGTATGTGTACTGTCCGCAAGGCATGTTCGAGCTGAAGTACTTCTTCAACGCCGGTCTGCAGCGCGCCGACCACCACGGCGAAATGCTGTCGTCCGTGACGGTCCGCGAGATGATTCGGAAGATGGTGGCGGATGAAGATCCTGCGCGCCCGTTGAAGGACGAAGAAATCGCCGATCGGCTGCGCCGGCAGCAGGTGTTGATTGCACGTCGGACCGTCGCCAAGTATCGCGCAGAAGAAAACATTCCATCTGCCAGTCAACGCAAGCGGTTTTTTTGAGGCCATGGGGCCGATGTCGTCTAGCCTGCCGATCCTTGTCCTGACACGCAGTGTCTACGTGAGCGCGGCCGCGGTCATGGGTGTGCATGCCGGGACCGAGCCGTCTAGCTGTTCATGGTGATGCAATGAAGGAGAGGGGCCAATGAGCGTATCCATTACGGGCCGACATGTGGCGGTCACGGCGGCGTTGCGCCGCTATGTTGAGACGAAGATTGAGCACTTGAATCGGCTGGGGCTGGAGCTGCACCAGGTGCAGGTGATCATTGCCGTCGAGAAATTTCGGCACAGTGCAGAGATGGTGTGCGTGCTCAATCGCCGGCGCCATCGCGCCAAGGCCTCTTCAACCGAAATGTATGCCTCGATCGATCTCATGATGGATAAAATCGATCGGCAGTTGCGGGAGAAGAAGTCGCGCCTGACCAGTCATAAGGGCCGTGGGCGTCGGCGTCCGGAACCGGTGTTGGAAGAGGATGCTGCGTCGGAGCCGACGGTGACGGTGGTGCGCGCAACCGCGCCCATGCTGCTGCGCGATGAGGCCATCCGGCTGCTTGCCAAGCATCCCGAGAAGCCGGTGATCTACGTCGATGAGGAGAGCCAGGAGCTCAGCGTCCTGCGGCGTCTGCCGGACGGTCGATTCGAGGTGACGGTGGCGCAGCGGCGCCGTGGTCGTGGAGGCGCATGAGCGAGTTTCACCTCGTGATCGTCAGTGGGCTGTCCGGATCGGGCAAGACCCATGCGTTGAAGTGCTTCGAGGACGAAGGCTACTTCTGCGTCGACAACCTGCCGCCGGCGTTGCTGCCGACGTTCGTCGAGCTGTGTCGCCAGCAGGCCGGGGAAGTGCGTAACGTTGCGCTGGGGATCGATATTCGTGAGCGCGCCTTCCTCGGTGATCTAAAGGAAAATCTGGATCAGGTGCGTGAGCGAGGGTTTAAGTTCCGGCTCATTTTCTTCGAAGCTCGGGAAGATGTATTGGTGCGTCGGTTTTCGGAATCTCGACGTCCGCATCCGCTGCTGCCGAACGCGCCGTTGGTCGAAGCCGTTCGGTTTGAGCGCGAGCGCATGCAGGATCTGCGGGCCGTGGCGGACCGCATCATCGATACCTCCGACCTGACGGTGCACGAGATGCGGGCGGTGCTCGGGCGCTTCGTGCATAAGGAATCGGCCGGTCGCCGGATGACGATTTCTCTCGTGACCTTCGGCTACAAGTTTGGTGTGCCCTACGATATCGACCTCCTGTTCGACGTGCGGTTCATGCGGAATCCCTATTTCCAGGAGTTACTCAAGCCTAAGACCGGTGAAGACCCGGCCGTGCAACAGTATGTCCTGCAGGATGAGTCGTCGGCGAAGTTCGTCGACATGCTCCTGCAGATGCTGACCTTCCTCATTCCCCTCTACGAGCGTGAACGCCGCAGCTATCTCAACATCGGGATCGGCTGCACGGGTGGGCGTCATCGCTCGATCACCGTGGCCTGCCGTGTGCGCGAGGCCCTGGTCGCCGCCGGCATCGAACCCATCCTCTTCCATCGCGACATCAATAAAGTCTGACCGCCCGCATCCGAACAGTTCCTCCTCCTCCTCAGCTCGTTTCGCCTGTTGCGTGCAGGCCCGTCCTGTCGAGAACTGCGCATTTCTTGACAGCCTGAGGGCTTGAACTATACTTGGCAATGTCTGCACAAGCTACGTACTTCAATCGTCCCCGTGGTGCTGACGGGATCAGTCGTACGGATCACAGCTCGTGAGGCGCTGCGACGGTCTCTGACGCACCTGATCGGGCGATAAGG
This sequence comes from Nitrospiraceae bacterium, assembly GCA_041908685.1. Classification (GTDB taxonomy): domain Bacteria; phylum Nitrospirota; class Nitrospiria; order Nitrospirales; family Nitrospiraceae; genus BQWY01. The sequence goes on along the minus strand of JAYREW010000025.1, from coordinate 19,441 downwards.
AGTTGGCACCCATGCTGGCGCAATTGCGGAACGTCCTCTCCACCGATTTTGCCTCCCTGTTGGCCTCCAAGCGCTTGCTCGTCGGACTCGATATCGGGTCCAGCGCCATCAAAGTCGTGCAATTAAAGGAAGCGAAGGGCCGCTACATCCTGCAGAAATATGGGGTGAAGCCCTTAGAGCCTGAAGTGATCGTCGACGGGACGGTCATGGATGAAGGGCGGGTGGTTGCGGCCATCCAAGAGCTGCTGAAAGAGCAGGGCATTAAGCAAAAGAACGTGGCGATTTCGATCTCCGGGCATGCGGTGATCGTCAAGAAGATCAGCCTCCCGCCGATGCCGGAAGAGGAGCTCGAAGGCCAGGTCAAGTTGGCGGCTGAGCAGTACATTCCGTTCGATATCAACGAAGTCAATCTCGACTTTCATGTCCTGCATCCGGGCGAAGCCGGCGACGAGGGCGACGGGCAAATGTCCGTGCTGTTGGTGGCGGCCAAGAAGGACAAGGTAAATGAACTCTGTGAGCTGGTGAAGGCGGCCGGACTCACCCCCGAGGTCATGGATGTGGACGCCTTCGCCATTCAGAACATGCACGATGTGAACTATCCCGGGTCCAAGGGCGATGTGGTGACGCTGGTGAACGTCGGCGCCAGCGTGATGAACGTCAACATCATCCGCGATGGCGTGTCACTGTTTACGCGGGACATCCCCTTAGGCGGCAACAAGTATACGGAAGCCATTCAGCGCGAGTTGGGACTGTCGTTCGACGAGGCCGAGGAGATCAAGAAGGGCACGCGCAAACGTCAGGACGTTGAGGAATCCGTCCAGATGGTGGTGGAGACGGTCAACGCAGAGGTCGCCTCGGAAATCGCCCGTACGGTCGACTATTACAAGAGCACGAGCGGCGAGGGCGAGGTGGCCGGCCTTCTTCTGTGCGGAGGCGGTGCCAAGGTCAAGGGATTGGTCGAGCATCTGCAGGAGCGGATGCAGATTCGCGTGGAGATGGCCAATGCCTTCGGTGAAATCGATTGTTCCGGCTGTGGCGATGCGGCGCAGCTCGACGAACTCGGCCCCATGGCGGCGGTCGGGGTCGGATTAGCGCTTCGCGCAATGGGGGACTGATGATTCGCATAAATTTGATCGCGGGCCCTCGGCCCAAGAAAGCCCAAGTCAGCCGGCAACTCGACTCCCGTATCGAGGGGCTCATTGCGGTCGGGCTGGTGCTCGTCACTCTCTTCGCTGCGTGGATGTATGTGAGCGGCATTCAGGAAGAGCGTGAAGCCAAGCAGCGGGACAAGGCCGACAAGGATACCCGCGTGGCGGCGCTTAAGGAGCAGGTCAAGCAGGTCCAAGACTTCGAGCAGAAGAAGAAAGTCTTGGAAGATAAGAACCGCACCATCGATCAGTTGGAGAAGGCGCGAGGCGGGCCGGTCAAGGTGCTCGATCAGGTGAGCCGCAGTCTCGATCCGTTGAAGCTCTGGCTGCTGAAGTTGAATCTCACCAACGGTACGGTGGAAGTGGAAGGGCGCGCGCTGACGAACGACGATATCGTGGAGTTCGTCAATAACCTGCGTCGAACCGAGGCGTTCAACAGCATTCAGTTGCTCGAGTCCCGCGCCTCGACCGAAAACAAGATCAACCTCTATTCATTCAAACTTAAATTCGCCTTGAAGGCCTGACCATGCAAATGCCGAAGCTGAGCCTAAACGCGTTGCAGGGCATTCCCCTGGTGCAGAAGCTGGCGCTGGGCGCGCTGGTCGTCGCGGCCATCGCGGGGGTGACCTACTATTATTTCGTCGAACCGGAGGAAGCGCAGATCGCCGCGCTCACGACGCAAATCGCCCAGCTCGACTCGGAAATCACCACGCTGACCATTAAGGTCAAGCACCTGGACGAATTGATGGCGGCGAGCAAGCAATTGGAGATCGACCTGGCGAAGAAGAAGGAAAAGCTGCCGCCGGCCGAAGAAGCGGTGATGCTGTTGAAGCAGTTATCGGATCTCGGCACGCGCCTCGGGTTGGATATCAAGCTCTGGAAGCCGGGCTCGCCGTCCGAAGATCCCTCTAAGTTGTTCGTGAAGATGCCGGTGAACGTGGAAGTGACGGGCGGGTATCACACGGCGGCCCTGTTCTTCGATCGGGTGAACCATATGCCGCGCATCATCAATGTGAACGATTTGAAGATGGGCGATCCCAGCATGGCCCAAGGGCGAGTGGTCACCAAGACCGTGTTCGATTTGATTGCCTATGCGGCGCCGGAGGAGAAGCCGGTGACCATGGCCGCAGCTGCGAAACCGGGTGCGGCGGCTGTCCCGGGTGCCCCCGCGCAACCGGCGGCCCCATCCACCCCTGCTACACCTGCGGGAGCGAAGTGATGCGACAGATGTCTTGGGTCCCATCGCGTATCTTCAGTTCGCGCCTGGTCGGCGCCATCAGCCTTGCGGCGCTTCTGACATCGAGCATGAGCCTCTGGTCTCTGCAGGCCGGCGCGCAGCCTGTGTCGGAAGCCAAGCCGACGATGGCTCCCGCGCAACCGGCATCCATTCCGACAAAGCCGCTGGGCGATGTCTCAATCGAGCGGGCGCTGCCGGCACCGTCAGATCCGCTTCCGTCCGTGCAGCCGGCGGCGGTCGATGCTGCGGCGGTTCCGGAGACGGCTGAGATCAATGTGTACGATCCGTCGGGTCGCCGCGATCCGTTTACGGCCTTCATCCAATTACTGGATGCGAAGAAGGATGAGGCGAACCTGCCGCCGCTGCAGCGCGTGGCGTTGACGGAGATCAATCTCGTGGGTGTGGTCTGGGGGGCCTATGGCTACACGGCCATGGTGCAGACTCCGGACGGCAAGGGCTATGCGGTGCGGAACGGCGCCCAGATGGGACCGAATAACGGCGTGATCACCTCCATCACGGAACGGGGTCTCATCGTGGTCGAGCGATTTACCGATATTTACGGGAAGAAACAGGAGCGGGAATTCGTCAGACTACTTCATCAAAAAGAGGGTTCAGAATGAAACGGCATACCTTCCTCACCGCTGCACTCGCAATCACGCTCGGGACTGGCGCGACAGTCGTGTCGGCGGCGGACCCGGGACGTGCACCGATCATCTCGGACCGGGCCTCGACCCTCGCGGGGGTCGACGTCGAGCAGATGCCGGATCGGCTTCGCGTCACCATTGACGGCGTGGCTTCGACCGACATCTATCGAGTGGAGCAGAGTCAGGTGCCGCCGACGGTCATGCTGGCGATCGACCAGGCCGTGACGGGACCCAGCGGCGATCTGCTGGTCGAGCAGGGGCCGGTGCGACGCGTTCTACGCGACCGCCTAGCCCAGCCAAGCAGCGGCACGCAATTCGTGTTTCAACTCAGTGAGCAGGCGACGCCGGAAATCACCCGCACGGCGAAGGGGCTCCAAGTGGACTTCCCCATGCGCGGCCAGCTGGGTGCGGCCGCCTCGCGGATCACGGGTGTCGATGTGCATCGTCTCAATGACGAGACCTCGGTCGTCGTGTCCGGCAACGGTCGATTGGCCTATGACGCGCACCTCGCCAGCGGGAACCGCCTGGTGGTGGATGTGCCGGGCGTTTCGACGGCCCTTCGTGCACCGATCGCCGGGACGAGCGAAGGTCTTGTGGAGCGTGTGCGGATCGGTCGCCATGCCGACAAGGTTCGCCTCGTGGTCGATTTGACGGCCCAGGCCCACTATGTGGTGGAACCGAGCAGCCGAGGGTTGATTGTCCGGTTGACGAAGAGCCAGGAGTCTGGTGACGCGGCTGCGGCCGAAGCAGCGGCTGTGATCGCGCCGGCGACCCCTTCGGTCCCTTCGGCCGCTCGTGAAGCGCGCCCCGCGGCTGCGGTGACGGCAACGGAGTCGGCGCAGGTGGCCACAGTGTCCCGCTTGGTCTCGGCCCAGCCTTTCGGCTTGGCGGTGAAGCCCCAGTTGGCCCAGATGACCAACATTGGTGAAGGGGCCAATCGCGACGAAGTGGCGGTGGAACAGCCGCACTATGCCGGCCGCAAGATGTCGCTTGATTTTCAGGCTGCGGAGATCACCAACGTTCTGCGCCTGATCGCCGAAGTGAGCGGCTTCAACATTGTGGTGGGGGAAGGGGTGAAGGCCAAGGTGACGATGAAGATCGTCAACGTGCCTTGGGACCAGGCCCTCGACATGATGCTGAAGATGAACGGCCTCGGCATGATCAAGCAGGGCAACATCGTCTGGGTCGATACGCTGTCGAATATCGCCAAGCAGCAGCAGGAAGAAGCCAACGCCAAGAATTCCAAGGCCGCGGCCGAAGAATTGGTCACCCGGATTTTCTATCTGCGCAACGTGCAGTCGCAGGAAGTGATGACCTCCTTGCGTCAGTACATCACGTCGCGCGGACAGATGCAGGCCAATGCCGGCAGCAATGCGCTGATCGTGCGCGATGTCGAATCGAAGATCGGCGTCATTAAGCAGATGATCGATGGGTTGGATATTCAAGTTCCGCAGGTGGAAATCGAAGCGCGCGTGGTGCAGGCGAATACGAACTACACGCGGTCGCTCGGTATTCAGTGGGGACTGAGCAACGTGAATCAGCTGGGCAGCTCGAACGGAGTTGCCAACTTCCGCGCGGGTACGACGGGCGGATTCGGCGCGCCGGAAGGCAATTGGTTGGTCAACTTGCCGGCGACGGTCGCGGGCTTGTCGCCTGCGCCGACGTTGGGCTTTCAGTTTGGCCGTGCCGATGGCGCCTTGCTCGACTTGCGCCTGTCTGCCGGTGAAGCCTTGGGATTGACCAAGGTGATCGCGTCGCCAAAGATCACGACGTTGGATAAACGGGACGCCAAGATCTCGCAGGGTGAATCGATTCCGTTCCAGACCGTGTCGCTCCAGGGTACGCAGACGACCTTCGTCGATGCGAACTTGGAACTGCAGGTGACGCCGCAGATCACCTCGCGTGACCCGAACGAGGTCGCCAAGTTGATCATGATGAAGGTGCGCGCCACGCGCAACGCGGTCGGCGCCCGTAGCAACCCGGCCGGTCCGAGCATCGATAAGCGCGAAGCCAACACGCAGGTGTTGGTGCGTGACGGCGAGACGATGGTCATCGGCGGCGTCTACGTCGATGCGCAACAGAACAACGTGAACGGTATCCCGTATCTCTCGCGCATCCCGGTCTTGGGATGGCTGTTCAAGAACAAGGTCGAGGACATCGCGCGGCAGGAATTGCTGATCTTCCTGACGCCGAACATCGTAAAGAGCTAGTCGCGGTTTCCTCCTGGCGGCCGATCAAGGCCGCCAGGACATCGTGTCCGGCGCGGTCGCTTACCATCCCATCCTGACCCATCCTCTACAGTCCCCTGTACTCCTTCTGATCTCATCCAATCTCATCGTGGTGGGATACGCGCCTTGCGCGACTTCCGCTGGAAATTCCTTCGACGAGTAGGGTACAGTGTCGCCCGACAGCAGGCGGCATTTACGACTCACGGGAACCTCCTCGGTCCTACACCATGCTTCGCTACCTCAACGCAGGTGAATCGCACGGGAAAGCCCTGTTGGCCGTCCTTGAGGGCGTGCCGTCCGGCCTTCCGCTGACCGCCGAGTTCATCAATCACGATTTGGCGCGCCGCCAAAAAGGCTATGGCCGCGGCGGCCGCATGCGGGTGGAACAGGACCGCGTCGAATTCTACTGCGGCGTCCGCAAAGGCTTCACGATCGGCAATCCCATCGGGCTGATGGTCGCCAATAAAGACTGGGAGAATTGGCGCGAGGTCATGGCCTCGGAGCCGGGCCCGATGTCGACTGAAAAGGTTGTGACCCATCCGCGCCCCGGGCATGCGGATCTTGTTGGGGCGATCAAGTATGGGCATGCCGATGTGCGGAATGTGCTCGAAAAGGCCAGCGCGCGCGAGACGGCGATTCGTGTGGCCATCGGCGCGATCGCCAAGGCGCTGCTAGCACAGTTTGGCGTCACCATCGTCAGCTATACGACGGAGATCGGTGGGGTCGTGGCGCCGCCGCTGACCGATCCGCGTGAGGCGTACGAGCGGGCAGAAGCCTCCGACGTGCGTTGTGCCGACGCGGCAGCCGGCGCGAAGATGATTGAGCAGATCCGCACGGCCAAGCACCGTGGTGATTCGCTGGGCGGCGTGTTCGAGGTCGTGGCCCTGAACGTACCCATCGGACTCGGTACCTATGCGCAGTGGGATCGTCGCCTGAGCGCTCGCTTGGCGATGGCTGCGATGAGTATCCAAGCGATGAAGGGCGTCGAAATCGGCATGGGCTTCGAGTCGGCCCGCCGCTTCGGGTCGGAAGTACACGACGATATTTTTTACGATAAGGCGGCCCAGTCGTTTATCCGCAAGACGAACAATGCCGGTGGGCTGGAAGGCGGCATCACCAACGGCCAACCGATCGTCATCCGCGTCGCGATGAAGCCGATCGCCACGCTCTATAGCCCCAAGCAAAGCGTCGATATCAAAACGAAAGAGCCGTTTGAAGCGACCGTCGAACGCTCGGACATCTGTACCGTCCCGGCGGCCGGCGTCGTCGGAGAAGCAGTGATTGCCTTCGAGCTCGCCAACGCCTTCGTCGAAAAGTTCGGCGGCGATACCGTCGATGAAATGAAGCGCAACTTCGACGCCTATCAACGCTACGTGCGCGAGTTTTAACGCGCGTCTCCCTGTGCTACCATTCCGGGCTGTGCCTCCACCTCTCGTTGCGACCCATCGGCCATCTCTATGACCCTGTCCCCATCAATCATTGTGCCTGTCCCGCTCGGCGAGCGGAGTTACGACATTGCGATACAGCCGGGGCTGCTGGCGGACTGCGGCGACGCGCTGCGTCGACTGGGTGGCAAAGGCCAGGTGGGTGTCGTCACCGACAGCAACGTGGGCCCCTTGTATGCGCAGGCGCTGACGCGATCGCTCCAGGCCGCCGGTTTCACCGCCTCTCTCATCACGGTGCCGGCCGGAGAGCGGGCGAAAAGCGTGCGCTGGTGGTCGACTATTTTGGACCGCCTCGTGAAAAGTCGTTTCGAGCGCAGTTCCTATCTGCTTGCGCTCGGCGGCGGTGTCGTCGGCGATCTGACCGGGTTTGTGGCCGCCAGTTATCTTCGCGGGATGCCTTTTGTTCAAATTCCTACCACGGTCATTGCCCAGGTGGACTCGAGCGTGGGCGGCAAGACAGGCCTGAACCACACGAAAGGCAAGAACCTCATCGGGGCCTTTTACCAGCCGCGCGCGGTCTGGATCGACCCGACGGTGTTGCGCACGCTGCCGCAGCGGGAGTTGCTTGGTGGCATTGCTGAGGTCATCAAGTACGGTGTGATCGCAGACGCAGAGTTGTTCGGCCGCTTGGAAACCAGCATGACCCACATCAGGGGCCTGAAGCCCGACGCAATCGCCTACGTCATTCAGCAGTCTTGTCGAATTAAAGCCGAGGTGGTGGCGGAGGATGAGCGGGAGGGCGACCGCCGCCGTATTTTGAATTACGGTCATACGATCGGCCATGCCCTGGAGACGTTGGGGCAGTATCGCCGCCATATCCATGGCGAGGCGGTGGCGATCGGGATGGTGCAGGAAGCCTCGTTGGCCGCGTCGATGGGGTTGTGCGACGAGGGCACGGTCGCGCGGATCGAGGCGCTGGTCCACGCGGCGGGATTGCCGACCGACATGCCGCGCTATGCCGAGGAGCAGGTCTGGGAGGCCATGCAGCACGATAAGAAAGTCGTCCAAGGGACGGTCTACGGCGTGTGGCCGGAGCGTATCGGCGCTGTGCGGGTAGCCCCGCTGGCGCGCGAGGCATTCTCCCTGTGGTTCCGGCGGCAGGCGAAAGCCGCGAGGCAGACCTAGTGGCTACGCGCTCCACGCACCTCCAGCGCGCGCAGCAGGCCTTGCAGCAAAAGACGCGCGAAGTCGAAGTCCTCCATCGTATCAGCGAATCCATCAGCAACACGCTCGATCTCGAAGCTGTGCTTCGCCACATCGTCGATGTGGTGGTTGAAGTGACCTCCGGCGACGCCTGCCTGCTCTATCTGCTGTCCGAGGACAAAAGCGAACTGGTGCTGCGGGCTTCCAAAAATCCGCATCCGAAGCTCATCGGCCGCGTCACGATCGGGCTGGGTGAGGGCATCACCGGTTGGGTGGCGCAAGAGCGGACGAGCGTGGTGATCCCCAACAACGCCAGCGACGACCCGCGGTTTAAGTTTTTTCACCGACTGCCGGAAGACCGCTATCAGGCGTTTGTGTCCGTGCCCATTATGATGAAACAGGAGGTGGTGGGGGTCATCAACGTGCAGCACAAACGCTCGCGTCGCTACGACGCGGCTGACGTGGCGCTGCTGACGACCATCGCCAATCAGGTCGGGGGCGCGATTGAAAACGCCCGGCTCTATGAAGAGATGCGGCGCAAGGCCTTGCAGGTGGACACGCTGTCGCAAGTGTCGGAGACTGTCAGCTCCAACCGGCTTATCGATGATGTGTTTCAGCTGATCGTCACGATGGTTGCCGAGTTGATGAACTCGAAGATCTGCTCGATCATGCTGCTCGATCCGGAGAAGGGTGAGTTGCGGATCGTCGCGACGCAGAGCCTGAGTGAAGCCTATCGACGGAAGCCGAATCTGCGGATCGGCCAAAGCATCAGCGGGCGCGCGCTCCAGGAGCGGCGGCCGATGATCGTGCAGGACGTGACGACGGAGCGTGATTACATGTATCCGGACCTGGCGCGTACGGAAGGCTTGCGCTCGTTACTCTCCGTGCCGATGCTCGTGCGCGGCAAGGCGGTCGGAGTGATCAATACGTACACCTCGGTGCCGTACCAGTTCAGTCGCGAGGAAACCAAGATTCTCCAGGCCATCGCCAATCAGGCCGCCATTGCGATCGAGCACACGACACTGTTGGAGCGGTCGTTCGAAATGCAAGAAGCGCTGGCCGTGCGCAAAGTGGTGGAGCGTGCAAAGGGCCACCTGATGCGAACGCGACGGCTCACCGAGGAAGAAGCCTTCCGCCTGATCCAGCGCCAGAGCATGACGATGCGCAAGTCGATGCGCGAAGTCGCCGAAGCCATCTTATTGGCCGGCGAAATCGACGGGCAGGCGGGCGGCGAAAGCCGACGAGTCTGAACTGGTTATGGTCGCTGAGTCGGCGGGACGGTTGCCGATGGCTTTTTCGCTTTTGGAGCCGGGGCCGGCGGCGGTGCGGTGATGCGCGGTTCCTGTTTGGCCTGCTGCAGTTCTTGCCGCAGCCGTTCCAATTCAAGATCCTTCTGAATAATCAGATTCTTTAAGGTCTGTAACTCGCGCTGTAGCTGCCCGTCGTTCTGTGACGGCGCCTGCAGTGTGGCGAGCGCTGTAGGCGCTGGGCTTGGCTGAGGCGGCGTCTGGGGCGTGACGGACTCGGCTGTGACCGTACGAATCGGCGTTGTCGGGAGCTTGCGATAGTCGACCACAAACGAAGGCAGGTTGTTCGGGAACGGAAGGGCCGACCGTCGGTACGCATCCGGGCGCAGCGCCGACGTGGGGGAAAAAGCAAGCGCGGCCTTGTCGGCGGTTCCTGATGCCTCCGACCGGGGCCAGGCGGTAACCGTGAGGTGAATAGATCGGCCGTACGCGTACAGAGCGCCGGCGGTCTGTTCCTCTGCCGCATCTGTCTGGGATCCGGTGTCCGGTATGGGGTGGGAGGCGCGAGGCAGCCGAAAGGCGACAAACTGCGATGGCGTCGCACGTGACAAGGCCTCACTCAACCGTGGCGCGAGGAATGCGATTTCTTGTTCGGTGAAGAGCGGCATCGTGTTCGAATCCGGGTTTGACGCAGTCGTTCCCGTCGCGATCGCCCGAGTGGAATTCTGAAAGGTGAGCCCCTGCAGTACGCGAGCAAGGATAGAGGCATCGAGCATGATCGGATGGCTGGCTCCGAGCTCTTGCTTGTCGCGGAACACGGCGGTGGAGCCGCGTGAGACGACCTGTTCGAGCAGCACCTGGCCGTCCGGCGTGTCATAGAGCATGGTCCGGGAGGGCGAGAAGACGGCGCATCCGCTGAGCATGGTCAGTGCGAGGACCGCGAGCAATGCCCTGGTAGTAATAGGTTTCATGGGCAAGTGAGGCTGAAGTCGGGCGTTGTCAGAGACGGTCATTGGGAGATCCTTGTGTCGAGGAGAGCTGTGGGAATCAGGCGGGGAGTGTAGCACGCTCGTCGTTGAGAGTGGAGCGCGTGCCGCAGGCTGAGGTGCGCTGTGTGGGCCGCGTGCTCAAACCGATCGCACCTTCGTTGAGCGTCACGTAGGGAAGCTTGCGTAGATAAATACATGGCCACATTGACAAGTGCGGCCGTCGCTTGCTATAAGCCTCCTCGAAAGTTGAGACAACGGCGTCTCACACGGGCGAACGGTCATGGACCTAGGACAACGACGTCCTCGGATTTCCCCCCTACGAGGGAAATCGAGGGCGTTTTTTTTTGGCCTCATGAGCTTCACGAATCGATGATCCGGCGGGAGACGCGATAGATGTTTCGTATCGCCATGGCGCAAATCAATCCGACGGTCGGCGACCTGTCCGGCAACGTCACCGTGATCCGCCGCTGGTTGGCGGAGGCGCGTAAGGCCAAGGCCGATTTGGTGGCGTTTCCCGAGTTGGCGTTGACGGGCTATCCGCCGGAAGACTTGGTACTGAAGCCGCGCTTTGTGCTCGATACGCGGCGTGCGCTGGAGTCCCTGCTGCCGCACTGCCGGGATCTCGTCGCCGTGATCGGGTTTGTGGCGGACGATCTGGCGCCGCCGGGGCGCAGCCGGCAACCGGCCCTGGTGCGCAGCGGCCGCGGTCCCCTGTATAACGCGGCGGCGATTGTCGCCAACGGCAAACTTATCGCCACCTACGCCAAACGCCATCTTCCCAACTACGGCGTCTTCGACGAGAACCGGTATTTTACCGCCGGGACAACCCACCGTCTCTTCTCGATCAACGGCCACTCCGTCGGCGTCAACATTTGCGAAGACATCTGGCAGCCGGAAGGGCCGACCAAAGTCCTGGCCGCCGCAGGCGCCGAGGTGATCGTCAATATCAATGCGTCGCCGTTTCACATGCGTAAAAGTCGTCAGCGCGAGCAGATGTTGGCGACGCGCGCGCGCGACCATCAGGTGCTGGTGACCTATACGAATATGGTGGGTGGGCAGGACGAGTTGGTCTTTGATGGGAACAGTGTGATCGTCGACAGCGGCGGCGATGTGATCGCGCGCGCGAACGCGTTTGAGGAAGATTTTCTCGTGGCGGATCTGCATCCCCAGGCCAGGTTGCAGGCCCGAGGGCGGAGCAGAACGGCCTCCGGTGCGGTGCGGAGTGTGCAGGCCGTCGAGCGGCATGTCCTGCGGGTGGCGACGCGGCGCGCGCCATCGAGCCGGCCGGCCATCCCCGTGCTCCACGATCCGCTGGAGACGCTGGAGGAGGTCTATCGCGCGCTGGTCTTGGGCATCCGAGACTATGTAAGGAAAAACGGGTTTCGCTGTGTCGTGATCGGGCTGAGCGGCGGCGTCGATTCGGCGTTGACCGCCGTGCTGGCAGTGGATGCGCTGGGCGCGTCGAATGTGTTGGGTCTGTTTATGCCGTCGCCGTTCACGTCACAGGCCAGCCATGACGATGTGGCGGAGTTGACGGCTCAGCTCGGCATCGCCTGCGAAACCATCGCCATCACCGGGCTGTTCGATGCGTACCGTGCCACCCTCTCCAGCCATTTTGCCGGGCGGCCGTCGGATGTCACCGAGGAGAATCTGCAAGCGCGAATTCGAGGCACACTCCTGATGGCCTTCTCCAATAAGTTCGGCCACCTCGTCCTCACGACCGGCAACAAAAGCGAAATGAGTGTCGGATATGCCACTTTGTATGGTGATATGGCTGGTGGGTTCGCCGCTATTAAGGACGTGCCCAAGACGCTCGTCTATGAATTAGCCGAGTGGCGCAATCGACTGCATCCCGACCCAGTGATCACCAAACGCATTCTCGACCGTCCGCCCACCGCAGAACTCCGTCCGAATCAACGTGATGACGATTCGTTGCCACCCTATGCGGTGCTCGATCCCCTCTTGAAAGCCTACGTAGAGGATGAGGAGTCGCTTGACGCGATGGTGGCGCGCGGGTTTGCCCGCAGCACGGTCGAGCGGGTGATGCAGTTGGTCGACCGCAGCGAATACAAACGGCGGCAGGCGCCGGTGGGGATCAAGATTACGCCTCGGGGCTTGGGGAAGGATCGCCGGATGCCCATCACGAATCGCTATGGCCCATACGGAGAGGCGCGGCGACGCCGGTAGTCGGTGGGGGACGACTGTGAGTCGGGCTCATACTACGCAATGTAAATAGTACGTATAAGAATACCTCGCAGGGAGTCAGGAGTGGGGTCGTCGCTCCCGGCGAGTGAAGCAAGACGACCCGCTTGCACCATTCATTCACGGAGGAGGAGGCAGAATGATTCCATCACACCGTCAGTCCAGGAAATCCTGGATGTGGGGATTGCTGGTTGCAGGGGTGCTCGCGAGCCCGATCTCGGCTCAGGCCGAAGACCCGTTGCAAGACACGACCAAGCATCCGGTGGCGGTCACCATGGCGATGCAGGCCGACAGCTTCTTCGGATTTAATCCGGCAGTCTTTGGCACCTATGGACTGACGGACAACATCTCGCTGGCCTTCGGGTTCACGTACTGGACCCAGATCAGCGGCATCGGCGTGCATAACAATGCGCCCTGGTTGGAGACCGACTTCGGCTTGAATTTGAAGTTCTTGGACAAGCGCTTGTCCGTCACGCCGATGATCGGGTTCGTGCACGGGTCTCTGTTGTCGTCACGCGGCGGATTCTTTCCGAACGGCGGCGGCAGCGTGAACGAGCGGACCACGGCGTTTGATGGTGCGGTGCCGAACATCACCATCAACTACATGGACGATCGCTTCGAAGGCGAGTTCTACCTGGGCTACTACAAGGCGCTTCGTAGTGAGGGCGGTCCCGGCGGGGGCGCGTCGACCTGCCTCGGGCCGGTTGAGGGCAGCTGCTTGGGTTCGACTCGGACCGGCGGCCGAGGCACGTGGGACTTCCTGCACTATTGGGGGAATGCCGGCGTGCGTGTGAACAGCGTCTGGTCGGTGGGTGGGCACTATGAGCAACTGTTGACGACGCGCGATAACAGCGCGCCGAGTGCCGCCCAGGACTATTACCGCTGGATCGGTCCGTACGTGGAAATGAAATTGCCGGGCGAAATGGCGTTTCGTTTCACCGTGGGTAAGGACCTGACCAACGGCGATGACTTCTACAAGTTGAAGTTCACGAAGACGTTCTAGTGTCGGCCATCTAACGGCTGAGGTCATGCGGGGAGGCGGCGCAGGCCGCCTCCCCCAGGCACCGGCGATCAGGAGTCTCACGTGTCGATTGATTGGGGGCGGGCCACAGGGACAGGGAGGACGCTGGCGGCGTGGGCTGCCCTTGTCGTGATGATCGAGTGTGTGTTGCCGACGTTGGTGTGGGCCGACGGCTCGAACGCCGGAGGGATCGGTGCGTTGAAGGTGGACAGCGGCGATACCGCCTGGATCTTGGCCTCCTCCGCCTTTGTGTTGGCGATGACGGTGCCTGGGCTGGCGCTCTTTTACGGCGGGCTGGTGCGGAAGAAAAATGTGCTCGCGACGATCATGCACAGCTTCAGTATTTTATGCGTGATCTCGCTGCTCTGGATCGTGGTGGGCTACACGTTGGCGTTTGGGCCCGACAAGGGCGGGATAATCGGGAGTTTGGACTGGATTTTTTTGACGGATGTCGGATTGTCGCCCCACCCGACCTATGGGCCGACGATTCCGCATCAAGCCTTTATGATGTTTCAGCTCATGTTTGCGGCGATCACACCCGCGCTGATCACCGGCGCATTTGCGGAGCGGATTCGTTTCAGCGCCGTGTTGCTGTTCAGTCTGGGGTGGTCCCTATTAGTCTATGCGCCGGTTGCGCATTGGGTGTGGGGAGGTGGGTGGTTGGCCTCGATGGGGGCGCTCGATTTCGCCGGCGGTGCCGTCGTGCATATCAGTTCCGGGGCCAGCGCGCTGGTCTGTGCCTACGTACTGGGTCCGCGTCGCGGCTACGGGACCGATTATATGGCCCCGCACAACTTGCCCTTGACCATGCTCGGTACCGGTCTGCTGTGGTTTGGGTGGTTCGGCTTTAATGCGGGCAGTGCCTTAGGGGCCAACGCGGTGGCCGTCACGGCCTTTCTTTCGACGCATATGGGGGCGGCGGCGGGCGGCGTCGTCTGGATGATCATCGAGTGGCGCCATCGCGGCAAGCCGACCGTCTTGGGCATGGCCAGCGGCGCGGTCGCCGGTCTCGCAACGGTGACGCCGGGAGCCGGATATATCGGTCCCTTTTCCGCGGTGCTCATCGGCGCCATTGCGGGCGTGCTCTGTTACGCGGCGATTGTGTGGAAGGGGCAGTTCGGCTATGATGACGCGCTCGACGTCGTCGGCATCCACGGGGTGGGCGGTGTCTTCGGGGTGCTGGCGACCGGATTGTTTGCCTCCAAAGCGGTCAACGCGGCCGGTGCCGACGGACTCTTCCTCGGCGGCGGGACGTTTTTTGCGGTCCAGGCGTTGACGGTCCTGGTCATCGGGATCTTTTCAGCGGTCGTGAGTTATGTGCTGCTCAAGGTGATCGACGCTGCTGTCACCTTGCGTGTGGCCCCGGACGATGAGACCAGCGGGTTGGACCTCTCCGGCCACAATGAACGCGCGTATTCGTGATCCGCGGAACCTTCGAGCGGCGCGTCGGCGCGCGCCGGCGCGGGGAGTAGGTGTCGTGCGCGTTGCGACGGGAGACGGCTATGAAATTGGTTGAAGCGATCATCAAACCCTTCAAGCTCGATGAAGTCAAAGACGCGCTCCTGGAGATCGGGATCCAGGGCATGACGGTGACCGAGGTGAAGGGGTTTGGACGCCAAAAGGGCCATAAGGAAACCTACCGAGGGCAGGAATACACGATCGAATTTGTGCCGAAGGTCAAAGTGGAAGTCGCCGTCACCGACGCGCAGGTGCCGCGGGTCTTGGAGACGATCGCGCGCAGCGCGAAGACTGGCAGCATCGGAGACGGGAAGATTTTCGTTCGCGACATCTCCAACGTCGTGCGTATTCGCACCGGCGAGACCGGGGAGACGGCCTTGTGACGAGGGGCGTGCTCCCGCGCGCGGGGCGGGCTGTCGAGGTCGTCAGCCGTGTGGAGTCCGGGGTGGTCCTTCACGAGGAACGACAGGCGCTGTTGCACCGCTTAGCGGCCGGGGCTGCGGCGGCAGAGGTGCTCACGTCCTTCACCGATACGGTCGATTGTCTCGTCATCGGGATGTACCGGAGCGCCGGACGGTCCGATGACCACCGCCTGATAGACGTCAGCCTCCAACGCTGTTGTCTTATCGCGCTCGGCGGCTATGGCCGACGCGAGCTTTTTCCCCATTCCGATATCGACATCATGTTCTTATACGAGAGCCAGTCCGGGCCGATGGCCCAGGCGCTCTCGACCGCTGTGCTGCACGACCTGTGGGACCGCGGGTTTCAGGTCGGGCATAGTACGCGCACCGTGGCCGACTGCCTCGAATTGGGCCTCACCGATCTGACCGTGCGCACCTCCATGATGGAGGCACGGTTTCTCGCCGGGAGCGCCGATCTCTTTCAAGACTTTCAGCGCCGTGTCGTAACGCGTCTGATGGGAGCGCGCACGGATGCGTTTATCGATGCGAAGGTCGCCGAGCGGCAGCGGGAATACAATAAATTCGGCGATACCGTCTACCTGTTGGAGCCGAACGTCAAACGCAGTCAGGGCGGGCTGCGGGATCTCCATCTGTTGCAGTGGGTGGCCTTGGCGCGCCACGGCGTGGGGACGGTCAACGAGCTGGCCGATCGCGGCCTGCTTTCGCGCTCCGATTGGGCGGCGCTCACTGACGCGCGGGAATGCCTCTCGCGCATCCGGTGCCTGCTGCATCTCCATGCGGGGATGGCGCAGGACATCCTGTCGTTCGACGAACAGGTGTGGATCGCCGAGACGCAGTGGCCCCTCCGCGAGCAGCCGCACTTGCGGGCGGTCGAACAGTTCATGCAGCAGTACTACCGTCATTCCGCCAATCTCCACGATCTGGGCGTGCGGTTCGTCGACCGTTGTCGAAAGGCCTCCACCTGGACGCGTATGACGCGCTGGCTCCCGTCCGCGCGTATCGAGGGGGCCTTTATCGTGGAAGGTGCGCACCTGACGGTGCCGGTGGATGCGCGCGCGCGCGTCCTCAGTGAGCCGGCCCTGTTGCTGCACATGTTTGAGGTGGCGCAGGCCAGGCAGCTCCGGATCGATCCGCATATCTTAGATTTGATTCATCAGCGGATGGAGGAGGTTGAGACAGCAGCGTTCGACGCGCCGGATGTGCATCAGACCTTTCTTCGAATCGTGGCCGGGCCCGGATCGATTGCCGCCACGCTGGCGACCTTGCACAAAGTCCGCGTGCTGGAGAAAATCATTCCGGCCTTCGCCGCGGTGCGCGGCCTGATGCAGTTCAATCAGTACCATAAGTACACGGTAGATGAGCATAGCTTGCTGGCGGTGTCCAAGGCGGAAGCTTGTGCGATGGATCCCGGCATGCTGGGCACCGTCTATCGCGAGATTCACCGGAAAGACATCCTCCATCTGGCGATTCTCCTGCATGATTTGGGCAAGGGCTGCGAGGAGGATCACAGTGAGGTCGGCCGCCGATTGGCCGAGGACCTCGGCGCGCGGCTGGGGCTGAGTGACGAGG
The DNA here is from genome assembly GCA_041908685.1 of Nitrospiraceae bacterium. GTDB lineage: Bacteria > Nitrospirota > Nitrospiria > Nitrospirales > Nitrospiraceae > BQWY01. The sequence continues at coordinate 2,688 of JAYREW010000025.1, read as the reverse complement.
ACCGCCGCACGTTGGCGTTTCTCGTGCACCACCATCTGCTGATGGCGCACACCGCCTTTCGCCGCGATCCCTACGATGAGCGTGTCCTGCGTCCGTTTGTGCGTGCGGTCGGGACGCCGGAGGTCTTGCGCAAACTTTTGATCCTGACGGTGGCGGATATCACGGCGGTCGGCCCGGGTGTGATGACAAAGTGGAAAGAGTCGCTGCTGCTGGAGCTGTATCAGCGCGCGCTGGTGGACGTCTCCGGGGAACGACCTGCAGCGGGCCACGAGCCGCAGCTCCTGGCTATCGTGCGTGACGTTCAAGCGGCGATGCAGGCGCAAAATCTGCCGCTGCTCGATGCGGCGGAGGTGGCGCAGGAATTGTCGCGCTTCCCGGACCGGTACCGGCATGCGACGTCTCCCACGCGCATTGCGGCGCACCTGACCGCGATTCGCGGATTAGAGGCGGGGCAGGTCGTGGTGGATAGCGACTACCACGCCGAGTTAGGCACCTGTGAATATACGGTGATGACCTGGAACAACCTGACGACCGGCCTCTTCAGCAAGATCGCCGGTGTGTTGGCTGCACATGGGCTGCGGATCTTGGACGCGCAAATTCTGACCCGTGGCGACGATCTGGTCCTCGACACGTTCCAAGTGCAGGATCCGGACTGGATCGGTGCGCCGTCTTCGGCTCGGCGCGAGGAAATTGCGCGCGCGATCCGCGATGTCCTCGCCGGAACCGAGACCGTGGAGGCCTTGCTGGCACGCGGGGGGCGGCTGGGCGCCGATCGTGAGGTGCCTGGGTTTCGGCAAAAAACAGAAGTGCAGCTTGATCACGAAACATCCGATCGGTTCGTGATTATCGATGTGTTTGCGGACGATCGGCAGGGGTTGCTCTACGTGATCACTCGGAGTCTCGTCGAGTTGGGACTCTCGGTGCATGCCGCGCGGATTTCGACGCGGTTGGATCAGGTAGCGGACGTGTTTTACGTGACGGATGCGCAGACGGGCGCGACGATCGACGATCCGGCCCGGCGCGAGCGCATTCGGGTCACGCTCACGGCGAAAATTGATGAGTTTTGTGCGGGCGCGGCCGCGCCGCCGCGCCTGGCGAATGGATAGCGGCAAACGTGGCTTGGTGTTTTCACAAGGAGGAGTGAGATGACGGTCAAGGAAGTCTTAGAGATGGCGAAGAAAAACAAGGTGCAGATGGTCGACCTGAAGTTTGTCGACCTCATCGGCACCTGGCAGCACTTTACGATCCCTGTTGGGGAGTTGACGGAAGGGCTGTTCAAGGACGGGTCGGGGCTGGACGGTTCGTCGATCCGCGGCTGGCGCGCGATCAACAACAGCGACATGCTGTTGGTGCCGGATCCAGAGACGGCCTGCATGGATCCGTTCTGTGCCGTGCCCACGCTCAGCCTCATCGGCAATGTCGTGGACCCGATCACCCGGGAAATGTACGACCGCGATCCGCGCTTCATCGCGCAGAAGGCGGAAAAATATCTGCAAAGCACGAAGATCGGCGATACGTCCTACTGGGGGCCGGAAGCCGAATTCTTCATTTTCGATCAGGCTCGGTACGACCAGACCAATCACAGCGCGTTCTACTCCGTCGATTCCGAAGAGGGCATTTGGAACAGCGGCCAGGAAGGTCCGAACCTGGGCGGAAAGATCCGCTACAAAGAGGGCTATTTCCCTGTCGCCCCGACCGATACCCAGCAGGACATTCGCTCCGAGATGGTCCTGGAGATGGAGAAGGCCGGGATCAGCATCGAGAAGCACCATCACGAGGTGGCCACGGCCGGTCAGGCGGAGATCGACATTCGGTTCGATAGTCTGCTGCGCACGGCCGACAAGATGATGATGTACAAGTACATCGTGAAGAATGTCGCCCGTCGCCACGGCAAGACCGTGACGTTCATGCCGAAGCCGTTGTTCGGCGATAACGGCTCGGGGATGCACACGCACCAGAGCATCTGGAAAGACGGCAAGCCGCTCTTTGCCGGGAAGGAATATGCGGGCGTGTCGCAGATGTGCCTCTACTACATCGGGGGCATTTTGAAGCATGCTCCCGCGTTGGCGGCGCTGACCAACCCGACGACCAACTCGTACAAGCGGTTGACGCCGGGTTTTGAAGCGCCGGTGTTGTTGGCCTATTCCAGCCGCAATCGGTCGGCCGGCATCCGCATTCCGATGTATTCGCCGAGCCCCAAGGCCAAGCGCATTGAAGTGCGGTTCCCCGATCCCGGCGCCAATCCGTACCTGGCCTTCGCCGCGATGCTCATGGCGGGGTTGGACGGCATCGAAAACAAGATCAACCCGGGCGAGCCGGCTGAGAAGGATCTCTACGATCTGGAGCCGAGCGAGATGGCCAAAATCCGCACCATGCCGGGCAGCTTGGACGACGCGCTCAATAACCTGGAGAAGGACTATCAATTCCTGCTCAAGGGCGGCGTGTTCACCGAAGACGTGATCGAAGCCTTCATCAGCTACAAGCGGACGAAGGAAGTCGATCCGATGCGGTTACGCCCGGTGCCCTACGAGTATTTCCTGTATTACGATATCTAGGCGGATCGGCGGTCGTACGGCCGCCGATCACGTGCGAGGGCGTGCAGAGACAGGGGCCCCCCCCCCCCCCCGGGGGGGGGGCCCCCCGCGGGGGGGGGGGGGGGGCCCCGCAACCCCCCCCCCCCCAGGCAAC
>JAYREW010000024.1:0-168423 GCA_041908685.1 Nitrospiraceae bacterium | reverse complement strand
GTGGCGGACAAGGGCGGCAGCATCACCAGCAAGGCCGTCACGGCCATGGAGGAGATCAACAAGAGCAGCAAGAAGATCGCCGACATCATCACGGTGATCGATGAGATCGCCTTCCAGACGAATCTCTTAGCCCTCAACGCGGCCGTGGAAGCGGCCCGCGCGGGGGAGCATGGCCGCGGCTTCGCCGTGGTTGCCACCGAGGTGCGCAACCTGGCGCAGCGCTCGGCGACGGCCGCCAAGGAGATCAAGGGCCTCATCAACGAGTCCATCCAACGGGTGAACGACGGCAGCGAGCTGGTCAATCAGTCGGGCAAGACGCTCGACGAGATCGTCGGCTCGGTCAAGCGCGTCACGGACATCATCGCCGAGATTACCGCGGCCAGCCAGGAGCAGGCCCAGGGCATCGACCAGGTGAACAAGGCCATCAGCTCTATGGACGAGGGCACGCAGCAGAACGCGGCCTTGGTGGAGCAGACCACCAGCGCCAGCCAGTCGATGAGCGAGCAGGCCAAGGCCCTCATGGCCCAGGTCGCCGCATTCAAGACCGGGAAGCTAACGACCGACAAGTCTGTAAGCGCGGGGGCGCAGAGCGCACAGAAGGCGCCGGCGCCGGCCGTCAAGAAGCCGGCGGCCAAAGCTCCGGCACCGGCGACACACGTCGGGTCCGGCAACGGCCACGACCGCCGCAAGCACGACGATTTCGAGGAGTTCTAACCATCGGTAGGACCAGGCGCGCGTGCCTCCCCTGAGGCGCGCGCCGACTCATCAGGCCTTCACTCGGAGTACCCCCTATGGAATATCCCCTCAGCGATACCGAGTACGAGCATTTTCGCAGCCTGATCTATAACCGCAGCGGCATCTCGCTGGGCAACAACAAGAAATCGCTGATCGTCTCGCGCCTCTCCAAGCGGCTGCGCGACTTGAACTTACCGGCGTTCCAGGCCTATTACGAGATCGTGGCCCAAGATCCCGAGGGTGAAGAATTCACCCGGATGCTGGACTTGGTCTCGACCAACAAGACCGACTTTTTCCGCGAGCCGAAGCACTTCGAGTATCTCCGCGACGTCATCCTGCCGGAGCAACAGAGCACCAAGAGCATCCGCATTTGGTCCTCGGCCTGCTCCAGCGGTGAGGAGCCCTACACGATCGCGATGACGCTCTGGGACGGCGTGGACATGCCCAGCCAGTGGAACTTTCAAGTGTTGGCGACGGATATCTCGACGCGCGTCTTGGCCAAGGCGGCCTCCGGCATCTACGGCGACGAGCGTGTGCAGGGCCTGCCGGCCGACGTCGTGCAGCGGCATTTCCTGCGCGGGCGCGGCGACCAGTCCGGCCAGCTTCGCGTGAAACCGCAGTTGGCGGGGCTGATCAAGTTTCGCCGGTTGAACCTGATGGACGAGCGCTTTCCCATCAAGCAGCCGCTCGACCTGATCTTCTGCCGCAACGTGATGATCTACTTCGACCGTCCGACGCAGGAAACGTTGGTGGGCAAGTTCCACAAGTACTTGCGGCCCGGCGGGCACCTGTTCATCGGCCATTCGGAAAGTTTGCAATGGATCGATCACGCGTTCGAATCCGTCGCGCCGACCATCTATCGAAAGGCAGCGTAATTTCATGGCCGAGATCGACACCTCGAACTTCAGTCACATTCGGCGCATGCGGGATCCCCGCTTCACCGAAGAAATCGCGGCCATCTTGCCGGGCGAATACTTTGTGACGAAGGATTCGATGATCGTCTACACGGTCCTCGGCTCCTGCGTCTCCGCCTGTATTCGTGACCCCATCGCAAAGGTCGGCGGCATGAACCACTTCATGCTCCCCGCGCCGAAAAATCATTCCGGCGATTCGTGGGGCGGTGAGTCCACGCGCTACGGCTCCTTTGCGATGGAACAGCTCATCAACGAGATCCTCAAGCGGGGCGGCTTGAAGCATCGCTTGGAAATCAAGCTCTTCGGGGGCGGCAAGATTTACGAGGGGGCCCTCGACGTCGGCGCCAACAACGCGAAATGGGCGCTCGATTTCATGAAGCAGGAAGGCTACATACCGGAAAAGGTGGATTTGGGAGACGTCTTCCCGCGCAAGGTGTATTACTTTCCCCAGAGCGGGAAAGTGCTGATGAAAAAGATCGAGCAGGTGAAGAACAACACGATTTTCGCCCGCGAGCAGGAGTACCAGAAACAACTCCAGCGCGCGACGGAAGTACAGACCAGCGACGTCACGCTATTTTGAGACACCGGCGTGGACGCGTCCGGAGCCGGGTTTGCGCGCGCCGGACCATCACGCCGACTGCTGCAGGCTGCCAGTTGAAGGAGACTTGTTATGGCAAAGATCCGCACATTGATCGTCGATGACTCGGCCCTCGTCCGCCAAATCATGAGCGACCTCTTGTCGAAGGACGACGAGATCGAAGTGATCGGCACCGCGCAGGATCCCTACGTGGCGCGCGAGAAGATCAAATCGCTCAATCCCGACGTCATCACGCTGGACGTGGAAATGCCGCGGATGGACGGCCTGACGTTTCTGGAAAAGCTCATGGCCGGGCGCCCGACGCCGGTCATCATGGTCAGCTCGCTCACGGAGGCTGGCTGCCAGACGACCTTGCGTGCGCTGGAACTCGGCGCGGTGGATTTCGTCACCAAGCCCAAGCTCGACGTGCGCGCCGGGCTGGAGGACCTGTCCGAGCAACTGACGACGAAGGTGAAGGCCGCGGCCCAGGCGAAAATCGCCGCACGCAAGCCGTCGAGCGCCACCCAGGCCAAGGCGGTCGTGCTGCCCACCGCGATGCTGAAAACGACGGATACGATCATCGCCATCGGCTCCTCCACAGGAGGGACCGAAGCGCTCAAGAGCGTGCTGGAAGTGTTGCCGCCGAACACACCACCGATCATCATGACGCAGCACATGCCGGAAAAGTTCACGAAGTCGTTCGCGGATCGGCTGAACACGCAATGCCGGATTTCCGTGAAGGAAGCCGAGGACGGCGACAGCGTGCTCCCCGGCCATGCCCTGCTCGCGCCCGGCAACTATCACATGACGCTCGTGCGGAGCGGCGCGCGCTACAGCGTGCGGTTGAACCAGGAGCCGCCGATCAATCGCCACCGCCCGTCCGTCGATGCGATGTTCGATTCCGTCGCCAAGATTGCGGGCGCGAACGCCGTCGGAGTCATCCTGACGGGGATGGGCAACGACGGCGCCAAGGGCATGCTGGCTATGAAACAGGCCGGGGCCTACACGATCGCGCAGGACGAGGCGAGCTGCGTCGTGTTCGGCATGCCGAAGGAAGCCATCAAGCTGGGAGGCGTCGACAAGATCCTCTCGTTGACCGACATTCCCACCGATGTGATCCGTCACGTCAGCCGCAGCTAATCGCAGTCAGACGCGCCGCCGCTCAGGCGGCGCGTCGATTCCTGCAATTTACTTCTCAAGATTTTTCCCCGTCGATACAATACAGACAGCATACTCTCTGTCTCCGGAGGCGCGCGCGTGCCGCGCCCTCATCAGCAAAGGATGGCTGGCCATGCCCGTATTAATTTCTATCGCGTCAGGCAAAGGCGGCGTGGGTAAAAGCGTCGTCTCGACCAATCTCGCGCTGCTGCTCGCAAAAGCCGGCCATCAGGTCGTGTTGGCCGACATGGATGTGGGCGGAGCGGACGATCATATTCTCCTCGGACAATTGCATCCGGCCGTCACCATTACGGACTTTTTGGATAAGCGCGTCGCGCATCTGGAAGACGTGGCCCTGCCGCTGACGCTGCATGCCAACCTGCGCTTGATTGCCGGCACCGGCGACACCTTGGCGACCGCCAACATGCCCTTCGCCAAAAAGAAGCGGCTGATGAAACAGTTTCGCGACATCGCGGCCGACGTAGTCATCATCGACATCGGCGCCGGAACCAGCTACCACGCGTTGGATTTCTTCCTGATGGCCGACATCCACGTCGTCGTCGCCACGCCGGAGCCGACGTCTGTCCTGGATCTCTATCGCTTCGTGAAGCTGGCGGCGATTCGGCGGGTGCTGGCCTGCTTCCTCGCGCGCAGTGCAATGGCGGATGCCTTGTCGGCGCGCGATTTCAACAGCGTGGATGAGGTCATGGAGGTGGCGGGCGCCACCGACGCGGAAGGCCGCACGATCGCCGCTGCCGCGCTCCAGACGTTTCGCCCGGGCCTGATCGTCAACCGCACCACCGGTCGGTCGCAGGTGAACGTGCATCACCTCCGCAACCTGCTCCAAAAGTATGTCGGCGGGGATCTCCGTGTCTTAGGCAATATTCCCGATGATCCGTCGGTGCCGCAGGCCGTCCGGCGCTTTCTGCCGGTCGTGGAATCCGCGCCCCACTCCCCTGCCGCACAGGGCCTCGGCATTATCGGCGTCGAATTATTCCGCCTCATCGCGCAACAGACGCAGCAGGCCCCCGTGCTCCCCACCCTCATGCAGACGGAAGCCGCACACTAGTCTCGAGACGGCGTCTGAGGCGACGGGCAACCGTCCGCCTCAGCGTCACGCGCAGACGTAGGCGTAGCCGCAGTCGCGGCCGCATCCGTAGCTGCGCCCGCGCGCATCGCTGCTACTACTTCTTTTTGTCGGGAGCTTTCGGAGGCGTTTTCTGTGGAAGCTTGGACAGCTGCTCGCTGAGGCGCGCCGCCTTCCCCACACTCACGTTGGCGAGGATCGCACCGGCCGTCTTGCTCTTAAGGGAGCCCAAGACATTCACGGCCAGCGGAACGGGCATCTTCTCGATACGCTCCGCCGCTTCTTCGGACGGCATCGCTTCATAGATTTTCGTGACCGTGTCGAACGATTGTTGACGCGCGGCCGCCGCGGCCTCACGACGCTTCTTGGCCGCCTCCTCGTCCGCCACCTTAGCCGCGCGCTGTTTTTCCTGCTCTTCTTCGTACGCCTTCACCGACGCTTCATAGCGATCGAGCAGCAGCTCCAGGTCTTGCTTGAGCGTGTCGAGTCGGGCGCGCTCGGCGCGTAGCGCATCTTCCCGTTGATCCAGAAAGCGCTTCCGCTGATCCAGCATGTTGAGCACTTCTTTCGGCACGTCTACGGCGGGGCCCTTGATGGTCAGCGCGGAGGAGGCGGCAGACCGTTTGGCGCCCATGCCGTCCGTCGCGCCCGCTCCGCCATTGGATGGGGTCTCCGGTTCGGCGACCGCCGTACTGTTCGCCTTCGCCTCGCTCCCGCTGTGCAAGAGCATCCCCTGCCCGGCGTCCCAGAGGAGGCCGATCACGAGGCCGACCGCCGCCACGCCCAGCGCACTGAGCGGGTTTCGCAGCGGCGCAAGCCAGAGCGGCTGTCCTCGACGCGCAGTCACGAGAGTCGTCCTCCATCCGTGGCATCGCCGTCGGCAATGGGCAACTGCCCCACTCGCCGCCGCTCGTGCTCATCCTGTTCCTGCCTGGTGCGCTCCTGCGCCGCCATCGCCCAACGCCCGTTCGCAAAGTCGTCCAACTGCAACTGCTCGCGACGCCGCAGCTTCCGCTCGCGCTCGCGCAGCCGCCGTTGCGCCATCAACTCCATCTGCTTGCGCTCTTGAACGGCCAGGGCCAGCGCCGCCTGCTTGGTGGCGCGCTCCGCCGTCAATGTGGCCAGTGTGGCGAGCGAGGCCTTCACTTCGATCTCACTGCCTTCCCACGCCTGATGACTCAACCAGGCGTCGTTGGCGCCCCATCCCTTGCCGCTGCCGGCGACGTAGGCCGTCGCGCGGATATCGGCGGTGCGTGTCCGTTGGACCTGTAGCTCCTGCGCCTGCGCGAGCCGATATTCCACATCGGCCAGCTCCAAGCGACAGTGGTCTTCCGTCTGCTGGCGAAAGCGCTTGAGCACATCCAATTTCATCGCGCCTGCTCCACCAGTTTCAACAGACCGCTGACGCAGGACGCGAAGTCCGCGCGCTCGTCTTTTTCCTGCTTCAAGAAATTCTGAATCGCCTCGTTGGCTTTCACCGCGCGGTCCAGTTTGGGATTGATGCCCGGCTTATACGCGCCGACGGTGATCAAGTCTTCCGCGCGCTGATAGGTCGCCAACAACTCGACCACCTGCCGCGCCGCCCGATCGTGCTCGGACGAAATCACGCTTCGCATCACGCGGCTGGTACTCTGGAGAATGTCGATCGCTGGATAGTGATTGCGCGCGGCCAAGTCGCGCGTCAGCACGATGTGCCCGTCCAGGATCGACCGCGCGGAGTCGGCGATAGGATCGGCGAGGTCGTCGCCTTCCACCAAGATCGTATAGAGCCCGGTCAGGGTCCCGGCGCCGCGGCAGGTGCCGACCCGTTCCAACAATTTCGGCAGCAACGCGAACACCGACGGGGGATAGCCCTTGGTCGTCGGCGGCTCGCCGATAGCGAGGCCGACCTCACGCTGTCCCTGCGCAAACCGCGTGAGCGAGTCCATGAGTAACAGCACCTGACGGCCCTGATCGCGAAAGTATTCGGCGATGGCGGTGGCAAGGAACGCCCCGCGCAACCGCACCAACGGCGGTTGGTCCGACGTGGCGACCACCACGACCGTGCGCTGCAACCCTTCCGGTCGCAGGTCGCGCTCGAGAAATTCTTTCACCTCGCGTCCCCGCTCGCCGATCAAGGCGATCACGCTCACGTCCGTCACTACGTTGCGGCTGAGCATGCCGAGCAGCACGCTTTTCCCGACGCCCGCGCCGGCGAAGATGCCGACCTTTTGACCCAGGCCGCAGGTGAGCAGCGCGTTGATCGAGCGCACGCCGACATCCAACGGCTTCGCGATGCGACTACGATCCAAGGGATTCAGCGGCACCTGATAGAGCGGATACAGCGCTTCGATGTCGATCGGGCCCTTGTCGTCGAGCGGCTGCCCGAGCCCGTCGATGACGCGGCCCAACAGGCCGGCGCCCACCGGCGCGCTCGCCGAGCGCCCCTTCATGGTCAGGCGGCTGCCGGGGCCGACGCCGCGCGTATCGCCGAGCGGCATCAGCATGATGCGCTCGCCGCGAAAGCCGACGACTTCCGCCGTCAACGGCGTCCCGCCGTCCTCACGCGAGACCTCGCACAATTCGCCGATCGAGGTGGCCGGGCCATAGCCTTCCAGCACAATGCCGGTGGCTTGGGCGATACGCCCGTGGACGGCGACCGGATCGAGGCGATCTAACCACTCAGTGCGCATCGGCGCTCGCTCCCTGTCTGAATCGTTCCGCAATGCGGGCCAACTGCCCATCGACCGTGGCGTCCACGAGATGCGTCGGCGTCTCCACACGGCAGCCGCCGGGGGCCACAGTGGGATCGGAATCGATGCGCATGGCGGCCGGTCCATCCAGCGACCAGGTCAGTTGTTCGCGCAGCTCGGTCATCAGCGCCACTTCACTCGGATGCACTAAAATACGCACGACCTTGGCGTCGGCGATCCTCGACAGCGCGTCGCGCGCCTGCGTGACGACCAACTCACGATCACGTTCGGCGCAGCTCTGGACGACCTTCCGCGCAATCTCGAAAGCAAGGCGCACGACCTCGGCCTCCATCCGCACCGGCAATTCGGCTGTCGCGGTCGCCAACTGTTTTGCCAGTTCCGCCACGATCAGCTCGCGCTTCGCAAACTGTGCGGCCTGTTCCTTCAGACGACGCTCGCCTTCCGCCAAGCCGCGCAAATAATCCGGAGACTGTGTCGACTCACGACCCGCCTGGTCGCCTCTGCCCGCACCGGCTTGGGCCTGCGGCTGCGCGCTGCGAGTACCCGGGCCGCTTGAGCGCACGTCGCCCAGCTGAAATGGATCGATGCGCAGACCGCGCACCATCGCGTGTTTCACCACGCGATGCTCGTGACGCAGCTGCTGCATGTCCAAGACGCGCCGAACCGCGTGCACCATATCGTCGGGTGAAAATGGCTTCGTCAGCAGATCGGCCGCCCCGGCCTTCATGGCCTTCACTGCCAACTCCACCGTGCCGTGCCCGGTCATCACAATGCCGACCATGCGCGGGTCATACTGCGTAGCCTGCGCCAGCAGCTCCAGCCCGTCCATGTCCGGCAGCTGAAAGTCGGTGACCATCACCTGGGCCGACGCTTCGGAGACGGCGATGAGTGCCTCACGCCCGCTCCCCACCGCCCGCACCTGCACGCCATCCTTCGACAGCACGAGTGTCAGCAGGTCGCGAATGGCCGCGTCGTCTTCTACGATCAACACGTGCGGCGCCTCGGAGTCGAGCCAGGGTGTGGCCTGTCCCGCAGACTGCGGCAAGGGCATCCAGGGCTTCGGCTCTCCGCCGGTGCGCGAATCGGCAATACCGGTCGACATCGTTAGACCATCGCCTCACCGCCGGCCCCGCCGATGATGATCTTGCCCTCTTCCTCCAAGCGGCGGACGATTTTGAGGATGTTCTGCTGCGCCCGTTCAATATCCGTGAGTTTCGCCGGCCCGCGCGATTCCATATCTTCCTTGAGCGACTGGGCCGCACGGCTGGACATGTTCTTGAAAATCTTCTCCTTGAGCGTCGGATTGGCCGCGCGGATCGCCAACGTCAGCTCCTCCTTGTTCACTTCCTTCATGATTTCCTGGATGCCACGGTCATCGATCTTGACGATGTCGTCGAAGACGAACATCAGCGAGCGAATGGTCTCAGCCAGCGCCGCATCCTTTTGCGCGAGGCGGTCCAAAATCGCCGACTCGTTTGCCTTGCCCATCCGCGTGATGATTTCGGCCGTCACCTTCGTTCCGCCCAACACCATCGACGACGGACGATTGCGCGAATGGACCGCATCTTCCAGCGCTTCGCTCAAGGCCCGCAGCGTATCCGGCTCGACCTCGTCCATCGTGGCCAACCGCAACACGACGTCGCCGCGCAACGCCTCGGGCAAGGCGACGAGCACCTGGCTCGCCTGTTCCGAATCCAAATGCGCCAACACCACCGCGATCGTTTGCGGGTGCTCGATGCGCAGGAGCTGTGTTACCGATTTCGCATCCATCCACTTCAGCGATTCGATGCCCGGATAACTTTCCGAGACGAGCGACGCCATGACTTGATTGGCCTTGCTCTTGCCGAGCGCCTTGTCCAAGACGCTGGCAACATACTTGAGCCCTTCGACACCGATCCCGGCGTTGGCCGCCGACTTCTTGAAGTCTTGGATCACCGCGGCCTCGTCCTCGCGCGCGATCGTGCTGAACTCGGCCATCGAGGAGCCGATCTTCCGAATGTCGCCGGGCGGCAAATGCTTCATCACGAGCGCCGCCGCGTCTTCTCCCATCGCCAACAGGAGAATGGCGGCTTTCTGCTGTCCGGTTAACTTACTTGGTGGCATGTCTCTCCCCTATGCCTGCCGACACGACGTTGCGCCTTCGCGCATCACTTCGATGCCGCTCACGTGCCTAAGTTTCACTACTGAGCCATTGCTTCAAGACGATGGCGGTCGACTCCGGATTGCTCTTCGCCATGTCCAGAACCTGCTGACGGCTGGTCGCCTCGGCGCTCACCTGGGCCGCCTCCTGGCCTGCGGCGCCGGGAAGCGCGCCCTGGGCCCCGGCGCCCGCACCCGTCAACGCGGGACCGGCGGGGGCCGGCGGAGGCGGCGCGGGGGCCGTCAACACCGAGATGAGCGGACGCACCACGAAGAAGAGGACCAACAGGAACAGCAGGCCGCCGACGCCGTAGCGGATATACCCGGCATAGGAGACCGCCGGTGTCGCTTCCGTCCCGCCCGCCTCATCCTCCGGGCCGAACCCGAACTGCGCATTGACAACCTGCACTTCATCGCCGCGGTCGGCGGAGAAGCCCATGGCCTTCTTGACGATCTCTTCGATCCGCTTGAGTTCTTCATCCGTACGCGGGATGTACTTCTTCTCCGCATCGGCTGCCGCCGCCTCGGCCTCAGCCTTGGCCGCTTCGTACTTTCCATCCACCAACACCGCGACGGACAAGCGCGAGACGGTCCCGATCGGCTCGACGATCTTCGACACCGTGCGGCTGATCTCGTAGTTGACGGTCTCGTTCTTGTTCTGCGACGTGTTCGAACTGCTCTGTGTCGGCTCCGCTTCCTTGCCGGGCGGCACGTTCGAGGTCACGCCGGGCACGCCGCCCGACACTCCGTTCTTCCCGCTGGATTTTTCCTGCGCCCGCTGCTCGCTGCGGACGACTTGGCCGTTCGGATCGTAGCGCTCCTCCGTCGTTTCGACCTGGCGGAAGTTCAACGTACTGGAGACGCGCACCACCGCCTTATTGACGCCGACGATGCGTTCCACCATCGTTTGGATGCGCCCTTCGATGTCCTTCTCCATGCCGCGCTGATATTCCAACTGCGAATCCGACAGGCGCGCCGTGTCATCCCCGCCACTACCGCCGGACAAGAGCCGTCCGTGACCGTCCACCACCGTCACATCCTGCGACTGGAGCCCCTCCACACTGTTCGCCACCAACCGGACGATGCCCTGCACTTGGGTTTTGCCGAGCGACTGCCCGCCCTTCAACCCCAACACCACGGAGGCGCGCGTCTTATCCTGGTCGTGGCTGAAGAGGCGACGCTCGGGGATGGAAATGTGCACGCGCGCCCGTTCCACTTCAGGCATCTGCGCAATCGTGCGGGCCAGCTCGCCCTGCAGCGCGCGGCGATAGTTCACCTTCTGCACGAAATCCGACATGCCGAGATTGGTGCGATCGAAAATCTCAAAACCGAACCCGCCGCCGTGCGGCAAGCCCTGTCCCGCCAATTGCAGCCGCAGGTCATGCACCTGCTCACCCGGCACCAACACCGCCGTGCCGCCGCCCGACAACTCGTACGGCACCTTCATTTCCTTCAACCGGTCCACGATGGCGCTGGCGTCGTCCGCCGCCAAGTTCGTGAACAGCGCCTGCATGGGCGGCTGTTGCGTCCACAGCGCGACCGCGGCCAACGCCGCGATGGCGGCCGCGAGGCCGACGAGTACGGCGAAGCGTTGCGTCAGAGGTAAGGTGCCGAATTTGGACATCGAAAGCCGCCTTGTAATCGATTAACGCTAGATTTGAATGCGTTGAATTTCTTCGTACGCCGACACCAACTTATTGCGGACCTGCATCATCAGTTGAAACGACACATCGGCCTTCTGCAGCGCGATCATCGCTTCGTGAATGTTCTCCGTGCGGCCGGTCACCAAGGCGTCCACGGCCTGGCTCGCCTGATTTTGCGCGTCATTCACCTGCGACAACGCGCCCTTCAGCGACTCCGCAAACGCGCCCTTCGTGCCGGTCTCGGCGGCCCCGCCAACCTTGCCGATACTGTCGTAGGCGGCAATGCCTTTTGCGCCGATGGTAATGGGATCCATGCGTCACCTCGTCTTCGACTGTCGTGATTACTTCCCGATCTCCAGCGCCCGGCTCCACATCGTGCGGGTCGCATTGACGGCCTGCACGTTGGCCTCGTAGGCCCGCGACGCGCCGATCATATTGACCATCTCTTCCATCACGTTCACATTGGGCAACCGGACAAACCCCTTCTCGTCCGCGTCCGGATGCTTCGGGTCGTAGATGGCCTGTCCGGGCTTTTTGTCCTCGATCACGCGCGCAACGCGCACGCCCGGCGTTTCATCCTTCCCCATCGGCGCCGCCCCCTGCATGCCTCCCGGCATCGACGCTTGCCGCAGCATCTTCTGAAACTTCGGCCGGATCGGCGCCGCTTGAAACACGACGTCACGGCGTCGGTAGGGCCCGCCTTCCGGCGTGCGGGTGGATTGGGCGTTCGCCAAGTTGCTGGCGATGACATTGAGCCGACGCCGCTGCGCGTCCAGTGCGGTAACCGACGGTGCGAGACTTTCTGAAATATCCATGTAGCGTCCTCCTCGAAATGATCCGTCCTGCGCGGCGCTCGCTCGGCGACCCGCGCGCGACCGACTACCGGCCTTCGCGAATCGCCGCGATCAAGCCTTGAAACTTTTTCGCCACGATGCTGGCCGCCGTGTTGTAGTGCATGGCGTTGTCCGACAACTTAGCCATTTCGAATTCGAGATTGACCGTGTTCGCGTCGAGCGGAACATCCGGCGCGGGCATCTCGTTGATCTTTCCGGCTACGCGGGACATCGCATCGCCGCCGATGCCGATATGGCGGCCGTGCGTGGCGACTAACGTCACCGGCGGCCGTCCGCCATGCGCCGCCGCCAAGGCCTCCTGGAACTGCATGTCCTTGGCGCGGAAATGCGGCGTTTCTTCGTTCGCCACGTTCGAGGCGATCACCTGCTGCCGCGCGCCGCGCATGTCCAACGTCCGCTCCAACAACCGTAGGGTGCGATCGAAAATCGTCATCGTATGACCTCCTGCCATCCCCTGCGCTAAAGCAAACCCCGTTCCTGCCGTAAGCCGCGGCTCCCGCTTGAGCGAGCCTTCCTCCGCCTAGCGACCGGAACTAATGTTCCCACCTAGGCAATTTTTTCCCCATCGATGTCGTCACCGAGCAAAGTCCCCTCGGCCCCCTGCCGATACTCACGCAGCTTGTTCCGCAAGGTGCGCACGCTGATCCCGAGTTCCTTCGCGGCCTTGGTTCTGTTTTGCGCGACGCGCACCAGCGTCTTCACAATCAGGTCGCGTTCCATCTCCCACAGGGAATTGCCGCCGTCACCAGCCGAAGTCGACGCGCCGGGCTCGACCGACGTGCCGGTCGACGTGCCGATCGACGCATTCGCGGCCAGCCCCAGCGTCGTCGCCTGTGCATCGGGCGGGAAATGCTGCGGCTCGATCGTCTCGCCCCCGGCCACCAAGACTGCACGCTCGACGGCGTTCTCCAGCTCGCGCACGTTGCCCTTCCACATTCGGCCTTCCAAATAGGCCAGCGCGCGCTCGGACAGTGGCGACACAGGCACGGCGTTGCGGGCCGCCGCCGACTGAGCAAACGCGCGGGCCAACAGCGCGATATCCGCACGCCGCTCACGCAACGGCGGCAAGGTGATCGGAAACACATTCAAACGGTAGTAGAGGTCTTCCCGAAACCGTCCGGCCGCCACTTCGCGATACAGGGGTTTATTCGTCGTGGCGATCACGCGGATGTTCACGGGCACCGGGCCGGTGCCGCCGACACGATCCACTTCGCGCTCCTGCAACACACGCAGCAGTTTGGCCTGCAACGGCAGATTCATCTCACTGATTTCGTCCAGCAGCAGCGTGCCGTGGTTCGCCAACTCGAACTTTCCCAGCTTGCGCATCAGCGCGCCCGTGAAGGCGCCGCGCTCGTAACCGAACAGCTCGCTTTCGAGCAGCCCTTCCGGCAAGGCGGCGCAGTTCACCGCAATGAACGGCCGATGCGCGCGCGGGCTGCGGCTATGGATGAACCGCGCCATAAGCTCTTTACCGGTTCCGCTTTCGCCGTCGATCAGGATGGTCGCCTGCGATCCGGCCACCCCTTCCACCATGGCGAGCAGCTGCTGCATGCCCGGATCCTGCGTGAGGATGTGGCGCGCCGCCGACGTCTTGGCCTCGACCTGCGTCGGCACCTCGGGCGTGGGCTCCGCCAACGCGGCGACCACTTGATCCAACGCATCGGCCGCAAAGGGCTTCAGCAAAAAATCGCTGGCCCCAAGCTTGATGGCTTCCACCGCGGTCTCCACGGACCCGAAGGCCGTCATGACCACCACGTGCGTGGACGGCAACCGCTTCTTGATCTCACGGACGAGCGCGATGCCGCCCAGGCGAGGCATCTTCATGTCGGTCAAGACCAGCCACGGGCGCAGCTCCGTCACACGGTCCAGCGCGTCACGGCCGTCCATCGCCTGCGTCACCACGTACCCCTTGCGGCGGAGCGACTCGCTGAGCGCCGTGCGCATGGCCGGTTCGTCGTCGACCACCAGGACGGTGCGTCCCGCGGTGCCGACCGCCTCATCATGTCGGCTGGCAAGCAGACTCATGCCTCCTCCTTCATCGGCCCACGTTCCCACGTGGATCGCGCGCGACGCGCCCGCACATGCAGCGGATTGGTTTCCTGCGGAATCGTGACGGTGACCGTAGTCCCGACGCCGACCGCACTTTCGATCTCCACGCGGCCGTCATGGCCGTCGACCAGCCCATGCACGATCGCGAGTCCGAGGCCCGTGCCGTCGTCCCGCGTCGTGAAAAACGGGTCGAACACGCGCGAGAGATCCTCCGCCTCGATCCCCTTGCCCGTATCGGCCACCGACAGTCGCGCCACCGGCGACTCGTGGGCGCTGCGCAAGTAATCCCGCACCGACACCGTCAGGCGGCCGCCGTCGGGCATCGCGTCCACCGCATTGAGGATCAAATTCACCAGGACCTGCCGGATCTGCGGGCCGTCGCACCAAAGATTGGGCGGCGCGCCCTTGAGATCGACCTGTACCTCGATCCGATGACGCGCTGTGGCGTGGGCCGCCAGCGTCAGCGATTCGCGCACCAACGTCTCCGTGGCGTACCAGCTCCGCTGCGGATGCGCCGGCCTCGTGTAGGTCAAGAGGTTCGACAGCAAGCGATCCATCGACTGCACGGCCATCGAAATGTGCTCGGTATAGCCATGCAGCACCGGGTCGTGCGCGAGGTCCTGCCGCAACATGGAGGCAAACAACTCGACGCTGCCCAAGGGATTGCGTACCTCGTGCGCGATGCGGCCGACCATTTCTCCCATCGACGCCAGCCGGTCACGGCGGTGCAGCCGCTCTTCCAGTCGGTGCACATCGGCGATGTTATGCAGCAACACGATCGTCCCGATGCCGCATCCCCGGTCGTCCGCCGGCGTCATGCGCGACAGCGAGAGGAGCGCCCCGCTGGGTGTCGTGAGCGGGTAGTGGTCGCCGATCAGCCCCTGACTGGTGAGAAATGTGTCCAGGTCCTGACCGAGCATTTCGTCGGCAGACAGCCCCACCATGGTCGCCGCGGTCGGATTGCAGCGCTCGATCCGGCCCTCGACATCGGCCACAAGCACACCGGTCGTCAACGACTCGAGAATGGTGTCGACGTAGCGCCGCATGTGCTCGCTTTGAGCCAAGGCCTCCTGCAGCGCCTGGTTGCGATCCGCCAGCTCCACATCCAATTGTTCGACCTGCGACTTGAGCGTCCGGTAGGACGTCTCCAGCGCCATGGTCGCTTCGCCGAAACTGCGAAAGGCTTCATGCAGAAGGTCGGCCCCGATCACGTCGGGCGCGGGCATGTCCGTCATGGCTTCTTCTCCTTCAAGATGTTGGCCTGCACCACCGCCGCCGCTTTCAACACCGTCGTCGCGCGTGAGACCACGTCGCTCGTCCCATCCGTCGAGGCGCGCCCCAACACCGCGTTCACTTCCGTCATCCGCTGCTGCTTCCACCAAAGCCGGGCCATATCCAGACGCGCCAGGGACGCCTCTTCCGAGGCCGGCTCGGAACGGACGACTTCCGCCCACTGGGTGATGGCCGCGCGGAGGGCTCCGCTCGCTTCTAGGTAGCGTCCTTCCCGCATACGGGCTTCGACATAGGGTAAGACCCCGACCCGTTCGGCTTTCCGCATGGCGGCGATCGCTTCCGTATGCCGGCCCGTCGCGGCCTGGGCGCTGGCCAGGCGTAACAGGATTTGGCCGTAGCCGGGATCCTGCGCAGCCTGCTGTCCCACCGCCTTGAACCAACGCTGGCACGTGCGGATGACGGCCGACGCATCGCCGAGGAGCGCCCAGCTCTCACTGAGATAGCGCAAGGCCTCAGACTTGAGCGCCCCCAGCGGAAATTCCAGTTGATACCGTTCGAACATGCGGCGCGCCGCGATGCCGTCGCGCTGATCGAGGTAGGTCCGCCCGAGCCCGAGCAACGCGCGATCGCGCACACCGGTCGCCTGGAAGTCGCGCAATACTACTTGATACAGTTGAATGGCTGCTTCGAGGAACCCCAGTCGCCGGTGCGATTCGGCCACTTGAAAGAGCAGATCGGTGTGGGCGCCGCGCCAATCGGGGCAGCTGCCGTAGCGATGATAGAGCTCCACGGTGTGCAGATCGTCGGCCATCTGGACGGCGGCGGCCAATTCAGGGCGCAGCAACTTCGCCAACTGCACGCGCGCCCGGGCCGGCCACTCATCGCCGACGATCAGGCCTTCACGATCGCAAGCCTGCTGCAACGCGGCCTGCGCGGCAGGCATATCCTTCTGGGTAAGATAGTGCTCGGCCAGCAACACCAACGCTTCACTGCCGAGCGCGTTGTGCTTTTGGCCGCTGCTCACGTCTTGATAAATCTCACGCTGCCCGTCCGGCGACAACGGCGCGCGCGGACTGGTCGCCATCTGGAGGGAGGGATCGATGCGTTCGGGCGCCGGTTCCTTCGGTGCCAGTTCCGGTCCCAGCGTCGCCAGGCGCAAGCGGGCCATCTGCGCCTCGGTCGTGGCGGGATGGCGTTCAATCACCAAGCCGTACATGCGTTCCGCCTGCTTGAGATCTCCGTACTTGCGAAAGCTGTCGCCGACGGCGATGACGAGACTTGGGGCTTGCGGGTGCGTCGGATAGAGGTTGTAGAACAGCATGCGCAGCGTTCGCGCTTCCTCATGCCGGCCTGTGCCCTGTGCTAAGTCGCCCGCGTGCAAGAGCGCCGTGGCGTTCTGGCGTAACCGCTCCGGCCACTTCTCTTCCAGCTGTTGAAAGTACTCATTCGCATCGGCCCGGCGCCCCAGTCCATACATGGCCTGAGCGATCCCCAACGTCATCCATCCCCGCGACACGTTATCCAGCGGCTCGCTGCGCAAGGCCTTGAGGGTTTGCGCGGCCTCCGTCCACTTCTTCGCATGGACGTACAACAGCCCAAGCCCGAGGAATGCGCGGGTCCGATCCTCCGGCTGCACGGCGGACTTAGCGCCACGTTCATAGGAGGCCTGTGATTCGGCGGTCCAGGCCTGTTCGCGATACAGGTCGCCCACGCGCCACCCGGCGCGAGAGGCGTTGGCCGATTGCGGAAAATCCCGGATGAGGGATTGGTAGATGTCGATGGCGTCGAGTCGATATTGCGGCGTCGCCTGGCGGTGATAGGTCAATTCCGCGCGATAGGCTCGCGCCATCGGTGCGAGTCCGGAGTCTGCCGCCTGTTCTTCTACGCGGGTGAACATCCACCAGGCGGCGTCCCACTGCTCTGCGGCGAAGGCATCTTGTGCCGCCTGAAGGGTTTGCAGGGCTTCTTCCGTGACCCAGGGTTCGCGACGAGGCCCATCATCGGGCAATTCCATCACGGTCGGTTCGGACCAGACGTTTGCGGATGCCGTTGTGGATCGCACGGGTGCGGAAGCCGCTGACGTGCCGGTCTCAAGCTGTTGGGCGAGATCAGCCGCTGCGTCGGCAGCCGCATGCGGGGCTGGCGACGCGCTCGCGACCGACACACCGACCGTGCTGATCGCCAGCGCAAATAATACGTATGGTCGTCGAGACGGAGTCATGGCCACTCACTAGGCAGCAACTTCCATGCCGCTGCAGAACGGGGCGCAGGCTAGGCAAATCCCGCCGTTCCTGCGCCCGGCGGGACAGATCCATCAAGAAACTGACGAGGAGGTGTCAAAACGATGGCCGGAGGGGGGGCGACCGGTCAAATCATTGACGGTTCATCGAGCAAACAGGAGGCGTGGGACGTCGGCGCGTCGGCGCGTTCGCAGGAGGCGCCGCCGCGCACATCCAACTTTTTTCGCTTGAGCTTTTCGACGAGCGTCGTGCGATTGAGACGGAGCAAGCGCGCCGCTTTGCTGGTGACGCCGTGCGCCTGATTCAACGCTTCGATGATCAGGTGATTTTCGTACTGCTCCAACTCGGACATGAGGTCGATGCCGTCCTGCGTCAGACTCATCGAGGCCGCAGGCCGCAGGTCCGGCGTGACGCGGCGCGCCCGCATCGCTTCGGGCAGGTCCTCGATGGCAATCGTTCCCTCACGCTTCAAGACCACCAGGCGCTCGATGAGATTTTCGAGTTCCCGCACATTGCCCGGCCACTCATATCCGCACAGGCGGGCCATGGCCTCCGGCTCGATGCCGCGCACATCGGCGGCCTTCCGGGCGTTCAGACGGCGCATGAAGTGCTGCACCAACACGGGAATATCGTCCACCCGTTGGCGCAACGCCGGCACTTCGACGGGAATCACATGCAGCCGGTAGAACAAGTCCTTTCGGAAACGTCCCGCGCGCACCGCGGCGTCCAAATCGGCATTGGTCGCCGCCACGATCCGCACATCCACCTTGACCGAGCGCGTGCCGCCGACGCGCTCGAAGCAGCGTTCCTGAATGGCGCGCAACAGCTTCACTTGCAGCGCGAGCGGCATTTCGCCGATCTCGTCCAGAAAGAGCGTGCCGCCGTGCGCCAGCTCGAATCGGCCTGCCCGGGCCTGCTGGGCGCCGCTGAAGGCGCCACGCTCGTGTCCGAACAACTCGGACTCCAACAGGGCTTCCGGAATCGCCCCACAATTCACCGGCACCCACGGACCGCGGTGGCGTCGGCTCTTGGCGTGCAGCGCGCGCGCCAACACTTCCTTACCGGTCCCGCTCTCCCCGGTGATGAGGACGGTGCTGTCGCTATCTGCGACCTTATGAATAAAATCGATCACGGTGCGGATGGCAACGCTCTCTCCCACCAAGCCGGACTCGGTCTCGCGTCCGCGAGGCTGCTCGGAGCCGCCCGCCTGCTCCATGGAGGCCTGCCGCGCATCCAGCGCGCGCCGCACGGCCGCCACCAGGGTGCTCATGTCGAAAGGCTTGCGAATAAAATCCACAGCCCCGGCGCGCATGGCCTCGACGGCGCGCTCCACGGTACCGTAGCCGGTCATGATCAACGTGGTCAGCGTCGGGTGCTGCACGAGCGCCCGCTCGATCAACGCCACGCCGTCCGTATCCGGCAATTGCAAATCGACCAGCAACACCTCCACAGGCTTGGCCGCAAGTTCGCGCATGGCCGCGTCGCCCGTGCCGACCGCGGACACTGCCCACCCTTCCGCCTTGAGCGTCTGGGTCAAGAGGCCCTGGATAGCGAGGTCATCTTCAACGATCAATACGTGAGGGATGCGCATAAAGCTCCGTCTGTCAGACTGACATGGTCACAAAACCGGACGCCGACCTCTGCTCGGCACGTCACCGGATTGACAAGGTCCTCACCACCAGATCGCGGGCCCCTGCTGGACACCGCTCAACGCCACCTGTGTGTGATGAGCCGTTAGTTCAAGGATAGTAGGGAGTGGGAATCTGAGAAGAATCGAACGGGTCTGGCTCAGCAGAAAAAACAGTTCTAGGTACCTAGAACCATACGATGAGACTGCAATATGTGCAATGAGATCGAGACTTTTGGCAGGGAGGCGTCAAATATCTGTGACACCGCTGTGCGCAGACCTAGGCAGCCTGACGAAACACTCCATCGGCCGGACCACCGGCGGCCTCGGCAGGACCGCGCGCGTCCAGAATGCGCCGCAACCGACTGGCCAACATGTTCGGCGTGAATGGCTTCTGCAAAAACTCCAAGCCGTTCGTGCCGACCCCACGTCGCACGATTTCATCATCGGTGTAGCCCGACATGAAGAGCACGCGCAGCTCCGGCCAGCGCCCTGTCAGGTGGTCCGCAAGCTCGCGGCCGCCCATGTGCGGCATGACGATATCCGTCAGCAACAGCTCGATCGGCTCGTTGTCGTGGCTGACCTGCAGGAGCGCGTCGATGCCGTCCCGCGCCTCCACCACCCGATACCCGAGGCTCCGCAACGTGTCGCACACCAGCGCGCGGACCGCCGGTTCGTCTTCAACAACCAAGATGCCTTCCGAGCCGCGCAACTGCGTCATCGGCGGGAGCGCCTTGTGGTCCATGGACAAGGCCCCGTCCACGTGGGGGAAATAGATCAGAAAAGTCGTCCCGCGGCCGCGCTCGCTCTTGATCTCAATCGCTCCGCCGCTCTGCTTGACGACGCCGTAGACCGTCGACAGGCCCAGCCCCGTGCCCTTCCCCTTAGCCTTGGTCGTAAAAAACGGCTCGAAAATGCGGGGCAGCACCGCGGGATCGATCCCCGTTCCCGTGTCGCTCACGGTCAGCGCCACATGGGGCCCGGGCCGCGCGTCCAGCCGCGCGGATCGAATATGCGCCTCGCTGAGCACCACGTTATCGCAGCCGACGACAATCTGCCCGCCGTCGGGCATGGCATCGCGCGCGTTCACGGCCAAATTGAGCAGGACCTGCTCGAGCTGTCCGGGATCGACCTTGATTCGGCCAAGGTTCTCTTTCGGCTGCACCAGCAGCTCGATACTGTCGCCCGCCAACGTGCGCAACATCGGGGCCATGTCTCTGACGATCGCCGTCACATCCACCACTTTCAGCTGCAGCACCTGGCGACGGCTAAACGCCAACAGTTGCGAGGTCAACCCCGCCGCGCGATGCCCGGCCTGAGAAATTTGATCGATGCTTTGGCGCTGAAATTCGTCGAGCTTCCCGTCCTCCAACAGCAGCGCGCTGTGGCCGTTGATGACCGTCAACATGTTATTGAAGTCGTGGGCGATTCCGCCGGCCAACTTGCCGACGGCTTCCATCTTCTGCGCCTGCCGCATTTGATCTTCCAGCTGGCGTTGGGCTGCGATATTGCGCAGCACCACATGCGCCGGACCGGCCTTGTCGTGCGTCAGCGGCCCACCACGGACTTCGACATCCACTGAGGCGCCGTCGAAACGGATGATCGTCCGCTGAACAGGCGCCATGGCGGCACAGTGATCGAGCGACACCTTGAGCGCCTGACGATCCTCGTCGGCATGCTCCGGATGGAAAAAGTCCCACAAGCAGCGTCCCACCACCTGTTCGCGATTCTCCGTGCCGAGCAAAACCAAGGTGGCCGGATTGACCTGCAGAATCCGTTCGTCCTGCACGATGAGGATCGCGTCCGGCGAGAGGTCGACGACGCGCTGATACCAGGGCTGGTCCGGCTGATGCGAGGGTGAAGAGAGGCTCATAGCAATCTATGGATGATGGCCGACACGCGTCAGCGGGGACCAGCCTGCGATTTTGATGCGGTGCCGGCCGGGCCCAACGCGCGGGTCAGCGCATCGCCGAGTCGATGGAGTGAGAATTCTTTCGGTAAGAAATCGACGACGCCCAACTCACGCGCCTCGTCACGCGCCGACTCCACGCCGCCTCCCGTGAGAATGATCACGGGCGCAGACGCATCGACCGACCGCAACTTGCGCAGCACGGAGATCCCGTCCATATCGGGCAAGTTCAAATCGAGGATCGTGACCTGCGGACGATCCGTCACGAAGAGCTCGATGCCTTTATGGGCAACCGCCGCGGTGGTGACCTGGTGCCCCTTCCGCTTTAACACGGTATTGAGCAATTCCAAGACGAACGGCTCGTCATCAATGACTAACACTTTGGCCATGGAGGTCTCCCTGAGACCTCATCGGCTGTCCGCGAGACGTTCTTTAATATGAAGGACCCCTAACAGGATGGGCAGCAGCGAGCGGATGGGCCTGTCGACCCCACGAGGACAAGGTTCGCGCAATAAAAAAGGGCGGGGGATTGCTCCCCCGCCCTCAGAGATCACACGCGATCGGTCTCGACTAGTTCGCGCAGAAGCTGCGCTCGTAGTTGATGATCGTCCAGGCCTCTTCTTCATTGATGGCCGAACCGATCAAGGGCACCATGCCCGTGCCCGGGCTGCCGTTCTTGATGACCCAGAACAACTCACCATCCTTACGCTTCTTGTGGAAGGCGCAGTTGGTGAAGTTACGCGGGCTCGGATTCAAGATCGCACCGGCCGGACCCTGTCCATCGCCCTTGGGGCCGTGGCAGTTCACGCAAGTCCCCTTGCCCTCGTACAACGCCTTGCCCTTGGCAATGCTCTCCGGGGAGGACGCGACCGGGTTCTTCATTTGCTTCGCATCAGCCATTTGATCGGAAGGAACGCGCGGCTTGAGCGGATCCTTCTCTTCGGCCAACGACACACCCGTGGTCATGAGTACACCGACCGCTGCGATTGCGAGAACCTTTGACAGATAGCCCATCAGACCCTCCTTTGTGGTAAACGCCAACACCTGACATCGACTCGCCCGTGCCGTTGCGCTGTGATGTCGCCTCACCCAACTCCCAGCGAACCACCGACATTTTTTCTGCGCCGTCACACCCATTCAATCAAAAGGCGCCGAAATATATCAATCGTTTCTCAGCCTTGTCAACCTAACCCGGCTGGCCATTCCCCGACTGCCTCGCGTTTCGCTCGCTGCCACCGGTGCGCACCTCTTGCCATCGTGATATTCCAAAAGCCGTGCCACCTCAGCCTAGTCCAACCCCTGCAAACACCGCATGTTTACAGGCATTTTGATGGGGTGCTCGTCTGAGGTGCGCAGATCGACCGCTATTGAGGTGCTATTCCGCCTCAATGACACCGCAAGCGCCACAATTCATGGTTGTGTGCTGTCGATAGGATCGCCGTGCGATCGATCATCCGGCGACAGGGAAACGCGCCTCGCGCGGGAGCACTGGCGCATCCTAGAGGTCACCGCGTTCGATTTCCGTGAGGTAGCGAAACTCCGGGGCGCGGACTCCGGCTGCCGCTCGAATGGCGATCAACTCCGGCGATTCAAAAAACCGCCGCGCCGCCGCTAACGAAGTCCACTCGGAAAAATGGACGACCTGATTGGCGTCCTGTTCGTATCGCAGGAGCTGGTACCGGATCTCGCCGGCCTTCTTGCGCAGGTCAGCCGCGCCGTCGAAGACCAGCTTCCAGGCGGCATAGTCCGCCACTTCATGGATGATCAGCACATGGGGCATGGGAGAGGAGCATACCGCAGACTAGCGGGAGGATGCACGTCTGGCAGGCCCTCCGCTCCAGACCACTTACGGGCGCAGCCCGAAGCGGAGGGAGCAGGGCTTATGGAGACCGGCTTAACTGTCGCGCTTCAAAATGACGTCGCGGACAACCTTGCCGCTGGGACCGAAGGGCTTTTGCGCCTTGCCATTGAGTTCCGCTTTCACGCCGCCGGCGTTACCGAGGGTGATGGCAAATTGGTCGGTCGCTTTCCACCGCGCACGCTCGCCGGGACGCATGAGGGCTTCCACCGGGCTGCCGCCATCCACTTGGACAACGACCCAACTCAGTTCGACGGCTTCCAGGTCGAGCAGCAGCGGCTCGCCGGCGCTCGGGCCTTCCACGGAGAGACCGGCTAACGGGCCGTCGGCACCAGCACCCGGCGCAGAGGCGACCGCAACGGAGGCAGGGGGACTCGGAATGGCGCTCATCGGTGTTGCTGCCGCGGGAAGCGGCGCAGGAGCCTCGGACCGCTGCACGGGCTTGACCTCGTCGAGCGGCGCAAGGGCCTCCGGCTTGTCCTTCGCCTCCTTTGCGGCGGAACCATCCTTCGTCGCACTGGTCGTAGTCTTTGACGCGGCGGGGGCGCTCGTAAAATCAGACCCGCTACGCTTCACAAACTGACCCGCCTGCTGCCTAGTCAACAAGACGACCAGGAGGCCCAGCGCCACCACAATCGCGAAACCGACGGCTTTGCGGCTCGATCGTTTGCGACGATCTTCCTCTTCCTGTTTTTGCTTGAGGCGCTCGCGCTCGCCCTGCTTCTCGTAAAACGAGCCCGCGGAGTTGACGAAGCGCTGAATTGCATCGTCCTCGTCCAACCCGAGCGAGCGCGCATAGGAACGCACAAACCCGCGCGCAAAGACCTGGTCGGGCAACTTCGCGTAATTCCCATCCTCGATGGCGCGCACGAAATCGGCGCGGATGCGCGTCTTCAGGGCAACCTCTTCAACGGTCAGCCCCTTGGTTTCCCGGACTTGCTTAAAAAATTCCCCTATCGAGTCCATCCGCGCTCCTCTGGCCTCAGCGTTGCTTGGTTTGCTTCAGCAACTGCTCGGCCGCCATGCCATATTCTCCACCGGGATCCATCCCGACGACCTTCGTCAACGTCTCCTTCGCCTTCACATCAAGCCCGAGGGCGAGATACGTACGCCCCAATTCAAGATTCAACAACGCCGGCGGAACGTTCGGCGGCTTGACCGTCGCCGCGTCCTCATAGGCGGACAACGCGGCCTTCAAGTCGCCCGTCTGCACCAACGCCCGTCCGAGATGGAAGCGCGCCAAGTCCGGCGTCGCGTAGAGCGGACTGGCCAGCGCGGCCTGATACTCGGCGATCGCCTCCGGCCATTTCTGGCGTCGGCTCAGCACCTGTCCTAAATACGTATGCGACTCGGCGTGGTCCGGATCGAGGCTGAGGACCTTGCGAAACTCCCCTTCGGCCTCTTCGTACTTGCCCTGCTGCGCATAGATATGGCCGAGCCCGTAATGTGCATCCCGGTTACTCGGATTCATCTGCACCGCTTTTTGGAACGACACGAACGCCCGCTGCCGATCCGTCGACAGATTCGCCAGGCCTTCCTGATAGTATCCGCTCGACTTGCGCAGCTGCTCATCGCTCGCGCCGCAGGCCGCCAGCGCGCCGCACGCCAACAGTCCGCACAATCCCCACGGCCGCGTCAGCATGCTCATAATGATAGATCGTCGAAATGGGTCAATTGCTTAAATGCGCGGAATCGCCCCTCGATCTCTTTGTAATCTAGGATCCGCAAACGGTCAAGGCTAAAGGCTTCTACGGTAAATGAGGCCATGACACTGCCGAAAATCACGGCCTGGCGAAACGCATCCGGCGACCGATTGCCGGTGGCGGCCAGATACCCGAGGAAGCCGCCCGCGAAGGTGTCGCCGGCGCCGGTTGGGTCCAGCACCTGCTCCAGCGGATACGCGGGCGCGCCGAAACTTCCGCGATGATCGAACATCAGCACGCCGTATTCGCCGCGCTTGATGATCAAGTGTTTCGGGCCGCGCGCCAAAATGGTCTTCGCCACCTGCACCAAATTCGGATTATCGGCGAGCGCCCGCGCCTCACCGTCGTTGATGATCAGGATGTCGATTTCCTTCAGCACCTTCCACAAAGCGTCGCGCTTGCCGTTGATCCAAAAGTTCATCGTGTCGCAGGCGACCAGCGCCGGACGCTTGACCTGCCGCAACACTTCCAGCTGCAACTCCGGGTCGATGTTGCCGAGGAACAACACGTCGGGCGACATATAGTGGGCGGGAATCTTCGGCCGAAAGGTCTCGAAGACATTGAGCCGCGTGTCCAGCGTTTGGGCCTCGTTCAATTGATGGCTGTACTGGCCCTTCCACCGAAACGTCTGCCCCGGACGCCGCTCCAAGCCCGACAAGTCGATCCCGCGGCTTTTCAAAAACGCCAGGTGCGCTTCCGGAAAATCCTCGCCGATGACGGCGATGAGATCCACTTGCGTAAAATAACTGGCCGAGGTGGAAAAATAGGTGGCCGAGCCCCCCAGCACTTCCGTCACTTCCCCGAAGGGCGTCTTCACCGTATCCAACGCGACCGATCCAACCACCAAGAGTTTTCCCATCGCTCAAGCCTTTCGTGTAGGTGAGGGCATGTAGGGGTTCATCAACAAAGCCAGTCGGCGGCGCGCTGCGGGACCGATCGCGCGCGAATCGGTGATGATGGCGCCCTGCAGGGCGCGTCCGCAGCCGCAGCCCTCAGCCGGCCCCATCGTCGGCAGGACGTCCCGCAAGACCCGCTTCGCCAGCGCCACGTTCTTCCGCAAGATCGCCAGAATCGCATCCACGTTGACGGCCGCGTGCGTGTCATGCCAGCAATCGTAGTCCGTCACCAGCGCCATCGTGGCGTAGCACATCTCCGCTTCGCGCGCGAGCTTCGCTTCCGGCATGTTCGTCATACCGATCACGCGCACGCCCCAGCTCCGATAGAGCAGCGACTCCGCGCGGGAGGAAAACTGCGGGCCTTCCATGCAGACGTACGTGCCGCCGCGATGCACCTGCCCGCCCGCGCCGCACACCGCGCGCTCCAGCACCGGACCCAGGCCGGGGCACACCGGATCGCCGAACGCCACATGGGCCACCACATCCGCATCAAAAAATGTGCTGATGCGGCGCTTCGTCAAATCGATAAATTGATCCGGCAGCACGACATGCCCCGGCTCCACGTCCAGCTGCATACTTCCGACAGCGCTGATGGAAATAATCCGGCGCACACCCAACGCCTTCAACGCATAGATATTCGCGCGATAATTGATGGCCGTCGGGCTCAAACGATGGCCGCGCCCATGCCGCGAAAGAAACGCGACCCGAGCCGCCCCGAGCCGTCCCACGATGATCGCATCCGACGGCTTCCCGAACGGCGTGGACAGGCGCACCTCGCGCACGTCCGTCATGCCGTCGATGTCGTAGAGTCCGCTCCCGCCGATCACGCCGATATCCGCTCCTGGAGCCGCCGCGCGCGTCGTCCGCCGTTTTGCGCCCGCTGTCTTCTTCATCGCTCGTGCCATTCGATTGTCCTTTATTCGCCTGTCGCGCTTCACATCCGTCACGTCGCTCAGCGAGCGTCGCCCGGATCAGCCGACGGGGACGCAGGCGCCCCCTGCAGAAACCGATCAATGTGCTCCCGCACAGTGTCGAGCAACGCCGTCGCGTCGGTGCTGGCATCCAGCGACAACCACAGAATCCCCGGCTCCTTGCGAAACCATGTGAACTGCCGCTTCGCAAAATGGCGTGTATCACGCTTCAGCAGCCGGACCGCTTCAGCCTCGTCATAGTCGCCCGCCAGATAGCCTGCGATCTGCTTGTAGCCGAGGCCCTTCATCGAGCCCAACTGCCGACTCAATCCGCGAGCCAACAATCCGCGCGTCTCCTCGATGAGGCCGCGCGCCATCATGCGATCGATCCGCTGCTCGATCCGCGCATAGAGATCGTCGCGGTCCCGCCGCAGGCCGATCAGCAAGGCGGTGTAGGGCCGCGCCGCAAAGGCATGTTGCTCATGCAACGTCGATTGCGTCTGCCCGGTTTGCGCGTGCACTTCGAGCGCCCGCAGCACTTTGACGCGATCGTTCGGATGGATGCGGGCCGCAGACAACGAATCCACCGCCGCCAGCCTGCGATGCATCTCCTCAGGTCCCACGCGCTCGGCTTCCGCCGCGAGCTTGTCGCGCAGCGCCGGGTCCGACTGCGGGCCTTCGCACAGCCCGCCCAGCAACGCCCGCACCCAGAGCCCTGTTCCTCCGACGACCAGCGGGAGCTTACCCTGAGCATGCAGCCGGGCGATCTCCTGCTCCGCCGCCTGACGATACCGCCCCGCGTTGAACGCTTCATCCGGCTCGGCGAGATCGATCAACCGATGCGGGACGCCCGCCTGCTCCTCACGCGTCGGCTTATCCGTGGCGATGTCCATCCCACGATAAACCTGTCGGGAGTCTGCCGCCAGCACCTCGGTCTGCAACTGTTGGGCAAGTGCGACCGCCAGTGCGGACTTTCCAACCGCGGTCGGACCGACAAGCACGACGACCGGCCGTACCGGCTGTGCCTGTCTCACATCCATCATGGTAAGCGTCGACTCGGCCGCGGACGCGACACGACAGCGCGGATCACGCGCGTCCGAAGATCTTGGCCAATTCATCGGACGGCAGTCGCATGGCGACGCGGCGCCCGTGCGGGCAGGTCATGATCATGCCCTCAGCCAGCCAGGCTTGCACCAGCTGCCCGATCTCCGGCAGCGCCATCGGCCGCCCAGCGCGCACCGCGGAATGACAGGCTAACGTCGCCACGACCTTGTGCAGGAGCGCATCCAACGAGCTCTGCGTCCTCCACTCCTCGACATCTTCCAGCAGGCCTTGGATAAGCGCCGCGCCGTCGGCCGCCGGCAACACCGCGGGGACCGTGCGCAGCAGCACGCCGTCGTTCCCGAACCGTTCCAGCGCCAAGCCCACCTGTTCGAACGTCTCAAAGTGCGGTTCGAGCAGCACCCGCTGATGCGGCGCCAGTTCCAGCGGCACCGGCGTCAGCAGCGTCTGCGCCTCGACCGTGCGCGCCTGACGGCTGCGCCACAGCCGTTCGTAGAGCACGCGCTCGTGCGCGGTGTGCTGATCGATGATCTGCAATTCATCACCGACACAGGCCACCAAAAACGTGTGGGCCAGTTGCCCGAGCGGAACGATGTCGACGGCGCGGTCACCGACGGTCTGCGTTCGAAGTGCCTCGGTGGACGCGGCCGTTGTCGCGGGCGCCCAACCGGGGAACAACGGCTCGTGGACCGTCTCCGAAGGCAGCGCGGTCGCAGGCTCTGTCGCGCGCATCCACCCGGTTCCACGGTGACTCGCCGACTCACCGCCCACCCCGCGGGCCGCCCATCCGGCGGTGGGATTGCGCAGCGCTTCTTCCATCACACGGGCCACGCGCTCTGTGGCGGCGGCGCCGGTAGAGGCGGACGAGGGTTCCGACATCAGCGCGGATTTCACCGCCTGGCGCACGACCTGGTGAATCCAGTCTTTTTCGGCGAACCGCACCTCGCGCTTGGTCGGATGCACGTTCACATCCACACGTGCAGGATCGACATCCAGGAACAGGACAAACTGCGGATAGCGGCCCTTCGGCAGGACCGGACCGTAGGCATCCGTCACCGCATGCAACAGCGTCGAATTTTTGATCGCGCGCCGATTGACGAACCATTCTTGCGGCGAGCGCGAGCCGCGCACATAGTCGGCCTGCACCACCCAGCCTTCGATGCGGCATCCCGGCTGCTCCGCGCGCACGGGCACCATGTGCTCAAACAACGTTCCGCGATAGATCTGCCCGACACGGTCCCGTAGCGTCGCGGCGGACACCAACTCCATCGTGTCCACGCCGTTGTGCCGCAGGCGAAAGTGGACGGATGGCCAGGCTAAGGCCGCCTGCTGCACCGCTTGGGCGATGTGGGAGAACTCCGTCGTGACGCTCTTAAGAAATTTCTTTCGCGCCGGGGTGTTGAAAAACAGGTCGCGGATCGAGACCCTGGTCCCGCCCGGGTATGCAATGTCTTTGGGAGCGGCCACCGTACCGCCATCGACCCGCACCTGTGTTCCGACCGGAGCATCCGCCGTGGCAGTGGCCACCTCCACGCGCGCGACTGCCGCAATGCTCGGCAGCGCCTCGCCACGAAAGCCGAGCGTGCGCAAGGCCCAAAGATCGGCCTCCGCGCGAACCTTGCTGGTGGCATGTCGACGAAAGGCGAGCACCGCGTCTTCCCGCGTCATACCCTCGCCGTTGTCCGTGACGATGATAGCGGCCAGGCCGCCCTGCTCGATGTCGATGTCGATGCGCGTGGCACCGGCGTCGAGACTGTTGTCGATCAGTTCCTTGACGACCGCGGCGGGACGCTCGACGACCTCGCCGGCCGCGATACGGCCGACGACATCGTCCGGCAACACCTGAATTTTTGACGTGATTACACCGGTGGCCATAACAGAGTCACCGGAAGGGCAAAGGGGTGGAAGACACCGCGCACAGACCACGCAAGCTGCGGATGCCGATCGTCTGCGGCGTGGCGGGCCGCGCCGGTCATCGCAGCTCTGCGAGTTTCGTCTTGGCCAGCTTGGCTTCCTCCGAGACGGCAAACTCTTCCAGCACGCGCTTGAGATATTTCTTCGCCTTGCCGGTGTCGCCCGTTTCAGCCGCGCTCAGACCAATTTTATAGAGGGCCGCCGGAACCTTTTCGCTCGCAGGATGATCGAGCACCACCTGCTCATAAGCCGGCATCGCGCGTACGTAATCTTTCAGATTGTAGTAGGACTCGCCCAGCCAATAGTAGGCGTTCGGCACCAGAGACGCCGTCGGAAAATCCTTCGTGAATTTCTGGAAGCCCGTCACGGCCATGTCGTACCGGCCGTTCAAATAATCGTTGTAAGCTAAGTTGAAGGCCGAGGTCGGCGACAAGCCCGGCACGCCCGGGATCAACGCCCCCGTCCCCGCTTCCGGCACCACCGACGGTTTCGATGGCTTCGGGGCGGACGGCACGCTCGGCTCCGGCCGGCTTGACGCGGACGCGCTGGACGTCTCCTCGCTCTTGGCCAGACGGCTTTCCAGTCGCGCTATGCGCGCGCTGAGGTCTTCGATCCGCTGCCGCGTCGGATCCGAATCCTTCTCGCGCACCGCCTCCAACGATTGGAGACGACGTTGCACACCCTCCAGCCGCTTCTGCTCCTGCTCCTGCGTCTTCAGCGCCGTGCGCAACTCGTCCCGGAGGTCGACAAAGTCCGAGTGCTTGGCGCACCCGGCCGCAGTCAGGCCCCACCCCAGGATGAGCGCAGCCCCGACCAACCATGCCGGCGAGGCCACGCGCACATGCTGTCTATCCGGATGACGCACGTTATCGGTCTCGCTTAATCTGCGCCAACTTTTCATTCGCTTTCCCCGCTTCCTGCGTTTTCGGATAGCGCGACACCACTTGCTGAAAGGCCGTCGACGCATGCTGCGTTTCACCCAGCGCCATATGCGCGTAGCCCTTTTTCAACAACGCGGCGGGCACCTTTTCGCTGCTCGGAAAATCGCGCTGAACGCGATCGTACGTGTCGATCGCGCGTCGATAGTCCTTCTTCCCGTAGAACGATTCCCCGAGCCAGAAACGGGCATTCGGAGCCAATTCGGACGTGGGATGCTCGGACAAGAACGCCGTAAACCCTTCCTGTGCACGATCGAGATCGCCCTCGCGCATCCGCGCCAACAGCTGCTCGTAGCGCTCGCGGACCGTATCGCGGGTAGTCGGCCCGGAGAAGGTCGGCGCCGGATCAGCAGGCCTGGTCAATTTGGCGACGGCCGTTGGCTGGCTCGTCACGTCTGCCGCCGCAGGTCCAGCCGTCGGGGCCGCAGTCGCCCGCGCTTCGCGCTGACGAACGACCTCTTGCAGCCACTCGATCTGCTTCGACATCTGCTCGATCCGTTGTTCCTGACTACCCAGTTGCGCGACGGTTTTCCCGCCGCCGGAATCCAACGACTTGGCGGCATCCTGCAACCAAGTCACCTGCTTCGACATCTGATCCACGCGTTGATCCTGCGCGTCGATCCGCGCGGCAAACTTATCGCCCGCCGTTTCCAGCGCCCTGGCCAACCCGGCGACACTCTTGTTGACCTCATCTAAATGCTGCGTGGTGCTCTTGTTGACTTCGTTCACGTGCTGCGTCGTGGCCTTCAGATCGGCCGTCAGCGCATCCACGCGCTTGGCTACCGACGCGCTCTGCTGCGAAACAGTGCCCGATAACTCCGACGCGCTCCGATCCTGCGTCACGATCTTCTCACCGAGACTGCCGAGCACCTGCTTAAAGTCGCCGAGCGCCTGCCGCACGTCATTCAACGCCCGGTCTTGGGCTTCTAGCCGTTGATTCAGGGTGGCCATGCGCTGGTCGGCGGCCTTGGCCTCGCGCGCTTGCTCTTCCAAGCGATCGTTGACCTTGCGGAAAATCCCTTCTGCCGTGCCGAGCCGGGCGGCCAACTCATCGGTGCGCACACCTAGCTTCGCCACCTGCGCGGAGGAATCGCCGGAGAGCTTGGAGAGGTCCTTGGTCACCGCATCGCGGAAGTCGCTGCGAAACCGCTCTTGATCGGCCCGCAAGCGCTCCTGCTCCACCTTGATCTCGCCGCGAAACCGCTCCTGCTCGCTGCGCAGCTCCGTACGGGCCGCCGCAACCACGTTGGACTGCTCGCGCAACTCCTTGCCGGTGCGATCCAAGCGGACCAGCAAGTCGTCCTGCCCATGCTTCAGCGTCTCGCCCTCATGCGCCCGCTTCTCCAGATCGTTCCGCACCGACGCAATTTCGCGCTCACGCAACTGCGTAATGTCTTCGTTCAACCGCGCGCGGGTCTCATTCACCATCCGGTCCAGCTCGGCCCGCGCCTCGCGAATCTGTTTTTTGAGCTGCACGTCGGTTTGCTTCAGGTCGGCCTGTTGGGCCAAACACCCACCGAGCGCCAGGAAGCTCACGCCCCCAAGCGCGCACACACCCGCTTGCCACCATGTTCTGGACGCGTTGTTCATTGCGTGCCTCATGTCACTCGGGTGTCGAGGTCCGGGCCGACGGATGCCCATGCCCTCTCGTCGTCACCGCCTACTTTTTCCTCAAGACTAAATGGCCGCGGCGATTTTGCTGATAGCAGCTTTCCGCGCGCTCCAGGCAAAACGGGCGTTCTTTCCCGTACGAGACCACGGTCAGCTGCGACGCCACCACGCCCAACTCGACGAGATAGTTACGGACGGCCTTCGCGCGCTTCTCACCGAGCACCAAGTTGTAGGCGCCGGTGCCGCGCTCGTCGCAATGCCCCTCGATCTTCACCAACGCCGTCGGGTTGCCGCGAATCCAGTCGGCATCGGCGGTCAATGCGCGGCGTCCCTCTTCATTGATCTGCCAGCTATTGTACTCGAAGTACACATCGCGCATGCCGACCTCTGCGGCCGCCTTCTGCTCCGCCCGCAATTCATCCGCCTGGCGCGCCGCGCTCTCGCTCGGCTGTACCTTCGCGACCAACGTCCCGCTCCCGAGTTGTTCTTCCGCCGGGGCGCTGCCCGGTCGGACGGAGTCGAGCCCGCTCAGGGAACTTCCGTAGGGAGCAGGCTCCGCGCTCGGCGTGCTGCCTGCACCGCTGCCCACTCCACTACCCATTCCGCTGCCCATGTCGCTATCCGAGAGCGACAGGCTCGGCGCAGTGGTGCTGTATTCCGGTTCAAATGTTTTGCCCGCCCCCACAGCCTGGTCGGAGAACCCGCCGGAGTCGAGGCCGGCCGACCGCTTCGCGGCTTCGGACGACTTCCCGCCCGAGCTGGCCTGAACGGATTTCTTCGAGCACCCGGCGGAGACCAACGCGAGACATCCGACGGCAATGGTGAGGCATAAGACGGTGCGGGACGACTTCATAGATCGGCTCCTTCGGTGAGCAGACGCGCGCACGGCGCGTCCAAACACGACTGGTGGATGGTCCACGGTTGAACGGGGAGGCCCTCCGCACTCACGTCGGCGACCACGAAGGCGAACTGTTCTGCGCGCCGTCGAACGTGATGCGTTCCTGATCTTTCCCGTCTGCATTTATCATATAGATATGGCTTTTTCCATCGACGATGCTGCTGAACACAAGGTGCCGTCCATCGGGCGACCAGGAGGGCGAATCGTCCAGTCCGGGACCGGTCGTGACCTGCTCGCGCTTCTGGCCGTCGGGCGACATGAGGCAGATTTTGTATTCGCGTCGAGCCGTCCGGCACACGTAGGCGATCCAATTGCCCTTCGGCGACCAGGCCGGAGCCGCATTATAGTCGCCCTCGTAGGTAAAGCGCCGGAGGTTCGAGCCGTCCGCACTCATGATGTAAATCTGCGGCCCGCCGCTCCGATCCGACACAAAGGCAATCTCGCGCCCGCTCGGCGACCAGCTAGGCGACAGATCCCCCGAAGGATTATTCGTCAGGCGGGTGAACTCCTTACTGCGTGTGTCCTGCTTATAGATTTCCGAATTGCCGTCTTCGCTGGAGGCAAACGCGAGGAAGTTGCCGTCCGGCGAGAGCGCGGGCGTGATGTTCAGCCCATGCTTGGAGATGAGCGTCCACCGCTTGCCGGTGGCGAGCTCGATCATGTCGATATCCTGCGTGTTGCGGCTGCGATAGGCGGTAAAGATCAGGAAGCGCCGGTCGGCGGACCAGCGCGGCATCAGATTCAGGTAGCCGTCGGCCGTGACTTGCCGCGCGTCGTGCCCGTCGTAATCCATCACATACAATTCGCGCGCGCCCTTATGCTCCGCGACGTAGGCGATTTTCGTCCGCGCAATGCCCTGCTCGCCCGTATAGCGATAGACCAACTCATCGGCAAAGCGATGGGCCATGAGCCGGGCCACGCCGCTGGTGCCGACATAGCGCTTGCCGCTGATCACTTCGTTGGCACCGCCGTCGTAGACAAAGCCGTCGACTAAGGCCTCCGACTCCTTGCCGTGGTCGCGCGTCGTCGCGTTGCCCCACACCAGCACCGACACGCCGTTGTCGGTCGCCTTGCGGAACACATCCTTCTCGTCGCCCTTCAGCTCGCGCTGCTTGATGCCGATGCTGGGCAGATCGATCAGCGAAAACACCAGCGAGCGGCGCAGGTCGGCCTTCAAGACTTCTTCGATGCGGCTGCCAAGCCACTCCGTGCTGCCGCTGCCCTTGAAGCCGACGACGCCGATGGGAATTTTTTGGACGTCCGGGCGCGTCGCCTCCAAAAAGACGTCGGTCGCGCGCGACTCCCAAATCCAGGCGCCCGCCACCACGCTCAGCACTCCAACGGCCACGGCCGCGACATACGCTCCACGAGTCATCCGGTCTGCCCCCCAACGACAAAACTAAAATGTGCGTCGTAATATGGATCGGTCAATTCTTTCGGAAACGGCGGCAGCGGGTCCGCGTTCAGCACGGCACGCTTCGCCGCCAAGTCGAAATAGTCGTTCCCCGACGATTGCTCCACCACCACCAACGTCACGGTGCCGTTGCGTGCCAGGCGGAATCGCACCACCACCACCAACGCCTCTGCCCGCAAATCCACCGGCGGAGCGGACCACTGCTCGCTGACACGACGCTGCACCATGCCGAGATAGGCATTGGACCCCGCGCCCATCCCCGGCACCTTAATCGCCATATCCGGGCGCGGTTGCGCCAGCTTGGCCGTCTGCACCGGCGCCGGTTCGCTCGGCGGCGCAGGATCCGGCTTGGTGCTGGCCGTTTTCACGTCGGCGGTGCTGAACTCCCGCGTCTGCACAGGCGTCGGCGTGGATTGCCGCACGCGCTTCAATTCCTTATCCAATTCCTGCTGATAATCGTCGGCCAGCGACGGACGCTCCTCGCGCCGGATCGGCTGTTCCATCGGCGGCGGGGGCGTCGGTGTCCGCTGCGCGTCCGGGACATGCAGCTTATTCAAGAGCGATTGCACGTCGCGTTGCGTGCGATCGGGCACGGGCTGCGGCTTCGCGCGCGTCACCGGCGTCGGCGCTTGCCCCATGACCTTATCGGGATTCAGTTCGCCGAACTTCGGCGCATCGTGCGGCAAGGATAAATCTTTCAACGCGCCGCGAAGCGGATTGTCGGCCGTCGCGCGGCGCTCCTGCGTCGCCGCGGTCGGCATCGGCGGCAGTGCGGACGGCGCCGGCGCCACCGGAGTCGGTGCAGCCATCACGGGAGGCGGCGGCAACGGACGTGAGGCCGGAGCCGCTTTCGCCACCGCCTGCGGAGGCGGCGGTTGCGGCAAGGCGACAGGTTTCGGCAATTCGACTTTTGGTTGCGGTTGCGGTTGCGGTTGCGGTTGCGGGGTCGGCTCGGCCTTCTGCGGTTGCGGCGTCGGACTGGGCTTGGCCTGACTCTTGGCCTCAACGGCTTTCGGCGCGGGCGGCAGCGTAATGAGCGAGACCTGCACCGCGGAGCCAAGCGGACGTTCGCTGGCAGACTTCCACGAGGCGACCAGGACCATCAACGCCACGCTGAGATGCAGGAGCAGCGACAGACCGACGGTCCGCGTATCGGGCGGCGCGACAGCGGTCGGCGTGAGCGCCAACGACACGAAGGGGTGTGACACGCGAGCAGGTATTGCCATGCCAAATCTATTGACGCCCCTGGAGCCGCTGCGACAGGCATCGTCGCCCGCCCCTCCGATGACAGGGCCGCGTCCCACGGCCGTGAGGGCCGACGCTCATGGAGTCCGACGTTTCGGCTCGCCGACTTTCGGCGACTCGTCGACCACGCGCTCGCTGCCGGTCGGCTCCGTCACCATCCCGAGTTTTTCGATACCGGCTTTTTTGACGCCGTCCATTACCTGCACCACGATGCCGTAGGGCACCTCGCGGTCGGCGCGCAGATACAACGACACGTCCGCATTGCCGTCCTTCACGGCACGCAACCGGCGCTCCAACTGCGCGAGGGTCACGGGGTCCTTGTCGAGGTAGAGTTTTTGATCCTTCTCCACCGTCAACACCATGCGCATCTCCGGCTTGATCGTATTGCTGGCCGAGCTCGGCAACTTGATGTCGATCCCGCGATAGAGCATCGGCGCCGTAATCATGAAAATGACCAACAGCACCAACACGACGTCGACCAACGGAATGACGTTGATCTCCGCCATGAACCGCCGTTCGCGGTTCTCGAACATCATGGACGGGGCTCCGTCGCGGCCGACCGACGGAAGAGCGCGTTCAGCACTTCCACGCTGAAGGTTTCCAACCGGAACGAGGCGCGGCGAATGCGTGTCAGAAAATAATTATACGCGATGACGGCGGGAATCGCGGTGAACAAGCCGGCCGCCGTCGCCACCAAGGCTTCCGCCACACCGGGCGCCACCGCCGCAATGCTCGCCGTGCCCTGCTGGCCGATTTCTTTGAACGAATCGATGATGCCCATGACCGTGCCGAGCAGACCGACAAACGGCGTAATGTTTCCAGTCGTCGCCAAGAACGGTAAATACGCTTCCATCTTGGCCAACTGACCCTGCACGATATATACCACCGCTTTTTCGAGAAAATGTCGATCGTCTTGCGTAATCTCGCCCATGCCGGACGCGGATTTTCCAGGGACGTTCGTCACCTCAGCAGCCGCAGGCACGCGATCCAAGAGGCCGACCATCACGGTCGCAGCCGGACTCTCGCCGACCGCCCGCTTGGCCTGGCGTCTCATTTCGTCCACATCCGTCAGCTTTGCGACACTGGCAAGAAAGCGCTGATCCTCGGCGTCAGCACGCCGAAAGGTCCGCCACTTGTAGATGATGATCGCCCAGGAGATCACCGAGAACAGAAGCAGCACGAAGAGGACGACTTTGGAGACGGCTCCCAGCGAGCCGAACATACCGACCGAACCGGCTTGCACGCTCATTCGCTTACGATGTCCCTCCTGCGCCCCAGTGGTGGCCGAGGGTGCGCGATGTTCGTCTCACGACTCGAACTGGGGAAAAGGCGTGGCGGGGCCGACGGGATTTGAACCCGCGACCTCCAGATTGACAATCTGGCGTCCTAACCAGGCTGAACGACGGCCCCGCACGACACGGAGAGATCAACTTGCCCATGCCGTCCCGAACAACACAGTCCGGTGGCTACGGCTCTGCTATCTGGCGATCACACTATTTATTGATTGCTGAACCGATCAGGGCGCCTACATATGGTAGGCGGAACAGGGATCGAACCTGTGACCCCTGCCTTGTAAGGGCAGCGCTCTGCCAGCTGAGCTATCCGCCTAAAACTTTGTAATCCCCAATGGTTGCGCATGCTACCAAGACGGGATTTTCATGTCAACCGACTCGTCACATCAGATGGACGATCCAATGAGAGTGAAAAACCGGGGTGCCGACGCGCGGTCCGCCTAGGATTCGCGATCATCGCCTCGGGTCGATTGCCTAGGTTTCGGCGGCGAGGAGAGGGACGGAGTCGTCGCACGGTCGGCGCGGCGCGCGCGACGCGGGAAGAACCGCTCGTGCACCTGCTTCAGACGACGCCCTTCCACATGCGTGTAAATTTGCGTAGTGGCGATACTCGCGTGACCCAACAGCGTCTGCACCGCGCGCAAATCGGCGCCGCGGTCGAGCAGGTGCGTCGCGAAGGAATGGCGCAGCATATGCGGCGAGATGGCGACGGCGATGCCCGCCTGCTGCGCGCGCCGCTTCAACAGCGCCCAAAAATTCTGTCGCGTGAGCGGCCCGCCGCGTCTCGTGACAAACACGTATGGCGAGAGCCGCCCTCGCAGAAGCGCCGGCCGCGCCTGCTCGACATAGACGAGCAGCTTGGCGCGTGCCATGTCGCCGATCGGCACGACGCGTTGCTTCGTGCCCTTACCGGTCACACGGACCGAGCCGACCTCCAGTTGCAGTGAGGCCAGCCGCAGCCCGACCAGCTCGGACACACGCAGCCCCGACGCATACAGCAGCTCCACCATCGCCGCATCGCGCAGCTGCTCCGGCTTGGAGCCGTGGCTCCAATCGAGCAGCGCCGTCACCTCCTGTTCGGACAGCGTGCGCGGCAACGCGCGACCGGGCTTCGGCCCGACGATCTGTTCCAGCGGATTGGCGGAGGCCAGCCGTTCACGCACCAGAAAATCGAAAAATCCGCGTAAGGAGGCGAGGTAGCGCATGCGCGAACGCGCCGCGCGCCCGTCCGCAGTGGCCTGCGCCACAAACGCTTCGACCTGCGCCACGCCGGCCTGACACACATCGTGACAGCCGAGTCGATGGAGCATGGACACAAACTGTCGGAGATCCGTGAGATAGGCTGCGACGGTATTGCGCGACAACCCGGCGTCCACACGCACATAGGTCAGGTAGCGATCGAGCAACGCGTCGTCGCTCGCCGTCAGCGTTGTCGCGATCGGCTCGATCGACTCCACAGTCGACGTCGTTCGAGGACGATGTGCGCGTACGCGGCGCGTCATGAGCGCGCGCTCCTGTCGGTCTCGATTTCGGACGTCAGCACCGGCGGCGTCCAAACGGGCGAGTTTCTTGACAAGTGTTGGGGGCGATTCTATAGTCGCGAGCAGTCACCGCCGAGTCTCGCATGTCCTCGTTCCGATGTCTATCAGACCATTCTGCAGACCAGTCCGAAGCCGCACGCGCCGCTTGTCCAGACTGGTCTCGCGCGGGTTCGTCTCGTCGCTCGCCGCGCTTGCGCTGACCGGCGCGCTGTTGACCGGCAGCTACACGACACTCGCCGCACCGCCTCCGCCGCAACCGAAGGTCGATACCGCAGCGGCTGCGCCGCGCCCACTGCCCGCGCCGCTCGCGAAGGCGAAAAAACTGCTGGAGTCACAGCGACCCGACGACGCCCTCGCGATCCTCAAGCCCTACGTCGCCACCCAGCCCCGTCCGCCGCAACTCGATCAAGCGTATTTGCTGATGGGTGCCGCCCAAAAATCGGCGAAGCGCTATGGGGAGTCCATTGCGGTGCTGACGGCGTTGTTAAGCGAATTTCCGGAGACAGGCGTGGCCGACCGCGCGAAGCTGCTGCTCGCCACGGACCATGCCGCCTTGAATCATCCCGACCAGGCCCTGCCGCTGCTGGCCGACATTCGGAGCACCACCGCCGACCTGAGCACCAAGCGCGAAGCCCTGGCGATGACCGGCACGATCCTCGCGCAAAAGCGCGATGCGGCGCGCGCCATTCAAGCCTGGTTGGAAGAACTCGAATTGGCCGGGGAGAATCGCGACGAGCCGACCCAACGCATTCGCGCACTCGTCGACCAACTCGACCGCAAGGCGCTCGCGCAGGTGCGCGACACCTATCCCACATCGTTCCCCGGCGACGTCGCGCTGATCCGACTCATTGAGTATTACAACGGACGCGGCGAGGACCACCTCGCCGAACGGCAGGCACAACTCTTCCTCTCGCGCTTTCCGTCGAGCAGCTATGCCGACAAGGCCGCCGACATCCTGTCGAACCTCACCTCGAAATTGCGGAGCGCGCAAACCGTCGTGCTGGCGTACCTGCCCCTGACGGGAAAGCTCGCCCCGTTCGGCGCCGAGGCGTTGAACGGCGTCCAGCTCGCACTCGAAAAGGCGAAGGAGACGTACGGCCAACAGGGGCTCAGTCTCATCGTGAAGGATTCCGGCAGCGGCCGCGCCGAGCATCTGCAACAAGTCGCGCAGGCGATCGAGGAATATCACCCGGTGGCGGTAATCGGGCCCATGGCCTCAAAAATTCTCCCGGCCGTCGCGGATCTCGCGGAACGGTCGGCGACCCCGCTGATCACCCCCGCTTCGACCGTCTCGGACGTGCGGCGCTTCGGTAACTTCATCTTCAATTCCGCCCTGACCTATCCGCTGCAGGCGCAGCGCCTCGCCGAATACGCCACCGGGCCGCTCGGGCTGAAGCGCTTCGCGATCCTGCATCCGGACGCGCCCTACGGCCGCGAGCTGGCCGCACTCTTCGCGCGTGAAGTGGCGCAACGCGGCGGCGAAATCGTCGCGACGGACATGTTCAAGGAAGGCGATGGAGACTTCGGGCAGAGCTTAAAGCGCCTCAAGGCGGTGGATCTGAAAAAGTACGGTGTGCTGACGCCGTTCACCACCTCCAAAGGGCTCAAGCGCGATCTCTACACGCCGGGATTCGACGCGGTCTTTGTGCCCAGCCGCGCGGCCGACATCACCCTGCTGGCCCCGCAGTTGCTCTACCACGACATCAAGGTGCCGCTGCTCGGCGTCAACAGCTGGAACAGCGCGCCGCGCCAAGCGGTGGCCGACCAAGTCACCGAGGGCTCGCTGTTCGTCGACGGATTTCTGTCGGATAGCCGGGATCCGCTGGTGCTGGAATTTCTGGACCGCTATCGCAAGCGCTTCCAAGCGGAGCCGACGGTCTTCGCCGTGCAGGCCTACGATGCCGCCGCAGTGGTGTTGGATGCCGTCCGCAAAGGCGCCGGCTCCGGCGGCGCGCTGCGGGATTATCTGGCGTCCACCCCGGACCTGCCCACGCTCTCCGGTCCCGCCCGCTTCGATTCGAGCGGCACGCTGGCGCGGCGCGTCTTCGTGGTCGGCATCAAACAGCGCAAACTGGTGCCGCTCGAGTAAGCATGAATTCCCTCTCGCAGATCCTCCATACTATTTCCTACATGGGCCTGCCCCTGCTGTTTGCGATGGTGCTGCACGAGTATGCGCACGGATGGGTGGCGCATTATTTCGGCGATCCGACGGCGCAACTCCAAGGCCGATTGACGTTGAATCCGCTGGCGCACATCGACCCGTTCGGCAGCGTCATCCTGCCCCTCCTCTGCCTGCTGCTGCCGGGAAGTTTTTTTATCGGCTGGGCGAAGCCGGTCCCCGTCGACCCCAATAACCTGCGCGATCCGCGACGGCATATGGCGCTCGTGGCCGCAGCCGGACCGGGCATGAACCTGCTGTTGGCCGTGGCCAGCGCCCTGACGCTCGCAGGAGCACTGGCTATCGATCCGACCCTGATGGCCTCCTGGCCGCCGCAGCCCGGACAGGCGCCGCGCCGCGATCTGCTCGGCATGCTGTTGTTGCCGATCGCCGCCATGGCCCTCTATTCGGTCTTTATCAATGTGCTCCTGATGGTGTTTAATCT
Source organism: Nitrospiraceae bacterium (assembly GCA_041908685.1). Lineage (GTDB taxonomy): Bacteria > Nitrospirota > Nitrospiria > Nitrospirales > Nitrospiraceae > BQWY01. The sequence continues at coordinate 127,679 of JAYREW010000024.1, read as the reverse complement.
CATTCCGATTCCACCGCTCGACGGCGGCCGCGTGCTGACCAGCCTCCTGCCGCTGCGCGCAGCCATCGGCTTGAGCCGCTTTGAACCCTACGGGATGCTGGTGATCGTACTGCTCCTCATGTTGGACCCGCAGATCCATGTGATCGGCACCATCACCGGCACACTCGTCGACTTTATGGCCCGAACGATTTTGACGACGGTACTCTCATGACGACACCTCAAAGACGTGTGCTCAGCGGCATGCAGCCCAGCGGGCTGCTCCATCTCGGCAACTGGCTCGGGGCGCTGGAAAACTGGAAAACCCTGCAGGCCGACTACGACTGCTTTTTCTTCGTCGCCGATTGGCACGCCCTCTCGACGAACTACGCCGACACGAGTCGGCTCCGGGAATTTTCGCGCGAGCTCGTGATCGACTGGCTCGCGGCCGGCATCGACCCGAACCGCGCCACCGTGTTCGTGCAGTCGCGCGTACCGGACCACGCGGTGTTGCATCTGCTGCTGTCGATGATCGTCCCGATCGCCTGGCTCGAACGAAATCCCACGTACAAAGAAAAGCAGGAGCAGATCACGGATAAGGATCTGACCACCTACGGATTTCTCGGGTATCCGGTCCTGCAGGCTGCCGACATCCTGATCTACAAGCCGGACCTCGTGCCCGTGGGCAAAGACCAATTGCCGCATCTGGAGCTGACTCGCGAGCTGGCGCGGCGCTTCAACAGTCTCTACACTCCCGTGCTGCCGGAGCCGATGGAGAAGCTCACCCAATTTCCGAAGGTACTCGGCACCGACGGACGCAAGATGAGCAAGAGCTACGGCAACACCATCAACCTCTCGGATACGGAACCGGTGGTGCGGCAGAAACTCAAGACCATGGTGACCGATCCGGCGCGCGTGCGCCGCACGGACCAGGGCAACCCGGACATCTGCCCGGTGTATGACTTCCACAAGATCTTTTCGCCGCTGCCGGTGATCGAACAGGTGGCGCGCGACTGCCGCAGCGCCGCCATCGGCTGCATCGACTGCAAAAAACAGGTGGCCGATCGAATCGTCGAGCGCATGGCGCCCATGTGGGAGACTCGCGCGCAGCTGGTGCAGACGCCTGGGAAGGTCGAGGAGATTGTGGCGGAGGGCAGCCGTCGGGCGGCCGCGGTGGCGCATCGCACGCTGGAAGAAGTGAACGCGGCGATGAAGCTCTAACCGCGATGCGCGGCGCGGCCTCGCCGCGCGGCCGTGCGGCAACCGAACGATCGTGGAACGGCGGTCAGTTCACCAGGTGCCGTTCGAGCGCATAGCGCGTCAACTCGGCATTATTCTTCAGCTGCATCTTGTCCAAAATGCGGGCGCGGTAGGTGCTCACCGTCGTGACGCTGATCTTCAGCGCCTCCGCCACTTCCGACACGGTCTTGCCTGAAGCGATCAGCCGAAAGACTTCGTACTCGCGATCGGACAGCAACTCGTGCGCATGCTCGGTGATGCGCGCGCGAATCGTTGAGGCCAAGCGTTCCGCCACGCTGGGGCTGACATATTGTCCGCCGCCGAGCACCTGCTTGACCGCCGCGACCAATTCCTGCGGCGTACTGGCCTTATTCAAATACCCGTCGGCTCCGGCCTTGAACATGCGGACCGCGTACTGGTCCTCCGGGTGCATGCTCAGGACAATCACCGGTAACGTTGGGCGCGATTGCTTCACCTGCTTGAGCGCGTCGGTGCCCGTGGTGCCCGGCATGGTGATATCCATCACCAGCACGTCCCACTCATCCGCCTGCACCCGCTCTTTCAATTCCATCGCGTCGCCCGCTTCTCCGTAGGTGACCTCGCCCAGGCCCTCCGTAAGCATTTCTTTCACGCCTCGGCGAAACAACGGAAAATCGTCGGCAATCAGCACCTTGACCATGGGTCACCTCACGCTTGTGATCCGACAGACACATCAATGACAGTCCCCGCGCCCGGCTTCGACTCAATCGACAAGGTCCCTTGGAATTCGCGCACCCGCTCCTGCATGCCCATCAAGCCGAACGAGCGCGCATCGTGCAGCTTCTCGCTCGGAATGCCCTTCCCGTTGTCCTTCACGGTCAACCGAATGCGCCCCTGTTCGTCACGCAGTTGGACGGACACGTCGGTCGCCCCGGCGTGCCGCATCACGTTCGTGAGCGCCTCCTGGCAGATGCGGAAGATCGCCGTGGCCCGCGCGGGCTCGACGGGGATGTCCTCGTCACCGGCCTCGCAGTGGCAGATGATGCCGGTGCGGCGTTCAAAATCGCGGCACTGCCATTCCAGCGCGGCTACCAGCCCCAGATCGTCCAACACACCGGGGCGCAACTCCGCCACAATCCGCTGAATGGCGGTCAACGTCCCGTCGACCTGTTCGGTCATGCTCTGCAATTTCTCCTGCATCACCGCGTGATCCGCCGGTGCGCGCGGACCGTCAGCGAGAGAGCGCATGCGCGCCAGATCCATTTTCAGACAGGTCATGACCACGCCGAGCTCATCATGCAGCTCCCGCGCGATCCGGGCGCGTTCTTCCTCACGCACGCTTTGCACGCGCTGTGAGTGGATCCGCAAACGCTCCAAGGTATCCTGCAATTGCGCCTGCGCCACATGACGCTCCGTAATATCACGGAAGGTCACCACGGCGCCGATGATTTCCCCGGCATCGCGGATCGGCGTCGAGGAATACTCGACAGGGAAACTACTCCCGTCGCTCCGCCAGTAGACCTCGTCCTCCGTCGAGTGCACCGTGCCGTCGTGCAGCGTGCAATGGATGGGACAGAGATCGGTCGGATAGGGGGTACCGTCGGGGCGACAATAGTGCACCAACGCATGCATAGGACGACCGACTAAGTCCTCAGATTTCCAACGCAGCATCTCGGCGCCGGCCGGATTGATAAAGGTCAGATTGCCCTCACGATCCATCCCGTAAATGCCGTCCTTCGCGGAATTCAACAACATTTCGTAGTCGCGGCGCAAACGGTCCAGGCGCGCTTCCGCCAAGTCGCGCTGAATCACGTCGGCAATCACGGTGCGCTCATGCACGGCGAGCAATTGTTCCAGCGCACCGACTTCGACCTCGCGCTGGCGCGCCGACGGCTCCGTCTCCACCGGTTCGGAGGACACGGCGCCGCGCGCGTGGTGCCCGCTGCTCGGGGCGGCGGCCGCGTCTTCGCTACGCAGGTCGTGCGGAATCAGCGAGAGCTTCACGGCCAGCGCCAAGGTGCGAAAGTGGTCGGCTGTGGACGGGGGGATCCTGGCCTTTGAAAACAAAATGAATGCGAAGAGTTCGCGCGAGGGCAACACACCGCCGAATCCCAGCACGGAGTGCACCCCGTACTTCACGACAAAATCCCGTTGGACCGGCACGAAGGGACTGTCCACCGCGTCGGGCACATAAAACACATTGTGCGTGCGCTCCTCCCAGTCGACCAGCAGGTCAGAGTCGGGACGCAACGTGGGCTGAATCTTCACGCCGAATTGTTTGAGCAGCTGCGAGAACATGGGGAACTGCCCGACGAACTGCTCGCTGATCAGCGGGATGGCGCGATAGCGGCGGGAATTCGTCCGGTCGTTCCATGTCGGGAGCAGTCCGGACGACCCCATCAAACTCAGGCACTTCATGGCCGGCGAGCGCGGGGCACGCCCCAACACCTCTTCCGCCAGGGCGCGCTCAGTCGCGTCGAGCTGCGAAAAGGGGCGCGTCGCAAACCCCCGCACAAGGACGCATTGTGAATCGGAGGTGCCGGGAGTGCGAAAGCGGTGGGCTAAATAGTGGGCGATCTCCTGCATCGCCCCATGCAGATCCGTGGCATTCCGCCCCAAGGTACGAAGAGCCGCGCCGCACTCCGCCATATCCCGCAGCGAAAAGTGCGTCAGGTCTAGCGCCCGGCCCGTGAGCGGGCGAGATTTGGCAACGTCGCGAGCCATACAGAGGGTCCTGTGGAAACCGCCTAGCCGGACGAGTCTAGAGAAGCATCCGGACCCTGTCAAACAAGCCCATCCCGGCAAACCCTCCGTGGAAGCGGGCCTGCCGTCATCGAGCGCCGTCACGGTCGCTGGTCCGGACCGCCATCTGTGCTATGCTGCCGTCCATGCGCTACGACAGCCGTATTTCAGCTCTCCGCCGGGCCGACACATGCCGCCCACGCCTCCCCCTCACGATGGTTCGGCATCTCACGCGGGCCGCACGAACCGGGATGTTGGTCCCATGCGGAGTTGTCCTCCTGCTGGCCTTGGCCCCTCCGCCCGACAGCCACGCCGGTGAGCCGCCCTGCGACAAGTACCCGGAGGCGAAGCAGGAACAGTGTCGCACCATCTGGAAACAGCTCAACGACCAGGCGATTGCGGATATTGCGCAGTTCGGCCTCGCGCAGCAACGGAAGCGGGAAGCCGGGCAACTGACGCCCGAACAACACCTGGCCGAAAACATCGCCTACATCAAACAATCCACGGATCTTCGGCTGAAGCGCCTCGACGAACGCATGATGGGCAAGTAGCCGTCCGCCGAGCGCAAAGCACACCACGCCCGCACTCCTGCCGTCGGCACCCCCCGCTCATAGATCCTTTTTCGCGGCGCCGTCCTCCTGCTGCCCAACCGTCTCCAGCAGCGTGCGCGGCACGAACACCGGCGCGTGAAAATGCACCGCCAGCGCCACCGCGTCCGACGCGCGGCTGTCGAACGTCCGCTCACGCCCCTCCCACGCAATCGACAAGGCGCCATAGAACGTCCGGTCCTTCAACGTCACGACAACGCGTGTGACGCGCCCGCCGGTCTCCGTCAAAATCGTATGCATGAGATCGTGGGTCATCGGTCGCGGCAGCTCGACGCCGCTCAGCGCGCCCTGGATCGAGCCGGCCACCGTCATATCGACAAAAATGGGAATCGCCCGCCGTTCCGCCAGCAGCAGCACGACCGGCCCACGGTCGGAGACCTGCACACGCACCTCGGCGATTTGCACCAACTCACTGTCGGCTTCGGCTGTGACTCGCGCGCCGGGCTCGGCTCCAAAGCGATCGCTCTCGGCCCAGAGCGTCCCGACGAGGGCGAGCGTGAAGACGCAGGGCAGCCACAATGCCGCCAACACCCTCCTACCACTCCCGTCCCGCGCCGCGGTCGACAGGAGCGCACGTTGCCTCCGCATGACGACCTCCTTCTCTGAGCCGCGGCGTCGTCGCAACCGACGGACCGCCCTGCGCTAGCCCCGTACGTAGCCGTTCGTGCGTCGTTCCGTTCCGATATCGGTCTCCGGTCCATGCCCGGTGACGACCATCGTCTGGTCGCCCAACACATACAGCCGCTCTCGAATCGACCGCTCAATGGCGTCAAAATCGCCGCCCCACAAATCCGTCCGTCCAATGGACCCGCGAAACAAGGTGTCGCCCGCGAGCAACAGATCGGCCTCGGGAATGTGGAAACACATGGAGCCCGGCGTGTGCCCGGGCGTATGCAGCGCCGCAGCCGTCACGTTCCCGATACGGAGCGCCTCGTCATCCTTCAGCCAATAGTCAGGCGGCGGCACCGGGACAAAGGCCACCCCGAACATCGCACATTGCTCATCCAGCATCTCCCAGAGCGGGCGATCGTCGGGATGCAGGCACAACCGCGCGCCCGTCGCCGCCTGCATATGGCCGGAGGCCAGGAAGTGGTCGAAATGGGCATGGGTATGCAGAATGTGTCGGACCGTCAGCCCCATCGCCGCCACCTCGTGCAGGATGCGGTCGGCGGCGCCGCCCGGATCGACGACGATGGCCTCTTTCGTCTCGAGATCGCCGATGATGGAACAATTGCAGCCGAGCGGCGGCACGGAGAACGTCTTGCGAATCACCTTACCCACGATCGAATTCCTCCTGCATGCCGTCCTCGCCCTCGCCTTCACCGTTCGATTCGCCGTCCGGCGGACGCTCCGGATCGGGCCTTGCAACCCACAACACCTCGGTTTCGACCACATGCCACCGGCCGCCCGCGTCCCCCGTGCGTTCGGCCCAAAAGAGAAACCCGGCGCCGGATCCATCGGGCCGTTCCTGCGAGACGTAGACCAGGGCATGCCGCGCCGGCAGGTCGAACGCCACCCGCGAGAAGGCCAGGCGCTCCAGCATCGGTGTCGGCCCCGCCCGCTCAACCAGCTTCGGCGGCTGCGGAGAGGCGGACGGCGCCCACCGCACCTCCGGCTCAGGCCGCCCCTCGCGCGTCACGAAACGCACCGTCACCCCGAATCCGAACCGGCCTTCCAACCGCGCGGCCTGCTGATTTTTTGCCAGGAAGTCGCGCAGAATATCCTCAGGCAACACACGATTGAACGGACGAACGTCCTCAAACCACTGTCGCGTCGCCGGCTCCGTCTGCGCGGGATGCAGACGTGTCGCGGTCTCCCGCTCGACGACCACCACACGCGTCGCCGAGGTCAGAAACTTGGACTCGACAACCACATCGAAAACAGGATACTCTTCGCCAGGTACAAGCCGTCCTCCCTCGCGCGAGATCCCGGTTGACGCTGCCAGTCCAGGCTCAACGAGTCCGACGCACACCAGCAAGCACCAGGCCATCGGCCGCCTTCGCCCGATTCCACACAGCCATGCACGCATGAGGGAAGTCTAAGCCGCCATGTCGGAGCCCGTCAAACAGCGCGCGCCTCACGAGGTCCGGAGTATCGGCATCGCCGCCGGCGCCCTCTGCGCCCTGCTCGCCCTCTCGTTGGCGGGCTGCAAACAAGACGACTCCCCCTTCCGCGCCGAGAACGACGAGCTCAAACGCAAATACACGAAACAAGAATCGGTGATCGCCTCGCTGCAGGACGGCAACAAAGTCATGCAGCAGCAGATCGATCTGCTCAACCAAGAATTGCGCGACGCGAAGAAGGAGACGGAGCGCGCCCAGAAGGAAACGGAGCAGGTTCGCAAGGACATCGAGCATGCGCGCGTCGAAACCAAAGAGGTCGCGGCCAAGCTCTCCGGACAGATCGCGCAGACGAAAAAGCTCTCCGACGAAGTGCAGCGGACGGCCGCCGCGCAGGCCGCCTCCACCGTGAAGGCGGAAGACAAGGGCGGGCAGTCTGAAGAATTTCCCCGCCCCCTCGCGCATGTCGCCAAGGCCGCGGAAGACGCGCTAGCCCGGAACGGCTACGCCGTGAAGGTCGGCATCAAGCTGGAGCAGAAGGCGGTCTATGTCACCGAGCGCAAGGTCTCGCCGCCGGCGTCGTTGGAGTCCTCCGGGTTTCGCAATCAGTTCCTGATCTCCCTGCAGTCGCTGCCTACCAACACGACCAAGCTCACGGTCAAAGCCGAGTTCGAAAAGTTGGCGCAGGGCAACCGCGTCCTCCCAGCCGGCGGAGACGAAGCCGCAGACATCGAACAGCGCCTCATTGCCGAAATCGGCAAGTTGCTCGCGCCACAAACCAAGCTGTGATGGCACGGGCGCGTACCACCCGTCCGGCCTGCCGACTCGCCCTGGCATTCGCATGGACATTCGCCTATGCGCTCTCGCTAAGCGCGAGCCTTTTTGCCACGCCGCTGCTCGCCGCGGATCAAAAGACCGAACTGCCTCGACACCTGGCCGAGATCGCAAAGACCGTCGTCCCCTCACCGATGATCGCCATCCCTGCAGGCGACTTCGTCATGGGCACCAATCGCAAAGACGAGTTTCCGTACGCAATGGAAACACAATTCGACGACACGGAGTTGCCGCAGCATCGCGTGTGGTTGGACGCCTACCGCATCGACCGCGACGAAGCGAGCCTAGGCGAATTCCTGGCGTTTCTGCTCTCGACGAAACGGCCGGTCTCGGCGGAACTCCGAAAGGTCTTGTGGCACGTGATTTCCGTGCACTTCGTGCCGGATGCAGTCCTGGCGCGCTGGCCCGCCCTCTATGTCACCTGGAAGGAAGCGTCGGAGTTTTGCGCCTTCAGCGGCAAGCGGTTGCCGACCGAAGCGGAATGGGAGAAGGCCGCGCGCGGCTCAGATGGGCAGCTGTTCCCCTGGGGCGACCGTGACCCGGCGCCGGGGCTCGCCGTGTTCGGCCAATACCACGCCCACGAAATTCCGCTGGTGGCCGCCGTGGACAGCGGCGAGGATGGACAAAGCGTCTACGGCGTGCGCCATCTCTCGGGGAATGTCGCCGAGTGGATTCAGGATTGGTTCGGGATCGACTATTACTCGGTCACGCCGGATCGCAATCCCAAAGGGCCGATCACCGGTCGCTACAAGGGGTTACGGGGCGGGTCGTGGAAGAGCAAACCCAACATGCTGCGCGCGCCGACCAGAAGCGGCGCCTCCGCGACGCACCGCGCGCCGACGGTCGGCTTTCGCTGCGCCGCCGACCCTGCGCACTAAGCGTTCACACCTACGAGGCGAGCGGAAGATCCTGCGCACCCGAAGGCGTACCCGGCATGGCCGGGGAGGCTGGAGAGACAGGTGGGGCCGCCGGCTCTGCTTGGACCAATCGGTCAAACTCCGTGCGAATCGCGTCAGCCAGCCGACGATACCGAGCCGCAATCCGGCAACTCCCGCTGAACGCAGCCTCGCCCGGCTCATACCGCAGCGCCGCGCGGATGTACTGCCGCCAGGAAATTTCGTAGACCGTCATCAGGCAGGCTTGAATATCCATCAAATGCGCCCGCCGCTCAGCCACCATTCGAGAGAGATCGGCTTGCGCAAGCACCGCCAACAACCGCTCGGTGCGATGTCGAACCGTGTGCTTAGCGAGCACTTCCTCGCGTCCGGCTTCTGCTATCGCAGCCCGCGCCGCAGGGCGATCACGATAGGCCGCCACCTGCTCCACAACCTGCTCCACCGATCCGTGATCATAGGCCAGACAATGGCGCCCCTCTTGAAATAGCTCGCCGAATCCGTTCCCGGTCCGCTCGGTCAAGAGCAACGCGCCGCAGGCCATCGCCTGAAAGGTCCGGAAGTTCACATCGTTGGCCACACTCTGGTTCAGCACGATCTGCGACCGATTGAACACATCAAGATACGGCCCGCTTTCCACATGAATCGGCATGCGCTGCCGAATGCCGTCGATCAACGCCACTCGGTCCGGATTCCATTTTGGATTCAAGGTCCCGACGAACGACAAGGGCAAGTCTCGTGACAGGCCCATGTCGCGATCCGACGAAGGACTGCAGAACAGCGGCGCCCACTCCACCACCTGCCGCTCCGGGTCCGCCCGATAGCAGCGCACAAAATCCCGTTGCGCAACCAGGATGACATCGAAAACCGGCGCATACTGCATGTGCCAACTGAGGTGCAGATGCGAATCGATCGCGTACCACACAAGCGGCACCGCGAGAAACTCCAGCCCCACCACCAAGGGATAGGAACTCGCGTCGCCGAGCAGCACCAGGTCAGGCCGCCAGCCGCCCGGCAACTGCGCCCCCAGCTCCTGCAGGGTTACCGGATGCGTCGCAAGCCGGACATCACTGCCCGCCTGCAACCCGACGCACAACACGTCGTGCCCGAAGTCGCGCAGGCTCTGCGCAAAATAGTAATTGCCGAGATGGAGAATACGCATGACGTGTCGATTCCGTAGCCTGACCGCGCCCTCTAGGCCCCTTCTCCTGACATGTAGCATGCCGCGCCGCAGGATCAAGGGAATCCGCGTTGCGCGCCACCGACGGAACGCGCCGACGGGCACCCCAACCACCCCTCGCATCAAGCTGGCTTTCCTTTGACAGGTCGGTGCCCGCTGGCTAGCATGCCCCCATGACCGACCTGTCGACCAGTTTGCACGATCTCCGGACGCTCATCCGATCCTGCCATCCCCTGATCGTCATCGAAACCGTGGAAGAAGACCGGGTCGGGCATCTGCTCCGCTCCGTCGCGGGACAAGAGCGGCTGCCGCTCTACGAATGGTCGATCACGCGCGGGCTGACGAAGCCGGAGGACGGCGACACGATTAACCGCATGACGGCGCAACCGCTGGCGCTGGCCCAGCACCTGAGCGGCCTCACGCTGGAGGCGCTCTTTTGGCTCAAAGACTTCGCCACGCACCTTACCGACGCCGCCACCGCCCGCCAATTGCGGGAGGTCACCCAGCGGTTCTCGACCTCGCGAGCCACCTGCATCATCACCGGTGATCCCGTCACGCTCCCGCCGGATCTCGACAAGCTGGCCGTGCGCTATGAGCTGCGCCTCCCCGATCGTCAGGAGCTGGATCGCGTGGTCCAGAGCGTCCTGCAGTCGTTGGGACCGCCGCGTGCCGCAGCGGGCAGCCGCTCCACCACCGTCGCCGCAACCATGGCGCGCAGCGCGGCCCGCTCGCCCGTCCCCACGTTGAGCGCCGCCGACTACGAGCAGATTCTCCGCGCGCTGAACGGCATGACGCTGCATCAAGCCCGTCAGGTCGTGTCGCACTGTTTGATCGAAGACGGCTCGCTCACGGCCGCGGATGTGCAGCGGATTCTCGCCCGCAAGGCACAGGCGATTAAGGAAGGCGGGCTGCTGGAGTATTATCCCGTCGAGGACAATCGCTACCAACTGGGCGGCTTCGAGAATCTCAAACGCTGGCTCGACCGTGCGAAGGTCGGCTTCACCCCCGAGGCGAAGGCGCTCAATCTGACGCCGCCGCGCGGCATCCTCCTCGTCGGCGTCCCCGGCTGCGGCAAGTCGTTGGCCGCCAAAGCCATCGCGCGCGACTGGGCGCTGCCCCTTCTGAAATTGGACGCGGGCCGCCTGTTCGACAAATTCGTCGGTGAATCGGAAAAGAATTTTCGGAAGGCCATCGCGATGGCCGAATCGCTTGCGCCGATCGTGCTGTGGATCGACGAACTGGAAAAGGCGCTCGTCTCACAGGGCGGCGGGGGCGAGGCGGACGGCGGCCTGAGCCGTCGGCTGTTCGGCGCGTTTCTCACCTGGCTGCAGGAAAAACGGCACGAAGTATTTGTGGTGGCGACTGCCAACGACTTGATGGCCTTGCCCCCGGAACTGTTGCGCAAAGGGCGCTTCGACGACATCTTTTTTGTGGACCTGCCGGACGAACAGGAACGCCAGTCTATCTGGACGATTCATTTGACCTTGCGCAAGCAGCAGCCGCCCTCGTTCGACCTGGCCCAACTCGTCTCCGCCAGCGACGGCTTCAGCGGCGCGGAAATCGAGCAGGCGGTCGTGGCCGGACTCTACCGCGCGCTCCACGCGAAACAGCCGCTGGCCACCGCACATCTGCTGGAGGAACTGCGCCAGACCATTCCGCTCTCCGTCTCACGTCACGAAGACATCGACCGACTGCGCACGCTGGCGCAAGACCGATTTGTCCCCGTGCGCTAACTCGGCTGCCACCGTCTAACAGTCTGCTTTCCCCTTCACCCGATCACCCGTACAGGCGCGCGGGCGCCGGGCCATGTCACCAGCCTTCGCCGCTAAGTGCCCAATTCTATGTTCAACTTCTTCGATGGCGCTGCGGCGAGGAATCTCGGCCCGCAACTTGAATTTCCGTCCATGTCGTTAGTAGCGTACTGATGACGCCTGCACGGCGCCGGAATCGGCGCGGGCTGAACTCACAAGCCCCCGTCTGATGTTGGACCGGCAGGCTTCGGCGAAGATTCACCATAAGAGGAGGTTCACGTGAACGTGGTCCATCATGTCCGGCATATCCTATTCGGCACTGTCCTCGGCACCATGTTGTTCGCCGTGGGGTCGACAGCCTGGGCCGACGAGTCCTTTTCGCCACGTTCCGGCTTTTCGCTCGGGCCGCGCTTTGCCGTTCACGATCCCCAAGATGGTCGAATCCGTGAGTTCGGCGGCGCCCAGGCGCGGCTTCATCTCGGGCCCGTGTTGGCGATCGAAGCGTCAGCCGATGCGCGGCGTGATCGTTTTGATGGCAATACCACCATGTGGACCGTGCCGGTGCAGCTCTCGGCCTTGGTGTACCTCATCCCCAGCGGCCCGATCAGTCCGTTCTTGCTGGCCGGCCCCGGCTGGTACTACTCACGCATCGAAGGTCCCAACGACTTCAAGAACACACAGCACCGCTTCGGCGTGCATGCAGGCGGAGGCCTTCAGTGGTGGCTGAGCCGCGGCATTTCCGTGGACGGGACGTACCGCTATCTCTGGACGGAGAAGCTGGAATCGCGGGATGTGGCCTTTCAGAACAAGAAATATGACGACAGCGGACACATGTTCACGGTCGGCGTGAATTTTCATTTCTAGCCGCCGCGCGCACACCAAATGCGCCGAAGCCCATCAGGCCGCCCTCAGCGGGCGCGGCCCTGTGGCTGACGCCCCTGTCGCACTGGCCACTGGCGCGGCAGGTCGTAGGCGGCCTGCCCCAGCGCGTCATGGAAGGCGAGGGTGCGCGTCGCATCGCGCGCCTCGCCCGGATCCTCCGGCGTCGCACCTCCTTCTCCTTACAAGCGGCCCTCATCCAGATCGATCGCCTCCACCCACGTGGTCACGGGAGGCAGCGCGTCGACCGACACACCGCGTTTGGCCGCAATCTCCCGCAAGCGGCTGAGATATTTCGCCTGCGCCTCCGGATCACCCGGCTTCGACGCGAGGACGTTCCGCGTCCACAGGCGCATCTCCGCCTCGGACGCGGATCGGCCCTGCGTACGAACCCACGCCAGAATCTCCTCGTCACTCCCGCCGGCAAGCACGCGCTGCTCAAAGGCCGCCACGTCCAGCTGAAGGAACTCCATCAGGGCCTTGTCGAAGCCACCGGTGAAATACGTGTAGTCGGGTATGCCCCCCGCATGCCGAAGGCGCACCTTGTCGATCAGCCTGGCCAGATGCGCCATGCCGCCAAGAAGGACGGTGGGGCTGCGCGGATATCGCGTGTCGGTTGTGTCGGCCATTGCATCTCCTTGTGTAAGACGTCTCAGAGTGACAATTCAGTCGTCAACCCGACGACTCCGTGGTAGCGTCAGGACTGTACGCTCCCAGCCAGCCATGTCGGTCATCACGACCCGGCGCTGGACCCGTCACGAAAGGAACTGTCCCATGGCATACCCAGCGGTCAAGCTTTCTGAGTCCCGTAAGGATAAACGCGGTCAGTTGAACTACCGCATCCACTTTTCGGTGCGCGGTCGGCGCCACTTCGGCGAGGGGATCGTCTCGGACCTCTCCGCCTCCGGCTGCGGCATCAAGAGCTCGATGCCGATGCGGCAAGGCGAGATCGTCGAGCTGACGCTCTACAACCCGGATGGGCAGGCCGTCAGCATCGACGAATCGGTCATCCGCTGGGTCCGCCCGGACGGCTTCGGCGTCTCCTTCACGCAGATGCGTCGTCCGGCCAAGCTGTGGATCGCCGACGTCTGTCGCCGCCTGTCGCTGCACTACTAAGGGCGCCCGCCCAATTTCTTCGAATTCTGTAGATCGGGCCCCGGCGACAGCCCGCCGGGGCGCCCCTCGCTTCCGATCACGACCTGCAAGCCCAGCATCACGTCGGCAACCATCGACTCGACCGTGAGTCGCCGTCTCCCTTTTCCAGCGAGCGCTACTCTAGCCCAGTAAAATCCCGCGTCGGGAAGATCGACGGCATAGGTCATCAGCAGGCCATCAACGGTCTCGTCTCCACGAATCCGGCAGGCCCGATCGGCATAGATCAAGAGCAGGCGCTCCTTCGTGGCCGCATCCAGAAACAGAGTTCGATCGGCAAAGGCCCTTCCATCCTCGTGCGCGCTTGCCGCGCCGAAATGGACAAAGCGCGCCTCCGGGGGCGTGACGCGCAGGCCTCCCGCGACCGCTCCCTCCGGCCAGGGTCGCGCCATCTCGTCCACACGCGCGCGCAACGCCGACAATTCAAACCGCAGCCGATCGCCCACCCGCGCATACTTACGAATGCCGGCCGCCTCCCGCGCCTCCACAAACCACCCGCCGCCGATGAACGGCAGGTAGAGCGTGGCCTCGCGGGGTGTCGCCGACTCGGGCACGGGATTGCCGTCGGCATCGACGACGCGCAACGTGACCGCAACCGTTGTCAACGGCTCGACCGGTTCCGGCGTGGCTGTCGCGGCCACGGCCAGCCCCGTTTCTATCCCAGGCGTGGCGAAGCAGACAATCGCGCCAACGACAAGCCCTAGCATGAACGGCATCGCGCGGGAGGGCCGCCCCAGCAATCGGGGCCATTGCCCCAGTCCATACAAGATTATCGATGGCCGACTAGTCACAGAGTACAGTCACATGATCGTGCAAGGACATCACCTGTTCTGACTGCGATGAGCCTCTCGGCCAGCGCAATGGACGCGGCGGCCTCGCGCCGTGAACTTCGCACGAAGCCCGCCCGCTATGAGAGGCCCCGATCGACGAGTATAGGATGTCCTACTCCCCCATTCCATCCGGTTATGTCATCCGCCACGACAACCTACATGATTGTCGCGCCTCGGTAGTGATCACGGCAAAACCTCTGAAGCGAAGCAACCGATGGAGACCCCACACAGATAGAGCGGTTGCGCGGCTGCGCCGGGATTGTTTAATGTCAGAGCAACGCTATGACGCTCACATACAGACAGACGACGACCAGCCTGCTCGCGCGCACCTGGTGGTGCGCCCTCTCCGCCTTCGGCATCACCGTGACCGCCGCCCTGCTCTACGGCTGCCACGAAGTGGAGACCGAAAAAGATGGCGCGGGCTCGCCCGGCTCGACCGAACGGGTGTCGATTGCCAATGCCAATGCGGCGCAAGCCAACGGCGGGAGCGGCGACGGCACGCGGCTGGTGGTCGGCATTCCGGAAAGCGCGAGCCGCCGCCCCGGCATGAGTGGCGATGGGCGTTACGTCGTCTTCGATTCGATCGCGACCAATCTCGTCCCCGGCCTGTCGCCGAACGGCCATCGCCAAATTTACGTGCGGGACCGTCAGACGAATCTGACGGAAATGATTTCGGTCAACAGCGCAAACAACGGCGGAGGCAACGGCGACAGCTTTGCTCCGGTCATATCCGACGACGGCCAGAGCGTGGTCTTCGAATCGCTCGCCAATGATTTGGTCTTCGGCCTCATCGACACCAATCAGGGCGCCGATATTTTTCTTCGACAACGAACTTCGCGTGTCACCGAACGGCTGTCGCAGTTCGAGAACGGCACACCCGGCATTTGCGCAGGCGGGACCTCCTGCTCGAGCTATGAGCCGTCCATCAATCCGACCGCCACGATGATCGCCTTCGGCTCGACCGCGCGCCTGACGGCCGACGACGTAGACAACCAGGCCGACATCTATCTCCTGAACCGCGGCGGCGCAAGCCCCGTCATGCAACGGATTACGCCGACCTTCTTCGCAACGTCGCCCGCGCCGAGCCAAGGCAATCCGTCCATCAGCGCCGACGGCCGCTTCGTCGCCTTCGCATCCACCAGCACGCAATTGGCGAACTTGGTGACGGTCAACACCCAGGACGCGGTCACCGACGTGTTTCTCTACGATGTCGGCGCGCGCACCACGCGAAAGGTCAGCGTGGCCTTTTCCGGCGCGCCGTCCAGCGGCCATAGTTACAGCCCCTCCGTCAGCGGGGACGGACGCTTCGTGGCCTTCTCCTCCAGCGCGCGCAACCTGACGGCCACCTTCCCCAAGACCACGGATGTCTCGGACATTTTCGTGGCTGACATGCAGACCACCGTGCCGACCATTGCCCGTGTGTCCCTCGGCCTGAACAATCAGCAGGCCAACGGCGAGAGTCAGTATCCGGCGCTCAGCCGGGACGGCTCGACCGTCGCCTTTGTCTCGCGCGCCAAGAATTTCGATTCGGCGTCGACCGACATCAACAGTCTGTTCGACGTCTATCGGGTCGATCGCGCCTGCACGCCGTGCAATACCCGTCGTGTGACGGTCGCCATTGCCGGACGCGATACGGACCGCGACAGCGCAGCGCCCGCCATCGGCGCAGACGGCCGCGCCATCGCCTACTTTTCCGATGCCACCAGCCTCGTGCCGGGTGACACCAACGGCGTGCGCGACGCCTTTCTGCGCCTCTTCTAGCCTGCGCACAACCGCAGCGACAGCAGATCCGAACGCCGGGATCCTAGCCGCAGCAAGACGACGCGTCTGAACTCAGCGCATGCACAATGAGATCAGGCCAAACGGTGAAGAAGGATGTGGGGGACTCTGAGGGATCTGAGGGGATGACGGCCGGCCAGGTGACCGCTGCCTCCTGACCGGCCGATGACGACTGAATGGAACGCGCTATCGACTACGCGGCCCCACCCACCGGACTGTCTTGCGACGCGACAGGGCGGTCACGAAGGGCGAAAGCGAGGCGATCAGGGCAATCGTGCCGAACGTGATGGCGATAATCAGCCCCTCAACCGGCACGCTGTTGGCGCCCTTCTGAACCGGCGGATGCGAGACTGCGGCCAGATCAGACGGCACAGCCTGGACGGCCGCAGCCGCCGCAGCCTGGACCTTCACCATGGGCACCGGGCCGTTGGGAACCGCCAGGAAAAAATAGACCGCGAGCCCGGCGATAAGCGCCGCCAACCAGAGAATATTTTGCCGCTGTTCGAATGGGTGTTCCATGGTGCCTCCCTTCTGGATCAGTTCTGCTGCGGTCCTGCCTCGTCACACCGACTGCACGCGACAGGTTCGCTGCATGACTCTACGGCTTATACCATAATGTATAGCAACAGCCGTACCAGAATCGTACGTTGCGAGGATCGCCGAGTGCGCAGCAGCGTCGCCGCATCAGCACAGGACTCTCGGCGATCGCGACGGGCACAGGGGAACTACACAGGCGTATCTAAAATTCTGCGACCTGTGACGGAAGTGATACAGACGCGCACCGAATCGAACACCACCGCTGACGCACGGGATCTGCCACGCGCTCAGCACTCAATAGCTGCCGCGCCAAAATGATTGCCCGCACACGACGCAGACTTCGGCATTGGTGTCCGAATCCAAGTAATATTCCTTTTCGCGGTTGTCGTGCGCGCAGGGCTGATTCCCCTTCGCCAGCCAGGCCTCGCGCAACGTTTCGGCATCGTCGGCTTGCATCGTTCATTCTCCCTCAGGCGCGGCACCTTGCGCCCCGCCCGGACAGCCAGCGCCGTGCGCAGCCGCAACTCCTACGATGAATACGACCCTGCGCATCGCACTCCTGCATCTGGCGCCTGTTCCCGGCGAGGTGGAACGGAATCGCCAGCTCATCGAGCGCGGCATCGGCCTCGCGGCGGAGCGCGGCGCAACGTGGGTGCTGACGCCCGAATTGGCGGTCAGCGGCTACGGCTTCGCCGCGCGGATCGGCACCGACTGGATCGAACCGCAACCGGATGCCTGGATGCACCGCATGGGACGACTCGCCGCACACCATCGCCTCACGCTCTTTTTATCCGTACCCGAGCGTGACGCCCGCACGACCCGGTTGCACAATGCACTCTTCGTCATCGGCCCTCAGGGCACCGTACTGGGCGTCCACCGGAAAATCAATGCGCTGCGCGTGGGCTCCGAAGCCTGGTCCACGCCGGGGCAAACGGCCACGCCGATTGCCGTCGCGCCCTTCGCGCACGTGGGCCTGCTCATCTGTGCGGACGCCTACTCCCCACACATCGCCGCCTCGCTCCACGCGCAAGGCGCGCAAATGCTGGTGTCCGCCGCTGCCTGGGCGCCGGGGTTGCACGGGCCGCAGGGCGAGTGGGAGCGCTGCACGCGCGATACGGGATTGCCGTTGATCGTGTGCAATCGCACCAGCCCGGATACGACGTTGGATTTTACGCAGGCGGAAAGCGTGGTGGCGCAGGACGGCCGGCGACTACTCTCGCTGACGGAGGCACGCTCGACGGTGTTCCTTATCGACTGGAACCTGGCGAACCGGACGCTCGCTTCGGCCGCCTACGAACGGATCGTCCTGTAGTTATCGAGGTTCGCACAGGCGCCGGCTTGGGCGGGCTTCGTGCGGTCGTGGGCCGACGCAATTGCTTGGCCCCTCGCGGCGTTCGCACCAACTCGTGCGACTCAGCCCCCTTCGCTAACACCTCTCGCAACACCACCGCATGATTGTACCGTTCGTCACGCGCGGCATAGAGGAGCATGACCGGCCCTGCATTGACGCTGGCTCGCAGGGTCGCAAGCAGCTCCGCCTTATCGGCAAGCTCCGCACGGTAGCGCCGACGAAACTCCGTCCACTTTGCGGGATCGTGCGCGAACCATTGCCGCAACGCGGTCGACGGCGCGAGGTCCTTCACCCACAGCGCAATGGACAGGGCAGCCTTCGAGAGGCCGCGCGGCCAGAGTCGATCCACGAGAATACGTGTGCCGTCGGCCGGAGTCGTCGGCTCATAGACGCGTCGAATGCGATAGGTGGTCATACCACCACCCTAACACAATAGTCAGGCGGCAACCGGACCATAGGCATGCCCCCGTAGTCGAGCAAGGGGCGAGACAGACAGACAGACAATCGCGCGTCATACGCCGCAGCATGCATCAGCGACATCACGAGGCAATCCCTGCGACTTGGCCATGGCTGCCTCTTTGTGACACAATGCGCGGTCGCAAATAGGGTGTTGCTCTCGACCATTCACGTTTCGATCACCTAGGCCATATGTCCAGCGTCAGCCCAGTCAAAAAATTTATGTGCACCCGCTACGCGCGTCACCGTGCGATGCTGGTGATGGCGGCCGCATGCCTTGCGGTCTGGTGTCAGGACATCGAGGCCCGACGGGAACTCCTCACGCAGACTGCCAAGGACCGCCTCCAACAGATCGAACAGATTCATCTGGACGCCCTGGCGCTGACCGATCAAGGGGCCACCGACGCCTCGGCCATTGCCGCCGCAATGACCGCACGCCTCACCGATCTCGGCTATCGCGTGACGCGCAACGCCGCCGATCCCCATGAAGTCACCCTGAAGGTCAAATGCGAGGAACACAAAACCTGGGAAGGTACGACGCCCTCAGGGGGCGATGCGGATGCGCCGGGGGGCACATCGCGACTCTGGCGCGGACCGGCCTGTCAATTGTCCTATCGGCTTGAAGGATTGAAATCAGACTGGCGCCATGAAATTCGCGGGGAGACACCGGAAGGTCAGACACGTGCGACCGGTGCCGCCGCCCCAGCAGCAACAGCGGCCGCTGGTTCCGCACCCTTGACGCTGCTTGCGAAGCAGATCGGCGTAGATCCGTTTCCGCTGCTCCTCACCGCCGAATGGGGACAATCGGCACGGCTCCTGCGCGTGCTGGAGAAGCCGGACACGGCGCCGCCCGACAGCGTGCGCATCATCGGCCTCCTCGGAGGCATAGCCGCGGTCGACGCGATGCCGACCCTCGCGCGCACCATCAACCATCCGAATCTCGAGATCGCGCAGGCCGCAGCGGTGGCCATCGGGACAATCGGACAGCAGGACGGCATCCCGCTGCTGTTGTCCCTGTTCAAGCAGGGTCGCCCGGAATTACATCTGGCCGCCGCGCAGGGATTGGGACGCCTGGCGCCATTGCATCCGCAGACCGACGTGGTGCCCGAGCTGTTGGCCGCGCTGCCGACCTCTTCCATCCCAGTGCAGACGGAGATTGTGCGTGCGCTGGCGACCACGGCCGACCGACGCTCCTATCAGGCCCTCCGCGAGCTCAATAAGGATATCCAGATACGGTACTCTACAGACACGTCGCCTGACGTGGTCGCACTGAAACGCGCCCTCGGCGTGGCCATCGACCAGTTCACAAACACCCATTCGTCCGAAGAGCAGTAGCCGGCTCCGCCCACGTCACCAACCGGTAAACACTTCATTTCCTTCGACCAGTGAACCCCAACAATAGCCAACCTATAAACCTGAACCTAAAACATCCCTCTTAATACACTCCCGACCCCTTACTCATAAACTTCCTAGATACGTACACCTACCGCCATCTTATTTACGCCCCCTCGTCCCATTCCCAACTGCTTTTGGCTCTGCCCTCATACAAGAAGTGTTCTACTACCCGCTTCAATGGTGTAACACTCATATGGCTCATCTCCGATCAAGACTAGAGTTTGCCCATTTGAAAATGTAAGCGATAAGTTGAGTCGCACCTCATCAATCCGCACTGACACAACGTTTGATTCAATCATGCTAAGGAGTTGGATGTCTGGATCCTGAGCAGATATATCTAGACCAATATCTTGCACATCAGAAGAAGCGGGCAGAGTTCTCAAGATCATTCTGCCTTCGACAACAATACGCCCTTCATCGAACATTAAGATGATCTGGTTAGCGGTAAAGGTAATTCCATACAATTTGATCCCTGTCAGGGACGATACGTCGAAATCTTTTGGTATAGGATACATTTTGCTCCTACGGCTTGATCGGTGGATTCAGTCCGAAGGTCTTAATGGGTCAGGTCTTTAGAAGTGCCTACAGGGCCCTCCGGGTGTTACCTCAATCCCTAGGTTGCGCACAAAGCAAGGGTGTTCTAGGCACGCTCGATCCTACGCGTTGCGAATGACGCAGGCAAGGCAGACTCGCCTCCATGGCATCGGCACACCTAATCCTACTACCATGTACCACTCCCGACCCCTTATTGGATGATGACCCTATATTTCACGAATTTTGCTTGGATCTAGACGGCATGGCTCTAATTGGCAGGGGCACGCCTAGCATCACGCCGTTCCTTGGCTAATCGGAGCCGCTCAGGCTCAGTGTATATGCGTTCCAGTAGAATCGAGGTGAAGTTCAGAAGATCGTTTGCGTCGGATTGGCTAAGGTTCCCCGCATGAGCACCATCGTTTCCGTCTTCCTTAATGCAAGAGGAAAGCTCTTTCAGAGAATCGGGGAGACGACCGCTCGCGAACAACCAAAGTAAACGCAGGCCCAAGTCGCGGCGATTTTTCGCATTTAGCCCCTGGGTTTCTTCTGTCGGCAACATTGATCGAGTCGCCAAGTCAACACATAGGCGAAACATCGTTCCCGCAGCATTGTAGCAACCCACAGCCACACAGGTTGCTCCTTCCCGAAATGCTGCAGCGATCTCATTTGGTAGAAACTCAGGAGGCGCCACAGACGCATTATCTTTCAGGCTGATGTGTCCCTCGACATTAACGAACTTGTTCAGCACTCCTTCAACGTTGAGTAGCCCTTTCTCATGCATGCCGCTTCCTCTGAGAACAAAAATTGTAGCGCGTTCACAGCGCCGGCAAATACCGAAGGCCTCATACCAAGGCCACAAGCCATGATCAACTCGAAAGTTGTTCACCGCGCTGATGGAGAACGTAATGTGGGTCGAGTTACATCGAGGACAATCGGCAACCAGTTCTGCCATACGATGCTCCTAGTTGCGGTGGGGATAGATGTCAGGCGAACGATGACGCACAACGCCTGAGGTGGTCTGAGGCCTAACGATGTTTGAGCAGACTGTATAATCCCGTTACGACAGCTTGTCCACTTCCGCCTAAGTCGACGGGCGCTCACCAATTGCTCGCCTTGGCACCAGGGAAAGTGCTGGATAAGGGGTCGGGCGTTGTATGCGGTGAATAGATGTGCCGAGAAGATTGCCGGGCCTCAACTCTGAGGCCATGACCATCAGCACGTTCTAGCTGGTGCAGGCTGGGGCAAACGCCACTTAGGCAGGAGACGAAGGCGTCAGCGGCGTACGATACGGCGCTGACGCCGAGGATTGGTTAGAGGCCGGCTTTTGCGGAGCGACCGGCACGGAGGTAGGTGGTGATTCCGGCGGCCAACTTGCGGCCTTCGGCAATGGCCCAGACGATGAGCGAGGCGCCGCGCCGCGTGTCGCCGCCGACGAAGACGCCGTCCAGGTTCGTCATGAAATTGCCGTCGCCCTGCACGGCCCCGCGCGCGTCGTAGGTCACGCCCAGGCTGTCGAGCAGGCCGTTCTTGACGGGACCGGTGAATCCCATCGCCAGCAGCACAAGATCCGCGTCGATCGTAAATTCACTGTTGGGCACCGGCGTGAAGGCGCCCTTGGCAAACGTTACGCGCGCAGCGTGCAATTTCGTGACGCGCCCGTCCTGCCCGGTGAAATGCGTGGTCGACACGCTCCACTGCCGCTCGCAGCCTTCTTCATGCGCGTGCGAGGTGCGCAACTGCATGGGCCACAGCGGCCAGGGCGTGGACCCCGCGCGCGTGGGCGGCGGTTCCGGCAACAATTCAAACTGATGCACCTCGATGGCCCCCTGCCGACGGGCCGTCCCGACGCAATCGGATCCGGTGTCGCCGCCACCGATGACGACCACGCGCTTGCCCTTGGCCGTGATGGGTTCGCCGACCTCTCCGTCGCCCGCCACACGCTTGTTCTGCTGCGTGAGGTACTCCATCGCCAAATGCACGCCCTTCAACTCACGCCCGGGAATCGGTAACTCGCGCGCCTGCTCGGCGCCCATCGCGAGCCCCACCGCGTCGTACTGTCGGCGCAGCTGTTCTCCGGTGATGTCGTGTCCCACGGCGGTACTCGTGACGAACTTCACGCCTTCGGCCTTCATCTGCTCCAGCCGTCGGTCGAGCACCCACTTTTCCATTTTGAAATCGGGGATGCCGTAGCGCAGCAGCCCGCCGATGCGATCCGCCTTTTCGTAGACCGTGACGTCGTGACCGGCGCGCGCCAGCTGTTGGGCGGCCGCGAGTCCGGCGGGGCCGGAGCCGACTATCGCCACGGACTTGCCGGACTTTTCTGCCGGAAGGATGGGCTGGACCCACCCTTCATCAAAGCCGTGGTCGATGATGTTCCATTCGATCACGCGGATCGACACGGGGTCCGCATTGATGCCGAGGACGCAGGCCGATTCGCAGGGCGCAGGACACAGGCGTCCCGTGAACTCCGGAAAATTGTTCGTCGTGTGCAGCGCCTTTAGCGCGTCGTGCCATCGCCCGCGAAACACCAGGTCGTTCCATTCGGGGATGAGATTGACGACCGGGCAGCCGGTGTTGCTTTGGCAAAACGGCACACCGCAGTCCATACAGCGCGCGCCTTGCACTTTCAACTTATCTTCGGGAAACGGCTCGTAGAGCTCCTTGTAGTCGAGCACGCGCAGCTCGGTCGGCCGACGTGTG
Source organism: Nitrospiraceae bacterium (assembly GCA_041908685.1). GTDB lineage: Bacteria > Nitrospirota > Nitrospiria > Nitrospirales > Nitrospiraceae > BQWY01. The sequence goes on along the minus strand of JAYREW010000024.1, from coordinate 104,804 downwards.
GGCCCTTCCCGCTTGTATTTCAGAAACCCTCTGACATCACCCATCGTTTGACTCGTTCCTCAGGACTCAACAATCACAGCCCGTTGCATTCGGCCAGCCGCCACGTGGCGTGGCACTGTCGCCGCGCGCTACTTCTTGCCCTTGCTGCCGACTTTTGCCGCGGCGGCCTTCCGCTCGGCCAAGACGCGCTTGTAATCCACCGGCATGACCTTCACGAATTTCGGCAGGACGGAATGCCAGTCGTCCAGCAGTCGTTTCGCCTTGCGGCTCCCGGTATGCGCGAGATACGCCTCCACCAGCGACTTCAGCATCTGCTTGTCGTCTGCAGTGGACACCGGCTCCAACTCGACCATGCCGAGGTTGCACCGCGATTCGAATTTCCCGTCTTCGTTATGCACGAAGGCCACGCCGCCCGACATGCCCGCCGCAAAGTTGCGGCCGGTCTTGCCGAGTACCACGACGATGCCGCCGGTCATGTATTCGCACCCGTGGTCGCCGGTGCCTTCGATGACCGCCGTGGCGCCGCTGTTGCGGACCGCAAAACGTTCACCCGCACGGCCGTAGAAATAACTTTCGCCGCTCGTGGCCCCGTAGAGCGACGTATTGCCGATCAAGATGGTGTCTTCCGGCACATAGGTCGCGCCCTTCGGCGGCACCACGATAATTTTTCCGCCGGACAAACCCTTACCCAAATAATCGTTGGACTCGCCCTCCAGGAAGAGCGTAATCCCCGGCGACAGGAATGCGCCGAACGATTGGCCGGCCGAGCCCTTGAATCGAATGGTGATCGTATCCGGCGGCAAGCCCGCCGCCCCGTACTTCTTGGCCACCTGACTCGACAGCATGGTGCCGGTCGTGCGGTTGACGTTCCGGATCGGCAGGTCGAGCGTGACCTTCTCGCCCTTGTCCAAAGCCGGGCGGCACCGCTCGATCAACGTCACGTCGAGAATGTTGGCAATGCCGTGGTCCTGTGACTGCACGCAATAGCGCGGCACGTCGGCGGCCACCGCCGGTGCGGTGAGCAGCGGCGTCAGGTCCAGGCCCTTGGCCTTCCAATGGTCCACCGCCTTCTGGATCTTCAACTTGTCGACACGGCCGACCATTTCACTGACCGTCCGGAAGCCGAGCTTGGCCATCAAGGCGCGGATCTCTTCGGCCACGAAGAAGAAGTAATTCACCACGTGGTCGGGCGATCCCGCGAACTTCTTGCGCAACTCCACATCCTGCGTCGCGATGCCGACGGGGCAGGTGTTGAGGTGACACTTGCGCATCATGATGCAGCCTTCGACGATCAACGGCGCGGTCGAGAACCCGAACTCCTCGGCGCCGAGCAGGGCGGCGATCACCACATCACGACCGGTCTTGAGCTGCCCGTCCGTCTCGACGCGGATGCGCCCGCGCAGGTCGTTCAAGACCAGCGTCTGATGCGTCTCCGCCAATCCCAATTCCCACGGAATGCCCGCGTACTTGATCGACGACAAGGGCGACGCGCCCGTCCCGCCGGAGTCACCGCTGATCAGCACCTTATCCGCATGGGCCTTGGCCACGCCCGCCGCCACGGTCCCGACGCCGACTTCGGAGACGAGCTTGACCGACACGGCGGCCGCCGGATTGCTGTTTTTCAAATCAAAGATCAGCTGGGCCAAGTCTTCGATGGAATAGATGTCGTGGTGCGGCGGCGGCGAAATGAGCGAGACGCCCGGCGTCGAAAAGCGCAGGCGCGCGATATTCTCGTCCACCTTGTGCCCCGGCAGCTGCCCGCCCTCGCCCGGCTTGGCGCCCTGCGCCATTTTGATCTGCAGTTCCCGCGCATTGACTAAGTAGTTGGCCGTGACGCCGAAGCGCGCAGACGCCACCTGCTTGATGAAGGAATTTTTGGAGTCGCCGTTCGGCAGCGGCGTGAAGCGTTCGGGATCCTCGCCGCCTTCGCCCGTGTTGCTGCGGCCGCCGAGCCGGTTCATGGCGATCGCCAGCGTCTCGTGCGCCTCTTTACTGATCGAGCCGAAGGACATGGCGCCGGTGTTGAACCGCTTGACGATGGCGGTGACCGGCTCAACCTCCTCCACCGGGATCGGCGTTTCGGCAAACTTGAAATCGAGCAGCCCGCGCAGATTCGACCGCCGCTTGCTCTCGTCGTTCACCAGCGCGGCAAACTCGGCGAACGTCTTCGGATCGTTCGCGCGCGTCGCATGCTGCAACTTATAGATGGTGTCGGGGTTCCAATTGTGATGCTCGCCCTGCGCGCGGAAATGAATTTCGCCGCCGAAGTCCAACTGGCGAATCGCCACCGGTTCGTAGGCCGTGCGGTGGCGCCGCATGGTCTCCTCGCCGATCTCGCGCAGGCCGATGCCCTGCAGGCGCGACGGCGTCCCGGTGAAATACCGGTCGACCAATTCGCTGCTGAGTCCGATGGCTTCGAAAATCTGCGCGCCGCAATAGGACTGCACGGTCGAGATGCCCATCTTGGAGAAAATCTTCAGCAGGCCCTTGTTCACGGCCTTGATGAATTTCCCCTCGGCGGTCGCGGCGTCCAGCCCTTCCGGCAGATAGCCATCGCGCTCGAAGTCCACCAGCGTCTCGAAGACGAGGTAGGGATTCACCGTCCCGGCGCCATAGCCGATAAGGCAGGCAAAATGATGCGTGTCGCGCGGCTCGCCGGTTTCGACCACCAAGCCCACCTCGGTCCGCGTCGCTTCACGCACCAAGTGATGGTGCACGGCCGCGATCGCGAGCAGGCTGGGAATCGGCGCCCATTCTTCGTTCACGCCGCGGTCGCTCAGGATCAGGAACTTGTAGCCGTCTTTGATCGCCTGCGACGCCTGGCGGCACAACTCTTCGACCGCCGCGCCGAGCCCATCCGGGCCTTCGGCCACCGGGAACAGCATCTTCAGCGTGAGGCTCTTGAAGTTCGGGTCCTCCATTTCGCGGATCTTCTGCAGGTCCGCGTTGGTGAGGATCGGCTGCTTCACGCGAATGCGTCGGCAGGACTCCGGCATCTCGATCATCAGGTTCGGCTTGGGGCCGATGCTGGTGACGAGCGACATGACCAATTCTTCGCGGATCGGGTCGATCGGCGGATTGGTCACCTGCGCGAAGAGCTGGCGGAAATACTTATAGAGCAGTTGCGGGCGCTCCGAGAGCACGGCCAGCGGCGTATCCGTCCCCATGGACGAAATGGCCTCCTCGCCGTTCACCACCATCGGCGTGATCACCATTTTCAACTCTTCGATGGTGTAGCCGAAAGCCTGCTGCCGTTGGCGCAACGTGGGATGATCCGGCTGCGGCACGCTGATGGGATCGGGCAACTCATCGAGCGACACGCGATACTGCGTCACCCATTGCCGATACGGCTTGCGCCCGACGATATCCGCCTTCACTTCCTCGTCGGCGATGATGCGGCCCTGCACCGTATCCACCAGGAACATGCGGCCCGGCTGCAGGCGGCCCTTCTGGCGAATGTCCTTGGCGTCGGCGGGCAGCACACCGGCTTCCGACGCGAGCGTCACCACATCGTCGTTCGTCACCTGATAGCGGCAGGGGCGCAGGCCGTTGCGGTCCAGCGTGGCGCCGATCATCTTGCCGTCGGTGAAACAGACCGCGGCCGGGCCGTCCCACGGCTCCATCATCGCCGCGTGATATTCGTAGAATCCCCGACGGTCCAAATCCATGTGCGGATTGCCGACCCAGGGCTCGGGAATCAGCATCATCATGGAGTGCGGCAGCGAACGGCCGCCGAGCACGAGGAACTCCAACGCGTTGTCGAGACTGGCCGAGTCGCTCTGCTTGTCGTAGACGATCGGGTAGAGCTTTTCGAGGTCCTTGCCGAAGGCGTCGGAATGCAGGCGGCCTTGCCGCGCCCGCATCCAATTGACGTTGCCCTTGAGCGTGTTGATTTCGCCGTTGTGGCAGATGTAGCGGTACGGGTGCGCCAGCGGCCAGGTCGGGAACGTATTGGTGCTGAATCGCGAGTGCACCAGTGCCAGCGAGCTGGCCACACTGGAGTCGCCCAGGTCTTGGTAGTACTGCCCCATCTGCTCGGGCAGCAGCAGCCCCTTGTAAACGATGGTGTTGGCCGACAAACTGACGACGTAAAAATAATCGCGCTGTTGAATGGCGGAGCCGCGCACGGCGCGTTCGACCTGTTTGCGGATCACATAGAGCTTTTGCTCGAACTGCGTGTCGCTCAGCATGCCGCGCGCGATGAACACCTGCCGCATGGCCGGCTCCGTGCGCCGGGCCACCGGGCCGATCGCATCGCTCTTCACGGGCACATCGCGCCAGCCGAGCAGCTTCAGCCCTTCGGCGGCGATCGCGCGTTCAAAGAGCGTTTCGCAGGACTTGCGCGACTCGTCGTCACGGGGGAGAAACACCATCCCCACGCCGTACTCACCCGCCTCCGGCAACGTCACGCGCACATCGGCGCAGGCACGTCGCAAAAACGCGTGCGGCACCTGAATCAAAATCCCCGCGCCGTCGCCCGTAAACGGGTCGCTGCCCTGCGCGCCGCGGTGCGTCAGGTTCTCGAGCACCTGCAGGCCCTTGCGCACAATGTCGTGCGATTTCTGTCCCTTAATATTGACGACGAAGCCGACGCCGCAGCTGTCTTTCTCGTGCGCGGGATCGTAGAGCCCTTGCTGGGGAGGCAAACCGGGAATGTTCATAGTCAACGACCGTATCCTCTACACTCGCAACTTGGCAGGTGCCGAACGCGGACCGCTACAAAAGACACGCCGACCTGCCTCAGAATGGGCGGTCGGAAACAAGCGGATGGCGTGGACCAGGATTGAAGGGCTACGTTACTGAATGGCACACAAAGCTGTCAAGGCGATGAGGCGGCAGACCATCCATATTGCCGTCGCGCAGGCGTCTCTCGCACACGGTCGCTCGGCAGAGTCGTGAGGAGCAAAAATACTGTCGACATGAACGGCAGCTGACCGTCGATTCGGCGAATGATTCTTCGCCGCTTTTTCCCCTTTCACCGCCAGGCCCTCGCCTTGACTTGCCACTGCCCCTGCCCTAGTATCGCCCACATGTCTGAGCAGCCGTCGCTCTCCACAATCGAAACGATGGCCGACGTGTGGGAGGCCTATCGGTCCGAGCTGCACGGCGTCGAAACGCAGATCCACAAAAACCTCACCTCTCCCGTCGCACTCGTCAATTCCGTCGCCGGCCATATTCTCAGCAGCGGCGGCAAGCGCATCCGGCCCTTGCTGCTCGTCCTGTCGGCGCGGCTCTGCGGCTACACCGGCGTCGATCACTGGCAGCTCGGCAGCCTCATGGAGTACATCCATACGGCGACGCTGTTGCACGACGATGTCGTCGATGACGCAGACGTGCGCCGCGGGCGACACAGCGCGCGCAAGGTGTGGGGCAATCAGATCAGTATTCTCGTAGGGGACTACCTCTACTCGAAAGCCATGCGGCAGATCGTCGAGTTCCGCATGCATGCCATCAACGAGGCGTTGGCGGATGCCTGCTGGAAAATGGCCGAGGGTGAGGTGCTTCAGCTCTATTACAACGGCAACCCTGGCATGCCGTTGTCGGACTACCTCAAGATCGTCGAGCATAAGACCGCCGGGCTGATCGCCGCCGCTTGCCAAGTCGGGGCGATGATCGCCGGTGCCACGGAGGCGCAGGAGCGCGCGCTCTATCATTTCGGCCAACATCTGGGGATCGCCTTCCAACTGGCGGACGACACGCTGGACTACACCGCCAACGGCGACTCCCTCGGGAAGGCCATCGGGCAAGACCTCCGGCAGGGCCGCGCCACGTTGCCGCTGCTCCACCTCCTGACGCACTGTGCCGAGGCCGACCGGCAGTTGATCAAGGAGCGGATGGAAACCCGGTCGTTGACGGCGCAGGATATGGCGCACATCCTCGATCTCATGCAGCAGTTCGGTTCGATCGCCTATGCGAAGGAGCAAGCCGAGAGTTTCATTCAGGCGGCCATTGCAGACCTCGCCCTCTTCGACGATTGCATCCACAAGCGCGCGCTCACAGTCGCCGCGGAATATATGGTCACGCGCGACCGCTGACGCCTCGTTCCCCGTTCGCCCTGCGCGACCTGACATAAAAGGAGTCCCATGCCCCAGGTGCTACCGTTTCGCGGCGTCTTGTTCAATCCGGCTACCGTGGGCGAGGTGCGCGACGTTGTGGCGCCGCCCTACGACATCATCGACGCCGAAGGGCAAAAGGCGTTCTACGCCCGCCACCCGAATAACGTCATTCGGCTCGAACTGTCGATGGCCCAGCCGACGGACACCGCCGCCGACAATCGCTACACCCGCGCCGCCGCAACGCTGCGCACCTGGCTGGCGAATGGCGTCCTGACCCGCGACGCCCGTCCGACCTTCTATCTCTACACCACCACCTATTCGATGCCGGACGGCACCGGCGGCACCGTCAAGAAAACCCTGACGGGCTATCTCGGGAACTTCCGCCTCGCCGCGCTCGATTCGGGCGAGATCTACCCGCACGAAAACACGCGCGCCGCGGCCAAGACCGATCGCCTGAATTTGATGGAGACCTGCCGCTCGAACTTCAGCCCCATCTGGTCGCTCTATTCCGACCCGGAAGGCGCTGTCGTCGCCGCACTGAAGCGCGGCGCAGCCGGGACGTCGCCGCGTATGCACTTTCACGACGACGCCGGGTTCGAACATACCGTCTGGGCCATCGACAATCCGAGCATCGTCCAGCAGGTCACCGACCTGATGCGCAGCAAGCCGCTGTTCATCGCGGACGGCCACCATCGCTACGAGACGGCTTTGAACTATCAACGGCAGCGTCGTGAGCAGGCCGCGGCCGCCGGCAAGGGCGGCGATTCGGCCACGCTGCACGGCTACGATCAGGTCATGATGCTGCTGACGAGCCTGGAAGACGGGGGACTGACGGTGCTGCCGACCCATCGCATCATCACGACGCCGGTCCCGGACGCCGCAGGCCTTCGCGCAGCGCTGGCGCCCGCCTTCGAGATCACCACGGTGTCGACCAAGGGCGTGGCGGTGGAACAAGCCCGACGCACGTTTCTCGAAACGCTCCGCGCTAAGGGACGCACGCAACCGTGCTTCGGCCTGGCCGCGCACGGACTGGATGAATTTTGGCTGCTGGCCCTGCGTCCCAGCCATCAACTCCCCACCAGCGCCTCCCCGCGCGATCGTCTGGACGTCTCGTTGCTGCAGCAGCACGTCGTCACCAAACTCTGCCCGACACAGCAGGAACTGGAAGGGCTCGTCTACACCAAGGACGAGCACGAAGCCTTGGACTGGGTCGCGAAGGGCACGGGCACGGCCGCGCTCTTATGGAACGCCACCAAGGTGGCGGAGGTGCGCGCCGTCGCAACCGCGGGCGAGCGCATGCCGCACAAGTCCACGTATTTTTACCCGAAGCCGCTCACCGGCTTGGTGCTCCATGTCATGGAGGACGCCTCGTGAAATCCAAGATCCTCGTGGTCGACGACGATCCCGATATTGCGATGATGCTCCAGGATCGCCTGGAAGCCACCGGCTACCATGTGGTCGTCGCGCGCGACGGCCGCCGCGCGCTGGAGTTGATCGAGCAGGAAGCGCCGAATCTCGTGCTGCTCGACGTCGAACTTCCGCAGCTCACCGGCCTGGAAGTGCTCAAGCGCATGGGGCAGTCGAAAGGCGCCGAGGGCCGCTTGTCTCCCGGGGATTTGGAACCGCCCGTCATCGTCATGACGGCGCACGGCACTATTTCGCTGGCCGTGGACGCCATCAAGCTGGGCGCCTACGATTTTTTGACGAAGCCGCTCGACAAGGACCACCTCACCATCGTGATTCAAAAGGCGCTGGAGCGCGAATCGCTGCGCCGCCAAGTGGCCGTGCTGCGCGCGGACGTCGACAGCCGCTACGCGCGCATCGTCGGCACCAGCCAGAAGTTGACCAGCATCATCGACGGCGCCAGGCGCGCGGCCAACTCGGACGCCAGCATCCTGTTGTTAGGCGAAAGCGGCACCGGCAAGGAACTGTTCGCGCGCTCCATCCATCAATGGAGTCCCCGCCGCACCATGCCGATGGTCGTGATCAACTGCGTGGCGCTGACGGAAACGCTGCTCGAAAACGAATTATTCGGCCATGAGCGCGGCGCCTTCACCGGCGCGGATCGGCAACACAAGGGCAAGATCGAAATGGCCGACGGCGGGACTATTTTTCTCGACGAGATCGGCGACATGCCGCTCCCGCTGCAGGCCAAGTTGCTGCGCGTCTTGCAGGACCGGGAGTTTCAGCGTGTGGGCGGGACCAAGAACGTGGCCGTAAACATCCGCGTGATCGCCGCGACCAATAAGGATCTGCGGCAAGCGGTGAAGGCGGGACAGTTCCGCGAAGATTTGTATTTCCGGCTGAACGTCATCAATTTTACACTGCCGCCGCTGCGGGACCGCATCGAGGATGTCGCGCCGCTCGCAGAGTTTTTCCTCCGCCGCCACGGTTTGGAAGCCAAGCGTCCGCACATGCGGATCGATCCCTGCGCGCTCGAGGCCATGCAGCGCTATCGCTGGCCGGGAAACATTCGGGAGTTGGACAATACGATTGCGCGCGCGGTGGTGCTGAGCCCGACCGACGACATCGACATGGATGCGCTCGGCTTGATTCTGCAGGAGCCTTGCACGTCCGCCGTTGCGGACGGCCCGCCGGCAACCGGCGCGCGCCCCTACCATGCCGCGATGGAAGAACATAGCCGCATGTTGATTGTGTCCGCGCTGCGCGCCGCAGGCGGCAATCAAACGAAGGCGGCCGAACATCTCCATTTGCAGCGCACGTATCTCGCGCGGCTGATCCGGCAGAAGAATTTGGACCTGGGGGTGATTCAGGAAAGTGTGAGTTTGTAGCGGACGCCCGAGCGCGGACAGGCACGCAACCGCATGGCCGTCACGAACGGTCGGCAGACGCCCCGCCCGCAGCATCAATCGCGCGACCGCTGAGCGTGATCCATCCCGCCGCCACATCCTGTTCCGCCTGCGCATAGCGCTCAGGTGTGCCGACATCCGACCAGTAGCCGCGCGCGTCGTAGCCCATCACCAGCTCCCCGTCCGCCAGCGCGCCGGTGTACGCGTCGATAATGCTCGACGGGGTGCCGGCCGGCGGCAGGCGCCGCAGCACACGCGGATGCACGATGTGCAGACCGGCGAACATGCGGCGACGCGGAGCGACCGTCCCCTCACGCCCCTTGCCGTTGATGCGGTGCACCCGCTGCGCCTCGTCCATCTCCACCAATCCCCATTGCGCTGCGTCCGGATCGTCGCGCACGACCATCGTCACCGACGGCTGGTGCGCCTCATGCGCGGCCACGAGCGCCTCAAGGTCCAGCTCGATCATCGTGTCCCCGTTCATCACCAAGACCGGCTGCCCGCCGAAAAACGCTTCCGCCTGTTTCAGCGCGCCGCCGGTGCCGAGGATGACCGGCTCCTCCGAGTAGGTAATGCGCAGCCCGAACTGAGAGCCGTCCCCCAACGCCTGCGGAATCATCGGACCGAGGTAATGGAGGTTGATGAGGACGTTGCGAAACTTGTGGCGACGCAGCAGGAGCAGATTCCACACGATCAGCGGCGTGCCGCCCACCGGCAGCAGCGGCTTGGGCATTCGGTTGGTCAACGGGCGCAGGCGCGTGCCGAGGCCCGCCGCAAGAATCATCGCGTTCATGGTGTGGGAAAGATCTCGGTCGTTTGCGTGCGTGGCCGCGTCGGCACGGAGAGGCGCGTCATGTGGTCGTGGCCTCCCATGCGCCGTTACTGCAGTTCCGGCACATAGGGAACCAGATGTGCCTGGAGCGGAGCCAACTCAGGGTACTTACGCAGATTGCGCCGCACATAGCCAAGGACACGCGGGATATCCGCCAGGAACTTGGGGTTGTGCTTCACCCGGTCGATATAGACAAAGCGCCCGGCAGCTTTCAGATTGCGCTGCAGGCTCGTCCAGTCGAACAGTCGGCGATAGGCCGTCGCATCAAACCGCACACCCTGCTGCGCCATTCCGGCCAGATAGTAGGCAATCAACTCGTCGACCAACGCTTCGTCGAGCGCGATGTACGCATCCCGCAGCAACGAGGCCAGATCGTAGGTGGCCGGCCCCATCAGCGCATCCTGAAAATCGATGATGCCAAGGCGGGCCCCATCCACCATCAAATTGCGGGAATGGTAGTCACGATGCACGAACACATGCGGCTGCGCCGCCATGGTTTCGGCGATCATGCGAAACGTCTGCTGCACCGGCTCGAGATCCGTCGGCTTCATCGGCTCCGTCCGTCGCGCCGCGACCCCGTACTCCAGAAAATGTTCGAACTCCCACATGAGCAGCGGCACATCGAACTGGCGATGAAAGGCGACACACCCGCGGTTGGCGGGCGTCGTGGCTTTGGTCTGCAACACGACGAGGCTGTCGATCGCCTGCTTGTACAAGGCCGCCGTGCGCGCGGGCGCCTGCTGACAGGCCTCCATCAAGGTCAGGTCGCCGAAGTCTTCGAGATACAGGAGCCCCGCCGCGCGATCGTAGTAATGCAGCGCGGGCACCGGCAGCCCGAACGACGCGAGATGCGACAACACGTTGGTGAAGGGCAGTTCGGCAATTTGACCGGAGGTGCCGCTGACCGCTTCCTCCGATTGCTTAAAGCCTTCGGGCTCCGCCAGCTGCATGAGAATGAGCGAGGCCGGTTTCCCACCGGATAGATGAATCCGGAAATAGCGGCGGTTGGACGCATCGCCGGGTAACGAAGACACCGACGCGATGGCCCGAGCGGACGGCAATTTCGTCCGGACGGTCTCGGCGAGGAGGTTTGGATCAGGTGGAGTAAGCGGTGCGCCGGGCGCAGTAGGATTCGTAGTCGTCATGGGGAGGAATTATACATGAGCCTCCCCGTTTGACGAACAGATACGAAAAATTCGCTCGCGAGTGCGGGGCCGCATGGGCCGCTGCGAACAGCACGACGGCGAGGCTCACCGCGGAGACCACAACGCAACAGGCCCGCGGGAGGGAACCCTCCACGCGGGCCTGTCGTGTCTCTCACAAAAACCGAACGCGCAACGGCGTTCGACGATTACTGCGGCGAACGCACCCAGCGACGGGGACGCGGCGCAGTCGGACGCGCGGACGGTTGGTCCGGCGCAAATCCACCCTGCGGACGTGCCGCCCCTTGCGGCGCATCAAAGCGACGCGGCTGGCCATAGGCGCTGTCGCGGGGCATCTCGCGGAATCCTTCACGCGGAGCCGGACGACGATTGCCGTCCGCTTCGCGGGACAGGCCCTCATCACGACGCGGCATCGCCGCTCCGGCGCCGAACCCGGCACTCGGTTGCGCAGCGCCCATCGGCGCCCCGCCCGGACGATGCGACGGATGCGCAGGACGCGCAAACGGTCGGCGTGGATCGCCGCCCGGACGCCCGCCACCCTGGAACGGTCGACCGGAACGCGCCGGTCCCCCGCCGCCGAAGCGCGCCGGTTCCGGACTGCCGGCCACACGCGCCACGGGATGTCCCAACAGGCGCTCGATCGCGCGCAGTTGGAAGTGATCCTCGCCCGTCACAAAGCTGGTCGCCCGACCTTCCGTTTTCATACGGCCGGTGCGGCCGATCCGGTGGACGTAATCCTCCGGCGTATTCGGCAAGTCGAAGTTCACGACGTGCCCGATGTTCGCCACATCGATTCCGCGCGCCGCGATATCCGTCGCGACCAACACGCGGAAGGTGCCGCGTCGAAAGCCCTCCAGGGCCGTCTTCCGCTGCGAGAGCCGACGCCCGGCGTGCAGCACGCCGACACGGTGGCCCTTCTGCTCCAACACGCGGCCGACCTTGTCGGCGCCGTGCTTCGTACGGGTAAACACCAGGATGGTCCCGCTCGTCTCGTCCAACATCTTCAACAACAGCCCGGTCTTCTCATCGCGCGTGGTGTGATGCACCTCATGCGTCACCGTCCGAGCCGCTTGGGCCGGCGGATTGGCCATGATGCGCACCGGCGTGCGCAAGCCCGCGCGCGCCAAGTCGGCGAGGTCCGCCGGCATGGTGGCCGAGAACAGCATGGTCTGCCGATCCGGCTGCAGCGCGTCGAGAATCTGATTGAGCTGCGGCGCGAACCCCATGTCCAACATGCGATCGGCTTCGTCGAGCACGACGATGGTAAATTCGTCGAGCTTGATCGTCCCGCTCCACATGTGGTCCAGGAGGCGCCCCGGCGTCGCGACCACGATGGTCGGCCGCTGTTGCAGCCCGCGCACCTGCACGCGAATATCTTCGCCGCCGATGACGGTCGTCGCGGACACGCGACGGCTCCGTCCCAGCAAGGCGACGGTCTTCTGAATTTGATAGGCCAACTCGCGCGTCGGCGCCAGGATCAATCCCTTCGGATGTCCCACCGGCCCTTGCGCCAGCCGCTCGATCATCGGAATGACGAATGCGGCCGTCTTCCCGGTGCCCGTTTGGGCGCAGCCGAGAATGTCCTTGCCCTGCAATCCGTGCGGGATCGCTTGGGCTTGGATGGGCGTCGGCTCCGTGTACTTGGCCAGCGCGAGATCGCGCAGCAAGGGCTCGGAGAGACCGAGCGACGCAAACGTGATCGCCGCAGGATCCGCCGCAGGGGCGCTTCCCGCCGCCGCCTTCACAGGGGCCTGCACCGCAGGACCTGCAGAGGTGGCCGCCGCCGCCGGGGCGCTCGCAGCCGCAGGGGCCGGAGACGCACTCGGGGTCGTCGGAACATCGTTTGCCGCATCGGCATTCAACACAGTCGTAGAATTCAACACAAACACACTCCTTGTAGATTGTACGCAGGGTGCGAGTCGGCACGAGCCACCAGACAGACGGGCAGCGTGAGGCTCAGGTCCGCTTGCGCTGGTCGGACGCCGTAATCGGCGCACCAGTGCCTGGACCTAGACCTCAGCTCTCCAAGAGCTGGGGGACGCCGGTCGGCATCCTGTTTGGCATCGCAGTATGACGAGGTCAGAGATTCGTAGGAGCCAGAATGGGGAGGACGTCTGCTCCGAGGAGGATCTGAACGCGCTGCGATGACGGGGCCCGGATTATGTTTACTTGCACGGTCGCCGGGCCGTCTCGACAGTGACAAGGCGCACTGTAGCAGTGGATGGCGCGGATTGTCAAACAACACTGCAATTGCGACCACGCCCACCACGCGCCGCGGGCGCGCGCTACCGATGCGAGAGGACGCCGAACCCGGCAAACAATTGCCCGGTGAGATACGCACCACCCGCCGCGTCGCCGCCGCGCTTGCGCCGCAGATAGTCGTTCAACACACGCCCGTCGTCGGCACGGTGCCGGTGCGGCTGCCGTAGATTCATCCGATACCGCTCGACCGCGCCCGCCACTCGGCTGAGGAAGACGACCGTGCCGTCGCGCTCAACCGTTTCCACCACGCCCACATGCGTCAACGGATCGTTCACCTGCCCGTCGCCGTTGAAGTCCCAGGTGTTGTCGAAAAACACCAGCTCGCCGGGCGACACGACCGGCCCTTGGTGCAGCTGGCCGAACTGACGCACGTGTTGATGAATCAGCCGTACGCCGTTGGCTTGCCGCGACACCAACCGGCTCTCGTACAGATCCACTCCATGTCGGAGAAAAATGGCGCGCGCCACCCCGGCGCAATCGTACTGCACCGGCGTCCCGTTGACGTTGACGGTGCGTGCCCCCAGCAATCCCACCGCCGTCCGGACCACCGCATCACGCCATGTGGAACTCGCGCCAGGTCGGCAACACTCACGCGCGTCGGGGTTCGGCACAGCGGCAGAGGATGATGGCGTTGCAGCCGCAGGCGGTGAAGACAGTCGCTCGCCCTGCCGCACCGGCACGCGTTCGCGCGGAGGTCCGGCGCAGGCAACCAACAGCAGCAGCGCAGACGCACAGAGGCGGCCGAACACAGCGGGGAGCGAGGCAGCGGATGGTCCGTCGACAGATCGCATACGTACAAGAAGTATAGCGAAAGCCTGGAAATCCGCTTGGCGCCAGGGCGCCCGCCGCCCCCACCGGCGCGCTCGACAAGCCGGGGAAAACCACCTATAAGGGCGCCATGAATTATGTCCATCTCGGCCGCTCCGGCCTGTCGGTCAGCCGCCTCTGCCTCGGCACCATGAACTTCGGCCCGCACACCACGGAGGCCGGCAGTCACCGCATCATGGATCGGGCGCTCGATCTTAGGATCAACTTTTTCGACACGGCCAACGTCTACGGATGGAAACTCGGCGAAGGGATCACGGAGCAGATCGTGGGCCGATGGTTGGCCAACGGCGACGGACGGCGCGACAAGGTCGTGTTGGCCACCAAAGTCTACGGCCGCATGGGCACCTGGCCGAACGACGGCCGCCTCTCCGCGCGACACATCCGCCGCGCCTGCGAAGACAGTCTGCGCCGGCTGCAGACGGATCATCTCGATCTGTACCAAATGCATCACATCGACCGCGACACACCGTGGGACGAAATCTGGCAAGCCATGGAACAACTCGTCCGCGAGGGAAAAACGCTCTACGTCGGCAGCAGCAACTTTGCGGGGTGGCACCTCGCGCAGGCGCAAGAGCGCGCCATGCAGCGGCATAGCCTCGGACTCGTGTCCGAACAGAGCCTCTACAACCTCACGGAACGATCGGTGGAATTGGAAGTGATTCCGGCCTGTCAGGCCTATGGGATCGGGCTGATTCCCTGGAGTCCGCTGGCCCGTGGACTCTTAGGCGGCCGGGCGAAAACCAGGACGTCGGGACGACGCGCGGATAAGGATGTGCAAAAGGACCTGAAGCGGCTGCGCCCGCAACTCGCCCGCTACGAGACACTCTGCGCGTCGCTCGGCGAAGCGCCTGCCGACGTGGCGCTGGCCTGGCTGCTGCACCAGCCCGCCGTCACCGCGCCGATCGTCGGCCCGCGCACGATGGAACAATTGGACGGAGCCCTGCGAGGACTCTCGCTGAAGCTCTCGAAAGAGACGCGCGCCGCGCTCGACGACATATTCCCGGGACCCGGCGGCGCCGCCCCGGAAGCCTACGCCTGGTAGGCATCCCCACGAAGCCCGCACATCGGATGCGCTAGCGCTCCGTCACCCGGCGCCAGAGCATGGTGCCGGCGAACGCGCCGACACTGTCGGCCACAAGATCGTACGGATCCATTTCGCGGGGCGGCACGAACGATTGGTGGAGTTCGTCGCTCACGCCATACAACACCGCGATGATCACCGCGGCCCACCAGGCCCGCGCGGCCCACTGCGGGCCGGCGCCCCAGCGCAACGCGCGATAGAGCAGCACCGCCAACAGGCCGTACTCCACACAGTGGATGACCTTGTCGTTGACGTCCCCGAACGCGCTTGGTAAATCCTTGCCCGGATACGGAAGCGACGACAGGTAGAAGATCAACGCGGCATAGGCCAGCACCGGCGCCCAATAGATCCACCGATGTTCATGCAACGATTCCCACAGAGAGACCATGCCGGCCACCCGCTCCATATGCGCGCTCCGCAACCCGTCTTTGTGACGTTTCAAATGTGGCGTTCGTCTAGCACTCGGACGCCCTCCATGACATACTCGACTTTAGGGCCGCGCTCAACGGAAATATCCGTTCCGCGCCCCGCTCGTACCGATCCGAGACGATCATGACGCCCGCATCGCTGAAGCATCCGCGTCGACACTGCTCGACTCGACCACGCACCTGACGACGCTATGAAACACGCCGCACTCTGTTTTTTCTGGCACATGCATCAGCCCTATTACACCGACCCGGTCACCCGGTCGGCGAGTATGCCGTGGGTGCGCCTGCACGCCACGAAGGCCTACTACGACATGGCCTATCAGCTCGATCGGTTTCCCGCCGTCGCGGCGACCTTCAACTTTACGCCGTCGCTGCTGCTGCAGGTGGAAGAGTGCGCCACCGGCACCGTCACGGACGTCTTTCTGGAGCATGCGCGAAAGCCCGCCGCCGACCTGACTCCGACCGAACGCGCGTTTCTGATCAGACATTTTTTCTCCGCGAACTGGGCCACGATGGTCCGTCCCTACCCGCGCTATCAGGACCTGCTGGTCAAGCGCGGCACCCGCGTCCGGCCCGACGACCTGGAGCGGTTGGCGCAACGGTTCTCCGCGCAGGAGCTGACCGATTTGCAGGTGTGGCATAACCTCGCCTGGTTCGGCTACGGCGCGGTCGCGCGTCTCCCGCATTTAGCTGAGCTGCGCCACAAGGGGCGCAACTTTTCCGAGGCCGACAAGCAGGCCGTGCTCGACGCGCAAATCACCATCATGCGCGAGGTCATTCCGCTCTATCGCACCTTGGCGACGCGCGGACAGATCGAGCTGACCACCACGCCCTTCTACCATCCTATTTTGCCGCTCCTGGTGGACCCGGAACTGGCCCGGCGTGCGCTCCCCAATCTGCCGCCGCTCCCGAATCTGCATGCGATGGAGGATGCCGAGGCGCAGATCCGCAAGGCCGTGGAGGCGCACACCCGATGGTTCGGCGAAGCCCCGCAGGGACTCTGGCCGTCCGAAGGCTCGGTGTGTCCCGAGATCGTCCCGCTGCTGCACAAGGCCGGGATCCGCTGGTTTGCCACCGACGAAGGCAACCTGCAACGCAGCCTGACGTTGCAGCATCAGGGCTGGGACCGCATGGGGATGCTCTACCGCCCCTATCGCGTCCATGTGGACGGGCACGAGGTCTCGGCGGTATTTCGCGACCGCGACCTCTCTGATGCGTTCGGGTTCCACTACCATAAAACACTCGGGCACCTGGCCGTGGACGACGCGATGGAACGCTTCCGCCAGATTGCGCAACAGGCCTACGGCCACGAAGCGCTGATCCCCGTCATTCTCGACGGAGAAAACCCTTGGGAACATTACTATCAAGGCGGCGAGGAATTCCTGACGCTCCTCTACCAACGCTTGAGCGACGCGGCCGAGGCGCGCAGCGGACACTACCGGTTGGTGACGAGCACCATGGGACGCGCCATCGAACAGTTTTCGTCCCCGTCGCATCTGCACGAACTGCACACCGGCTCCTGGATCAATTCCGACTTCGGCATTTGGATCGGTCACGACGAAGATCGGCGCGCCTGGGAACTACTCGCGCACACGCGTCAGCGGCTGGAAGAAGTCACGCCCTCGCTCTCGCCCGAACAGGCCGACGCGGCCTGGGAAGAACTCTACGCCGCAGAAGGCAGCGATTGGTTTTGGTGGTACGGCGACGAATTTGAAACGGACTTCAAGCTGGAGTTCGATCGACTCTTCCGCACGCACCTCCGCAACGTCTGGGTGCGCGCGGGCCTCGTCCCGCCGGATCACCTGCACCGCCCCTTGATCGAAGCGCCCTCCGCGCAGATGCCCGACGTGGTGCAGAAGCCGATGAGCCTGCTGGCGCCGGTCCTCGACGGCATGTCCACCGACTTTTTCGAATGGCACGGGGCCGGGTCCGTGCGCGCGACCGCGCCGCTGGGCGCCATGTGGACCTCCGGGCGCCACTTCTCGCGCATCGCATTCGGCTTCAGCGTGGAGCAGCTATTTCTGCGGCTCGATCCCGATCCGGTGCTCGGCGATCAGCCGGGACCGCTGCGCGTGGAATGGGACATCACCACCGAGGCCCGCACGTTTAAAGTGTCGTTTCCGCTGACACCGGCCGAGACGAAGCCTTGCACGATCGCAGTCGGCACCGCCGGCGAGACGCTCACCCCGATCGGCGACCTGGACACCATCGCGCGCGGCGCGATCATCGAAGTGGCGGTCCCGTTTATCACTCTCGGGCTCCACGCCGGTGACAACTTCAGCTTCAGCTTGCTGGTCACGCGTGACCAGATGGAACAGGGCCGCTATCCCTCGCATGAGCCCGTGAGCCTGCAGGTGCCCAGCGAACATTTCGATGCCTTGATGTGGCGCGTCTGAGCGCGCGCGTGAACGAAGGAGCATAGAGGACCCATGCCAGAATTACGTCGCGATCCGATCATCGGCCGTTGGGTAATCATCTCGTCCGAGCGAGGCATTCGCCCGCACGAGTTCGCACGCAAACCGTCGGCGCCCATCACGTCGGCCTTCTGCCCCTTTTGTCCCGGACAGGAGCTGCTCACCCCGCATGAAATTTTGGCCTACCGCCCGCACCAGAGCGAGCCGAACGGCCCCGGCTGGTCCGTGCGCGTGATTCCCAACAAGTTTCCCGCGCTGCACGTGGAAGGCGAGTTGGAGCGCGAGGGACTCGGCATCTACGACCGCATGAACGGCATCGGCGCGCACGAAGTCATCATCGAAACGCCGGAGCATCAGCTGTCGCTTGCCGACCTGCCGACCAAGCACGTGGAAGATGTCCTCTGGGCCTACCGCGACCGAATCATCGACCTCAAGAAAGACACGCGCTTCCGCTACATCCTTGCGTTCAAAAATCACGGGGCCGCGGCCGGCGCCACGCTGGAACACACCCATTCGCAATTGATCGCGCTGCCGATCGTGCCGACCAGCGTGCTGGAGGAAATGCGCGCCTGCCAGGACCATTTTCACGACAAGGAACGCTGCCTCTATTGCGACATTCTGCGGCAGGAATTGTCGGACGGCTCGCGCCTGGTGGCGGAAAATCCGGAGTTCGTCACCGTCACGCCCTACGCCCCGCGCTTTCCGTTCGAAATGTGGATTCTGCCGAAGCGCCACGCGGCCTATTACGAAGAAAGCCAGCGTGCGCAGTTCGAGTTTTTGGCGCCCATCCTGTCCGAGTCGCTGCGGCGCATGGACCGGGTGCTCTCGAAGCCTGCGTATAACTACATTCTCCACACGAGCCCGCTCCATGAAGCCAGCGGCCCCTACTACCACTGGCACGTGGAGATCATCCCGAAACTGACGCAGGTGGCCGGGTTCGAGTGGGGCACCGGGTTTTACATCAATCCCGTCTCGCCGGAAGAGGCTGCGAAAGCGCTGCGCGACGTCGAGCTGTAGGCGGAAGATCGACTGCGGGCGCAGGCCGTTGATCGCCCCGAGCGACGGTTGCCGCCCTCGCACGCGAGCCCTGGGCCGTCACGCAGTGCGTGCAACCGACGCGCGCGACTTCGTTCCGCAAACCGTCGCCTCCCGCATTTCGCCGTGCTGCCCTACACCGCTTGCCGTCGACCATCCACGCTGCACTCCGCGCATGCCGCCGCATCTTTCGCGCGCAGGCCCTTGCTGCATGACGCATCGCGGGCTTATCATCCCTCCACCATGCAGGTGAAACTCAGCCATCCCGAACGTGAAGTCACCATCCAAGGCCCGAAACGGGTCAAGGAGGTGCTGCGCGAACTCAACCTCGTGGTCGAGGCGCACCTCGTCATCCGCAACGCGGAGTTGGTCACCGAAGACGAGCACCTGTCCGACCGCGACACCATCGAAATCCGTCCTGTCATCTCCGGCGGCTGAGCGCGCGGACGACCGGCGCGCATCCGGCCCTGCACCGACACCCCTATGAACTGCACCAAATGTAAAACGAAGGCCGTCATCGATTTGCCGCGCCACAATGCGGCCTTCTGCAAGCCCTGCTTCGTCGGCTACGTAGACGAGCAGACGGCGAAAGCGATTAAACACGACCGCATGTTCGGGAAGGATCAGCGCATCCTCGTGGCCGTCAGCGGCGGGAAGGACAGCCTCGCGCTCTGGGACATTCTGCTCCGGCTGGGCTACCGCGCCGATGCGCTCTACGTCGACCTCGGCATTCCCGGCTATTCCACACGCTCGCGCGAGAAGGTCACACGCTTCGCCGAGACGAAGGGCCGGGCCGCGGGCGCGACTCTGCACGTGCACGAAGTGACCAGTGAGCAAGGCGCAGGCATCCGCGAGCTGGCGATGCTGATTCACCGGCCGACCTGTTCCGCCTGCGGAACCATCAAGCGATATCAGTTCAACCGCGCGGCCATCGAGCACGCCTACGATGTCATGGCCACCGGACACAACCTCGACGATGAAGCCTCGCGCCTGCTCGGCAACGTGTTGCACTGGCAGGAGGAATACCTCGACAAACAGGGCCCCAGCCTGCCCGCCTCCGTGGAAGGCTTCGCGAAGAAAGTGAAGCCGCTCTATCGATTGACCGAGCGGGAAACGGCAGCCTATGCGGTGCTGAACGGCATCGACTATGTCGTCGAGGAATGCCCCATGGCGAAGGGCTCGAAGATGCTGCTCTACAAGGAAGTCCTCAACCGGCTGGAGACGGAATCGCCGGGCACGAAGCAACGCTTCTATTGCGGATTTCTCGACCGGCAGACTGCGGCTGGACGCGCGACCGACACTGGAGCGACGCCCCAAACGATGGCAGAGCGCGATCAGGCGACCTTACACCCCTGCGCCACCTGCGGGCAGCCGACGACGGCGGAAGTTTGCTCGTACTGCAAGATGATGGCGCGCGCCAAACGCGCCGCCGCACCCGCGGCACCGGAAGCGGACCTGGCGGCTGCGCCCGCGCCGACCGGCACGCCGTAAGCAGACAGGGCCGGTTGATTCAGCATCTCGCATCATTACGCATCCTCCCGCAGCGCAACCTATTCAACCCGGCAACGGCCCAGCCGCAGTGGTGCCTACGGGCAATTACCGTCACGGCGCCAGGCGCGCCCCAGCTTGAATTGCCTCGACGGACGCCGTAGAGTGACAAGATCATGAGCACGCCACGCGACTTTTATGAGGTGCTGGGCCTCCCCCGGACCGCCTCTCCCGACGACATCAAGAAAGCGTTCCGGCGCCTCGCCCGTCAATACCATCCCGATTTGCACAGCGGGACGAAGAAGGCGGAGATGGAGCGCAAGTTCAAGGAAATGAACGAAGCGCACGAGGTGTTGAGCGACCCGGAGACGCGCAAGAAATACGATCAGTACGGACACAATTGGCACGAGGCCGAGGCCTACGAACGCGCACGCCAGCAAGCCGGCGCGGCACGCGGATTCGGCGGACCACGCCAGGGCGGCGGCGCCGAGGCGCAGATGGGCGGCGACTTCAGCGACGTGTTCGAGTCGTTCTTCGGGCGCGGCGCGCGGCAGGCCCGCGGCGGGCCGATGCAGGGACAGGACGCGGAAGCCGAGGTCAGCCTTTCGCTGCGCGACGTACTCAAGGGCACCAGCACGCGTGTGCAGGTGGCCGAACAGGGCGCGAGCGGACGGCTGGAACTCAATACGCTGGACGTGAAAATTCCGGCCGGTGTGCAGGACGGCACGCGCGTGCGGGTACCCGGCAAGGGCAGCCCCGGGATGAACGGCGGCAAGCGCGGCGATCTCTACCTCAAAGTCTCGATCCAGGACGATCCGATCTTTCGCCGCCAAGGCAGCGACCTGCACGTGCTGCTGCCGGTGTTCCCCTGGGAAGCGGCGCTGGGTGCGGAAGTGACAGCCCCGACGCTGGGCGACCCGGTGAAACTGCGCGTGCCGCCCGGCAGCCGCAACAACGGAAAGCTCAGGTTGAAAGGCAAAGGCCTACCGTCGGCCGCCGGCGGGCACGGCGACCTATTTTTCTCGCTGCAGATCGTCATGCCGGATGCCTATACGGATGAAGACCGTCGGCTGTATGCGGAATTGGCCCGCGGGCGACACGCCGATCCCCGCGCCGAATTGCTGCGCGCGAGCGACCGCGGCTAAGCGGTATGGACGCGACCGAATTCGCACTATTCTCGTTCGGCACCCTGTTCGTGATCGTCGATCCCATCGCCACGGTTCCGGCATTCATCGCGATGACGGCCGACCAGTCGATGCCGGATCGTGTGCGCACGGCACGCACAGCATCGCTGACAACCATAGGGCTCCTCGCCGCATTCTCGTTGGTGGGGCAACCGTTTTTTCACATCATCGGCGTGAGTTTGCCGGCGCTCCAAGTGGCCGGCGGGTTGGTGCTGCTGCTGGTTTCGCTGGATATGCTGCGCGCGCAACGTTCCCCGGTGCAGGAGACGGCGGCGGAAACGGAAGCGGGCGTGAGCAAGCACGACGTGGCGATTACGCCGCTGGCGATTCCCATGCTGGCCGGACCCGCAGCCATCTCCAGCGTGATCCTGCTGAGCGCGCAGGCCCACGGGCTGGTGCAACGCGCCGTCCTGTTGGGCTGCATCGTCGCCGTAGGAGTTGCCAGCTATCTCACATTGGCGTTGGCGGCGCGCGGGACGAAATGGCTGAGTCCGATCGCCGAGCGCATCATGGCGCGCGTCATGGGGCTGCTACTGGCCGCGCTGGCCGTGCAATTCATTTTTAACGCGTTCCGGGAGATCGGCGTCCTCGCGCCCAACGGCCATCCGTAACGCCGTCGCGAGTTAACAGATTTCTCATACTTCTCTGTGCCGACGCCTCTCCATCGGACCTTGTGCGCATGGTAAGATAACGATCATTCACCATCACCAGTAAGGAGGAGCGGAATGAAGCGAGCACTGTTGCACGGCGTATTGGCAGGACTCTTCGTCACCAGCCTCGGCGTCTCCGGCGTCTGGGCCGACCCGGGTAGCCATGGGAAGGAAGACGGCGAGCACAGCGGCGGCTACGGCGGCGGACACAAGATGGGGATGATGCACGGCGGCACCGGGCACTTCATTAACCACCTCATCAAGCACGACAAAGAAATCGGCCTCTCCGCCGAGCAAGTCGACAAGTTGAAGAGCCTGCAGAGCGGCCTCGACACCACCCGCAAGAAGGCCGAGGAAGACATGAAGGCGGCCGAGCAGGAATTGCGCGGCTTGGTGAAGGATGACAAGTCGGAGATGAGCGCCATCGAGAGCAAGCTGAAGCAGAGCACGGACCTGCAGCTGGCGCTGCGCTTGGCGGCCATCAAAACCCGCCGCGATGCCTTGGCCATCCTGACGCCCGAGCAGCGTGCGAAGGAGCAGGCCGAGCACGACAAGGTCATGAAGGAACATCGCGAAAAGGGCGATGACTACGGCAAGGGCGAAGGGCATGGCAAGGGCCATGGTGACCCGCACAAGAGTGATAAACACTAAACCGTTCGAACCCCGTGAAGGAGGTGCGCGATGAGAACGACTGGATGGGCACTCGCCTGCTGTTTGGGTGTGGCCTTGATCACGGCACCATTGGCATGGAGCGATGGCGGGCATAAGGACAAGGGCGACCATCACAAGAAGCCCAAGGCCGCCGAACTCGTGAAGGACGCGAAGGTCACGATCGAGCAGGCCATTAAAACGGCCCTCGAGAAGGTCCCCGGCACGGTGGTTGAAGCCGAGTTGGAAAAAGAGCACGGCAAGACGGTGTGGGAAGTGGAGATCATCGGAAGCGACGGCAGCGAAACGGAAGTGCATATCGACGCCGCCGACGGCTCCGTGATCGACACGGAGAAGAAGGGCGAGAAGCACGAGGACAAAGAGAAGAAGCACTAACAGCAACTCCTCAATCTCCTCCACGTTCTAAAGGGGGCGTCGGCTCGCAGGAGTCGGCGCCCCTTGTCGTATTGCCCCCGGCACAGCCTCGCGCCGGCCCGCGCGCACCTGACTCAAGAAGACCGTAGTTACGACCAGCACTCCGCCGCCCGCCGCGATCGCGGCTTGTCGCAATTGACGCGCCCCAATGCCTTAGGCGAAGATGGCCGCCGGTCGGACGCGGACTGAGACCGCGCGCGTGTATCGCCCGTGATCGAGTCCCCGTCATCCGACCCCGCTCGCCATCGCGTGAGCCGATCGATACAACCGCTATCATTACTCGTCCTGTTTACGTAAGGAGTTCGCATGTCGAAAGCGCCGAAACAGTTGCCAATGCGGAGTCACGGATTGCTGCAGGGCCCCGATCGCGCCCCCGCTCGGGCCATGCTGAAGGGGATCGGGTTTACCGACGAAGACCTCTCCAAGCCGATCATCGGCGTCGCCAATACCTGGATCGAAGTGATGCCGTGCAACTATCACCTGCGCCGCCTCTCCGAGCGCGTCAAGGCCGGCATCCGTGCGGCGGGCGGCACGCCCATCGAATACAACACCATCGCGGTGTCCGACGGCATTTCCATGGGCACGGAAGGCATGAAGGCGTCGCTGATCAGCCGCGAAGTCATCGCCGATTCCATCGAACTGGTCGCGCGCGGCCATTTGTTCGACGGCGTCGTGGCGCTGTCCGGCTGCGATAAGACCATCCCCGGCACGGTCATGGCGCTGGCGCGGCTCAACCGTCCGTCGCTCATGCTCTACGGCGGGTCGATCATGCCCGGCACGTTTCAAGGCCATGATGTGACGATTCAGGATGTGTTCGAGGCGGTCGGCAAACATGCGACCGGCAAAATGACCGACGCGGAGCTGAAGGATTTGGAAGATCACGCCTGTCCGGGCCCCGGCGCCTGCGGCGGACAATTTACCGCCAATACTATGGCGATCGCGTTTGAGTTTTTGGGCATGTCGCCGATGGGCCGCAACGGCGTGCCGGCCATGGACGCGCAGAAGGACGACGTGGCGTTTGAATGCGGCAAGGTGGTGATGGAGCTGGTCCGGCGCGATGTGCGGCCCAGCACGATCATCACCCGGCAGTCGTTGGAGAACGCCATCGCCGCCGTCGCGACCACGGGCGGATCCACAAACGCCGTGCTGCACCTGCTGGCCGTTGCGCGCGAATGCGGCGTGCGGCTGACCATCGACGACTTTGACCGCATCAATCGCAAAGTCCCGCTGCTGGCAGACCTGAAACCGGGCGGACGGTTCACCGCCGCGGATCTGTTTACGGCCGGAGGCACGCGCCTGGTTGCGCAGCGCTTACTCGAGGCGAAGTTGCTGCATCGCGATCAGCCGACCGTCACGGGCCGCACCATCGGGGAAGAAGCGGCGGAGGCGAAGGAAACGGCCGGACAGGTGGTCGTGCGACCGACAGCCACGCCGATCAAGGCAACCGGAGGGCTCGTCATTTTGAAGGGCAACCTTGCACCGGAGGGCTGCGTGGTGAAGGTGGCCGGCCACTCCATCATGACGTTTCGCGGCAAGGCGAAGGTGTTCAACCGCGAAGAGGACGCGTTTGCCGCCGTGCAGGCCAAGCGGATCAAGGCCGGCGATGTCGTGGTGATCCGCTACGAAGGGCCGTCCGGTGGACCGGGCATGCGCGAGATGTTGGGCGTCACGGCGGCGATCGTCGGCGCGGGCTTGGGCGATTCGGTTGCACTGCTCACCGACGGCCGCTTCTCCGGCGCGACGCACGGGCTGATGGCCGGACACGTGGCGCCGGAAGCCATCAAGGGCGGTCCGATCGCCGCCGTCAAAACCGGCGATACCATCGTGTTTGATATCACAGCGCGCACGTTGACGGTGGAGATCAGCAAGAAGGAATTGGCGACGCGCCTGAAGAAGGTGAAGCACCCTAAGCCGATCTACACATCCGGCGTCATGGGCAAGTACGCCCGCCATGTGTCATCGGCGGCGGAAGGCGCGATTACGACGTAGTCAGCCGCATCGCGTCTCAGTGACCTAACAGACCAGGGCCGCGGCGGCAGCGTCGCGGCCCTGTGTTATGTGGAGATTATTCGGATTCTGAAAGCGCCTTCGACGAGGCCGTGGCGGCCAGGCGCGTGAGGATGGTCGCAGCCTGCTGTTCGACGCGTTCCGCTTCGTCGTGCTGCTGCCGACGTTTGAGCAGCGCCGCATAGCTCTTCAGCGTCTTGGCATAGGCGCCTTGGTAGCGCCCCTTGGCCGTTTCGTAAATCTGGATGGCCCGTTTGAATTGATCCTGGGCTTCCGCATATCGCCCGTCCGCCACCACCACATTCGCCAGACTCGCCAACGTCCGCGCCACCTGCGGATGCGTGCCGCCGAAAGTCTTTTCACGAATCGCCAAGGCCTGCCGATGCAACATCTCCGATTTTGAGTAGCGCCCCTGCAATTCGTACACACGGGCCAAATTGCTCAGGCTGGAGGCGACGGCCGTATCCTCGGTCCCCTTGTGGTATTCGAGGATATCGATGACGCGCAGAAACACCGATTCGGCTGCCTCGTACGATCCCTCGGCCGTCAGCAACATCCCGTAGTTGGTTAATGTCGAAGCGACGGTGGGATGGTTTTGGCCCAGCGCCTTTTCCCGGATCGCCAGCGCCCGCTGCAACACCGGTCGCGCCTGCTCGTGGGCACCGAGCGAGACCTGCAATTCTCCGAGAATGCTCAGCACATCGGCCACGCGCGCATGCTCAAACCCGAGCGTGTTCTCCAAGGGAGCCAGCGCCTGCTGGTATGCGTCGCGCGCCTGATCCAGTCGCCCGACCTCGCGGTACAGGTCGCCCAATTGCACCAGCGCATTGGCCGTATCGGGATTGCCCGGTCCCAGCACCTCCGTTCTGATGCCCAGCGCCCGCTTGAGCAACGACTCGGCCTGCACATACTGCTTGCGCGCCTGCTGCACATTGGCCAGATGGATCAGGCTTGTCGCCGTATCCGCATGACTGAGCCCCAACGTCTGTTCGCGAATCTCCAGGCTATGCCGACACTGCTCTTCGGCCTCGACATACTGGCTCTGTCGGTAATACACATGGCACAGCCGATCGACCGTGGCCGCCATGTAAGGTCCGTCCTTGTCCGGCTCCAATCGAATCGCCTGCTGCTGTGCCTTCACGAGCAACTGCTGCGCCTCGTCAAATCGGCCGGCTTTCATGGCCTGCTCGCCATCGGTCATGGCCGTGCGCCAGCGGGTCTCGGGCGCGCAGCCTCCGGCGACCAGGGCCGCAATCACAAGGGTTGGGATAGACGAACGAATCAATCGAAATTGGTGCATGGGTGCTGCCTCGCAGGCTTCACCAATACACTGCAGGGATGGTACGACGCAACCCCTGTGTGCGAACGGCAGGAAGAAGCTATGTGACGGAACTATTGAAAGTCGCGCTTCTGGAAAATCATGCTGGCAATCAGCAGCAGCATGCCAGCGTAGGTGAGGCCATAGGCAAGGGTCAGCGCCATATCGGCAGCGGAGAAGTCGAGGTGATGAATGACATGGCCCTTCAGATTAAAACGCTCCAAATTCGGCAAGGTGTAATAGAGCGCGTTCAACACGCCCTGCCCGAGATCTCCCATGAATTTCTTGCCGAACAGGCGGAGATCGCCGGAGAGATGGCCGATGACATAAATAGCGAGGGTGAAAATGGCGCTGAGCGTGGCGCTGCTGAACGTGGAAAAGAGCAGCGCGACCGCCGTCACGACCAAACACTCCAGATAGATGAGGCTCAGTGACTTGAAGAGAATCGCCTCGACCGGCACCTTCATGAACCAGAGCACCAGCAACAACCCGACCACCATGACGCAGGTGTTCACGAACAACGTAATCGCGAGGCCGCAGAATTTCCCAATGAGAAATTCGTAGCGCGGGACGGGCTTGGACACGATCGTGTAGATCGTCTTCTTCTCGATTTCCTTGCTGACGAGGCCGATGCCGACAAAGATCGCGATCAACACGCCGAAGATGTTGATGCTGGCCAGACCGATGTCCAGGATCAGCCGCTCGAAGTCGCCCAGCGTCAGCCGCGAGACGATGATCGAGCTGCCGATCATCAGCAGGGCGAAGATCAGCAGGTTGTAGAGGAGTTTTTCGCGCAGGTTTTCGCGAAAGGTATTGAGCGCAATCGACAGAATCCGCATAGGCCCTCGTCCGTGAGTCGCCTTAGGCCGCCTGCTCCAAAGCACGGTGCGACCTGACTTCTTCCATGAACAGATCTTCCAGTGAATGGCGATGTGGAACCAGCGAGATCACATTGGCCTTCGCCGTGCGCACGATTTCGAGCGCCGTCCCCACTTGCTCCTGGCCCTTCAACGCCACCAGCACCTGCGCTCCCTGCGCCACCACGCGATCCGACAGGTTGCGCAAGCGCGCCAATCCATCCGGACCAATCCCCTCCACGACCATTTCCACCGACTGGGTGCCGGTCTGCTGCACCAATTCATCCACGCGGCCGCACGCGACCAACTTACCCTTCAGGATGATGGCCACACGATCGCAGAGCATCTCGGCATCATGCAGAATGTGCGAACTGAAGAAGATCGTCTTGCCCGACTCCTTCAGCCGTAGGATCAAATCCCGGACTTCCTTGCGGCCGATCGGATCAAGACCGGACATCGGCTCATCGAGCACGACCAGCTCCGGGTCGTTGATCAACGCCTGGGCAATGCCGACGCGCTGTAACATGCCTTTCGAAAACTTGCGCAATTGGAGATGGCGCGCGTGCGACATGCCGACCATGTCCAACAGCTCGGTAATTCGCTGTTCCAACTGCTCGCCGCGCAGGCCGAACAAATGTCCGTAGAAGCGGAGAAACTCGCCGCCGGTCAGGTAATCGTAAAAGTAGGGAGATTCCGGCAGGTAGCCTAAGCGGCGGCGCGCATCAAGATCGCCGATCTCTTTTCCAAAAATCGTCGCTGTCCCGCTGGTGGGATAGATCAAGCCCATCAGCATTTTGAGCGTCGTCGTCTTGCCTGCACCGTTGGGCCCCAAAAATCCAAACACCTCGCCACGCCGCACCTCAAGATCGAATCCGGAGACAGCCGTCACCTTGCGCCCCCAAAACCCGACTTTAAAGACTTTCTGAAGGTGTTGGATGTTGAGAACAACATCGGAGACATCAGCCATGACTCACTCCCAGGTCCTAGGGAACACGTACGAGGGCTGCGCGAGCGGAAGCAAGGGAGCTGCTTTCGTTCGTTTATGAAATGTTTTCAATCGTTCAGGATGTGTCGAACTCACAATCTCTCCCGTTTCACGGCTAAAACGGTACTCACCGCCAAACGGCTCCTGCGGAAGGCTCATAAGAACATTCTGCGCCACGAGATCGCTGAGCTTCTCCGGAACAGTCCCAAGCTTGCCGCGATACATGTTCACAGCTTGATGCAGCATGCGAATATCCCGCTCAATGATAACTTCCTTCATCCGATTCACGTAAAACTTTTGCATTTCCGGATCACTGGTCTCCCGCAAGCGCGCATCCAGAAAGATGAGCGCGGTTTCAGGGCGACCGCCTTCAGACGCCATGCGCGTTGCCAGGCCAGACAAATAAGCGGGGCCACCAGGAATCGAGGCCGCCTTCATAAGGTACTCAGCACCTCGAGCCGGATCGCCTAGTAAAAAGTAATAGTTGTAGCCAAGGAGAAACGGAATGTTCCACTCAGAAGGATTTTCCTCAGCCCCCCGCTGGAGCAGCCGATTGCTGAGGTCGGGGCGATTGGCCAGATCGCCCAGAATGACTCCCCCGGCATAGTAGGCATAGGCATAGCGTGGGTCGAGCATCGTCAGCACATCCAGCGCATGAAACATCCACTCGTATTCATCCGCCGTATTCCGCCTGTTCCCCATGACCTGCACAAGCTTGAGCCAGAGGATATCGGCACCAAGCGTGTGGTAACCCAGCATCACCGGTTTCAGAAACTCACCGCGAGGCAGGTGCGCCAGCTCGTCAATTTGAACGGTCGCGCGATCCTGCTGCTGATCCAGGGTCACTTGCAGCCACGTACAGCACAGCACGACAAGCACCAGGCAGACACCCAGGAGGAGTTGCCGGGGGATGGATGATCGCTGAGGATATGCGGCAAGCGAGACAGTCATTGGGCGCACAGCGGCAGGGTTGAAAAAAGAAACGTCCCGGCAGCCATTCGGCTGCCGGGACCTCTGATTGACCATCTAGATCAGATTAGTACATACCTAACTTGCAATCTGAAGCTCCATTGTCATTGCTCGCACCCCAGATTGAAATGTTAGGATCACCATCCAGATTCGACTGCGCGACAATGTGGAAACCCAGATCAGTCAGCGCTCCACCAGTACCGCCTGTAATCGCAGAGTTACCATTCATACCAGTGCCACCACATGCGGCCACAGGCACGGTTCCACCGCTAGCAACCGGAAGAGTCGTGTAGTTGTAGTAGACGCTGCCCGTCGCGACAAACCCAATATCGGTGAACGCCGCAGTTGCTGGCACGTTAAACACACCACCCGTTGCCAGACAATAGGTCGACGTACCACTCGCCGCAGGCGTGGTCGCCGTTGACCAGGGTGTCGGAGAAGACTTTGCAGTAGTTGTCGGAGCGTTTGCCGGCCAATTGGGGACAGCCACATAACACCCCTTCTCCGCCTGGAATGAAAGCATAGAGGTTCGAATAGCCTGCAAGTTCGTCTTCGCCTCCGACTGACGCGACTTCAACTGATAGGTCAAGAAGTTCGGGATGGCGATGGCCGCCAAGATACCGATGATCGCGACCACGATCATCAACTCGATCAGGGTAAAACCCTTCGAGCTACGTAAAGACTTCAGCATGGAACCCTCCTTTGTAATGTGACTGACCGACTCCGAGCACTTCCGCTTCCCCGGCTCGCGTGCCTCCCTGAAGCACGTGGGCTGGAGAAGCGTTCCAACCCGTTGCCCGAGGGTTAAGCAGGTTCCATGCCTTCGTTGTGCCGTAGTCGTAAACCCACGATGTTCCATGAAAGTTGAACACATCTGCCGCTTCCTGGGCTCGATAACGCACTGAAACCTTTCACGCTCGTGAACGCTTTCGAACCAAATTTTGTCACTCGACCAGGTTTTTGCCTAGAAAAAGTCCCTTTGCTGCACGGCCCATCAGAAAGATGGCTTACCGTGATCCACCGCCCCACCTCCATCGCCCCGTCAATTCCATGACGACAACCACCGAGATTTCCCCACCGCGTCATGTTTTTGACACTAAAGGGGTCGTTGACACTAAAGGGGTCGGGAGTCTTATGGACGATGAAAGCGGCGTCGGCCGCCGCCTTGGACTATGCCCTTGTTACTGTGAAGAGGACGGCCCGGAGGCTGGAGGGATTGCAGTGGATGCCGCTGGCGGCTTCTGCTGCGCCTGGCGAATGCGTTCTTCGGCAATCTCGTCGGTAAGGCCGCTGGCACGGAAGCGATCAAGCAGCTTACCGTTCTTGGGATCGAGCTCCAAGGAATGGAGCCAGGCATCCCTCGCCTCGACCTTCTGATTCTGCTTCAAGTAGATATCGCCGAGATGCTCGAAGAGCACAGGATCATCGCCGACCAACGACACGGCTCGCTTCATCTCTGTCAGGGCATCAGCCAGACGCCCTTGCTTGAAGAAGGCCCAGGCGAGACTGTCGACGTAGTACCCGTTCTCTGGTTTCAGCGCTACGGCTCGTTGCGTGAGGGTCACGGCTTCCTCGACCTTCACGCCACGATCGGCGTAGGTGTACCCCAGGTAATTCAACGCGTCAGCATGCTTGGGATCGAGCTGGAGCGACCGCTCCATCGCGCGCACCACGTCATCGAAGCGGTTCAACTTGTCGTAGGCCGTGCCGAGGTTGAAGAAGAGGTCGGCATTCGTCGGATGGTGCGTGACCGCTTCTTCAAACACCTTAGCGGCCAAGTCGGGCTGCTCGGACTGCAAATACGTGAGCCCCAACAGCAAATGTCCATCGGCCTGCTTGGGGTTGAGCCGGAGCGCGGCCTTCAGCTGCTCGGCCGCCTCTGCCCACTGCTTCTGTCGATACAGGAGAAATCCGTAGTGCAAACGGCTGTCGTAGTAATTGGCTTCACGCGCCAGATTCTCCTCGTACGCCTGCTTGGCACGATCAAACTGCTTGTTCTCTTCAAACATCAGCGCCTGATAGTCGCGCACGCGCAACTCGTCCGGCCGCTCTTTTAGAATCGCCTCCAGCTTGGCCAGAGCCTTGGGATATTCCTTCATCTCCCCCAAGATGAGACTCATGCGCAGCTGCGCATCCAGATCGGTGGGATCATGAGCGGTGGTCGCTTCCAGCTCCCGCAAGGCATCCGAGTACGATCGCCCTTGCAGATAGAGCCGGATCAACTGCTGACGCACTTCCCGCGATTGGGGATTCACCTGGTCCAGATAGCGGCGATACAGCGTCACCGCGCGCTCGGGGCTGTGGCTCGCCTCGTGCACCGCACCGAGCGACAGATAGGCCTGTTCGAACGTCGGATTCGCCTCGATTGCGCGCTCGAACGAGGTGATGGCTTGCGCCGGTTCGCGCCGCTCCAACGCAAGCCGCCCCAGGTAATAGTGGGCCAAGGGCGAATTCGGCGCGACCTTGAGGCCCTCTTGAAACGCGGCTTCCGCCTGTTCGTAGCGCTTCAAGTTGGTGAGCAACAGTCCCTTTGAAAAATGCGCCTCCGCACGCTCCGCATCGACGGCGATCGCGCGGTCGTAGATCTCTAAGGCCTTGTCGCGTTGGCCGCTGCCCGCATAGATGCCGGCTAATTGCGAGAGCGTCTGCGCGTCACGCACACCGGCCGGACGCACCTGTTCGGCGTAACTCAGCGCGTGGGTCGTATCGCCCATCGTGAAATACAGCACGGCCAAACGCGTTTTCAAAAAGTCGGAGGTGCCGTCGATTCCAATGGCGGCCTGATACTGCTGCACGGCCCCATCAAAGTCTTGTGACAGCTCGGCAAGATACCCGCGAAGAAAATGGTATGAGGCGCGCGGCTCAGTGGGACGCGGCGTGGCGGCCGCAGGGGGAGGATTCACCGCTGTGGAGGCCGCTTCCAGGGGCCCACGCGGCGTGGCGGCGTTGGACGCACAGGCCGACAGCGTGACGCCGCCGAGCAGCAGCCACAAGGACAGTGGAGGCACACGCTTCACAACAGTGAGCAATCCAGACATGGCGGCGCGGTGTCGACCTTCGGCCACTTCGAATCGTGACGGTCGGTTTGCGAGAATAGCCAGCACTCGATGGAATTATAACGGGAGGGAAGAGAGGCGGTCAAAGGGCTTCGCGATTTTCGAGATTGTCGAACTTCGCGTACTTGTCGTGGAAGAACAGCGACACTTCACCCACCGGCCCGTTGCGGTGTTTGCGAATGAGAATTTCGGCGATGCCTTTTTTCTCCGACTCCGGTTCGTACATGTCTTCGCGATAGATGAACATCACCACGTCCGCATCCTGCTCAATCGCGCCGGATTCACGTAGGTCGGCCAGGACCGGGATCGGCGGCTTGCGGGCTTCGACCGCACGACTGAGCTGCGAGAGCGCAATCACCGGGACATTGAGCTCCTTGGCCAGGCCCTTCAATGAGCGCGAAATGTCGGAAATTTCCTGCTGGCGCGACTCCGCATCGCTCCGCCCCTGCACCAACTGCAGGTAATCCACGACCACGATATCCAACCCGCGCTCCGCCTTGAGTCGGCGCGCCTTGGCGCGCATTTGCTGCACGGTCATGGCACCGGAGTCGTCGATAAAAATAGGCGCCTGCTCCAACCGCCCGGCCGCTTCGGCCAAACGCCACCAGTCCTCTTTATTCAAGCGGCCGATGCGGAGGCCGTGCGAATCCACGCGCGCCTCAGAACTCAGCATACGCAGGACCAGCTGCGGCTTGGACATTTCCAAGCTGAACACGCCGACCACTGCGTTGTGATGGATGGCCGCATGCTGCGCCATGCCGAGCGCCAGGCTGGTTTTCCCCATGCTGGGGCGACCGGCCACCACCACCAAGTCGGACGGCTGCAGCCCGGCCAACATACGATCCAGCTCCACAAAGCCCGTCGGCACGCCGGTGACCTGCTCCTTGCGCTTCGAGAGCTTGTCGACCAGGTCCAAACTTTCCTTAATGATTTCCTTCAGGGGCACAAACGAGCGGCCAAGCTTTCCCTCGGCGAGCTGAAATACGGCGCGCTCAGCCGAATCCAGCAGGTCGTCGACCGGCGTCTCGCCCTCGTACCCACGTGTAATGATATCGGTGGACGCGGCGATCAACCCACGCAGGAGGGCCTTGTCGCGGACGATCTTGCAGTAGTATTTGACGTTGGCCGCACTGGGCACGGCCTGGACCAATTCGGCTAGATAGGCCACGCCGCCGACCATGTCGAGATCGCCGCTGGCCCGTAACCGCTCAGCCAGCGTAATGGTGTCGATCTCTTCGTTGGCATCGGAGAGCGCCAGCATCGCCGCAAAAATCTTGCGATGGGCCGTACGGTAGAAATCCTCATCGATCAGGACTTCCGCCGCCTTGTTGAGGGCTTCTTTGTCGAGGAGAATGGCGCCGAGCACAGATTGCTCGGCTTCGATGTTCTGCGGCGGCAGCTTCGGATTGTGAATGTCGACAGGGCTCATCGCGCGCTCGTTGGACCGGATGTCCGCGCGGCGCGTGTCTGTGGAGATGACGGAGCGGAGGCGGCCGCCTCGAGCACTTGAAAGAGGCGATCGACATCAAACGCGAAGCCGGTCGACGGTAACGTGCGGCCGAAACGGCCAATCAGATGATCGTAGCGCCCGCCGCCGCCGACCCCGTAGCCCACGCCCTCAGCAAAGACATCGAACACAATCCCGTCGTAGTAGTCGAACCCACGCAATTCACCCAGGTCCAACAAGAGATGTTCCGCGTATCCATCGGCCTCGAGCAATCGATAAACCTCCGCGAGTCGCGCGATCGCGGCACTCACCAGACGATTACGGCCGGCCAACATGCGCCCGCGCGTCAGGACGGCTTGCCCTCCATAGAGGCTGGGCGCCTCTAGAATGGCCCGTGCGATGGCCTTCGGCACATTGTTCTGCGCCACCAGCGCCGACAATTCAGGGATATCACGCCGTGCCGCCGCCCGTTCCGCGCGCTGCTGTTGGGCAGGCGAAAGACCGGATTGGCGCAGCAACGACTGGAGAAAGCCCACGTGGCCGACCGAGATCTTGAACGCCTTGACGCCGAGTCGGCGGAGGGATTCGATGGCCAGGGCGATCACTTCGGCATCGCCCGCCGCATCCGGCACGCCGATCAGCTCGACGCCCAGTTGCAGTTGCTCGCGATCGCGCCCGACATGCTCCGGCTCATACCGAAACACCGTCGTGCGATAGGCCATGCGCAGCGGCAACGTGTCGCCCAACATGCCCATCGCCACGGTGCGCGCGATCTGTGCGGTGGCATCGGGACGCAGCACCAGCGTGCGGCCGGTCGTGCGGTCGGTCAGCTGATACCCCTTTTCAAGGACCTGAGACTGGAGACCCGGCGTCAGTACGTCCAGGTATTCGAACGTCGGCAGGATGATTTCGCGGTAGCCCTTAGCCCCGAACTCCCCAAGCAACCGATGCTCAAGGTCGCGCACGCGCGCGGCCGCATCCGGCAGGATGGTGGTGATCCCGATAGGAAGCAGTGAGCGCTCGGTGTGCAGCGACGAGACCGACGGCACCCGCCGGGGCTTCAATGGAGCAGCAGCCATGGCGACGGGAAGCCTCCGATTACACGCCAAACGACAGGTCGACGACCTTCACCGAGCGAATGTGCTGGGCGGCCCGAATGTGGTCGACAACGGTCGATGGGATCGGCCCATCCAACCCGATAATCAGGAGCGCATCGCCGCCGCGCTCTTCGCGAGCACACTGCATGCGGGCGATATTGATTTGGTCGGCGCCCAGCGCGGACGTCACGCCCCCGATCACGCCCGGACGGTCCACGTTGAGGATCAGCAGCATGTGCCCTTCCGGCAACACCTCGATCTGGAATCGGTCGAGCTCGACGATGCGCGGGTCCTTCTTATTGAAGACCGTGCCCGCAACCTGGTGCGACTTCTTGCCGGACTCCACGCGGACGCGAATGATGCTGGTAAAGTCGCCGGAATCGGCGCTCTTCACTTCCTTCACTTCGATCCCACGCTCCTTCGCGAGAATCGGCGCGTTCACATAGTTCACGTCGTTGCCGAGAATCGGGCGCAACAGCCCGCGCAACACGGCGATGGTCAAAGGCGCGACCGTCAGGGCCGCCACTTCGCCGTTGTATTCCACCGTGACTCGTTCCACACCA
The DNA here is from genome assembly GCA_041908685.1 of Nitrospiraceae bacterium. Classification (GTDB taxonomy): domain Bacteria; phylum Nitrospirota; class Nitrospiria; order Nitrospirales; family Nitrospiraceae; genus BQWY01. The sequence goes on along the minus strand of JAYREW010000024.1, from coordinate 69,191 downwards.
CCTTCATACAGTTGCGCCTGGAGCAAGCCGATCTTTTCGGCCAGCAAGAGGTAGGGCTGCAAGCGCGGCAGCAGCTCCGGCGGCACGGCAGGGATGTTCACGGCACCACGCGCCACGCCTTTGCTGAAGTAGTCGACGATCTGTTCGGCGATACTCACCGCGACATTCTCTTGCGCTTCCGTCGTGGACGCGCCGATGTGCGGGGAGCAGATGAAATTGTCGAGCGCCAACAGCGGATTGTCCGCCTTGACCGGCTCATCTTCAAACACGTCGAACGCCGCGGCGGCGACACGCTTGGTCTTGAGCGCCTCACAGAGATCCACTTCGTTCACGATGCCGCCGCGCGCGCAGTTCGCGATCATCACGCCGGGCTTCATCTTTGCGATCGCCTGCGCGTTGATCAGGGACTTGGTTTCCGGCGTCAGCGGCGTATGCACGGAAATGATGTCGGCCCGCTTGAAGAGCTCCTCCAGCGCCACCATCTCGACGCCCATCTTCTCGGCGCGATCGGGCGCCAGGTACGGATCGTAGGCGATGATGCTCATGGAAAAACCCTGCGCCAACTTAGTCAGGTAGCCGCCGATTTGTCCGACGCCGACGATGCCGAGCGTCTTGTTGTAGAGCTCGACGCCCATGAACTTTTCTTTTTCCCACTTGCCCTGCTTGACCGAGGCTGTCGCTTGAGGAATCCGCCGCGTCATCGAGCAGATCATCGACATGGTGTGCTCGGCCGTCGTGACCGTGTTGCCGCCCGGCGTGTTCATCACGACAATTCCGCGTCGCGTGGCCGCCTGACTGTCGACGTTATCGAGGCCCGACCCGGCCCGCCCGATGACCTTCAAGCGCTCCGCCGCGGCAATGACCTCCGCCGTCACCTTGGTGCCGGACCGCACGATCAAGCCGTCGACGTCCCGCACTTCCTTCAGCAATTCGTCCTTCGGCAGTTTGGTCTTCACCACACACTGGAAGCCGGCCTTTTCCAAAATGTCCAAGCCCTGCTTCGAGAGACTGTCGCTGATCAAAAACTTGAGCGGAGTTGCCATGGTCGTCGGTTCGCCTCTAGGCTAAATTGTCAGGATCTACTTAGGATTTTGCCATGAGGAGCTCTTGCGCCTTGGCGACGCCGCTCCCCAGCTTGATGGACCCGCCTAACCCCTTCACGACCATCTCCGTGGCGGCCAACGCCGTGATCACATCGAAACGGTCGGAGTAGCCCATGTGCGAGAGACGGAACACCTTGCCCTTCAAGTGATCCTGCCCGCCCGCGGCCGTAATGCCGTATTGCACGCGCAGGTTCTTGTAGATGGCTTGGCCGTCCACGCCCTCCGGCGCGCAAACCGTCGTCAACGCGTCGCTCGGGGATTCCTTCGGGAAGAGGGCGAGCCCCGCCGCCTTCATGCCTTCGCGCATGGCGTGCGCCAGCATCGCATGGCGCCCAAACACGTTGGCCAGCCCCTCGGCCTTCAGCATGCGAAACACTTCCTGCAAGCCGAAGATCATCGAGACCGCCGGCGTATACGCCGTTTGATTCTTTTGCTGGTTCTCACGCTCACGTTTGAAATTGAAATAGAACGCGGCGTTCTTCGCCTTATCCGCCAACTTCCACGCCTTCTCGCTCACGCTCACGAACGCCAACCCGGGCGGCAACATGAGCGCCTTCTGCGAGCCGGTGATGACGACATCCAAGCCCCAGTCGTCGGTCTTGATGTCGAACACACCCAGCGCCGTGATCGCATCCACGACTAAGATGGTGTTTTCGTATTGCTTGACGATCTCCGCCAAGGCTTTGCAGTCATGCGCCACGCCGGTCGAGGTTTCGCTCGCCTGCACGTAGACCGCTTTAATGGAGGGATCCTTTTTCAGCGCGTCGGCCACCGCCTGCGGGTTGACCGCCCGCCCCCACTCGACCTTGATTTCCTGCGCCTCGACGCCGAAGGTCTTGCAGATCTTGCCCCAGCGTTCGCCGAACTTCCCGCCGTTGATGCAGAGCGCCTTGTCTCCGGGGGACAAGAAATTCGCGATGGAGCCTTCCATGCCGCCCGTGCCGGACGAGGCCAGGATCAACACGTCATTGCGGGTTTGATAGAGCCACTTCAAGCCCTCGCGCACCTCGGCAAAAATCGGATCGAATTCAGGGGCGCGGTGGTGGATGATCGGCCGGGCCATCGCCAGCAACACTTCCGGCGGAACAGGGGTCGGCCCCGGCGCAAGCAAGTACCGTTTCAGCATGATGAGTATGCCTCCTCAGAGTCGCACGAAGGATGTCTGTCTCGCGGAGGGCGCACGCTATCATAGGGCTTCAAATGGAGTCAAGAAATCGACGGGCGAATCAGAGCCCGACAACCATCCACACACAGCCGCAGACAGCACGCAGATGGAACGCACCAGCGCCGAACGGCGCGGCGCGCACGCTGCGCGAGATAACCGATTTCTTGACAAGGTTTCCGGGCCTCGGTAGGCTTGGTTTCATGCCACACTCTGCACGTCACACGCGCGCCCAACACAGCCACCTTACACTCGTCCGCACACGCACGTCGGTCTCGTTTCGCTGGACCTACCTGCTGATGCTGCCGACGATGTTGATGCTACCGATGGCGCCCTTGTTCGCAGGCGCCGCCTCTGCACAAGATGCGCCCTCGATCACGGCGGCTGGTGCGACGGTGACAGACCAAGCGGCTACACCTGAATCAGCACCGCAGGCGGACGCGAGCTCAGCCGATAGTTCTACTGAGACCGATGCGACGACACAGGACGAGGCTGCCACCGCTGGAACATCCGATCCGCAGGACGCCTCCTCCTCGACAACAGCCTCGACCGACGCTGCGACAATGGACATGGCAAATGCGGCCAACTCCGCTCCATCCGCTGATGAGCCGAAGATCCCGGCCGCCGAACCAGAATTGGTCCCGGTGCTCTCGGAAGCGCCACCGGCTGCGGCAGCAACGCCTCCGTCAGTGGCGGCCATCGCGCCGGAGAAGCCACTCGCGAAGTCGGCGGAACCGTACAATGTCCCGATCGTGGTCGATGCCAAGGTCGAAGGGCACATGCGGTTTTTCCATTCCACTATTCACGACAAGTTCGAGAAGTGGCTCCATCGCTTGAGCCATTATCACCCGATCGTCGAGCGGATCTTTTCGGAATTCGGCTTGCCGACGGATTTGGTGTACCTCTCGCTCGTCGAAAGCGGCTTTAACCCGCACGCCTATTCGCGCGCACGCGCCACCGGCCCCTGGCAGTTCATGAAGGGCACGGGCCTGGTCTATGGGCTTCGCGTGGACAAGTATGTCGATGAACGCCGCGATCCGGTGAAATCCACGGTCGCCGCCGCGCGCTACCTGCGGGATCTCTACGATCTGTTCGGGTCCTGGCCCTTGGCGATGGCCGCGTACAATGCGGGCGAGGGCAAGGTGATGCGGGCGCTCCATAAGAGCCAGTCCGAGAGCTTTGCGGAAATCGCCGAGACTCGCCTGATCCGCCGCGAGACCAAGGAATATGTGCCGCGGTTCATGGCCGCCACCGTCATCGCCAAGAATCCCAGCCAGTATGGGTTCAACATCCAGGCGGTGGATCCACACGAATTTGAAGAAGTCGTCGTCGGCCGGTCCTTACACCTCCGCGGCATTGCCTCGGCCAGCGGGGTCTCCTACGAGACGCTGCGCCTGCTGAACCCGGAACTCCGGTTGGAGGCAACACCCCCGGACGATCCGCAGTATCACCTGAAGGTCCCGGTGGGCTCCAAATCGAAGGTCGAGCAGGTGCTGGACCGCGTCCCGGCCTGGAAGGCCCCGGCGGAGCCCCGCATCGTGAAGGTGAAGTCCTCGACCATGCGTTCGCACAGCTCGCACAAGACGTATCGCGTGCGGACCGGCGATACGCTGGCCTCCATCGCCAAACGCTTTCACCTGAGCATCAGCGCCCTCAAGGAGCGCAATAATCTTTCCTCCGGGCACGTTCGCAAGGGCGAACTGCTCTCGATTCACTAACGGCCCGGCAGGCCGTCCTGGCCTGCCGTCTGCCTCCGCCCATCCCCATATTTCCACACAGCAGCCCAGGTGATAGGTGCGTACTGCGCCGTAGGCACTCGGCCTTGTGCATGCGACCGGATGGACGACGAATGCCATCGGCACGCGACGGTGCACACCACGCCATGCGTGTGCGGCGCCTGGCATATGGTCAGTTGCTGAATGCGAAACGAAGCCGAGATGAAGCTTACGGAGCTTTTGTCGCCGCTGCGGGAGCGGCCGGCTTCGCAGATTTGGCCGGCTTGGCGGACTTCTCTGTCTTGGCGGAGGCGTCCGGCTTGGCGGACTTCGAGGCACTCCCCGTCTTCGCCGGGGCTGAGGCGGCGGGAGCCGGAGTGGACCCAGGCGCCGGAGTCGTCGGCGGAATCGGGTTGGTATCCACCGACTTCTTCACTTCCATGACCTTCATGCGCACCGTCGCTTCGCTCGCCAACGGAGAAGCGGGATAGGTCTTTACCAAGTCCTGGTAGTGGGCAACAGCGCCCTCGACGTGGCCCTGCGCTTCTTCGATCCGCGCCAGTTCAAACAACGCATGGTCGCGATTCAACGCACCCGGAATCTCGGCCACGGCCGTGAAGGCCTTCAACGCCGGATCGCGGTCACCCTTCTGCAAATAGGCATAGCCGAGTCGCTGCTGAATGAGCCCGACCATTTGCGGTTGCCCGGCAAACGCCAGCAGCGCCTTTTGGTAGGCCTCGATCGCACCGGCCTGGTTCTGCTGCTGCGCCAGGGCATTGCCCAAGTAGTACAACCCCATCGAGCCGGCAGGCGTGCGCGGGTACTGTTCCGTCACCTGCTGAAACAGCGCCACAGCGCCTTTCAGATTTTGGTCGGCCTGCGACGGCTTATCGGCCGGTCGGTCGAACAATAGGCGCGTCCCATGGTTGAGCATCTCAGTGGATTGCTCGGTGCGCTGCTGCTCCATCCAGAGGACGATGCCGACGATCAGCCCCGCGGTCACGAGCACGGCGGCGCCCACGATGAGGGCCATCCGATTGTCGTACAGCTTGATCATCAACCGGTCGACCCAGGTTCCGAGATGGGCCTCGTCCAAGGGAATCGACTTCTCGTGCGTATGGATGCGATAGGACATGGGTTTTGGGAATTCTGGCTGAGCGTCGTGTGATGAGTCGAATGATGCGTAGAATCCAGCGCCGCTTATAACGAAGGATACAAGCCCTTGTCAAACCGTTTGACAGGATCGACGCGGCCGCACACAATGCCCGCGCAGCCCCGGCACGAACGCCGATCGGCTTTTTGCGGCTCGCCACGAGCCCTTCGTCACCGACACCACGTCCCCGACCGTGTCATCTTTCGAGCAGAACCTCCACGCTGAACTGGCCGCCCTGGATGCCGCGCATCTGCGACGGCGCCTGCGGCGGATCGACTCCCCCTGCGGCCCCGTTGTGACCATGCAGGGTCGCACCATGCTCCTCATGGCCTCCAACGACTACCTGGGCTTGGCCAATCATCCGGCGCTAAAACAGGCCGCGATCGACGCCATCGCCACCTACGGCGTGGGGGCGGGCGCCGCACGATTGATATCCGGCACCCAGCGGCCGCACGAGGAGCTGGAGACAGCGCTGGCCGCGTTCAAGCATTGTGAAGCGGCGCTCTGTTTCGGATCCGGATACGTAGCCAATCTGGGCCTGCTCACCACCCTCGCCAGGCCGGGGGACCTCATTCTTGCCGACCGACTCTGCCACGCCAGCCTCATCGACGGCTGTCGGCTCAGCCGCGCACAGCTTCGCGTCTATCGGCACGTCGATCTCGATCACCTCGAACAGCAGCTGAAACGACGCCCCGCCGTGCGGCGCACGGTGATCGTCACCGACGGCATATTCAGCATGGATGGCGATCTGGCGCCCCTGCGCGAGCTGGCCGCGCTGGCCGCGCAGTACGAGGCGCTGCTCATGGTGGACGACGCCCACGGCAGCGGCGTGATGGGCCGCGAGGGCCGCGGCTCGCTCGAGGCCTGCGCAGCCGAGGAGGCGATTCCCTTTCACATGGGGACATTGGGAAAGGCGCTGGGCACCAGCGGCGCGTACGTCGTCGGCTCGCGCGCACTGATCGACACGCTCATCAGCAACGCCCGGTCCTTTCTCTTCACGACCGCACCGCCAGCCGCCCTCGCCGCGGCCACGCTCGCGGCGCTTCGCCTCGTCCAGGAGGAACCGGCTCGACGCGACGCCCTCTGGGCCAATCAACGGCATCTGGTCGCGGGCCTCACGCAGCTCGGCTTTCGCCTGACTGCCACCGCCAGTCCCATCCTGCCGATTCTAGTCGGCGACGCCGAGAAGGCGCTGGCCTTCGCCGACGCCCTCTTGACCGACGGCATCTACGCCCCGGCCATCCGTCCGCCGACCGTGCCGCGCGGGAGCAGTCGGCTGCGCCTCACGGTCACCGCCGCGCACTCCACCCCGCAGCTCGATCGCGTGCTCGCCGCCTGCGCTACGGCTGGTCGCGCCCTCCGCCTGATCTAACAGATTCGTCCGTCTCCGCTCCCCGCCTAGACCGTCGAAATTCACTCCGCACGTTTGGGCGATTTTCTTGCGTTCCACCCCCCCTATGGCAAGATGGGAACGGGCCGCTACGCCACCGTCACGGCACGCGCCCACCACTATCGTTTCCGCCCCATCCGTCCGTTTGTGCGAAGGAGGACTTGGTCTCATGGATATCTCCCAACTGCTCAGCTTCGGTGTGAAGGAAGGCGCCTCCGACTGTCACCTGAGCGCCGGCGAACCGCCGATGCTGCGCCTCAACGGCGACCTGAAAAAATTGGATATGCCGCCGCTCACGCAGGATCAGGTCCACGGCCTGGTCTACGACATCATGAGCGACGCGCAACGCAAGATCTTCGAAGAGCACTTGGAGTGCGACTTCTCGTTCGCGTTGGGCGAAGTCGCCCGTTTCCGCGTCAACGTGTTCATGCAGAATCGCGGGCTGGCCGCGGTCTTCCGCACCATTCCCACCCAGATTATTCCCTTAGAAAAATTGGGGATGCCGCCGACGCTGCGGCAGCTCTGCGACAAGGAGAAGGGCTTGGTGCTGGTCACCGGCCCCACCGGCTCGGGCAAATCCACGACGCTCGCCGCCATGGTGGACTACCTGAACGATACGTTCGAGGGCCACATCATCACGATCGAAGACCCGATCGAGTTCGTGCACAAGTCGAAGAAGTGCCTGGTCAACCAACGCGAGTTGGGCGTACAGACCAAGTCGTTTTCGAACGCGCTGCGCTCGGCGCTGCGTGAAGACCCGGATATCATTCTCGTCGGCGAAATGCGCGACCTGGAGACGATTCAGTTGGCGCTCACCGCCGCGGAAACCGGCCACTTGGTCTTCGGCACGCTGCACACCTCCAGCGCCCCGAAGACGGTCGACCGCATCATCGACGCGTTTCCGCCCAACCAACAGGCGCAGGTGCGTACGCAGTTGTCCGAGGCATTGGAAGCGATCATGACGCAGACGTTGGTGAAGAAGAAAAACGGCGGGCGCGTGGCCGCGGTCGAAATTCTCGTGGCGACCACCGCGATCCGCAACTTGATCCGCGAACAGAAGCTGCACCAAATTCCCGGTCTCATGCAGGCGAGCCAGAAGGAAGGCATGCAGACCATGGACATGGCGCTGCTCGACCTCGTGACACGCGGCTTGGTCACGAAGGGCGAAGCGCAATCGCGGAGCATGAATCCGAATCTGTTCAACAACGTGATCGGCGCAAGCGGCCACGCGGCCTAGCCCCGGCACCACGCAGACGAGAGGACGCCGCATGGAAATTCGTGACTTGCTGAAAACGATGGTCGAGCGGGAAGGCTCGGACTTGTACCTCACCGTGGAGGCGCCGCCGGTGTATCGCATTCACGGCGTGACGCAGCCGACGGACGACCCGCCGTTCAACAACGACCAACTCGAAGCCCTCGCGCTCGCGCTCATGCGCGGCCCGCAGCGCAGCGAGTTCGAAGAAAAAATGGAGATGAACCTGGCCCTCTACTACAAGGACCTGGGCCGGTTCCGCGTGAACATCTTCCGCCAGCGCGGCAATGTGGGTCTGGTCTTCCGCCACATCAAGGCGGAGATTCAGGACATCAACACGCTCGGCCTGCCGCCGATCATGAAGGACCTGTCGTTGACCAAGCGCGGCCTCATCCTCGTGGTGGGCGCCACCGGCTCCGGTAAGTCCACGACGCTCGCGGCCATGGTGGATCATCGCAACGCCGTGTCCTCCGGCCACATCATCGCGGTGGAAGACCCGATCGAGTTCGTCCACCACCACAAGAAATGCTTGATCACGCAGCGCGAGGTGGGGTTCGACACGCACAGCTTTCACAGCGCACTGAAGAACACGTTGCGCCAAGCGCCGGACGTCATTCTCATCGGCGAAATCCGCGACACGGAAACGATGGAAGCCGCCATCACCTTCGCGGAAACCGGTCACCTGTGCCTGGGCACCTTGCACTCGAACAACGCAAACCAGGCGATCGAGCGCATCATGAACTTCTTCCCGGTGGAGCGGCACAGCCAAATCTATCTGCAGTTGTCGCTCAACCTTCGCGCCATCGTCTCGCAGCGCTTGATTCCCTCCTTGGACGGCCGTCGCGCCCCGGCGTTGGAAATCATGCTGGATACGCCGCGCGTCAAGGACCTCATTAAGAAGGCCGAGGTGGATACGCTGAAGGAAGCGATGGAGCAGGGCGTGGAGGAAGGCTGCCAGACGTTCGATTACGTGCTGTTCAAACTCTATCGCGAAGGACGGATCAGCCTGGAGCAGGCGTTGATCAACGCCGACAGCGCCAACAACCTACGCCTGCGCATCAAGTTGGAAGGTATGCGGAAGGGCGACGAACAGTTGGCCAAGCTGCTGGAGGGCGATCCGAAAGAATCGAGCGCGGCGCCGGGTGCGAAGAAGCCCGCCTTCTCGATCGTCGGCCAGGATCCGATGAAGAAGAAGATGCCCTAGCGGAAATCGGCCTGGACGGATCGGTGCCGACTCCCCGTCGGCATCACGATCATCAAATCGTATCGTTACTACGGAGCCGCCGCCCCGGCGGCTCCGGTCTCGGTCAGCTCTTCTAGATAGCGCGACATCTGCTCCAACGCCCCCGCGCTGAGCTTCTGCCCATACCACCGCGGCATCGCATGCGTCGGATAGCCCGGCACGATGTACGCGCCAGGATTCATGATCGACTCGGCGATATATTCCCGTACGGTCTTGGCCTGCCCCTTATATTTCGGGTCGGCCAGCCGCTCCGGCCCCGTGGTGCGCAGATAGAGCGCCGGTCCCTCTCGTCCCTTCGCGCCCTCGATGCCGGGAATCGTATGGCAGACCGAGCAACCCGCCTTGGTGAACATGACCTGCAACGGTTCGTCGCCGGTCACAAGCGGCACCATCTCGGCGGTGAGCTGCGGGCCGGTCACGCCGATCGGTTGCGTCGGCGCAGTCGGCGCCTGCGGACTGCGGCCCAGCGAATACAGCGCGAAGAGCAGAATCACCCCGACAATCGTGGCAGTGATACTCCGCTCACGGCGCCGCCGGTCGATCTCGGCGCGGGTGACTGCCGGAGTTGGGCGTTCAACAGGATCGGGTGGTGCGTCCATGGGGATTTGTCGTGCGTGGGAACTCGTCGCGAAACTCGTCGTCGACTACAAGCGTTGCGCTGGTCATATCACAAGTTCGGCAGGAAGCGCGACAGGTCGGCTGCCGCCTACGGCTCGGCATGCGCACGCCATTTGATCGTACAGCCGATAGCCTGCGTCGTCGGCTCGGTCGGGGCACGCCCCGCGAGTAATGCATCCAGCGCGTCCCGAAGATACCGCCGACGCACCGCCGTCGGCTGCTGCCAGTTGTCGTCGATCTTCCCCGTATAGACCAGCCGCCGCTCGCGATCGAAGACAAACAGCTCCGGCGTATAGGCGGCGGCATAGGCCTGCGCCACCGTCTGCAGCTCGTCCCGCAGGTAGGGAAAGTTGAAGCCCTTGGCGGCAGCCCGCGCCGTCATCGCATCAAAACTATCTTCCGCATAGCGACGAGCGTCGTTGGCGTTGATCGCCACAATTTGCACACCGCGGTCTGCATAGTCGCGCTGCACGGCGATCAGCCGATCCTCATAAGCCTGTACGTAGGGACAGTGGTTACAGGAGAAGACAACGATCAGGATCGGCTTCGATGCAAAGTCGGCGAGGCGATAGGTCTTTCCATCGACCGCCGGGAGGGAAAAATCAGGAGCTGGGTCGCCGATACGCATGCGCAATACGGGGAGGTTCAGGTGAGCACAGAGTACAGGGTGCAGGCTAGCGGGCAGGACCTCCGGCCACCGTGGTCGGCGCACTGGTCGACGCGCAGCGGAACCCAACCGTGCGGTCGCGAAACTCCGGCTCCGCCGACACACGCGCCGAGACGCGCAGCGCCGTCGGTAAATCGGCCCAGGAGCCCCCGCGAACGACGCGCTTCTCGCCGTCGCTCGGACCGGGCGGATTCGTCGCAGGCGCCTTGGCGTAATATTCGCGGTCATAGCGATCCGCCACCCACTCGGCGGCGTTGCCGGCCATATGAAACAGCCCGTAGGGACTGCGCCCGCCCTCTTTCAATCCGTGGCGCACGCTCATCCCTTCCACGCCGCCCGTGACCGGACTCAACGTGATGGTCTCGCTGACCCAGATCCCGCGGTTGTAGTTGGCGATATCGACAAAGGGCTGCATGTCGCCCCAGGGAAAGCGCCGCGCCGCCGTGCCCTTCGCCGCCTTTTCCCATTCGGCTTCGGTGGGCAGCCGCGCGCCGGTCCACTTGCAGTAGGCCTCGGCATCAAACCAGTTGACCCCAACGACTGGCCGGTCGCCCGCTGCCGCCACCGCATCCTCATCCCAGGTCGACGGCGCTTTGCGTTGCGTCGCCTCGAGGAACTGCGCATAGCGCGCAATCGTGATTTCCTGCCGGTCGATATAAAAGGCATCGAGCGTCACCTGCCGTTCAGGCCGCTCATTCGGCAATCCGTCGTTGCTGCCCATCGAAAAGGGCCCGGCAGGAATCAGCACCATCGAGGACGATGACACATCGGCCGCCGGTTCCGCCGCGGTGACGACAGCAGCGCCCATGGCACAGAGCGCCATGACGACGCCACCGACCCAGCACGCTCCACGCCGATGATCCCTTCGCCCCCTGCGCGCCATTCAGCCTCCGATGAGCCCTCGCACCTTGCAAGGCTCCATCCGACAGTTGGCGCAGTCTACCCCCCACCCGGGACAAACTCAACGGCTGGGCCGACGCGAGCGCTCTGGTAGCCGACGCACGCTGGAACGCAGGCGATGCTGCCCGAGTGGCGGCATTCCGCTTATGTTGTACAGCGAGACAGTGACTCCGACGATTGCTGATGCGATGTGCCGAGAGAAGAGAGAACAGCCTGCACTTGCGGATTCTGCGAAGACGGCGCGAGAGCGGCGTGCTGCGGGGAAGATTCACGCCCCGCGCATGGTGTCCCCAACGGGATTTGAACCCGTGTTACTGCCTTGAAAGGGCAATGTCCTAGGCCAGGCTAGACGATGGGGACGCGAGGCACGACTGGCGCGCATAGTAAATGAACGCCTTCCGTCGAGTCAACGGCGTGGTGCCGCGAAAATCATCCTGCCGTCTGCACCCACCCTCTGCTGGTTATGCAGAGAGCAGATCAGCGTGCACCCATCACGCGTGCCCCCATGCCTCCCCATTCAGGCTCCGCTTGTGACGATGGGACCGGTCGAGCTATCCTGCGGGCCTGGCGCCACAGAAAAGGATTGCGACCCATGACGACTGCCTCCGCTCATCTCACTGCGCGTGTCATCGCACGCTTCTCAACCATCATCGCTCAACCGCTGTGCCTCGCGCTGCTTGCGTTCTCGACGAGCGCGATCTGTGCCTGGCCGACCATCGCCGCCGCGCAGCTGTCGGCCGCGACCATCGAGCAGTCGAAGCAGGCCACGCTCGGCGTACTGCAGTCGGGCGAAGATGTGACCAGCCCGCCGAGCAAGACGCACTTCACCATGCGGGGTACGGGCGTGCACCTGGGTGAGGGCTATATGGTGACCGCCCGCCATGTGGTGGAGCGGGACGAAGAAGGCCGAAAAGTGGTCCCGAAGCAGGTCACAGTGATGACGTCGCGCATGGAGGAATCCACGGCACAGCTCGTGGGCGGCAGCGCCTTTCTCGATGTGGTGGTCTACCGGCTGCCTGCGGATGTGGCCTCACGGCTCGCCGCGACCAGCTTTGCCGACAGCGACGCCGCCGCCGGCCGCGAGGTCTACACCATCGGCTATCCCATGGGATGGGGCCCGGCCATGATGTTCGGTCGCGTGGGCAACCCAAACACGTTTTTACCCACAGCCGACACGCGCCTGGTGCAATTGGACTTGGGCGCCTGCGCGGGCAATTCGGGCGGCGGCGTGTTTGACGAGGCCGGCCGGTTGATCGGCCTCATGCACGCGATCATTCAGACCGATACGCCGCAAGCCGGAGATCAACGGTGCAGCCGCTTCGGTTTTGCCATTCCCGGCTCGCTCGCGCGCAAGCTGGTCACCGCAATCATGCAGGGGGAACAGCCGAGCTTTTCGCGCTTAGGGATCGGCTTGGCGGCGGTGCGCGTCGGCTCAAGCTGGCGCCTCTCGGCCTCCGAGGTGGCAGGGCCCGCGAAGGACGCCGGGCTGCATAAGGGCGACATTCTGCTCGCCATTGATGACACGGAAATTCTCGACGGTGCGCAGTTGAAAAATTACTTAATCGAGCGGACGAATCCTGGGCAGCGCGTCGCGGTGAAGGTCCTCCGCGGACAGACGGAACAGACGCTGACCGTTACCCTGGGGAAATCCTAACGTGGCGCGTCTCCCAGCCACCGCAGTCGGCGACGTGGCGACAGCCGACACCGGGTCGTCGAGCGCCCCAACGGCGGCCGATCGCATTGCGTCGTTGACCGGTCCGGCGAAGAAGCGACAAACGCGCCTCTGTCGATTGGTCGGCCAGGCCATTGCGGATTTCGGCATGATCGAGGCCGGCGACCGCATCATGGTCTGCCTCTCGGGCGGGAAGGACAGCTATGCGCTGCTCGACCTGCTGGTGCTGATGCAGAGCCGCGCGCCGATTACGTACGACATCATCGCCGTCAATCTCGATCAGAAGCAGCCGGGGTTTCCCGCCACCGTCCTGCCCGAGTATCTGACGAAGCTGGGCGTGCCCTTTCGCATCGAGGAGCGCGATACCTACACGACCGTCAAACGCGTCATCCCCGAAGGCGACACGATGTGCTCGCTCTGCTCGCGCCTGCGCCGGGCGATCCTGTATCAAGTGGCGATGGAGGTGGGCGCGACCAAGATTGCGCTCGGCCATCACCGCGACGACATTGTGGAGACGTTTCTCCTGAACGTGTTCTACAACGGCACGCTCAAGACGATGCCGCCGAAACTCCGCTCGGACGACGGATGCCACACCGTCATTCGCCCCCTGGCCTATGTACCGGAAAGCGAGCTGGCGGCCTATGCCGAGGCGCGGCGCTTCCCGATCATTCCCTGTGACCTCTGCGGCTCGCAGGAGCATCTCAAACGCAAGATGGTCAAGGAGATGATTCGCGCCTGGGAACGGGAGGAGCCGGGACGGACAGACAGCATGCTCGCCGCGCTGGGCAATGTGGCGCCCTCGCATCTGCTGGATCGGCGGCTCTACGACTTCCGCACGTTGCCCCGCCGCGAGCACGACGAGGCCGACGGCTCGCCCGGCCCCCAGCTCATCTCGCTGTAAGCCGTCCGCCGCGCGCTGCCCGCACCGGAACGGGCGCGATCAAAACAAAGGCGCGGCGCCCGCTCTGCGGACACCGCGCCTTCAGTCCAGATCATCCCGTCGCCCGACGAAGACTCGCCGACTTAGGACGCCTTTTCGTACTGCGTGGCCAACAGCTTCAGCATGTCGTCCACACTGTCACGCATTTCGGCGCCCCACTTGGAGCCATCCGGCTTGTTCTGCACCTTGTACAACTCGCGCATCACGTTATCGCGGGTCATCATCAAGTCGGAGACCATCGCAAACTTCGACTGATCACCCTTGATCTTGCCGATCAACTGGTCGACTTTGGCGATGATCTCATCGACCTTGCCCTTGTAGGCGGCCACATCCTTCGGCAGCCCTTCCACGTTCAGGGAATCGGCCCAGCTCGCCGACACGCCCATTCCGAGCACCGACATCGTCAACGCCCCCGCCATCGCCCACTTCGCAACTGCGTTCCGCATGCACGCCTCCTTTGGCAACGCCCGTCAATGCTTCCGTAGCTTGCAATCACACTCGATCACGTACAGCCGACGCTTGAGAGTCCCCTCGGCAACCATGCCGCCCGGGTTGCTCATCGCATCGGTGGTACACCGGCAACCGCCGTCTATAACCCAAGCGACCCTCGAAAGGCAACCCCCGCCGCACCCCTTGCCGCAACCTCCGACCTACCGCCGACAACGCACAGGGGCTGCCGATTTGCCAAACGACGTCTCTATATAGTTCGGATTCCGATTCAACACCGCGGTACTTCGTACCCACATGCTCAGAAATGAGTCGCCACTTTTTGTCATTGTTTGCACTACAAATGGATATCAAGGCTGATCGTCTCTTATCGATCGAAACGAGAAAGGTGACACTTATCAATAATATGAATTTGGTCATCGTATGCGAACAGGCGCCTACGAAGAAGTGGTCCAGTTAGCCTCGAAGAGGTTCACGACACTGCCCTGCAGTTCCGCATTGCCGTACGTCACCGACGCATTCTTCGCACTGAATACAGAGGACCACTTCGCGCCATGAAAAAGTCAGGTACCGCTGCGTCGAAAGTTGAGGCGATTGCCCTCACGCCGCGCCAGCAGCAAATTCTCTCCCTTATCTGGGAAGGCCAGACGACGGTCGAGATCGCCAAGGTGCTGAAGGTCAGTGCGCGCACCATCGAAGTACACCGCTTTCACATGATGAAAAAGTTCCGGGTCACGAACCTCGCCCAGTTGCTCCGCGCCGGATTGGAGCAGGGCTTTATTACGCTGCACCGCCGCTGATCCCCCCGCCGCCTGCCTCCGCCCTCTACCGCGACGACGACTTCATCCGCTCCGCGAACCGCTGCCGAAACTTGGCGACCTTCGGTCCCACGACATAGGCGCAATAGGGCTGCGCGGGGTTCCGCACAAAATACTCTTGGTGATAGGGTTCCGCGACGTACCACTCCACGGCGGGCACGATCTGCGTGACGATCGGTCTCGGAAACACCTGCTCCGCCGTCAGGGTCGCCACCACCGACTCGGCCACCGTCCGTTGCTCCGGTGAATGGTAAAAAATGGCCGACCGGTACTGCGTGCCCACGTCATTCCCCTGGCGATTGAGTGTCGTCGGGTCGTGGATCACGAAAAACACCTCAAGAATCTCGCGATAACTCACCACCGTCGGATCGAACCAGAGGTCCACAACCTCCGCATGGCCTGTGTTCCCGGCGCAGACCGCCTCATACGTCGGATTCGTCACCTGTCCGCCCATGTAGCCGGACTCCACCGACTCCACGCCGACCATCTGATCGAACACCGCTTCCAGACACCAGAAACACCCGCCTGCCAGCGTCGCCCGTTCTCTTGTCGCCATCGTATTCACTCCCATCTATCGACCGATCGTTGTATACACGTGTTCCCTGCTCTCGTCACCCGTGCGCGGGTCCGCGCCCAGCGCCGCCACACTCTGCCCCGCCATCTTATCAATTCCGCTCGCCCTCGCCCGGCCGCTTCGCGCGCCGCGTCGGCGTCGCCGCCAAGGGATTCTCAGGCCAATGGTGCTTGGGATAGCGGCCTCGGAGATCTTTCCGTACATCAAAATACGAGGTGGCCCAAAACCGCGCCAAGTCCTGCGTCACCTGTACCGGCCGCCCGGCCGGCGACAACAGATGGATCGTCACCGGCACGCGCCCCTGCGCGATCCGCGGCGTATCCGTACAGCCGAACAGTTCCTGCAGCCGCACCGCCAACACCGGCTGCTCGCCGGCCGTGTAATCCAGCCGCACGCGCGAACCGGTCGGCACCGTGAGATGCGTCGGCGCCATCCGTTCCAATTCTTGCTGCTGCGCCCAGGAGAGCCGCGCGCGCAACGCCTCCCCAAGATCCAGGCGCGCCACCTGCTCCAACCGCGTCAGTCCATCCAAGCGCGGCCCCAGCCACTCGTCGAGCGACGCAGTCAGCGCCTCGTCCGACACATCCGGCCAGCCCGACTCCGGCCCGTTCGATCGGCGCAACAACGCGAGACGCGCCCGCAGCTGTGTCGCCTCAGGCGTCCACGACAGCCGCGCCAGACCGGCCCGCGCCACCCCACGGCACAAGGCACGACGCACCGCGTCGGGATCGGGCTGCGGCAAGCCCTGATCGCGCAACACCAAGGCACCTAGCCGCACATGACGCCGCGCCTGCACCGATTGCGTGCGCTCGTCCCAGTCGAGCACATCGACCTCACGAATGTCGGCCCGACAAACCTGCTCCAATTCAGCCGACGTCACCGGCGCGGCCAGTTCGATGCGCGCCCAGTCGCCGCTGCCATCCAGCGCCGCCACAACCACGTAGGGTTCGGCCGCGACCACATCCGGTCCGGCAAAGGCCGCGCCGCGACCGTTCGAAAGGCGATAGCGGGCCGCCTCGGCATTTGTCCCGATGATCCGCTGTGCAATCCGATCCGGATAGGCCAGCGCCAGCAATGCGCCGGGTGAGAGCGAGGCATTCCGCGGCCCGCTACGCTCCTGCTCCGCGCCCATCTGCCGCCGCCATTGATCGGCCGCCTGCCGTGCCCGCATCAAGGCCCCGCGATCGACCGTCCCCTCGGCACCTGACGCCGTCTCGCCGCGCAACAGATCCAGGCGCAGACGCAGATCCGATCGTGTGGGACCACGCGCCCCGCGCACCAAATCCCGCTCGCTTAACACCGCGGCCAGATCACAGGCCAACCCCACCGCTCGCAACGGCTCGGCGGCCACCATCATGTGGGCGATCCGCGGATGCGCGCCCAACTCCACCAACCGCCGCCCATGCGCGGTCACCGCCCCCTCCGCATCGAGCGCGCCCACCTGCTGAAGCAGGCTGCGCGCCTGCGCAAAGGCTCCGGTCGGCGGCGCATCCAGCCACGCCAACCCCGACGGGTCCGGCGCGCCCCACACGGCCAACTCCAGCGCCAACGGCGCCAAGTCCGCATCCAGCATTTCCGGCGGACGCCGCGCCAGCAACCCCTGTTGTTCCCCGGCCGTCCAGAGTCGATAGCACAGCCCCGGCTCCAGACGACCGGCGCGCCCGCAGCGTTGATCCGCGGAATCCCGCGTGACACGCACCGTCTCCAGCCGCGACAAGCCGCTACGCGGGTCGAAGCGCGACAGCCGCAGCCATCCGGCATCGACCACGACGCGCACGCCCTCGATCGTCAAACTGGTTTCGGCGATCGACGTGGCCAACACAATTTTCCGAATGCCCGGCGGGGGCGGGGCAATCGCGCGGTCCTGTTCGGCCTGCGGCAAATCGCCGTGAAGCGGTGCCACCTGCACCTGCGCACCAAGCGCTAGATCAAGCAGGGCCCGTTCGACGCGGCGAATCTCCGCCATCCCCGGGAGAAATACCAACAGGCTCCCGGTTTCCGTCGCCAGGACACGACGCACCGTCTCAACCACCGCGCGATCGATGGGGCCATCCACCGGCTGATCCCGGTAGCGCACTGCAACCGGGAAACTCCGCCCCTCGCTCGTAATCACCGGCGCGTCGCCCAGCAGGCGCGCCACCGGCGCGGCTTCCAACGTGGCCGACATGACGCCGACGCGCAGCTCCGGCCGAAAGAGACGCCGGGCGTCGAGCGTCAGCGCCAATCCCAAGTCGGCATGCAGCGACCGCTCGTGAAATTCATCGAACAGGACGCAGCCGTATCCCTCCAGCGACGGATCACTCTGCAACAGCCGGGTGAGGATGCCCTCCGTCACCACTTCCACACAGGTCTGCGGCCCGATGCGTCGCTCATGTCGAATGCGATAGCCGACCGTGCCGCCGACCGATTCGCCCAGCGACGCCGCCATACGGGACGCCGCCGCGCGCGCGGCCAGCCGACGCGGTTCCAACAGAATGATCTTCCGACCCTGCAGCCACGGGGCAGACAACAGCGCCAGCGGCACGCGCGTGGTTTTCCCCGCGCCGGGCGGCGCCGTCAGCACCGCCGCGCCATGCGCATCCAGCGCAGCTTTCAGCGCGGGCAACACCTCATCGATGGGAAGCGGCGACAGGACGGGCATCATCACAATACAGTCACACCATCACTCGCGGGGGCATGGGAACGGTCGACTCGGCGCACGGCGCTGCGTATAATGCGCGCACCCATGGCGACCAAAAAAGACAAGCCCGCTGCACCCGCCCGCCTCCGTTGGAGCGTCGAGAAGCCGACCAGTCCCGGGTGGTATTGGCATCGCGGGCTCGACGAGGACAGCGATCCGCTCATCGTCCTGGTCGACGACGCGGTCTATCTCCAGTGGCCGGACGGCGGATTCAGCGAGGCTGCACATACCGACGGGCAGTGGGCCGGGCCGATCGAGCCTCCGGAAGAGTCGTTTTAGCCGCCGGCGTCAGGCCCGCCTTCCGTGACGCCCCCACGTTCGACCGTCGCTCCCGCATCGCCCTCAGATAAGAGTCCCAAATCTCGGAACGCCCGTTCCAACACGGTCAGGATTCGACTACGCAACGCCTCGCGGTAGGGCACCAGCGACTCGTCCCCTAAATAGCGGTCCACCGTGCGCGGAAGTTTGCGCCACCAGCCCTGTGCCGCCGATCGGGCACAGCGGGCGGCGCGGACGTCGCGCTGCAGCAAGTCGCGCAGTTGCCGCTCGAAAAAGCCCACGTGCGTTTCTTCGTCGCGCACGATATCGGCCATGTCGGGGCGCAGTTCGGCCAGCAAGCGCGCAAATTCCAATCCGAGCGCCTCATACCCGAACAGATGCACCGCAAGCGCACACCATTGGTTGGGGACAGTCGGCAGCGTGGCGCGCCCCCACGAACGCACACCCAACATCGTTTCGAATCGATCGAGGTGCCGCGCCTCATCCGCCTCATGGTGCCGCAAGAACACCTGCACCGACTCGGGCAGGTCCTGCGCCTGCGCAGCCTGCACCGCCCACATGGCCATCGCCTCTGCCTTCAAAAAACGCTCGAGTAAGGCGCGCTCGCAGGTGGGCGGCAACAACGGAGTGGAGGCGGGAGACGGCGATGCGGACGACATAGGCGTGAAGCATAGCGAACGGCGGCCGCGCGCGCCACGGCAAAATCACGGGCTGGTCACCGGATCCGGCTGCGCGTCCCGCCTCCGATGCCAGGCCTCGACACCGCTCGAGCGGATCCGCGTTTTTGCTTGGGGGATTACGCGGCACATCCTAAGCTGGAAACAGAACCGGCGATCCGCGACGCTCGTTCGCACCCTGGAGAGTCGTATGCGCCACGCTCACCGATTGACGAGTCGTCTTGCACAATCCAGCTCCAGGCCCTGGGCAACACTTATCGTGAGCCTCGGACTGGCTGTTGGGATCAGCGCCATCATGATCCCGTCACAGACGGAGGCGGCACCAGTTACGGCTCCAGCTGCGGCTCCCATTGGAGACGCGTCCGCAAGGCCGACGCCACCTACGACGACCGCAGCGCTGCAGCCGGATTTCCAGCTCGCGCTTCCCGGGAAATCCTGGGGCGTCAGCCTGGGCTTCTCGGGCTTTACGATCTCCAAGGACGAAACAAAGGCCGACCATCGTCGGTACGCGATGGCCTCACAGCCGACGACCGGGTTGAACGTGTCCGCGACGCTGGAACAGATGACTGAATCGGCCTCGTCCGCCGGCTGCATCGCGCAGCTGGAACGGCTCAAGACGTCGCCCCTCGCAGCCGACATCCGTGACATGCGGCTGACCACCACGTCCACGCTGCCGACGCTCGAATATACCGTCCCAACAGCTCGCGGCATCCCCATCGCCCAACGCCACGTGCATCTCTGTTATCCAAAAGAAAACGTCTACCTCGACCTACATCTCTCTAAGGTGCACTACACAGCAGCGGACGACGCGCTATTCCGGGACTTTCTCCAGACGGTGCACATCGAGCCGGTAAGGCCGGGAGCCGCTGCATCCGCCAGCCCCTCGCCTGCGCCGCCGGCCGCGCAATCGGCCCCGGCAGCCGCCGCGCCAAGCACCAGCACCACGCTCTTCGCGACAGGCTCGAAGTTCTATCTAGAGAAGAACTACCCGCTGGCAATCACGTACTATCAGCAGGCGCTGGATTTGGAACGGGCCAACCCACAGCTGGATCGCATCACCTGGCGCGTCCTGGTCGACAATTTGGGCATGGCCTACGGCATGAGCGGCAAGCTCGACCTGGCCCAGCGCACCTTTGAGTACGGCATCGCGGAAGACCACACCTACCCGATGTTTCACTACAACTTGGCCTGTACCTTTGCCGAACGGCGCGATCGCGAGCGCGCCATGCAGGCGCTGCGGACGGCGTTTCGCTACCGCGCCCATCACAATCCCGGCGAACCGGGCGTGCCGGACCCGCGGCGCGACCGTTCCTTCCAGCAACTGTTGAAGCAGGCGGACTTTCGCCGCTTCGTCGACCAACTGATGGCGCTGCAGAGATCCTAAGCGGAGTTTCGAACCAGGGCGTCGGGCAGGCCTGGCGCGCCGCCGCGGCCTGGACGTATACTGCCGCGATGCACTGTCCGCTCTGCCGCGCCGAGACGACCTGGGAAGGCAATCCGACTCGGCCCTTTTGCTCCGAGCGCTGTAAGCTGATCGACCTCGGCCACTGGGCCACCGAACGCTACCGCATTGCCGGGGACAGCCTTGCCATCACGTCGACGCCGTTGCCCGATCGTCCCCTCGAATCCGGCCGGCGCGAAGACGAGTCCGACTCCTAGCGCGCGCTTCGGTTTCAGTCGCCAAGCGGCCGGTCGATGTCGCCGTCTCGAACGCCTTTGCAATTTCATCTGTTCGTTGCGCGCTATTTGCGCCGTGATAGGCTGACCTCAGCGTCTGGTGAGCACGCCTCCGCAAACCTCACATTCACGACCGGCATAAAGGAGTGGCGGCATGAATCTTCGTCAAAGTCAGCGCATTCCCGTCGACTATCAAGTCTGGTACACGGCACCCGACCAGTCCATCCAACGGGGGACCATGTACGATCTGTCACAAGGCGGCTGCGCCGTGGCCACGGTCGGCAGCGTGGAGTCAGGAAGCCGACTGGCGCTGACGATTCTGGCGCCGGATCACACCATTCCCATCACCTTGGAATCGGTGCCCGTGCGGTGGACGGTATTGGGAGAATTCGGGGTGGAGTTCGAAGGGATGAGCCAGCAGGATCGCGAGCGACTTGGGGGCCTCTTGGACCGCGCGTCGACAAAGCTGTCCCGCCTCAATCCCCCATCGCAATCTTAGGACGGATCCGGGGCTGACGGCGGCGTGCGCGGCAAGTTCATGAACCGCGCCACCAGCCGATCCTGCATGCGGTCGCTGCAGAGCTGCTTCATCCACGCGCGGAACTTCGCATCGGTCCCGACCAGATACCGCGTCTTCGGGCGCAACACGGTGAGAGCCTCCCCCACCACCTGCGCCACCGCCGACGCCGCGATGGCACGGCCGGCGGCCTGCTGAATGACATCACGCACGCGCGCCAGGGCCGTCTCATACAGCGCAAGGCGCTCCGGATCGGCCGCCCGGCTCACCTGCTCCGCCAGCCCGGCGGACCGTTCCCAGATCGGCGTCGCAATCGCGCCCGGCTCGATGCTGCAGACCTCGATGCCCCAGGGTTGCAGCTCCATGCGCAACGCATCGGTCAAGGCCTCCAGCGCAAACTTCGACGCGCCGTACCATCCGAGAAACGGCGTCGCCGCCAGCCCTGCGATAGAACTCATATTTACGATGCGGCCGCGTCCGATACGAAGCAGCGGCAGAAAGGCTTGTGTCACCGCCATCGGCCCGAGCACATTCACGTCAAGCTGTCGGCGCGCATCCGCAAGCGGCACGGCTTCAATCGGCCCCGGCACGGCAATCCCGGCATTGTTGACCAGGCCCGCAAGCCCGGTGTTCGGGGCGATAGTCGCAAGCGTCTGTTCAACAACCTGCGCCGCCGCGGCAATCGAAGCCGAATCCGTCACATCGAGCAGAATCGGTCGTATGCGCTGTGAGATGCTCGTCACCAGCGCCGCGCCATCTTGCTCGCGACGAACGCCCGCAAACACGGTGAACCCGAGCGCGTCGAGATGGCGCGCGCAGGCCGCCCCGATCCCCGTGGATGCGCCCGTGATCACGACCGCTCGGATCGATGTCGCCGTCGGCATCCGCAAACCCTAGCATGCAACCCAAGCGTGAAGAAAGCCGCCGCGATACCCGGCCTTGCACCGTTCCCGACTGCGCCGCGCCGCCTCGTGCGCGCCGTCAACAAAGCTATTGTGATGCTCCGGCATCTGGCCTATCTTAAGCGACACATGGTCCACACGCTCGAACGGGTTCAGCCGTCGGCTGACCGATTCGTCACCTCCACTGAAAGGATGCGCGCATGCGACGTCTCGTGTTGAGTCTTACTCTGTGTGCCGGTCTCATCGGCACCAGCGTCTTCGCCGAGTCTCCTGAACCGAAAACCGATGAGCAGAAGACACTCTACGCCTTGGGCTTGGCGGTGAGTCAGGGACTGGGTCCCTTCTCGCTGACCGAGGCGGAGCTGGAACAGGTGAAGTACGGCATCGTCGACGGCGTGTTGAAGCGCACGCCGAAGGTGGACTTCCAAGCGTATGGACCGAAGATTCAGAAGTTGGCCGAAGCGCGCGCGGCCGTTGTGGCCGAAGCGGAGAAAAAGTCCGGCGCCGAGGCGGTGAAGAAGGCCTTGGGCGAGAAGGGCGCGAAGAAGACGGAATCGGGCGGGGTCGTCATTCCCATCAAGGAAGGGAACGGCGCGTCACCGAAGGCAACCGACACGGTGAAGGTCCATTACCACGGCACGCTGTTGGACGGATCGGTGTTCGATAGCTCCGTGCAGCGCGGCGAGCCCGTGAAGTTTCCGCTGACCAACGTGATCAAGTGCTGGACAGAGGGCGTGCAGCACATCAAGGTCGGCGGCAAGAGCAAGCTCGTGTGTCCGTCGGACGTGGCCTACGGCGACAACGGCCGCCCGCCAGCCATCAAGCCTGGCGCGACGCTTCTCTTTGAAGTGGAACTGCTGGATATCGTGAAGTAGCCGATACACGCAGCACCGGGAGGCTCGCACCAGCGGGCTTCCCGGTCGCGGCTTCGCTTACACAGGCCCGAACTCCGCCCGTCCCCTCAGTTTCGTTCCAGCTTCGGCGTAGGTTCCGCGCAACGTCGGCGCAAGATCCCCGCAGCGTCCAGGCACAGGCTCACCGACCCGCTCCCTACTCGTTACTTCTTCGCGGGTGGCGGCTCCGGCGTCATCGTCAACGTCACCGACGTCTCGTGGCCGGCCGTCAGGGTGAGCTTGGCTTCCTGATAGCCGAGCACAGGGTGCCAGGCTCCTAGCGTATGCGTCCCTGGCGGAATATCCGTCAGCCGAAATGTGCCGTCCGCATCCGTCACCGTCGCATAGGGATTACTCGTCACGAGTACCCACGCTTCCATAAACCGATGTTGGTCACAGGTGAGCTGCACGATGCTGCTCCGTTTGATCTGCAAGGGCACCGCCTGCTCGCCGCCGGCCGTCAGCCCCGGCGCCATGAACATCGGCATGCGATTTTTTCCCATCGATTCCCACCCGCGCACTTGATGGAGAATCTTGTCCTGCGTGCCGATCCGCAGCGTCTGTCCCAACATGCCCGTCACGACGCGGGGGCCGAACTGGCACCGATCGATGTCGACGGTCGGGCCGTCCGTCGCAGTCGGCTTCCCCTTGTCGACCTCCTGCAGGAAAATCACGACCTCAGCAAGCTCATTGCCCGCGCCGAGCTTTGTGGACGGCAGCAGCACCTCGCCCTTCTCGTTGGCGCGCGTGTTGCAAAACTCCGGATTCGATCCCATCTTCACGTTGAAGCGCTGCGGCGCCGGCGCCGTCCCGCGAAACTTCACGGTACCCATGATCGACGCACCATTCGAGACCGGCGCACCTTCGTACGCCGCCTCCGTCGATGCGACGCCCGTGAAGACACTCGCGGCCATGACGGCTGCGACCACGACACACACAGACTGCGTACTGACTCGTAGCGGATGCATGGCACTCCTACTCCCGGTTGCTTCCAAGCGAACGATTTCAACTCTGTCGGCATGATACGGAGCCGACCGACGCCGCTTCAAGTCTTGTCGGATCGGGCATCCACACCCGTGCGACTTGGCTTGCTCTCGCGCCCGCCGTATACTGCGCGCGCCTATGAGCCGAGTTTCCGTAAGACACACGAGGATTCGTCTGGCCGCAGCACTCGGCCTTGCCGCGCTGTTGTCCCTTGCCGACGCAGCCACGGGCACGGCCAAGGTCCCGGCCCCTCACACACTCGATGTCGAGGTGACCCTTCCCAGCACCGCAGACGAGGCCGACCACGTTTCGCATCTCACGCTCTCCTTGCGATATGACGCGCCGAATCGAACGACGCCCGACGACGAGATCGTCGCCCTCGTACGAGGCCCCTCTGTGCCGACGCGCCTGCTGCCGCTCACACGCGATGAGGCGACCCAGGCCCTGTCGGCGACAGTGGAGTTCGAGGCCCATGATTTCGTCGGCCTTCCGCCGCAGCAGCGGCAGGTGCCGATCACCTGTGTGATCGCGCAGCGCAAGGGCCAGCAGCTCGTCACGCTGGCCTCGCGCACTATCTCCGTCGAAGTACCCGCCGCACCACCTTCGTCTGCTGCGCCGCCGTCGGAGACGAACGGTACCGACGCTCGGCCCGTCGACAGGGGAAACCAAGCCCCTGCTGCCGCCGGCGAAGGCCGCTTGACCGACGCACCGGAGGCCGATCCCGTGGGTGTGCTCGACCCGCCGCTGGAAGCGATTGCGGTGCGACCGCCCCGTATCAAGGAGCAGGCCCTCGTTCCTGAAGGGCCCATTTCACCGAGCCCCGCCTACTGGCGCACCCTGAAATTGCGGATCATGCAGCGCGTGCGTCCTCACCAAGCGACTCCCACGGCGGAGCATCCGCTGGCTGCCCCGACGCTTCACTTCCGCATCTTTGCGAACGGCACCACGCAGTCGATGCGGCTGGATCCGACCAGCGGCGATCCGCAAGTCGACGAGGCCGTCTTGAAGTCCGTGACGGCAGCGCAGCCCTTCCCGCCCTTCCCCAGCGGCGTCACCCAGCCGCATGTCGACGTGCATCTGGCACTCCCGCCGATGATGGCGCCGATCCCGGAGCCGCCGCCTGCGGAGAGCAGCGCACCGCAGCAGCCTCCGGATGCGACCAGCTCGGCAGCACCGGCACCAGCGCCGACGACGCCGGCCGTTCAACCACGCTAGTCGCGCGAAATCGGCAGGGCGCCGACCATGGCGGCCCAACTGTCAGGTCTAATGAGGATTTGGGGGGAATCTGCCTGAAGGCGTGGGAGGCCCTGCGATGCCAGCGCACAAGGACACGAACCTCGCGCGGCCGAATACCGTCTAGTACCGGTGACCACGAATGCGTGGAAGCGAGACCGAGTCCGCTGCTACCGACGCGAGCCGGAGAGCAGCACACCCAACGCCACCCCGAGGGTGAGCATGCTGAAGCCGAGCACCAGCACTTCGCGAGCGGCCCATGGTCGTCCGGGCCCATGCTGTCGGTGCGATTCAGCAGACTGGCCGAGAAAGCCTTCGGCCCCCAACCACTCGTCCGTTCCACAGTCAGTGGCGGAGGACACGAACTCTGCAGACTCACGTGCGTCTGCCATGATTACCTCTTCCGTCGGCGACCCCGTCGCCCCGGACCGGAGCCCGGACGAGACGCGCACCATATGTGTTCGGCCACAGCCGACCTGCCGTCGGCCGATCTGATCGGGCCGGACGGCTATTCGTCCTCGTCCGCCTCTTCGATATCCTCAATACCTTCGAAGCTGATATCCCCTTCGGGCATCGCGCTGGCGGCTTTCTCGCACACCGACTCGATGAGTTCTTCGGCTTCTTCCGGTGAATCCGAACTAATCAAAAACTTGACGATCACTCCATATCGCTGAGTCACAACATGCTCCTTGGTAAAGCCGGGTCGACTGGATCTTCGCAGCGCCCGCCCTGCTCAGATACCACATGCACACGCGGCTTGTCACCAGCGCATCGCACGGCGGAAAACTTTCAGGGATGTTCGGCGAAACAGGGAGCGAACCGGACAAGGTTTGAGGGATGGCAGGAGAAACGCACTGCGCCCTGTCGCCGCGAATATCGCAGCGACAGGGCGCTGACACCCGGATGATCTATTCGCTGAGCAGGAAATGGCCGCGACGATTCTGCTTGTGGCACGCTTCATCGTGCTCACCGCAGAACGGACGATTCTTGCCGAACGAAATGGTCGAGACCTGCTGCGCGGGCACGCCGAGATCCACCAAATAGCGCTTCACGGACTTGGCGCGCTTGTCGCCCAACACCAGGTTGTAGTCCTGCGTGCCGCGCTCGTCGCAGTGGCCGGACACCTTCACCTGCGCGGTCGGATGCGCCTTGATCCAGTCCGCGTCCACCGACAGAGAGTCACGCGCATCCTCGACGATCGCCGCGCGATCATACCCGAAGAAGGCATCCTTCAACCCCGCCGCAATGGCCGCTTCTTCCTGGCGGCGCAACTCCGCCATGAAGGCGTCGTTCGTGTCATCCCCGATCATGCGCGAGAGCACCGACCCGTCGCGCAAGCGCTCCTCAGAGGGCGACTGGCCCGGCGCCAATTTTTCAAAGCCGCGTAAGGCACCGCCGTCTCCGTAACTCCCCGGGGCGCTCTTCGCCGACAGGTTGGGCGCGCCGCTGTCGCCGTAGCCCTGGCTGCCCTGCCCATTCGATCCGTTGTATCCGTTTGCGTCAGCGGTTCCGGTGGACGACGCCCCACCCCCGTTCATCCCCGATTCCCCGCCTGCAGTCACGAGCTTGTTTCCGCTGCACCCGGGCAGGGCCAACATCGCGACGCCCGCCACTGTGATTGCCCATGCTGCCGCGTGACGCTGTCTCATTGCCGTGACTCCTTGTTATATGGTCCGTCTCTTCGCAGGCCGGGACACGCCGGAACCGCCTGGGCTTCCTCACCCTGGTCAGCCCGCTCCCACCCGGAGACACTTCTCACCAGGACAACTCCTGGAGTGCTACGTAGTCTTATCGGCAGACATCGGCCGGATATTGAGGAGGCCGCAGGGCGCGGACGGCTGACGCGGCTACGCTGGAGGCGCAGGGATGTGTGGACGCCGTGGAGAGACTTGTACAAACCGGACCACGAATTGTCGGCAGACTGAACACTCCGCCGGACCGACGGCCTGCATCCCCGCGTAGTTACGCCGCCAGGGCCTCGGCATGCGGGCTGCAAGGAAAACAACGATCGCTAGCCAATCTGGAGCACTCCGCTATACTTGCTCCAGACACCCAGACGCCCGTGGTGTGCACACACAGGATCACGGGGTCGGCTGTCGAGGACAATCACATCTAAACCTGCCGGAAATTCTTCCGGCATAGGGTGGGAGAGGAAGGAATTGGTCATGTTTTCATCGTGGAACTTTGTTGAGTGGATGCAGAGCCTTATGTCGATCACGTTTATCGTCGGGATGTCGACCGGCATGAGCGTGCTCGTGTCCCATATCGTGGTCCGGTCGCTGCGTGACGAACCAGCCTCCGTCGTGTCGTTCCCTGCCTCGCGTCAGGACGCGCCGGCGTTCCTGAAAAAAGCCGCCTAGTCTCTCCGCATGACATATCGCGCGTCCCGCGCTGCGGGACGCCCGCTGAGGCGATGCAGCGCGCCGCCTGTCGCACTCGGTCCCGACATCGTCGGAGCCCCGCCGACTTGCAGTCTCACGCAGAAAGGAGTATGCCCCAGGTATGCTCTGGCGTGCGGCAGCAAGCGTGGGGCTCGGTCTGGTCCTGTGGTGCGCGGGTAGTGGCGCCACGTGGGCAGCCGACACGACGGCAGACTCTGCGCGCGACAGCCTCGCCGCCGGCGATGTCGTCGTGGTTCCCGCAGGGCGCACGATCGACCGTGATTATTTTGCGGTCGCGGAACGGATCGAGATCGCCGGCACCATCAACGGCGACGCCCATGTGTTGGCGCGCCATGTCGTGGTCTCCGGCACCATCAACGGCGACCTCCTCGCAAGCGGCGCGACCGTTGAAGTGCCCGGCACCGTCGCACACAACGCACGAATTCTGGCCGGACGCGCCACGATCGGCGGACAGATCGGCCGCAACCTCACCGTCACTGCCGCCACACTCATCGTCTCACCTCAGGCGACCATCAGCGGTGCCTTTGTCGGAGGCGGCTCCACCGTCCGCATTCACGCGCCGATCGCACGCAATCTCACCATCGCAGGCCGAGACGTCACGCTGGGCGGGTCTGTCGGCGGGAACGTGAATGCCGCGGTTGCACAGCTGACCATCGATTCGACCGCACACATCGCCGGACCAATCAGCTACCTCGGCGACACCGCCCCAACTATCCATCCGCAGGCCCAGGTCGGCGGCCCCGTCACACCGCGCCGCTTTGCCACCCTGCACGTGCCGGGCACCGACGATGTCGAAACCATCTGGCCATGGATCGGGATCGGCTTGCTCCTGATCAGTGCCCTGTCCACCCTACTCGCAGGCCTCGCACTGCTCATCATCTTTCCGCGTGCGATGGACCGCAGCGTCTCCCAACTCCAGGAGCGAGCCCTCGGCGCGGGAGGCCTCGGCCTGCTCCTCTGTCTCGCGGCCCCCTTCGCCCTCGTCCTCTTACTGCTCACGCTCGTCGGCATCCCACTCGCGGTGGTGCTCGGCGCGCTGTTCCTCGTGATCCTCTATCTCGGCCGCATCGTAGCGATGACCTGGGTCGGTCGACTGTTGCTGGCAGGGCGCGCTCAGCCTGTCGGTGCCCGCCTCGCGTTTCTGCTTGGGCTCGTCGTCTATTACGGACTTCGGCTGATCCCCATTGTCGGCGGGTTTGTCGGACTTGCGGCCACCTGCCTTGGGCTTGGGGCGATCGCCCGCGCAGCATTCGCAGACGACCCGCCTGAAGACCAGGCAGCATCCTCCTCACGCTTCCTGGCGCAAGATTTCTGAGTATTCCTTTAGCGGCCCATAACGCGGCAGCACGGACTCGTCCGCTGCCGAAGCAGATCCACGTCCTGTAAATCCTTCCATTCTTAACACTCCCGACCCCTTTTATTTCGACCCCTTTTATTTGAGTGGATCGAAACAGATACAGAGAGAATCGCAGGAGATACAGGTCGAGCCCATCCATGCATCCATCCAGGGCAAAGGGAGAGAGAAATACACCGGCCCTTGCAGGATAACTGCAGCATTCAGAGGCCATGGATCGTGAATGATGGCGTGGTACGATTCGTGCTCGTGATCTGAGGTGCGATCAGTTGCTAGCGTAGCGAACGAGGCGCTGCATGTGCTCTCACAACTGAACCGTTCACAGTCGTCATCTACACACACGAAACGAAAGGAGTCCCCCATGCCTATGTATTTTTATCGCTGAACATTTTCTCCCGAGCTCAAGACGCACATCCTGGAGAATGCCGGTCGATTCGAAGAGATCATGAAGGGAAGCATCGAAGCCTTCGGCGGCGCACTCGACAAGTGCTTCTTGTCGTCTACGGGGGGAGATCCCATTGGCTTCGTGGAGTTCAAGAACGATCTGGACGCACGATCGTGGAACATGTTCTATGCGTCTCAAAAGGGTGTGGTCGACTCTGATCTCGTGAGTCTTATCGATTACGATGAACTGCGAGAGATTTCAAAACGTGTCCATCAGTGCTCCGAGACGGCCACACAACATCGCAGTTCATAGTGAGGATGAGCAGTGGCAGCGGAGTGACCTCGACGAATCAGGAAGCCGGTCGAGGACGGCACGGCGGGCCGGACCGAGCTCGGTCATTGGCGTGGCGAAACAGATTGATGAAAGCTCGCTGTGAGCCGAGCCTCTACGTCTGGGCTGATGCCAACGCACGCCGTAACGATTGAATCGTCACGGGCGGAGTCCCTTCACTGAGGTTGTTGACCAAGACGTACGCTCGACGATCTTCTCCGAGCGCCTTCTTCGCTATGTCCATGGTGTGTCGCCACATTTCCGGCAGCGCTTCCACTATCTTCGTGTACGGCTCGGCTCGTTTCTTTCGATGTTGTGCTTCTCTAAGACTTTGAGATAGCCGAAACCCAGCAAGCCCGTGTTGCGAATTTCGACCGCATACCGAAACTCCTTGGGGAGTTGAGAGAAGAAGGCATCCAGTCGCGAGCAGACCTCCTCGCTGCAGAGCAGTCTTCAGAGTCATGAGCCGCCTTCTTGGTCTGTCTTATGGATCGGGGCCTGCAATCGCATATTTACACAAAGCCGGTCTGCATGAGGATGTAGGCAATGCCCCCAGACGTGATCGGTGCGGATGGTTTCTGGTCGCGCAGCATTTGCAGGTGATGGGCCGCCCCAGGAACACTCAGCAACCTCGTCACGCTTCCTGGCGCAAGATTTCTGAGTATTCCCGTAGCGGCAACACCGCCGCAGCACGGACTCGCAGCCGCCGAAGCAAATCTACGCCCTGCAATTCCTTCCATTCTTAACACTCCCGCCCCTTTTTATTCGACCCTTTTTATTTCGCGAGTGCAGAATCCTTGATCGCCGCCAGCCGTTCCGGACCAAGTGGACCGGACGGCCGGGGGGATCGGGGGCACAGCCCCCGCTTCACTTGATATACATGGTCAAAGTAGAATTCACCTGCTTCACCACAATAACGCGAGCCGGCGTTGCTATTGTTCATCAGTTTCTCGGATTCCATCAAGAGTGATCATTGTCGGTGAGGTAGGTGGTATGGCAACGCTGAGAGAAAACATCAAAACTATCATTGAAGAGCTCAAGGTCATACAATCGCATCCCCAGCCATATCGGGATACAGATGATGAGTTTCCACTTCCACGCATGATTGCGACGTCGAACGGAGGCTCAATAATAATTTCTCGAAAGATCGACAAAGTTATTTCTTCCGTCGCTACTCAGTTGATGGAGTCTGATCAGCAATTGGCGAGAACTACTACCTGTAGCGAATGGAAGGCTATGGTCCGTAGAACGTTCGGTCCGGCGCTAGCAAATATTGATTTGGGTGCCGATTCGATACGAAGCGCAGATCTCGTTCTCAGCGAAATTAAAGCCGCGCTTAAAAAGCAGGTGCCGGATCGTGCATGTCGTGAATACGCCTTTGGGTGCACTCTGTTCAGCAATGTGTCTGTTAAGCCGTTCCAAATCGGCCCAGTTCGCTTTGAGCCACGACTAGCTTGGCTTACTCGGAATCATAGTGAGGGGCATATTTCCGCTGTAACACAACGTCGAGTTGAGCAAGTGTGGCGAGGGAGACGAGGACAGAAAAGGAAGGTGTCTTTCGACAGTATGGCGGAAAAGGACATCTTGGAAGCTATAAGCAGTGGTCCGTTTGTATGTAGCGTTTCTGCCTCAGGGCTTGCGTCCGAAGCCGGATTGCAGAAGTCTCTTACAGGTGCCCGTCTTGCGATGGCTGCGATCGCGCTTTTATGGCGCGAGCCGTCGAAGGTACTTGCGGGGATGAACCTCCTCTTTGATCGTCGCATCCACTCCCAGATGGCGTTAAGCTATATCCCAGGCAAGCTAGTACTGGCTGGCGTTCGGCTTTCAAATATGCCGCATGGACCTTGGATGAAGGATGGCGAATGGGAGGCCGAGTTCGAAAATTGTAGCGAATATTTTTGTATAGCAGGGCAAATCTTAGAATACGTTCTGGACCCCGTTAAGGATCGGGCACGGCCCAAAATGATAGGCACTCTTGCCCAGGCGCTTCTCTGGTTTCACGAGGGGGCCCGTGAAGATGTCGCTGTGATGGCAATTGTTAAATATTCAGCTGTGCTTGATGCATTGGCGTGTGGAGGAAAAGCGCAAGGGATTCGCAAACTAATCAATGCACGGCTTGGTATCCTAGACAATATCCCAATTTGGCCGGACGGCCCTACGCTTAAGCAGGCAATCGAGGACATCTACAGTGAGGGCCGCAGTCGGACGATTCACGGAACCAATAACAAACTAGCCAACGATTGGTCCGAGCTACGAGGTCTCGCTGAGCAATTTGCTCGACTCTGCTTGATGATGTCTCTCAAGTGGGCAGTGCAGAATCCATCATCCGATGCGCCTGAGCAATTATCGAGATAGAAGAGTAGCGGGATTATGGTACTGATTCGATGGAATCTCTATCATTGTCCACCCCGTGAGGTAGCATTCCACCAATTGCGTGATCTGTCCCATAGGTCTGGTCTTGCAATAGCATATTTACACAAAGCCGGGCTGCATGATGAAGTAGGCGAGCCCCCCAGACGTAATCGGTGCGGATGGTTTCCGGTGGCGCAGCATTCGCAGACGACCCACCGGAAGACCAGACAGCAACCTCCTCATGCTTCCTGGCGCAAGATTTCTGAGTATTCCCTTAGCGGCAACACCGCGGCAGCACGGACTCGTCAGCTGCCGAAGCAGATCCACGTCCTGTAATTCCTTCCATTATTAACACTCCCGACCCCTTTTACGTCTCGACCCCTTTTACGTCTTATGTCTTTCTGCCTTCAACCCCTTTCCCACAGTAGCTCCCTACCGGATGTATACGACGCCCGGCAGATCTTTCAGATCTGCATCACCTGTTACGACCTCAGCCTCCTGGTCTCTGGCGGTGGCATATACGATGGCGTCGGCCATGGCTAACCGATACCGCAAACTCACATCCGCAGCAAGGAGAGCTATTGATGGCGTCAGTTGGACAACCTCTGTGGCATTCAGACGGCCCGCGAACAAGACCGCTGATTCTTCGCCCCGCTCTCGATGAATCTTCTTATAGACCTCGTACAACACAATGGTCGGCGTGATGAGCCGGTACCGAGGGGTCAGATAAGCCGCATAGCGGTTTGCCAACGGACCATCGGTGAAGAATTCAATCCATCCGCTGGAATCCAACAGAACCTTCACTCCCGGTCCTTCTTCTCGCGAAGACCTGTCGTGGACATACCTTTGAGCGCGCCCTTCAGCGACTTCAGAGGCACTTCTGGCACCAAGGTAATTACGCCGCCTTTTTCCACCACCTGCAAGCGCTGGCTTGGGGTGAGATGAAGCTTGTCCCGGACTTCCTTCGGAATCACGACTTGAAACTTGGACGAGATAGTCGTTGTCGCCATATGTATATCCTTACATTTATTCTATCGATAATAGTATCGTCTTACGCCTACCCGGTCAACTCTTTCACGCAACCTTTGGGCTGCACCGCGTCCAGGTCATTCACATTGACCTATACTGGATATTGCATGCTCACGCGCAGGATGCAGTTGCGCCTACCTGGAGAGCATAGGACATCGATCCAGAAATGTTGCCGCGGCCCTCTGGGATGGCCGTCTCAGATACAGCTAAACCTGCGTGCTAATGGAAATGATGGCAGCTGGGGGATCTTGGGCTTAAGGATCGCCCAGGCGGACGATTCGTGCAGGGGGATCATCCTGGAAGCGTGGGGGGCTCCGAAGTCCTTGATTTGAAGTGGTGAGCCGGCTGGGACTTGAACCCAGGGCCCTCGCCTTAAAAGATCGAAAGAACGGTTTTTGACAAGTGCTCGCTATTGCAACGGTTTCCCCAATTTAATTGTGATATCGGTAACTTAGGCCTTTCCGTTGGTTCCACTGTATTCCATCCTTTCTGTCTGTTTCAACAGAGTTTTGACACAAATTTGTCACACCTAGTCCGTACATCAATCGAATCAGGCAGTCATGTCTCCGATGAAAATACAGTACCTGAGCCATCCTCATCAGAAGACAACGCAGCCCACAAGAAACAAAAGTAGCCCCCTCGACTCGGCATTTGAGAAATGCATCAACATGATCATTCCTCAGATCGCCCGGTGAGTAGCAATTGCCTCCCTCATCCCTCAGGAGATCCCACGCCAAGCCTGTTCTGTTTACATGCTATCGGGTTTACGGTCAGGCCAGTGCTGCCAAAATCCCTAAATGCCCGCACAGAGGGAACCCCGTGTCCCTGTACCCATGCGGGTTGCCATACCAGTGCTATGAGAACACGGTCGGGGCATGTCGCCTAGCGACGGCACCTCCCGTGCGTCCTTACCGTGAAAAGACTTCGAGGATTTCATCCAGGGAGCGGATCGTCCCCAACAACAACGGATCACCAAACCGCTTATTATGGCGATTCTCCTTCACCTTCAATAAGCCGATCACCAGATTGTTGAAGTCGTCCAGTTTTGCCGTCTCAAAATAGGTGATGAAGTCCAGGTCATCCAGCCCGCTGGAATGATACAGCTTGCGCTTGACGGTTTTGAGATATGCCACTGTCGCATCCGTATGCTCCTTCATCAAAGCGGCACGCGGATCGTGCGGCATCATCCACCATTCAGCATCTTTGCGGATAGGAACCACCAGGACATACGGACTGCTCGGAGGTGGAGGAGTCTTCAGTTCAGTCTTCAACTCTTCAGGAAAACTCGGGACATAATTTAACGCCTTTGTAATCCCGTTGAACGTGTCGGTGTTCTTCAACGCTTTCCCGAACGTCGTGCCCATGAAGTCGATCAGAACATTCTGGTTGTGACTCATTTCCTTGGAGTGAATCCTCAGGAAAAAGTCAGCTTTCTCAGATAATCCTCGCAGCAAGTACGTATCGATGGTCATTTGCTCTGAATACTTCTGGAACACACTTTTTGCCTCCGCCACGGCTTTCGTCCGGGCATCGCGATCCAGTTTCCACC
This sequence comes from Nitrospiraceae bacterium, assembly GCA_041908685.1. Lineage (GTDB taxonomy): Bacteria > Nitrospirota > Nitrospiria > Nitrospirales > Nitrospiraceae > BQWY01. The sequence continues at coordinate 34,294 of JAYREW010000024.1, read as the reverse complement.
ACTCGTCCCCAACCTTGAAGACGGCGAAGGTGGCATAGATCCCGGGTTCCTTCAATAACTTCTCCCGATCCGCTTCAGCACCAGCTATTTGCGCACAAAGCATGAAAGTCAAAACCATCACGGCGAGGATAGATCGCTGTCGCATCACTTCTCCTTAGGCATAAGGTTGTCCCATTGTCGGAACCGGTCCCGCTTAGTGTGAAATTTTCGCGGCGAGCACATCGACTTGTTCGATTTGTGGGGGTTTAGCCAACAGATCAGGAGCTTTCGCCATCAGGGCGGCCGCAATCTGCCCAGCCAGGTGCGCTTTACGCCCCGCCTCGTCAGCAAAGGCATCGAAGATGCCAAATGTGGTTGGCCCTAACTTTAGGGCAAACCAAATCGGTGTGGCGGCTTCCTGATTTGCCAAGGCAAGGCCACCTTCGAGAAAGCGAGCCACCTCCGCTTCCTTGCCTGGCTTGGCCTCCAACCGCACTAGCAATGCCACTCGTACCATGTTTTCCATCCTTTCAGAAATTAACTAATTGCTATGCGCATCCTAGCGTGTGAGTTAAGGATTGGTCTATTGGCAATAATGCCAATTATGCTACAGTTCTCGCCATGCGAATTTACATCGTGGCACTACAGAACACCTTCGATACTGGCTTATCTACTCTTCTTGATACCTTCAGCGTGGCAAATGAACTCGCAGCATCTTCGAAAGCATTGACGACGCGCTTCGATGTCACCATCGTGGGTGTCCGATCCCGAGTGACCACGAGTCACGGCCTGTCGATCCCGGCAAGACGAGCAACGGGACTGGCTCATCCCGATATCGCCCTGGTGCCGGCCGTGGGGGCGAAGATGCCCGATACGTTGTCCCGCCTTCTTGACCAACGAGAGATCGTGGACGCACAAAGCCTCCTGCGGCACTGGTTCCAGCGGGGCACCATGCTTGGGGCTGCCTGCACGGGCACGTTTATCCTTGCAGAGGCCTCCCTACTCAACGGCCATCATGCGACGACTTCCTGGTGGCTGGCTCCTTTCTTTCGTGAACGGTATCCCCAGGTAGTACTGGACGAGTCGCGTATGATTGTCCACTCGTCACCCTTCATCACTGCCGGAGCCGCGCTGGCGCATCTCGATCTAGCATTGTGGCTCGTGCGCCACCGTAGTCCCGCATTGGCGGCCCTGACTGCCCGTTACCTTGTAATTGACTCGAGACCAATGCAGGCGACCTTCGCCATTCCTGACCACCTGGCTCACGCAGATCCATTTGTGGAGCGGTTCGAACGATGGGCCCGCCGTCGTTTGGGTGACGGCTTCTCGCTCCATGATGCCGCCCGTGCCGTGAGGACAAGTCCACGAACATTGACGCGTCGGCTGCACGCCGTGATCGGGAAATCTCCGCTTGCCTATTTCCAGGATCTTCGTGTCGAGCGCGCCGTCCATCTGCTACAGACCAGCAACCATAGTGTGGACCAGATTGCCGACCGGGTAGGCTATGCAAGCGGGGCCACGTTGCGAACCCTCATCCAACGGAAAATTGGACGCGGCGTACGTGAGCTGAGAGCACGGGCCTAGTAGTTGTGCAAGATTGGAGGTTGTTTCATAACTTACCACTTATGAAGCAAGGTACTTGCAGAGAATAATGGAGAGACAATCCACTTTTCCGAGGCAGCGACTCATCTGCATTGCCACTCACGGATAGGGTTGCTCGGCGAGCTGGTTGATCTTCGGCTTGCGCGAAAACCAGAACCGGCACGAGTACTAGAATGCATCCAACGACAATTCCCAAAAATACTTTGAGTCGGCCCATTGGTCCTCAGATTAACTGAATATCCAACCGTCTTTATACATCAGCAGTAGAAGAGAGGAGCAGAATAGTTTATACGAGCTTGGAAGTTGTTACAGAGGTTACCACTTACATAGAAAACGACCTTATCGGTCACGATCGTTTCCTCGGTTCCGCTCCATGTCCGGAGTACGGCCTCGTCCCCCGAGATAGCGCACCAGATCCACAGCGAGCTGCCGGTCTGCTCCTTGATCAGATCGTGCGAGCGTCTTCAGAACCTGCTCGTAGTGGTGCATGACCTCCCGCTGCTTCCTCGGCATGTGGGTGACTCGTCGCTGACGATCGAGCACCTTCGCCTCGGTCGTGCGATCACGTAGATGCTGAACCTTCCACCGTTCCTGTGTCGTACGGTGAATTCGGCTTGTCGTCGTGGCCTCAATGCCATGCTCCCGTAACGCCTCCGCAAATCCCTCCCGCCAGCGCTGCAGATCGGCCTTCCTGGCATTCAAACGAACTCCATCAAGACCTGCGGCTTTCACCGTCAAATGCACATGTGGATGTGGAGAGGGATGGGGATCCGGATCGGTCTCGAAGGTATGAAGCACCATTGCGTACTGAAACCCGGAGAACTCCCGTGTGGCGAAGTCACGGGCCGCCCGCTGCACTGATAATGGATCGGTCCTGGTCGGCATGGAGAGGACGAGGTGAAAGGCGTCGCGCATCGTCGAGTCTGCCGCGATGGGCATCCCGCCATCGCGCCATTCAGCTTTCAGATCGGCCACGGCCTCCTTCCCGACAATCACTTGGCCGCCTTGATCCTCGATCTCAAGCTGGCCATCACGCGAAATGTAGGTGAGGTTGTTCGAGATGCCCTTCATCCCCTTCGGTGCCCTAACGAGTTTCACCACGACTTGTGGCGAACGGCGAACCATGGCCTGAAGTTTCTGCCGCACATAGGTCGCACGAGCCTGTGCCGTGCTGAGCCGTCCGCCGGTACTCACGAACTTAGCGAAACTCAGACGAACATTCCTGCTGCGACGCGGTCGCGGGAGGGTCTCCGTTGAGACATTGAAGAGCCGACTCCCCCACTCATCCAACTTCTGGTCAATTTGGCTGCCTGTTGAACTCATTGGAGATGCCAGCGGTCCACGGACCCGCGTAAGACATCGGACACCTTCTTTGTATGGGCCTGGATCACGCGAGAGAGTTCGGTGATGACTTCAACCCGAAAGGCGGCTCGGTTCTGAGGCGCGGTATTCAAGACTTTGGTAATCTGGTTCAGGTTCCTCCCCAAGGCGAGGAGTTGTTGATTCGACCGGGCCAAGGTCTCCAATTCCGGCTGTCCGACCTGTGGCTGCCCGGTCAACTTGGTGCGGACCATCGCCACCAGCCATTTCGTCGGCACATAGCCTTCTTGACCGGCCATCTTCTTCAGGGCGGCGAGCTCTGAGGCTGTCAGGTTCAGTTCGATGCGAGCGATCGCCCGTTCTCGCTTCGGGGTGACACGACTCCGAGGCGTAGGGGCCGGGGTGGCTCTCCGATCCATGGTCTGCCGAATGGCGTTCCGCAACGCATGGCTCGGTGTGAGTCCGTGGGCCTGACACCAGGCCTGCCAGGGCACCTTCAGTTCCCCCAAATCCACAGTCACCGTGGTCGTCCGTTTCGCCCGCTCCCCCATCAACTCACCCATACCAGCCTAAATTTGGCCACCCCGCGCCCCTCACCAAACCGGTGTCGAAGTCTGGCTATCGGAGGGTCACAGAACAGTCGCACAAGGATACGATAAACCCATAATGTAAGACAACTACGGGCAACAGCCATATCCTGCAAACTCTAAAGAAAGGGATAAGAAGAGAGAAAAGAAGAAAGAGATCTAGGCCGCCCAACCTCTTGAAATAGGGATACAAGGTTCAAACAAAGGAGGGTTGAGAAGTGCATGCTATTGCTAGGGGTTTCCCTGCTATTTGCTGCAATATTGGCCGGTTCCTACTCATAAGCGCTGAGGAAACGCTGGGTGCTTGTATGTCCCCTTGCGAGCCTGTCTACGAAGGCGAGGTTGGCTCTAATCTGTAGATAGCAAGTTAAGTTGTCCGGTTTTTGTAGCACGTGATCTGTCCGGTTTCCCTTTCCAAGACGTTCAGCGTTGCGCCGCAACTCGTCCGTGCCTAGTTGCCAGAGGATCGACGATCGGGCGGTCGCGTGACCGAACGGTCGAGTTCTTCTGATGCACGGACGCAGCTTCGGGTTCGAGCAGTTGGCCCGCCGTGTCGTAGCGCGCCAAGCATCGTGGGCCATGAAACACCGCCAAGGTGCCATCCGGATACTCGTGGACCCGCACGGTGACCTTCACGTAATGGAAGCGGTGTCGATCTGGCGGAATCTGCAGGCTCCGGCCCTGATAGCGCACCGTGTTGTCATTGGCGACGATGCGCTCTTCTTGCACACAGAGCAGATCGGTCAGGTTCGAGCCAATCCAGGGAACGAAGGCGGTACCGGCTTCCGTCGCCGCGACCGCAAAGCGCCGGTTGTAGGCCGGGAGAAACTGCTCGACGAGATACTGATTCGCGGTCGCCATGGTCGTGATCCCAGCCAACGCCAACTCTTTGGGCAGGCGATCTTGCAGGGTGCGGAAGACGCGCTCCGATCGACCCCGTGCTTCCGGGGAATACGCGGGGATCAGCGTGATCCCCAACTGCCGCAACGCCCGATGCACCTGCGTCAGCCGGTGCTTGTCGACCTTGTCCCCGGCCTTTTCGGTGTGCCAGTAGTGGGAGCCGCGATCCGTATACAGCGAACTGAACAGCCCCTGTGCTTCAATGACCGCTTGCAGCCCCTGGAAGCTGCTCATCGTGCCTTCTTCGTCGACGAAGAAGGCCGAATACAACTCGCTGGTGGCATCATCCATTGTCACAATGAGATCCCACTGACAGCTGGGCACCCACTCGTGTCGGGAGCCATCTTGATGGAGCATCATCCCCGGCAACGGTTTCCGCAGCCGCTTCTTGCGATGGGCTCCGCGCCGGGGTGCCCGAGCTACAGGCCCTGCTGCTTGCAGCCGATTCTTCGTCCACGTATACGAGCGCGTCCCGCCATGCTCCGCCTGCCAGCGCTCGTGGAAATGCTTGACGGTCCAGCCCGTGTACCGGGTCTCATACAGCGTCACCATCGCTAGGGTTTCGTCCACCGGGACCGCCCGAGCCGAGGCCTGGCCCAGCCGTCGATCCTCCAATCCCGCCGTGCCCTCGGTTTCGTAGCGGGTACTCCATCGACGAAAGGTCAGCTCCGTCACCCCCAAGATCTCCGCCGCCTCGGCCATGGTCAGTTCCCGCCGCTGTCGGCGCGCATACAACTCCTCAAATCGCATCCGTCGCACCTCCTGGAGCACGTTCGCCCGTGTCATCGTGGCCCTCCTTCGGGACCACCCTAGACCGGACAAATCATGTGCTACAAAAACCGGACAGATGATGTGCTAGCTACACGAGGTTGGCTCTAATCTTGACAGGATCGAGCGAACGCTCTACGCTCGAAGCCACAGGTATGAAGGCAGCCATGAGACCCATTCTGGAACAACCAATCCTCCAAGAATTCAAGCGGAGAGTCCAACAACGATTCCCCGGCGAGCTAATCCGCGTGGTCCTGTTCGGCTCGAAGGCACGCGGAGACGCGTCCGTCGAATCGGATATTGACATCCTGGCAGTGGTCCGCTCTGAAGATTGGAAACTTGGCGATGAAGTCAGGGACATTGGGTACGAGTTAGAGATTGCCCATAGCGTGGTCCTCTCCATTCAAGTGATGGGTCAGCGCCAGTATCAGGACCTCAAGGCGCGCGGCTCATCGTTTCTGGCACAGGTGGAGCAAGAAGGCGTGGCGGTATGACGGAACCCTCCCGCGCTGAGGAGGTGCAAGCCGAACTCCTTCGTGCCGAGAAATCCCTGGACGCGGCCCGTTCACTGCTGAAAGAGAATTTCCTGGAAGATGCCCTCTCTCGATCCTACTACTCGATTCTCCACGCCGCCCGTGCCGCGCTGCTTGCTGAAGGAGTCAGCGTTTCCTCGCACCGCGCCGTCCGACGGTTATTCGGCAGCCACCTGATCAAGCCTGGAAAACTTACGGTCCGGCTGGCGAAGATCCTTGCCGAAGAACAAGACGACCGTTTTCTCGCCGACTACGACGCCTGGTTCCACGCAGAACATGACCGGGCTGAGAAGCGCGTGAGCGAAGCCGCAGAATTTCTTGCCGCCATCGACCTCTTCCTGAGAAGCCAAGGCAAGCGTCAGTAAGAGCGCAAGCCTTTTGCTGTACGGTGTGGGAGCAGCCTCACAGATTGGACTCACATACCGATCTCTTCTCAACATCGTGTTGCGCCCCTCACCGACGCTGGGGGCGCAACAGAATCGCCCAGCCTGTGGCCACGCACAGCTGCAAGCGTGACGCCTTCCGAGGTGGCGCGGTTGCCACGGGCGTGCCACACCCCCTGAAGGGCGACGGCTAGTTGTTTAGTCCCACGGTGTGCTGGAACGGGTTGACAGTAAATCGTTCTGGCTCTTGTGTCCAGATTTTCCCAATGTATTCGTAGGGCGTGAGGCCCTTCAGGGTCTTGAGCCGTCTGGCGAAGTTGTAGGCCATCAGGAAGCTGTGCAGGTGCGTTTTGAGTTGGGCATGCGCGGTGTAGTAGTACCGGTTGACGGTTGCTTCCTTCAACGTGCGGTTCATGCGTTCCACCTGGCCATTGGTCCAGGGATGCTTCGGCTTGGTCAGCCGGTGGTCGATGCCATACCGGTCACAGCCTTTGTCAAACATGTGGCGCACATAGTGCGCCGTCGGACCATTCCGGTAGCGCGGCGGATGGCAGAACTGGCTACCGTTATCGGTCAGGATGGTGTGGATCTTGTAGGGAACTGCCGTTATGAGCTTGTTCAGGAAGGCTGTTGCGATGTTTCGATCCGCTGTCACATGCAACTCCGCGTAGGCGAACTTGCTCGTGCGATCGATGGCCACAAAGAGATACAGCTTGCCTTCTTCCGTCCGCACTTCTGCAATGTCGACATGGAAGTAGCCGATCGGATACGTCTTAAACATCTTCTTCGCCGGTTGAGCGCCTTCCCGATCCGGCAACCGGCTGATCCCATGACGTTGATAACAGCGATGCAGGGCTGAACGGGACAGATGTGGGAGCGTCGCCTGCAAGGCATACAGGCAATCGTCCAGCGGCAGCAGTGTATATCGGCGGAAGGCCACGCACGCCGCTTCTTCTTCCTTGGTCAGAACCGTCGAGGTGCGTTCCTTCGGCCCCATTGGCGCATCGGTGACATGGGTGCGCTTCTTCCACTTGGCCACCGTCTTGGGGTTGATCCCATAGCGAGCCGCGAGCTGAATCAGGCTCGCTTGACTCTGTTGGATCGCTCGACGGGTTGCCTCCGTCGTGCGGGCGCTTCCATGTAGTAGTTGTCCCATAACTCGTCCCTCCGTAGCTGGCTGTAGATTACCCCAGCACACCGTGGGACTAAACAGCTAGTGTCCCCGCACGGTCGAGTCGTACTGCACGACACGACGGTGCGCGATTCCACCTGGCACGGCGTCTCCGGACGCGGTGCCTCAGCAGAGACTCCTCCGATACTCCGCCTTGCTACGGATCCAGGTGAGTGCCCCCTCAGGATTCTGGCGTATCCGACCCACGGCCACCCCTACCTTTTCGGTATGGTCATAAATTCTGAACCCTTTCATAAGTTCGTCTCGGAGGCTCACGCTGTTGGCAAAAATATAGGACTCAACACATCGGACTGAGCACGAACATGGAGATCAACAAGTACTGAAGTCTTGGTGTTCTATGCTTCTGACTATCAAAGACATCGCCGCACGGCTGAAGGTGAAGGACAAGACCCTTTACGCCTGGGCCGCTCAAGGGAGAATTCCCACCCTCAAGATCAATGGAGTCATCCGATTCGAGCCGGAGGCCATTGACCGATGGCTTCAGGATTGTCAGATGCTCACCGAACGATCCTCTCTCTCCGCCAAGCGCAGGCGCTTACAGTCGGCCAGAGACGTAGATCACCTCATTGAGCGAGCCAGGCGTGCGGTTTATACTCACCGCGGGGAAACCAGACCAATAGCGAGCCCATTCAGAGAGGAGGAAGCGAATGGGTCTCTGTAAACGAGGAAAAGTGTGGTGGATGGATTTCATGTTTCATGGCAGACGCGTTCGACGGTCCACGGAGACCTCGGACAAAAGGCTGGCTGCAGCAATTCTCGCGAAGGTGACAACACAAGTCGTCGAAGGAACGTTCTTCGACCATCGTGAAGAGGACGACCATACGTTCCGGGACATGATGGAACGCTACCTCGCCGAATGTTCGAAGATGAAGGCTCCGAAAAGCTGCGTGCGTGATGGTACGTCTCTCAAGCACCTTGTGCCAGTGCTCGGGGAAAAGCTTCTATCCGAGATTACGCCTAAGAGTCTCGTCGCCTATAGAACTCAACGGCGTACAGAAGGCGCTGCACCTGCCACGATCAATAAGGAGCTGCAATTGGTGCGGCACGCCTTCAATCTGGCCATGCGGGAGTGGGAATGGTGCCGGGAGAACCCTATGCACCGTGTGTCCCTTGAGCAGGTGCGGAACGAAGTGGATCGTTGGCTGAGTGCCGACGAAGAGGACCGTCTCCTTGCCGCTTCGTCGCCTTGGCTTCAAGAAATTATTCGCTTTGCGCTCAACACCGGGATGAGGCAAGGAGAGATCCTCAATCTGCAATGGCAGGATGTGGATTTCACGCGTGGAACACTCATCGTGATGAAAAGTAAGAACGGCACACGCCGCACGATCCCATTGAACACCACCGTGTACGACCTGCTGGCAGCCAAACAAGGTGCAACGGGCGCATCATCAGGTCTAGTGTTCAAGACTCCTTTGGGCAATACACTGCAAGTCCGTTTCCTGGTGCGGGAGTTTTGTGAAGCACGGGATCGGGCAGGGATTCTCGATTTCCGCTTTCACGACATGCGGCACACGTTCGCGACTCGGCTCGTGCAACGCGGGATCGATCTCTACAAGGTCCAGCGTCTGCTCGGTCACAAGACCAGCACGATGACGCAGCGCTATGCGCATCATTGCCCTGAAAGCTTGCGTGATGGGGTCAATGTGCTGGAACACCGGCCGCCGATTGACACAAATTTGTCACAATCGGGCAGGTCGATGAAGGCGGGATCTTCTAAATCATTGATTTAGTGGTGAGCCGGCTGGGACTCGAACCCAGGGCCCTCGCCTTAAAAGGGCGATGCTCTACCGACTGAGCTACCGGCTCACGGGGGGCCCATGCTGGCATTACTGCGGAGACGTTGTCAATCGAAGAAGGCGCACCTGGTCGCGTCTGCGTTCGCAAGCCGCTTGTTTCGCAATTGGATTCACCTGCGGGATGTGACGACGCACGCACCGATGCAGCAGACCAGCGGGAGAGCACGGTGATGGGAGCAGAACCTACGCTTCGGGTGGTGAGAGGGCCGCGACATCGCTCGGGGCAGGTTTCGGCTGGAGTCCGCCATCTCGGAGACGGCGTGGAATGCGGGGAACTTTCCCGAGCTTCTTGGTTGGAACCGGCAGCATTGGCTGCCCTTCGTGAGCGGTAAACGCCAAGACACTACGCGGCGCAGTCTGCCGCAGCTCACCCATCGCGCTGACAACGCGAACCTGCGCAAACAGCGTCACAAACGACATGGCCATGCACACATGCAACAGGGCGCCCATGATTCGACCCGACCGTCGAGCGACTGTCTGCGTTGTGAGGGAGGGCGTCGCCCCGCGATTCCACCTCACCACTCGCCGCATATCCATCACCAGCACACGCCACCCCTGTCCGCGTCAGACGCTGCTCACGCTTGTGCACAGGCGTCATCGGAGACTGTGGAGCGGAACTTAAGTGGCGCTGAGATGTGCCGAGGGGAAACGCGGAAAAGAAATGTCGGAAGCGGTTGTCACGGAACGGTCGGGCGGTCAGGCGCAGCAGAGGTATGCGCGGTCTGCCAACACGTGAACAGCGCTAACGGTTAGCTTCGCGCGGTGCGGGCGCGACCGGCCGCCGACTTCGCGCGGCCTTTCGTCAGAAGCGGATTGGAGACGATGATGGTCTCTTGGCGTTTGGAGCCGGTGGAGATCAATTGAATCCGGCAGCCGGTGTGCGCTTCGATGCGCGCAAGATAACGCTTCGCAGCCGCGGGAAGTTTAGCGTAGGTCGTGATGCCGGTCGTCGGCTGTTGCCAGCCGGAAATCCGCTCGTACACCGGCTCGCAATGCGTCAGGGTTTGGAGATCGGAGGGCATCTCGCGATACACCTTGCCCTCATAACGATAGCCGGTGCAGATTTTCAGTTCGTCGCAGCCGTCCAACACGTCCAGCTTGGTCACGGCTTGGCCGGTCAAGCCGTTGATGCGCACCGCATGGCGCACGGAGACGGCATCGAACCAGCCGCAACGCCGCGCCCGACCAGTGGTCGATCCGAATTCGCGTCCACGTTCCTGTAAGGCGGCTCCAACTGCGTCTTTCAATTCAGTCGGGAACGGCCCCGCGCCGACGCGCGTGGTGTAAGCCTTCGTTACGCCGAGCACCGCGTCGATCCTGGTCGGCCCCACGCCGGTTCCCGTGCAGGCGCCGCCCGCCCCGGAACTGGACGAGGTCACATAGGGATAGGTGCCGAAATCCACGTCGAGGTGTGTGCCCTGCGCGCCTTCAAACAGAATCGGTCGCCGCTTCGCAATCGCGCGATCCAAAATGACGGACACGTCGCCGATGTGTTGCGCCAGCCGCTTGCCGAGCGCGACATACTGCGTGAACACCGCATTGAGTTCGACGCCTTCGACGCCGTACACCCGCTCCAGGAACGTGTTGATCTCCGCCACGTTCACTTCGAGCTTCGCGCGCAACAGCTCCGGATTCAGCAGGTCGCCCATGCGAATGCCGATGCGCGCCATCTTATCGGCGTAGGTCGGCCCGATGCCGCGACCGGTCGTCCCGATACGATGCGGCCCCTTGGACTCCTCGCTCGCCTTCTCGACCACCTTGTGATACGGCATGATCACGTGGGCGCGGTCGCTCACGATCAGGTTCTTGCCGATATCCACGCCCTGCGCGCGCAGTCCGTCCATTTCCTCCAGCAGCGACGCCGGATCGACGACCACGCCGTTGCCGATCAAACATTGCTTGCCGCGATACAGCACCCCGGACGGGAGCAGGTGAAACACGAAGGTGCCGCGATTGGTGATCACGGTATGGCCGGCATTCGACCCGCCTTGATAGCGGACGATAATGGCGGCATCACGCGCGAGAAGATCCACGATCTTCCCCTTGCCCTCGTCACCCCACTGCGCGCCCACGATTACGACATTCGCCATAACGATAACGACCGACTCTCAGCTACAGGTTCACCGATCCGCAGACCAGCCGATACGGAGTCACAAAAAAAGCCCTGACCTGTCGACAGATCAGAGCCTGCCCGACGTGCAATCAGTCACGAGACGATAGAATCGCGCACAGGGCGCCACGCCATCGAGGACGATTCCGGCTTTCAAAACCCGCGCATGCTATGCCCCGACACCGCCTTTGTCAAGCAAGGCAAACGGACTCAGTACATCGCCGCCGCCGCGGCCGAGGCGTCGATCACGGCCGAATTTCCTGCGTGCGACCGCCTCATATTCTCGATCATCATGCGGACACCGACGCAGTGATCGATGCAACACAGGTCGACGACGCGCGCACCGCATCGCGCTGTTTCTTGACTGGCCTAGGGTCGCATGGTAGCATGCCGAGAATTCAGGGCTTTCCCTCGCATCTTTCCCAATTCAACGACGTGGGGCTGTGGCGCAGTTGGGAGCGCGCGTGAATGGCATTCACGAGGTCGCCGGTTCAATCCCGGCCAGCTCCACCAAATCATCCGGCTGAGGGTCCGGCCCCGACCGCATCAGCCGCTCCGGTACCATGACCACCCTCGCATCACGTCAGACGCTGCATTTCCGGCTTCCACGCCTCCCGACTCGCGCGCGCTAATCGACGCGGCTCCCGGTCTCTCTTTTTTTCACATCCGCGTTCGTCACTGACGCGCTCCCGATTTCATTCGCACGGAAGGTGTGTGCCCATGCTGCAGATTGAAGACGTCTCCAAACAATTCGCCTCGCGCATCCTATTGAAGGACGCCTCCGCGCACCTCCGTCCCGGCACTCGCGTCGGGCTGGTCGGGCCTAACGGCTGCGGCAAAACGACGATGCTGCGCATGATCATGGGCGATCAGGCGCCGGATAAGGGCACGATCCGCAAGCGACCGCGGCTGCGCATCGGCTATCTCGCGCAGGAATTGGAACCGCTGCTCGGCAAATCCATCATCGACGCGACACATCGCGACATCTATCCCGAGCACGAAGCCAAGCGCATCCTCATGGGCCTGGGGTTCTCCGTAGAGGATTTCCCCCGCCTCGTGGACAACCTCTCGGGCGGCTACCGCATGCGCGTCGCGCTGGCGCATTTGCTGCTGTCGAACCCCGACGTATTGATGCTCGACGAGCCGACCAACCACCTGGACAAGCCGACGCAGCGCTGGTTTGAGCAGTTCCTGAACGACTCGGAGATGACGTTGCTCGTGGTCAGCCACGACACGCACTTCCTCGATCGCATCTCGACCCACATTTGGGAAGTGCGACATCACGGCATCAAGGAATACCGCGGGAACTACACCAAGTTTCTGCAACTGAAGGCCGAAGCCGACGCGCAGCTCGAAGCGTCCATCACGCGGCAGGAAAAAGAAGTCTCGCGCGTGCAGTCGTTTATCGACCGCTTCCGCTACCAGGCCAATAAGGCGAAGCAGGTCCAATCGCGCATCAAGCAGCTCGACAAGGTGAAACTGCTCGAGCGGCAACGCGACAGCCGCCGCGTCAAATTCCGCTTTCCGGAACCGGCGCCGAGCGGGCGGCACGTGCTGGATCTGCGCGGCATCGCCAAGAGCTACGGACACAAGGTCGTCTATGGGTCGCTCGACCTCTCCGTGGAACGCGGGCAACGCATTGCGTTCGTCGGCGAGAACGGTGCGGGGAAAAGTACGCTGCTGAAAATGCTGGCCGGTGTGTTGGCGCCCGACAAGGGCACGCGCACGGTCGGACACGGGGTCACGCTCCACTACTTCGCCCAGCATCAGGCGGAAACGCTGAATCCCGAACATACGATTTTGGAATCGCTGCACGAAGTGGCGCAGCACGCCGAGACGAATTTTCTGCGTGGTTTGGCCGGCGCGTTTCTGTTCAGCGGCGACGATCAGAAAAAACCGGTGAAGGCGCTCAGCGGCGGCGAACGCAATCGCGTGGCGCTGGCGCGCATGCTCGTGGAACCGGCGAATACGCTGTTGCTGGACGAGCCGACCAACCACCTCGACCCGGCCTCGGTCGACGTGCTGACCGATGCGCTGACCGCGTTCCCCGGCACCCTGATCTTTATTTCACACGACCCGACCTTCCTGTCGCGCATCGCCACTCGCATCGTCGAAATTGAAGAGGGCGTCGCGCGCGATTACATGGGCGATTACGAATATTACCTCTGGAAGCGCGCGAAGGAATTGGAAGAAGCCACCGCGCAGGCGGAGGCCCAGGCCCCTGCCGCCGAGACGGCCGCGCCCGCCAACGGCAAGGCGGCGACGAACGGCGACTCCGGCAAAGGCAAGGCCGCCGAACGACGAGACCTCGGCAAGGCGCAAGCGCGGCTGGAGAAACAAGTCGCCAAGGCCGAGTCGGATGTCGCCGACCTCGAACAACGCGTGCAAGCGCGCGATCGCGAGTTGGCCGACCCCACGGTCTATCAGGACGGCGCACGCTGGAACGTACTGCAGAAGGAACATGGGGAGTGGAAGCGCGAGCTGGAACGGCTCACGGCGCGCTGGGAAAGCTTGTCGCAGGAATTAGAACAGGTGCGCGAATCGCTGGCGGCGCTGGGTTGAGCGGGGCCACCTGCAGCCGGCCACTGCGCGACGGCCGACCGAACGGGCTCGAGACAACCGCCGCGCTAGTGCGCGGCCTTCACGGTTTCATCGAGGTAGTACCAGAGCCAGCGGTGCCCCTCCTGGGTGATCACTTCATCCCACACCACGCCGACTAAGTAGCCCTTCTCCCAGTTTTTCACCCACGAGACCGTCCCCGCCAACTTTTCCAGTTGCTCTCCACCCAGGTGGTCGAGAAACGCGAGCGTCACGGTAACGGGATCCTTCGGCGCCACCTTCGCCTTGGTATGCAGGCCCGCGCCGAGTTTGTTCACGTTGTCGAGCACCGCGGTGACGGCGGGCCCGCCGCCCTTCGGCGTGAGCAAGGCCGAACCGACAAGTGTGGCGCGCACCAAACGGCGACGTTCGCTGGGAGCAGGTGTAGGCGGCTGACTCATGGCATCCTCATGGTCGGGCACAACAATCGGCACGGCGGCGAGGCCCACCACCCCGCTCGGCGCACCGTAGCACGTCACGTCCCGGGTTTCGACCCGGAAGCCCGCGGCTTCGGGCGATAGTATCGTTTCCCTTTCAACGACTCAGGCAAATGCGTCTGCGCACGTGCGCCTGCGGGATCGTCATGCGCATAGCGATACCCGGCCCCATAGTTCAGATTGCGCATCAAGGCCGTCACGCCGTTCCGCAAATGCAGCGGCACTTCCAAGTTGCCGAAGGCCTTGGCATCCGCCGCCGCCTCCTGCAAACCGACATACGACGCATTGTCTTTCGGACAGGTCGCAAGATAAGTCGTGCCCTGCGCCAAGTTGATCCGCGCCTCCGGCAATCCGACGAACTGCACCGCCTGCGCCACCGCCGTGGCCACACTCAACGCCTGCGGCTGCGCATTGCCGACGTCTTCTGACGCGAAGATGACCAACCGACGCGCAAGAAAGACGGGATCTTCCCCGCCCTCCAACATCCGCGCCAACCAATAGAGCGCCCCGTCCGCATCCGAATCGCGCAAACTCTTGATGAAGGCTGAAATGAGATTGTAGTGCTCGTCCCCGTCATGATCGTAGCGCAGCCCGGACCGCAACGAGGCCGCGTCCAACGCCGGCTCGTCAATGAGCAGCCCGCCCTCCGGGCGTCGCGGCGTCTGCCCCACGACATGCTCCAAGAGCGTCAGCGCCGCGCGCGCGTCATGATTCGCGGCCGCAATCAGTCGCCGCCGCGCCTCGGGCGTGAGCGTGGCGTGATAGGCGCCGAGTCCGCGCTCCTTGTCCGTCAAGGCCCGGTCGAGAATACGGCCGATGGCCGCCTCATCCAACGGCTGCAGCACCACCACCAACGAGCGCGACAAGAGCGGCGCAATGACTTCGAACGACGGATTTTCCGTCGTGGCGCCCAACAGCATGATCGTGCCCTGCTCGACATGGGGCAGGAAGGCGTCCTGCTGCGCCTTATTAAAGCGATGAATTTCGTCAACGAACACGATCGTCCGTTGGCCGCTGAGCCCGCGTCGCTGTTTGGCGGCTTGAACCACCGTCCGCAGCTCGGCAATGCCGCTCGTGATCGCGGAGAAAAAGACGAAGGCCGCTTTCGTGCGGGTGGCGATGAGATGCGCGAGCGTGGTCTTGCCGGAGCCGGGCGGCCCCCAGAGGATGATGGACGTGAGAGTGTCGGACTCGATGGCGCGCCGCAGGGGGCGGTCCTCGGCCACGACATGTTCCTGCCCGACAAAGTCGGCAAAGTCGCGCGGCCGCAGCCGTTCCGCCAGCGGTTGATGCGAATGCCCTCGGGCATCTGCACGATCATCCGACGGACAGAAGAGCGAACCCTGTGCGTCCTGTGGCGCGGACATAAGTGGAAGAACGAATGGCGCATTGTAACCATTCTGCCTACCCCACGCAATTGCGCGCGGATCGTGCGCGCCAAGGCCGCCGCCCCGCGATTGACCATGCCGCAGGCGCGTGGTAGAGAACGCGCGTGACGCAATCACTCGTACTCGACGAGGTCCGGATCGCCTTCGAAACACGCGGGGCGGGGCTGCCGGTCGTCTTCCTCCACGGCTTTCCGCTGAACCGCCGCATGTGGGATCCGCAGCTGACCGCCCTCTCCTCACAGGCTCACCTGATCGCCGTCGACCTGCGCGGCCATGGCGAATCCGATGCGCCCCTGTGGCGCTATACGATGGAGCGCTTCGGTGACGACGTCGTCGCGGTACTGGATCACCTGCGCGTCGCGCAGGCCGTCGTCGTCGGCCTGTCGATGGGAGGCTATGTGGCGCTGTCGCTGATGCGGCGGCATGCGGATCGCGTGCGCGCGCTCGTACTGACGGACACGAAGGCGCAAGCCGATACAGAGCAGGGTCGAGTCGGACGGTTTCAGATGGCGCAAGCGGCGCATCGGAACGGCGCGGGAGCCGTGGCCGACGCCATGCTGCCGAAGCTGCTCGCGCCGGAGACGCACCGTGAGCAGCCGACGCTGGTGCGGCATGTCCGCAGCATGATCGAAGGCATGTCGGTCAGCGGCATCGCCGGCGACCTCATGGCCATGGCCGATCGCCCCGATTCCGTCCCGCTGCTGTCGACCATCGGCTGCCCGACGCTCGTGATCGTCGGCGAATCGGACCAGGCCACGCCGGTCACCGATGCGCGGCTGATGGCCGACACCATTCCAGGCGCTCAACTGGCCATCATCCCCCGCGCCGGCCACCTGCCGAACCTCGAAGCGCCGCAGCCCTTTAATGATAGGCTCGGTCGGTTTCTCGCCGACCTCAGTGCATCCTCACCACAGTCATAACCTCCGCGAACGGCCGACACGGTCGCGGGCGGCTGCCTACGCAGATCGCGTATGTCCGGTTGCACCTGTTGCAATGCCTTGCGCAATTGTGGAATATGGCGCCGGCCGGAGTCCAATATTCTCACTGCGCCTATTTCCGTAGGCACTTTGTGCGTGCACAGGTCCGCACATCTCCTTACCACCGTCTCAAGGGAGTCCGCCTCATGACTCAGGAGCCATCGCGATCGGTCGGTCGGCAAGGCCATTGCCGTAGCATCATCACCCTGGTTCTTCTTACTGTGGCCGCCTGGATGCTGGCCCCCTCGTCAGCCCACGCGCAATCCCCGCGCCTGCAAGGGCAGGGCACGGCGGCCTCCGGCATGGGCAACGCGTTTGCGGCGCAAGCGGATGACCCCTCGGCGGTCCACTACAACCCGGCCGGCCTGACGCAACTGCACGGGTTCCAAGTGATGGCCGGCTTTATGGCGATCGGCGGCTCAACGGAGTTCGTGAACGCCGCGGGCGTATCGGTCAGAGGCGACCGGAACGGCACCGTCGCATGGCCGCCCCCCTCACACCTCTATATCAGCGCAAACTTGAAGGACCTGGGTGTGACGGCCTTGGGCGACCTGACGCTGGCGCTCGGCGTAAACGGCCCGTTCGGCTCCATCACGCGCTACCCCAATAACGGTCCCTTTCAAACCGCGACACGCTTCAACACGCTCCCGCTGATCGACATCAAACCGACGATCGCGTACAAGCTGAACGAGCAGCTCTCGTTCGGGCTCGGCGCCGACATCTACACATTCAGCGGCCTGTTCGGAGAAGGCCACGCGGAGCACCGGTTCGCATGGCCGGGCGGCAGCGGCCTTCCGGCCGGCGCCAACATGGAATTCCAGGGCAAGGACACCGCGGCGGGCTTCAACGTCAGCATGATGTACACGCCGTTCCGCAACGAAGACAACAAACCGCTGATGAATATCGGGCTGGTGTACCGGAGCCAGGCCACGCTCCACTTGGACGGCAATCTGCTCGCGAACGGCGCGCGGGTCGCCGATGCCACGAGCACGCTGGTGCTGCCGCAAGTCTATTCCATGGGGATCGCGGTGTGGCCGGTGCGGACGGCGAGTCGCGAGTGGAAACTCGAATTCGATCTCGACTATGTCGGCTGGAAATCGGTGCGGAACCTGAATGTGCTGCTGTCGTCCGGCAGCGTGCTGCCGCAGCCGAAGAATTGGCAGAGCGGCTACACCGCGATGCTCGGCACGGAGTACCGATTCCTGCAGGTCGATGCCCTACCCGGCTATGAAATCGCGCTGCGCGCGGGATACCAGAATCAGCAGTCGCAAATGCCGGACACCACGTTCGACCCTGGCATCGCCGCGTCGAACACGCACATTCCGTCCGTCGGGCTCGGGTTCTTGTGCAAGGAAGGCGGCTCGTTTCTCGGCCTCTTCGCCTGCGGAAACAAGGACAGTGGGTGGCGACCGAAGTTTATCGCGGTCGACCTGTCGTATCAGGCGGTCATTTACGAAGACCGGACCATCACCGGGCACATCGTGAACCCCACGGTGAACGGCCGTTACAGCACGCTCATCCACGCGGGCGGCGCTGGCATCAGGATGGGATTCTAGTCGCGGAAGGCTCGCGCTCGACCGGCACCAGGCGCGCGACGTGATTGCCGCGCCTGGCCTGACCCGGCCCCTGTCGCCCGGCTAGTCGCCGTCGCCGCCCTGGCGGATCAATTTCAGGAATTCGACACGCGTCCGCTCCTGCGAACGGAACGTGCCCAGCATGTGGCTGGTCACCGCGGTGGTGTTCTGCTTCTCGACGCCCCGCATCATCATGCACAGGTGGCGCGCTTCCATCACCACGCCGACCCCGTGCGCATTCAGCTTCCGCTTCAGTACTTCCGCAATCTGCACCGTCAACCGCTCCTGCACTTGGAGGCGACGGCTGAACGCATCCACGATCCGCGGGATCTTGCTCAACCCGACGACTTTCTTGTTCGGCAGGTAGCCGACATGGCAGCGGCCGAAGAACGGCAGCATGTGGTGCTCACAGAGGCTGTAAAAATCGATGTTCTTCACGATGACCATTTCATCGTAGTCGATGGGGAACATGGCCTGGTTCACCAGCGCGTCGATATCCTGCTGGTAGCCGCGCGTCATGAACTGCATGGCCTTCGCCACACGCTTGGGCGTATCCTCGAGTCCGGGGCGCCCGGGCGTCTCCCCCAGCCGCAGCAGCATCTCTTCCACCAACGCTTCCAGTCCCTTATCCGCGTTCGGGGTCTCGCTCACCGCCGCCCGTCGTCCACGTCCCGATGAATTTTTGCCTCGCATGCGCACTCCTTCTTCGCCGATACCGGCCCGGCCGCTCACCTGCGTGAGCGCGCCGGTCTACGCGCCGGCAAATTCGAAATAGTTGTCACGCGTCTCCACGACGCCGATCCGCTCTAACTGTCCGTGGGGAATCTGCCCCACCAAAATGTCCCACACCAAGCGAGCGAGATTTTCCCCGGTCGTCGTCTTGGTTCGAAACGCCGGGTCTTGGTTGATATCGTGATGATCGAAACGCTCGACGACCAGCCGATGCACCACGCGATCCAGCTGAGTCACATCCACAACCTGCCCCGTCTGCGGATCGATCGGCCCGCGCACCACGACATAGACGACGTAATTGTGCCCATGTCCATTGGGATTGTTGCACTTGCCGAAGACGCGCCAATTCTCCTCCTCCGACAGCGTCTCGCTGTGCAGACGATGTTGGGCGCAGAATCGATAGCGGCGGGTCACGCTGACATGGCTGGAACTCATCGTGTCCTCACGGCACAGAAAGGTGAATCGGGCCGGTCATGGACGATGCACTGGAGAGCCGACGCCATCGTCCTTACCGTCCGTCGACCCGGCACGGCAGCGCGCGGCGACGCTACGGCGGCCCCTCGGCGCCATCCGGCCGCGCGAACTTATGGAGCGGCACACGCACCACCACATCGCCGCTCACACGCGCCTGACAGCCGAGCCGATGCCAGGGCTCGCTCAGCGCTTCGCGGTCCAATAAATCCTGCTCTTCAAAATCGATCTCGGAGAGGAAGTCCGCGCCGCTCTGCACTTCCACGCGACAGGTCGTGCAGGACGCGTTTCCGCCGCAATCGTGCGGGAGCGGGAAGCCGAGGCGTTCGGCTGCCTCAAGGAGCGAGGTGCCCGCGGGCACGTCACCGCTCGTCCCCTCCGGGTGCAGAAAGGTCACGCGAGGCATGGGAGGATCGGCTAGGCCGAGCCAACCGCATGGCCGGTGGTGGTGCCGGCAGCGGTATCGGCGGACGGCAGCGGGCAGCGCTGCAACCGAATGTGGTCTTCAAATTCCTGCGGGAATAATTTCAACGCGCTTTGCACCAGCACGGAGGCGCCGGTCACCAGGGTGCAGTAGCCCGTACCCTTCACGAATCCGCAAATCTGCCGCAGGGACTCGAGGTCCTTCTCGGTTCCCGCGCCCTGCTCGATCTTCGTCATGATGGTGGCCAAGTTGATCGTGCCCATGCGGCAGGGCGGACATTGCCCGCAACTCTCGCCCTTGAAAAAGTTCGAATAGTGCAGCGTCTTGGCAACCATGCAACTCGCATCGTCCACGACGATGACGCCCGCCGAGCCCAGGCCGGTGCCGGCCGCGCGCAACGAGTCGAAATCCATCGGCAGGTCCAACTGATCGCCCAACACCATCGAAAACGCCGGACCGCCTGGGAACACGGCCTTGACCGTTCGCCCGGGCCCCACGCCGCCGCCGCATTGTTCGATCAACACGCGCAACGGAGTGCCCAGCGGCAACTCATAGATGCCGGGGCGCATCACCGACCCGCTGAGGGAAAACAGCATCGTGCCGGGACACTTCTGCGTGCCGACCTGCATAAACCATTCGGCGCCGTTTTTCAGGATCAGCGGAATGTTGCACAGCGTCTCGACATTGTTGACCAGCGTCGGCTTGCCGTACAGTCCAAAATCGGTCGGATAGAACGGGGGCTTCTGCCGGGGCATCGCCGGCCGTCCCTGCATGGATTCCAGCATGGCCGTTTCTTCGCCGGCGACGTAGCTGCCGTGCCCGGAGAAAATTTCGATGTCGAGATCGACGCCCGTGCCGAGAATATTCTTCCCCAGCAAGCCCTGCTCGCGAGCCGCGGCCATGGCGCGGCGCAGATTCTGCTCTTCGTCGTGATACTCGTGATTCAGGTAGATAAACGAGGCCTTCGCCCCCACCGTAAACGAGGCGATCAGGCAGCCTTCCACCAGTTGATGGGGCACATGCTTGAGCAAATGCCGATCCTTAAACGTGCCCGGCTCATGCTCGCCCGCGTTGCAAACGAAATAGCGCTCTTTCACGCGGTGGTTGAACACCTTGTCCCACTTCAGCCCCGTGGGAAACCCGGCGCCGCCGCGCCCGCGCAGTCCGGCGCGCTTAATTTCCTCAATGACCTGCAACGGCTGGCCGCTGGTCACGATCTTCTTCCACGCCTCGTACCCGCCGGTCTTTTGGTAGGCCGACAAGTCCCAGGCGTCGCCCCCATGCGGGCGTAGGACACGTGGTTCGGGAATCGGGGTCGTCGATGTCGTCATATCATCAGGGTTCCGCAATCACCGGTCGAGTGCGAGTGCTGTGTGAAACGAGGGGTAACTATACGGTTCTGCGCCGGAATGCGTCAAGCAAACCGATGCCCCTCCCACCGCGCGCCGGGACCGAAGTCGGCCCGCCTAAGTCACCGCGCTGGGGAAGGCATCACAGGAAGAGCGGAGACCATCTGGAAGGAGCAACCAGCCGAAGGATCGCGGGAGGCGCGCCGCCGTTCGCGGCGCCCTCCCACCCGACCTCAACGGCCATCGCGCGCAGGCGCGAGCGGCCCGCTTATTTGAAGTGGCTGCCGGCTCCCATGAAGAACAACATGGGAATCGAGAGCAGGAAATTCACGCGGGACGCGATCAGTGCGGTCCGCGCCCACCCGGCCATTTCAGGCGGAGGCGGCGGTCCACCGGCCGCGGCTTGCGACACGGCGGCGATGATCTTCTTCTGGTTCGGCCAGATCACGCCATGCACGTTCCCCATCATGATGATGCCCAGCAGGCCGCCGATGGCCAAGGCATAGGCGCCGGTGCCGCCCTGACTGTACAGCTTGAAGTACAAGAAGAGGCCCGCGAGCACCGTCACCGTGGCGCCGTGGCGGAACCAATTCAAGGCCGACGGCATGAGCTTCGGGATCACGATATTTTTCGTCGGCCCATCCAGGCTCTTCAGGAACGCGGCGTTGATCAGGTTGAAGAAATACAACAAACCGATCCAGGTAATGCCCGCCAGGAAGTGCACCCAGCGCAGCAGCATCCCGGCCCAGTCCGCGTCGCCCGCGCCGATGCCCGCCATGCCCAAATACACCACTATCAAGACGACCGTCAGCGCCACGCCCGCGCCGATAGTCTGCATAGGATCTTCCAAGAACTTCATCGCCCACCACCTTTCAGTTAAGTACAAAGCTGGAGTCTGTATCGCACGGCTCTCGGCCTTGTCAAGAAGCCGCCCTGCTCCGGACGGCACTGCGCCCCACCCGGACCCGTTATGCCTGCATCACCCGATCTACCACCGCGCAAAGATCGCGCACCGCGTTGGCCGACACGTCCAGCGCGGCCCGTTCCTCGGCCGTCAATTCATACTCGACGATCTGGACCGCGCCGGTGCGCCCCAACTTCACGGGCACGCCGACCACCACGTCCTTCAACCCATATTCCCCTTCACACAAAACGGCCGTCGGCAACACCCGCTGCTGGTCGCGGAGAATCGCCTCGACCATATCCACCGCCGAGGCCGACGGCGCGTAAAACGCGCTGCCTGTCTTGAGCAACCCCACGATTTCCGCCCCGCCGTCCCGCGTCCGCTTCACGATCGACTCCAAGGTGGCCGCCGGCATCAGCTCCGACACCGGCCGCCCCTTCACCGTCGTATAGCGCGGCAGCGGCACCATCGTATCGCCATGGCCGCCCATCACCATCGCCTCCACATCCGGCCCCGGCACGTTCAGTGCCTCGGCGATGAAGGTCCGCATGCGCGCCGAGTCCAGCACTCCCGCCATACCGAGCACGCGTGACTTCGGCAGCCCGCTGGCGCGGAGGGCCACATGCACCATGGCATCCAACGGATTGGTGACCAAAATCAAAATGATGTTCGGGGAGCGCGAGACCAATTCCGTCACGACGGACTTCACGATTTTGGCGTTCGTCGCCAACAACTCGTCGCGACTCATCCCCGGCTTACGCGGAATGCCCGAGGTGATGACGGCGATCGACGACCCGGCCGTTTCATCGTACCCATTCGTACCGACCACGCGCGTGCGATACCCGCACACCGGCCCGGCCTGCGAAATGTCCAGCGCCTTGCCCTGCGGGACGCCGGGGACAATGTCCACCAATACGACGTCGTACGCATCCTTTTCGGCCAACCGCTGCGCGGTCGTGCCCCCGACATTGCCCGCCCCCACCACTGTGATTTTCGGCCGTCCCATAGTCACCTCGTTCGCTCCTGCCCTCGGCGTCGCCACGCGTTACGCGTGCTCGTGCCCCTCATGGCCCGTCCAGCCCGCGACCTTGAAATTGATCGTGCAGACGAAATTCTCGCCGTCGTAAAAATTCACTTTGATCTTCTTCTTGCCGTAGTGCGCCGCCAAAAACTCCTCCGGCGCATCGACCAGCCCCTGATACGCGCCCGCTTCATAGCCGCCCAGCTCGATGAAGGTCACGATCATCCCCGCCTTCACCTCTTGGAGAATCTTCACCGTGCAGCGCGGGAACACCTCCCAGAACTTCGCGTCGATCTCGTCCCTCGTCGGCTCCGGCCGATCCTCGCCCGGCTTCGTCGAGCGGTTCGCGAACTTCGCCAAGCGCCGCACGTATGGGTACTGATGCCCCGTAAACAGCTTATACAGCCAGGGGGGCACGGTGCGGGATGGGGTTACCTCGGGCATGCACATCACCTCGTTGTGTTACGTCGTCAGTCGGTGATACACGCGCGGGAGCTGTTCTGGCAAGCCCTCAATGCGGTCGATGACCACATAGCGCACATCGCCGTACATTCGGCGGACGGCCGACTCCGCCTCGCGATCGACCGTAATGCAAAAGGGATCGACCCCGCGGCCGACGGCCTCCCGCAGCGCCATCTTCGTATCTTCCAGGGCATACTCCTCGGCGTAGGCGTCGTCGAGCGGCTTCCCGTCGCTCAGCACGATCAGCAATTTGACGCGCGCGCCTGTGTCCAGCAGCTTGCGGGTGGCATGGCGAATCGCCGCGCCGTCGCGGTTTTGCGAACGCGGCTCCATGGCGCCGATCCGCGCGGCCGTCTCGGCCCGGCTGCCCACGCCGAATTCCTTCAACACCGTCACATCCACCTGCTCGCGGCCCTTGCCCGAAAACCCATAGACGGCGTAGTGGTCGCCCACGGCATCCAACGCTTCGCAGAGCAGGATGAGGCTCGCCTTCTCCACATCCACCACGCGCTGTCCGTCCTCGCCCACGCGTCGGCTCGTGGAGCCGCTAAGGTCCACCAACATGGCCACCGCCACGTCGCGCTCGCGTCGCTCGCGCCGCACATAGACACGATCCGACGGCTCCACCCCCGCCGCCATATCGGCGCACCGGCCGACAGCCGCATCCATATCGAGGTCTTCACCATCCGTCACGCCGCGCACCAGGCGCAGGGCGGGCGGACGTATCGCTTCAAAATAGCGCCGCAGCAGACGAACAGCCGGACGATGCGCCGCTAATATTCGCTCGGCCGTCTCGGCATCCTGCGCGACCGACGCCGTCTCCACCACGCGACACCACTGCACGCGATAGTCCCGCAACATCCCATCCCACTCGTCGTAGCGATAGGCCGCCGACTGTGCGCGGCTGCGCTCCCAGCGGGCCCGCCGTCGATCCGCCACACCTGCCGGTTCCTCCGCTGCGCCGTGCGGGGCCGCGTCCGCGCCGATAGGCATCGAGGCGCCCTCGCGATCGGACAGGGTCTCGTTCCGGCCGCCGCGTGGCGCCGACGCACTGACGACGTCGTGGCCCATGTCGGGGCGCGCGGCATCGGGCGAGGCCTTGGACGCGTCGGCCCCCGCCTGCTCACTCACCCCGCTGCCGATAAATTCCGGCGACAGCGCGCCGCGAAAATTCCAATTGTCCAACGGGCGATAGTCGGTCTCCAACACATCCGACGCGCCCGGTCCTTGCGCCAACTGCTGCAGCGACGGCTCGGCAGATTCCAGAGGGGGCGCATCCGCAGGGGTTCGGTAGGTCCCGACGATCGTATCCATGACACGGTAGACATGGTCGGCGGCGCGCACGGCATCAGCCGCCGTCGCAGACGGGGCCAGCACCGGAGCAGCAGCGTCCCAGACCTGCGCCAACGGCGCACGGATCGCCTCCGGCATTTCGACGTTCGGCATCTCCGCCGAGCGGATGAGCAGCCCGTCCACCAGCATTTCCCGTACGGTCATTCCCTGGGACAGCGAACGCGTCGTCACCGCCTCTCTGGTCACCGCATCGAGATCCGCGGCCAGGCCCGGATACTCCCGGCGCAGATGCCGCTCGATCCGCGTGTCCTCCAACAGCGTCCACAGATCGCGCATAATGCCCGGCTGCGGATAGAGCGCAAACAGATCGGCCAAGGTCGCCACAGCGGTGGACGCAGGCCGCCCGTACCGGCCTCGCACCTCATCAATCAACTCCGTCACGTCCGTCAACCGCAGGTCGTAGGTGCCGAACTCTAAGTGCCCGGCCTCGTGCGCCGCCATCACATGGTAGAGCCGGATGTTCTGCTCGCGATCCGCATGCCGACGGAGAATGGCCGGGAAATACAGCGTCCGCCCGTCGGCGCTGGTCCGCACACGCGCCGTAGGAGCGCCGGGCGTCGACGCGGACATCGACGCGGCGTCGCTCGACGCGTCCTCCACCACAATGTCGCGCCCACAAAGCGCATGCACAAAGAGCTTGAGCGACCGCGCCACCTGCCGCAGCGGAACCCCGCTCTGCGCTTCCTGCACGGCCGCCAGCGCACCCTTCGTCTCCAGCGCAAAATACGCCCGCGCGCCGTCCACGCTGTAGGCCAAAATCTCCATGCCGTTCTTGAACCACTCCTCGAACGCGCGCCGCGCGGCATCATCGTAGCCCTGCCAGCGAACAATATCGGGGCAGCGGCGCAGATACTCACGCGCCGTCACCGCATCGCGCTCCGCCACGAGCTGGCCATACTGCAGCATGCGACGTTGCCAGGCCGCGTCATCGATCCGCCCCAGCAGGCCCGGCGCCTCGGCCAACACCTCCACCGCCACCTGCGGGTCGGTCGCCGCAATGGACGAGGCCAGCTGCACTACACATCGACGCACGTCGCCCGCCGTCACCTCGCGCAACAGGCGCGGACTCGTCCGAAAATATTCGATGGTGGCGTAATAGTCCGTCTTGCCGAATTGATTCGTCGTCACCAAGCGCAGACCCAACTCCACCCAGCCGCGCACGTCGCCCACGGGAAGGATCTCGGCCAGCCCAGGCGCATCGCGAAAAAACTCCGGCCCCAACACCGGATCGCGCTCCGCCAACTCCACACCGATCTCGATCCACTGCGGCAGCGCCGATGTCGGGACTGCTCGCGCCAATTCAGGCGCCGCGCGCATAAACTCCAGCGTGAGGCTCGCATCCTGCTCGGCCAACTCCACCGCCAGCGCCAACAGCGGCCCGCGCGCGCTCGGCTCCGTCATCGCCAGCAGCCACGGACTTTCCTTGAGATACCGCAGCGCGTTGGCCCCCGAGTCACCCGCCACGGCCACCGCCACATCGAGCCAGGGGACGATCTGCCCCACAAGATCTTTCGCCCGCAGCTCCGGCAACGCCTCAATCGCCGCTCGCGTCACCTTCGCCGATAGTTCAGCCAACTCCTCGAGCAAACTCTCCACAGCCTCCGCCTGCCCCGCGCGCACCACCGCCTCGAGCACATCGGACGCCGCCGCCGCTCCCAGGATCGGCGTCATCCGCGCTTGGAGCGCCGCGCGCGCGCGCCGATCCCGCGTGCTCACCGTCTTGATGGATGGGTGTGGTCATGAATGCAGGCGTGTAGACGAAGGAGGCGATTGTAAACAAGGGCTCCCGGCTTGTAAACTGGCGGACTCGCTGACGAAAGCGTCCTCTAGCCCGAGAATGGAGCGCACCATGGCCGATCCCACGAAGGAAAGCCTCGAGAAGATGTGGAAATACTCGCGAGGCTACGCCGAAAAAAGCGGCACCGTCTTCCACCCCAATCCCAAAGTGACGGAAGCCGTCGTGCTCGGCCTCGCCGCCAATGTCGACGAGTTAGGACGCCCCCTCTGCCCTTGTAATTTTTATGAAGATAAGGCCGCGGAGGCCAAACAGCGGCGCTGGATCTGCGCCTGCGACGAAATGCAGATTTATAAGTATTGCCACTGCCTCCTGTTCGTGAACGCCGAAGGTATGCCCATCACCGAGTACCTCCCAGAAGACCACGAAGGCCGCCAGGCCTATGGCCTCATCCCGGACCCGACGCCCGGCAAGGGACGCGCCCTGAAGCATAAGGCGCCGTCGTCGCCCTCCAGCGCCCAGCCTGAGACGCCGCCGACCACCCCCTCCGCGACCTGATTCTGTTGCATCGGATCAGCGTGATTCGCTCAGCGTTTCACGCAACACACCGAGGCCATCGGCCGCCTGCGCGTGCTCGCCGCACGCGGTGCGGCAGCGTCAGCACAGAGGCTCGACGGGCGCCAGTCATCGAGCCAGCCTCTTGCTTTGCCGCTTTTTCAGCTATCGAAAAGCCTGTCACCGAGCCATAGCAGAGCTCTCGCCGCTCCAGCCATAGACGCACCGCGCCCCCAGATCGGATGGCCGCCATGTCATCGGGCGAGCGACAGCACACCAGATCCGTCCAGCCATATTGACACTTGGATTATTGTACGTAGAGTGTTGCAAGCACTTCACTCTCATTAGGCTAACTCCCACCACGTCACACGACAGCTCGACACTCTCGCGTCCGAGCAATACCTCGACAGACATCAGATTCGTGCGTGCACGCCGTGCGCGGGAGGATGGGAATAGACCCGACTACTACCGCGCCCACTACTACCATCCCCGCCTGCAGCGCTTCATCAGCGGGGATCCGATGGGAATAGCAGGGGGAATAAACCAATATGTGTCTGCTTACCACAGCCCTGTTGAATGGATTGATCCAATAGGTTTCGAAGTTAGTCTATGGGGATGACCTGCAGATCTACCGTTTCCCACTAGAGCGTGCACACGAAAGCTATCTGCGGTGATGATGTCACGACTGAGAATTCTCAAAACATTCAGTCTTTGGGTGCTTCTGGTGTTGGCGACTTTCGGTGCTGCTTACTGCTCCAGCGCACTTATTATGATGGGGTCCTTCAGCGTTGTACCTGGCTATGGGGTTGAGAGAGCCCATTTTAACTATGGGCTATGGTCAATGGGGCTAGCTCTGTCGACAATCGTGGGCGGGCTCGTGATGATCAAACTTTGGCGACTGTATACGCATCCATACCGCAACGATCACGCCGACGTATGACGGCCTCGCCCCACTGACGACGGAAACGACGGCGCAGGGGAATGCGATACACCTACGACCGGGCCGGCAATCGCAGCGCGCAGGGCGGCACCTTCGCGCGCGGCTCCATCACCCTGGCGGTGCCGTCCGCCACCTACAACGTCAACAACCAGCAGACAGTCTTCGCGGCCACCACGCTCGCCTACGATCTCAACGGCAACCTGACCACCGCCACGGATGCGAGCGGCGCCGCCACCTACACCTGGAACGCACGCAATCAGCTCACCGCCATCACCGCCCCGGCGTTTACCGCGAGCTTCGCCTACGATGCTCTCGGCCGACGCACCACGAAGGTCATCAACGGATTCCCCACCCAGTACCTCTACGACGGGCTCAATGTGGTGCAGGAGAAGAACGGCGCCGCGGTTACGGCGAATCTGCTGATGGGCCTCGGGATCGATGAAGTGCTGACACGCACGGACGGCGCGGGCACGCGCGGCTTTCTGACGGATGCGCTGGGCAGCACCATCGCGCTCGTGGACAACACCGGCGCCGTGCTGACGCAATATACCTACGAGCCCTTCGGAGCGGTGAATCGCATCGGCGCCGCCAGTCAAAACTCGTACAAATTCACGGGACGGGAGGACGACGGCAGTGGCCTGTACTATTATCGCGCCCGCTACTACCATCCCCGCCTGCAGCGGTTCATCAGTGAGGATCCGATTGGGTTTAGAGGCGGGGATGCGAATTTATACGCCTACGTCACCAGTAATCCCGTAAACGGGGTAGATCCGTTGGGGCAAGTTGCACCTTTACTGCCAGTCCTTGGCTTGGGAGCAGAAGTGTTGGCCAGTCTGGCAGAAGCTGCAACTCTTGTTTCGGGCGTATTTGCAGGGGCGGCTCTTGGTAGCGCAATCATTAATCAGATGCATCAAAGGAGCAAAGAGAAAGGAGAGAACTGGGCAACCGAATTGGCCAAGAGCAGAGCGCAAACCACGGGGAGAGATCCTTGTGACATTCTTGCAGAAATGCTGACAGAGGCTAAATGTCAGGGGGACACGAAAACGGTACGCGACGTTCAGCAGGCTCAGAAATTCCTTGATTGCCGTCACCATCGTTAGCGCAAAATAGACACAGGGAGGGTTGTCGATGAAATGGTTTTCAGTGCATGTGATTATGACCACCAGATTCAAGGAAGGTGTGCAGAGCACTTTCCCTGTGATGGAAAATGTCTACCTCATCTGCGCGCATACCCTTAGCGAAGCTCGTGAGAAAGCGACCGAAAGAGCCAGACAAAGCGAGGGGGACTCGAGAGGCTCCTATAAGCATGAAGGGCGGCCAGCCACTTTGGTTTTTGAGGGCATTCGGAAACTCATCGAATGCGAAGAACCGGAACGTGCACCGGCTGATGGGGATGAACTGACATACTCAATGTACGAAGTCGATGATTCAGAAGCCGTCGGAAAATTGGTTGGCGGTGAGGCTGTGACTTTGAGATACGACAGATAGAACTCCAACCCCCTGGGATAACGGACGCGCTATGCCGTCGATGCGGTGGACCGGGTGACGCAGCTCACCAATGCGCCGGCCGTTTTCACGGGATTCACTTGCGATCTCAACGGCAACCTGACCGGTGCCACGGATGCGAGCGGCACGGCCACCTACACCTGGAACGCACGCAATCAGCTCACCGCCATCACCGCCCCGGCGTTTACCGCGAGCTTCGCCTACGATGCCCTCGGCCGACGCACCACGAAGGTCATCAACGGAGCCCCCACCCAGTACCTCTACGACGGGCTCAACGTGGTGCAGGAGAAGAACGGCGCGGCGGTCACGGCGAATCTGCTGACGGGCCTCGGCATCGATGACGTGCTGACGCGCACGGACGGCGCGGGCACGCGCGGCTTTCTGACGGATGCGCTGGGCAGCACCATCGCGCTTGTGGACAACACCGGCGCCGTGCTGACGCAATATACCTACGAGCCCTTCGGAGCGGTGAATCGCATCGGTGCGGCCAGTCAGAATTCGTACACATTCACGGGACGGGAGGACGACGGCAGCGGCCTGTATTACTACCGCGCCCGCTACTACCATCCCCGCCTGCAGCGGTTTATCAGTAAAGACCCTATCGGCATCCGTGGAGGGGACCTTAACCTCTACGCTTATGCGCGAAACAACCCCGTGATCCTGAGTGACCCGCTGGGTCTCTTGGCTCCGCCAGCACCGTCCTCAAGCAACATTTGTGCTGACATCAGAGAGATCCAATCATTGGGCTGGCTCGACATCATTCGCAATTTCAAGGAAGGAGGCAAGTGGGACTTCAAGTTTGCAGAGGGTAAGAAGTACGAAGCATATGGCAACTATCACTACGGTGTACTTATGCGTGCGCGGGGGCTCTCGGTGGGTGCCATTCTACGCGGTGCAGGAGCATATCAGCTGGGTGGAGACACATTAAAAGGATATGGCTGGCACAACGGTGAAGGTTGGCCGTGGGGAGATCCTCCGTATGGGGACTTTCGTGATGACCAGCTTTGGATACGCGAGGACATCACTGATTTCGACGGAGCTTACTATGCGTACCAGTGTCAGCGACAGTGTGGCCTGTTCTAAAAGACAGCTGCTCTCTTGCTTTATAGGACTAGTGCTCGTGATGATCTTTTCCGGCTGCACGGGTGAATACTCGCTTGACGGTCTTGAACAACGGTTTGCCGGCCGACAACAGCAGCTCAACGCCTTGCGAGCGTTGATCGGCGAGGCATATGCCGCAGCAGGCGTTCGGTCTTACCACCGGGGACCGAGTGGTGAAGAAATCATAGAAGTGGACAAGGATCGGCGCATGTCCCTCCAGGAAGCCATACGCGGTTTCTCTAAGATTAGTGCACAACTTAACCGAATCGGGCAGCTGGGGCGGGCAATGAATCTCATGGAAGTTTCGTTCGAAATGAAGGCCGTGGTAGTGACCATGGGAAGCGGTGGCGCTTTGGCATCCAGTTCCGGCTATCTCTACGATGAGTCTAACCAATACCTGGCGACAGTTCAGAAGTTCAGAAAGCTGCAGGGAGAACAACACTGGTACGTCTTTATAGATTCATAGCAAAATCGATTGCGAAGCCTCCCATCGTAACCCAACCATCTTGACGCGAGCCCAGGCCAACGGCCTGGCAGTTATGACAGTGGGGCAGGAGTTGTTGTGAGCAAGAGCAATCACAGCGCTAACCAGCTTGCATAGACTCCTGAACCATCCGGGGGCTCAGTCACGCTCGTTCCGGAGATGCGCGGCTACCGCTTCCAGGTCTCGACCGTTAACTCGGGGATCCGTTGGAAATGGGCGAGATTGTTGGTGACGAGCACACGCCTGGCTTCCAGTGCGGTGGCTGCGATAAGGAGGTCGGCATCAGGGAGCAGGGCGCCCTGGCGATGCAACATTCCGTAGAGTGTGGCCGCCCGGTCTATCACAGCGTCCGTGAGGGGCAAGATGACGCTGGCCTGACAAAGGAGCCCAAAGGCCGCCTCCTGGGTAGAGGCACGCTTTGCCTTCAGGCCGCGTACAAGTTCATAGCGTGTGATGATTGAGAATGCGAGCCGATCATGTTCGCCCAGATACCCGCGAGCCCGTTGCAGGACCAGGGGATGTTGCTTAAGCAGTTCGGAGAGAATATCGGTGTCGAGCAGGACAAGCGGCTGTGGCATTAGGCCGCGGGCTCACGAAAGAACGTCCGGCGATTCAAGGCAATAGCCTCAACCTGCGCCACATCCTCTGCACTCAGTCCCTGATACACGCGCGCGGCGCATTGCAGGATATCCGCCGCAACAGACGGCGCGTCGGTTTCCACCGTAACCTGCACTTCCGCGTCGTTCGCCAAGCTCAACGGCTCTAAGGGCTGTAAAACGCCATCATGGTACCGAGCTTTGACAGTTTGTCGCATCGTGCAGACTCTCAATGACGGTGAACTGCTCTTTCTATCCTACTGGAATTGCGGAAACAATTCACGCGGCATCTCGCGAAGGTTCCATAAGCCGACGGCGATACTAAAGGCTCGGGAGTGCTTATCGTCTCATGCACTCGCAGTGGAGACCTTCCAGGCATTCTCAGACCGTAACGCGACTCACGAGCCGCAAGTGGCTGATGACGTCTACGGTGGCACTGCCCACGCGATAGAACACCGCCGCATGGCTCTCCGCTGCGCGCCCATCACGACACCAGACATGAACATCCACGCTCCTCATCCACAGATCTCAGCAGACAGAAACAACTAGCTGCGACCACGCAACTTTAGCCACCTCAACGAACGCCGCAGAAAATATTATTTCACAGTACTATCATAGACTTATGGGTATCCCATCCACCCTGAGTATCTTCACGAAATTTTCCAAATCTGCTAGCAAGCGCAACCATAAATACGTAGGCGACACCAAGACGAGGAGTTATAGAAGGCGAATATGAGAAACCTGCGCAAGGCGCTCGAGCAGGTCACACAATCCCTCCCAAGACATCTCCACCTCTCCACTCACAACATTCTGCATGGACATGTCGAGCAGAGCCCTCCGTGTCCGACGCGCATTGCCTGGCTCATCGACAGATTTCTTCTTTTCGCAGGACTCGCCCTTCTGGTGTATCTCGCAGTCGTCATCGCAAAGGGCGGCTTTGGATATATCCACCTGCTTCCGCTAGCGTCGGCCGTCGCGTTTCTCGGCAGCTTGCTGTTTCCCGCCAACCTGAAAGCTTCGATCATTCTGCTTGCCACAAGTGTGTTTTTCTCCTTGTACATGATGGAAGCATTTCTCAGCGTGTATCTCCCAGCAGTAGGGGCGTCGTGGGTCGATGTGTATGGCAGGACGAGCGATATCAATTGGTCGCGCGACCTTGTCGACAGACGAGACGAGGAGGCCGCACAGTCAGGCGTCGCCTTTGACACACGGCCGCGCTTGGAGGTCATCCATGATTTAGAGAAGCACCATCTTGAAGGGTATCCGCCGACATCGGGAATCTGGTCCGTAGAGGCCGAGGGCGGCCGGCTCTAGCCGTTGGGAGGCATTGCGAACGTCACAACCGTCTATTGCAATGAGTTGGGGACCTACACCATCTACAAAAGTGACGAGCATGGATTTCACAATCCGGCTGGACTGTGGGAACGGGCGCCCATGCAAATTGCGGTGATCGGCGACTCGTTCACGCACGGCGCCTGCGTGCCATCGGATAAGAATTTCACCGCCTTGCTCCGCGCCCATTATCCCAAGACGATCAACTTGGGAATCGGAGGAGCCGGACCACTGATCGAACTCGGCACGCTCAAAGAATATGTACCTCCATTACGCCCGAAAGTGGTGCTTTGGGTCTATTACGAGGGAAATGACTTAGAGGACCTCGCCACGCGTACGAACAGCTTCTACCAGCGTTACCTTACGGGCGGGGCAGTACAAGAGCTTCTCACGAAACAGGCCGTCATCGATCATGGCCTTATAGAGGGCGTACATCGAGAGCGCGAGGAGATCGAGCACCGAACTGAATGGGACCACACGAGCGAACGGATCTTTCAATTCCTCAGGCTCAAGACGTTACGAACTCAAATAAACCGACGTTTTTTCGGACGGATATTCACAGCATCGCCGGAAACTTTTGCCTTGTTTCGATCCACAATTGCAGAAGCGAAACGTGAGACGGAGAGTTGGGGCGGCACACTAGTGTTTGTCTACCTCCCACAATACCACCGCTATCTTTCGCCGGACCTGGCCAGCCCCGACCGCGGTCGGGTTTTAGACTTGGCACAGGAGCTCAATCTCAAGGTTATCGATCTGCATCCTGTCTTTCTCGCCGAGAAAGATCCCACCGGGCTGTTTCCATTTCATCGATTCGGCCATTACACGATTATGGGCAACGTGCTCGTCGCAGAAACCATTGTAAAGAACCTGGACGATCTCATGCGTGAATCCGCCCCCAGCCGCCTGAATGAATCAATGCAGTAACGGGGTTGTAAGAGAAGGTCGGGAGTTGTTGGCATAGCGGGCAAGTACAATGCTAACCGGGTGGCACAGACTCCTGAGCGATTCGGCTACTCCGTTATGCTCCGCCCAAGGAAGCGCGATGCCATCACACGTTGAATCGGAAGTGGACGATATCGGCTTCCTTCATCACATAGTCCTTCCCTTCCAGCCGGAACAGCCCCTTCTCTTTGACCTTGGCTTCTGAGCCGCAGGCCAGCAGGTCGTCGTAGTGATAGACCTCGG
>JAYREW010000023.1:347500-348875 GCA_041908685.1 Nitrospiraceae bacterium | reverse complement strand
CGTGAGACAGGTCGGTCTCTATCCGCTGTGGGCGAAGGGGATTTGAGAGGGGCTGCCCCTAGTACGAGAGGACCGGGGTGGACAGACCGCTGGTGTACCAGTTGTCTCGCCAGAGGCATTGCTGGGTAGCTAAGTCTGGCAGCGATAACCGCTGAAAGCATCTAAGTGGGAAACGCGCCTCAAGATGAGATCCCCCATCCCGTGAGGGAGTAAGTGCACCGGGAGACTACCGGTTAGATAGGCGGCAGGTGTACGCACTGTGAGGTGTTGAGCCGAGCCGTACTAATGCACGAGGACTTAATCCACGTGAGGCGGCAGGCATTAAGCGTTGAGTGACAGACACATACACAATTCAGTTGGGATGTAGCCGGTGCTGAGAGATCAGCGTCGGGACAAATGCATAGCTGAGGGCAGGTTTTGTTGGTGGCTAGAGCGGAGGGGGTACACCCAGTCCCATCTCGAACCTGGCAGTTAAGCCCTCCAGCGCCGATGGTAGTCCTCGGGTGACTGAGTGCAAGAGTAGGCCGCTGCCAACATTACCTGCTTTTAGTGAACATGCACCTTAACAGTTAAAGAGTGGTAGGAAGGTAAGAGACACGAGAGTGTTGCAGTTTTAGCTATCGTGGATGAAGAATGAAGAAAGTTAGGATTAAATGGAGAGTTTGATCCTGGCTCAGGATGAACGCTGGCGGCGTGCTTAACACATGCAAGTTGAACGGTCTGCTTAGGTAGACAGTGGCGCACGGGTGAGTAACGCGTAGGTGACCTATCCTTTAGTGGGGGACAACTCAGGGAAACTTGAGCTAATACCGCATGAGCTTGTGTTTGTTAGAGGGGCACAAGGAAAGCAGCGATGCGCTGAAGGAGGGGCCTGCGTCCGATTAGCTAGTTGGCAAGGTAAAGGCTTACCAAGGCGATGATCGGTAGCTGGTCTGAGAGGACGATCAGCCACATTGGCACTGAGACACGGGCCAAACTCCTACGGGAGGCAGCAGTGAGGAATATTGGGCAATGGCCGGAAGGCTGACCCAGCAACGCCGCGTGGAGGACGAAGGCTTTCGGGTTGTAAACTCCTTTTCTGGGGGACGAGGAAGGACGGTACCCTAGGAATAAGTCACGGCTAACTACGTGCCAGCAGCCGCGGTAAAACGTAGGTGGCGAGCGTTATCCGGATTTACTGGGCGTAAAGCGCGCGCAGGTGGTTGAGTAAGTTGGGTGTGAAATCTCTTGGCTTAACTGGGAGGGGACGCTCAAGACTGCTCGGCTTGAGGTCGAGAGAGGGGTGCAGAATTCCCGGTGTAGTGGTGGAATGCGTAGATATCGGGAGGAATACCAGTGGCGAAAGCGGCGCCCTGGCTCGCACCTGACACTGAGG
>JAYREW010000023.1:0-342500 GCA_041908685.1 Nitrospiraceae bacterium | reverse complement strand
CCTATGGCCCACTTCTGTTAGGGCGCCATGTTAAATTTTGGCGGAGGGGGCGAGATTTGAACTCGCGGACAGGTTACCCCGTCTCCAGTTTTCAAGACTGGCACGTTCGGCCGCTCCGTCACCCCTCCTGCCTGCTCTATCAATGACTTATGACGGTCATCTGTAATGAGCCGTTTCGCAATGGCCTAAAATGGCCTAACTCAAATCCGTTCGATGAGGGCGCGGACGTGATCCTGCTTGCGCTTGAGGTAGCAATCCATCGCTTCCACGATTTCCCTCGTCCGAGCTCTTTGACGTCTTGCCAGCATCCTAGAGGCCGTTTGCTAATATGTAGCGCAGTCTGGATCCGATTGGCTAGATGCGGTATGAAATCGAGAGCAAGCCAAGCGCCCATCTAATAAGCACCAGGGAAAAGGGCACTCATCTAGAAGGTTAAGATCAATTTAATAACTTGCCACACCAGGAGGAGATATTGGAGCTGGCCGTATGACACGGGTAAGGTCGCTCACCAATGGGCACTGCTGGGTAACTGCTAAGACCTGTGTCAGATAGTCGTTAGAATTTGGCACCAACAGATATTGATTAACCCACAATGCCGCAACACTTCCGTGTGCCTGTGGTTTCGTTTCAATAAGCACCAAATATTCTCCTCCAGTGTCATAGATCCCAGCAGCCGGAACATGCGGTGTTTTAACTGCAATCTCATGCGTTGTTCCAAACACACGTGTGGCCAGGTCTGCAAACGGGCGGCTTGTTCCATCTCGATAGTCGTAAAGCGCTTGGGCGATGCAGGCATGGGTAGCAGGCGCCGACTCATCCGATGATAATGACGCTCTAAACTCCGATGACTGAATATCAGAGATCGACCGCGCACTAAAGAGCGCAGCACATCCGCCCCATGCTACAAGCGTTGCTCCAGCCAGAATGGCAATGCGGGTTGCCGGGTGAAGCATGATGGTTACGCACTTGAAATTAGCCATATATCTAGGCCATGTGCGGTCTGCTTGGCAGCTCTAATCCGATATCCGCCTCTAAGCAAGGCATGCTAAGCCCCTTTCCTAATCGCTACGAAGCTAGATTGCTGGAAGTGAAGAGTCTGCGCTTGTTGGTCATATCAGCTTGGCTGAGTAGCGGTTGTGAGCGTTCACCCGTCAGACGTTCCAATTCGCGGCCAATAGAACAGTTTTAGAAGTTGGTCTTCCCAATGAAGAGCTCGTCGGAAATGTCACCCGTAAACACTACTGGTTCGTGTTGCCCGTGCTGTCGATGCGCTCGAGGCCGTTCATATAGGGCCTGAGTGCTGTGGGAATCACGACCGATCCGTCTGCCTGTTGGTAATTTTCCAGCACCGCAACCAATGTCCTCCCGACCGCCAAGCCGGACCCATTGAGCGTGTGCAGCACTTCGGTCTTCGCGTCCTTTTTCGAGGCTGACCCACGGACGCGAATATTCGCACGCCTAGCCTGAAAGCCCTCGAAGTTGCTGCAAGACGAAATTTCCCGATACATGTTCTGCGAGGGGAGCCAGACCTCCAGATCATAGGTCTTTGCGGACGAAAAGCCCATATCCCCTGAACAGAGCGCCATCACGCGGTACGGCAGCGCTAACGCCTGCAGAATCGCCTCCGCATGCCCGGTCAGCCGCTCGAGTTCCTCGTACGACTGGTCCGCCTTCGTGAGGCTGACCAACTCGACTTTGTTGAATTGGTGTTGGCGAATGAGCCCCTTGGTGTCTTTTCCGTAGGATCCGGCCTCGCGGCGAAAGCAGGGCGTATAGGCGACATAGCGACGCGGCAAGGTGCCTTCGTCGAGAATTTCGTCGCGATGAAAATTCGTCACCGGCACTTCCGCGGTCGGGATCAAAAAATAAGGGTCGTCCCGCAGCTGAAAGAGATCTTCCTCAAATTTCGGCAACTGGCCCGTCCCGGTCATCGACGCTCGATTGACCAAGAATGGCGGGATCATCTCCCGATAGCCATGGTCGCTCGTGTGCCGGTCGAGCATAAAGTTAATCAGCGCACGTTCCAGTCGTGCTCCTACGCCCGTGAGCACCGCAAATCTGGCGCCGGCAATTTTGGCGGCGCGCTCAAAATCCAGAATCCCGAGGGCTTCGCCGAGGTCGGTATGGGAACGGGGCGTCCAGGTCATGGTCGGGAGTGTGCCCCATCGACGCACTTCGACATTGGCCTCTGCGCTGGCACCGATCGGCACGGAGGAGTGCGGGAGATTGGGAATGCGCAGGGCCGCTTGTTCGACCTGACCTTCAATACGGCGGAGCTCTTCTTCCCCCTCGCTGATACGATCGCCCAAGGCCTTCATCTCAGCCATCGCGGCATCCGCCGGTTGCTGGCTTCGCTTGAGTTTGGCGACTTCCTCCGAGCCCTTCTTGAGCTGGTGGCGGAGTTGTTCCACCTGCATGGCCGAGGCCTTGCGCGCATCCAGCGCGAGACGCAGCTCGTCCCATGCGACATCGGCGCCGCGAGGGCCCAATTGATCGCGCAGAAGCTGAAGATTATCGCGGAGAAAACGCAGGTCGTACATGGCAGGCCTTGGATGGTGGGGGACAATAGCATCGGCCCTAGATTGAGTCAAACAGGCCGCACGATCCTTCGCGCCACTCACTGCGGCGGAGAACCGACAGGGGTGGTGAACTAGCGACAGTGCTCGCTCAGCTCGCCCCGCCCGCACTCGTCCTGCGCCGCGACATCTTGACAGTACGTCGCATGCACGGCACGATGCCGCGGTGCGTCCCATCCAGAATCCACCCAATCCGTTCGAGTCCCACGTGCGCGACCTCCTTGAGCCGGCACCTGACGCTCGCGTCACGCTGTTTGAAGATGCGACCAGACGCATCCTGAGCCGTAACGAGAGCCCTGATCTACCCTTTCGCTGGAGTGTCAACCCGTATCGAGGCTGCTTTCATGCCTGTGCCTATTGTTATGCGCGGCCGTCCCACGAATATTGGGGCTTCGGCGCAGGGACGGACTTTGAGAGCAAGCTCATCGTCAAACCCTCAGCCGCCGCGCTGCTCCGAGAGGCCTTTGCCTCGCGCTCCTGGGCAGGCGAGCTGGTGCTGTTTTCCGGCAACACCGACTGCTATCAGCCGATCGAGGCGAGTTATGGGCTTACCCGCCAGTGCTTAGACGTCTGCGCCGCATTCGCAAATCCCGTCGCCATCATCACGAAAGGCACGCTGCTGCTGCGCGATCTGGATATTCTCCGCGCCATTGCCGCGCGCGCCTGGCTTCGCGTCTACGTGAGCCTGCCGTTTGCGCAACAGGAGATGGCCCGGAAGCTGGAGCCGCATGTGCCGACACCGGCGAAACGGTTGGAGATGATCCGGCGCTTGACCGACGCGGGGATCAGCGTGGGCGTGTCGTTGGCGCCCATCATCCCGGGGCTGAACGATTCGGATATCCCGCTCGTTCTGCGCCAGGCTCGGGAAGCTGGCGCGACGGAAGCTTTCATGACGCTGCTGCGTTTGCCGGGGAGTGGCGCAGCCGTATTCTGGGAGCGGCTTGCGGAGGCGTACCCCGATCGCGTCGACCGGGTGCGCCATCGACTGGCGCAGACGCAAGGGGCTGCATCGCGGCCGTCCGAATTCTTCGACCGACAGCGCGGTCATGATGACGGCTGGCGCACGATTGAACAGTTGTTTGCGGTCACCTGTCGTAGGCTTGGCTTGGCCTCGGACGGGCGCCATACTGTGCCCCAGACCTTTCAGCGTCCGCTGCCACAGTCGGCGCAAATCACACTCTTTTGATTGAGGTGCCTATGCAGCATAGCCCAGGGTTTCTCCGTTTGGTTGAGGCGGCGCGACAACATGTCACCACCTGCACCGTCGAGGCCGTCAAACAGCGCCTCGATCGTCAGGAGCCGCTCCATTTTCTCGATGTGCGGGAGGACGGCGAATACGCTGTGGACCATGCGGCCGGCGCACAACATCTGGGTAAGGGCATCATCGAGCGGGACATTGAAGAGGTGGTCCCAGACAAGGCTGCCGCGATCGTTCTCTATTGCGGCGGCGGGTTTCGTTCCGTATTGGCGGCGGAGGCATTACAACGCATGGGCTACACCAACGTGGTGTCGATGGACGGCGGCATCAAGGCATGGCGTGCGGCCGACTATCCGCTGCGCCGCGGAGACGCACAGTAACCGATGCGCGTATCACGGCGGCACTGGCTGGCGCTGGCAGGTTTCGGCGTGACGCTGGGGTTGGCCATTGCACGCGGGCCGCGCTCGCTCATCAAGGAATTGCTGATCGAACCGGACGCGCCGCTCGTCCCGCCGCATCCCATTCCACAGAACCTGTACGGCCAGGGCGACCGGGCGACGGTTGTTGTCGTCTCCGGTCAGGATCCCGCAGCGATGCTGCGCGCTGGAATGGAGCGGCTTGGTGGATTCTCCCCGTTGGCGTTGCGCGGCAAGCGGGTGCTGATCAAGCCGAATCTGCTCAACGATCGTCCGCCTCCTACGACGACCAATCCCGCAGTGGTGGCGGCCGTCGCAGAAGCGGTGCGTGCGGCGGGTGCGGCCGACGTGATCGTGGCCGACAGTTCCGGCATGATCCGCTTTCCGACGCAGCAGAACTTTCGCCTCACCGGCATGCAGCAGGCTGCCGAAGCTGCGGGAGCGCGTGTGCTCGCGCTGGAAACTGAGCCGTGGGTGGCTGTCGCGCCGCCGCAGGCCTCCGTCATCCCGCGCTTTTTGATTTCACGCGCGGCCTACGAGGCCGACGTCATCATCAATGTCCCGGTGGTGAAAGCCCATCGCTTTGCGGAGTATTCCTGCGCGCTCAAAAATGTTGTGGGGTTGATCCATCCGCGCCAGCGTCCCTCCCTGGCGTTTCTGTCGGGGCATTGGCAGGAGCGCATCGCGGAGCTGAATTTGGCAGTGCATCCTGCGATACACATCGCAGACGCCACCAGCATCATGGTCGACGGTGGGCCGACGAGCGGGACCGCCGCTCAGACGAACCTGTTGCTGCTCAGCGGCGATCGTGTAGCATTGGACGTCGTGGCGCTCGCCTTGCTGCGATCGTACGGCGCTTCAACACGGTTGCTGAGTCGCTCAATTTGGGAACAGGGACAGATCAAACGGGCAGGGGAATTGGGATTGGGAATCCGCCGCCCCAGCCAGCTGACGCTGGTGGGGCAGACTGTGGGTTCCGGCACAGCCGATCTGGACGATCTGCTGACGCGCTTGCGGCGCGATATCGGCCTCACCGAGGCCTAAGCGCGTCCGCGGAGCGGCTTACTTGTTCACTCGGTCGAATTCTTTAATGACCTGGTCGGTCAGGTCGATGGTGTCTTTGTTGTAAATGACGATCTTGATGGTTTGTTCGCTGCCCTTATCCACCACCATCGTAAAGCCGGTCTTCTCCGCCACCGATTGCGTCGAGGCGGCAATCTTCTTCATGTACTCGTCGACCAAGCCCTTTTGTTTGGCGGCGAGTTCCTGATTGAATTCCTGCAAGCGCTTTTGGTAGTCGGCAATCTTCGCCCGAAACTTGTCCTGCTTCTCTTTTTTCGCCGCATCGCTCAGGGACGCTTCCTGCTCCTTGAGCTGCTTCTCCATGCCCTTCAGGTCGTCCTCATCCTGCGCGAGGAGCTTTTGCCGCGCCTGGGCATATTCCCGCAAGGCATCGAGCGCCCGCTTCCCCGCCTTTGTTTTTTCCAAGACCGTTTGCGGGTCGATCACGCCCATTTTGAAATCGGCTGCCCATCCAAGCGTGGGAAGTGACAGCGCACCAGCCATGACGACGGCACAGACGGTTCGTACACAGATATGCATGACACGCACCATTTGAGAGGCTCCTTTCACCCCAACACAGGACACAAATGAGTCGATTGGATGAGGGAGAATAGCTGTGGCTCCCATGGGAGTCAAGGCGGGGGACGGCGGCAATGTGGCCGAAAGGAAGGCACGGAATAGGCGTGAAACAGGGGAGAAGCGAGTGTCAGGGCAGTCGAAATGAAGGCACGTTCACCCTGCCGCGCGGGATCGAGCGAGCTACACGAAATAGCGGCTGGTGTCGAAGCGATGCTCGGTGTTGTCGATCAGCCGGACGATGCTCCGCAGGTACAGGCCCTGGTCGTCCATGTCGCGCAGATTCACTTCCGGCCCCTCGATCATGTTGCCCTGCGCATCCGCAATGATGCGGACAATCGGGCGCTCCGCATGCTGCTTGTCGGCGGCCGGACTGATCACCACGGCCATCTCATCCGTGTCCAGCATCACCAAACTGCCGATGGGAATAATGCCGACGCAGGTGGAAAAGAGTTTCAGCAGGATGGGATCAAAGGCCTGGCCCGCCTTATTGAACATGAATTGCAGCACTTTGTTGGGCGACATGGGCTCGCGCCGATACACGCGGGAGGCGGTCATCGCGTCGTAGCAATCGGCAATCGTGAGGATGCGGCCGGTGAGGGAGACGGTCCAGGGCACCTGCAGCTTGGGATACCCGGACAGGTCCATGTTCATGTGGTGCTCGAAGGAGGCGGCCGCCATGCGTCCTGGCAGGTTGGCCACGCCGCGCAGGGCCGTCAGCGTCAACACGCCTTCAGTCGGATGTTGGCGCATCATCGTCCAATCGTCCTGCGTGAACTCGCCCGTTTTATTCAGCACCTCCAGCGGAATGGCGGTCTTCCCCACATCGTGGAAGAGCGCGGCCAAGCCCAGATCCGCCAGTTCCACCTTGGGGTAGCCGGCGCGATTCCCTAAGGCCACTGCCAGCAGGGCCACGTTGACCGAGTGGTTATGCGTATATTGATCGTGGCAGCGCAGCGTCGTCAGGCCGAGCAGCGCGGTGGGGTCGTGCTTCATCAGGTCGACGATGTTCTGAATCGCGCGCTTGGCCGATTTGAACCGCACGGTGCCGCCTTCGCGGATGGCCTGATTGAGCTGCGCCACCGAGCCGGCTGCGCGGGCATAGCCGTTCTTGGCCTTGCTCTTTGCCGTAGCGCGCGCATCGACCGGGGCGCCGGTGCCTTTCGTCGAATCTGTGATCGCGTCGTCCTGGCCGCGGCCGCCGGAACAGGGTAGATCGACGGTGACGCTCTTCACTTCCTGCGCCTGCAGCCGCTGTTGAATCGAGTCAAACGCGGTTTCGCCCGGCTCCGTCGTCACGACGATATGCGCGAACTCCCGAATCTCGCGCCCGCTCAAGTCGTGGGTAAAGGTCATGGCGCCGATGCCGAACT
Source organism: Nitrospiraceae bacterium (assembly GCA_041908685.1). GTDB lineage: Bacteria > Nitrospirota > Nitrospiria > Nitrospirales > Nitrospiraceae > BQWY01. Next base: position 335,299 of record JAYREW010000023.1, on the reverse strand, counting down.
TGACCATGCTGTCGATCACGCCGGCAAACACCGCCATCTGCTGACTGCTGAGCTTGAGGTGGTGTTCGCCCAAGAACAAAAAGTCGTTCTGCACCCGCACCGTCACCGGCTCGTCGTGGGCCAGTGTCTGCACCAGATCGCGAATGGTCTCGACCGGCTTGTCCAGTGCGGAATTCTCGCGCCCGTGTAATTTGGAGGTTTTCAGAAGGACATTGAGCTGTGTGACCAACTGGGTCCCCAGCATCATGACCTGCTGGTCGAGAATGTCACGCGCTTCCGACCCCCTGCCGATCTTGCCTGCGAGCGACCGCTCGTGGGTGAGGATCACGCTGCCGGCGGCATCAGATTCCGGCGCGCTGTGCTTGGCGGCAGAGGCTGCGGATGCGGAAGCTGATGGGGACGAACCGGCTGGAGTCTGTTTCTGATCCATAGGACGATACTACCTTCGGAACTACACGATGGTCAGATCTTCAGGAATGCGCGTCACGATGGTCCCGCAACGCCTCAGGGAAACGACCTAGCTCGCTCGTCGTGGCGGCGTCGCCAGCGCGGCTGCACAGGCCTGCCGCACCGCGGTATTGCCCTTGAGCTGCCCATGTTCGAGTGCGGCACGAGCCGCCGCGGTGCCGAGGCGCGCGAGGGACTCCACCGCCATGAGCGCCTGCTCTTCCTTTCGGTGGCGGCCCAGCCAACCCCAATCAGCCAACAGTCCGCGCCAGTAGGGGACGGCCCCATCGCCGACCGAAACACACATCGCGTGGTAGATGCCGCGCCGATCCGCCACCGGTCGCTCCGCAAACGATTCGGCCGTCACCAAGGATTCCCACACTTCAAACTGTGTCGTGTAGGCGCCGCTCTGGAGGAGCTTCAGCGCATTGAGGCGGATGAGCTCGTCCTCATCCGTCACCAGGGCGACGATGCGGTTGGCGTTGCCGCTCGGACGCAGTTGGCCGATTGCGCGCAACACTTCGCGGCGCACGGAAGCATCCGGATAGCGAATGACCTTTTCGATGGCATCGATATAGCGTGGGTCCTGCCATTTCATCAGAATCGTCAGCACCGCCTTGACCAGGTGCGGCCGCCGGTCGGTCAATGTCTTGAGCAATACTTCCGGCTGGGCCTTGCCCAGCAGGGTGAGCGTCTGCGCAACCACCGCGCGATGCTCCGCATGCTGCAGGTTGCCGAGGAGCGTGCAGAAGGCGGGAATCGCATCGCCCGTGAATTGCTTCAGATATTCGTCGAGCCCCTCGGTCGACTGATCGGCCTTTCGGTTCAGGGCCGCTTCGACATGCCCAAGGCGGTCGCCGGAAAGACTGGATGTGAGGATCTTCGCGATCGTGTCCTTGTGCGCCGGTGTGAGCGTTTGGCTGAGCGCATCCAGTTCGCGCAGGATCGCCATCACTTCGAGCAGGGTCGTCCAGTTGCCGCTCTCCAGCAGCGTGTCGATGGAATGCGCCAGAAGATCCAGCGCCTTGCCCAACAAGATCGGCGACTGCTCCGAGGCCAGGATGGCCTTGACCATGTCCAACACGTAGAGGGCCTGATCGGTCTGGGTCTCGGCCTGAATCTCCTCGGCCAAGCGGGCCATCTCGCTCTCCGACAGCTCATAGCCGACCGTGTCGCCGGAGCTGGGGCGTGCGGCTGCCCGCGCGAGGTTCGCACCCTTGGCCTTTTCGGCCACCGCGATCTCCTTCATGGACTCGGGCGGAGGCTTATAGAAGCCCGTCTCCTGCGGCTCGAAAATCTGCGCTTCGAGCGCTGACATGACGATTTCCTCCGCCGTGACCAGCGTAATCGTCGTCAGGTCCTTCACCCACATGCGCGTGACAAAGTCATCATCGGCGTCCGACCCGTCTGCGGCTCCCCACAAGCAGTCGAGAAAGCCCCGCAGGTCCTCTTCCGTGACTCCGTTGTGGAACCGCAATTCGCGGATTCCGTCGCTATAGAGCCGAAACGCCAGGTTTTCGCCGAGCGACTCCTCCGTGGCGTAGACGCAGTCTTCGCCCACATACAACTCCGACCGTTGGACGACGAAGCCCAGGTTGTTGTACTCGTCGAGATGCGTCGTGAGCTCCTGATGAAACTGTGTGAAAAATTTGACGGCAACCGCGTTCGTGGCGCCGTAGGTGCGCACGGACTTGGCCATGCGGTCGAGCAGGCGCAGCAGATGTTTGATCGACGTCGTTTCAGGCGATCCGTCGCGAGCCGAAGGCTTGGGAGGGAGCCGATGCGCAGGTTGAGCCATGGTGCCTCTACAAGTATGACGGAAGGTCAAAACGGTCAAGGAAATACGCGGTCTTCGCTGCATCTCCGGTCGTCCGACGGTCTCAAAATTTTGGGCGGTTGGCATTCATAAATTACTTGCGTACAATCCGCAGTTATGGTTTTATGCGCCCTACTAAATGGTCTGGGTATGACTATTGTCTGTTTCGGTGATAGCTTAACAGCTGGATTTCAATCCCCTTCGGCCGATAATCCGGATGGCCGGCAGACTCCTTACGGAGACGTCTTGCAGGCGCACCTCGGCGAGCAGGCCCAGGTGATTACGTCCGGCGTGTGTGGGGAGCTCACGAGGGAGATGGTCCTGCGCTTCTCGGAGAGCGTGTTGCGTCACGGCCCCACCGTCGTCGTGATCCTCGGCGGCACCAACGACCTGGGGTGGAACGCCAACACCGACGACATCATGCAGAACCTTGTGACGCTGTACGAACGAACCACCGCCGCGAACGCCATCCCGATTCCCATCACCGTGCCCTCCATCCGGATTGACGGCAACGGCCACTCGCCGGAGGCGCGCGCCTTTTTGGCGCACCATCTGGAGCGGCGCTCGGTGCTGAACCAGCTGATTATCGACTACGCCCGGTCGAAGCGACTCGCCTACTTCGACCTCTTCGAAGAGACCTCCGATCCCGCCAGCCGCATGCTGGCCGCCGACTATTCAAACGACGGTCTGCATCTCTCCACGGAAGGATACCGTCGCTTCGCCACGCAGCTCTACCAGCAGGTGATTGAGCCGAATCTGGCCGATTGGCGTACCCGTGCCCAGGCATGATTCATCCCGTCTCCGACTGGAATTTCGAACAGGTCGTGGAACGGGCGCCCGTGCCCGCCCTCGTGCTCTTTTGGCAGCCGGGCTGCGGCCACTGCCAGGCGCTGAAGGGGCAGTTGGAACGGTTGGGAGAGGAACTTGGATCGCGGCTCACGATCGCGGCGCTGAATGTGCAGGAATCGCGTCAGATCGCGTCCGAATTGGAGATCGACAGCCTGCCGACGCTCGCGCTCTACCGGAACGGCGAGTTTCTCCGTTTCATTGGGGGGATCGGCACAGCCGAGGCCCTGCGCGCACAGCTCACCGACCTGTGGACGTAACGACAGACCGTTTAGGGTGTGAGCCTACAGCGTTCGCCAGTTTCGCCCATCCCGTTGAATCAGCCGATCCGCTTCGACCGGGCCCCAACTGCCGGCCTGATATTCCGGTAGCCACCGCGAGCCCTGCTGCGCCCACCCGTCCAGAATATCGGTAATCCAGGCCCAGGAGGCCTCCACCGCATCGCGGCGCATGAAGCGCGACGCATCGCCGATCATCACGTCCAGGAGCAGCCGCTCGTAGGCCTCTGGCGAGGGACGCCCGAACACTTCGCTGTACTTGAACTGCATCTCCACCGGATGGGTCTGTTCGCGCGTACCCGGCACACGGGAGACCATCCGCATCGACAAGCCTTCCTCCGGTTGAATGCGTAGGATCAGCACATTCGGCGGCAGCGGCTCGGCCGGATTCGCATTGAAGAGAATTCGCGGCACCTCTTTGAACTGCACGGCGATCTCGCTCGCCCGCTTCGGGAGCGCCTTGCCTGTGCGAAGATAAAAGGGCACGCCGGACCAGCGCCAATTTTCTACGACGCATTTGACCGCCACGTAGGTTTCGGTGGTGGAGTCGGGATTCACGCCCGCTTCACGTCGATACCCGGGCACGCGCTGGCCATGGGCGATGCCTTCCGAATATTGCCCGCGAACGGTCGAGCGGTCGACGTCGTCGCCGCGGATCGGCCGCAGACTCCGCAACACTTCCATCTTGGCGTTCCGCACCACGTCGGGGTCCAGCGAGTAGGGCGGCTCCATCGCCACCAGGCAGAGCAGCTGCAGGAGGTGGTTTTGGATCATGTCGCGCAGCGCACCGGCTTCCTCGTAGTAACTGGCCCGCGTGCCGACGCCTTCGGCCTCGCTCACCGTAATTTGCACATGGTCGATGTACTTATGGTTCCAAATCGGTTCGAAGAGGCTGTTCCCGAATCGGACGACCATGAGGTTTTGAACCGTTTCCTTGCCCAGATAATGGTCGATCCGAAAGATTTGCGATTCGTCGAAGACGCGGCCGGTCACGGCATTGATGGCCTTGGCCGACTCCAGGTCGCGGCCCACCGGTTTTTCCACGATGATGCGTGCATAGGGCTGCCCCGGTGCCGGTTTGACGGCCAGGCCCGCGCCTTCCAGTCCATCGCAGACAGGGACGAACGAGCTGGGTGGAATGCTGAGGTAAAACATGCGATGGCCGGGCAAGCCGAGCGTGGCTTCGACCTCCTCGATCCTGCTGCGTAGTCCAGCGTAGGTGGCCGGCTCGTCGTTGTCGCCTTGGACATAAAAGAGATGTGGCGCAAAGGCCGCCCAGCGGTCATCCTGTAGCGCCTGCCGTGAATGCTTGAGGATACCTTCCTTGGCGGCCTGGCGAAACTCGTCGTCCGTCATCGCTTTGCGGCCGAGTCCGATCACCGCATAGGTCGGCGGCATGAGGCCATCGAGCAGCAGGTTATAGAGGGCGGGGATGAGGCGGCGACGCGCCAGATCGCCCGATCCGCCGAAAATCACAATCGTGCAGGGCTCGGCATCCTGCGAATGGTCCTTCTCGGGCACGCCCTGGAGCGGAACGGTGTTCGGTTCCCGCGGCGTCTTCGGCACCTGAGTTCCTCGCGGCGTGGTCCCGCTCATGTCTTACGCACCGCATGCCCGCCGAACGCGTTCCGCAGGGCCGCCAGAAGTTTTTCCGCAAAGGATGTCTCTTGCCGCGACCGAAAGCGGGTAAAGAGGGCGGCCGTCAGCGTCGGGACCGGAACATCCTTATCGAGCGCATCCTGCACCATCCAGCGTCCCTCGCCGGAATCCTGCACATAGCCCTTGAGGGCCTCCAGTTTCGGGTCGGCCTTCAGCGCGCCTACTGCCAGTTCCAACAGCCAGGACCGGACGACGCTGCCGCGCATCCAGAGGTCGGCGATGCGTCCGAGATCCAGGTTGTACCCGCTCTTGGCCATCAGCTCGAACCCTTCGGCGTAGCCCTGCATCATGCTGTACTCGATGCCGTTGTGCACCATCTTCACGTAGTGGCCCGCGCCGACGCCGCCCATGTGCGCCCAGCCGTCCGGCGGCGCCAGCGTCGTGAAGATCGGGGCCAGCCGATTGACCACGTCCGTCTCGCCGCCAATCATCAAACAGTAGCCGTTCTGCAATCCCCACACGCCGCCGCTGGTGCCGGCATCGACATAGTGGAGCCCCTTGGGGGCCAGTTCGGCGGCACGTCGCACGTCGTCGTGAAAGCGCGTGTTGCCGCCGTCGATGATTGTATCGCCGCGCGAGAGCAGTGCTGCCACGGCCGTGATGGTTTCCTCCGTCGGCGCGCCGGATGGCACCATGATCCAGACGGTCCGCGGCGTGGGCAACTGACTGACCATGTCGGCCAACGAGCGAGCCCCGAGACAGCCCTCAGCTTCCGCCTGACGGATCGCCTCCGGCGCACGGTCGTAGACCACGACGCGATGCTGGCCGCGCCGCAGTCGCGTGACCATGTTGAGCCCCATCTTCCCGAGACCGATGAACCCAATATCCATGACGATGCTCCTCTTGTGGGACGGCCTGCTGAGTCGAGACGGTTCCTCGACTGACGCCGCGGTGCGCACATGTTCACACGGGTACAACCAAACGGGATGCACGGAAGGCCGGCCGCATCACAGTGCGGCGACACAGACGCGGCAGGTCAGCGAGCTAGTCGATGCGCGCGGGGAGGGGAATGTCTTTGAGCACCACGTCGATCAACTGCCGCCCCACCGCCACCCGCTCGGACAGTGTCGGCGCCAGCTGGAACCGTTCCAGGAGGGCGCCCACCCCCGCATCGCGCGACGCCACAAAGCGAATGGCATCCGCCGGTGCCGTCGGCCACAGGCCGCGCAATCGGAAAAACGTCGAGAGGAATTGATCGTAGAACAGCCCGCAGAGGTAGGCGGCCGTCGCCGGCTTACGGTGCAGGTCTTCCGCCTTCCCGAGCCAATGCTGACATTCGTGCTTCATGCGGATCTGCTCGTAGACGGACGGGCGCGGCGGCCCATGCCGAAAACGGTCGTTCGCGAGGTCCACGAGCTTCCCGCCGACTCCGTCCAGCTCGAACAGCACACGGGCCTTGCGCAGGAGCGGAGGCAGTCGCATGGCGTGCTTGATGTCGTCGTAGAGAATCGCTTCGCCGCAGTAGCGAATTTCGATGGTGCGGTCCGAGACGCGGACGATTTCGTCGCGCACGTCGTCGCCCTTGACGACCGCCACAAAATCCAATCCGCTGTGGGCCGTCATCGTGCGTCGTGCCGCCGACCCCACTAAAAGCACCGCGACCAGATCGCCCCCGCGCTTGCCTTTGACGTGGCGCAGGCCAGCCGCCACCACCTCATCAAATCCGGGCGGATCAATTGGGTCCGGCGCATCCGGCGGCTCAGGCACCGGCAGCAATTCCGCATTCAGCTCTTCGCGAGTCGGTACGGCATCGGATGGTGATGGCTGCGGCGTCATACGTTCACCGATCTCCAGAACGGGGCTGGGGTGCCGCGCTCGCGCTGTCTAGGGCCTGGATGCGATCGGGAAGCGTCGCCAACCAGGAGTCAAACGGCATATCCGAGTCCACAATAATTTCCAACTTTCCATTGGCCAAGCGACGCACGGTTCCGGACGGCTCGGGCGAGAGGGGAATCTCCACCCATTCGCGGTCGAGTCCCAGGCGGTCGGTGACGTCGAGAATGGTCGTGATCTGGGGAAAAGACAGGGCCGCGTCGTTCATGGCAGTCGCGCACAAGGGAGCGAACGTGACAACGTGCGACGGATGCTCGGCATTCTAAGGATCGTGCAGCGGACGTGTCAATCAACGCGCAACGCGTCGGTCACGCGTCGTCGACAAGCCGTCGAATAGTCGCTCAGGCGAGCGGCCTACGCGGATCTATACGCAGGGGATCCACGATACGACGCATTGATTCGACGGAAGTCAGCAAGCTAGCGCGCAAGCACGCGCTGAAAAATCTGCGCCGCGCGCTCGATGTCGGTCGCCCGCACATCCAGGTGCGTCACGGCACGGAAGGTCGCCGGGCCGATCGCGTTGATCAGCACGCCCGCCGCGCGCAGCGCCGCGACAATGTCCCCGGCCGACCGCGGATCGTCCACCACATCAAAGATCACGATGTTGGTTTCCACCCGCGCCAAATCGAGGCGCACATTCGGGAGGCTCCGCAGCGCGCGCGCCAAGACCTTGGCGTGGTCGTGGTCGTCCTTGAGGCGGGTGATATTGTGTTCCAACGCATAGAGGCCCGCCGCCGCCACAATGCCGGCTTGCCGCATCGCACCGCCATACATGCGCCGGAACCGACGCAGTTTCGTCAGCAGATCCTCGCTGTCGGTCGCAATGAGCGAGCCCACCGGCGCGCCTAATCCCTTCGACAAACAGAACGACACGGTCTCAAAATGCCGCGTATAGGCGGTGGGCGGCACACCGGCTGCCACCACGGCGTTGAAGAGCCGCGCGCCGTCCAAATGCATGGGCACGCCGTGCGCCTCGGCCAACGCGCGAATGCGCTCAATGGCTGTCAACGAATAGATCGACCCGCCGCCGCTGTTGTGCGTGTTCTCCAAACAGATAAGGCCCGTGGGGAGCGTGTACGGATCCTTCGGACGAATCGCGGCCTCGACCTGCTCGGGACTCAGCAAGCCGCGCTCGGTGGGGATCATGTGTAACTGCACCCCGGCCAGCGCGGCGGCCGCACCCTGTTCGTAGCGCACGACGTGGGCGCGACTGTCGACGATGACTTCATCGCCTGGCTTAGTCTGCACACGAATCGCCAACTGATTGCCCATCGTGCCCGACGGCACGAACAGGGCGAAGCGCTTCTGCACCAGCGCGGCGGCGCGTTCCTGCAAGGCGTTGACGGTCGGATCCTCGCCGTACACATCATCGCCGACGTGGGCGGTGGCCATGGCGTCCCGCATGGCCGACGAGGGTGTCGTGACCGTATCGCTGCGTAAGTCGATCAGGGCTGGGGGGGCGTGTTTCATGGTCCTCCGCGGCGCATTGTACGAAAGGCGCCGAGACAGCGACAAGGGGCGAGCCGAGTATGTGTCGGTGAAGTTTTGAGAACGGGTAGGTATGTGATTCACGCATGCGGGCTATACCGATAGCCTAGCCGGTTGGAAAATGTCGTATTGAAGCGTGCTGTGCACGTGAGCTCGTTGTAGTTATGGCGCTATGGGTAGCAATGATGGGGGCACACAAACGCCTCGCCCACGTCTTTTATGCATATGAGTGATTGGAGAGGATGATGTGGCGAAGACCTGCTCAAGTGATTCTCGTTGTGGGTAGAGCTGCAGGTCTCTTTGGTCGTCCCAAAGGGGACCGGTGACTTGGCTTTTTGCAATAGAGGCTGAGGACAATCCCGAGTCGCCCTTTTTGATGGGAGGGTTGGATGGACGCCATTTTAAGCGATTCGTCCAGTAATCCGGCTTGTTGGTTGTTTCAATGTAGGTGAGCATAGCGATGATGGCGCGGATTGGTTCAGCTTTGCTCGGACCTGAGGGCCTCTGGGTAGTGATTTCCCTCCTCACTCTTGCGTGTACCGCACGGAATCATCCTTCAACCCCGGAAGGGAACGCTTTTTTAGAGAGGCTGTGGCTTCTCATCCCTTTTCTGGGCATTCCACTGACCTTTCTCACCAACTACGCTCCGGGCGGCGGAGGCTGGTGGTGGCTGTTGCGTGTGGTCGTTGCCTCTTGTCTTGGAGTGATGGTGGCCTCCGCCATTGCCGCGAGTGGAGTGGACTATCACGACTCACGCAATTCCGGTTTGATGGTGGCACCGTTCTATAGCCTCGCTTTGGGACTGTTTGTCTTGGTTCCTGGTACGGTTATCATGGCTGTGGTTATCTGGTGGCGCAGCCGACGAAATTAGTAATCCGGAGAGGGAAGGTGGGGGGCTCTTGCCCGGCACAATCCGCCCGCATCAGGGGCTCGTACACTAGCTCGAGCCATCAGTAAGGCGATTCCAGTCGGACGGACGTAGCAGTAGCTCCCCTCCCTCGGCTGATTCACTCCTCATTCAGTCACATCCATTGGAAGCGCAGGCGGCAGTCGCATGGGGAGCTTCACTCCGGCATACCGGCGGATTAGCCCCTTGTTGTTTAGCCGCTGCCACTGGCCTAATGTCGGATGACTGCCCGCACGCGGCTCTGGTATGAGCGCGCGAGGGAATGTATTTATCAAAGCAATAAAGGAGGGTGCACCATGGGATTGTTTAGTACGATTCTGGAAAAGCTTGGATTTGGAGCCAAACCGGCTGAGGCTGCCGCACCGCCACCCTCCGCTGCACCTGCGCCTACTGCTGCTCCTTCGGCTCCGGCGCAGCCCGCCGCGCCTAAAGCGATCAGCGTGGTGGATGTTGTGGGTAAACTGGAAGGGTTGGCCGCCAAGAATACCCAGAAACTGAACTGGAAGACGTCCATCGTAGATCTGATGAAGTTGCTCGGCTTGGATAGCAGCCTCACCGCGCGTAAGGAATTGGCCACCGAACTGGGATGCCCCGCGGACAAGATGGGTGATTCGGCTCAGATGAATATCTGGTTGCACAAGACGGTGCTGCAGAAGCTCGCGGCGAACGGTGGCAATATTCCGAAGGAATTGCTGTAGGTGTGATTGGGGATTGCGTGAACCGATAGCTACTGTGGTGTCGGGGAGTCAGGAGGGGAGAGGAGAACTAATGCTTCTTCTCTTCCTTCCCTGCTTTCGCTGGCGTCGAGCGCTCGCCTGATCCTGTCAGTTTGTTGAAGCCAGCCCCGATGGCTGCGCCCATCTTTGGGATTTCCTGCTCGATATTCTGGACCGCCTTTTTTACGCCACGTTCTACATCCTTGAGGGTGGTGCCGCTCTCCTGAGTCTTTTGATTTGATGATGAGGCAGCCTGAGTCGTAGCGACGGGTGTCGCTACCGTGAGTCCGGTGAGTGCAAGGATGATAGTAGGCCAGCAGAAAAGTCGTCTCATGAGGGGACCTGCCTTTCCCTAAAATTATAGCAGACCAACATCCGTATCCTGCCTGCTCGGGAGTTCTGCCCGCTGATCTGGTCCTGTGTCCAGAGCTCATCCTCACTGGCTGCGAGGGAGTCCTCATATCCCAGTCCCCGTGTTTGTCACAGGAGCTTGTCCATGATTGCGACCGCCGCGACGGTTCTAATCATCATCATCAGTGCGGCCCAAGCGGGGGCGCCTGGTTTGACAGGCCTCGGCCCAAGCGCGTAGGGTGGATATGAGTCTTCGGTTCTGCCCTCGTTCCTCTTACGCGCGATTCCTTCCTGCGCGCTGGTATTTTCGCTTCATGTTGTAGCGGTCACCCTGTTCACGACGACTGCAGGCATGCGCTTTTGGGGCGTCCTGCTCCTCGTCTGTCCTTTTCTTTCGCTCTCGAATCGGTGGATCTGTAGCTGATGCGCCCGTGCTAGGCCTGTGCCGGCGCATGGTCCTGTAGGCCTATAGGAAGGAGAGGTGTGTCATGAGGAATCGTGATTGCGCGAAAATCTCGGCGCTGGTCAGTGCAGGGCTGTTGAGCTTGCTGGTGTCGTCCTTGGCGAGTGCCGCGGATGTTCCGAAGAGTGTGCCGCCGACATCGCAGACGGCGGCATTGCCCACGGTTGCATCCGGCGCCGTTGAGGATTCCTTGCAGGCTTGCATGGCGCGTATCCCGAAGGAGGCTACCATCGGGCAGCGCATGGTTGCGGAGCAGAGCTGTCAGCGTGATCAGTCGACGCGCGGCGTGTATCTCTCCGTCCCCGGCCGGTAATCTGAAATCGGCTCGCGACCTGTGACCGTGCCTCACAGCAGGGAGCACAGCGATGTGAGTGAGAGGTGGTGGAAGGGGAAACGGCGTCGGCGGCTGAGGTGCTGTTGAAGCGCTTCAGCCGCCTTTCGCTGCTACTTAGAAGCGGGCGCGATCACCGCCGCCGGAGCGTGCTTCCTGCGGCTTCGCTTCATTGACGGTCAACGAACGACCATCCATTTGCGAGCCATTCAGGGCCGAAATGGCCGCTTGAGCTTCCTCAGGCGAAGACATTTCGACAAAGCCAAATCCACGCGATTGTCCGGTGAACTTGTCCATGATCACGCGGGCCGATGCGACGGTGCCGTGCGTGCCGAACAGGGTGGTTAATTCAGACTCGGTTGCCGCATAGGGCAAACCACCAACATACAACTTTGAACCCATGGGGGTTCCTCCTTCCGGAATGTGACATTGCTGGCAACACGAGAACAGGCCCATGAGGGGAAGGAGAGGGCCAAAGACGCAATCAGGCTGGCGGCTCGGGTCAGGCTTCCGATCAGATTCTCGGCAACAACAACATCGGTAATAGGCCGTTTCCTGCGCGATCTCCCGCGAGGCCCACGCGCGGTGTCGTCTCACACCCTAACACTCTGGGGGGAGAATAGCTATGACCGTATTGGGCGCAAGGCAGCGTGTCCGCGCTCGTGACGCATCGGAACGAGTGTGGTGTGCGCGGTCACCGCGTGTCCATGTCTCGCTGGTGCTGCGGACCGGGATAGATTCCGGCGAGATCGGGATCACCGGAATCACTGTTTGCCGTGGCTGGACCGGTGGGTGTGTCTGTCTTGCGTTGCTCGCGTCGATCGTCTTTTTTCTGTTTGCGCTCTCGGCGCGCTTGCTGCAGTTGTCGTTTGCGCATGCTGTCGCTCATAGGATCCTTTCGCGGTGGCGTGACGCCGACCGCACTGCCTGCGACTGCTGCCTTGCCGCTACCTTGGCGTGAATGCGTTACGCGGGAATGGCACGAACGGGACGGCGGACGTCATGTCGACCTGTAGGAGAACCGACATGAGGACTTTCCGAATCTGCCGCAGGGCACTCTATCACGGGCATCCCCACAGCGCGAATGTTATATCTGGCGCACTGATCCGATGGTGTCGGTGCCGTGTGACATCTGAACCCGCGCGAAGGTTGTGGCGCAAGGACTCGTTGAATGGTCGGCCTACGTGACTATTCGCAACCCGCTTCTCAGGCATGAAATAAATAAGACGCATCATATCAATTGCTTGCGGGATTTGGCGTCGGCGTCTCGTTGACAGTGCTCTCCATACCCTGTAGCGTGAACAGACGAGATGACAAGGTAGGCCGTTCTGACGGTTGCCCACCTAGGTGCGGGTCAGTTCCTCGGGAGTTGTTCCTTCCTCTCTCTTAGCGCTTCGGTTGTAGCAAGTCATTAGGCGTGACGCCGGCGGCGGTGTTCGTTCGCGCGGTGGCGTTCGTCTGTCTATGCGAAAGGCCGCTGCCGGTGCGGCCACCGCGCTGTTTGCCCGGCGTGGCGGATGATGAATGTCTTCGAAAAGGTGTGGTGGTCATGCGTGATCTGTCGACCTGGGTGCAATGGTGTCAGCTTCATCCCTTCAGTGTGGTGACGATGCTCTTTGGCGTCGTCGTCGTGGCTATCGTGCTCTATACCTGTGTGTGGGAATCTGCGGAAAGCGCCGGGCAATAGGGATGCGTTCGGAGATCAGTGCGGGCAGGGGCGTGTGCTGGTGGGCGTGACGAAGGAGGACTGACGATGCGCTGCAAGCGCTGTTCGGGGTTGGTCGTAAGTGAGGCGAGCACGGTAGGCGAGTTGGACGAAGTGGCGTCCGAAGTCCGTGGGTGGCGGTGTCTCAATTGCGGGGCACGCGTGGATATCCGGATGTTGCGGCTCAAGGCGGCACATCGCGAGGCGATGGGAGCGGGAGTGGGCGCGTCGACCGCCGGTCCGTCGGATGGAGGCCCTGGCGATCGCCAGGTGCTCGTTCCGGCGACTAGGAACGAACACGGAGTTGACGGGCAGCCGTTATCCTAGTGACAGGGAGTAGACGACATGAGGAGTACACCACATGTACAGCGAACAGCTGGGCGAGCAGGGCGACGGGATCAGCAGGCGGGGCGCGTTGGTCTCCGAGCGGTTGTCGGTGAGCGGCGTCAGTCCGGCGGCCGAGGTGGTGTCGGGCGTCACGACAGTCACGGCCGGCAGCACCATCACGGATATTAATGCGGCGAGCCTCGAAGAGTTGCGCCGGCTGGTGGGCATCGGCGCCTTCTATGCCAATCGCATCATTCGGTCACGGCCCTATCGACATACGGGCGAATTGGTCGAGAAGCGTGTCTTGCCGCCGCTGACATTTGATCGGATAAAGGAACAGGTGTGTGTGGGCGTGTCGGGCGCCGTGCCGGCAGTCCGCCGTGTGCTCTAAGTAGTCGCACTCGTATCCTTGGTGCGGCCGGATGTTCGACCCGCCTGGATACTCGAAATGTTCGTAACAGACTAAGGGGACGTATGAATCAAGAACAGTTTCAACAATTCTGGCTCCAACTGAAGGGGCCCTTGCAGACACAGTGGTCGGCGATTACCGAGACCGATGTGCGCACCATCGACGGGCAGCTCATCCGGTTTGGGGACGTGCTTCAGCAACGTTACGGAGAAGTCCGTCAGGAAGAGGTGCGGCATTGGGCTGATCGGCGGTATGCGCATTGGACGGGAAATTATTTGTCGTACCCTGAGGCCAAGAAGTAGTTCTCTGTGTGGCTCTGAGCTGGCTAAGGGGAAGACGGGTACAGTGATGAAAGGCGCTCACTACCGATGCAGAAAATTGTGATCAACAAAAGCTTTGAAAACTTTTCCGTCAGCTATAAGGCGTTTCGTCGCTTGCGGGAATTGGGGCAACCGGATGTGCTGCAGGAGTCCGATCGCGGCGAGTATTGGCCCGAGGGGGAAACAGCGCGCGAGCCCAGTCTCAATCGATGTGGCCGGGGGATTCCACGAAACGATCATCAATTGGTTCAAGTCGTGGAATCGTTGGGTGCGGAGGCGAACGGCCTGGGAGCGGAGTTGCGTGTTGTGGCAGTTCCCGATGGCGTGAAGTGGCTGATCCTGCAGAGTGACGGTGTCGAAACCGTCGCCGAACAGCATCGGACCTGGGGATAGCGTACTGTACTGTACAGTACTGTACGGTCGCTCCAGGCTCTTGTCGCCATACCTGCGGCTGAGGCTCCACGCAGACCGTGCTGTGCGTGGAGCTAGAACGTGGGGGCGGGGCCCTGCCAAATCAAGTACGGCGGTTTCTTGAGCGTCTGTTCCGCAGTTGGATAGATGCGGAGTGCATACCGGTAGGCATGATCCTGGGCGGCGCGGCATGTGCTTGCGGCCAGGCCGTCGGAGATCAAGCCGAAGGTGGCGGCATCGTCCTCCCCCAGGGTGGCTTTGTATAACGCACAGGAAAAATCTCCATCTGTGCGATGTTGGGTGCTGATCACCAGGTGCGAGCCATCAGGGAACGTCAGTAAGGGGTCGAGGTTGCAGCGGCTCATGCCTGTGGTCCCTTCTCCCCACCAAGAGTCTTTCCATCCACTGCCTGCTCACGCGTGACATAGACGCGCAGTCGTTGCCCGTGGCGAACGGTGCCGTCCAAGGTGCGCACGGCGGCCATGGCTTGTGTGTGCGACGGCAGATGAATAAAGCCGAAGCCTGCCGATTGCCCCGTGTGCTTATGGCGCACGAGTGTGGACTGCAGAATGGGGCCGAAGTCGCGCAGGAGTTGGTGGAAGTCATGATCTCCCAACGAGCTGGGCAGATTGCCTACGTAGAGGACGCAGGATGATTGGGCTGTGGATTGTATCGGGGCAGGTGACTGGGCGTGGGGTGATGTCATGCTGAGCCTCAAGCTTCCTCTCTGTAGGCAATACGTCGGCACCCTGGAGAGCCAGGTTCTGGGACGTCGAGGTAGACGGTGTGGAGCGGCGCGAGAGGAAGAGGAGATTCTTCACGCGAGAGTGCGCACCGTATCACACTGGCGGAGAGATAGCGATCTATGCTCCAGGACAGGGCGCGCGAGGTCGGGTCCGTCGGCACTCGTTGCGCAAGCACTCGGGCTTCTGATGCATCACACCGTGGAAGAGTGCAGCGCACATACGCTATGATAGTGCCCTTTGTGAGCAAGGGAGCGATATGGCTGAGCGACCGTCATCCGAACACGACCCTGTAGAGCTCATTAAGAAATTGCATGAGCGTCCGCAAATGCCTTTAGCGGAATGGCTGCGTGCGCCCGCGCATGTGCATTATGACGCCTATCGCATGAGTGATCCGCCGGTGCAGCGTCCGGCGAGTCGCGCGGAATTCGTCTCGATCCTCGATGCCTTTCAGGTGCCGAGCGAGGCGCGTGTTCTGCGAGACAATTTCGGCTATGGCGTGAAAGTGGCGCTGACGGGCGATAGGCTGATTTTGGTCTGGCAAGGCCATACGGAATACTACAGCTACCAAATTTGGCACGTCGCGCCCACGAAGCAGACCGCGGTGGCCTTCGGGCCGATGGCGTTTCCTGACTATCGGTTTCCGGTGTCTCCGCTCGGCAGTGAGGTGTGCCGACTCGATATCGTGCTTACGCCGGACCCTCTGCCCCATCACGACCTCCTACGCGAACAATTTCCCGGGACCATGCTCTATGGGAGCCACATTCTTGATGCCGATACGGCGGTGGTGACCAGCTTTACGCACGATGAGTACGGGCGTGAACGGTATCGAGTCAGCGTCGGCGCCGGACGCACGAGGGCATCGCATCTGAAGGACATCGTCGACGGCTTGCTGCGGATCGAGACCTACTATCATCTATTGTTGATGCAGAAGCCGCTGTTTTCAGCTGCGATCGATCGGGTGTATCAGTTCGAGCATGTGCACATGAAGCAACGGGAGATCATTACGGCGCATATCGGTCACGCGAGCTCGACCATCTTGGAGCGGTGGCTCAACGGCCTGACGCAGGACTTGCTCAAGACAAACCGCTTGGCGGGCACACTGCATTTCGAGCTATCGGCGTCGCTGCCCTATGATCGCATCGTGCATACCACCTTGGAGGGCTTGGATGAGCGCTCGTTGCCCGGCTATCGGCCCTTGTCCGACTATGTCTTGAGCGGGGTCACCGGCGTGGCGGAAGGCTATCAGCAGCTGCTCAAGCGCATCGAGACGTTGCGAAGCGGGTTTGAGGGGATCATTTCCATTATCCGCGCGCGTGTGGATCTGATGTTGGAGGCGCAAAACCTGACGCTGCTTCGGAGTGTCGACCGGACCACCAAGAGTCAGGTCATCCTGCAGCACACGGTTGAGGGCCTGTCCGTCATCGTCATTGCCTACTACCTGAGCGGTTTGGCCGGGTACGTGTTTAAGGGGTTGTATGAGTTGGGGTGGCTGAAGAATCCGAATGTCGCGTCGGCGATCTTCGTGCCCATCGCCATCCTGCTGGCGTTTGTGATTTCGACGTGGAGTCGAAAATATCTTCGGAAGAAACTGGCGAGCGAGGAACCGGCGGCTGTACCACCGTCGGCTGAGGCCGGAGCGCGGGTGGAGGCGCCTGGACGGCCAGCGGAGCGTCAGGCGGAGTGAGGCGAGTCGCCTCTGTGGCGGTGGTTTTTCTGAGCAGTCCGTTGACCGCACAGGAGCTGGCCAGCTAGGATGGTCGGATTGTCGGCCGCGCGTGAGCGTCAGCCGTGTGAGACATGTCTGAGTTAATTGCCTGGGGCAGGAAGGAGTCTGTAACACCATGAGTGACAGCGTACAGGATGCAGTTGTAAAGCCATGGACACGAATCCCCAACGGGACGCTTGTTCGACATCGGGAAGGTGGACGGCAGGGATATATCGATGGTCTGACGGAATTGGTGATTGGTCCCCTCCGAAACCCGGATGGTCGTACGCAGTACCGTGTGAACATTGGTGAAGCGGAGCGCTTCCTCGCCGTGCAGGATGACCTCCTGATTCTCACGGATGATCAGGGGATGGTGCTGATGTTGAAGCAGAAACCGCCCTATCGATCCTTGATCAGCGCTCAGTTACGGACAGCCTTCGCGGCCGACCGCTTTATCGTCTCTGCCTAAGCGCCGGTATCAATCCCTCTTGCTGCCGCCCCATCGGGCGGTCTCCACAAGGTCTATGCGGTCACACAGCAGCGGGAATTCCTGAAGGAATTCCCGCTGGCTGTGCGCCGTTGCGATCGTTGCGGTTGTCGTAGGTGAACGCAGACTGAGGACTGGTGCGAAACTGGTTCGTGAGGACGACGCGAGAGGGCAGGAAAGATCGGCCGCTTACGCGTCACCAAAATCGCCGAGCGCGTAGGCGATAAAGTCTTTGGCCTTGTCGTCGAGCGACAAAAACTCGATCCCGAAGGTTTTACCCTCCGACCAGCGGACCACAGCCTGATCGACCCAAAACCATTCCGAGCCAAGGTCTTCGGGCAGTTGCAGATGAATGATGACCGAGGTGCCTGGTGTAACGGCCCAGGAGCCGGTCACGCGACCACCCTGTTTGGAGAGGTCTTGTACCGTGCCCGTGCCAAGGTAGTCCGGGCCGAAGTAACGGACCGCAGTAGTGCATCCGGATCGTGGGACACGTCGAATCGTAAACGCCTTTGCCATTATATGCTCCTCTATTAGGTGGAGGGCCGCCAGCGTCATGTCGTCACAGTAGCAAGGTCATTGTTCGGACGACATCCCGCAGGTGGTGTTCCCCCCTTGGTAGGGCAGGCATATGTTTGAACAAGGCTAAGCGGATGCCTTGTGTTTCAGAACACACGCCCTTGGTCGTATGTTGCACCGCTGTCCTATTCGACTACCGGAATTCGGTGATGTGGAAGCAGGGCGCCTTAGCCCTGGCGTTGGAATTGGCCGGGTTGTTTCATGAGGAGGGGGCGACCGAGAGGAAGCAACGGCTCTCCCGTGAAGGCTTGAGTCAGGCTGGCGATCGCACGGTAGAAAGCGATGAGTCCAACGAGGATGTGTCCGGCGCCCGGCACGTGGGCGGCGGAACGCGGAAGCATGCAAGACTCCCTGCGAAATGGCAACGCGCTGCATGAGGGTTTTATTGAGGTCAGGGTGCCAAATTGAGGGTTCACGTGTGCGATGAGAAAGGTGACGCATGGATCTCGACGCATTTCGGCAGATGGTGGCGAAGTATCCCAATGGGTTTTTAGGGCGATATGGTCTTGGGAATCGGTTACTCCAGGAAGGGGGGCCGCTTGAAGAAGCTGTCGAGCATCTTCAGGTGGCGGTGAAGCTGGATCCGGTCCACGTGGCGTCGCACTTGGCGCTGGGACGAGCCCTGATAGGGCTTCAGCGTAAGGTGGAAGCCATCGCGGTGCTGCAAGCCGGGATTGACGCGTCGACGTCGGGGCGCGCGAATGGAGGAAGGGACCTCGTGCCTGAAATGCAGGCGCTGGTCTCGTCGCTGTCTCGGGATGCGGGCGGGGGCTAGGTCGCAGCAAACAGCAATTCAGTTCGTGGGTGGCCATGGCTGGTGTACAGTCCCTAGAGGAGTATGGCCATGGAATCCACTGTCGGGCTTGATTTGGACGGGTCGTTTCTGGATCTTCGCCGCTATCCGCGCGTGCGCGTGGAGGCGCCGTTTCCCTGTGCGCTCGGGCGGAAGGGATTCATGTCCTGGTGGTCCCAGGAACAGCCGGGGCTCGGGGTGGTCTTTGATGTCTCCATTCGTGGGGCGAAGCTCATTACGGAAGTTGAGATCAAGCCGGGCGAGCGGATGTCCATGACGCTCAATGTGCCGCGCCAGGCTGTGCCCGTTGAGGTGACTACCGCAACCGTGCGATGGGTCGTCGGCCAAACTGTGGGGGTCGAATTTCTCGACTATTCATCCGAATCGGAAGGGCGTTTGCGCCGATTCCTGGCGCAGGCCGAACCGAAACCCGTCTCCTCTCAAAACACCTCCAAGTCCTAAATAGTGTTCGGTTAGCAGCGAGCCTTGTGGTTTCTCTGTGCCGCTGCTGCAGCCACGTTTCCCCTCATCCTGTCGGTAGGTTTCCCCTGAAAGACTCTCTCGGGTGCTGAGCTACGTGCGATCTGTGTCTGAATGACACAAGGCCCGTCTGGTCTTTCGACCAGACGGGCCTTGTCGCATGCGTGAAGGCATCGCGATTACTTGATGGCGACGGCCTTGACCTCGAGGTAGGTGGTGCCGCCTTGCAGGACCTTGGCGATGCCGTCCTGCACCAGGGTCGTCATGCCTTCTTCCATGGCGGCCTTCAACATTTCTTCTGTCTTGGCCTTCTGCTGAATGAGACGCTTGATATTGTCGGAGCCGAGCAGGAGTTCGTGGAGTGCGATACGCCCCTTGTAGCCGGAGCGAGAGCAGGTTTCGCAGCCCTTTCCGCGATAGAGTTTGAACTTGGCGTCATAGGTGACCTGGATGTGTTTGTCCCACATCTCAGTGCCGTAGGCGCGCCGCAGTTCCTCAAACTCCCGTTCGTCCGGATGGTACTCCTCTTTGCACTCTTTGCAGATGCGGCGCGTCAACCGTTGGGCGAGCACGCCCAACATGGCGTCCGCAAAGCTGAAGGAGTCGCATCCCATGTCGAGGAGGCGCGTGACCGTTTCCACCGAACTGTTGGTGTGGAGCGTGCTCAATACCAAGTGGCCGGTGAGCGAGGCTTCAATGCCGATTTCGGCCGTTTCCTTATCGCGCATTTCGCCCACCATGATCACGTCTGGGTCGGCGCGAAGAAACGCGCGCATGGCCTTGGCGAAGGTGAAGTCGATCTTCGGCTGTACCTGCACCTGCCGCAAGCCGACCTGCGTGATTTCCACGGGATCTTCGGCCGTCCAAATCTTAATGTCCGGGGTGTTGATGAACCCCAGTACGGAGTGCAGCGTGGTGGTTTTTCCTGATCCGGTCGGGCCCACGCAGAGGATGATGCCGTAGGGTTTTTCTGCGATCTCCTTCAGCTCGCGCAGGTTCCGATCGGAGAAGCCCATTTTCTCCAGCGGGAGGGGCTCGCTGGCCGCGAGGATACGCATGACCACGTCTTCATTGTGTCCTGCCGTGGGGATCGTCGCGACACGGAGTTCGATTTCCTTGTTTTCGCCGAGACGGAATTTGATCTTGCCGTCTTGCGGCTTTCTCCGTTCAGCGATATCGAGGCTGGCCATGATCTTGAGACGAGAGACGATGGCGCGCCGATAGCTCGGCGGAATCTTCATGTACTCGAAGCAACTGCCGTCCACGCGAAACCGCACCATCGTGTCGCGTTTTTCGCCATACGGTTCGATGTGAATGTCCGAGCAGTTCATCTTATAGGCATCAAAAATGATCTGGTTCGCCAGGCGGACAATGGCGCTGTCGTTTTCATCCAGTCCGGTGCCGGTTGCGGCATCGGCGGCGGCCTCCTCCTGCCCTTCGTTGACGAGGTCGCCGAGAATATCCGAGATATTCCCGTCGCCCATCGCCTTTCCGTTGTCGCTGCTCCCGCCCATCGCATTGTTCAGGAAGTTCCCGATGTCGCGACGGAGGCTGACGGCGAAACGGATGTTCAACCCTGGAAACGTGCGCTTGATATCCTGGACACGGTCGAGGTCGCTCGGGTCGTCGGTGAGGACTTCCACCGAGAGCCGGTCGCGCTTGAGCGGCATCCAATGGTGATTTTTCAGGTAGTCGACGTTCAGGTTCTTCAGTAGCTCGATATCGACGATGGTGCGTTCGCTGTATTCGATATAGGGGCACTTGAAGAACTGACTGAGAGACTTGCCGAGGTCGACCTTGGGCACCTTGAGCTTCTCGATGAGGATCGTCTCGATGTCCTGAGCCCCCTTGCGCGACTCGGCCAGCGCGTTGTCCAGATCGTTCTGGGACACCTTGTTGGCGCTCAGGAGATAGTCGTACTTGCTGGGAGCCTTTTTGCCGCGCTTCTTGAGGTTATTGAACGCGCCGCCCAAGGCCTTGGCGATCTCGGCGACGAATTCCTCATCCTTGCGGGTAAAGCGCGAGCCGGTTTTCTTATTCGAGAGTTGGATGACGCCCATCAGGAATTTGTTTTCGGCGACGATGGGGTAGGTCAGCACCTGCTTTGTGCGGAAGCCGGTTTTCTTGTCCGTGGTCGTATCGAAGGTCAGCGCGGGGTGGACCCCGGCCAGCTCTGAGGGGTTATACGCATCCACGATATTCACGGGCCGCAGATACTTCGCGGTGAAGCCCGGCATCGACTGTTCGGTAATGGGGAGGCGCGTCATCTCCACACTGTCCATCCCTGGCTGCTTGGCGACGAGCTCCTTCTTCTCCGCATCGAGCGCATAGAGCGTCAGGTCTTCGGCGTCGAAGATCCCGAGGATTTCCTTATGGAGGTCCAGCAGGATGTCGTCGACGTCGGTCGCCGCGTTGATTTTCGTCGAGACGCGTTTGACCACTTCCGCCTGCTCGGCTTTTTGCTGCGCCAGTCCGACGGGGTCCGGTGTGGGCTTGAGAGGAGTTGTCATTGGTTTGGATACCCGATCCCTAAGGTGGAACTGCGTAGCGTCTGGAGACGCTGCATCGCCGCTGTCGACGGTTTCTGGCTGTCCGGTTCAGTCTAGCGCAGTCCTCAGGGGAGGCAAGGAGATTGTCCTTTTCCGAAGCGGGCAGGAGGTGAAGCGGCGTATCGTCGGCGGCCGTCTTGTGGCGCGCTCAAACGAGGAGCGAGGCGCGCGTCTGCGGCTGCCGAGACAAGCGGCTTAACGGGGGCGAACGGTTGACAGAGAGTGACGGGGACGGAGGAACGGTGTTAGGCGGTCAGGATCTGGGACCTGGCCTGAGCGAGCACCTGATCGGGTGGCAGTTTGGCGACCTCGCCGGTCTTCCGGTTTTTCCATTCGACGAGGCCCTGGGCGAGACTCTTGTCCCCCAGCAGCAATTGGAAAGGCGTACCGAGAAGGTCGGCGTCGTTGAACTTGACCCCTGCGCGCTCATCACGGTCGTCCCACAGCACATCGATTCCGGCAGCCGTGAGCGAGTCGTGCAGTTGGGCTGCCAAGGTTTGTACGGCCTCGGATTGGCTTAACGGCAGCAATTGAATCTGGAAGGGGGCAATCGGGACGGGCCAGGTAATGCCCTTCGCATCGTGGTTTTGCTCGATGGCCGCCGCAACAATGCGGCTGACGCCGATGCCGTAGCATCCCATGATGGCGAGCTGTTCCTGCCCCTGCGCGTCGAGAAAGACCGCGTTCATGGCCTTGCTGTACTTGGTGCCCAGCATAAACACATGCCCGACCTCGATACCCTTGGCGACCTTGAGCAGGCCATCTCCGCGCGGGGAGGCATCGCCAGCCTTGGCGTTGCGCAGGTCGGCGAAACGCGGGCGCGGGAAATCCCGGTCGAAGTTGGCGTTGATATAGTGAGTGTCGGCCTGGTTGGCGCCGACCACCATGTTCCGCATGTGTGCTAAGGCATGGTCGGCCAGCACCGTGACCTTCGACAGTCCGATCGGGCCGGCAAATCCAACTGGCGCGCCGGTGGCTGCCAGCACGGCCTCAGGCGTCGCGAGCGTCACTTCAACGGCGCCCAGCAGCCGCGCGACTTTGATGGGATTGACCTCGTGGTCGCCTCGAACGAGCACGGCGACGGTCTGGTCTCCCGCGCTGTACAGCAGGGTTTTGACGACGCGCTTCGGCGCAACCTTCAAAAACTTCGCGACCTGTTCGATCGTGCTGACGCCTGGGGTGGCCACTGTTTGGAGCGGGGCCACATCGAACTGTGTGGCCGGTGGCGGTTCAGGAAGGAGCTCGGCGCGCTCGACGTTGGCGGCGTAACGCCCCTCGTCCGTGTAGACGATGGTTTCCTCGCCGGTGTCGGCCAGCACCATGAATTCGTGCGAGGAGGTCCCGCCGATCAACCCGGTGTCCGCTTCGACGGCACGGAAGGTCAACCCGCACCGCGTAAAGATCCGCGTGTAGGCATCGTACATCTTCTGGTAGCTGACGCGTGCGTCCGTCTCGTCGCGGTCGAAGCTGTAGGCGTCCTTCATGATGAATTCGCGGCCGCGCATGAGACCGAAGCGCGGGCGGATTTCATCGCGAAATTTCGTCTGGATTTGATAGAAATTGACGGGGAGCTGCCGATACGACCGCACCTCGCGACGGAAGAGATCCGTAATCACTTCTTCGTGCGTCGGCCCGAGGCAAAAGTCCCGTTCGTGCCGATCTTTGAAGCGGAGCAGTTCTTTGCCGTAGAAATCCCATCGACCGGTCTCGCGCCACAGTTCCGCCGGGGAGGCGACAGGCATCAGGACTTCCTGCGCACCGGCGCGGTTCATCTCCTCCCGCACGATATGCTCGACGCGCCGTAAGGCCCGCAGGCCCAGCGGCAAGTAGGTGTAAATGCCGGCGGCAACCTTGCGAATCATGCCGGCGCGCAGCAACAGCCGGTGGCTGGCCGTTTCGGCCTCACCGGGATCGTCGCGCAATGTGGGGATTAACAGTTGAGAGAACCGCATGCGGAGTTATCGAAGGAACAGGCGCTCCAAATCGTTCCAAAAGGCAAAGACCATAATGCCGACCAACAGCACCAGCCCGACCTGCTGGGCGATTTCACGCTGACGCTCGCCGAGCGGCTTGCGCAGAATGCCTTCAAGCGCGAAGAAAAACAAGTGCCCGCCGTCCAAAATCGGAATGGGCAAGAGGTTCAGAACGCCCAGGTTGATGCTCAGCATCGCGATGAGGAACACCAGGCTGCTCGTTCCTTGCGAGGCGGCTTCACCGGAGATATTGGCGATGGTCAGCGGCCCGCCGATATTCTTGCTGGAAATTTCGCCCGTAAACATCTTGTAGATGCCGACCGTGGTCAACTCCGTCCAACGCCAGGTCGCCACGGCCCCGAGAATCGGCACCGACCAGGGTGTGGTGGCTTGGATGATGGACTGGCTTTGGGCGGAGATGCCGATGCGCCCGTACTCGGTCGTCTTCCCGTCGACCGTGCTTTTTTCTGCTGACGGGGTGATCGTCAGCGTCTGCGGGCTGCCGTCCCGCACAATGGCGAAGGCCAACGGCTGATTCGGGTGCTCGCGCACGATCCCGGTCATTTGCGACCAGGTGTGAATGTCCTGCTCGCCGATTCGGGTGACGCGGTCCCCTTCCTTAAAGCCCCCTTGCGCGGCAGGCGAGCCGGGCATGATGCCGGTGACGACCGGCGCGCGCTCTTCGATGCCGAGGCGGTACCCGACCGTGCCGTCCGGCGCCGGCTCGCTCGCGCTGGGCGTGACGACGTAGGTCTTCACTGTGTCCTGGCGGCGGATGTCGATGGTCAGCGCCTTGCCGCCGCTCTTCACCACGGCCTCGTGCAGCTCCGTGCTGGTCGAGACATCGCGGTCGTTCACGCGGATGATGCGATCGCCGGGCTTGAGGCCCGCCGTGTCGGCCGGTGAACCGGGCAGCACCGCTTCGATTTCCGAGACAATATCCTTGAACGAGGGTACCGGCACCGCGTAGCCGAACGCCAACACGCCGGTGTAGACGAGATAGGCCAGGATGAAGTTGAACCCCGGGCCAGCCGCCACGATCAGCATCTTTTTCCACAGGCCCTGGTGGACGAATGAGCGGCGGCGATCGTCCGGCGTCAGCGCTTCCGCTTCCTCCTCGCCGAACAGTTTCACGTAGCCGCCGAGCGGAATTGCCGAAATCAGGTATTCCGTTTCACCCGCCTGCCGCGAAAGTAGCCGAGGTCCAAATCCGAGGGAGAATTTCAGCACCTTCACGCCGACCCACCGCGCGGCCAGGAAGTGCCCCAGCTCGTGGAAGGCGACCAGGACGCCCAAGACAACCAAGAACCACCAGGCCTTTTGGAGCAAGACCCAGAGCGCGTCGGCGGACCAGGCGAAGCTAGCAAGTGTCGTCATCGATGTTTTTCCAGAGGGTGTGTCGAGAGGCTCAGTGTGAGCCTCCGGTCACCATACCATCCAAATCGGCAAATCGGAACAGGGAATCACTAACGTGCGAGCGCGGTGACCAGGGCTCCCGCCTTCTCGCGCGCCCATCGGTCTGCCTCCAAGGCGGTGTCCAAGCTGTCCAACTCGCGACGATCATGTGCGGCCATCGTTGCGGCGATGATCTCGGCAATTTCCCCGAATCGGATGCCGCCCTGCAGGTAGGCATCGACGGCGATTTCGTTGGCGGCATTCAGCGTCGACGGCATGGTTCCGGCGGCCGCCAGCGCCTCGTAGCCGAGCCGGAGACAGGGGAAGCGTTGGTGGTCGGGCTGTTGGAACGAGAGGGTGACCAGCGCCGCCAAGTCGAGGCTCGGCAGGTCCAGGTCCAAGCGTTCGGGATACTTCATCGCGTAGGAGATCGGCGTGCGCATGTCCGGGAGACCCAATTGCGCGATCACCGAGCGGTCGCGATATTCGACCAGCGAGTGAATGATGCTCTCGCGGTGGACCAGCACATCGATGCGGTCCGCCTCAATGTCGAAGAGCCAGCGCGCTTCGATCACTTCCAGGCCCTTATTCATGATCGTGGCCGAATCGATGGTGATCTTCGCGCCCATCTTCCAATTGGGGTGTTTCAGTGCCCGTTCCGGCTTCACGTCGCGGATTTCGTGGGCGGGCATTTCCCAGAGCGGGCCGCCGGACGCGGTGAGGATGAGCCGGCGCACGTCCTCCATGCGATGGCCCTCCAGGGACTGGAAGATGGCGCTGTGTTCGCTGTCCACCGGGAAAATACGGACGCCGTGCGCGCGGGCTTCCTGCTGCATGAGCTGCCCCGCCATCACCATCGGCTCCTTGTTGGCCAGGGCGATGTGCTTGCCGGAGCGAATGGCGGCCAGCGTCGGCACAAGCCCCGCCGCGCCGACGATCGCCGAGATTGCTAACTCCGCGCCGGGCATCTCCGCCACCTCAGCCACGCCCGATGGGCCGGAGAGGATCTCGATGTGGAGATCCGCGCAGCGGGCCCGCAAGCGGGCGGCGGCGGCGGGGTCGGACATCGCCACGAGCTGCGGCCGAAACTGCCGCATTTGCGCTTCGAGCTTTTCGTCATTCGCGCCGGCCGTGAGGCCGAGAATGCGAAAGTCGCCAGGAAAGCGCTGGACGATATCCAACGTATTGGTGCCGATAGAGCCGGTGGAGCCGAGAACGACAATATTTTTCATAGGGGTGTGGGGACGACGCGGTTGCTGATCATGACAGGCGCCATCAGGCGCCGTGCACAAGCGTCAGATAGTAATAGAACGTCGGGGCCGTAAACAATAGGCTGTCGATGCGATCGAGCATGCCGCCATGACCCGGCAAGAGCCCGCCGGAATCCTTGACGCCCACGCTGCGCTTGAGCGCCGATTCCACGAGGTCGCCGACGAGGCCGCTTCCCGTCAGTAGCACGCCCACGAGCAAGCTGTCGAGAACCGTCCACGTCGGCAGTATAAGTATACGTAGAAAAAGCGAGGCGGCCACGGCGAGCGCCAGCCCCCCGAGCAAGCCTTCCACCGTTTTCTTCGGACTGATGCGGGAC
The DNA here is from genome assembly GCA_041908685.1 of Nitrospiraceae bacterium. Lineage (GTDB taxonomy): Bacteria > Nitrospirota > Nitrospiria > Nitrospirales > Nitrospiraceae > BQWY01. The sequence goes on along the minus strand of JAYREW010000023.1, from coordinate 308,697 downwards.
GCCAGCGGGTGTCGACCGAAGAGCACGCCCGCATAGTAGGCGCCGGTATCTGCGGCAAAGGTCACGAGGAGGAGCAGGCCCACGAGGGCGGCTCCGTCAGGCAGTGCGCGGGTGCGCACTGCATAGGCCAGCGTCAGACCCAAGTACGCCACACCCAGCAGCGCAACGGCTGCGTCACCCAGTCGTCTGTCGGGCGGACTCGATGCCAGCAGCAGCGCGCTCAGCGTCCCGAGTGTGGTGAGCATGATGGCCCCGTGGAGCGACAGGAGCGTCGGCCATTGCGCCGCAGCCAGCACCAGGCCGATGCCGACGAGGCCGACCATCACGGCCGGCGGCATGGGGCGCGTGCCGAGATGGAGTCGGTAGAATTCGTGCGCCCCGAGCCAGGCGCTGACGAGCGCCAGGAGGAAGACGCCTTCGGACGGGGCGATGGCGATCAACGCATAGAGAACGGGAAAGGCGGCAAGCCCGACATACACCCGTCGCATGTCGAAGCGGGATCGTGCGGGGCCTGCCGCAGCTTGGTTCGGCGCGGGCATCGAAGCGGCCGTGGGCAACGGGGCGGACGAGGAGGCCGGATGATCAGGGGCGGCGCGGCGATCCACAGCGGCTCGGCTCACCGGCCGTTCGCCGGGGCGATGGCGGGGGCCACCCGTCCGAATCGGCGGTCCCGGTTCTGGAAATCAAGCAGGGCCAGCAGTGTTTCGCGTCGACGGAAATCGGGCCAGAGCGTGGGCGTGAAATACAGCTCGGTGTAGGCCAGTTGCCAGAGGAGAAAATTGCTGATGCGCGTTTCCCCGCTGGTGCGAATGAGGAGGTCGGGATCGGGCAGGTCGGCGGTAAAGAGCCGTTCGCCGAAGGCCTTTTCGTCGAGTTGCTCGGGGGACAGGCGCCCGGCGAGGCAGTCGCCTGCAAGCCGCTTGGCCGCCTCGACGATTTCTGCGCGGCCCCCATAACTGAGCGCTACAGTCAGATTGAGCTGCGTGCAATAGGCGGTGGCCTGCTCAGTGGCGCGAATGCGCTCCAACGTAGGGGGCGGGAGCAATTCCACGCGGCCGATGGTGCGCAGCCGCACGCCATGCTCGACTAGTTGCTTTTGTTCGGTGGCGAGGTATTGATCCAGCAACCCCATCAGGGCCGAGATTTCGCTGGCCGGGCGATTCCAATTCTCCTGCGAGAAGGCATAGATGGTCAGCGCGGGAATCTTTAGGTCCAGAAAGACCTGGATCACGTCCTTTAGCGACTTGATGCCTTCCCGATGGCCGGCAATCCGCGGTAGCGTGCGCGCGCGCGCCCAACGGCCGTTCCCATCCATGATGATGGCCACGTGGCGAGGGAGCGTTTGCGGATTCAGCTGCGCGAGCAACGCTTCGGTGGAGCTACTGGTGGCCGGAGCCGTCTTCGCCATAAAATACGCGTGTGGACACTCGTGGACGACGCAGGGTACAGGCGGCGGAAGGATCGAAGGCAGTCTAATAACCCCCCTAACAAATGTCAAACGATGTGCGGAGTTGCGACGGGTGCGCCGCGCCCCTTTGTTGCGGTGCGAAAGAACCGTCGGCTATACTTCGCTACTTCCTCCCTGCAGCGACGTGCGAATGAAAGGATCAGGATGCCTATTGAGCCGCTCCCGGCCCTTGCGCAGTTCGGGCTGACCGACCAGGAGGTTGGGCAGGCCTTGGCGCGCGTCAAAGTGCGCGACGTGGACTATGCCGATCTCTATTTCGAGGCCTCTCGCTCGGAGTCGGTGTCGATGGAGGAAGGCATCGTCAAACGCGCGACGACCAGCATCTCCCAAGGTGTGGGCGTGCGCGCGATTGCGGGGGAAAAGACCGGCTTCGCCTATTCAGACGAACTGACCCGCAAGGATCTGGAAGTGGCGGCCGATGCCGCGCGCTATATCGCGTCCTCCCCGCAGGGTGGGGGCGCCGTCCCGGTCACGCAACGCGGGCAATTGACCCGCAACCTCTATCCCCTCTCGGCAGCCGATCGAGCCGTGACGACGGCACAGCGTGTGGACCTGTTGAACCTGATCGACGCCGAGGCGCGCCGCTACGATCCGCGCATCAAGAATGTGATGGCCTCCATCAATATGGAGCACAAGGTCGTGCTGGTCGCCAATCACGAAGGGCGGATGATGGGCGACGTGCAGCCGTTGGCGCGGCTCCAAGTCACCTGCATTGCGGAAGAGAACGGCAATCGGCAAATCGGCAGTTTCGGCGGCGGCGGGCGCATTCGGTTCGAATGGTTTAAGGAAGAAGATCGGTTTCGGCGCTATGCGCGCGAGGCGGCGCGGCAGGCGATCCTGAATTTGCAGGCCGTCGAGGCTCCTGCCGGTGTGATGCCGGTGGTGCTAGGCGGCGGGTGGCCCGGCATTCTGCTGCATGAGGCGATCGGCCATGGCCTGGAGGCGGACTTCAATCGGCGCAAGACCTCCGCGTTTTCCGATCGTATCGGCACGCGCGTGGCGTCGGACCTCTGCACGATCGTCGACGACGGGACGCTGCCTGCGCGTCGAGGCTCCCTCAATATGGACGATGAAGGTACGCCGACCAGCCGCACGGTGCTCATCGAGCAGGGCATCTTGCGCGGGTACATCACGGACCGTCTCAATGCCAAGCTCATGGGCATTCCGCTCACCGGTAACGGCCGCCGCGAAAGCTATCAAAGCGTGGTGCTGCCCCGCATGACGAATACCTTCATGTTGGCCGGCCAGGACGATCCGGCCGACATTCTGAAGTCGGTGAAGCGCGGGCTCTATGCCGTGTCGTTCGGGGGCGGGCAGGTGGATATCACCAGCGGTAAGTTTGTGTTCTCGGCCAGCGAGGCCTACCTCATCGAAGACGGGAAAATCACCAAGCCCGTGAAGGGCGCCACGCTGATCGGCAGCGGCCCGGACGTGCTTACCAAGGTGTCGCGCGTCGGGCACGATTTGAAATTGGACGAAGGCATCGGCACGTGCGGCAAGGACGGCCAATCGGTGCCGGTCGGGGTCGGCTTGCCGACGATTCTTGTGGATGAGCTGACGGTCGGCGGCACGCAAGCGGGCTAACTCAGGGTGCGCGATGTGTCGGACGGCGAAGGCCGCATTGTGGAAAAGGGATCGTTACGCATTATGTCGACGGAAATGGTCAAAGGCACGCCGTACCAATCGCTGGCCCTCTCGTTGCTGGAGCGCGCGAAGCAGCAGGGAGCCACGGATGCGGAAGTGATTGTGGCGGACGGCGAGACGCTGTCGGTCCAAGTGCGGCTCTCGGCCGTCGATCGGTTGACGAAGGCGCGGGAAAAGCGCCTGGGCCTGCGGGTGTTCAAGGGCAAGCGCTCTGCCGTGTCGTCCACATCGGATTTTACGCCCGCGTCGCTGCAGCAGTTGGCGGCGGACACCTGTGCGTTGGCGAGCGCGGTGGTGGAAGATGAGGTATCGGGCTTGCCGGATGCGGCGCAGTTGGCGAAGGATCTGCCGGATCTGGATCTCTATGACGACACGCGCCTGACGACCGAGCAGCAGATCGCCTTGGCGCGCACCTGCGAGCAGGCCGCGCTGACGGCCGATCCACGCATCACCAATTCGGAAGGCGCGGAATTTGATTGGTCGACCGGACGGATTTTCTTGGCGAACAGTCGGGGCTTTGCCGGGGAGTATCAGGCCTCGTCCTATTCGCTGTCGGTGTCGCCGGTGGCGCGCGAGACGGACGGCGGATGCATGCAGCGCGATTCCTGGTACGCGGTGCAGCGGAAGTACGCCAAGATGGAGAGTGCCGAATCGATCGGATTGGAAGCGGCGCGCCGAACGGTGCGACGCCTCGGGGCGAAAAAAGGTCCGACGAAGCGTGTGCCGATCGTGTTCGACCGCGAATGTGCCGGCAGCCTCCTGTCCAATCTCTGCAGCGCGGCCTCCGGCTACGCCCTGTACAAAGGCGCGTCGTTTTTAGCGGGCAAGCTGGGGACGAAACTCGCGCCGGATTTCGTGACGATCTACGATGACGGTCGCATGGTCGGCGGGTTGGGCTCCAAGCCGTTCGACGGCGATGGGCTCCCCACGCGCAAGAACACCATTGTGGATCGCGGGACGCTGACCAGCTTTCTCTTGGATACCTATTCGGGCCGCAAGCTCGGCTTGCCGTCCACCGGCAATGCCGCGCGCAGTGTGGGCGACAGTCCCGGTGTCGGGCCGACGAATTTCTATCTCGTGCCGGGGACGCAGACGCCGGAGCAGATTATCGGCTCGGTGAAGGACGGGCTCTACGTCACGGAGTTGATCGGGTTCGGCATCAACATGGTGACGGGCGACTACTCGCGCGGCGCCGCCGGCTTTTGGATTGAAAACGGCGAGCTGACCTACCCGGTGGAAGAGATCACCATTGCGGGCAATTTGACGGATATGTACGCGACGATCGAACAGATCGGGAACGACCTGCACTTTCGCGGGCGCATTGCCAGCCCGACGCTGAAGATCGCCGAGATGACCGTTGCAGGAAACTGAAGGGAACCACCACATGCCACTCAACGCAGAAGACGGCCAGAAGATGTTGCAACTGCTCACGTCGCGCTACAACGATTGGCGGTGGCGGAAGAAGCTCGAAAAGACGCTGAGCCTGCCACAATCGGGCGTAGAGGATGAGAAGCAGCAGGCGGTGTTCCTCTATCTCAAGCAGCACCTCAAGGCCTACAAGTCCCGGCGGGCCGATCCCGATTCGTGGATCGTGGGCGGCTTCGCCACCAAGCAGGTCGTCGATCTGGTGAAAGCGACACCGTCGGTTGTCTTGCCGTCGTTGACGGTCGAAGATGTAGCCTACATCGGTACGGATCCTGGGGCAGAGATTACCGATGCATGGTGGGACGACATGCTCGTCGGGTGGTTTGATCAGCCCGAGTTGGAAGGCGACGAGGCGGCGAAGGACGGTGAGGCGGCCGACGCGGATGATACGGCGACGGATCCGGTGGCGGCGGCTGAATCGGCGAAGTCGTAAGGGGGCAGGCTCCCAATTGCTGGGGAGGCCCGTGGTCAGCCGAACAAACTCATTTGCGTGGCCGGCTCTGCGGGGTCGTTTCCCTGCGTGCTTGTCGTGGAAGCGCTAGAGGCTGATGCGGATGCGGTGGGGGCGGCCGCCCGGCTGCTCGCTGGCGGGGTTGGCGCCTGTGTCTGCATCGTATCTAAGTATTTCTTCAGCTTTGCGAAATCTTCCTTCAGCGTCGGCAGCAAATTCCCTTGGTGCAACGCCGCTGCCGGGTGAAAGAGCGGAAACAAGACAAAATCCTGTAAGTCGAACGCCTGCCCGCGCACCTTCGTAATTCCGACCTTGCGTCCCATCAGTGTCTGCGTCGCCCAGTTGCCCAGGGTGCAGACGAGCTTCGGCTTGATCAGCGCGATCTGCTCCAGCAGGAAGGGCTTACAGGTCTCCACCTCGTCCGGTTCCGGATCGCGGTTGTTTGGCGGACGGCACTTGATGACGTTGGCGATGTAGATGGTCGAGCGCGACAGCCCCGCCGACTGGAGCAGGTCATTCAATAGCTTCCCGGCTGCCCCGACAAACGGTTCGCCCTTCTGATCTTCATTGAAGCCCGGGGCTTCCCCCACAAACATGATGGACGCCTGCGGATTGCCCACGCCGAAGACGACTTGCGTGCGTCCAAGCTTCGCGAGCTTGCATCGTTCGCATCCGACGAGCGAGGCCTGAAGATCTGGGAGGGTGCGCAATGTCATGGGGAAGTCCGGCGGCATCATAGAAAGCCCTCCGGGGGATGTCAACGCGCGCCGCGCGGCCCCAAAATCCATCGAACATCGCTGCCTTACGACCTGCCTGACAAGCGGCGCCGACGCGCTATAGTTAAATGAAACCAAGGGGAGGCGCACCATGGCACTGGCGATGGCACGGCGGGCACTGCAACTGATGAGTGTGGGACTGGTCTGTGCGACGGCCGGTGCCGTCGAGGCCGAGCAGGTGCTCCCAATCCGGGACATTCTCTCGAATCCCAGCGCCTACCATCGGCAGGCGGTGGTGCTCCATGGGGTGGTGGAAATGCCCGGCGAAATGCGCGGCGTCAACGCCTGGGGGCAACAACTCTGCGGCCAGCAATTCACCTTGAACGACGAGACCGGGCAACTGCCGGTTCGGACGATGGTAGTCTGTCAGCAGGGCAGTGAGAACTCCTGGCGGGTCGGTCACGGCGAGTCCGTCACCGTCGAGGCGACGATGGAGGCCGCACCGGGCAACATGAAAACGATCTCGGGGCGCGGATTGGGCGTCAGCGCGGTGGCAAACCGCGTGATCCACGAGTTTACGGGCAGCCCGCAAGTCAGCATTGCGCCGATGCGGTAACACACGTGCTGTGATGTGCCGTACTCGGCCGACGCCGGGGCGGCACCAGCCGAGTCGGCTCTCCCACCAGGTCGGCTTCCTCCCACTCCATCAGCATCCCGCTCAGAGCGCTCGCCGGACGGAACTCTGCTGTACGTAGAGGTCAGCAGGGGGAACTGCCGCTACACAAGATCCATCATGCGGACAGGTTGCCCGGTGCACTCCAGCACCCGTTGCCAAATCTCACCGCCCGGGTTCATCTGGCGCGACTCCGCCGCCACCAGAGACAGCGGGATGTGGGTGAAGTGGCGATTCCAGTAGCCCACCGCCATGTTCGTCCGCCCGGTCAGGCCCGCATGCACTGCGTGCTGCCCGAGCACCAGGCAGAACTCCGCGTCGACCGAATTGGCCGGCAGGCTGCGGATGGTGTAGCTGGGGTCGATGTACTTCAACGTGGACTCCATCCCGAGCCCATCGAGATGCGATTCCAGTTGGCGCTGCAGGAAGTTGCCGATGTCCTTGAGGCGCAGATTGCCCGACTGGTCGCGAAGCTGATTGTCCGCTCCGTCGCAGAGTGACTGCCCGGCCCCTTCCGCCACCACGATGACCGCATGGTGCTTTTCGCGGAGCCGATGCACCAGCGTGTTCAGCAGTCCGCCCTTGCCCTCCAAGCGAAACGGTACTTCAGGGACGAGGCAGAAGTTCACGTCGTTATTCGCCAGCGTTGCATGCGCGGCGATGTAGCCGGAATGGCGCCCCATCAGCTTCACCAAGCCGATGCCGTTGTAGTGTCCGCGCGCCTCGTCGTGCGCCGCCACAATGGCGGTGTCGGCGGCGGCGACCGCCGTGGCGAATCCGAACGACCGCTCGACCCAGGGCAAATCGTTATCGATCGTTTTGGGAATGCAGATGACCCCGATCGGCAAACGGCGCCGCGCAATCGCCTCGCAAAGTCTGGCCGCGCCCTGCATCGTCCCGCCGCCGCCGATGGCGAACAGCACATTCACATCGTGCCGCACCAGCGTCTCAACCATCTCGTCGGGATCCTGCGGACCGCGGGAGGTTCCGAGAATCGTCCCGCCGTGACGATGGATGAGCTGCACGCTTTGAGGCGATAGGGCAATGGGTTCGTAGTCGGACTTGTCGGCCAGGCCCGCATACCCGTAGCGAAAGCCGAGAATGCTGCGGACCTTGTAGCTGTAGTGCAGCTCCATGACGATGGAGCGGATCACATTGTTGAGGCCTGGACAGAGGCCCCCGCAGGTCACGATGGCGGCGGTGAGTCGCTGCGGATCGAAGAAGACCCGCTCGCGCGGGCCGGCGGTTTCAAAGCTGGGGAGCGGTTGTTTTGCGCGGAGAAATGGCTCGGTCTCCGCCAAGGTGGAGCAGACGAGAATGCGATGGCTGTCATCCAAGAACGGGGCGCCGCGTCCCTGCATGGGAGAAGGGATGGTGCAGGGGCCCAAACGATCGACGGTCAGTTGCTCGTGCGACGGAATCTTATTGCCGGGGCCGGTTGTCGGCGCGGTGACGGACAGGGTGTGCATCGCTGGATCTCGCCTCTGGGTCTGCTGGGGCGCGCGCGGCTTGCCATCGCGGTCACGCCTCCCAATCGTTGCGTCGGTTAAACGGAGGCCCCCTACGGGGCCAAGTCGGCAGAGAATACGGCCTGCTCTAAATCCGCGTCAACAGCGGTCTCTTCCGAGTAGGTACGTATGGAGGCGTCTGAGCGAGAGGTCAATGCCTAACCGGGTGGGCGATCGAGGGCGGCCACAGTGGCCCTGCTGCTTCGGCAGCGCCTGCTATAGTTTGTGAAGGTCCGGAGCACGACGTCATGCATCTGCGCGGCAAGGGACAATCCATCGCCATCATGGTCGGCGCGCTCGCGCTCTGTGGCCTTGTGAGCGCCGCTGTCACGCAAAGCGCTGTGTGGAAGTGTACAGAGGCTAGCGGGGCGGTGACCTTTCAGGATCGTGGCGGAACCGGCTGTCGAGAACTGACGGCGCTTCCCGAGCTGCAGTCCACACGCGTGCCGCACCATGTAGGGGCGGATGGTCGGACGTCGGCTCCGCAGGGAAAGCAGCCGAGTCCTTCAACCGCGCCGATCTCCAAGGCCAACCAGTCGGCCCTCTCTGAGGCGCCGTTTGCGGCGGCCGTGAGGTCGGTGCCGGCCCTCAGCTACCACGACCTCCCGCAGGAATGGAAGGTTCGGGGCTGGAGTATTCCCAACAAGGGCGACGTCGCGATGGTCCAGATCGAAGTCGCGCACTGGCCCGCGGGCAACGGTCCCCACATCGAAGTCGATCCCCATTTCAAGGGCGAGGCCCCGCGCGCCTTTCGTGTGGCCGTCCTGGCTGCGGCGAAGGCGGTGCAGTACAACGCGCGGTTCATCCACGCGCGGCTCACCATGCCGGTCGGTACGATTTTCCACGGCAATCTCAAAACTGATGGGCCAAGCGCGGGCGTGGCCTGGGCTGTGGCCGCGGCAGCGGCGCTCCTGGGTGACACATTGCGCACGGATGTCTGCCTCACCGGCACGATCAATGACGATCTCGTCGTGGGACCTGTCGGCGGACTCGACGCGAAAATCGACGGCTGCCATCTCCTGCCGCAGTTTCGCGACATGTTGATCCCGACAGGGCAGCGTACCTTCGCGCTGATCGATAAGGCGATGGGGTACGGGATGACCGTCCGCGAAGTCGCCACCCTCGCCGACGCCTACGAACAGGCCACCGGCCAAGCCGCTCGCCCCATGCCGTAGCCATTGGCCTGACTCTGCAGGTCATATCCGCACCAGCTATCATCATGGAGAGCCTCGCGCGGATTTCGGTTGGGCTGCGTGCAGGTCGGCGTCGGCAACGGACGACGATTGAGCGCGAAGAGTGTGGCGCTGCGCGTCGGGGTACAACCGTGCGGCTGTACCCCGACAAGACGGGCACGAGAGCTATTCTTCGATGCTGACGATCGGGCAGTTCACCACCACACCGATCGGTCCCCAGGGCTTCCCGTCAGGCCCCGAGATCTGGCCGGCATAGGCTTTCTTCTCGACTTCATTGAAGTCCGTCAGTTGGACGGAGCTGGAGGCGGGCATGGGCACTTGGGCCCAGACCGTCGCATGCACATCCCACATCGGGCTATAGGCCAGGGCGCGGGCACCGAACGGGATCTCCTGCACGATGTTGAGCGGATCGCCTTCCCCCATGAGGGCTGAGGCAAGGCCCTGCCGTTGCGGATTCATCTTGCCCGTCGGTCCGTTCACCACCGGGGCCAAGCCGGTCAAGCCGGAGCCGGGGCCGTTCGAGCCCTTGTTCGGCAAGGCTTTCAGATTGGGCGTATAGTTGGCCGCTTCCAGCGCCGCGATCGCCGGATCGGACGCATTGAACGACGTATAGTGCACGCGGCGGCCTTCGAAGAAGCCGTCCGTCATTTTGAAGGTGGCCGTGCGCTTCTCCAGATCGATGCGGATGAGACGATCGTGCGTGCCGCTGTTGTTCTTGATCTGCGGCGCGTTCAACACGATGCCGTTCGGCAGTTGGATCAACGGCGTGTAGAGCGCCTCCCCGATGGCGCCGGGCTTCGCTTCCTTCGGAGGGAACCCGGTTTCGCTGGGCACCACCACGCGCTCTGGCGAGAAGTCCACGCTACCGAGGAACTGCACCTTCCCGTTCATCATGCCCACGGATTGCACGGCGAGCGTGCCTTTGCCGTTCGCCATCTTGGGGCTATGGTGCACCCCGCGCGCGGCGGCGTCGGCCTTGTCCGATGACTCAGTCACCACGAACCACACCGTCTCGCCGCTCCGCTGGCCCTCGAAAATCGGCAGCGTCACTTCCGTGTAGTCCGCATTCTCGACCGCGCTTTTCAAGAGCAAACGATGGCTCTTCTTCATGCCCATGCTCTCCGCGTTGGCGGACACACAGCCCACGGACAGCGCCGCGATCGCTACCGCAGCTATGACTCCCACCGTCGTTGTCTGTTGCATCTGAATGCTCATCACCATCCTCCTCCAGTCAGTGAAGTGGATGATTCCACTTCCTATGCAGGAGTCGGAGTAGAGGGGAAAATCTTACAAGCGAGAAAATGCGCTGCGGGGTAGGGAACGAACGAGCGCCGATGACGCACTCTGTTTTCGTCTGAGCAGGAGGGCTCAATCACAGAGGTCTTGGCGATCTTCCTGCACGTCGATTAATGAGCCGGTCATCGCGGCTTTGAGGGATTGATCGTGCTCAGTGGAAGAGACGAGTTCACTCGCGACCATTGCCCCGACTAACCCGATGGCATAGCCGAATATCGCCGCCAAGGGAGCACTCCAAAGGCCTTCATGACCCTACGCTACGTCGTTAATGGGGAAGAGTCCGCGGTCGCAAAGACGAACTCAACAAGGCGCTCTTCAACACATAGGGCATCGCAACCGTATTCCCCTTGGTTGCGGCTCTGTCCCGCCGGTGCTAGAGTTCCTCCCTCGTTTTCCAGCCTGTGACGCCTCTCATTCGACGGGGTCGATGTCGTCTCACGATCTGACAGAAGCGCTTCGACGCAGCGAGGAATTCGCCGCGCGGCTCATCGAAAGCAGTCGGGACTGCATCAAGCTGCTTGATCTCGAAGGGCGCCTGCTGTCGATGAATGTCCAGGGCATGACGGCCTTGGAGATTTGCGATGTTGGGCCGCTCGTTGGATCCCCTTGGGTAGACTTTTGGAACGCTGATGACAAGCCGAAGGCGCGCGCGGCCCTTGACGCGGCACGCCATGGCACGGTCGGCCGTTTCACGGGTTTCTTCGCCACGACACAGACCAAGACGCCGAAATGGTGGGACGTGTCCGTCACCGCCATCCTCGATCGAGAGGGCCGGCCGGAATCCTTCCTTGCGGTTTCCCGCGATGTGACGGAGTTAAAGCGCATCGAACAAGGGCTGCTGGACTCGCAGGCGCGGCTGGAACAGCAAGTCGCGGCGCAGCGCAGCGATCTCGCGAAGACCAGCGCGGCGTTGCGTGAGATCGTCGAAGGTGTTGAGGCCACGGTCGGTCCGCAGTTCTTTTCCGCGTTGGTACAGCAACTCGCCAAAGCGCTGGATGTGGAATACGCGTTTGTCTCCGAGTTCTGTGCGGACCGGACTAAGGTGCGCACGTTGGCCTTCTGGGCGGGCGACCATTTCCTGACAAATTTTGAATATGTCCTTGCCGGTACGCCCTGCGAACGCGTGCTGGCCGGTGAGATGTACCATTGCGGTGATCGAGTGTCGGACTGCTTCCCGTCCCACAAGCACGAGCTGGACGAACTCGGTGTCCGCAGTTATCTCGCTATTCCCGTGACGAGTGTGGCCGGTCGCGTGCTGGGGCACCTTGCGGTGATGGGACGTCAGCCGATGGAACTGATGCACTTGGATCTCTCGGTGTTTCGTGTGTTCGGCCAGCGTGTCGGTGCGGAGTTGGAGCGTATACAGATGGAGACGCGGCTCAAGGAGAGCGAGCTGCGCTTGCGGGATTTGTTCGAGGAGGCGCCGATCGCCTACGTCAACGAGGGGCTCGACTCCAAGTTCATTCTCGCGAATAAGACCGCGCTGAAGACGCTGGGTATCACTCAGGAAGAGGTGGCGAGTACCTATGGGACGTCGTTTATTCCCGACACGCCCGACGCCAAGCGGCGGCTGAAAGAGGCGTTCGATTCGATCGGCAAGGGGATCGATACGAGCGGCGTGGTGCTGGAACTGCGCCGTCGGGACAATGGGAAACCGCTCTGGATCCAATGGTGGTCGCGGCCCGACCCGAGCGGCACCTATACCCGGACGATGTTTGTGGACATCACCGAACGGGTGCTGATGGAGCAGGAGAAGGCGCGGCTCGAGGCTCAGGCCGTCTACCTGCAGGAAGAAATCAAAGGCACGCATAACTTTGAAGAACTGATCGGCCGCTCGACGACCTTGAAGAAGGTGCTGAAAAATGTGGAGCGGGTGGCGCCGACCGATTCGACGGTCCTCATTACCGGCGAGACCGGTACCGGCAAGGAACTGATTGCCCGCGCCATCCACAACCTGAGCTCGCGTAAGGGTCGGGCCTTGGTGAAGGTGAACTGCGCCGCGATTCCAGCGGGGCTGATTGAAAGTGAACTCTTCGGCCATGAGAAGGGCGCATTCACCGGCGCCCTGACGAAGAAACTGGGCCGCTTCGAAGTGGCCGACAAGGGGACCATTTTTCTCGATGAGATCGGCGAACTCCCGCTGGATCTGCAATCGAAACTCCTCCGCGTGCTCCAGGAAGGGGAATTTGAACGGGTCGGCGGCACACAGACCTTCAAGGTGACTGTGCGGGTGATCGCCGCGACGAACCGGGATCTCGAACAACTCTCGAAAAGCGGCCAGTACCGTCTCGATCTCTACTACCGTCTGAACGTGTTCCCGATTCACCTGCCGGCCCTGCGAGAACGCGAGGGCGATATCCCGTTGCTCGTACAGTACTTCGTGCGCAAATTTGCCGCGCACTTCGGCAAGAAGATCACGAAGATTTCGGAGCGCATGCTGTCTGCGCTGCAGCGCTATCCCTGGCCGGGGAACATTCGCGAATTGGAACATGTCATCGAGCGAGCGGTCATTCTCAGCGAAGGATCAGAACTTGAGCCCATCGAGTGGCTGTCGCCGTTGAGCCGAGACCCCGGCACGACCAAGCCCCGTACGCTCGAGGAAACCGAGCGGCAGCACATCCTCGATGTGTTGGAGCAGACGAATTGGCGCGTGAGCGGCGCGAAGGGTGCCGCTACGATTCTCGGATTAAAGCCTACGACCCTCGAAGCGCGGATGAAAAAGCTCGGGATCGAGCGGCACGCGACGTCGTAAGTCCTTCTCTCCTGTTCCTTCGGGTATTCCCAATACATTTTCCCAACATATCGTGACGGTCCCAATATGTTGGGAATCGTCATGGTCTGATCCCACGCGACAGTTTCCTCCAGCGCAAGACTTCTGCTCGATTTATCAGCGCCTTCCGAAAATCACGACTCCGCCATGCGCGGTGGCACCGCTGTTGCTCAATGGTCTTCTCTGTGGACGACGACAAGGGAAACCGCGCAGCGATGTTGAAGATCACCGTCATTCAAGAAAGCGAGAGCGATGTGCTGCTCAAGCTGGAAGGCAAAATCATGGCACAGTGGGCGGCACTGCTCGACGGTGAGTGTCGCGCGTTCCTTCGACAGAAGAAGCTCGTCTACCTGGATTGTGCGGAGGTGGATTTTGTCGATCTGCGGGGCGTGGATGTGGTGAACAATTTTCCGGCCGCGCAGGTCACCATTCTCAACGCTCCGAGCTTTGTGACGGAGTTGCTGCAGATTGGAGGCCGGTCATGACTTCAGCCGCCGCGTATTGTGAATCACCAGGCCCGGCACTGCCCGTCGGAGCCTCGCCGAGCATGTCCACCGACTCATCGCGCTTGCAGGAGGAATACTTGCTGGTCGTCCGTCTTCGAAACGGCGACGAAGGGGCGTTCAACGAATTGATCAACCAGCACCACAACACGCTGATTCGCATGGCGCTGGGGCATGTGGCAGACCGGGAAGTGGCCGAGGAGGTGGTGCAGGACACCTGGATGGCGGTGATCAACAGCCTGACTGGCTTCGAGGGCCGGTCGTCGCTTCGGACCTGGATCTGCGGGATTCTGATCCACAAGGCCAAAGATCGCGGCATACGGGAAAAGCGGCACACGACGTTCTCGGACCTTCAACCAGAAGACGACGAGCATGACGAGGCGGTCGATCCTTCCCGTTTCCACCAGAGCAGCCAATGGGCCGGCCATTGGGCCTTCCCTCCACAGCCCTGGGACGACCGGACCCCGGAGACACTGCTTGCCAGTCATCAAGCCGTCCATGCGATGAACCGGGCTATTGACGAGTTGCCCGGAACACTCAAGGACGTCCTGATTCTCCGTGATATCGAGGGTGTCGAGGTGAAGGAGGCCTGCGATCTGCTGAAGATCACGGACACCAATCTGTACGTGCGATTACACCGTGCACGGGAACGTGTGCGCCGGTCGGTTGAGATCTATCTAGAGGGAGCCGCCGTCACGGTGTAAGAATTTTAGGAGCGGGATGACTCAGGGGTAGCGACATCACCGGAGGCGCCCCGTGGCATTGAATCCAGCCGAACAGTCAGTCCCGGACATTCCCTGCCGCCAGGTGGCCGAGTGGACCTCGGCCTATCTTGATACGCGGGTGAAGGATGCGACAACTGTTCGTATGGCGCTCCATCTTGCGGCGTGCGCTGGTTGCGCCGCGTATGTGAAGCAGATCGCGACAGTCCGTAGCGTGCTCAGGCGACTGCCTGGTTCTGGCGCGGACTCAACTCAGCGTGACCGCCTGCGTCGAGCCTTCATCGCCCAGCGGGTGAATCCGCAATCGAAGGCTTGAACGTAGTAGGTGAATGTCGGCTGTGAGTAGAAGCGGGTACTGCCGCCGTTGAGTTCAGGAGGAAAAGGAATCAGAGCGCATCGTAAAAACCATCACCATTTCACTAGGAGGACCATCATGACGCAATTGATTACTGTTGCCATCGCTGCCATTACTCTCGCCGGATTCAGCCCATTAGCTCTTGCTGATGACATGGGCAAGATGAAAGGTGCTGTTGAAGCGGCCAAGGATAAGAAGGACGATATGAAAGCCGACATGAAGGGGAAGGCTGAGGACATGAAGGGCAAAGTTGATGACATGAAGGGGAAGGTTGATGAGATGAAGGGCAAGCCGGAGGCAGCAATGGGCGAGGGAAAATCTAAGCTTGAGAACATGAAGGGTGCCGTTGCCAAGTAGTGCGTGATCGTTCCACTGATGCCGTCCTTCCCTGCGGACCGCGGCCTGCGCTCGGGATGCCCGATCGCAGGCCGCACTGTTTCAGCTTCACGGGCCAGCCGTAAGAATTGGCGACTTGATCCGACTCAGGAGCACGCGCTGACTACATATGAGTCCCTCCCTTTACGAAGGAGTCTTGCATGATGCCTCTGCTACAGATCGACAGGAGCCTGACCGGTGGCCAGGGGTATGGGACCGTGTCGAGCCAGAATGTCGAACGGGTGTATCGCCACCGACTGCCGATCCGCATCGGGCACTGGTTGAATGCGGTCTGCCTCGTCATTCTGATCATGAGCGGACTGCAGATTTTTAACGCCCACCCGGCGCTGTATTGGGGCGACCGTTCGGATCGGGAGGCGGCGCTGTTTTCCATCAGGGCTGTGAAAGGCGAGACCGGCGACATGCGCGGGGTCACCACGATCCTGGGACGGCCGTTCGAGACAACCGGTCTGTTGGGGTATGCCGACGGTATGCGGCAAGGCTTTCCCGGCTGGGCCACGATCCCTAGCACCCGGTGGCTCGCGATGGGGCGACAATGGCATCTCTTCTTCGCCTGGGTGTTCGTACTTAATGGGGTGCTCTACGTCGGCGCCGCGCTTCTCAACCGCCATCTCACACGTGATCTGTTGCCGACGACCGACGATCTGATGCAGATCCCCCGCGCGATCAAGGACCATCTCCTGCTGCGCCATGCCCGCGGCGAGGCGGCGAAGCGGTACAACGTGCTCCAACGACTGGCCTATGTGAGTGTGCTGTTCGGCCTTGCGCCGCTGATCGTGTTGACCGGGTTGGCCATGTCACCCATGCTCGATACGGCCTTCCCGTGGTTGGTGAGTGCCTTCGGAGGCCGTCAGGCGGCGCGAACGCTCCACTTTGTCGCCTGCGTCTCGTTTGTCAGCTTCATCGTTGTGCATCTTGTGCAAGTGGTGCTCACTGGACCTCTCAATAATATCCGCTCGATGGTGACCGGGTGGTTTCGGGTCACGGAGGAAGGGGGACGAGGATGAAGACGGGACGTCGTATTGCGCGGCGAGGGGTCTTAAAAGGAGCACTTGGCGCCGTGGGGCTTGTTGGGCTCGCTGGGTGCGACAATCTGACTCAGAGCCGGTGGTTCTCCTCGATCCTGCAGATGGCGGAAGGTGTAACCGAGGGCATTCAGCGGGCCATCACACCGATCGGGGCGTTGGCGACAGAGTATCGGGAAGAGGACATCTCACGGGTGTTCCCGGCCAACGGCAACATCGACCCTGGGACGGAGGCCTATGCCGTGATGGCGGCTGGGGATTTTGCAGGCTGGGAGGTGCTGATCGACGGACAGGTGAAGACGCCGATGCGGGTCTCGCTGGCTGCGATCAAGGCCATGTCCGCGCGTACGCAGATTACCCGACACGATTGTGTTGAAGGGTGGAGTGCGATCGGCAAATGGACGGGTGTGCCTGTGGGAGACCTTCTGCCTCGGGCCGAGCCGTTAGCGACCGCGAAGTATGCGGTCTTCCATTGTGCCGATATCGATGCCGAGGGCCTGTCGTATTACGAGAGCATCGCGCTTGCCGATTGTTTCCACCCGCAGACGATGCTGGCCTATGCGCTGAATGATCGTCCGCTCGACGTCCCCCACGGTGCTCCTCTCCGCCTGCGCTTTGAACGGCAGTTGGGCTATAAGCAGGCGAAGTATGTGGAGCGCATCGAGCTGGTCGCGTCGCTCGACGGTATCGGTGGGGGGAAAGGGGGCTATTGGGAAGATCAAGGCTATGAATGGTATGCAGGCATCTAAGCGGATCGTCCCCCGGTGTGAGGCGGTGAATTAATCGCGCTGGCCATCGCCTGGGCGGTAGGACGGGTGGCCATGCTCCTGCCTGGCCACCGAGGGTAGCCGTTGCCCTTGCGAAGTCCACGCTGCTCTTGAAAGAATTCATTGCAGTGCGGCGAACCTAGGACTAGCTAATTCTTTGAAGCAATCTTAAGTGGAGAAAGCCGATGTGTTTAAACCGGATCGGACATGCTCATATGTTGGTGGTAACCCCATTCGTGAGAAAAACTCATCAGTGAAGCTCACGCAAGTTACCACTACCCATCTGGCACAACCTGAGCTTAAACATCTGTTTGGAAAGAAAGGAGCGGTGCTATTTCGATAAAGGGGGCTGGGTGGGAATTTGCCTCTTAGAGCTTTCTCAAGATCGTTCATAGAAGCGAGTACTGAATCCGCACCCAAAGCTGACTCTCGAGTTTCAGGAACATGATGAACCAGGGCATTCCTCAGGTTCATGATGCTCTTTATGAGCTGAAACGGAGCTTCGCCTTGATTAAACCTTTCCCGTCGCGCCGCTTCTAGTGCACTTTGATACTTCTCTAAAGTAGATTCTCTGCGACCAGCCCTTATGACAGTCCATTTCTCAGTAAGTGAACGAAGTGATGCAGAGTCTAAGGCAGGTTGTAACTCGGGAACATCTTGACATGCGTCGGCGTAGATCTCATTTATCGTAGCTTCAAGAAATGCGGTTGAGGACAAGATTGAAGCCGTCACATGGGCCCTATGTTCGTGCACCCAATCTTCTGAGAACTTACCGGAGCCAAGAAAGATCTTGCTTTCATCCCCCTCAAGGGCCGTGCTTGTTCTGGCAAAGTAAGCGGCCGTTACGATGTGTGAGATTGAGAGATAGACCCTCTCAAATATTCTTAGCTCGTCTGTCAGTTTCATCCCGCTCTCAAGGTAATCTCAAGACTGCAAATTATGAAGGCAAACTCCCTACAAGCCCTAGGAGTCAATGCGGGCCTCACATTCAAATATATTTTTCTGACCACTCATATTTGGCAACCTTCTATCCTTCAACCAAATCATCCACCCGCCTGAGGGAGATCGTAATCCAGAGCGTAGGCTGTCCTTCAACTTGCCCTGTCAACGTATATTCTTCACCGTTTGCGATACCGTTCAGAGTTAGTCGAAATGATTTCAGAAGGCCAAAAACCGAACTGGGAGTCCCTGAGTGATTGGCAACATCCACAGTCGCTGTAATGTTATTGTTCTCATCCCGTTTGTATTTTCCTTTGTAGTAGTATGAAGCGTCACCGCCGTGCAGAGCCCCGCCTGTGAATACGACTACACCACTACCGGCAACCTGTTTGTTGGATTCAAACTTAGCTGAATAGATTCCGGAAATCATAAAGCCTCCTCCGCCCATGGCTGGGTCATGGTACTGTTTGGGGGCAGATTCTACATGCTTAGATGTAGTTGGTCGATCCAGACCCCTTGAGGTTGCTCCAAGCATTCTCGTTTGCCTTCAGGCACCAGCGGTTGAGGTTGATGTGCATTCCTTGCGCCACGCGGTTTCACCCTCCCAGGTAGGGAGAAGTCCCGTCACTTAAGACATTCCCACCTCATCTGAATACTTGGCATGTTCTCTCAGTGCGACAGCATCATTCTTGGTGCCGGACCGAGAGGAATTCACGCCGCGCTGCACAATTCTCCCGGATAGATCGCCACCGTGATTGACACGCGGCCTGCGGCGCACCAGAATTGCGCAGCGCAATGGCTTCCATTCCGATCATCATCCACACGACTCCACCAGTACAGCCGGGCGGCAGCACGCCGGATCGCACGGCGACTTCGCCGCTGTGGTCTTATGGGTTTCGTCCCTTCTTTCTTGCTGCGGCAGCCCTCGCGGCCCTGGCCATCCCCTTATGGGTGTTGGTCCTGAGCGGACTGCTTCCGATCGGCTTTGCCTATCCGCCGCGCGAATGGCACGTCCACGAAATGCTCTTCGGGTTTTTACCGGCGGCGATGGCGGGCTTTCTCCTGACGGCCATTCCCAACTGGACCGATCGTGCCCCGGTGCGCGGCGGTGAATTAATCGCGCTGGCCGCCGCATGGGCGGCAGGGCGGGCGGCCATGCTCCTGGCCTGGCTGCCGACGGTCGCCGTCGCGCTGGTGGACAGTCTGTTTCTGCTCGGACTCGCAGCCATCATCTGGCGTGAATTACTGATCGGGCGCGCATGGGGACAATCGGCCGTCGGTGTGATCGTCTCGCTCTATGCGCTGGCGAATGGGCTCTTTCATGCGTTTGCGATCCACGGCGGCGCCACCGACCTGCCTGAACGGCTCGCGCTCGCGCTTGATCTCTCACTGCTGACATTGATCGGTGGGCGATTGGCTCCGACCTTCACGCGGGAATACGTCATACGCATGCGTCTTCCGCAAAGGCCCGGCGCATTCGGCACCGTCGATCGCGCTGCACTGGCGCTCGTCGGCGTCGCGTCGCTCGCCTGGATCATCCAACCGGAATCGATGCTCACGGGTGTCCTCTTGCTCGGCGCGGGTGTCATGCAAGTGGTGCGTGCGGCACGCTGGCAGGGATGGTGTACGTGGCGCGAACCGCTCGTCACGATTCTGCATGTCGGCTACCTGTGGCTGGCCTTGTCGATGCTGCTGATGGGCGCAGCAACGCTGGGGTGGGGCATCGCGCCGGCGACGGCGCTGCACGCGCTGACGGCCGGGGCCATGGGCGCGATGACGTTGGCGATCATGACGCGGGCGAGTTTAGGGCACACGGGCCGTCCAAAAACGGCGGATGCAGCCACTCGGGCGATGTACGGGCTCGTGATCGTTGGTGCCGTGCTGCGCCTGGCGGCGCCATCCGTCGATGCGTGGTTGCGCGGGCTGCCGATTACGCTGACGCTGGCGGCGCTCTGTTGGAGCGGCGCCTATCTCGTGTATCTGCTGGTGTACGGCCCCTATCTGCTGGCGCCGTCGTTACCGGATGACGACGACGAGTAGAGGGCTGGCGAATCTTCGCGCGCGTCGGCGATTCTTCCCGCATCACACAGGCTGTTCAGTGCGCCTGCGGCTGTGATAGATGTGAAGCGGTGCGCGTGCATGGCCGCGCGAGGCTTCACCCAAGAGGAACACCCCATGAAGTACCGCTCGCATCTTGCCTTAGTCAAAACGCAATTGGGTCCGATGCAGTTCGACGTGCTCCATAGCGAAATGTATCGGCTGGGACGCCATACGCTGACGGCCTACACGCTCTGGGGGCTGCTGGGCTGGTCCGGCGTGCACCAGTGGTATTTGGGCAAACCCTGGAAGAGTGCACTCTATGTGCTGGCGACGATCGCTGCGGTGGGCGCGGTGGCGGCCCACTATCTGCTGCCAGAGCAGTGGTCCGAACCGTATCATCTAGCGTTGAAGGCGACGGCCTTGGGGGCTGCGGCCTTGTGGCTCTTCTTCATGACGATCGATCTGTTCAGCCTTCATCGTCAGGTCGATCTCTGCAATGAGCGGATCGAAGATCAAATCATCATGGCCTTGGTTGAGCAGGCCGAGCCGGCTGCCCAACCCGTTCGTCGCGGCGGTCGCGGCACCGTTCGTCCCCTCTATTTCGAGTGAGATGGCTGTTGCGTCGACAATTGCGTCCTGACCACCCAGTGATTGTCCCCACCGAAATTGGCGAGACAGCCGTCGCTGCCGGGCCATCTCGCTGGTTGAAGCTGTTGATCCTCTGTGCGGGCATGGTTGCGCTTCTCGGTGGGGCGGCCTGGGCTGGTTCGTGGGAAGCCGTATTTGCGTCGCACGAGGAATTTTGCCGACGACTGGCGGCCGCGCTCGACATGGAATCCCTCTCGCGTGAGCAGTTGCGTTTCGACGGCGCGGCGGTCCATTCCATCGATTGGCAACCGGCTACGCTGAGCGGGGAAGGGCCACCTCGTTCGCGCTGTGCGAGTTTCGATCAGGCGCGCGCGGATGTTTTTCCCGGCGGCATGCCGCTCCTCGCGATTCGTTCGCGCTTTTGTATGAAGGGCGTGCCGAGCGAGAGCCTCTATCTCTTTCCCGGTTCCAGTGATGTGCTCGAACGCGCCACCTGGCAGGACCTGTCGCCGCTGCATGCGACGCTGGAAAAATTTGAGCGGACGGGCGGCCGCTATCGCCTGGCGCATGTGCCGGACAATGCGGGCGAGGTGGAGTTGCGCGAACGGTTTGTGATGGACCTGGTGGTGGTGGATGAGCGGGCGTCGGTTGCGTTGACGGCCCCGCCGTTTACCTGGATCGTCGTCGGGCGACCACACGGACAAGGGACGCTGCAAGAGCAGTGTTATCTGCGCCGGACGCCTTAGCGGCGAGGCAGGCGCCGCGCGCGCCGCCGAGAGAGCCTCAGGCCGACCTGGACGTATCGAAATCCTTCCTTCGTCAGCAGCAGCACAATCGACAGCGGAAATACCAACAGCAGCGCATACCAGGTCGCCCAAATCATGGTCGTCTCCCTTGTGTGAGTGACGACTAGTAGTGCGAGCGGCGTGCCCAGCCTGTGCTTGTTCCGTCCACTCAGGCCTCCGACTACAACACGCGTGATAACTGCTTGAATCGGTGGCGGAAAACAGGCCCGCGCGGATGGACAGGCACGGCGCTGCATCGTCGGTGCGCCGGTTCGGCCATGGTGGAAACACGGCGTCTGTCGCGCGGATGAGACGGTAGGTGGACAGGACTGGAACGGGGGCAGGAAGCCGATGCGTCGCCGGTCCGGCGCTCCGGTGTGTCGGCGCCTGACTACCGTACGGCGGCGACCGCGAAAGACCCTATCGAAGTTTCCCTAAGCGTTCGCAGGCTTCGTCGAGATCCTTCGTGGTTTTGGCGTAACAGAAGCGGATGTACCGATGGCCGCGGGCGCCTTGAAAGAACGCTTCCCCCGGGACGCCCGCCACGCCGGTCTGTTCGAGCACATGCAACGCGCGGGCTTTGCCCGTGTCGCCGGGTAGTCGACTCACATCCGCCAAGACATAATAGGCACCCTGCGGCACGCAGGGCGGAAGGCCCGCACGCGTCAACGCGTCGCAAAACCGGTCGCGCTTCGCCTGATACTCCGCGAGGAGCCCGTCGTAAAATCCTGCCGATAACTCATCGATCCCGACGGCGACCGCCCATTGCAACGGCGAGGGGGCACAGACGTAAAGGAGATCGTTCATGGCTCCGATGGCCTGCGCCCACCGGGCCTGTGCCACCGAATGCCCGATGCGCCAGCCGGTGATCGCGAAGGTTTTCGAGTAGCCGCCGATTGTGATCGTGCGCTCGGCCATCTGCGGGAGCGCGGCAAAGCTGATGTGCCGACGGTCGTCGTAGAGAAAGTATTCGTAGATTTCGTCGGTGAAGACAAACAGGTCGTGTCGTTGTGCGAGCGTGGCGATCGTGTCCAATTCCTCCCGCCCGAAGACCTTGCCCGAGGGGTTGGCGGGCGTATTTACCAGGATGGCCTTTGTGCGCACGGTGATGGCGCGTTCGAGCGCCACGACGTCGAGCGACCAGTCGGGCGGCGTCATCGGCACCACGATCGGCACCGCTTCGACGGAGTGCAGCGCGTGGATGTGGTAGGCGTAGTAGGGTTCGAAGACGATGACTTCGTCCCCCGGATCGAGCAACGCCATGCAGGCGCTGTGAAAGGCGCCCGTGGCGCCTGCCGACACGGTGATGTCTGTTTCCGGATCGGCGCGGAAGCCGTTGTAGGCGGCGGTCTTGCGCGCGAGGGCTTGGCGCAGTTGCGGAAGGCCGTCGTAGCGGGTGTAGAGGTTGTAGCCCTGATCGACCGCGCGTTGCACGGCCTGCGCGACGAGTGTCGGCACGCCCGTGTCGCACACGCCTTGCGCGAGGTTGATGCCGCCGACGCGCGCGCAGGCCTGCGTCATCGCTCGAATCTCCGACTGCCCGAGCCCCGCTGTGCGCTGGCTTTCGTGTCTCGACATGTCTCAGCCTTTCTTCTTACTGACGACCTCGACACAACGTTCGGCACTGACGAGTGCGCTCTCGATAGAATCAGGCAGACCCGTGTCCGTCCAGCCGCCCGCTAACACCAAATTGCCGATGGGCGATTCCGAGAGCGGGCGCAGCGCGGTCGTGCCGGGGCGGGCCACCAAACAGGCCCGCTCGCGCTTGATGACATGGTGTTTGAGCACGGTGGCCTGCGCCAGTTCGGGAATCGCCGTGCGGACATCCGTCAGGGCGAAATCCGCGAGGGCGCGATCAGGATGGTGCATCAGGTCGGCGCGGCCGGTTGCAACCAGCGAAACGACGATCGTGTCCTTGCTGGGTTTTGCCGCTGCGCCGTCCTTTGCGAGGTGGCTCTCGTGCTCCGCAGGCCGCACGACCAGCCAATGGAACGTATGGCCGACCAGCAGCAGCAAGCGCGGCGTCGTCAGCGCGGCCTGAATCCAGAGGTGCACCGTCAGGCCCGGCGCGTCCGACAATTTGGCCAATTGGTGAAACGTCGCATAATGCGTGACGATCTGCTCGGGAAGCAGCGCAGACAGGCGACGCGGCGGGACGGCGGACACGTACCAGTCGGCCGTGACCGTATGGCGATCGGCCAGGCGCAGGCCGACAACTCGCTGCTGCTTCACCTGCAGGTGGTCGAAGGTCACGCCGGTGCGGCGCGCAACCCCCAGTTGTTCGAACTGTGCGTCCAACGGGGCGATCAAGAGGTTGTGCCAGGACCGGTCGGCGATGCCGATGCGGGAGTCCGCCCGCGCCGTTAAAAAACTCCGCCGCAGCACATCGACCAACAGGCCCGCCGATACGCCGGACAATTCGCTGTTTAGCAAAAAGCGCGCGAGCGGCGCCCAGACGTTCACCTGCGCATCCTCCGACTGGCGAATATCCGTCAGCCATTGATCGGCGCGGCGACTATCCAGGTCGAGCGGGAGCGCCGGGTTTTCTTCCCAGGTCTGTTGCAGGAACGTCAGCGCGCGCCAGAGGTCGCGCACCGTCAATCCGCGCGAGGCCGCGAGCCCGAGAATGCTGTGGAGCGGGGCGGGGAGCCAGAGGGAGCGCAGCCGCGTGCTGCCGCGGCCGTGGTGGCGAAACTCGATGGCGCGGGGCGCCGTCAGGTGCGCCATCTTCGTCGTACCGAGCGTCTTCAGCAAACTGAGCGTTGCGTGGTGGTGCCCGAAGATCACCGGCGGCAGCGCGTCGAGCAAGTGCCCCTGATCGTCCTCGGCCACCAAGCCGCCGCCGAGGCGCGTTCGCTCTTCGAGGATCGTGACGGCATAGCCGCGTCGACTGAGATGGAACGCCGCTGCCATACCGGCCGGGCCGGCGCCAAGAATCGCGACGGTCGAGCGGGGCGCGGTCACGGGGAGGCAGTGACCTTCGAGGGCCAACGGGAGCGCAGCCACGTTGCGGCCGCCACGCCGAGGCGATGCGGGGACGACAAGCGGATGCGCGGGCCGAAGACCTGATAGTGCGAGGCTTCGATGCGATGGAGGATGCGGCTATAGACTGCGCGCATGATTTCCGCAACGGTCAGGGCGCGGCGGTCGGCAGGCGGCAAGGCCTCCAACGTCTGCCGCGCCTTCGCGTAGTAGGCATGCGCCCGCGCGCATTCGAACCGCATCAGCTCGTGAAAGGCCGGTGTCATCCGCCCGGCGAGCAGATCCGCTTCTGTATAGCCGAAGCGGGCGAGGTCTTCCTGCGGGAGATAGATGCGGCCGTTGGCGGCATCGACGCCGAGGTCGCGCAAGATGTTCGTCACTTGAAATGCCAGCCCGAGGTTGACGGCGTAGTCCTCGGCGCGTGGATCGGTCGTGCCGAAAATGCGGAGGCAAATCAGGCCGACGACGGAGGCCACGCGATAGCAGTAGCGCGAGAGGTCGTCGAAGGTCTGGTAGCGGTTGATCGTCAAATCCATTTCGACGCCGGTGATGAGCTCTTCGCAGAGCGTCTGCGGAATCTGGAAGCGACGGGCATGGTCGGCCAAGCTGACGGTGACGGGGAGCGTCGGGGTCCCGCGGTAGGCCGCGGCCAACTCGGCGCGCCAGCGGGCCAGCTCGGCCTGGGGGTTGCTGCCGGGCGGCGGTTCATCCACCGCGTCATCCACTTCTTTGCAGAACGCGTACACCGTGTACATGGCGTCGCGGCGTTCGCGCGGCAGGAAGAAAAACGAGTAGTAAAAATTACTCCCGCTGCGCTTCGTCACCTCGGTGCAGTAGCGTTGTGCGTCGTCGAGTGTCATCGCTGCGGGCGGTGCGTGAGATTGCCGTTGAGCATGCCGGTGTGCATCCTGCTGCCGTCGGTCATACGGATGCTGCCGCTGTCAGCGCGGTCATATCCTGGTCGACCCGGCGAAGGTCTGCTGGCGCGCCGGACGCGGCCTCACGGTTCCACAAGAGATCCGACAAGAGTTCGATGCCGCGGATCAGACGTGGGCCGGGGCGGCTGGTGTACGCATTGGCGTCGATCGCCCAGACCTGATGCTGTGCGACCGCGGGCAACCGTTCCCACGGCCGGGACTCGGCCAGGCGCGACCATTCGCGGAGCGTTCGTTCCACACCGAAACCACAGAGCGCGAGCAGGAGCACATCCGGCTGCGCCGCTTCGATGTCGTCCCACGTCACGCGCCGTGACGAGGTGCCGGCCGTCGCCAAGACGGCTGTGCCTCCGGCGCGCTGGATCATCTCCGGCATCCAATGTCCGGCTACGTACCAGGGATCCAACCATTCGAGGCAGAGCACGCGTGGTCGATGGGTTGTTGCGGGGCGTGCGGCGTCCACGGCCTGCATGCGATGGCGCCATTCGGCGATCAATGCGGTGGCGCGATTGGTGGTGCCTGTGGCGTCGCCGAGCCTGGCGGTGTCGGCAAAAATGTCCTCGAGCGTCGAGGGAGACAGACTGATCGTGCGCGGACGCCTGGGCATGTCGGCCACGATCGGCCCGATGAGCGCGTCTGTGATGCCGCAGACCCCGCAAAGCCCTTGCACGAGAATCAGATCGGGGGCTGCCGCGCGAAGGCGTTCGGCGTCGATGCGATAGAGCGGCTGATCCGCCTGGACCGCGGCGCGGACTGCGCGATCGATCTCGCCGCAGTCTGCGTCGGTGGTCGGCACGGTCGGCGCCGTCATGACGGGCACTGTCGCCAGCTCCGGCGGCCAGTCGCACTCGTGACTGCGTCCAATGACCGAGGCGCCCAGCCCTAAGGCCGCGAGCAGTTCTGTGCCGCCGGGGACGAATGAGCAGATGCGCATCGGTTTCACGTGGGCCGATCTGACTGCCGACCGGCAGGGTGGGGCCAGAGGCGGCGGTCGAGTTCGTGGAGGTTGATCTGTTCGAGACTGTCGGTTACGGCGTCGGCCTCGTGCAAGTCCCGCAGTTGGTGTGTGTTCGAGACGGCCAGGACCTTCATCCCCGCGGCCTTGCCGCCGCGAATGCCCGGCAGCGAATCCTCAATCACGAGGCACTCGGACGGGGCGATCGGAGCAGTGAGCGCGCCGCGATTCAGGGCGTCCAGCGCCAACAGAAAACATTCCGGATTCGGTTTCCCGCGCGAGACATCCTCCGCGCTGGTGATGTGACGGAAGCAGGGGCGCAGGCCCGCGACGTTCAGGATCAATTCGATTTCGCCGCGTAGTGCGCCGGAGGCGATGGCCAGCGGCATGCGTGCGGCGGCGCCGCGGACCAGATCGGGGACGCCCGGGAAAATGCGGATATGGTCGCGGACCGCGTCTAAGTAGGCCACGGCTTTCTGGCGCATCAGCGTCGCCACGGTCTCGTCCGGCGCGGGACGGCCCTGCGAGGCCAACGCCGCTTGAAAGGCGCCGCGATCGTCGAAGCCCAAATAATGGGCGTAGTAGTCGGGTTCGCTCAGCGGGATGCCGATGGTGGCCAGCACCTGGCGGAACCCATGGTAGTGCAACGGTTCGGTGTCGGCGATGACGCCGTCGAAGTCGAAGATAATCGCGCGCAGCATAACAAGACGCGTCGCATGCCCCGGCACGGACGCGGCGGGATTATAGCACAGTGATGAGCGCTGTCGCGTCGTGACGCGGTGCGCTGTTCGGGATGTGTGAGGAGGACGAAGCTGAAAGAGAAATGGGACCGGTGGGGAAAAGGAACCGACGACGCGGACGAGTGTGTCGCCGCGCCGTCGGGTAGAGGCAGAGCCCTACGGCATAGCCTTGACGAGCTTCTCGGGAACCCAGCCCTTGGCGCCCGTCTCGGTGCGGACTTGGTAGACCCAACCGGCCGGTTGCAAATCGCCATCCATGATGACCATGGGCGATCCTGGTTTGGCGGCCGGGCCGGGAACTTTCCCCGCCGAATCCTGGGAGAGGGTGAGTCCTGCGGCGCTGCTGACGGTCACGCGTTGGCCCTCGCCGTACAGCGGGTCGGTCGACTTCGGCATGATCGGTGACGCGGGCGCAGCGGCCATTGGAGCCGGCGGCGCGGGCATGGCCGGGGCGACCGGCTTGCCGACCGGTTGTGAGACGGCGCTCGTGGAGGTCGGTGTGCTCGGCGCGCTGCTCATCGGCGGAGGCGCTTGTCCCATTGAGGGCGCCGCAGGCGCGGGCGCGTTGGGATCGGCGGCCGGAGCCGGGGCACCAGGTGCTTTGGCGACGCGCGGGGCCGGTGGTGGCGTGGCCACGATCGGCGCGGGCTGCTCACCGCCGAGGAGCGAGTCCACGGTTTGCATGGCGCCGTCCGGGTCCATCACGAAGTAGCCGCCGATTCCCAAGAGGATCAGCAGCAGGACCCACATGATGGGGCTGGTGCCTTTTTTCTTGGGCGGCTTGCCGGGCTGCATCTCTTGATTACCGGCCGACGGATTCTCCTCGGCGAGATCTTCCTCAAATTCCAAATCCGGTTCCGGCTGGCGCGCGAACAGGAGACTCCAATTTCCAAACGGATGCGATGTTGCGGTGGAGCCGGCATAGGCGAACATATGTCACCTCGTGTGGACGTGAAGAGCGACGGGGGTTTCAAGTCGTGTCGCATCAGGGATAACACCAAGCTCCCACCCTGTCAAACGTTCGCCGGATTCGCGCAGGTTTAGCCGCAGCCGCGCGGGTCGATGCGAGCCTGGCGCGCCCGTGCGTCGGGGCGATTCAGCAGGACTGCGTCGTCGCGCAAGAGAGCACCTGCGCCTCGCGGCTTCCGCTGCGGAAGACCGTGACGCCTTTGCACTTGAGCCGATGCGCCAGCAGAAAGGCGGCCGCCACATCCTCACGTGTAGCCTGCGGGGGGAGATTGATGGTTTTCGAGACGCCGCTGTCGCTGCCTTCTTGGAAGGCGGCCTGCATCCGCACGTGATACTCCGGCGAGACGTCGTGCGCGGTGACGAAGAGGCGACGCAGCTCGGCGGGAATTTGCGTGAGGTGTTGAATGGATTCCTGTGCGGCGATCTCACGGGCCAACTGCGGCGACCAGATCCCCGCGGCGCGTGCGCGGCGTTCGAAGTCGGGGTGGAGCGTTGTGAAGCGATGGTCGCCGAGGGCGATGCGGGTGAAGCTGACGCCGTAGAGCGGTTCGATCCCTGCGGAACAGGCGGTGAGCAAGCTCAGCGTGCCGGTGGGCGCAATGGTGGTGACGGTGGCGTTGCGTCGGCGTGCGCCCTCTGCGGCGAGGCGCGAGCGGGCGTAGTTGGGGAACGCGCCGCGGACGCGCGCCAGGCTGGCCGAGGCCTCATGCGCCCGCGAGTGCAGAAACCGCATCAGGCGCCGGCCGAGCCGGATGGCCTCGTCGGTGTCGTACGGAATATTGAGGGCCAGCAGCAGATCGGCGAAGCCCATGATGCCCAGGCCGATTTTGCGATTGGCGCGCGTGAGCTGCTCGATGGCCGGCAACGGAAACCGATTCATGTCGATGACGTTGTCGAGAAAGCGCACGCAGTCGGGAATGACGGCAGCCAATCGATCGTAGTCCAGCGCAGGCCGCTGCGCGGTGCCGGTGACAAACCTCGCAACATTGATCGATCCCAGCACGCAGGCTTCGTACGGCAGCAGCGGCTGTTCGCCGCAGGGATTCGTGGCTTCGATGGGGCCGAGAAAGGGCGTGGGCTGCGCGCGCTCGATCGTGTCCAAAAACAGCACACCGGGCTCTCCGCTCATCCAGGCCGAGTCGACCAATTGCGCAAACACCATCGCGGAGGACGGCCGTGCGACAGTCTTCCCTGTGTGTGGATTGATCAGCGGATAGGTCGCGCCGCGGCGCAGGGCGCGCATGAAGGCGTCCGTCAGGCCGACGGACAGGTTGAAGTTGGTGAACTCCTGCGGGCGCCGCTTGGCCTGGATGAAGTCCAGAATGTCCGGATGGTCGATGCGCAGAATCCCCATATTTGCGCCGCGCCTGGTGCCGCCCTGTTTAATCACATCGGTCGACGCGTTGAAGATGCGCATGAACGAGAGGGGGCCGGAGGCGATGCCGTGCGTCGAGGCGACCACATCGTCTTTCGGCCGTAGGTGCGTAAACGTAAAGCCGGTGCCGCCGCCGGATTGGTGGATGAGGGCCTGATGTTTGAGCGAGTCGTAGATGGACGGCAGCGAATCCTCCACCGGTAGGACGAAGCAGGCGGCCAGTTGTTGCAGCGGCGCGCCCGCGTTCATCAGCGTGGGTGAGTTGGGGAGAAAGTCCAGTCGGCGCATGAGCGCCTCGCTGCGTGCGGCGAACGCGGCCCGCTCAGCCCTGGTTCGATAGCGCCGTTCCGCTTCCGCAATATTCGCGGCCACGCGCCGGAACAGCTGCGCCGGCGTTTCGATGACGGCGCCCTGGGCGTTCTTGCGTAAGTAGCGCGCACGGAGGATCGTCATCGCCTGATCGGTGAGGGGGGCGGCGTCCTGCGGTTGTCGCGACGTGCGGGTCATGATGGATGGTGTCGGGCGGTGCGCGTCGGGATGCGAAAGTCCTTCATTATAGAAAACCGGCGGCGCGCATGCCAGCGGAGGCGTATTTTCCACGTGGATCCGTCGCGCTGCGTGCGTTGTGGGATCGGCACGGCCGGTATCCCGATCATGCACCCGTCCGTGCCGGACAGCTTGCAACCGGCACGAACTGTCAGGCATGATCGCCGCTCCGCACGGTCATGAAGCACTTTCGCCAAGAACTGACGTTCACGACCCCCACGCGTCGTGCGTACCTGAACATTACGCCGCAGGTGGCGGAGGCCGTGCGTGCGAGCGGCGTGCGCGAGGGCCTGGTACTGGTGAACGCCATGCACATCACGGCCAGCGTGTACATCAACGATGATGAGTCGGGGCTGCTGCAGGACTACGACGACTTTCTGGAACGTGTGGCGCCGCACACCGGAACCTATCGCCACAACAACACCGGCGAGGACAACGGCGATGCGCACATCAAGCGTCAGTTGATGGGCCGCGAGGTGGTGGTGGCCATCACCAATGGGCGATTGGACTTCGGGCCCTGGGAGCAGATTTTTTATGGGGAGTTCGACGGACGTCGTCCCAAGCGTGTCTTGGTGAAAGTGATTGGAGACTAGCCGTCGGCGGCCATCTATTCGACACTTGCCTCGGGCCGCAATCTTTGGCAACATTTTATTCATCGCTCACGAGTTATCACTGACCTATGTTTAACGCCGTGCGACCAGATCCGCTCACCCGCGACCTCATTCACCTCATCAATGCCCGTCGCCACGACCACGGTGACAACGGCGCAGCTGTCGAGACGCTGCAAGCGTTCCTGGAGCAGGGGCGCGAGCAGGAAGTGTTGATGGTCATGGCCGCGCTCGATGAGGACATGGCCGAGTGGCTGTTCGATCTGTTGGCAGAGGCCGCCTGCTCCATCATGATGGAGCCGGCCGAAGGGGAAGAGAAGCCGACCTACGCGGTGATCGGCGCCCTAGCGCTGCCGCTGCAGGCCAATCTCACGCAGCCCTTACGGTTGAAGATCGATCCTGTCGCGACCGCCAACCTGCTGCATCGCCATTTGCGCGTGCCGTCCGGCACGGTGATCACCGTGGAGCCGCGCCTGCTCACCGACGCAACCTTGGATGTGCTGACCCTCCAAGCCATCCACGATCACCTGACGTTGTTGACTGACTCGCAGCGGCCCATGCCGATTGCGGCGCGCCTGCATCCGCCGGTGGAGAACACCGCGTTCCTGATTTTCGAATTGATCGGGTCGTCGGAGTCGGGCTTGTCGGAGGAATTGGATGAGGCGGATCGGCAGGGCCTCTTGCAGGGCTTGGTCGAGCAGTGCAGCGAGCTGGCGATGGTGCCGCACATGCCGGCGCCACCCGTCTATGCGGCCTACGCGCTGTTTGATGCGCAAAACGCCGTGCGCCTCCATCGCTTGGCGGATGAGACGGCAGCGGTGTGGCGCGACTTGGACTCGGTCGTGCGCGGCCGGACCATCGTGCACTTGCATACGCAATGCGGTAACGGCGTCTATATGCCGGTTTGGACGGACCTGTTCGACCCGGAATTGCCGGACGACCACGGACCGGTCTGGACGTCTCCGGACGTGTGGGTGTTTACCGCGGATCTGCCGATCGAATGGCCGGGTGAGATGCTGACGAACCGGCTGCTCGCCGAAGGCTGCACCAAGTTTGAAAATCACATCGTCGAGACGCCGGAGAACTGACGTCGGCCGCGCCGCTGCCTAGCCGCGTGGAGTTACTCCGCACTCGTCGTGGGCGATCTATCGAACCGGTAATGAGCGGGGTGGGCGTGTGACGGACGAACCGGACGAGGAACAGGGAGTCGACGCGAGGCGCCCGGTGGCTGCGGTGCTGGTCACATTCGCCGCGCTGTTCGGACTGTGGGCGCTGGTCTGGTACAACGTGCCGCGCGACATCAGTCGCCCGATGGTCATTTCCCCGCCGCCCGCGTTAGCGCCGCAACCCAGTCTGTCCGATCTTCAGGCCGCTCCGACAGACGCCGGAACAACCGATCCGGCCGTGCCCCATCGCTTGCCGCCTCCCAGCAATCGCTAGAACGGCACCTTCGCCTTGTCCTCATGATTGTCGCGCGTCCAGGCCTTAGGCGACGCAGCGGTCGTGCGCGTATCCAAGAAACAATGCTGAGTGGAATGTGGCGCGTTAGGCTGCGTGGCGCTGGTCGCTGCGCACAAATTCCACGACGAGTCCGCAACAGTCGATCCGGTCGCCGTGGCGGAGCTCCACCGGGTGGCGAACCGCTGCGCCGTTGAGGTGTACCCTTTTCCCCGAGCCGGAGGGTGTGAGGACGTACTGCGAGCCGTGGCGTGCGATGATGGCCGCGACCTTCGGCGCATGCCAATCGGTGAGGCGGATGGTGGCGTCATGTTTCGCGCCGATAACGGTGAGCGGCTGTGTGAGCGGCAAGGGCGTGGTGGTGGGCCCGTCGGACAGCACGATCAGCGTAGCGTCCGCCGTTGCGCTCCTGTGATCGTCAGACTGGCCGTCGTTCGCTGGGCCGTCGGGCGATGGATGGCTGGATCGTATTGCCGCGCTCTGGTCGTTCATGGCGTACTCGTTGCCTCACGCAGCTGCCGCGAGCAGTCCCACACGCAGCGCCTGCGCAAAGTCCCCCGCCTTGCTGTAGCGGCGCGCCGGATCCGGCTGAGTGGCGCGCTCTAGGGCACACGCTACCCCGACCGGTACGTCCGAGCGGAGCGAACGACTGGCCGGAGGAGCGCTGTTGCTGAGGGGCGCGCTTGCCGGATTGAGCCTCGCGTCGGTGTACGAGGGCCTCGCCAATAACGCGTACAGGATAATCCCAAGGGAAAAGATATCGGCGCGACCGTCTAATGCCTTGCCCGCGGCGCATTCCGGCGCGTGAAACAGCGGGGCGGAGATTGCCACGGGATCGGCGGCTCGAGGCGCCTCCGTGCAGGAGGGCAGGGCAAAGTCGACGACTTTGATGCGATGATCCTCCGTCATTGCGATCGTGTCCGGCCTCATCGCCCGATGCACAAGACCTTGCCGATGCGCGTAGTCCAGCGCGTCGGCCACGGTCGCAATCACGTTCACCGCTTGCGAGACCGACAGTGCACGGCCCCCATTGCAGAAGCTCGATAACGTCGCGCCTTCGATGTGGTCCATGACGAGATAGCCGAGCTGCTTGTCGATCCCCACGTCGTAGGTCGCGACGAGATTCGGGTGCGACAGCCGTGTGAGCGCGTTGGCTTCTCGGAGAAATTGCGTGCGGCGAGCAGCGGCATCGGCTGCATCCGGTGCGCCGAGCGCCACCGTTTTCACCGCGACAAGCTGATTGCTCGACCGTTCTCGCGCGAGATACAGGAGGCCCTGCGTGTCTTGGCGCAATTCCTTCAGGAGTGTGCAGCCGCCCACCACGAGGCCCAGTCCCTCCGGCTGAGCCGGGGCGTTTACCGCTGACGGCGCCGGGTCCGGTTCCGGCGTCGACTGTGCCGATGATCGTGTCAGGCACGCATCGAGCGGCGGCAGGTCGTCGTCCTCGAGGGCGTTCGGTGCAGCGGTGGTGGATGCCTCGTGCGATGACGCTCCTCCGCTTCCATGAAGCAGGTGGGATTGTGTGGCGATGTGCCGAACCCAGACCGTCGCGAGCCACAGAATCGATCCCATCAGTGAGGCCACGTAGGCCCAGGTTCCGTACTGAGACAGCTCTTCGGACATCCAAGGGGCAAGCAGGTCGCCGAGTTTGCGCCCGCCGACCAGACAGACGACCAGCAGCGTGAGTGGCTGGAGGACTGGGCGCAAGAGGGCTTCTCCGGCGCGGTCGGTCCGGAGCTGTGTTGTCGCACGGTGCGCGGCCAGCAGGATGAGCCCGACGCAAATGCCGGACGTCGCAAGCAGCAGTGTAGTCGAGGCCGGGAACGGGAGCGATGCGAACGTGAGCGTCTGCAGCGACGGATGGGCCGAGAGCAATGAGCCGAGCAGGGCCACGCCCGTAAACGTCAGGCAATAGGGGGTGAGCCAGGACCAGCGATGTTCGTGGGCATGGGGCTGCATGGTGACAGCCTCAGTCTAGCCGAGGGTCGTTCGCTGTCAACGAATCAACTCTTTCCTGAACTGCCGGGACGTTGATCCTGGATCGGTTGGTCGTGAACGGCGTGAGCGGAGCAGCAGAACGGAGCACGAGACCAGAGCGAGGGGCAGATCGCGGGATGCCCGCGGCGGCTAGCCTGCGGCCGCCTGGAGCGGATCGAGAAAAGCCACCGGCACTTTCAGGTCGCCGCGGCCGACGCCGACATCGATGTCCGGCTTGGATTCGCCGTGAAAATCGCTGCCTCCGGTTGGGAGCAACTCCAGCGATTTGGCCAGCGCCAGAAATTCGCCGTTCTGTTTGGGCTTGTGTGTGCTGTAGAGCGCTTCGATGCCGCCCAGCCCGGCTTCCTTCAAATCTCGACAGAGCTGGACAAACGCGGCTCCGCTCACGGGCGCCCAGGTCGGATGGGCCAGTACAGGGACGCCCTTGGCCTCGCGAATCCATTGCACGACGGTGACCGGGTCCGGCAGCTCCCGAGCGACGTAGGCGGCCTTGCCGGTGCCCAAAAACCGATCGAAGGCGTCTTTCACCGAGGTGACATAGCCCTTCTGCAGCATCACCTGCGCGATGTGCGGCCGTCCGATGGATTCCGTACCGGCGAACCGGCGTACCTCGTCATAGGTGAGGGCGTAGCCGAGCGCAGCCAACTTGTCGATGATCTGCGGATTGCGGCTGTGGCGGGTTTCCCGCAACTGTGCCAGCCGTGCGATCAACTGCGGGTCGTGCCAATCCAAAAAATAGCCGAGGATGTGGAGCTCGCTGTCCAGATAACGCGAGCTGATTTCCACCCCGGGAATGACCTGGATGCCGAGCTCTTGGCCCGCCGCCATCGCTTCTGGCAATGCGCTCAGAATATCGTGATCCGTGATCGCCAAGGCGACGACACCGGCGCGATGGGCCAATTCGAGCACCCCGCGCGGCGGCACACTGCCGTCCGAATGCGTGGTGTGGAGATGCAGATCGATGCGTTGGGCTTGAGACATGGGGCGGCTTTCAATCAGTCCTTGCGTGCGAGCAACTGCGCGGTATGCAGCGGCGTCGCGCCGTCGCTGCCTTGATGTTCGCCTTCGTCGAAGTACAGCACATGCAACGGCGACACCAGCCGCAACAGTTCGTTCGGCTGCAGACAGAACTCCGTCCGCTTCGGATGTTGGTGCGTATGATGGTTCTCGATGGTGAACGTTTCGTAGACCAGGATGCCGCCCGGCTTGAGCGCCTGAATTAACCGCGGAAACAGCGGTCGATAGAGGTAGAAGAACACCAGGATCACCTCGTACTGCTCCGTGCCGAGGTCCGGGATATGGGCCGGGTCGGTTTCGAGGTCGACGGTGCGCGTCGACAGCGTGGCCGAGAGGCTGCGCGCCTGCGCCATGCTGTTGAGCGCGATCAAGGCCTGCTCGTCGCGATCGATACATTCCACCTGAAAGCCATTGGTCGCCAGGTACATGGCGTTCCGACCGGCGCCGCTGGCGACGTCGAGCGCGCGCCCGCGCGGGAGGCGGTAGAGCTGCTCCACCAAAAACCGCGCGGGTAACGGATCATGTTGCTGCATCATATGCGTATGCCTCGTTCGTTTGACTTGGATGCCGACCGAGCCCTGTACGGATTTGACCGGCGGATTCACCTTACGCACCCACACATAGGCCGCCTCCAGCGGGAACTCCGCGAAGAGCGTGGAGAGGAGGCGCTCCGCCATGGTCTCCAGCAAACGGTCATGCTGTCGCGTGGCCGATTGGACGAGTCGATCAGCTACGCGGGCATAGTCGATCGTGTCGCGCAGGTCGTCGCTGGCTCCCGCCCGCTCCGTGGGCCAGTCGAACTCCACGTCGAGCGCGATCGGCTGCGCGACGCGACGTTCGTCTTCCGTGACCCCCACATGTGCATGGAATTCCAGACGTTCGATAACGATGCGACTCGGCATGCGGCATTGTGGTCGATGGTCGGCATGCAGTCAAGCGAGTCGACAACCACGGGTGAGGCGGTTCCTGCGCGGTGCGGAGGATCGGTCTTTGTCCACGATTGTGAGCGCCCTCCGCTTCGCGTAGGATTGCGCATGCAGGCGCAGAGGATCCGCACGTAGTTTCAGGGGGATGGCAAAATTTCAGCGGGAGATTAGGAGGCGATACCCAATGCAGACGATCCTCGGTGCCAACGGCGTGATTGCCGACGCGTTGTCTCGGGCGCTGGCGCCAGCTTGTCCCGCGATCAGACAGGTGAGCCGGAATCCGCGGAAGGTCAATCCAACCGATGAGGTCATGGCCGCCGATCTGCTCGATCGTGACGCGACGGACCGTGCGGTTGCCGGCAGCGAGGTGGTCTATTTGGTCGCGGGGCTGCCCTACAGCGCGGCTGTCTGGGAGGCGCAATGGCCCCGTGTGATGCGCCATGTCTTGGATGCCTGCATGCGCCATGGTGCCCGCCTAGTGTTTTTCGACAACGTCTATGCCTATGGACCGGTGGACGGCGTGATGACGGAGACGACGCCGTTCAATCCGACCAGCAAGAAGGGTGAGGTGCGCACCGCAATTGCGACGATGTTGCTCGACGACATGCGTCGCGGCCATCTGAAGGCCATGATTGTGCGGTCGGCGGATTTCTACGGCCCTGGCGCCGTGAAAAGTTTTACTCATGCCGCGGTGTTCGAGCGCCTCAAGGCGAAGAAGGCCCGACAGTGGATCGGAAATCCCCAGGCCCTCCATACGTTCACCTTTACGCGGG
This sequence comes from Nitrospiraceae bacterium, assembly GCA_041908685.1. Lineage (GTDB taxonomy): Bacteria > Nitrospirota > Nitrospiria > Nitrospirales > Nitrospiraceae > BQWY01. The sequence goes on along the minus strand of JAYREW010000023.1, from coordinate 272,151 downwards.
ATGCAGGCCGTGCGATGGCGGTGCTCGGACGGGCGCCCGAGGCGTTTGGCCATACGTGGCACCTGCCCACGAGCAAGGAGCCGATGACCGGCGCTGAGTTTGTGCGGCTGGCCTCCGAGCTGGCCGGGCAGTCTCACAAGCTGAGTGTCGCCCCGCGCTGGCTGCTGAAGCTCATGGGGCTTGCCATGCCGGTGCTGCGCGAAAACGAGGAAATGCTCTACCAGTTCGAGGGGGACTATCGATTCGACAGCAGCAAAATTGAGTCCGCCTTCAGTCTCACCGCCACGCCGTATCGACAGGGGATTCGTGAGACGCTGGGCCTCGACGTGCCTAGCCGTGGGTAGCGGTTCCTCCAAGCACACCAACAAACGGGACCGGGCAACAAGACGTGCCTTTGCGCGTCGCTCACTGCAATCACCTAGAGTACGATCGGGAAGTAGGTGGCCTTGCACCGCGCTCGCGCACACACAGACAACAGAACAAGCGTGGGGGCCGGCACGGCTGCACAGGCGCGCGCGACTAGCGTGTCCGGCGTTCAAGGTCCTGCAGCAGGCGCAGGGCTTCGGGCTTAAACGTCCGTTCCCAGGTGTAGGGAAAGTGTGGGTGGGTGGCGTCGCGCACGGACTCCAGCGCCGCCTTCGCCTCGGCGGTGCGACGGCTTTTGAGATAGAGTTTCGCCAGGAGCAGCGACGCGTTGGTGTAGTTGGGGTCCGCCGCGATCGCACGCTGAAGGTAGACGATGGCGTCACGGTCGCTGCCGCCCAGCAGCCAGGGCAGCTCGGCCAGCAATCCGCCCATGAATTGCAGCGCCTGCGCGTGGGTGGGATTCAATTCGATGGCTCGCGCAACATGGGCCTTGATGTCTCCCACCGACAAGGCCGCGGTCGACAGCCCACGCAGTCGTTCCGCGCTCCCCATCGTGGTGGCGTAGAGAAAGTGCGCGTCGGCGTTCCGCTCGTCGAGGACGAGGGCGCGACGGGCCGCGTCGGCCCCCGCGTCATAGGCCGTCTGCCGCTGCTGCTCGTCTGTGAGCGCATCATCCGCCAAGTCCTGATAGGCCTCCGCCAGCTCGATGAGCAGGGCGGGATCTTGCGGCGACTGTGCATGCCGGGCGAGCAGCGCGGCCACCGTGCGATGCAGGACCTGCGGATAGTCCGGCGGAATGGTGTCCAACGCGATACTCGCGGCGCGTCCCTCTGCGGGGAGCAGAGACAGCGCGGTCAGCAGCGTCACGAGCAGCAGGGTATGGGTGCGTGTCGTCACACTTGATCCCGCACCACATGCATGGACAGGGAGCTGGCGGTGACTTTGCTGCGCCCTAAGAAGAGGAAGATGCCGAGCCAGACGACTTGCAGCATCATGAGCGGAGGCCAGGCGAAGAGGGTCTGAAGGCCGACAGCCAGGTCGGGCATTGCCTGGTCGTGCGCAGGCAGGGCCAGCACAATCAATAGCCCGTAGGCCACGCCGATCAGCGCGAATATTTGATAAGCCGACAGGGAGCCCGTGCCGCGGTCGTCGCCCCGCACCGTTTCCGAGAGTGCGCGCCAGAGCTGCGTGCCGACCCACGTCAGGAGAAATGCTGCGACGTAGTGTCCCATCAGATAGACGCCCATTCCCAGGATGCCGAGTCCGACGCAGAGGACGGCGGTGAGGGCTTGGATGGGCACGACGGGGACGGCTTCCCAGCCGGCTTCATAGGCAATCTTTTTCGTGGATCCGCGAAAGACGAAACAGCATTGGGTGAACAGGCGTGCGGATGCCGTCGAGAGCTGCGCCAACGGTTTTCCGTAGCAACAGCCGAAGCTGATGCAGGCTAAGCGCCCGGTGCCTTCTCCAAAGGCGTAGGCGATACTCGCCGCCGCAAGAGACGGGAGCAGCGGCACGATCTGGGTGTCGCCGTCGTGGCGAAGCGCGGCGATGCCGAGGAGCAGCCACGGCATCAGGATGATGCCGACGAACGAGGCACCCCCGACCGTGAACGTGTTGGGTTTGCCTTCGACGAGGCGTGCCACCCACTTGGCGGTCGGGACACAGAGGAGCAGGAGTGCGGCGCTCACTTCCAGCGTATGCGCGAACGGGACTCCGACACTGCCCATGAGCAGGACGGCGACCGCCACGGCAAGGGTAACGGCGGTGGCGGTCCAGGCGCCGTAGTACGTCAGGTTGAGGGCGTCCCAGGTGCCGTCGTGCCGTTGGCGCGTCGGGATCGCCGCCAACACTTGCCAGCCCTCACGGGGGAGTGTGCGGAACGCCCAGGCGAAGAGCGCGCCGTAGAGCACCACGAGCAGCGTAAGCAGAATGACTACCGACATGGTGACGGCTCCTCCTCCCAGAGGGGCAGTTGCGGCGGCGGGGGTTGCGTCTCGTGCGCGACCCGATAGCCGATGGTGGACCGAACCTGGACATTCGTTTCCACCAGCGGATGTCCGAAGGCGCGGGAGAAGCGACTGTCCACGTCGGGGCGGCGGTGATTTTCCAGCAGGTCGTCGCAGAATCGCACGCGGCCTGGTTGAAAGATCAGGACCGTGGTGGAGCTGCCGGGCCGGAAGAGGCTCTTGGGCTGTCCCTTACGGGCGAATTGCCCGACGCGCAAGGGCGTGGGCGCATCGTAGTGGACGCGGCTGTAGCATTGGTCGATCTGGCCGATCATGAGCGCTACGATTTCGATCATGGCGACCAAGCCGACGCCGCTGCCGTTTGGGACGTCCGTATCGATGATGGTGACGACCCGCATATTTTTAGAATAGGGCGTGGCCATGGCGATCACCGCGGCGGGATTGCAAGAATGGTAGCGGCCGCTGAGGTGATAGAGGTCGCGGACGATCCCCGACACCGGCAGGTGATTGTAATGGTAATGCTCGGGCGTCAGGCGACAGATGACATAGTCGCCGCGATGAAAGGATTGGAGCCACACCCGGCGGTCCTCGCCGAGCAGCTCGTCGTACTCGAAAAACTTTCCCTTCAGAAAGAGCCCTGAGTGATGCGCGAAGGACCCCAGCAGCAGACGGCTGTCGGCCGGGGAGACGACGGTGTCGACCTGCGGCTCCATCGGGCGCAGGTCCCAATAGCGAATCTGCCGCGTGAAGATTTTGCGCGGCGTGTCGAGCGTTTCCGGTGGCGCGACGCTCTCGCGCAAATCGATCCCCAGTCGATGCGCAAAGCGGTCGGCTCGTCGAAACGGGAGATCAAACGTCAGCAGTCCCAGAATGTGCGACGTGCGCGAAGAGGTCACGGCCCGCAACAGCCAGGCGTGCTCTTCCCAGGGAGCGGCATAGAGCCACCGCAGCGCGCGGTCGCCGGCCAGCCGCTCCGTCACGATCTGACGGGTGTCTCGGACAAGATATTGATGCGGATGTGCGACGGTCATGAGGCGCGCCTTTGGACGGTAGGGGCGGCGAGGTCGCCGTCGCGCTGTAAGGTCAGCAACGTCAGCCAAATACATTCCCGGAGCGCCGTGTCGTCCAATTCTTCCTCCACAATTCCGGACTCGGCGCGCGCATAGGTGTCGGCGGCGCCGCGTGTGCCGATGACGGTCGAAATGAGCTGCCGATAGTGCAGCGAGGCCGGATCGCGCTGCGCATCGATGTGCGTAAGGTCGTCGATGACGAGTTGGATGGCCTTTCGAATGTGCCGTCGACGGAGCGTGCCGCGGTAATAGGTTTCTGCCGCGCCGTTGAATTCGTCGCCGGTGAGGTCCCAAGCCTGTCGGGCGCCGCATTCGGCGAGGATGCCGGCAGTCAGCTTGCCCGCGACGCTGGCGCGCTCCGGTTCCCTTAGGCGTTGTTCCAGATCTTCCAGCATCGGATGTGCGCCGAAGCGCTCGATCAATTCCGGCACCTCGGCACGAATCGTCTCCAACAGCGCCATCCGGTAGTCGGCGACGCGGACCCGCAGATGATCGGGATGGCGGCGACTGGAGCGGGTTTTTGCGGTGCGCGCAAGGATGCGGTCCAAGAAGCGGTTCGGGCCGGCGGTGCGTACGTTGAAGGCGGGGAGTCCCAGCGCGGAGCCGAAGAGCACTTGTCGTCGCTCGCTTTCTGTCGTCGGATCGTCGGTAATGTCGGTGTGCCGGACGACACCCGTGGCGATCAGCTGAAAGGCGAGGCCGATCAGGAGCGCCTGCAACGTGGCGGCGTTGCCCATGTCGTCCGTCAGGTCGTCGAACAGGCTGTAGTGGCGGCCTTCAAACCCCGAAAAGCCCATGCTCTCAAAGCGCCGAAGTTTGAGGAGCAAATACAGCGACATGGATTCGTCGAAGACGCCCTGTTGCGCCAAGTCCCGCTTGAGACCGGTGTCGTTGCCGAGCGTGCCATCCAGCGCGGGACTCTGATCCGTGCTCAACAGCGCGACGAGATAGTCGATCAGGCGAAAGTCCGGGACGAGGTCGCCGCGCAGGCCGAAGGTGGTGCTGACCAGCCGGTCCAGCCAGGCGGGACCCAGCGGCGTGAGGGGTTGGCCGAAGATGGAGAGCCGCGCCTTTTTCTTCCAGCGTCGCCACAGCATGCGCAGGTGCGTGCCTTCCAATTCGTGCGGGAGAAAGCCCAGCGCGCGTTCCGGATGAAAGTCGCCGAAGTCGAGCCGGTACGGCGCGGCGCTGTAGGTGCCGACGAACAGCGGCAGAAAATGTTCGACGATCTTGATCACCAGGTCGCCCACCCATTTCTCTTGCTTGGCGGTAAAGCCGGAGCTGGGATCTGCGAGCAGGCCGGTGAGTCGCCGACTGCCGAGACTCAGGTGCGTGCCGTTGTTGGCCAAGCTGATGTTGGAGGTGCTGGGCAGCACGACCAGATTGCGCGCGATGATGCCCTGGTCGCGCAGCGTGATCATGGCGTTGAGTTGGCTGCGCGAGAGGACTTGATGACAGAGATGCATGTACTGCAGTTTTGCGTAGCCGTTGTCCCAGCCGGACAGGCAGGGATTCATGAATAGTTCGCGGTAGAGGTTGTCGGAGATGAGCCCGTTCAGTTGCTTCTGGCGAATGGGCGGGTGCGGCGCGAGATAGATGAGCGCCCGCTGCCCGGAGGCCTGCAGCTCGAACCGGCGGTTGGCATACAGAATCAGGAGGTGCGACAGGAGCAGGCGCTTGGCGGTTTCGCCCGCCACTGCGGCGCCGAGCCCATGGTCGGGATGCAGCGGGCTGATATGGAACGACAGGGTTTCAGGCGAGCTGTTGTCGTTCAGGAAATGGTTCGCAAACCGGTGCCCGGTCTCGCGCAGCGCCGGGGAGGGGCAGACCTCCCGTCCGACGGTATGCAGCAGGGCCAGCTTCAGGACATAGCTAATAGGAATACGTAGGCATGGTTCGTCCTGGTGCTGGACGAGGAAGCGGGTGTGGTCGAGGCGCAGGCCGTCTTCCGGCCGCGATTTGTCGGCGGCACAGTCGGAAGCAAACAGTGTCTGCAACTCGTGGCCGAGTACGCGAATCGGCACGCGGACCCAGGAGTTTTCCCAGAGGTTCGTGGGGTTCCGGTCGAGAAAATCGCGGAGCTTCGCCACCAATCTGGGCGGGCTCTCGCCGGCGGCCACGCGCGCTTGGAGATTCAGGAAAAAATGGGAGTGGCGAAGCTCGATGGGGAGGTCGACTTCGTGCGGGCGCCCTTGCACGGCAACCTGCAGCTCGGTTTCCGATCCGGCGGTGACATCGTTGGGCGTAAAGGGGCGGTCGGCCCCGGTGTAGCGCGTCAGCAGCGCCGCCTCATCCAGTCGATGGCGTCCGTCTCGAAACGACGAGGGGAGGAGTGCCAATGGTCGGGACGGAGTGTTCGACACAGACACCTCTTCGGTGGTGAGACGTTCGATTCGCTCTGCCCTCATGGTGAGGAGCGGCTGTCCCTCGTGCGATCTCCCTGAAGCTTAACGGGCCGACGTTACACTGCCGTGAAGTTGTGGCGAATCCTTGGTTACAACGGGCGTGGGCCAGAGCTTTTCGATGAGGTCGGGCTACCGAACATGGGCGAGCGAGTCGATCACGCGATCAGCGGCTGCCGGGCGGCTCGGCCGCCGCACGCCGCTCATCCATACGGGGCGGGTCCGGAGGCGGAACCGGCAGCCCAAGCACGCAGGAATGCCCAGGCTCGTCCCAGTACCCGCTGGACCCGTCCAAGTCGGGAAACCGGCAGGGTTTGATTCCGGCAGCACCCGCAGCCACCGGAACAGAGAGAGGGCGAACCAACCGCACCCCGATACCGGCCGGGGCCACGGCAAATCCACAGAGCACGTCGGCGATCTCATTCCCTGCACCGAGCTCTGCCGCCAGCACGGCGCGCAACGCCGACGGCAATCGAGCGACGTCGGTGTGCACCTGTCGGGGAATCTGCAGGCACGCACCGGTTTCTGCCGACCGCCTCAGGGCTTCGACTTGGCCGCGTCCTCGTATTTCGCCAACGCCCGACGGAATTCCTCTGGAACATCCTCTCGCCGGTACTCACGCTCGTTCAGCAACATCTGGTGCACGGAGACGCCGAATTCCTGCTCGCTCTTCCAGTCGGCGCCCCGTTCCATCAGGAGCCACATCGCCCGCCAGGCCTTCTGGTAGGCGGCCCACGCGACCGGACCGCCCTCGCGGTCACGCATCGTGATGTCCGCGCCGTGAGCGAGCATGAGTTCCAACAGCGTCAAATCCTGCTCGTGCGAGGCCGACAAGACCGTCCACCAGACCGGCCGCCCGCCGTCGATCGCATTCGGATCGGCTCCCGCATCCAACAGGAGTTCCACGAACCGCGGGCCTTGAAAGAGCGCAAGCGTCAATGGACGGCCCGGAGGAATGTTCGGGTTTGCCCCTGCCGCCACCAGTGCGCGCAGAATCTCGAACGACGCATCCGACGCATCCGTGTTCGACATCGCATAGTCGAACAGCGTCGTATCCTGCCGGTGCGGCGTGTTGAGATCGCCCGCGCCGGGGATCAGGCGCTTCACGAGCTCGACATCGCGATCGTAAATGGCGCCGGCCAGCTTCAGATGTGCCGGTTCGGTAAAGGAATCAGCGCCGCGCCACCCCCGCTCCCAGACGGCATGCTGGACCTGTTGCACGATCGGCCCGACGGCGACCTGCACCAGCGGCAGGAGCAGCAGCACCGTATAGGTCAGGCGCCTCGCAGGCGATTCGGTGCGTTGGAAGAGCCAGGCAAGCACCGCCCACATGAGCGGCGGAATAAGGATGATCCAGGCTCCGACCATTCCTTCCGGTGCGCTGCTTCCTGCGCGAAAGGCCACGATCAGGAGCACCGCGAACGCGACGGCCTCGACGGCCAGCACCGTCCAGAAGAGCTTCGCTATCGGAGCGGGGGAAAGTTTCATCATGAACGCGGATCGGACTGCCTGTGTGACCGCACGTCTTCACGCCCGCCGAAACCAGGCGCCATCGCGGGAACGAGTGCGGCCGTTACTTCGTCCGCGCTGGTACGATCACGGCGGCAATCTCATCCGGCGTGACCGTCTGCTCATCGTGGAAACGGATCGTCAGGGAAAGCATCTCATCGCCGACCTGCGCGTCAGGCGCGCGAACAGCGACCGGGGTGCACGCGCATGGTGCCTCCGGCAGTGCCGGCCAATCGGCGAGGCGGCGAATGCCGCCCACGTCGCATCGGGCCTCAACACCGACGACGGCTACCGGATCGTAAGGGCTCCCGTCCGACATCACGGGCAGAACGATGGCCCATGGCTTCAGCGTCTCGACCGCTTGACGAGACGATTCCGAAGGTTCACAAGACAGTCACCATGCGACCGCTTCGCGTCGTGCGCTTCAGCGCGCTACTCCCGGCACTGCTGGCCCCTATCGTATGGGGCGCGGAGCCGACCTGGCAAGAGCAGCAGAACCTTCCCCCTTGGGCGCGCTCGATCCTGGAGGAGAAGAGCCTCGTCTCTACCTATGCCATCACGACCAGGATCAATCCCTATTTCCTGCAGGGAGACTTCAATGGCGACGGAACACTCGATCTGGCGGTGCTGATCGAGGCGAAAGCCACCCAACAACAGGGCATCGCAATTCTCCATGCCGGCGAACGCACCCCCCGTGTCGTCGGAGCAGGTCGCGCTGTAGGAAACGGCGGGGCGGACTTCAGCTGGCTGGATGCCTGGAGCGTCTACGTCAAACAAACGGTGCCACAGGGCGCCGCGGGGAAGAATCGGCCGGTGCTGCGCGGCGATGCCCTTCTCGTCGAAAAACTCGAATCCGCCGGCGGCCTAATCTACTGGGATGGAACGGCGTATCGGTGGTATCAACAAGGCGACTGAGCCTAAGACGGCGCACACCTCACAATACCCACCGCAAGACCACCTGCCGATGCGGCTGAAGCGAGTCGAATAGAGACGGGTCCTGCTCTCCGCCATGAATCAAGCGGGGAGACGAATTAAGTCGCCGCCCTTTGCTTGCGCAACTTTGTGAGCAACTTCCGGCGTCGCGCCGTCATTGCGACGTTCCCTCGACAGTCAACCCCTCCAACTGCCGCACCACCGGCGGCCGGTCTCGCGCAGCGTCGGGGAGGGGCAGACGTCGCGCCCGACGGCGTGGGCAGGGCCAACTTCAGGACATAGCTAATATAAATACGTAGGTATGGTTCATCCTGTGCTGGATGAGAATACGGGTGTGATCGAGGCGCAGGCCGTCCTCCGGCCGGGATTTGTCGGCGGCGCAGTCGCGGCAAACAGCGCCTGCAGCTCGGTTTCTGAGCCGGCGGTGACATCGTTGGGAGTAAAGGGGCGGTTGACACCGGTGTAGCGCGTCAGCAGTGCCGCTTCATCCAGCCGATGGCGTCTGTTTGGAACGATGAGGGGAGGAGCGCCAGTGGTCGGGACGGAGTATGCGACTCAGCACCTCTTCGGTGGCGAGTCGTTCGATCTGCTGTGTCCTCACGGGAGGAGCGACTGTCCCTCGCGCGATCTCCTCGGAGCTTAACGGGCTGACGTTACGTTGCTGTGAATGCGTGGCGAATCCTTGGTTACAACAGGTGTCGGCCAGAGCTGGTTGATGAGGTCGGGCCACTGAAGCTGTGCGAGCGAGTCGATCACGCGATCGGCCGCGTGGAGTCGCGAGGCCGGCAGTGTAGTGGCCACGCCGACGCATCGGAGGCCGGCCTGCTGTGCGGCGCGGATTCCCGTTGGAGTGTCCTCGAAGGCCAGGCAGTCGCCGGCGCGCAGCGGGCGGCGGAGCGACAGGCGGTCCACGACGCGCAGGTAGGGCTCGGGCGAGGGCTTGCCCTTCGACACATCCTGGGCCGCCACGATGCATTCAAAGAGATCCAGCAGCCCGGCATTGGCGAGGCAGAGTTCAATCTCCTCACGCAGTGCGCCGGACGCGATGGCGATGGGATAGTGGTGGGCGGTCCTGATCACTACCTGTTTGGTTGCGGTGGCGATCCGATCGACGGCGGCCAGCGCCTCCAAGGTGTAGCGCGCTTTCCGCTTTACGAGATTGTGCAGGTGCAGAATCGACAGGCGGCTGCCTTGATCGCGGGCCACCGCTTCGAGGCAGGCGGTGTCGGTGAGGCCGACGTAGCGTGCGTAGTAATCCGCGGAGGTGAGCGTAAAGCCTTCTTCCGTCAGCACGCGCTGAAACATCTGCAGATGAATCGGCTCGGTATCCGCGAGCACACCGTCGAAATCGAAAATCACCGCTCGTAGACGTTCGCTTCTCAGACTGTCGGTCATGGTCGCCTCCATTCAGGCTGTGCTGCGGTCCCTGTGCCGGTGGTCGGGCTGTGCGACTGCTGTCGGACGCACTGTAGCGGATCTCTGCGAAATTGCACCTAGGCAGCGGGACTGTTTACGAAGAATTGAGGCCACGCAGACCAGCCTGTTCGCATCGTGCGACGGCCTGTGGACAGCGGACGGTGCGGGTGACGGCAGTTAACGCAATCTTCATCTCTGGGGTACGCGGCCGTAATGAAGGGGTCGAACAATGGCAGACGCGCTCATGCGCACCGTGCCGTTTGTACCTGTGAACGATTCGCCGAAAGGATTGTAATGACGCCGCCACCCGGAGTTTCAGATACGGCGACTGTGTCGTCTCCGTCTCCATTCGATGCCATGGAGTCGAGCAGCGCCAAGCCGACGGGCCTGCTCGTTCTATCCATCCTCCTTGGGGTTGGGTTGCTCTATATTGCCGGCGAAGTGCGGGCCGACTTGTCAGCGGTCCGCGGGACGTCCGCCTGGCCCTTTATCCTGTTGGGGTTTGCGCTGCTGATCGCGCTCGGCTTTGAATTCGTCAACGGCTTTCACGATACAGCCAATGCCGTGGCGACCGTCATTTATACGCACGCGATGCCGCCGCACCTGGCCGTCGCCTGGTCGGGGCTGTGGAATTTTATCGGGGTGATGGTGGCCTCCGGGGCGGTCGCATTCGGGATCGTCTCTCTGTTGCCGGTGGAGTTAATCCTCCAAGTCAGCGCTGGCGCCGGCTTTGCCATGGTGTTTGCGCTGCTCGTGGCGGCGGTGATCTGGAATTTGGCGACGTGGTATTTCGGGTTGCCCTCGTCCAGTTCCCATACGCTGATCGGGTCGGTGATCGGCGTGGGGGTTGCCAATCAGCTGATGGCCTCAGGGGCGACGGCTACCAGCGGGGTGGACTGGACGCAGGCGATGACGATTGGGAAATCGTTGCTGCTCTCTCCTATGATCGGGTTTTCCGCCGCCGCGTTTCTGCTCCTGATCGCTATGAAAGCCATTCCGATCGATCGGCTCTACAAGGCGCCGCGCGGCAAGACGCCGCCCCCCTGGTGGATTCGGAGCCTCCTCATCTTTACGTGCACGGGCGTGAGTTTCGCCCACGGGTCCAACGACGGGCAAAAGGGGATGGGGCTGATCATGCTGATTCTGATCGGCACGGTGCCGACCGTCTATGCATTGAACCGTGCCGTCGAGCCGTCGTTTACGCCGACGTTCATGGATGTGGCCCAGCGCGCCGAAACGGTGCTGACGAAGTACAATCTGCAGCGGCCGGCCCCATCGGATCCTCGAGAGTCCCTGGCCGCCTATCTGCGCACCAAAAAGGTTGCGCCGGATACCGTGTCTGCCGTGCAGGCATTAAGCGTGGAAATCCGTCGCGAGATCGATGCGTCCGGATCGGTGCAGACGATCTCGCCCGACCGGACCACCAACGTGCGGAACGACATGTACCTGCTCACCGAATCGCTCCGCCATATCGACAAGCGCCGTGAGCCTGCGATTGCCGGGCCGGACCGCGAGGTGTTGCTGGAATACCGAGCCGTGCTCGATCGTGCCACGAAGTTCATCCCCACCTGGGTGAAGACGGCGGTGGCGATCGCCTTGGGACTCGGCACCATGATCGGGTGGAAGCGTATCGTCGTCACCGTGGGCGAGAAAATCGGCAAGAGCCACTTGTCCTATGGGCAGGGCGCCTGCGCGGAAATGGTGGCGATGGGTACGATCGGCGCGGCGGATGTGCTCGGGTTGCCGGTGAGCACCACCCACGTGTTGTCTTCTGGTGTCGCGGGAACGATGGCGGCGAACCGATCCGGCCTGCAGTGGCAGACGGTCCGCAACATGCTCATGGCCTGGGTGTTGACGTTGCCGGCCTCGATCGCGCTGTCCGGCGGCCTCTTCTGGCTCTTCCGCCAGATGGTCTAGCGTCACGGTGCGACCAAGATGCGATCGGGCGGCGATGTGCTGACATCGCCGTCGCGAGCGCGCACTTCGGGTGGTTTCGACTGCCTCGCGGCGCGTTTTCCTGCCGCGGTCTCTTCTCCTCGCACGCTCGATACGTGCGAGCCTGCCTGTGTCTAGGCGCGTTACCGCTTCTTGACTCGCGTTTTTCGCCGTCTCTATAATTACCCGTTTGGCGCAGGTCTGCACGATGCGCCGCTGTGCACCAACGGGGTTGGAGTTTCGGCATGACAACGACGGCAGATTTCACGCATTTCAACGAGTCGGGCCGGGCGCGCATGGTCGATGTCAGCGCGAAGGTCTCGACCGAACGGGTGGCCACCGCGCAGGCGCGCGTGTTTTTGCGGCCCGAGACGCTGGATGCTATCCAACGCGGCAAGATTGCCAAGGGCGATGTCCTAGCCGTCGCACAGGTAGCCGGGGTCATGGGCGCCAAGCGGACGCCCGATCTGATCCCCATGTGCCACCCCCTCCTCATCACCAGCGTCGACATTACCTTCACCGAACAGCCGGAGCCCAATCCTGAAGGGGATTGCTCGATCACCATTTTGGCGACCGCCAAGACGACCGGCCAAACCGGGGTCGAAATGGAAGCGATGACGGCGGCGTCCGTGGCGGCGCTTACTATCTACGATATGTGCAAGGCGATCGATAAGTGCATGAGTTTTGGGGACGTCTGCCTGCTGGCCAAGTCCGGCGGCAAGTCCGGCACCTTCACGCGCGAGCAGGCGCGACGAGGCGAATGCGTATGATGACGGCTGTCACCGTGTCAGTCCGCTTGTTCGGGATGACGAAGAGTTTGGCGAACAATCAATCGACGCTGGATGTCACGCTCGGCAGTGCGCCGCGTGTGCGCGATCTGGCGGCGCAGCTTGGGCGCGACTACCCGGGTATCGGGGACTTGCTCGCCAAGAAAAAAGTGATCGTGTCGGTGAATCAGGAGATTGCGCAGGACGAGACGGAGCTGCATGAAGGCGACGAATTGGCCTTGCTGCCGCCGTTTGCCGGGGGAAGCGGTGTCGTGACCGACGAAGAGGCGATGTTGGTGCGTGTGCAGCGGGAGGATTTTTCGCTGGATGAGGAAATGCGGCGCGTGCGCACTCGTTCCAAGCGCATCGGCGGCATCGCCATGTTTCTCGGCACCGCGCGCGACCATTCGAAGGGGCGCGATGTCAGCGGCATCACCTTTGAGCATTACGAGGGGATGGCGCAAAAGACGTTGCGCGACATCCGCGAGCGGGCGATTCGGGAGTTCGGCATCATCGAGTTGTTGATTCTCCATCGCTATGGCCCGATCGAGGTGGGCGAGAACATCGTGCTCATCATCGCCGGGGCCGAGCATCGGGCTGAGGCGTTTCGCGCCTGCAAGTGGGCGATTGATGAATTGAAGCAGATTACGCCGATTTGGAAGCTGGAGCAGACGCCGGAAGGCGAAGTCTGGGTCGAGGAGCATCCCTGATCCGGACGGCTGTGCGGGCCGCAGGCGGCGGCCCCTCCAGATAGAGCGGCACAGATACACCGGGCGCGTGGTCTTGTAGCAGGTATCGGCCCCATGGATACTGACGTGCAGACACTCCCGACGGTTCACGACACGCACGGACGCCCGCTGCGGAGCCTCCGCCTGTCCGTTACGGACCGGTGCAATCTCCGCTGTAAGTACTGCATGCCGGAGGAGGACTACGCGTGGCTGCCGCGCGAAACCGTCCTCACCTTCGAAGAGATGGCCGTTCTGGCCAAGGCCTTCGTCAATCTCGGCGTCGATAAGGTGCGCCTGACCGGCGGTGAGCCGTTGCTGCGCCGCGACCTGCCGCTGTTTGTCCGCATGTTGCGGCAGGATAACCGCATCAAGGACCTGGCGCTGACGACGAACGGGATCCTCATGGCCGACCAGGCGGCGCTGTTGTATGAAGCCGGGCTGGATCGCGTGACGGTCAGTCTCGACACCTTGCGCCCCGAACGCTTCCGCCAATTGACGCGGCGCGACAGCCTCAAGCAGGTGCTGGAAGGCATTGAGGCGGTGACGCGCATCGGGTTCGCCAATCTGAAGATCGACACGGTCGCGATGAAGGGCTTCAACGACGACGAGGTCGTGCGCCTGGTCGAATACGGCAAGACCGTGCAGGGCGAAGTCCGCTTCATCGAATATATGGATGTCGGCGGCGCGACCGACTGGTCGATGAAGCACGTGCTCTCAAAGGATGAAATCCTGACCATGCTCGCGCGCCACTATGGCGGCATCGAGCCCATTCGCGAAGTTTCGTCCGCTCCGGCGCAGCGCTATTGTTTGCCGGACGGGACCACGGTGGGCATCATCGCCTCGACGACCGAGCCCTTTTGCGCGACCTGTGATCGTAGTCGTCTGACGGCGGACGGCATGTGGTACCTCTGCCTCTACGCCAAGCAGGGCTTTGACCTGCGTGTGCCGCTGCGGCGCGGCGCCACGCCGGAGGATATGGCGGCGCTGATCTCTTCCGTCTGGCAAGCGCGGCGCGACCGCGGCGCCGAATCCCGCAAGGCTCTGGAGCAGGAGGGCTTGCGGGAAATGCACCTCATCGATGTCGCCCGTCTACGGGACGATCCGCATCTCGAAATGCACGCGCGCGGCGGGTGACGGGCCTGTTGCCTCCGCCGCATTGCGGCAGCGAGTTCTGAGCTGTCCGCCGGTCCTTCCATCATCATGCTTGATTGGCATCTCCTCACCCTGTTGGGACTCGGCTTTCTGCTGGGCCTGCGCCACGCGTTAGACGCAGACCATGTGGCGGCGGTGTCGAGCATTCTTGCCAGGTCCTCCTCCCTTTGGCGCTCAGGACTCATCGGTGCCTGGTGGGGCTGCGGCCATACCGCGATTCTCTTGATCGCCGGTGCGCTCGTCATCGGCTTTAAGATTGCGATTCCTCCCGCGCTGGCCCAGTGGGTTGAATGCGGGGTCGGCGTCATGCTGATCGGCCTCGGCGCGTCGCTGGCCTGGACGCTTTATCGGGAAGACTGGCACTGGCATCGACACGAGCACGACGGCGAGCCGCACATTCACCTGCACCACCATGCGCGCAGCGACAGCCACCACCATGGGCATTGGTTGGAAGCGGGGATGAAGCCGTTCGTGGTCGGGATGGTGCACGGACTTGCCGGCTCGGCGGCGCTGCTGTTGGTGGTGTTGTCGACGGTGGAGACGCTCGGGCAGGGTCTTGCGTATATCGCGGTGTTCGGGTTGGGATCGATCGCTGGAATGGTCGGTGTCGGCCTGCTCGTGAGCGTGCCGTTGGTGTATGCCTCGCACTGGACGCCGCTCGCGCGACTCTCGTTGCGCGGGATTGTGTCTGTGGCGACGATGGTCGTCGGCGTGTGGACCATCGTGGAGACGGGTCTGTTGGGTCGATTGTTTTAGCGGCGCAGTGACGCGCAGTCCGTCCGGCCGCGCGGAGGAATCGTCTCGTCAGGGAATGCGGCGGCGCCGCGGTTGTCCTGTCGGAAGAAAACCGCTCGGATCGCGCCGGTACTTTGCGGTATAGTGGCGCGCAGTTGACCGGCTTGTCGTTTGGGCGGGTGCGAAGCGCGTGCGTTCGAGTCCGAGGAGCCACTCGCGTAGGAGAGTCTATGGCCTGGTTTAAGAAACAAAAGACGACGGCGGAGGAGCCCCCGCGGAAGGGCAAGGCGTCCGAGGGCATGTGGCTCAAGTGCAACCACTGCCGAGAAATCATTTATCGCAAAGAAGTCGAGCGGAATTTCCGCGTCTGCCCCAAGTGCGATTACCATTTTCCGATTACCGTCCTCGAACGGATCGCCTTGATGGTGGATGTCGGCACGTTTAAGGAGTGGGACCAGGAGTTGTCGGCGCGCGATCCGCTGCACTTCCAGGATCAACGGGCCTACAAGGATCGGCTCAAGCTGCAGCAGGAGAAGACGGGGCGCAAGGACGCGCTGGTTACGGGTGAGGGCCAAATCCACGGGCGGAAAACAGTCGTGTGCGTGTTCGATTTCGGATTCATGGGCGGCAGCATGGGCTCCGTGGTCGGCGAGAAATTTTGCCGGGCGGTGGACCGGGCCATCGAGAAGAAGCTGGGCGTCATCCTTATCACGACCTCCGGCGGGGCGCGCATGCAGGAGGGCACGCTCTCGCTGATGCAGATGGCGAAGACCTCCGCCGCGATTGCCAAGCTGTCTGCGGCCGGCTTGCCCTTCATTTCGATCTTAGCGGATCCGACGTTCGGCGGCGTGACGGCCAGCGTGGCCATGCTGGGCGATATCATCCTGGCCGAACCGAAGGCCTTGATTGGGTTCGCCGGCCCGCGCGTGATCGAGCAAACCATCAAGCAACAGTTGCCGGACGGGTTTCAGCGGGCCGAATTTCTCCTGGAGCATGGGATGATCGACAAGATCGTCGAGCGCAAGCAGCTCAAAGACACGCTCGCCACCCTCATGACGCATCTCTAGCGGAGGACGAGGTGGGTGAAGGCACCACCGAATGGTCGTCCGCGGACGCAGTCGCCTATCTGCTGGGACTCCAGCGACATGGGATCAAGTTAGGGCTGGAGACGATGCGCGCGCTACTTGCGCCGCTCGGCAACCCCCACCGCGCCTTTCGCAGCCTCCACATCGCCGGTACGAACGGGAAGGGATCCACGGCGGCGCTCGTCGCCTCCATCCTGCGCGCGGCCGGCTATCGCGTCGGCCTCTATACGTCCCCGCACCTCGTCGACTTTCGCGAGCGCATTCGCATCGACGGTGAGGAGATCTCCGACAGCGCGTTGGCGACGCTGACCGCCCGTGTCCGTGACGCCATCCCGCCGGGTTTGAACCCAACGTTTTTTGAATGCACCACAGCCATCGCCTTCGCGCATTTTGCAGCCTGCCATGTGGATGTCGCCGTGATTGAGGTGGGCCTCGGCGGACGGTTTGACGCGACGAACGTGATCGAGCCGATCGTGTCCTGCATTACGACGATTGCACGCGACCATGAGGCCTACCTTGGGAGCGACCTGACGGCAATTGCCGGCGAAAAGGCCGGCATCATCAAACCGGCTGTGCCGGTGGTCGTGGGGCGCGTGGAGGCCGAGCCGGGAGCGGTCATCGCGCGTATCGCCCAGGAGCAGCACGCGCCGCTGATTCAGATCGGCCGTGACTATTGGGTGGAGGGCTCGACGCCGGAGGCCTGCCTGTATCACGGCCCGACTATTGCGCGGCTTGCGTTCAGCTGTCCCTTGCGTGGACGGCATCAATTGGATAATCTCGCCTGCGCCGTGGCGACGGTCGAGGCGGCGACCGCGCGGGGGCTACGCGTGCCGGAGGGCGCGATCCAGGCGGGTGTGGCCTCGGTGCAGTGGGCCGGGCGATTGGAGCTGGTCGGCAGCCGTCCGCATCTGCTGCTCGACGGGGCGCACAATCCTGCGGCGGCGGCGGTCGTGGCGGCCTATCTGGCCGACTATCGGATGACCGCCCCTTCATCGAAAATCTGGGCCATTGTGGGCATGATGCAGGATAAGGATCACGTGGGATTTCTCCAGCGCCTCGCGCCCCTGGTCGATACGATCGTCCTCACCGTGCCCGCCTTGTCGCGCGCGGCCTCGGGCGAGCAGCTCCTGCGCGCCCTGCCTGCCGACGCGCCGCCGACGCGAATTGTTCCGGCGGTCGCTGATGCGCTGCGCGAGGTCTCCGCCGCCGCCGCTCCCGACGATCTCATCTGCGTGACCGGCTCGCTCATGCTCATCGGCGAGGTGAAGGCCGCTTTGCAAGGACAGCCCATGTCGCCGCTTCGTGGATGACATGACGGTGGGTCCCCGGCGGAGGCGTGCGACTCGATACGCGGTGGCGGCACGCCTGCTCGTCATCTGCGCGCTCCTCTGGGTCTCCAGTTTGTCGGACGGCTGGGCGCAAAACCCGGCCACGCAAGGCCCCACAGTCTCCACCGGTTCGCAACCCGTTCACATCACCGCCGACCGCCTGCAATTTCTCCAAGATCGCGAAGTCTACGAAGCCGATGGCAACGTAGTCGTCATCAACGGCGAGCAGCGCCTGACGGCGGACCATATGCGCGTCTACGCCTTGACCGGCAAGGTGGAGGCAACCGGCTCGGTGCATTTGACGGGGCCGACATCGGAACTCTGGGGCGATCAGTTGGAGTTGGATATCAACACCGAGGCCGGGGTCGCGACGAACGGGCGGCTCTTTGTGCCCCAGACCAATACGTATGCCACCGGGCGGCTGATGCAGCGCTTCTCGGAAGATCACTACCGCCTGAAAGACGGCACCTTTACGAATTGCGACGCGAAGGACGGGGAGACGCCCGCCTGGCGGTTCCAATTCGACGACCTCGATATCGACACGGCCGATAGTCTCGCGATGCGCGGCGCCTGGTTCTGCGTGCTCGATCAGAAGCTCTTGCCGATTCCCACGCTGACCTATCCGGTGAACTATCGGAAAAGCGGACTCCTGATTCCGCAGCCGACGTATGACAATCGATTCGGCATCGGCTATCGGCAAAGTTATTTTTGGGCCATCAATCACAGCCAAGACCTGTTGATCAGCCCGCAATACTACAGCCGACTCGGCTACGGCGGCGACCTGCAATATCGCTATTGGCTGAACCGGCAATCCTACGGTCAGTGGCTCGTGAGTGTGTTGAAGCAAGAGCAGTTGCCGAATGTGGCCGGCGTCTCGGCGCAAGGGGCCGACGTGCAGCGTGTCCGCGGCTTGCTGAGCGGCAGTCACTTCCAGCAAATCAATCCGGATTTCCGTATTCAGGCGCAGGCCTTTTTTGTGACGGATCCCGATTACCTGCAACAGCTCAGCAATTCAGGCGCGCAGCGAGCCCTGCCGAGCGGGGAGTCGGGCCTGCTCGCCACGCATCGTTTGGGCAATGGGAACCTGTATTTTTACGGGCAGTATCTGCAGCCGTTGCAGTCGGGTGGGAGCGATACGTTCCAGAGGTTGCCGGAGCTGGGCTACAGTTTGGCGGACACGGCGCCGCTGGGCGGGCCGCTGCTGGTCACCATGGACAGCAGCATGGTGCACTTCTATCGCGACGAGGGGTTTCAGCTCAATCGCCTGAACGTGGTGCCGGGGATCAGAACCGATGTGTGGAATCTCGGCCACGTGCTCGGTATCACGCCCGAGGCGAAGTTCCGTGAGGTGTATTACACGCGCGGCATTCAGGATGAGACGCCCTTTCACCGCCAGACGTTTTGGAGCTCCATCGACGC
Organism: Nitrospiraceae bacterium; assembly: GCA_041908685.1. Lineage (GTDB taxonomy): Bacteria > Nitrospirota > Nitrospiria > Nitrospirales > Nitrospiraceae > BQWY01. The sequence continues at coordinate 253,336 of JAYREW010000023.1, read as the reverse complement.
CACCTCGCGCCTGAGTCGGCGGTATGGATTGGAGGGTGGGCAGAGCCTGCTGCACACGGTGGAGCCGAAGATCGTCTACGAGTATGTGCCGCCGTCGGATCAATCGCGGGTGGCGCAGATCGATGCGATCGATGATCTGCCGAAGAAGAACCTGTTGACCTATTCGCTGCACACGCGGGTGTTGGAGACGAAGTCCAGCGGGAACGCTTTCAACTGGTTGGACCTGACCGTGGCGCAAAGCTACCGGGTCGGCGGCGTACAGACGCTGGCGCGCGATTTCACCCCGGGGCAACTGCCGCTGTTCGGCTCGCTGACGCAGCCGTTGTCGCCGGCGACCACAGCGATCCAGGGCAACAAATTTTCGGATATTTGGCTGCGGGGCATCATCGGGAACACGACGCCGGAGTATATTCCCGGCTACTCGCCGCTGAACGTCGATACGCTGAGCCGACAATATTCCTCCCTCACCCAGTATGTGACGTTCGATGCATTTCTCGACCCCTACAAGGGCACGGTGAGTCAGTTCAATACCGACCTGCGTGTGCAGGACAACAACCGCTGGTATCTGGAGGTCGGGCAGCGTTACGCGCGGGACGGCAATCGGGCGCGGCGCGGGGACATTTGGAATCCGATCTCGTTTAACGAGGTCTATGCGCCGACACCGGAAATTCAATTTGTGACCGCCACGGCGGCCGTGCGGTTGCCCTATGGCATGATGCTCGGCGGCCGTGCCTATTACGACGTGAAAACGGGCCACAGCCCGGAGTACGATCTTGTCGGGCTGTACCAAAACCCCTGCAAGTGCTGGTCGCTGGGCTTCTACTACTTGCAGTTCCCGGATCGCTTCAACGCGATGGTGGTGCTCAGCTTAACGGGGATCGGCTGGACGGAGAATTTCGGCACGGCCGTGCTCAAACAAATCTTCACCCCGATCACGGTCGGCGAGCGCGGTTTGCCCTGGTCGTCTGTCGGCGGACCCTACGGGAGACAACCGACTGTCTCGCCTGTCGGGTCTCCGGCCGGTACTGCGCCCTAAGGACCTTCTGCGAGCCTGCGGTGAATCTTTGGAACCGGAGGAGCCCGAAATACGATGCGTCGACGACAAGGTGTTGGCGGGTTTGCGGTTCTGCTGTTTTTGGTGAGTCTGCAGGGCTGTGTGACAGGACCGGCAGCCGTGCCTGCCTCGGCCGCGGATCTAGCCGCAGAATCCCGCTTGGAATCTCGCGCGGAATCTGACGCAACAGCTCCGGAGCCGGCTCCGCTTGCGCGGGCGCGCGTGCATCTGGCCGCTGCCGACTATCGTCGCGCGCTGGAGGCCTGTCAGGAGGAAGTGCGCCGCCGTCCCTCGGCGGCCGGCTATGTGTATCTCACCCATGTCTATCGCGCGATCGGCGCGTATATGGCCTATGAGGCGGGGGAAGATCGCTGGCGCTCGATCGAGCAGCTGGCGCGCAATCTGAGCGGGGATCGCCCGGAGGTGTTGATCGATCCGCCGGATGTGCTGCCGCGCATGGCGAAGGAGCTCATCGGCGAGAGTGTGGAGCGGGAGGCGGATGTCGCGGCGGCCATGGCTGCGCGCCTCGACCTGCAGACGACGAATCGTTTGTGGGCGCAGCAGCAGGCCTATCAACGGCAGCATCCGCATGACTGGTGGCTTGGCGTCCCGTCGCAGTGGCCCTGGTAGGGCTGCGGTTGACACTGGTCAAATGAGCAGATTAGGATGAATTCTCGATAGGTGGTTCCAAGCCGAAGGAGGACGGGCGTGGGAAATTTCGCACTCAAAGTGGACGATAAGAATTGGGATAGCGAAGTCATGAAGTCGCCGGAACTGGTGATGGTGGACTTCTGGGCCGTCTGGTGCGGGCCGTGCCAGATGGTGGCGCCGATCGTCGATGAATTGGCGCAGGAATATGCCGGGAAGCTGCGCGTGCGCAAGCTCAACACGGACGAAAACCCCGAAGTGGCCGGACGCTTTCAGATCCGGAGCATTCCCACCATTCTGTTCTTCAAGAACGGGCAGCTGGTGGAAACCGTGATCGGGGCACGCCCGAAGCGCCAGTTCAAGGAAACCATCGACGCGCTGCTGGCTAAAGCGTCGCCGACCGCCTAATGGCGGGGCGGCTGGGAGCGGCGCGTGCTGATTGAGCTGCGTGTTTCCAACTTTGCCCTCATTGATCGTCTCGATCTGACCGTTCCCGCCGGTTTCGTCTCTCTCACAGGCGAAACCGGCGCGGGCAAATCTCTCCTCATCGACGCCATCGGTTTACTCCTCGGCCAACGCGCCACCGCCGACCATATTCGCACCGGGGCCGACGAGGCCGAGCTGGAGGCCCTGTTCTCTGTGCCCGAGCGCAGCCCCGTCTGCGCACGGCTGCGCGATGCCGATCTGCTCGCTCCCGATGACCATGAACTGCTGATTCGCCGTGTCTTGTCTCGAACCGGTCGCGGCCGGAATTATGTGAACGGGCGGCTGGTCTCCGTCCACGAGCTGCAACAGCTTGGCGGCGCACTCGTAGACATCCACGGTCAGCACGAACAGCAATCGCTCCTTCACCCACAGGCGCAAATCGACGCGCTCGATCGATTCGGCGGGCTAGAGGCGGTTCGCGCGTCCTATGGCGCGGCTTTTCAGGCCTGGACGGATGCCACGCGCCGGCTGGCCGAGGCACGGGACGAGGCGCGTGTCTTGCGCGAACGGGAAGAGCTGCTGCGCTTTCAAGCCCAGGAAATTCGCGATGCGGCCGTCACGCCGAATGAAGAAACGGCGCTCACCGAACGTTGTGCACGCTTAGGACATGCGGAACGGCTGCGTGCGCTTGCAGAGGACGCCTACGCGATGCTCTACGGCGGAGACGGCGCGGTCGTTGAGACTGTGGGCGCGGTGGGGCGGCTGGTCAAGGAGCTGGCCGCCATTGATAGCGGAGCCAGACCCTGGTCCTCCACGGTGGAGCAGGCGGCTGTCCTCCTGCAGGAAGTTGCGGGAGAGCTTCGACACTATCGCGACGGCATGGAGGACGATCCGGAGGCACTGGCCCAGTGTGAGACGCGCTTGGCGCAGTTGGCGCGGCTGAAGAAAAAATATGGCGGTAGCCTCGAGGCGGTCCTGGCAAAGGGCGCGGAGGTGGACGCTCAATTGGCGGCGCTGGAAGGCAGTCGAGAGGAAGAGTCGGCGCTCGTTGCCCGTGTCGCTGCGACGCGTGACGCGACGGCCGCGCAGGCGGCCAAACTCAGTAAAGGGCGTCGGGACGCCGCCGCGAAGCTGGAGCAGGCGTTGGTGAAGGAGCTGGCGGCGCTCAATCTTGGTGCGGCACGACTGACCATCGCCGTCGAGCCCGTCAGCGCTGATGACGGTTTTAGCGCGTCCGGGCAGGATCTGGTGCAGATGCTCTTTTCGGCGAATCGCGGGGAGGATCCGCAACCGCTCGCGCGCGTGGCATCGGGCGGCGAACTCTCGCGCGTGATGTTGGCGTTGAAATCGATTCTCGCGGCCGATGACCGCGTTCCCGTGTTGATCTTCGACGAGGTGGATGCGGGTGTCGGCGGGGCGACCGCTAAGGCGATCGGCGTGCGGTTGCGCAAATTGGCGCGCTACCATCAGGTGCTGTGCGTCACACATTTGCCGCAGGTAGCCGCGCAGGCGCAGACACAAATCCTGGTGGAAAAGTCAGTGCAGGGCAAGCGCACCGTGACGACGGCGACGCGCTTGACGGTCGAGGCCAGGCCTGCCGCCATTGCGCGAATGTTGGGAGGGCAGGAGGTCACGCCTGCGATGCGTTCGGCGGCGGAAGAACTGTTGGCTGCCTCGGAGCGAGGCAGCGCCTAGGAGTCTCTAGGGGGCAGTTACAAATCGGAGGCTGCGATCGGTGCATTCGACATGGCCAAGGCCGGGAGGGAGCTCTTGCACTCCAAGATGACCTCCTGAAAAATCTCAAATAGACGTGCATCGTAGGCTGTCCCGACCTGCTCCCGCATTGCAATCAGCGTCTCTTCTACCGACCAGGTCATCCGTCCTTCATTATCGGTCATCTGCTGATCGAATGCTTCGGCGATCGCCACGATCCGCGCGAGCAGGGGAATGCCTTCCCCTTTCAATCCGTTCGGATAGCCGGTCCCATCGACTCGTTCATGGTGATAGGAAATGACCTGCACGACGTCGGCCGGAATCCCCAACGGCAGCACCATGCGCGCGCCCAGCTCTGTATGGTGGTGCGTGCGTTCGGTGCAGACGGGGCCGATTTCCGGAATGGTGGTAGGGTCGGTGTCGATCCCGATCATGCCGATGTCGTGTAGGAACGCTCCGATGGCCAAAGCCTTCTGTTCCGGCGGAGTCAACGCGAGTCGATTGCCCAGTAGGGTGGAATAGAAGCTCACCCGACTCGAATGGTTCAGGAGGGCGCGGTGCTTCGCTTCCAGCACCGTGGATAGCAAGGGAACGATCTCGCTGTAGTCGGCCTGGTCCTGGCTTGCGGTACCTTTGGGTGCGCTGAGCGTGCGGTACCGCTCGCGTAACGTCTCCCAGGTTTTCAATGCGTCGGTTTCTGACGACCATTGCGCCGACCCGTTCGATAAAAAATCCCGAATGAAGTCGAGCTTCTTCTTTTTGTCCAGCGCCTGATTGATGAGCGAGATGAGCTCGGTCACGTTGAAGGGCTTCAACAGGTAGCCGGCGGCTCCGTGCCGAATGCCGTCCATCGCGGACTTGAGGCTGCCGTACCCCGTGATGATGACGACTTCGATGTCGTGGTGGAGGCGTTTAATATCCTGCAGCAGATCCAGGCCCTGGCGATCCGGCAGTTTTTGGTCGAGGGTGATGAGATCGACGTGGCGCTCGCTGAGCACTTGCAAGGCGCGCTGGGCACAGTCAACCGTTTCCACGTTGAAGAACGGTTTGAGGATGACTTTCAGCGCATCACGAGGGCCGGGCTCGTCGTCGATCACTAAGATTGTGTGTTTGGATTGGGTGGGTGCACTTGATATAGGTGTCATCGTGTAAGTGATGTATGATCTGGCGGCAAAATTGTCAAGCAATTCAAAGCACTTTGCGCATCCAGGAAAAATTGCTCCTGTGATGAAAAGCTACAGTGCCTGCATATGTTGTGGTCGATGCGCCTGGGCATTCCATATGCAGTGTGTCTAGGTATGAAAAACCTGTGCGTAACAGGTGCATCAGTTGGGCACAAGTCTGTGAATACGATGTGTGCGACTTGTGGGTGACTCTGCGCTGCGATGCGGGAACAGACGAAGGGGCTGCGTTATTCTTGTGCGAGCGGAGAGGCGTCCGGTGTGGATGGCGCGGAGTCGGGGCGGTTGATCCCAAGGGTGTCCATGCGGTACTTCAGCATCCGGCGGCTGATGCCCAGGAGCGTGGCTGCATGGGTTTGTACGTAGTTCGTGCGTTTGAGTGCGTCGAGAATAATCTCGCGCTCGAAATCCATCACGGCCTTCTCCAGCGAGACGCGTCCGGACAAGATGTCCTCCCGCAGTGAGCCGGAGCGCGAATCGGATTTCATCGATTGCGGCAGATGCTCGGGGAGAATCGGCCCGCCCTGCGACCACAGCATCGATTGCTCCACGACGTTCTGCAGTTCGCGGACGTTGCCGGGCCACGGGTGGCGGCAGATCAATTCCAGCGCTTCTTTGGTGAAGTCCTGCTGCGGCCGCTTTTCCTCTTCGATGCGTTTCGCCAAAAAGTGACGCGCCAGGAGGACGACGTCTTCCCCGCGATCCCGCAGCGGCGGGAGATAGAGGGAAATGACGTTGATGCGGTAGTACAGATCCTCGCGGAATTGCCCGCGACGGACGAGCTCTTCCAGACTCTTATTCGTGGCGGCGACGATGCGGACGTCTACTTTGATGGCTTGCACGCCGCCGATGCGGGTGAACTCCCGCTCCTGCAGCACGCGGAGGAGTTTGGCCTGCGTCGTGGCGCTGAGGTCGCCGATTTCGTCGAGGAAGAGGGTGCCGGTGTGCGCCAATTCGAACTGGCCCACGCGGCGGGCGGTCGCGTCGGTAAATGATCCCTTTTCGTGCCCGAAGAGTTCGCTCTCGATCAAATTTTCCGGCAGCGCTGCGCAATTCAGCGCGATGAACGGGCGATCGCGACGGCTGCTGTTGTAGTGGAGGGCGCGCGCGACGAGTTCTTTTCCAGTCCCGCTTTCGCCGGTGACGAGAATGGTCGTACGGCTATCCGCCACCTGCTCGATTTTCCCGTAAATCTCCTGCATCGCCGAGCTTTTGCCGATGAGGTTGTGAAACGCGTAGCGGTTGATGACCTGCGCGCGGAGCGACCGGACCTCGCGCTCGAGATCCTGGGTGTCCAGCGCCTTGCCGACGATGATACGGAGCTCGTCGATTTCGAAGGGTTTGGAAATGTAGTCGGCGGCGCCCAATTTCATGGCGTCCACGGCCGTTTTGACGGCCTTGGTGCCCGTCAACATGATGACCGGAATGGACTTATCCTCCGCCTGCATCTTTTCGAGCACGGCTAATCCGTCCATGCCGGGGAGGATGACGTCGAGGAGGACCAGGTGCGGGGGATCCTTCTTGAACAGGTCCAAGCCTTCGTGGGCATCGGCTGCCTGCAGCACTTCGTAGGTCGGTTCCAGGACCAACTTTAAAGACGTGCGCACACGTGGTTCATCGTCGACGACGAGGATGCGTTTTTTCATAAGAGAAGCGTTACCGTAGGGCGTGGCGACAACCGCGGGGGCTGCCTTGGACGCACAGACCTTCGTGACCCTGTCAGTCGAAAGTATACACCTGGCAGGATAAATGGGCTAGTCGACTAGGGTTTGTGCGCGGTGAGGAGATGGGCGTGCCCATCGAGCGCCGGTTCGATCCTCAGCGTACGCGGGCGCAGCGGATCCATCAAGCGTGTCAACGAGTCGGCCGTAAATCGAAGGAGACTCCCCTCAGCCCAGCCGCGAGCCCATTCGTGGCGTAGGGCGTCATGGGCATTGGATCGAAAGGGAGTGGAATCCATTTCCGTCTCGGAATCGCCTGCCGGCCGACACCAGTGCAGGAGGTCGGTCGTGGGGTGTAGGGAGAGCAGGATCAGCTGTCCGCCCGGCGCCAGGAGTCGCCAGCATTCATGGAGGAGCTGGCGCGGGTTGATGTAGTGCCCTAAGACCAGGGTGATCACGACAGCATCCATCGGCGCGTCACAAATCGGCAGCGGCGCATCGAACTCGCCCAGCAACCATTGGGGCGTCACGGCGTAGGCTCCCGAAGGCGACGCTATTGCAGATGACGCTTGTTCGGGCTGGGCGGTCAGCCATCTCGCACGGGCCAGTTCCACGGTTGAGACCGCACAATCCACGCCCACATAGTCGAGCGGCAGTGGTCGCGAGAGGGCGCGCGGAAATTCCGAGCGTGTCTGGTGCGTTGCGAGGGCCGCAACGAGTGCGCCCTGTCCGCATCCGACCTCGAGGATGCGACGAAGCCTTCCTTGTGTTGCGAGGGATGACAGTACGGTCTGTGCGAGCGTCTGGCGCACCGTGGCGTCGGTGAGGGACGTGAACGTGGTCCAGTGGCGGTGCCGCTGCGCCCTGGTCCAGAGATGTCGACTCCGCAGGCGAAGGCGTTCCAGTTGGCGCTCATCTTGTCGATCTCGTTCCGGCAGCGGCGCGAGCACTGGGGGGCGCGGTCCATGCCGCAATTGCGCGACGCAAAACTGCGCGAGCGCGGTCATCCACGAAGGCTGCCCGGGCTGCGTCTCCTGCGCCGCCGCGGCGGCGGGTGCCTCAATGATGGTGGCCTCTATGTCCTGCGCCTGGAGGAGTTGGCGCCAGTGATTCGTTGCGGCGGTGGTGGCCATTGCATGCGAGTGGGGCGCCCGGGCGACCACGGCAATCGGCACGGTGGTGGTCCGGAGGTCGTTCAGCAGGTCATCCGGACTGACGTACCGACCGGCAATCGCATCGTCGACGAAGGTGTCTCGCTGAATACGTACGCCGTGGAAGTACGTGAGCAGTCCCTGCGAGGCCGATTGATCCAGCAGATCCGTTTCGTGCCTGCGGAGGCGATACAAGTCGTCGCTGAGGTCAATCGGGGTATCCAGCAGCGCCAGGCCGATGATAAACGCGTCGCTCTGCAACAGGCGCGCGCATAGCCGACCGGATAGCCCTGCTCCAAACAATAGAATCGGCGTGCCCGGCCAGAATTCCTCGATGAACGCCAGCACGCACTGCAATCCGCCTTGTAGCTGACTGAGGCAGGGCGACTCGTCGTGTCCGTCACTTTCTCCCAAATGGTACGGCGCATCGTACCGCAGCACATGCAGCCCCTGACTGGCCAGCACGTAGGCAAGGTCAAGGGCGTCTTCCTTCGTCTGTCCCAGATCGGGCGCGATCACGACGATGGGGACGAGCATGGGATCCGGCGATCCCACGTAGTCATGGTAGAGCGCAATCCGGACATCCTGTGTCGTGTGCGTGAAGAGTCGATCGGTCTGGATGGTCCGATCGGCGCGATGTGCCGATGTTCCCATGTGCGCCAGGACGGCGTGGTCAACCCATCGACTGAGGATACGGCTTGCCACGTCATCGTGGTGATGGATCTGCATGCCATAGATAGCCGGCTGTGATGGGGGGCCGCCCTTCTGCGAGGAGGACAACCTGGCGGCGGCGGCGCTCGCCTGTTCGCGCACGATGGTGAGCAGGATCGGCGCAGTCTCGGTCTGTGCAGACTGGTTGAGACTATCTTCATCGTGAATGCCAGGCGCAGACGCAAGCCGACAGCGGGTTGCACCGGCAGGGAGGCGTCGCTCGACTCGAATCAGCGCGCCGTTGAGATGCAGGTCTCGCAGTGTGGCGCGGACGCGCACCGTCACGCCGTGCGGTGACTGCCAGCAGAGCCAGACGGGCCTGTTAGTGGGAACTCGGTAGTCGACCCGACGGTCCTGCTCTACGCTCCCCATTGTTGTGAGAGCGCTCGTCACCGCCGCTTCAGGGGCTGAGTTCTTCCGAGTCGGCGAGACCGCTCCTGCGATCGTGAGTTGGACCCGCAGGCAGTCGGGATGACTATTCAGGATCTCCAGGAAGGATTGCAGCACCGATCGCTGCACCTCGTCCAGGGCGCCGAATCGCACATGCAGCCGTGTCTGCCCTGTGTGCCGCTGGGAGCGGACCGTTCCCCAGATGTCCATGAAGAGGATATCTGAGAGCAGGGTAATCGAGACGGTGTGGGAGTAGAGCGGTTCGTGGAGCGTCGGCGTATCGATAGCCAGGCCGCCTTCTCCGATATTGAGCGTGCAGCCTGTCCACTGCCGGTCTTGCTGCAGCACACGCGAGGCCAAGCGCACATCCTTGCGAGGGAACTGTCGGCGTTCGACCGTGGGTTGGGATTTCCGAAAATGCGCGTCGTCCGGGCGCGGTGGGAGCAGGTGCTGCGTCGTGATCGGAACTGCCCGGCTGACTGGGAAGTCCGGTGCTGGTTCGTGGCGGACTGGCTCCATTGTCTCGACGTGAGCGTTCAGGCCCGGGCGCGCGGTCATGTCCTCGGCAGGTTCTGCCTCGGCATGGTGGGCGGCGAGTGAGGCTGAGACTTCAGGGTTGTCTTGGAGAGCCGGTTGGAGCGGGCGGCGATCGAGCTGTCCAAGAAACTGTTCGATCGAGAGCCAGATCGGCTCCAGTGCCGCGGCCTGCATCGCGGGTCCACTCGCCCGGTTTGTGGTTGCGCGCTGCGGTCTGGGTCCCCCGAGGGCCAGCGTGCGGACCTGACGAGGCATCAGATCGTCATCGGGGCTCTGTGCTGGTTGCGAGGGTGTTTGGATGAGTCCGACGGTGCCGACAAAGATGTCCGGCGCTGCGTAGAGTCCTCTGGCGCAGAGGCGCGCGGTGATCGCATCGGGGATATGCCCGATGCGTGTCTTCGGCATGAGTCGGAGGTCGAAGTGGCGCGTGGCGCGTGCGCCGGCCCGCCTTTCATTGAATCGTTGGGCGGCCGAGGATTTTGAATCCGGCGCAACGACGGACAAGAAATGGAGGCCCAGCAGCTCGTCGGCGTCGTAGCCCAAGAGGGATCGGATGCCTTCACTCACATACGTAAAATATCCTGATGGGCTGAGCTCGTAGACGATGGTGTCAGCCGAGCGGTCGTCCTCGCGGGCCATAGGGGCAGAGAGCGTGGGCCGGGTGCCTTGCGGGATGGGGGAGGTTTGCCGGTTCTCAATGATCGCGGACAGATCGTCCAGAAAGCGTGGGGACTGTCGATGGAGGAGTGCAACGGCCCCGGTGCGCATGGCCTGCAGCGGGCTCATCGGGAAGTCGTCGGTATACAGCAGCAGTTCGGCTTGTGGAGCAAGCCCCTGGACTTGTTCAATGCCCTCACGGTGTGCGGTGACGAGCGCGGACAGGTCGAGGAGGATGAACTGCCAGGGTTGTCGCCCAGCCCATTGCAGACCCTGTGCGATGCTGAACACCGCTTCGAGGTGGAGCGTATCGAAGTGCCCGCGCAGGTGCGTGCCGATCGCTCGGCCGTCCTCGGCGCGGCTGCTAATCAACAGAATGGGAAGTGTCGTGCCTCCGCTCATGTGCGAGTGCCTCTTTCTCTGGTCACTCGCACTCGAGGTCGCTGGGGGGCGGGAGGGGATCCCGGGTGATCGGTGAAAATGGATTCCCCGATTCGGCCCAATATGGCTACGCAAGTATCCGTAGTATTAATTGGGCGATAAGAGGCACGTTGAAATAGTTTAGAAGGATCGGCTCCGACGCACGGTGACATCGTTCTGCGCTCCCGATGGTAGCTGGGATAAACAGGTCCGTGCTCGGACGAGAGCCGGCTACTGGCGTGCGTATGGTACTGGCTACAGAGTCGAAAAATCTAGGCGGGAGAACTGGGCGCGTCGGACCGGGCGGAATGAGCCAGACGATGGCGCCCTCTGTGAAGGCGAGCCGATCGTCTGGATCACGCCAATGATGATGCGGGTCAGCGAAGTTTCGGCTACTGGGTCCCGGCGCGAAGATTCGGCTCGGCGCAGACACCGGGCGTCATGTAGAGCAGGTAGTTGCCCATACCATGTTGAACGGTGCTGTTGTGCAGCGGATGGTGATGGACCATCACCATCTCGTAGTCGTCGTCCTTGGAGACGGGAAAGCCGTCGCCGTTGCGATAAACCTGGTGTGGGAGGAATTGCCGAAACGTACCGTCCAATTCGGCATCGGGGATTGTGCGTAATAGGGTCTTCTTCTTGGACTTATTTTCCAAGCTGATCATCAGCAGCTCATCATGACCGTGCGGATAGGCGTACTTCACGCAGCCGTCCATCAGAAACTTGAGCGGGGCGGTATGTACCTGCACGCCGGGTTTGATCTCGATGCCTTCGTCGGTCTGGTCCGGCCCCCGTTGATCGAACTTGCTGTAGCACACGACGTTGACGCCCACCTGATAAACGTCCATTTCCTTCACCGGTTGCGACTCCGGCGCCATATACATGGTGAAGGACGCCATCACATCTTTGGTGGGAGGCACGCCATGGTAGAAGGCCACCACCGACATGAGCCGATCGCCCTTGGCGAGCTTGACGCCATAGCCTTCAGGGAATTTCGTCTCGGTCATTTCCAGTCCGGCGCCGGCAAAAAACAGCGGCTCACCGGGGCAGGAGACGCTGGGCTTGGTGTTGTTGAGCATGAGGACGTGGTGGAGGTAATTGCGCGGTAATTCCTTGCCGTCTTTCGTGAATACGGCGGACTTGTACCCGATCATGTACATGTCCTTCGGCAGCTGAAAATGGTGTTTCGGCATCGACGCGGCTAAATCGCCGTCATGCCCTGAGGGCAGGTCGATGGGGCCGAAGGTGAGCGTGACGACATTGTCCTGAATCGAGACGGTCGTGGTGGTCTGGCCGGAGAGCGTCGGGACGGCATGGTGATTGTGACCACCATCGGCAAAGGCCGGAATCGCAATACACAACATCAGCGCACTGAATAACAAATGCAACATGCGCACCTCCAAAAGCGATGGGAACGTCGGAAATCGGACCGGCCGTCCGGTAGGGGTATTCGACAGCAGGGAGACGCTGGGAGCACAGGAAGAGACTGATGAGGTCATGAAGCCCCGGGCACCGGCGTGACACGTTTCCACAGGTAGCTACCGCCGTGCTCGCGAGGGGGAATGTTCGTATGTTTGCCGACGCGGGAATACCACCAGACGCCCTTGGCTTCCTTGCCGTCCTCGGAGAGCAGCATTTCAAAGCCCCCTTCGCGGTCGTTGCCCGGCTGATTCCAGGTACCCTGCCACAGGCGGTTGGCGAACTTGGTGGTCACGAATTGCCCGCCGTGCTGGGTATAGGGACCGTTGCCGGCCTTATCGAGTGTGGCCTGGTAGCGCTTGTCGTCCTCGACCTCGAGAATCTCCCACTTGCCGCTCAAATCAACCGCCGGCTCGGCCGCGCGGTCTACCAGGTGCGCGTTGGGCGAGGCCTGTCCCACTTGCGTGACACGCACACCCATATCCATCGTGCGCAGGGATTCGTGCCAGGACAGTAATTGCCACATGCCCTGTCGCTTCTCGAGCACGCCCGTCTCGCGGAGCGGCAGCAGGTGGCGCTGCTGTTGGGGCGGCGCCCCGAGGTAGCGGATGTAATCCACTTCCATGCTGAACCAGGCGATGTCGCCCTTTTCCCAGACCTTCAACTCGTGGATCGGGATCTCCAGGTGATGGACCATCGCGAGCTCTTCCTGAAAATCGCGGGCGAGATCAGGCCAGCCGACATACTTGCGACCGCCGATGGTGTAGCTGGTGATATCCGCGTCATGCGCCATCAACGTGGACAGCGTCGGCCAATCCTTTTCCGCATTCGCGCGGACCAACTCGCGCACGACCGCTTCGGCATTGCTGAGATCAATGGCGAAACTGGGAGCGGAGAGGGCGACCGAGGCAAGCAGAAAAAGGACTAACGTCATACGTGAGAAACCTGAGAAAATCCGCACCAGGAGCCAACTTTCTGTGATCGAGAGGTGTTGCGTTGAGTGTGCGTGCAGGCTACCCATTTGAGGGGGCATTGTCAATGGACGGGGCCGCCGACAACGCGTTGCGCCGCACTACGTGGAACACACAAGCACGGTGATGTTATCCACGCCGCCGCGTCGATTGCTTTCGTCGACGAGGGCGCGGCAGAGCGCCGAACGATCCGTCGATGCCGAGGCGAATGCGGCCGCAATGTCCATATCCTCCATCATTTTGTTCAATCCGTCGGTGCAGAGGAGCAAGCGGTCATCCTGGTGCAACGGAACGGCTCGGTAGTCCGGTTCCACTGTCGCGGCAACGCCGAGCGCGCGGGTGATGATATGGCGTTGTGGATGGGTGGCCGCTTCGGCGCGGGTGAGCGCGCCGCGGTGAATGAGGTCTTCCACCACCGAATGGTCACGCGTCAGTGGCTCAAGATGATTGGCGTGGAAGAGATAGGCGCGACTGTCTCCTGCATGCGCGATGTGCGCCACGGTGCCTTGCGCAGCCTCCCGCAGGACGACCGCGACGAGTGTCGTTCCCATGCCGGTCAACTCTGGTAGACGCTGAGCCTCTTCCCGAATGCGTCGATTCGCTCGCTCCGCCGTCCGGCGTAGGAAGGTTTCGATATCGGCGTCGGTCGCCTGCGTATCCCGCGTGCCAAGGTCCTGGAGGGCATCCTGAAACGTCTCGATTGTCAGGCGACTGGCTACGTCGCCGCCGGCACGGCCGCCCATGCCGTCCGCCACGATATAGAGGGCATGCTCATTCGACACCAGAAAGGCGTCTTGGTTGCTGCGTCGGACGAGCCCGATGTCGGTCAGGCCCGTACCCTGCCAGCGAGGCGGTGTGGGTGATGTCATGGTGCGTCTGTTGCGGTCATCAGTGGTGCAACAATGGAAGACATGGCCGAATGCGTAGCCGATGCCACAGCGGGGAGTCCGCAGTCTGCGACCAGCCGTCCGTAGAGGTCATCGGCCAGGGTAATAAGGTTGACGACATCGGCGCGGTTGTAGCGGAGCAGCCGATCGAGGGCCTGCGCGTCGCCATTGCGCCATAGCTGCCAGAGGCGAACCGCATCCCACCCATCCAATCCCACCACATCCCGTTCCCGCTCGATACCGCAGAGCGTTTCGACGTGCTTGAGTCCGCCGGTGAGGCCCACGCGACGCGCGGCGAAACAGAGATCCAGATGCAGCGGCGGACAGGGGAGCGCGGGAAAGACCTGCTTCAAATAGGGGAGGTCGAAGACGCTGCCGAAAAACGTGACGACCATTGGGACGTCGGCGAGCAAGTCGTAAAGCCGCTCGGCATCCAAGTCCACACCCTGCACCAGTTGTGTGACGCGGGCTCCGGCTGCCGCACCTACCACGGTCACGCTGCCCGGCGCCGGCTCGCCGCCGGTTGTTTCAATGTCGAGAAAGAGCGCTCGCTCGCGGAACAGGGGATAGAGCCGCCAATGGTCGCGGGGGCGAAGGCACCGGCCGAAGTGGGCGGCGTCGAGTGCCGCTAAGGCCTCCGTCGCCTGGGCCAGCGCGTCGTCGTGCCAGCGTTTTCTGGCGGGGGACAATCCTTTGACGGTTGGCGCCTGCCGAAAGGTCGACCAGTCCACGAGGCCGTCTTGCCACCACCGCCGTTCGGTGACCGTGCCGATGCCTTTGAGCAGTATGAAGGTCGATTCAATCACCGCGCGGGCAGTCTGCCAGAGGGGGTCGAGCGAGTCCAGCTTGATTTCAGATGAGGGGGCCAGCTAGAGTCCGGCTGCTATACATCGTGGGACGTCGGACTGACGCGTTCCCGCACCTTGTCGCTGAACCTATCGGTGAATTACGCATGACCGTCATTGCACCTTCCAAACGTATACGTATTCGAGTCGGCGGCGTCCAACTGGATGCCGAATTGAAAAGCAATAAAACCGCGGCGAGCGTGTACGCGGCCTTGCCTGTGAAAGCCCCGCTGAACACGTGGGGCGAAGAATTTTTCTGTAAGGTCGACGGCGTAAAGGATTTCCGCGAGACGGCCACGACGCAGGTGAAGGTCGGGGACGTGGCCTGGTGGGGACCCGGACAGGTCTTGGCCATTTTTTTCGGGCGGACGCCGATGAGCAGCGGAGTGGATCCGGTGCCGGCCGATCGCGTCAACGTCATCGGGCGCATCGTCGGCGATCCTACCGCGCTGCGACAGGCCTACGAGGCGGCCACGATTCAGATCGAGCCCGTCGAACCGGCTACGCCCGGCACGCAAGGCTAACTCCATGCGACTTTCCAAAGAACGCATTCGGCATTTGGCGCAGGTGGTCAGTCAGACCCTTCAAGCGGAAGGGCACCTAGCGTTGATCGGTCCGCCGGAGCCGTTGGTCGACGAATTGGAACGGACCATCGCGACGGAGTTGTCGGTGGAAGATAAGCTGAACGCCGAAGTGCGCGATATGCTCAAGGCCTACACCGAGCAAATCGAGAGTGGACAGGTGGACTATCAAAAGATGTTCACCATGATTAAGACGAAACTCGTGCGGGATCGCGGCATCGTGTTGTAGCCGCGTGATGGTCCCGCGCACAGCCTGGCAGGGGACGCGAGCCTATGGGCGTGTTGAGCGACGATAAGGCCAATCATCTGGCGCATTGCATCCTGACCAGCTTGAAGGGCGCGAAGCAGGCGCGGCTGCAGGGCGAGGACTCCAAGACTCTGCGCACGATCAAGCGCGTGTTGTCCGCCGAACTGGCGCAAGAAGCGGCGATCGATCAAATGGTGCGCAAGCGGCTGGCCTCCTACGCTAAGCCCATTGTTGAAGGCAGCCAAGAGTGGGATGTGATGTATCGCAAATGTGCCGAGGAAGAACTGCGTAAGCACCTGCGCCCCTCACAGGGAGGTACCCGATGAGCCGTTGGCCGATTCCTGTCCTGGCGTTCGCACTGCTGCTCTCTGCCGCCTGTTCCAGTAAGCCGAAAGCCGTTCCTCTCGTCCCGCTCCTGTTGGATGCTCGGGCGTCGGCTGCGTCCGTGGCGCTGAATCAGCAGGGGGTCGAGGCCTATCAGCAGAAGCGGTTCCCCGAGTCGAAGGCCCTGTTCGAGCAAGTGGTCGCGGCGGAGCCGGCGTTGGGCGCCGGACGGTACAACCTCGCGTTGGCCCTCAATGCCCTGGGGGATACGCAGGCCGCGCATGATCAATTCATCGAAGCGGCCACATTGGAGCCCGGTGACAAAGTGATTTGGGATTCGCCGGCCCTGCGCCCGTACGGCAATCCGGAAAGTGTGAAAGCGTCCAGTTCCGTGCCGCAAAATCCGAACCGGCGCTCTGCGGCCGGGATGGGCGGCTACGGAGCCGGGGGCGTGGGCGGCATGCGGTAGTCAGCGACTGGAGTGAGCGGGGCGGCGTCACTGGGACAGAAAGAAGGCACAATGGCAAAAGCACAGGCGAAGTCACGGGCGAAAACGGGGACCACACGCAAGGCGGCCGCGCAGGCCCGTCCGGCGAAAAAAACGACCACGGTGTCGGCAAAGCCAAAGGCGAAGGCAGGGCGGTCCACGAAACAGGCCGCGCGCGCCCGTCGTGCTCCGGCAAGCGGTGTGGTGGGGGTGGGCGATCCCGCGCCGGACTTCACGTTGCCGGATGAGGCCGGCGATCCCATTCAGCTCAAGGACCTGAAGGGGCAGCATGTCGTCCTCTATTTCTATCCGAAAGACGATACGCCCGGGTGCACCAAGCAAGCCTGCGCGTTTCGGGATGCCAAGACGCGTGTCGCCAAAGCCAAGGCCGTGGTGATCGGCGTGTCGATGGACAATGCGACGTCGCACCAAAAATTTATCGATAAGTACGACCTGCCGTTTACGCTCCTGTCCGATACGGATGCGGCCGTCTCCAAGGCCTACGGCGTCTACAAAGAAAAGAACATGTACGGCAAGAAGTATTGGGGCATCGAGCGCAGCACCTTCCTCATCGATCCGCAGGGCAAGCTGAAGGCCGTCTTCCGCAAGGTGAAGGTCGACGACCACCTCGAAGAGGTCATGGCCGCGCTGCGATAGATGGCGGAGCATGGCGTGAGAGGCAGGCTGCGCCGTCCTTGGCCTGAGGCCGCCGACGTGGATGTTCCGCCGGTTGTCGCGGCATCTGTGCATGGGCCAACGCGCGGCAGCGTTCTGCGCGTCGGTGCGGTGCTGTTCCTGTTCGTCATGGTGTCTCTCCTCTCGCCGCTTGGTGCCTCTCCGCTACAGGCCGCTCCCACGGCTCCCTCTGAGGTTGTGCTGGTGCTCTCCGACGCGATGGCGCGTTCTAATCTGCCGGTGCGTGTCGAGTGTCTCGTGCTCACGCTCTCCGGCGGCCGAAGTCGCGGCATCGGCGGTGAACGTCTGTCTCTGATCGTCAACGAAACCGAAGTCGCGACTGCGATCAGCGAGCAGGACGGCCGCGCCACGTTTACCTTTGAGGCGCGTCGCCTTGGTCTCCATCCGATGCGGGCCGTGCATACGGCAGGCGCTGACGGTCCGGCGCATGCGCACGGGCCGGTGGCGGATGGGCGCGCGACTCTCGCCGTGTGGGAAAAACGAAAGCCCCTGCTGCTGGTTGAACAGGCCGTGCTGCCCGACAATGCACAAGCGAGTGCCTCGGTCGGCGCGGCCGGTGAGTCGGCATCTCCGGCGCCACAAACTGGCGCGGTGGATGCGCTCTCCCGCCTCGGCCATTTCTTCTATAACCTCGTGTACCTGCTGCCGCAGCGTGACGACCAGCCGCGGCAACTGGACGCGTACCGTGCCTGGCTGGCCGCGCATAAATTGCCGCCCGGCATCGTGTTATCCGTTCCAGCCGGCGGCGAGGGGCTGACAACGCTGATGGACCGATTGAAAGCGGACGGCTGGGAGAATCTGCGCGCCGGAATCGGCCGTACTCCGGCCTTTGCGCAGGCGCTCGTGACGCAACGCATTCGGGCGGTCATCCACGGCGCGCCGGTTGGTGCGTCTGAGCGGGGCGACTATCCGCGCAAAGCCCGACTTGCCGCCGATTGGACGACCGTGCGGAAGTATCTCCAAGACTGACGCCGCGCCTCGCCCGCATAGCCTCTCCGGGCCTGAGGTTTCTGATGTCCGGCGTTCCATCTTGGTCCGGCAGTGGACTCCACACTCTACAATCTCTCGCGCCCGAGGCGGCGTTCCGCGCGGGCTCCGCACGCCTTCCTTTTCCTTCCGGGATTCCATTAGAATAGCGTCGGCATGCGGGCGAAAAGCACCTTTCACTGTCAGGCCTGCGGGCACCAATCGCCTCGGTGGCTCGGCCGATGCCCGGACTGCGGCCAGTGGAACACCTTCCAGGAAGCGCAGGAGGCGGTCTCGACCAAGGGACGCCCGGCGCCGCTGCAAGGCGCGGCCGCGCAGCCCACACCCATTACCGACATTACGCTGGACGCGGAAACGCGTTGGATGACCGGCATCGGCGAATTCGATCGCGCGCTCGGCGGCGGCGTCGTTCCCGGGTCGGTCCTGTTGATCGGCGGCGACCCCGGCATCGGCAAGACCACGTTGCTGTTGCAGGCGCTGCCTGCCTTGGCGGTCGGCAAGCAGCAGGTCCTCTATGTGTCGGCCGAAGAGTCGCCGCGGCAGGTCAAGATGCGCGCGAGTCGGCTGGGCGTGGAATCCGCCTCGCTGCTGATCTATTCCGAAACGTCGCTGCAGGCCATTTTAAAAACCGTCGGTGAGTTACGGCCGCGCGCCATCGTGGTCGACTCCATTCAAACGGTCTATTCCGATCAACTCACGTCGGCGCCCGGCACGGTCAGTCAGGTGCAGGAAGTCGCCGCCCAGCTCATGTGGCTGGCGAAGCGCAGCGGCATTCCGGTTTTCATCATCGGGCATGTCACGAAGGAAGGCGCCATCGCCGGTCCGCGGCTGCTGGAACATATCGTCGACACCGTGCTCTACTTTGAAGGCGACCGGAGTCACGCCTATCGTATTTTGCGCGCCGTAAAAAATCGGTTCGGTTCGACGAACGAAATCGGCGTGTTCGAGATGAAGGATATGGGGTTGGAGGAGGTATCCAATCCCTCTGAGATGTTTCTCGCCGAGCGGCCGGAGCGCGGCACCGGCTCGGTCGTCGTGTCGAGTATGGAAGGCTCGCGTCCGATTCTGGTGGAGCTGCAGGCGCTGGTGTCGTCCACGGGATACAGCATGCCCAAGCGCATGACGAACGGGATGGAGGCGAACCGGCTGTCGCTCCTGCTCGCCGTGATGGAGAAGCGCCTTGGGCTGCATCTGGCGGGCATGGACGTGTACGTCAACGTCGTCGGCGGCATGCACGTGGATGAACCGGCCATCGACCTGGGCGTCGTGGCGGCGGTCACGTCCAGCCTGCGCGATATTCCGGTCGATCGGCATACGATGGTGATGGGTGAGGTGGGATTGGGCGGGGAAGTGCGCGGCGTGTCGCAGGCCGAAGTGCGCATTCGCGAAGCGGCGAAGCTGGGCTTCACGCGCTGTCTGCTGCCCCAGCGGAACTTGGACAAGTTGGGACAGGGCGACGGCGGATCGCGGATCGCCGGTGTCGAGTTGATCGGAGTCGAGGAAGTCGGGGAGGCGCTCGATGCGGTGTTGGTGTAATCGATCGACGCTCCTCGCGGGCAGCCTGTCGCTGCTGTTGCTCGGCGGGTGCGAATCCGTGCCGAAGCCCGCGACCGCACCCTTGCCGCAGGCCGATGCGCCCTTGCGGAAGGTCAGCGCGCAGGAATTGGCTGCGTTGCTCCATGCGAGGGCGGAGGCCACGAAGAGCGCCAGAGGATTATTTCAGGCCAAGATCAAAGGGCCGGGGTTGCTGTTGCCCGCGCGCGTGGACGGCACGGTGTTCTACCAGCGTCCCGATGCCATGCGGGTGCGCGGGTTCAGCTTTTTCGGCGGCGAATTGTTCGAGTTGGTCCTGAACGGCGACCGCTATCGATTGGCGCTCCCGACCGAAGGGAAGGAACTCAAGGGGCAGGCGTCCGACTTGGAGCAGGTGGCCAAGTTCGGACGGCCGGTGCAATTGAGTCTGCTGGCGGTGCATGGCGCGCTGGGGCTCACGACCATCGCCCCAACCGATCAGCTCACGCTGGTGGAAGAGGGCGATCGCTATCGGCTGGAGGCGGCGGCTGCCGTCGGCAGCGAGCTTGAGGGGATCGTGCGGCGTATGTGGTTCGACCGTCGGTCGTTGTTGATGGTACAGGAAGAGTGGCGGTCGGCGTCCGGGCAGGTCGAGGCGACGATGCGCTATGAAGACTTCCGCCCTGATGTGGACGTCGAGTCTGGTGAGGGTGCGGGAGAGGCAGCGGCATCGGCTGACGCGACAGGAGCGCCTGCAGGTGAGGTCCAGCCCGTGAAGCCGGAGCCTCGTCCCGCTTCTGTCGGCATCGCAACACCGACGATGCGGCCGCATCGGATCGTGATGGAAGACGGACGCGGGCGCGGCAGCGTGCAGTTGACGATGCAGGAGCTGACCGCCAACGTGCCCGTCACGCCGGGCGACCTTGGAACGATTTAGATGGCTCAGCGCGTGCCTGTCGAGCGGATGTGCAGGCGGAGAAAGTTCGGCAGGCGATGATCGTGCTGGCAATCGAAACGGCGACAGTGCGGCAAAGCGTGGCCCTCGTGCAGGACGGGCTGGTGCTCGCGATGGAGTCCTACGCGGAGCCGGGGAGTCATGCGCGTTGGCTGATGCCTGCGATCGATCGCCTCTTGCGGACCACCGAGTTGTCATTGGCGGCGCTCGACGCCTTCGTGGTGTCGCAGGGGCCTGGGTCGTTTACCGGATTGCGCGTCGGGCTTGCGACGGTCTTAGGATTTCGCGCCGTCACCGGTCGACCGATCGTGACAGTGGGCACGTTGGACGCAATGGCCTGGGGCGTCAATCAGATGCGCGGTACATTTGACGCGCATGTGAGGGCCTTGCCGATCTGCGCGATGCTGCCCTGCCGCAAGGGCGAAGTGTTTTGGGCGCAATATGAACGGGCTGCCGACGGCGCATTGACGACGCGGGTGGCGCCGCATGTGGGCGCGCCGGAGGCGCTCGCGGACACGATCGAGCGGCCGACGCTGGTGCTCGGCGACGGGTGGCCTGAGGTGCAGGCGGCCATGCGCGCCACAGACCGGCTGGTGAGTGATGAGTGGCAGGAAGTTCCCGAGGCGCTGCGTCATCCCTCCGCGGTCACGCTGGCGCAGGTTGGGGTGGAATGGCTCCGACGCGGCGAGCTCGCCGGGCCGGTGATCGCTCCGTTGTACGTACAGCGTGCGGAAGCTGAATTGAAGCAGGGCGCGGTGGAGAGCAAGTCCTCGAAAATCATGCGCGGGGCCATGCGCTCGGGGCGCGCGGCACGGGCGGCTGCCAAGCGCGCGTGAGCCTGAACGGTTCCGTATTGCCGAGGAATGCACCATGTCCGATCTTGCGGAGCACAGCCGGGCGATGGCGGAGATGACGGCCCTGCCGAGTCTTTCCGGCGTGACGTTGTTGCGCGGGACCATCGCCGATCTGGACGACGTGGTCGCGCTCGAACAGGAGGCCTTTACGGAACCCTGGACGCGCGCCATGTTCGAAGGCGAGCTATCCGGCAATCCCTTTGCGCGCTTCGTGATTGCGCGGGCGTCAGCTGCACCGCCGCCGACAGCCGAATCCGTCGCGTCGTCTGCCTCCGCAGAGGGGCCGGGGACGGTGATCGGGTATCTCTGCTATTGGTTGGTGTTCGAAGAACTGCGGATCATGAACATCGCCATTCGGTCTGCCTGGCGTCGGCAGGGGATCGCCACGGCGATGGTGCAGCAGGCGATGCGTGAGGCGATCGCCGTGCGCGGGCAGCGCGCCTTGCTGGAGGTGCGGGCCTCGAATGCGGCGGCCTTGGCCCTGTATACGCGGTTAGGGTTTCGTGAGACGGGGCGGCGGCGAGCCTATTATCGACGACCTGAAGAAGATGCCGTGTTGATGGCGGTGGAACCTCTGTGCGAGCTGACGGCCGCGGCGCTTGCACTGGGAACACCCTAGCGAAAGGAGAGGCAGCGCGTTAGACGAGAGTGTTCAGAAGAGCGAGGCGAGTGCTCACCAACATAAGGAGGTGCCCTATGGTCCCTGACGGCGCGATTGTTGATCGACTCCGGGCCACCAGCATCGAATTTAAGCAGTTGGAAGCGGCGCATCATCGACTGGATCACGAGTTGAACGACCTGCAACGTCGGCATGTATTGACGCCGGCGGAGGAGCTGCAGAAGCGGCAGCTCCAAAAAGAAAAGTTGGCGAAGAAAGACCGTATGGCGGATCTCATCCGGCAGCATCGCGATGAGCGTCTGCATACGGCATCCCTGTAAGGGGATTGCGGGAAGGCGGAGGCCCGAAGGCCTCAAGCCTGTCTCGAAAACGGTCGTCTCGGTGGCGGCGCCCTTGTGTAGAGGCGCCGCCGTCGTTTAGAAGGTATCGGAATGGCCGCGATGATTGCGCCGCTGCAGGCGCATATACGTACAGTCAAGCAACGCTTGTTCATCATCGGCGCCACGATTATGGCGGCCTTTGTGCTGACGTTTGCCTACGCGCCGGAACTCGTCGCCTGGTTGCGGCGGCCGCTGGCGGACGACTTGGTATTTTACAGTCCGACGGAGGCGTTTTTCGCGACGGTGAAAGTGGCGTTCTTTGCCGCGATCGTCTTGAGCCTGCCCGTTATTTTCCATCAATTTTGGAAATTCATCGAGCCGGCGCTGCTGACCAAAGAGCGTCGCTGGGCCGTGCCGCTGTTCCTGTTGGCGGCCGGGTTGTTTGTGCTCGGCTTGGTCTTTTGCAATCTGGTGATTTTGCCGTTGGTGGTCGCGTTCTTCGTGGACTTCGGGATGGAGCGGTCGATCATGCCCGAGTTGGGCGTCGGCACCTACATCGACTTCAATACGAAATTTTTGGTCGTGATGGGCTGCGCGTTCGAGCTGCCGCTGGTGATGGCCCTGCTGGCGCGCGCGGGCATCGTACATTGGACGGTCCTGTCGCGCCTGCGCCGCCACGCGGTGCTGGGCGCGTTGATCGTGTCGGCCATCGTCACGCCGGACGCCACGATGTTTACGATGTTGCTCATGGCGGTGCCGCTGATGATCTTGTATGAAATCGGCGTCTGGGGCTCCTGGTGGTTCGGCCGCATGATTCCGGTGCCGAAGCCGAGTGCCGTTTCCATCGATGGAACGTTACCGATCGAAACGGCGGGGCATCGCGTTCGATGAACGGACTGACCACTCGATGCATTGGCGCTTCTGTCAGCGCGGTCGCTCTGGCGACTGTCCTGGGAACCGCGTCCTGGGTGGACGCCCAGACCGGCGCCGACCCCCATCGCCGCCAGGATTCCGGGGCGGAGCACGTGATGCAGCAGGTCGCCAGCATCCAGGCCATGGCGCCGGTCGGTGAGAAGGTCGTGTACGCAGGCTCCTTCGGCGCGGGCATGTTTCGGAGCGACGACCGCGGGGCCACCTGGACGGCCGATGGTGAGGGGCTGACGGATGCCTTCATCCTCTCCATGGCCGTCGGGCAGGACGGCACTGTGTACGTCGGGACCTTTCGAGGCGGGGTATTTCGTCGCAAGCCTTCCGCGTCCGCGTGGGAAGCGGTGAACGACGGGCTCAAACGCTTCGAGGTCAAAGCGCTCCTGATCAGCAGCGGACAGGTCTACGCGGGGACTGCCGACGGGGTCTATTGCATGAAAGAGGGAACGGGAACCTGGGCCGCGGTCTCCACCGGGACCGACGACATCTTGGTCCATGCGGTCGGGCGCGCCTCCGACGGCACGCTGTTCGCCGGGACGTCGGGCAAGGGTGTGTTGCGTCACCGTGAGGGAGCCTTCGCAAAGCCAAAAGGCGGCCGTGAAAAATCCGACCCGAAACAATCCGGGTGGGTGCGCTTGCGGCAAGGACTGAAGGATCACGAAGGCTTGGTGGAAAACTACATCCGTGTCATCACGATGAGTCCCACTCAAGAGCTGTACATCGGCACGTTCGACGGCGGTGTCTTTCACAGCGCCGATCACGGCGATACGTGGCGGCCGATCAGTCGGGCGCTGCCGAACGATTCGATCCGCGCCATTCTCTCGTCCGATCGGCAGGTGATCGTGGCGACGGGCCGGGGGATTTTTAAGACCGAGAACAACGGGCAGAAGTGGGTGCCGCTCAATAAGGGGCTGACGGAATTGTCGATTCAGTCGCTGGTAGCCGCGGGCTCGCGCACGCTCTACGCGGGGACGAGCGGCGGAGCCTTTCGCAGCGACGATGAAGGTGGATCCTGGGTGCCGATCAACGACGGGCTGGGCGTGCCGTCGGATGTGCCGTTTACGTTTCAATAACCGGAGGACGAGAAGGCTATGACGACTGCGAGTGCAACTTCAACCGCGACGCTGCATATCACGATGAAGGGTGAACCGATCGGTCAGATCACCCTCAAGTTTTTCCCGGATGTGGCGCCGAACCATGTGCAGAATTTTCTGAAGCTGGCGGGCGAAAAGTTTTACGACGGGACGACGTTTCACCGCGTCATTCCGGGCTTCATGATTCAGGGCGGCGATCCCAACAGCAAGAATCAGGATCGCGCGATGCACGGCATGGGCGGGCCGGGGCATAAGGTGAAGGCCGAGTTCAACAGCAAGCCGCACAAGCGCGGCGTGGTGTCGATGGCGCGCTCCAACGATCCGGACAGCGCCGGGTCGCAATTTTTCATCTGTGTGGCGGACGCCAATTTTTTGGACTGGCAGTACACGGCGTTCGGTGAAGTCACCTCCGGGATGGAAGTCGCTGACAAGATCGTCAACGCCAAGCGCGATGGGCGGGACAATCCGCTGGAGCGCATCGAAATGACCGTAACGGTCGGCGCCTAGCCACGCGCTTGTGTCGCACCACATGGTCGACGTCAACGGAGCGGGACAGGGATCGGTGAACGGGCGGAGGCCGCAGGGCGGTCCCGGCCGTTTCCCTCTCTTGTCCCGCAGCCTTTGCGCGGCGGTTCTGCTCACCCTGTTGGCTGGTTGTGCGATCCCGCAAGTGCCCTATCGGGCGACCTACGAAGATCCCGTGAACTTTGTCCGCCTGGAGCCGGATCCGAACGTGCTCCCGGAATGGCCGCCGTCCGCCCATAGCCATCCGGCTGTGCTCGAGGAGGCGACGGTGCGCCGCCTGTTCACCGGGCTACAGGTGCAGGAACACCGGATCGTTATCCAAAAAAAGCTGATCGGGTTGGCGCCGCGCGAAGCTGCGTTTCGTCCGCTCGAATTGGAATTGCTCGTCCCGAAAATTACCGAGGCCCTGGCGCAGGCCAAGTGGAACGAGCGCGTGGCGTTCTACATCAGCCTGCCCGAGTCGTCGATCAAGCGCGAGATCACCTCCGGGGGGATCTTCGTGCGGGGCGACCACGTGCATATCATTCTCGCCAACCGGCGCATCATGTACGGCATTCCCGCCTATGGGATGATTTACGACAAGCGCTATCCGATGCGGCCGACCGGCCCGAAGGGCTTCGATCTCTACTTCGACGACGGGGTGGCGGTCGTCGAGCGGCATACGAGTTGGATCGATATGTTGCTGGGATTGGAGCGGGACGAACTGATTATCGACCTGGCGCGCCTACAAGGGCCGCCCGAACTTGTTCAACTCGTACGCTGAGCCTCGCCGCTTTAGGCGGCAAACTGAGCCGCTTCGAGCAAACACCTTCGAGCGCGCCCCCCGACTTAGCGGACCACCCGGTCACTGCGCTGCACACTGGTGAGACCGGTCGAATAGGACAGCGTCACATCGGCGATCTTGTAGTCGTACTGCGCTTCCGCCAATCGCGTTTGCGCCGTCGTCACCGCCACTTCCGCCTGCGTCACTTCAATCACTGTCCCGAGGCCGAGCTTATAGCGTTGTCGCGCCAGCTGCAGCGCTTCCTGCGCCGTCTGCACTTGATCCTGCGTGAGCGTGATCTGCTGCGCGAAGGTCACGGTGTCGAGATAGGCGTTGGTGACCTGCTGTGTGAGGGCCTGTTCGATATTCAGGCTCACGGCCTGTGCGGCGGCCTGCTGCGCGCCAGCTTCACGGATCTGGTTTTCGATGGCGAAGCCCGTAAACAGCGGCATGGAGATGACGGCGCCCGCCGCCCACCAGCCGCCGGTGGTGACGTTGCGGTTCGGATCGAAGGTGTCGTAGCTGCCGCCGCTCGCGATGCCCGAAATGGTCGGCAGCCGCTGACGCTTCATCGCGCGGAGTTTCGCCTCCGCCGAGGCCGCCTGCTCCTTGGCCCGGCGAATCTCCGGATGGTCCAAGGTCTCCGCGATGAGCGTCGGCAGGTTGCCCGGCTCTTGGACGTCGACCGACACCTCTTCCAACACATAGTCCGACGCCCCGGTCACGCCCATGGCGCGGTTGAGATCGGCAAAGCTGGACGTCAGCGCGTTGCGGCTTCGGACGAGCAGCGATTGTGCGTTGACCAATTCGACGCGCGCGAGGCTGTAGTCGAGTTTTGATTTGAGCTGCTGCCGGTAGAGCGTTTCGATTTGCCCGGCGATCAGACCGCGTTCGCGGACCGTGTCTTCCGCGATCTGGACGATGCGCTTCCGCTTGAGGCTGGTCAGGAAGGCGCGCTGGACATGGAGGGAAATCAGCGCTCGACGCGCCTGCACTTCCTCCGCGCTGGCGCGCTGCGCGAACTCAAACGACTCCACCAGGTTTTGTGTGTAGCCGAAATCGTAGATGCGTTGACTCGCCAGGACCCCGAGCGTGTAGGCGCTCAAATTCGGCTGGAGCAATCCGCCCGCGGGTGTCACGAAGCGCGGATTGATGCGCGCCGACCCGGCCGCGGCGTCCGCATTCGCGTAGACTTGCGGATAGTACAGCGAGCGAGATTGCTCGGTGCGCGCTTCGGACGCTTTAAGATTCGCTTCGCCCTCCTGCATGACCGGGTGCTGTGTGATGGCGGTATCCACGGCCTGTTGCAACGACAGGAATCTGCCCTGCGCCGGGATTCCATCGCGCACCGAGGCCGGACTGGTCTTGGCCGGTGGGGACGGCGGCATCGGCTGGTCCTGCGCATGGGTGCTGAGCGGGCCGAGGGAGCAGAGCAGGGGCAGCAGGGCACAGGTGAATCGATGCGACCGTGTCATGGCTGAGCTCCCGGGGTGACGGGTGAAACGGGACTGCCTGGCGGCGGCGGTACGGACGGCGCGGCATCTGTCGGCAGCGACGGTGGCGGCGTCGGCCCGCCCGGTGCGCGCCGCTCGAACTTTTGTTGTGACGGCTTGCCGCTGGGCAGCGCATAGGGAGAGGCCTGCACCGGCGCTCCGTCCAGCAGGCGGCGCTTGCCGACGACGACGACTTCCTCATCCCCCGTGAGCCCGCGGGAGACCTCCATCCAACGTCCATCCGTAATGCCGGTCTGAATCGGCGTCGCTTTCGCTTTCCCGTCGACGACGACGAAGACGGATTTTCCCTTGGCGCCGCTGACCGAGGCCTCCGGCGGCAGCACGAGCGCCTGCGGCACCGTTCGAAGCGCCACGACCATTTCGGCGAAGGTGCCGGCGCGCAATGCGCGGTCGTGATTGTCCAAGTCCACTTCCACCAGCAGGGTGCGTGTCGACGGATCCAGCGCATGGGTCGAGCGTGTGATGGTGCCCTCGAAGGCGCGATCCGGCAGTTCCTTCACCTTCACCGTCGCCGTCGTTTTTCCCGGCGCGATCCAGGGCGCCTCTTCCTGGGGCACGTTGGCGTACACCCGGACGCGGCTGAGATCCATGATGGTGAACAAGGGCAGGGCGCCGCTGGAGGACGCGGTGGCGACCTGAATCAGCGCGCCGGGATCGACGAACCGCGCAGTGATCACGCCGTCGTACGGCGCGCGCACGTTGGTATAGTCGCGCAACGTCGCCCGTTGATTCATGACGTCCTTGGCACTGTGATAGGCGGCTTCCGCCACGTCGACATCCTGCCTGGCGATGACGTCCGGTGATTCGCGCCAGACCTTCTCAAGGCGTTCGTAGGTGAGTTTGCGGATCTTGTACTCGTCCACCGCCTGTCGATACTGGTCGTCGACTTCGGGCGCATCGATCACGGCCAGCACTTGGTTTTTCTTTACCGCGTCGCCCTTGTCCGGACCGATCCATTTCAGATAGCCGGAGACCTTTGCGTAGAGCGTGGTCTGGTAATAGGGCGCGATATTGGCCGGGAGGGAAATCGTATAGGCGATATCGCGGCGCACGGGCTTGGTGATCTGCACGTCCACCGGTGTCGGGTCGAAGGTCGGCGTGGAGTCCGGCTGCGTCTCCGTGCCGGTGCGCGGCGGCACGGTGGATAACGGCTGCGGCGCATTGGAATGGAAGAGGAGCGTCGCCGCGCCGATAGCCGCGGCAATGGCTGCTCCGATGGGCCACATCGGCCGTGCCCGCCACCGAGGGCGTGTGGGCGGCGGGTCCGCTTGCGGCATGTGCAACTCGTCCATGCGTACTCCTATGACAAGACCGATGATGACGGCGGCCGCTGCGGACCGCGCAGCGGAATGCCGCGACGCGCCAGGACCACACTGTGAATGACGGGCACCACCAGCAACGTCATAACGGTACTGACCGCGAGGCCACCAACGACGGCGCGCGCCAGCGGCACCATCGTCTCGTTGCCTTCGCCGAAGCCGAGCGCCAGCGGGAGCAAGCCGAGGATGGTGGCCAGCGCCGTCATCAGAATCGGGCGGATGCGCCGCTTGCCCGCTTCCAAGACCGCCTGCTCGACGCCGGCGCCGAGGGCAACCATGCGATTGGCGAAATCCACCAGCAAAATACTGTTGGAGACGACGATGCCCATCATCATCAAGGTGCCGATCATCGATTCGACGTTCACCGAGGTGTTCGTCAGCGCGAGCATGAGGACGGTACCGATCCAACCCAACGGCACCGCCACGAGAATGATCAGGGGATCGACGAAGGAGCGGAACAGGGCGACCATCACAAGGTAAATAAGTAGCACCGCCAAGGGGAGCGCGAGCGCAAAGTTGGTGAAGGCCGAGCGCATGTTCGCCACTTCGCCCTTGATGGCGATGGTCACATCCTTCGGGAGCGGTACGCTCGCAATGGCCTGCTCGATCTCCGCCGCCACACGACCGAGGTCGTTCCCAACCGGGGTCACGAGCACGTTGATGAGTCGCGAGAGATCGTAGTGGTCGACGCTGTCGGGCCCGGTCTTCATGTCGAGCGTGGCGACATCCCGCAGGAGCACCGGCGGGCCTCGTCGATCGTCCCCGGCATAGAATCCACTGGAGAGATCCATGTTGCGGCCCGCAAACGGCGTGTTTTGCAGGGCCAGCGCCGTGCCGCCGGTGCCGGCGCCCGTGAGAGAGGCAGCCGGATTCAGCGGCGTGCGCGCGCCGATGACCGGAATATTCAGGAGGTCTTCCGTGTCCGTGAGCGACTGCTCGGGATATTGCGCGAGCAGGAAATAGCCGTTGGCCGATTTGGGGTCGATCCAATAGTTCGGGCTGAGCGCGATATTGGAGCTGATGCCGGTGATCACGTCGACGATCACATGGTTTTGGGTGATGCCGTAATAGGCTGCCTTCGTCCGATCGACATTGACGTGCAGCTCGGGATAGCTCTTCCCCTGCTTGATGCGGACGTCCACCGTGTTAGGCACCTGCGCGACCTTTTCGCGAATCGCTTCCGCGACCGGTCGAATGAGATCGAGCCTGGGCCCCTTCACCTGAATGTCGATGGGGGCGCGCAGCCCGAAGTTCAGCACGTCGCTGATGATGCCGCCCGTTTGAAAGCTGATGTCTACTCCAGGCAGCGCGGTTCGTACCTGCGCGCGGATCGCGTCGATGTAATGATCGGTTGCGCCCGCATGGCCGGTGACGAGGTTTACCAGAATGAAGGCGGTGTGGTTCCCCGTGTTCGGCGCAAAGCGCGCCGCGTCGCCGAAGTAGAGGCCCGTATTGGAGACCACCTCTTCCAGATCGGCCTTCGGAATGACTTCCTGGATGACTTCCTCGATGCGGGCGACGATGGCGGTCGTTTTCTCGATGCGGGAGCCTTCCGGGGCGCTGACGCGCATCGTGAAGTTGCCCGCGTCGACCCGCGGGAAAAACTCCGTATGCAGCTGCGGCAGGATGAGCCCGCCGGCGGCGAACAGCCCGACGGCCACGAAGGCTAAGACCAGCCATTTCAGGCGCAGTCCCGCGTGTAGGAGCGGCTCATAGACGCCCAAGACGACGCGGAACCAATCGGTCTGGTCTTCGGTCGGCTCTGCAGTGGAGGCCTTGCCGTGACCAGCATGGGCGTGGCCGCGTGCATAGAGCCACGCGAGGACGGACGGAGTCACGGTCATCGACACCA
This sequence comes from Nitrospiraceae bacterium, assembly GCA_041908685.1. Taxonomy (GTDB): domain Bacteria; phylum Nitrospirota; class Nitrospiria; order Nitrospirales; family Nitrospiraceae; genus BQWY01. Next base: position 223,089 of record JAYREW010000023.1, on the reverse strand, counting down.
CGTAGTCGGCCAACATGGCGAAGGCGACGGTCATCGCCAGCGGGACGAAAAGATATTTCACGATGCCGGTAAAGAACACGATCGGCAGATACACGATCAGAATGCAGACGGTGGCGACGAAAATCGGGAGCGTCAGTTCGGTGGAGCTGTCTTCGGCGGCGCTCCGGCCGTCCTTCCCCATTTCCAAATGGCGGTGCAAGTTTTCCTGCACGACGATGTTGTTGTCGAGCAGGGTGCCGATGACCAGCGCCAGGCCGCCGAGCGTCATGATGTTGACCGTCTGCCCGGTCAAATACAGCGCGACGAGCGCGGCCGTGAGCGAGAGGGGAATCGCCAGCCCCACCACCAGTGCCGCTTTGAGGCTGCGGAGAAACAGGAAAATCATGACCCCCGCCAGGCCGGCGCCGAGCAGTCCTTCCTTCTGCAGATTCGCGATGGCCTGCCGAATGTAGAGCGACTGGTCGTAGATGAACTTCACCGAGGTGCCGGAGGGCACTTCCGTTAAGTGCGTGAGCTTCTCGCGGATGCCGTCCGTCACTTCCAGCGTGTTGGCGCCTTCCTGCCGCGTGATCGGCAGGTACGTGGCTTCGCGGCCGTTCACCCGCACGACGGACGTCTGAATGGCGGCGCTGTCCGATGCGGTGCCGATGTCGCGGATGAGAATCGGCGTGCCGTTCACGATCTTGATCGGGATGTCGTTGATCTTCTCGACCACATCGATGAGGCTGTTCGAATAGACGTAGTAGTTGAGCTCGCCGAGTTTAATATCGCCGGCCGGGATGATGGCGCTCTGCGCATTGATGGCCTTCACCACTTCGGACGGGGAAATGCCTCGCGCCAGCATGCGGTCAGGGTCCATGAAGACGGTGATCTGCCGGACTTTGCCGCCGAGCGGCGGGCCGAAGGAAATGCCGGGGATCGTGGCGATTTGTTGCCGCAGGTTGAAATAGGCCAGGTCGCGAATTTCTTTCGCTCCGAGCGACTCGCTGCTGACCGAGAGCAGGCCGATCGGCAAGCTCGACACGCCGAATTTATAGACCGACGGCGGATACACGCCGGGCGGCAGCAGGCGGATGATGCTGTAGGCCAGGCTCGTCAGTTCGGATTGGGCGGAGTCGATGCTGTACTCAGGCTGGAAGAAGACCTTGATGTAGCTCATGCCCGCCAGCGATTGCGACTCGATATGCTCGACGTAGCTGGCTTCGACGAAGCGCTGCTCCATCTTCAGCGTGATGGCCCCTTCCATTTCGCTGGGGCTCAGGCCGCGATAGAAGGTGGTGACCAGGATCGACGGCAGACGGATTTCCGGAAAAATATCGACCCGCATTTTTTGATAGGACACCCCGCCGAGCACCAAGGCGATCATGCACAGTGCGAACACGGCGTAGGGGTTGCGGAGTGCGCCGCGCGTCAGCATGCGAGCCTCGCTTGGGCCGAGCAGTTGCACTCGACCCAATATTTCCAGAGCGTCTGCGCCACGGTGAGCAGGTGGTCGAACCGCTCGGGTTTGACGATGTAGCTATTGGCTCCCGCCTGGTAGCAGGCGCGCACATCGGCAAGATCGTCGGAGGTCGTCAGCATCACCACGGGGATGTGGGCGTAGCGAGGTTCGTCCCTCAGTTGTCGAAGCAGATCGATCCCTAGCTCGCCGCGCAGTTTCAGATCCAGCACGATGAGGGCGGGGAGGGGAGTCGGATCGACGCGAGACGTGCCGTCCAATGGTCTGGTATCGGAGAGCGACCGCAAATAGTCCCAGGCCGCCGCACGGCTGTGGGATGTGTGCAGGGCACCGTGAAAGCCGGACTGCTGGAGGGCTGTCTGAAACAGCTCGCATTCGCCGGGGCTGTCGTCGACGAGCAAAATGGTGGCCTTGGCCTGCATCACGACGATGCATTGCAGGGACCGTTCCGAGAATACTGATGGGTATGCAAGAGTTGAGAGAGTACGATAAAAACAATCAGTTAGATTTTATATATCATGTAACGAGTGATGTATAAATCGAGCGCAATCAGGGAGCTTTGGGGAAGTTTTCCAGAGTCGCGGTAAGGAAAATTTCCATGAGGGAATTAGTGGACAAGGTCCTCATCGGAGGCGGCCCGCGACTCGTCGATGAACTCGACGATTGGGAGCTCGTGCGGTTGGGCTGCGGACCTGTGCCTACCTGGACGGGCTGTGTGTAGAGGGCGGCTGAGTCGTCACCTGTGGGGAGGGAGGGAGTGCCGTCAGGGAGATTTCTACGCGGCGGTTTTGGCGTCGTCCGGCAGGCGTCACGTTGCTCGCCACCGGGGAAAATTCCCCGCGACCTTCCGGCTGGAGCCTGCGGCGTTCAAGCCCCGAGGATGCCAACACCGCGGCAACCGCCTGGGCCTGTCGTTCGGAGAGGCCTAAGTTTTGACTTGCCCCGCCTTGGTCGTCTGTGTGAGCGATCACATGCACCTGTGTTCGGTCGGCGCGCCTGACCAACTGTCCGAGTTTCGTCAGCAGCTCCATGTACGACCATTTCAGCTCGGCCGTGCCCGGATCGAAGGCGGCCGTACTGTCGAATAGCAGTGTGATGGAGGCATCAGGCATCGCCTGGCGCGCCAGATCGCCGCGGGCGATTTCCTGTGCCAATTGTTCATCGAGTGTCGTGAGCAGTCGGCGCATGTACTGCGCTGCCGATTCCGGCGGCACCGGCTTGGGATGGGGGGATGGTTGGGTAGATGGCGCTGACGGGAGCGGCGTAGCGGATAGTGACGAGCCTGCCGCGGGAGCTGAGACGGGCGATGGCGTTGAAACGGATGCCTGCGACGGCTTCTGGTTGTCAGCTTCGACCGCTGCCGAAGGTGTCTGTTCCTGCGTCGAAGGCGCCTCGGTCAGATGGCCGGTTGAGATCTGCGGCTTCTGACTGCAGCCGGCGAGCGCCAACACTCCAGACAGGTAGGCGACGTAGTAGTAAGTCGATGGCTTCATCAGTCTTAGGACGAGGCGCCAGTCTCTGGTGACCCCGTCTCCTCAGCAGTCTAGTCCCGCTCGGCCGCCTCGCCAAGGAATTGCCCGTTTTCAGCATGAAAGGGGTCGGGAGTGGTTGGTTGTCGGCTGTCGGCTGTCGGCCTGTCGATTTCGATACTTTGTCGTGACCGGCACGGCACCTACGACGAAGGCGGCGCGACGACTCGGAATCGCACTTCGTCGACATGGTTATAGGCGGTCGTACGCTCACCTGCATAGAGGCCGCAACGGTACAGCCCCGGCACCCAGCCGGTTGTCGGCGGGGTGAGGAGAAAGTAACCGGACTGATCGTTCATCGACACCACGACGCGGTCCTGTGCGATGGCGTTCGCGCCTTCGGCCGTCTCGGTGGCTTCCAGAAAACAGCGCGCGGTGAGCGGCGTCTCGTCATAGGACGAGGTGACGAGTGCAAACACCAGATGAATCGGCTGCTGCGGGCCGGTAAAGGTATCGCCGGTATCGATGGGAAGATAGTCGTGGGCGCCTGTGGGGGAGTCGTCCCGCAGGACCTTTGCCGCGGGAATCACCGAGCGGAACCAACTGAAGTCGCTGTCCCGGCCGAGCAGCGGCGCGCGCGTGTCCAGCACCTGTTGCGGCTTCAACCGCTCCATCGCACGGCGCAAAAGCTCCTCTTCCGTCGCCTCCGTCGGCTTTTGTTCCCGACTTGCGGGCGCGGGGCGCATTTCGGCCTCGACGGCCGCGGCAAACTCCGGCACATGCGGCCGCACGCGATCGAGCCAGCGTTGAATTTTCCCCTTGTCCAGCACGCGCGCATCCGGCGGCAAGGCGGAGCCTTTGGTCGCCTCCTCGAACTCCAGCGCCGTGGTGTAGAGCAGGTGGAACTGCACGTAGGCCTCTTCCCAACGTTCCAGTTCGGCATAGCACTGGCCCATGCGGAAGACCGAATCCGCCACCGCCTCTTCCTGTGAATCTTGGCCTGTGACGCGGCGAAACATCGATAGGGCTTCCTCGCAGCGGCCCAGTTGCATGAGCGTGACGCCGAGCTGATGGATGACCGTCGGGTCGTTCGGGTTCAGCGCCAGCACCGTGCGGAGGGCGGGTTCCGCCGCCGCAAATTGCCCGTTGGAATACAGTTGCCACGCCTCGCCGCGTGCGTCCGCCCATTCCTTGAGCTGCGCGGCCGGGATATCTCCGGCAGGTTTCGATTCAAACCGGCGCCCGCGATCCTGCGAGCTCTGGATGGCCGTCAGCAAATTGCGAGCGGGGGATTCGAGCGGTGTGCCGGGCGCCACGCGGCTGAGGATGATCTGCAGGTCCTGCTCGGCGCCCGTATAGTCCAATAGGTCGAAGCGGGCGCGGGCCAAGCCCATCCGCCAGCTCAACACGTCCGGCGCGAGCGTGACGGCCTGCCGATAGGACTCGAAGGATTCCTCCAGGCGGTCGAGTTTACGCAGCTCCTGCGCCAGTCGCAGATGCACCAGCGGGTTGCCGCGATCGAGCGCGGCGAGACGCTGGAGGACGCCCACGGCCTCCTGCGGTTGCCCGCTGCGTTGCAGCACGCTCCATTTTGCCCAAAGCACGGACAGTGAGTTCGGTTGCAGCGCCAGGGCGGCATTGTAGGCGGCCACGGCGTCAGCGGATCGCCGTTGTGTCGAGAGCATATCGCCGCGCAGCTTGTGCAGCGCCGGAGCCTTCGGCCGCTCGCGCAAGGCCTCGTCGAGGAGTTGCGCGGCCAGGTCGAGCGTCCCGCGATCCCAGGCGCGCTGCGCCTCCGCAAGGCGCGACAGCACAATTGGGTCAGGTGAATCAGATGGATCAGGCGACGCATGTGCGTCAGGCGAATGGGGCAGATCCTGTGAAGCCTGGGCTGTGTGTGCGGGCCGGGGAGCAGAAGCGGAAATAGAATAGCCGTGATCGGCGGCACTTGCGTGGATGGGAACGCCGAGGCTGAGGCCGAGCAGCGTGGGGAGCATGGTCCACAGACGATGCTGTCGGCGACCTTGGTTCGACGATGGGTCTGTGGAGCCGGAGCTGATCAACATTGCGCGACGCGATGATGGTCTGATGTCACTCTACCAGGAGCCACGCCACAAACGGAAGGCAGGCGCCGGTGTCGGGCCCGTCCCGACTCGTTCCGCTCAAGCGTTGACCCTCGATCAGGATTGCCTGACGACTGACGCCGCTGATCGGCCTTGTCGAGGCATTCTGGCCGAGCACTCTCGCCATTCGCACGCGATTTGTGGCAGGCTCCGCATCCGGAATCCGGCGATGCGGCCCGTGCCGCGCCGGTCATTGTCTCGGGGCTGCTCCTATGGTCGATGTGATTTTGTACGAGCCGGAAATTCCCTCCAACACCGGGAACATCATCCGGCTCTGCGCCAATACGGGCGTGCGCCTCCATGTCGTCAAACCGCTAGGGTTTGAGTTGGATGACAAGCGGCTTCGGCGTGCGGGGTTGGACTACCATGAGTTCGCCTCGATCACTGTCCACGCGGGCTGGTCTGCCTGTGCCGAGTCGATGGTTGGTCGGCGGCTGTTCGCGGTGACGACCAAGGGAGGGGAGCGGTACGATCGCCCGGCCTATCGCGCGGACGACGTCTTTCTCTTTGGACCGGAAACGCGCGGGCTGCCCCCCGCGCTGCTGGAATCCCTGCCGTCTGCGCAGCGCATTCGGGTGCCGATGCGCCCGGATAGTCGCAGCCTGAATCTCTCGAATGCCGTCGCGGTCGTGGTCTATGAGGCGCTGCGCCAACAGGGGTTCGACGGCTGTGGTTGAGACGTCCGCCGCAATTGGGCGCGCGCGTTCCGCTACAGATCGTTTTCCGCCAAACAGCGGCCCAAGCCTTGGTGTTCCGCGAACCAATAGGCGTAGTGCATCGCCGCCAGATTCGCCACCCGCTCTTCCGCCTCTTCCCTCGTATCCGCAAAAATCAGCTGCAGCCCGAAGCGCGCGGTGAGCGCGTCCTGAAAATCCGCGAGCCCCTTCTTGTGATACTGCGCGAGTCGTGCGCCGCCCGCTTGTGACGGCATGACGCCCTCGATCAGCAGAAATCGGGAGGGGTAGGCGAGGAGCGGTTCGAGCTGAGACAGAAAGCGAGGCCGATTGTCCGAGGGATTGGAAAAGATCGTGTTGAACTCCTCGATGCGTCGGCGCTCCAGACGAAAAATACGCGGGGCCTCGGCAATGGCGTAGTGGCCGGCGTCGAGGGCTTCCCGACGAATGCCTGCGATGCGCACAAAGTCGTCGAACAGATAGGGCTGCTGTTCCCGACGGTCGACCAACATGGTCATGGCCGGCACCATGCGTTTCGGTGCACCGATGCGTGAGAGCATCAGCGCGGTTTGCGGGCCGCGCGGGCCGGACTGCGCGCGCGCCGTCGGCTGGGGGCGAGTCGGCGGCGGAGCGGTGTAGGCCGGGGCCTGGCGGGATGGTTCGGGCGGCCTGGCGGCCGGCTTAGCGGTGGTCGCCAAGGACGCATCGTACCGCGAGCGCGCCGAAGGGTCGCTCAACGTTTGATAGGCCTGATTGATGAGCTGGGTTCGCGCCTCCGCCTTCTGCTGCAGCGCTGAGGCATGCGTGAAGCGGTCCGGATGCCACACCTGCAGCTGATCGTGCCAGGCGTGTTTGATGTCATCGGGGCCGGCTTGCTGCGTGACTTCCAGGACCTGATAGAAATTGACGGTGGCGGCTCGTTCCGTTCCCATGCTCTGTAGGCGTCCTCGTAAGTGGTTGGCGCCGAGTGTAACGGAGGCTTCCGATGCGCGGCAAGCCGCGGCGAGGAGTAACTGCGAGCCGGGTCTGGGATGGAAACGGACGTTTGAAATTTGCGAGGGACATTGGCGATGCGATGATGTGCGTGATGCAAACAGACGACCTGTCGTCAGCGGACCGCCTGTGCGGCCAGGCGACGATAGACCCGAAGCACGCGCTCTACGTAGGTCGCGGTTGACAGGCCTTGCGGCAGCGCGCCGGTGAGGCGCACCTGCGGTTCCCCCGCATGGTAGGCCGCGAGCGCAAGACGGAGGTTGTCCTCAAAGGTATCCAGCAAGTGGCGGAACAGCGACGCGCCGCCGTGAATGTTCTGGGCAGGGTCCAGCGGGTCGTGGATACGCAGGGCCTTGGATGTGCGCGGCATCAACTGCATCAAGCCGGCGGCACCCTGCGGCGAGACCGCCTGCGGATTGAAGTTCGACTCCACGGTGATGATCGCCGAGAGCAGGGCCGGATCGAGCTGATAGCGCCGTGCCGCATCCGCAATCACGCGGTTGATGGCGGCCGATCGGCCGGGCGCCGCGGGACCGTGAGCGGCAGCCTGCGCGCGCCGCTTGTCGGGTGTTGAGGCAGCTGTTGTTGTGGTGCCAGCGACCTGTGTGAGCGATGATGCGGCCGTCAGAGGCAGGCAGATTGCTGCCAGGCAGAGCCCCGTAACCAGGCGGACAGCGCTCGACCAGAGGAAGGCGGCGCCTGCGCCAGGCCTCGCCTGTGCGGCCGTCTGTGCTGTCGGAATACCCACATGGTTCATGGGACACCTGCTCCTTCCTCATCTGAGCGCCCTTCACCAACCTAGCGCTCGTTCGCCCTTCTGACAATCCATTTGGAGAAACACGCCCGGATGCCGCCGTCATCCACAGCGTTCGACTCGATCCATTCGGGCCTCATCATTTGATCGACGTGTGGCGCAGCCTTCATGGCTGCACAGAGTTGAACGAATGCACATAGATACCATTTCGTAGCTGTGCGTATGATGGAACGGCTAGGTATTGACCCGATGTCTCAGATCAGGCACAGTGGGCCGCCTTCAGATTCGGCATCCGCTCCATGTGATACGTGTGCCGAATGCAGAGACGTCGACGCAGCGCCCTGTGTGCTGTGCCCGTCCGGCGCGGCTGTGGCAACCACCGACCAGGGAGAGACGCAGGGTGACGTGCCGTTTTGTGTGCCGCCGGAGTGAACAGCCCCTTCGCTCCGTTCAGTCGTTCCTCTGCCTGTCAGGCCTGATCGGCGCCTTGCTCCTGCCTTTGATCGCGGTCGGTGAGAGCCGGGCGGCGAACCGCGAGCCGCCCGCGCCGGATGCCCATGATCTTGCCGACATGAGTTTGGAAGAGCTCATGCAATTGCCGGTTACCTCGGTCAGCAAACAATCCCAGCCGTTTGCGCAGACGGCCGCCGCCCTGTTCGTGATCACACAAGAAGACATTCGCCGGTCCGGGGTCACCTCCATCCCTGATGCGCTGCGTATGGTGCCGGGCCTGGACGTGGCGAAGGTCGACGCCAATAAGTGGGCGATCAGCGCCCGCGGATTCAACGGCCGGTTTGCCAACAAGCTGCTGGTGCTGATCGACGGCCGAACGGTCTATTCGCCGACGTTCGCGGGCGTGAATTGGGACATTCAAGACACGATCCTGGAGGACATCGAGCGCATCGAGGTCATTCGCGGGCCGGGGGCGACGCTGTGGGGCGTCAATGCGGTGAACGGCGTGATCAACATCATCACCAAAAAGGCGAAAGACACCCAGGGCGGCCTCTTCGTGGGCGGCGCGGGCACAGAAGAGCGCGGATTCACCGGCCTACGTTACGGCACAAAGCTAGGCGACGATACGTATATGCGCGTGTACGGGAAATTTTTCGCGCGCGACGATCAGGTGAGTCGCATCGGCGAGCCGACGGTAGATCGATGGCATCAGGCGCGGACCGGGATGCGCATGGATCACCACGCCAATAACGGCGACGAATTCACGCTCCAAGGGGACTACTACGCCGGGCAATACAAAGAGAACGTTAATCTGCCGACGTTGTCGGCCCCGTTCGTCAATACCAATCTCTTTAAGGCGCATACCTCCGGCGCCAACCTGCTTGGTCGATGGACGCGCACGTTCTCGGCGACCGACGGGTTGAGTCTGCAAGCCTTCTTCGATCGGGTCGTGATCAAGAACGGTCGCGGCGGCGTGGTCAGCGATACCGCCGACATCAATTTCCAGCAGCACGCGGCCTGGGGCGAACGGCACCAATTTATTTGGGGGCTCGGCTATCGGTTCGTCAACAATCAGCTCGACAATCGCCCGGACATCCTGAGCATTTCCTATCGGACGCAATCGCGCTTCTTCAGCGTCTGGAGCGGATTTCTCCAGGATCAGATCACGTTGATCCCGCAGACGGTGCATCTCACCCTCGGCACGAAACTCGAGCACAACGACTTTACGGGCCTGGTCGTGCAACCCAGCGCGAAGTTGCAGTGGACGATAAGCGATCGGCAAACGCTGTGGGCGGCCGTCTCGCGGGCCATCCGCGCGCCGTCCCATACGGAGGACGACATCCGCATCAATCAGCCGACCGGCACACAGCCGATGATTTCCGTGTTCGGCTCCCGCGGGTATGGCAATGAAAAACTGGTCGCCTATGAGGCGGGGTATCGGCATCAGCTGGCGGAGAGGCTGACGGTCGACCTGGCCACCTTCTACAACCACTATTCGGACCTCCGCTCCTTCGAGCCGGGCGCCACCTTTTCGGAATCCACGCCGTCGCCGACCCACACCGTGTTGCCGTTCACCTGGTCCAATCGGGTGCGCGCGGAAACGTACGGCGTCGAAGCCAGTGTGGAATGGCGGCCGGTGGAGTGGTGGCGACTGCAGCCGACCTATACGTATCTCTTGATGCGGATGTATACGGATCAGAGCAACGATCCAGGCGCCGCGAATCCCAAGGGGGAAAGTCCGGTGCACCAGGCGTCCGTCCGCTCGCTGATGTCGCTTCCGTACAAGACGGAGTTCGACGTGTGGGTCCGTTATGTGGATCATCTCCCGGCGGTGCGCATACCTTCCTATGTGTCGATGGATGTTCGTCTGGGTTGGCGGCCGACGCGACAGTTGGAATTGTCGCTCGTGGGCCAAAACCTGTTGGATACGCATCGGCCGGAATTTCGCGAAAACATTATTTCGTTCGTCCCGACGGAGTTGCAGCGCGGTGTCTACGGGAAGGCGACCTGGCGATGGTAACGCGTGGTGCGCAAGCGGTCCGTCTCTGCGCCGGTCTCGGACTGGCCCTCGCACTGACGGGTGTGGGCTGGGTGGGGTGGAGCGAGCCGGCGCGTGCCGCCGGGCAGGGGCAGGATATCAAGGCTGCGTTTCTCTACAACTTTGCCAAGTTTATCGAGTGGCCGGAAACCGCGCTGCCGACACAGGCCGACACCTTTACGATTTGTGTGTGGGGTGAGGCGGAACTGGCCGCGGCGGCCGACCGGGTGCTGCACGATAAGCAGGTGCAGGGTCGCGCGGTCGTCGCGCGGTTGGTGCAGGCACCCGAAGAAGCGCGCAGTTGCCAGATTCTCTTTCTCGACCGCCTAGAGGCGCCGCAGGCCGCCAGTGCGTGGAATATGGCGAAGGCCATGCCGATCCTGACCGTCGGTGAGACGGACCGATTTCTCATGGCCGGCGGCATCATCAAGTTCGTGGTGGAAGAGGGCAAGCTTCGATTCGAAATCAGCCCGCAGGCGGCGGCGCGGGCGCAACTCAAGATCAGTTCCAAGCTGCTGAAACTCGGACGCGTCGTGGATACACCCTGATCCACGAATCAGCGAGGGGAACCATGTCCTGGCGGCATCGACCCATTAAGCACAAGTTGATCTGGATCACCATGTGGGCCAGCAGCTGTGCCTTGGTGTTGGCGATGGGCGCCATCGTGGCCTACGAACTGTCGACCTACCGGGACGCGCTCGCCAACGACCTGCTCATTCGCCTCAAAGTGTTGGAGATCAACAACGCCGCTCCGCTGGCGTTTCACGACCCGCAGACCGCGCGGGAAAACCTGGCGCCGCTGCGCGCCGATCCGCGCTTGGTCGCGGCGGTGATCTACGATCGCACGGGAGCGCGGTTTGCCGACTATCGGCGGACGCCGGAGACGCCGCTGCCGACCGATGTGCCCGATGTGGAGGGGGTGCATTTCGGAGCGGAGTTTCTCGATCTGTCCATGCCGGTGCGACTGGACGGGGAGACGATCGGGAGGATCGCCTTGCGCGCCGACCTGACGGAACGCAATGCGCGCCTGCGGTCGATTCTGCTCATCTCCATGGGGGTGCTGGTCGCCTCCTGCGCCGTCGCGTTTTTGATCGCCTCGCGATTGCAGCGGACCATTTCAGGTCCGGTGGAAGAGTTGACGATCGTCGCGCACCGCGTCACGCAGCAGCAGGACTACACGGTACAGGCGGTGAAACGGGGCGACGATGAAATCGGCGCGCTCGCCGACAGTCTGAATGCGATGCTCACGCAAATCCACGAGCGCGATGTGCGCCTGCAGCATTACAGCGAGACGCTCGAAAAGCAGGTGGAGGAGCGCACGGAGGCGCTCTCACGCGCCAACCGGACGCTGAGCGAACGGGAAGCGCGCTATCGCCATTTGGTCGACCATGCCCACGACATCATTTGCCGTTTGGATACGCAGGGACGGTTTGTCTATTTCAATCCCACGGCGATGCGGCTCACGCAGTTCACCGCGGAGGAATTGAGCCGGCGTTCCTATCTCCATCTGGTCCACCCGGATTATCGGCGCCGGGCCGCGCGATTTTTCCGGCGCCAATTGGTGCGACAGGTGCAGACCACGACGTCCGAATTTCCCGTCGTGGCCAAGGGCGGCGAGATCGTTTGGATCAACCAAACGGTGCAGCCGTTGATGGAAGAGGATCGGCTGGTGGGCTTTCAGGCCATCGGTCGCGACGTGACGGAACGCAAAACGGTCGAAGCGGCGCTGCAGCGCGCCCACATGGAGCTGGAGCGGTTGGTGGCGGCGCGCACCGCCGAGCTCGAGGAAACCGTCGAGCGGTTGCAACGGGAGATTGTCGACCGCAAACAGGCGGAAGCCGCGCTCCATGCGTCGCAAACGACGATTCGGCAGATGCAGAAGATGGAAGCGATCGGGCAATTGGCCGGCGGCATCGCGCACGACTTCAATAATATTCTGACGGCCATCATGGGCAATGCGGCGCTCGCCCATCAAAAGCTCGGGGCCGACCATCCTGCGCAGCCCCACCTTGATCGGGTGTTGGAAGCGGGACAGCGGGCGACCGGCGTGGTGCAGCAGATTTTGACTTTCACGCGGCAGAACGAATTTACGCGGACCGTGGTGGCGTTGGCGCCGATGGTGAAGGAAGTGATGGGTTTACTGCGGGCCACGCTCCCGGCCGGTGTGGAGCTGACCACGACGATTGCGCCCAACACGCCCAGCATCTTGGCCGATGCCACACAACTGCACCAAGTGTTGATGAATCTCTGCACGAACGCCTGGCATGCCTTGGGCGAGCATCCAGGGACGATCGGGATCGACGTCGAGTTGGTGCAGGTCACGCAGCCCTTGCGGACCCTGCATACGCTGTTGCCGGCGGGCCGGTACGCGCGGCTGTCGGTGCGCGACAGCGGGTGCGGCATGTCACAGGAGACGATCGAGCGGATCTTCGATCCGTTTTTTACCACCAAACCGGTCGGGCAGGGCACGGGGCTTGGACTGAGCGTGGTGCATGGGATCGTGCAGGGACACGACGGCGGCATTGTGGTGGAAAGTCACCTCGGCCTCGGCACGACGTTTCATCTTTATTTCCCGGCCATCGAGGTGGAGGCCGAGCGGGCGGGGGGCGAGGCGGAGCCGACGCCGAGCCTGGAGCGGAGCGGCTGCCGCCTCTTGTATCTCGACGACGAAGAGATGCTCGTCGATCTGGTGAAAAATCTGCTGGAGCCCCGCGGCTTCCAGGTCACCGGGTTTACGCGCGCGCAGGAGGCGATCGAGGCGGTCACCAAAGCGCCGCACGCGTTCGACGTGCTCGTGACCGACTTCAACATGCCGGGGATGTCGGGCGTGGATGTGGCGGGGCTGGTGGGGACCATCAGGCCGGACCTGCCGGTCATTTTGGTCTCCGGCTACCTGACGCCGATGGCCCATGAGGCCGCCCTCGCCTCGAACGTCAGGGAAATCGTCTACAAGCCCACCATGCTGCAGGACATCCAACGTGTGGTTGCGCGGCTCCTCGACGAGGTGCGTCAGGCTTAGGCGACAGCCACTGTCCTATTCACGTGCCGACCGTCGTTACGATTCTCTGTAGGGCAGCTTTGCTTGCTGATCCCGGTTCGACGGAGCCGGATAGAAGACTCGCTCGCCCTCACAGCGGGCAAACGCCGTCAGCACATGTGAACGCGGCGGACCGGCGTCGAGGATGTGCCGCACGTCCCAGCGGCGCGCCCACACGGCATCCGCGATGAGCATGCGATGGCAGCGCCAGGGGACGGCCTCCGCGCACATCACCACTGTGTGCTGCCGACGGCTGTCGTCCAGCAGGGCGTCCAAGGCCTGCTGAAATTCGATCCCTTCCATGTAGTCGGCATAGCCGCGAAAGCTCGCGTTCTTCCATCCCACATTCAACGAGTCCGCTCTGGCGGCGCGCCGCCCGCCCAGGGCCGGCCGATGTGCGTAGGCAATTCCCGCCTCCGCCAGGTCTTTCGCCAATTGCTCACGGCTGAAGTGGGGATAGCGGCGCGAGCCTGGATATCGGCGCACGTCGACGAGTAGTCGGATGTCCTGCGCCAGCAGGAGCGCGCGGAACTGGTCCGCGGGCCGCGTCGAATGGCCAATGGTCCAGAGCGTGGGCATGACACAGGCTACCATAGCGGCGGCGCGTCACGCGGTTGCAGCCTGCGGCCTTCCGGTCTCGCCCAGCGAGGCGGAACAGCCGGGCGGGCGACACAGCGTGAGGCGCTCTTCTTGGAAGGAGGAACGCTAGGATGGTCCGGTAGGGCTGTGGTAAGCTGCCGAACTTTTATGAGCGATGCGATGACGACGAATGCAACGACCTTAGGAGAGTTGGCCTCGGCCACCGCGAAGCGGCGTACCTTTGCGATCATCAGTCACCCCGACGCGGGAAAAACCACGCTGACGGAAAAGCTGCTGCTGTATTCCGGCCTGATTCGGACCGCCGGGATGGTGCGCGGCCGCAAAGGCTCCAAGGCCACCTCGTCCGACTGGATGGGCATGGAGCAGGAGCGCGGCATTTCGATCACCGCCTCGGCGATGCAGTTTCCCTATAAAGAAGCGATCGTCAACCTCCTCGATACGCCGGGCCACCAGGACTTTTCCGAGGATACGTACCGCACGTTGACGGCGGCGGACAGCGCCATCATGGTGATCGACGCGGCCAAGGGCGTGGAGACGCAGACGCGTAAGCTCTTTGCCGTCTGTCGCATGCGGCGTATTCCGGTGCTGACGCTCATCAATAAGATGGACTTGCCGGGTCGGCCGCCGCTCGATTTGATGACGGAAGTGGAAGAGGCCTTGAACATTCACGCCAGCGCGGTGAATTGGCCGATCGGGTCAGGGAGCGACTTTGTCGGGATCGTGACGCGGGCCGACCAGCGTGTGCAGCTCTTCAGCCGCACGGCGCACGGCGGGGCGACGAAAGTCGACGTGGCGACGTTGCCGCTCGCCGAACTGGCAAGCAGCGGCCGCGTGTCGGCCGAGGTGTTGGAGCAGGTGCATCACGATCTGGAGCTGCTGGAGGTAGCGGGGAACCCGTTTACGCGTGAGGCGTTTCTAGCAGGTGAGATCACACCGGTGTTCTTCGCGTCGGCCTTGACCAACTTTGGCGTGGAAAGTTTTTTGGATGCGTTCGTCGATCTCGCACCGAGTCCGAGCGCGCGGGCGGCCGACCGTGTGGACGGGACCGAGACGGCGATCGATCCGGTGACGACCCCGTTTAGTGCCTACGTGTTTAAGCTGCAGGCGAACATGAACCCGAAGCATCGCGACAGCACCGCCTTCCTGCGGATCTGCTCCGGCCGCTTCGAGCGCGACATGGTGGTGCAGCACCATCGGTTGGGCCGCGAGGTGCGGCTCTCACGCCCGCACAGCCTGGTGGCGCAGGATCGCATGACCGTGGAAGAGGCGTTCGCCGGCGACATCATCGGCATCATCAATCCGGGGCTCTTCGCGATCGGCGATACGGTGTCGGTGACCGGCGGATTCAACTTCAAGCCGCTGCCGCAGTTCCAACCCGAAGTGTTTGCACGGATTCGCCCGAGCGATGTGGGGAAGCGCAAGGCCTTCGACAAGGGCATGACGCAGATGGCGCAGGAAGGCACGGTGCAGATCATGCGCAGCCTGAACGAGTTGGAGTCGTTCGTGGCGGCGGTCGGCCGCTTGCAATTCGACGTGCTGCAATATCGGCTGCGCGACGAGTATCGCGTGGAGACGATTGTGGAGCCGCTCGGGTACACCTGCAGCGCCTGGCTGGACGGCGATCCGGCTTCCTTTAAGCCGCCCTCCACGTCGATGATCGTCAAGGATCAACGCGATCGACTGGTGGTGTTGTTTGCCGATCAGGTCATGAAGAACATTGCGCGGAAAGTAAATCCGGACCATGTGCTGCGCGATATGGGCTAGGTCCGGCGATGCTCGGCGCCTGGACCAAGGTCCCGGCTTTCTTCTCTCGTCCGATTGAGCCGGTTGTAATTCTGAAAACGCGCGCGATACAGTGCCCTATGCAGAATGTGACTATACACGAACGTGACAAGGTGCGCCAAAATCAGCGGACAAGTGCCGCGGTGTGTTCAGGCTGGGCGCTCGCGCTGGCCTTGCCGATGCTGTTGATGCTGTCTGCCTGCGGCGGCAGCGAGAGCACCAATCCGACCGATCCCAGTGTTGCCACGGTGGCGGGGCTGGATGCGAACTCGGACGGTGTGCGCGACGATGTCGAGACCTATATCAATCAGGCGGCTTCTGATGCGCCCTCGCGCAGTGCTTTGCGACAGTTTGCAAAGGCAGCGCAAGCCAGCATGATCGATGCGAGCAACGAATCGCTCTCCGCTGTCCATGCGACCGAACGGTTTCGTGCCATCGAATGCTTGATGGCCCGGCGGCCAACTGACTATCCAACGCTCTTTACGGATCTGCGCGCGCGCATCCTCAATACCGCCCTGCGTACGGCGGCCTACTTACAGGCCGACGGACAGGTGACGGCGATTGCGCCACGCTTACAACCGGCTAGTGAGTGGGCGGCGGCCTGCACGAATGTGTAACGAATGAACACGATGCCTCACCGATTCCATCCGTCTTTTTCGTCTCGCGCCACGGGTCGCAAGGCCTGGAGCCTGGCGATCGCTTTGTTTTGTGGGTTGTGGCTCGGGATCGCCCCAGCGCAGGCGCAGGCTCCGACCCAGCCGGTCTGTCAGAACCCGGCCGCGCCGGTCGTCGATATTTACTATGTGAACGGCGTGACGACCTCGCTCGACGAAGCGCGGATCAATGCGGGAAAGCTGGAGCAGGAGTTCGTGAAGGAGCTCCCGGCCTTTCCTCCCGCCTTGCAGACGGTCTGCTACATCTTTCGATTCAATTACAATCCGACGCACGGCGAGCTGAAAGATTTTGCGGAGGCGGGCCAGCAGCGATTCAATCTCGATCCGTCGACGTTTTGGAAGGGCTTGGATACGGTGGCTGTGCTGCAGCCGTTGGTGGGCACGATTCAAGGACCGATGACGAATGCGAACCAGATCGACGCGGCGACCATTCAACGGCATGCGGCGCGGTATCGTGAGTCCATCGCGGCCTGTCGGCGAGTGCTGGTCGTGCCGCATTCGCAAGGGAACCTCTATACGAACGCCGCCTACGATCTGACGTTCGGGCCCGCTCCCGTGCCGCTGCCCGGCACGTTGAAGATTGTGGGGGTCGCCACGCCGGATTCTCAGGTGAAGGGCAATGGTCGCTACCGCACGTCCTCCGGCGACCTGCTCATCAAGGCGATTCAGGCGACGCTGTCCAACACGGAGCCGGCGAACACCAATTGGGGCGAGTCGATTTTGAACAGCCTCTTCCCGGTCTACTCAGGCGGCCACAGCTTCATCGGCTATCTGTCCTTCAATCCCAGTCGCCGTGAAATCATGGACGACATCCGCGCAAGCCTCCAAGAACTGCTTGCGGTCAATCCCTGTCCGTAGCCGACTTTCGTTGTTCGCGGTCGGCGAGCGGTTTCCTAACTCCAATCCAGATTCGTCGGCGATACCCAATCGCCTCGGCAGCCAGCGCCGATGGGCTGAATGCCGTCATTCCTCACTGTTCCTCACACCGTATTTTTTCAATTTGCTGAGCAGCGTCTTATAGTCGATCTGCAGCGTCTTGGCGGCCTGCGCCTTGTTCCCGCTGTGGTTTTCCAGCACGTGGAGGATGTGGAGTCGTTCGATGGCCTCAAGCGACGCATCCGCGCCGGTGTCGGCGGCCTGCACGCGGGCTGGGTCTGAGGGCGCTGTCGGCCCGCGTCGTTCAGCCGTCATCGGAGTCAGCACCTGCTGCACATCCTGCTCGACGATCGGCCCGGACGTCGTCTTCATCAGCACGATGCGCTCGATCACCGAGCGAAGTTCGCGCACGTTGCCGGGCCAACGATAGGCGGCGAGTGCGGACAGCGCCGCCGGATCGACCGCTAGTTTGGCCGCGCCCGGTACGCGCAGCGTCTGGAGGATATGCGTGACCAACGTGGGCACATCGGCGGTGCGTTCCCGCAGCGGCGGCACGCGCAGGCCGATCGTATGGATGCGGTAGAGGAGATCGTCGCGGAACCGTCCTTGATGGACAAGCTCTTGAAGATCTTGGTTGGTGGCGCACACGAGTCGGACGTCGGCATGGAGCGTCCTGGTGCTGCCGACCGGTCGATATTCCCCGCGGTCCAACACGCGGAGCAGGCTGACCTGCATGGGGCCCGGCATGTCGCCGACTTCGTCGAGGAAGAGCGTGCCGCCCTCGGCCGCGGCGATGAGGCCCTGTCGCGCCGTCGAGGCGCCGGTGAAGGCGCCTTTATCGTGTCCGAACAGCTCACTCTCCAGAAGCTCGCGGCTGACCGCGCCGCAGTTGATCGCGAGAAACGGTCCCTGCGCGCGCGTACTGTGCGCGTGCAGGAGTCGCGCGACGACTTCCTTGCCCGATCCGGTTTCGCCTGTGATCAGGACCGGCGCTTGTGCGGGCGCGACGCGGAGGACTTGGGTTTTGAGCGCCTGCCAGGCGGGGCTCGGACCGTCGGCCACTGCGTCCGGCTGATAGCCGCCGTGGCGCGCGGCGAGGTTTTCTCGGCGGAGGGCGCGTAGGGTGCGGAGCTTCGCGAGCGCGCCGGTCACCGCGGTGCCGTCGAAGGGCGTATCCTTAATGAGGAAATCCCAGGCGCCCGCACGCATGGCCTCGACCGCGTCCGTGATGGCGCCATGTCCCGTCAGCACAATGACGTCGACATCCGGTTGATGCTCCTTCACCCAGCGCAGCACGCTGCGTCCGTCGATACCGGGCATCCGCAAGTCGGTGATCACCGCATCGAACGCGTCGGAGCCGAGGCGTTCAATGGCCGCCTGCCCGCTTCCCACCGTCGTCACCGCACAGCCTTCGGCCTGCAACGCTTGCGTGAGCATGAGCCGGACAAATTCTTCGTCGTCGACCGCCAAGATACGCATTACGCCGCTCGCTCCGGAAAGGCTAAGTAGAAGCGCGTTCCCTGTCCCGGCGTGGACTCCGCCCAGACGCGCCCGCCGTGTTTCTCCATGACCAATTTGACGATGGCCAGGCCGACGCCGGCCCCTTCGTAGTCCCCCGCGGTATGGACGCGCTCGAAGAGGTTGAACATCCGTTCGCGGTCCTTCTCGTTGATGCCGATGCCGTTGTCGGCGACCCAGAGCACGCGTTCCTGCGCCGTCTGAAATCCGCCGATGGTGACGGTGGGATGCGGTGCCTGGCGCGAGAATTTCAAGGCATTGTCGAGCAGGTTGTGCAGCGCCTGCCGGACGCTGACGGGCTCGCCGTAGAGATCCGCGAAGGGCAGCTCTACGTCGATCTTTGCTGTGCGGGGCTGTCCGTCCGGCTGCCGTTCGGCCACGAGATGCGCGACCATTTCCCCGAGATTGAAACGCGTCAGCGGCAAACGCTGCTGCTCCATCCGGGAATACTTCAAGAGCGCGTCGATCATGGCGGTCAGCCGGAGCGCGGACCGGCGAATCACGTCGAGATGGTGTCGTACGTCGGGGTCGGGCGTATCCGCAAACCGCTTGTCGAGGAGCGACGAGAACCCTTCGATTTCACGGAGCGGCCCCTTGAGGTCGTGCGCCACGGAATAGGTGAAGGCCTCCAGTTCGCGGGTCTTCCGCACGAGCGCGGCGCCATGGTCGCGCAGGGTCGTCAACATGGCGCTCAAGGAGGCGGCCAACCGGCCGACCTCATCCGCGCTGGGCCAACGTTCAAACTGCACGGCCAAATTCTGATGCGCGACGCGATCTGCGGTATCCGCCAGCCGCGCCAAGGGATGGGCGACCAGCCGCGTCATCATTAGGTACACCCCCAGGATCACGAGGGCGAACAGGAAGCTGAGCGCCAACGCGATAACGCGCGCCTCAGCTACCAGGCGGTCGCCCTCCAGTTTCATCTCCTGATCGATTTTCCGGTGCACGTCGATGAGGGTGTGGATGGCCTCGGTCATGGTGTTGACGATGCGTTCGTAGTCGGTCTCAAGCGCGATGGAAGCGCCCTGTACGCTCGGTGTGCGGGTCTGCTGTGGCGCACTGGTCAGCACGTCCGCGATGCGTTGCCGCATCTGCGTCAGCGAGCCGACTAACTCGGTGATCGTCGTCAGCGTGCGGTCTTCGTTCTCCACCAGGTCCGTGCGCCCGTGCGACGTCAACATGCCGTAGAGAACCGGGTGCCGCCGCGCCGCGTGATTCTCGCGATAGGTGTCCAGCAGCGAGGCCAGGCGCCCTTCCATCTCCGTCGCACGCGCCAGCGTCTGCAAGCGTTGCGGAACGGCCTGATGTTCCAGGACGTGGTGCATCTGGGTCTGCATCTCCGCCACCGTGCGCTGCACATCGGCGGCGGTGACCACGCCGGGAATCGTGATGCGTTGATGGCGGTCGACGTAGCTGTTGACGCGCGCGAGGTACATCAGCAGTCCCGCCAGGCTGAGCGCCAGCAGGCTCAGCAGCAGGCCGAAGCCCAGCAGAAGTTTTTGGCTGATGGTCAGTCGATTCAGCACGATGTGTGTCGGATGTGGGTATGGATCTGCGGTGAACTCGGCGCCGAAAGGGTAACACAGCCGCTTGTGGAGGCCAACAGCGCGGCAGACACGCGGGTGGCGGAGGCCTTCGGGACGGGGACATCATCGGACGGCACGCTCATATGGTTGTCAGTATACTTGACAGACTGTGAAGTATAACGGTACAAGGTCGGCCCATGCGTGAACAGCAGCAAGCCGAGTCTGCCGACAATATCGATAATCGCCTGCGCGCCGTGCGGTTGGCGCGTGGGTTGTCGCCGGTCCAGCTGGCGGCGGCCGCGGGCATCACCAGGCAGGCGGTGTATGCGATCGAAGCGACGCAGTACTTGCCCACCACCGCCGTGGCACTTCGGTTGGCCGGGGCACTGCAATGTCGTGTCGAAGATCTGTTCGCCCTGCGGTCGAGCGGGCCCACCATTGAGGGATCGTGGAGTCGAGCGGACCAGTCGGCCGGCACGGAGGCCGGGCGTGTACGCGTGAAGCTGATGCAGGTCGGCGATCGCGTCGTCGTGCGGCGTATGCGCCCATTGGGCGAGCTGTTGAACTGCATGATTCCTGCCGATGGGATGACGATTGCCGCGCCTGCGTCTGGCGGGCGAAAGCAGATCCGCTCCGCGCCGGTGCGCGTCGAGCTGCTGCGCGAATGGTCGTCGATTCGCGACGGCATTGCCGTGGCCGGATGCGACCCCGCCATCATGCTGGCGGGTGAGTATGTGCGTCGGCGGCAGCCGACCGCCTCTGTGGTGGGGTGGACGGCGGGCAGTGAGGCGGCGATCGCGCAACTCAAGGCGGGCGAGGTGCATGTCGCGGGTGTGCACGTGGTCGATCGAAAAACCGGCGAATCAAACTTGCCGTTCTTGCGGCGTGCGTTGACGGCGTCCCACTTTACCGTGGTGAGCTTTGCGACGTGGGATGCGGGGTTGATCGTCGGCAGCGGTAACCCCAAGGGGCTGCGCGAGGTCGGCGATCTGGCGCGTCGGGATATTACCTGCGTCAACCGTGAAGCCGGGTCCGGTGCGCGGCTGTTGCTGGATCAACGATTGGCGGAGGCGGGCGTGGCGCCGTCGCAGGTGAAGGGCTACGCGCGGACGGTGCCGTCGCATTTTGCTGTGGCCCGCGCGGTTGCGGAGGGCCAGGCTCAGGTCGGCGTGGGCGTGCGTGCGGCGGCCCATGCCTTTGGTCTTGGCTTCATCCCGCTACAAACGGAACGGTATGACCTGGTCATGGCCACGAGCATGCTGAAAAGCCATCCGGCCTTGCAGCATCTGCTGGATGCGATCGTGAGCCGTGCGTTTCGTCTGGAAGTGGAAGCGCTCGGTGGCTACGACACGCGGGTGACGGGGACCGTGCAAATATTATCGGCCCAGGCGTCTGCGTCGACGGCAGCATCGTCATCGCGCCCCCGATCCACACCCTCGTCGGCGGGCCGCACCGGAGAGGAACCCACACAATGAACTGTCCTGAGCATCTCCACCGACGCAGCCTGTCGTGCTCGGTGGCGTTCCTGCTTGTCTGCGCGCTGTTGTTCGGTTGGCAGCCGACGTCGAGTCGTGCGGACACCGCCGCGCCTGCCGCGACTCGTGCACTGGTGATTGCGGCGTCACCGACTGTGGTGGAGCCGATTCGTGCGTTGGGCGAGGCCTTCGAGGTGCTGCAACCGGGGGTCTCTGTGCAGGTCATCGTTCTGCCGGTTCTCGATTTGCGCCGGACGATTGCCGCGGTGGAGAACCATCCGGCGTTGGAGATGGGGATGCCGAAGGGGCCGATGCATCTGGTCGCACCGGGCGGCGATGAATTGCTGAAGCGGTTGGCCTATCGCGGCTACATCTTCCCGGACAGCAAACGGGCCTATGCGACGGTGCCCTTGGCGTTGGTTGTCCCGGAGTCGCTTGCGGAGGCTCCGGAATCGTTCGAGGCCTTGAGGCAAATACCCACTCTGCGCGTGGCTGTCGCCGATCCGCAACTGACGACGATCGGGCAGCGCGCGCATGCGTTGCTTGCCGGGCTGGGAGGCGTCGACGCCTTCCGGGCTCGCATGGATATTTCTCCCGATGTCGATGGCGTGTTGGATCATTTGCTCAGCGGTCAGGCTGACGTGGCGATTATCTCAGGACCGCAGGCGCATCGGCAGCGCGAGCGGGTTCGCGTCGTGGCCCTCGCCCCGGGGACGGGGAGTCCATCGCCCGTCCATTCCCTTGCCATCTTGCGATCCTGTCCCGACCAGGCGTTGGCCGAGGCCTTCGTGCAGTTTACGCAGGGGGCAGACGCGCGACGGGTCATGACAGGCTTGGGATATGGTGTCCCGAAGAAATAAAGGGGACATGGTCTTGGATCTCACTATTGAATGAGGAGGCGACAGGCGTGAAGAGGCGGCACAGATACATTAAGGGCGTGACGGCGGCGGTTGCGCTGGTTGCGGCCATCGGCGCGCTTGCGTTGGACGGCTGCGCACGGCTGCCTTCCACAACGGAGGTGGTGCACGAGGATCGGCGTGTGGCGGTGCGGTTGATGCGTGAGCCCGGTGCGGCGCGCTACGCGCATCCCGTGGCATTGTCGACCAAGGAATGGACGACGCTGCTGCGAGGCTTTTCGCTGCGTCCGTCACAGCGGGTGCCGTTACGGTGGTTTGCCGAGGAGGCGCCGCCGACCGCGGTTTTTCACGAGGACGAGTTGGAGGTGTTGGTGCCGCAGTTGGCGGAGGCCTTTACCAGGGCCCATCCAAACGAGCGTGTGGCGTTTGAGGTGTATGCGCCGGGGTATAACCGGCAGGCCTCGCGCGATGTCACGGCCGGATGGGTGGCGGTACGCGACGGATTGATGGCGCTCACGATGGAGCACTATCACACGCAGCAGCCGCTCGCCGGGTCCGACCCCTACGATTACAGTCATCCGACGCCGCCGCTTCCTCCGAAATCCTACCTCCTGTACTTCGAGCCCGGACGCTTCTACGTGGAGGATCCCGACAGCGGCCAACGGGCGGTGCGCTATCGCGAAGTCTTGAAAGCGGGGCTGTTACCATGATGCGTCTGTGTGTGCGGACACGAGTGCGGCGGTGGCGGTCGTATGTCCGGATGTCTTTGCTGGCAGCGTCGGTGGTGCTGGGCAGCGCGCTCGTCGCAGCTGCGGCGGACACGGGGCGGCTCGTCGAAAAGGACGGGCGCTTTGTCTTCGTCGAAAGCATGGACCCGGCGACGAAGCTCCTGCTGCAGCGCGCGGTGAGTCAGGGCACCATCACGCAGGAGGAGTACGACCGCGCCGTGCGCGACTCGCAGGAGCGCGCCTATCTGCTGCAGCCGAGTTTCAAGGCCTGGTACGACCGCGGCTTCAATTTCTCGCTGAACGACAACGCGTTCTTCCTCAAGATTCGCGCCCGCTTTGCGGCGCGCTTTACCCAACGCTATCGCAACGACGCCTATCGCGAATCGGGCGATTCCAAGAACTTTCCGGAATTGCTCGGGGTGTTCGGCGACTATCGATCGGCGCGGTCGATCGATCAAGCGTCGACGTTCAATCTGCGCACCGCGCGCATTTATTTCATGGGGCACCTCTTCAATCCCGATTTTAAGTATTACATCCAGTTGGCGGGTGAGACGGCGGAAAACGCCCAGGCGCCGGGGGCGCTTTCCGTGCTCGACATGAACGTCACCAGTTCCCACATTCCCTGGGCCAATGTGCAGATTGGACAGCATAAGGTCTATTTCAATCGAACACAGATCAATTCGACGGCCGCGATGCAATTTGCCAATCGCGCCTTGGCGATGGATGCCTTTACGGCCAGCGGGATCAACCGGCGCGACGTGGGCGTGACGCTGATGAACGACGAGGAGATCTTTCCGGTCAATTACTATCTCGGCGTCTATAACGGTTCCGGGCCGCTGGTGAATCGGTTCGCGCAGTTCACCAGCGAAGAGGCGACGATCGGCTGTCCGGGCGGCGCCACCGGGGGGAATCCCTTTCCCTCACCGACCGGCTGCCCGGCGAATACGCGCAATCTCAACGCCAACGTGCGCAGCAACATCAACCAGCTAATGTATGTCGCCCGCCTGCAGGCCAATGTGCTGGGGCGAGCCGGTTACGGCGAAGGTGACTTGGCCTATTCCGACACGCCGCAATTGGTGGTGGGCGGCGCCTATGCCTATAACCCGAGTTTGGACACGAGCAGCAACAACGCGTTCGTCGGGATCGACTTGGCCAATCTGAACGTGCGGCGGGCCTTGGCTGCGCTGGGCAACGGTCGGTTGCTTGGACAGGGCATCGTGGATCTGTCGACTTGGACGCTGGATGCGGCGTTCAAGTATCGCGGCTTCTCGCTGCAAGCCGAGTACTGGTTCCGAACGGTGACGCGGCATGAGAAGGGCCTGCCCTGTCTGCAGACGGCCTCCGTCGGCGGAGCCTGCACGGCAACGGCGCCGGGCCAGTTCGGCAACATGACCGGGTGGTACGTCCAGTCCGGCTATTACCTCATTCCGCGGACGCTTGAGCTGGCGGCTCGGTATGCCTGGTGGGATCCGGACACGCGGTCGGCGGCCGATCTGATCAAGGAAGTCGATGTGTCGCTCAATTGGTTTTTAGGCGGCACGTATGATCACCAGATCATGATTACCTACAGCAATATTGCGATGGGGCAGGGCGGCTTTGCCATCGGTCGCAGTGCGCCGTTGCCGGCCGTGGGGTCGGTCTTTCCGTCGGGATCGGTGCCGTTGGACGCGCGGGCCGGCACACTCATCGAAAATGCGGTGCGCATCAATTACCAAATCTTCTTCTAGTGAGGGATGTTCATGACGAGACTCACATGGACGGCTCGGGTGTGGTTCCTGGTGGCGATGGTGGTTGGGCAGGCGGTACTGGGGCAGGGCGTGCCGTCGACCTTGGCGGCCGATCAGCCGCTGACGATTGCCGCCGCCTCCGATTTGAATTTTGCCTTTAAGGAATTGGTCGGTACCTTTGAGCGTGAGACCGGCGAGCGGGTGGCGCTGACGCTAGGGTCGTCCGGCAACTTCTATTCGCAAATCCAAAACGGCGCGCCTTTCGATCTGTATTTTTCGGCCGACATCGCCTATCCCAAAAAGTTGGAGGAGGCGGGGCTGGCCGTGCCTGGTTCGCTGTATCGCTATGCGGTCGGCCGAGTCGTCCTGTGGACCGCCAAGACGAGTCCGTGGACGCTGTCGTCCGGCCTGTCTGTGCTGCGCGATCCGCGTATCAAAAAAATCGCCATTGCCAATCCGAAACATGCGCCCTATGGACGCGCGGCGGTGGCGGCGATGGAGGCGGCGGGCGTAGCCGAGGCCGTGAAGGAGAAGTTGGTCTTGGGGGAAAACATTTCGCAGGCGGCGCAGTTCGTGGAGTCGGGCGCGGCGGACATCGGCATCATCGCGTTGTCCTTGGCGCTGGCGCCGGCAATGCAGTCCATCGGGACCGCCTGGACGATTCCGGCAGATCTGCACCCGGCGCTGGAGCAGGGGGCGATTATTCTCCAGCGCTCGACGCGGCAGGATGCGGCGCGCCGGTTTCTGACGTTCTTGCAAGGGCCGCAGGGTCAGGAGGTCATGGCGCGCTATGGCTTTACGCAGGCTCCGTAGGATGGTGCCGCGGGATGTCTGGGCTGTCTGGGTTGCATGCGGCTGCCTGATTCTCAGCGGCTGTTCGCAAGCGGTGATGATGGCGCAGGAGAGCGAGCAGGCCGGTTTGGTGACCTATTTGTACAAGTCGGACCGTGGCGGATCGATGGGGTCACCGTATCGACGGGATGCAATACAGGCGATGGATCGGAAATGTCCTGGCGGGTACCGAGTGGTGCGTGAAGGACCGGCCAGAAGTCTTGGCAGAGGGTCGATGCCTGATGGGATGTATGGGGCGGATGAAGATGCGGTCGGACTGCGATGGGGGATTCAGTTCACATGTCGATAGATGCGGCGCGAGCGAACCTTAAGGGAATGCTCGTATGAACTGGACGGCGTTTGCCCTCACGCTGCAGTTGGCGTTGCTGACGGCGCTGGTCCTGCTGGCCGTCGGCCTGCCGATCGCCTATTGGCTGAGTTTTGCGCGACGACGCTGGACGTTCGTGGTGGAATCGGTTGTTGCCTTGCCGATCGTGCTGCCGCCGACGGTGCTCGGTTTTTATATCCTGATGGCCATCGGGCCGCACAGTCCGCTGGGACAGGCCTATACGCAGCTCATCGGGCATCCATTGCCGTTTACCTTTCCCGGGTTGTTGATCGCGTCCGTGTTGTACAGCTTGCCGTTTGCGGTGCAGCCGTTCACGGCGGCCTTCGATCAGGTGGATCGCAAATTGGTTGAGGCGTCCTGGACCTTGGGGCGCTCGCGCTTCGCGACGTTTGCGCGCGTGATTCTGCCGCTCTCGACGGCGGGCGTGGTCTCCGGGTTTGTGCTGAGTTTCGCGCATACGCTGGGCGAGTTCGGAGTGGTGTTGATGGTGGGCGGCAACATCGAAGGGGTGACGCGCACGGTGTCGATCGACATTTACGATCATGTGCAGTCGTTGGATTATGCAGCGGCGGGCGAAACCTCGGCGGTGCTGCTGGTGCTCTGTTACACGGTGCTCTTGCTCGTGTATGCGGTGAATCGTCGACGGCAGGTGACATGGCAACCTCGCTGATCGTGGACTGTGAAAAGACGTACCGAGGCGGCGCGACGATTGCGGCGCGCTTCGAGTTGCCGGTGGAGCCGCCGCAGACCCTGATTTTGTTCGGGCCGTCAGGCTCCGGGAAAACGACCATCCTCCGCTGTCTTGCCGGGTTGGAGCGGCCCGATCGGGGCGCCATCCATTTTGCCGACGACTGTTGGTGCGACATCTCACGCGGGGTTTGTGTCGCACCGCAGCGTCGCGCGATTGGGTATCTCGCGCAGGACTACGCACTCTTTCCGCACCTGTCTGTCAGTCAGAATATTGCCTACGGACTGGATGCGCACGGGGCGGAGCGCACCACGCGTGTCGCTGAGTTGCTGGACGCATTTCGTCTGCACGGCTTGGAAGACCGGAAGCCGGCCGCGCTGTCCGGCGGACAGCAGCAACGCGTAGGCCTGGCGCGGGCGGTGGCGCGCCGACCGAAGTTATTGTTGCTCGATGAGCCGCTCTCCGCGCTGGACGCGCCGGTCCGGGCGGCCTTGCAGGGGGAATTGCGTCGGCTCTTGCGGCACTTGCGGATTCCCGCGGTGGTTGTGACGCACGATTGGGCTGAGGCGTTGGCCTTGGGCGACGAGATGGTCGTGATGAGTCACGGCCGTGTGGTGCAGCAGGGGAGTCCGCAGCAGGTGTTCGTGCGGCCGGTCAATCAGGAAGTGGCCCACGTGGTGGGCGTGGAGACGGTGGTGCCGGGGCGCGTGGTGGCAGAGTCGGAAGGCCTCGTCACGGTGCAGGTGCAGGGCCAGGGGGCTGTGCCGGGCGCGGCGCAGCGGTTGACCGCGGTGGCGACGGAGTCGGTCGGTACGGACGTATTTGTCTGCATCCGTGCCGAGGACGTGACGATTCACCCGCATGGCCCCGGCGTGACCAGCGCGCGCAACCACATGGCGGGGCTCGTGGCCCAGGTGCAATCGGCTGGCGCCATGGCGCGGGTTGTGGTCGACTGTGGGTTTCCGCTTGTTGCGATGGTGACGCGCTCTGCGTTGATTGAATTGGGTCTGCAGGTCGGTTCCCCGGTCCGTGCCTCGATCAAGGCCGGCGCGGTGCATCTCGTGCCGCATTGACCGAGTAGTCGAGGAAAGATTGGCCACTCGGTTTTCTTTCACATCAGCGAGACAGTTTTCCTGCCCTTATCCGACCTCGTGCATCAGCGCATGACGGCCTTGCCCGACTTAGACCAATACCACTGAAACGAAAAATTGGGGTAGACGGCGTCGAGCGTATTTTGCCCGGCGACCGTAAAGAGCACGCCGAAGGCGCCGACCAAGTTTTCGGAAAAACGATATTGGATGGCCGGTTCCACGCCAATGACAGTGGAGCCGGCGCGCTGCCCGCGATTGAGTGACTGCCCGTCCAGCCGATAGGTGAGGCTGTGATAGGTGACGAATTCAAGGTTGTAGGCGAGGCCTTTCGTATCGTCGAGAAAATGCTCGAACACGAGTCGTGTGTTGATCACGTCGCCCGTGTAGGTGGTGAGCCCGCCGTCGGATCCCGGCGCCGCATACGTATAGAACAGACCGCCGCTGATGCGGAACGGCCGGAGATTTTTCCGAAAGGTCACACCCTCCGTGAATCCGTATTCGCCGAAGCGCGTGGCTGGCAGGCGACCGAGCGGCGCCAAGCCTCCCGGCGGCCGCTCCGTTCCGGCCCAGCGACTGGTCGGTAAGACCACCTGTGTGTAGAACGTGATCGACGGTCTGGCGCTGTCGGGATTCTGAATGATCGGACGGTATTTTAGGACGAACGACAGGTCACCCAGGCCGGTATCGGTCGTCCAGGGGCCGCCGCGGCCGGCGTTGGCTTGGTCGCTATTCTTGTTCCAAAAGCTGTTGAGCGACGTCGCAATGCCCAACTCGACGTGATTGGTCAGGCCGTAGGCAATCGTCGCGAGCGGCGAAATCGCGTAGAGGTGTGAGGGCCCATCCCGCCGGTCAGTCGGCAGCCCAAGCTGATTCCCGAAATGCTTCTCGCTGATTTGGGAGAAGACAAACGGGCGGATGGAGAGCTGTCCGGCCGGATGGATATCTACGGCCTGCAACAGCAGCGGACCTTCCGAAAGCGGATTCCAGCTTTTTCGATAGGCCGCGATTTCTGCGTCCGTCGGCGTCCACTCGATGGCCCCTGCCGAGGAGACACAGCTCATCACGGTTGCGAGTGTAAGGACGGCGAGAGGCCAGAACGAAGAGCGGTAACGACGGCGCCGATTGGTCTTGGAGGTGTCGATGTCATTCATGGGTGCATGAATTAACAAAGTTGATACACATAATCAAGTATGAAGTTTCCGTGATGTGCACAAAGGCCGTTCATGCGGGTGGGAGATGGTCGAGTGCCGACGTTCGTTGTGAGAGTGATGGGAGCAGGCTTGTGTGGCTGATGCGCGGAGTCGAGGCAGAGGAAGGCTTACGGTCGAGTAGCGCGGCCAGGGTATGTGCCGTGGCCGTGGGTCACACCGCTCTGGCTAGAAGCCGCGAAAAGTCCGTGCGCGATCGTAGCCTCGGGCAAGCACCCACACGCCCACGCAGGGGAGGCTGAACGATGCGACGCCGAGGGCTAAGAGGATCATATGGTGGAGCCAATTTTGTGGAATGTGCGCGTCCCACAGCGACGCGTAAATGGAGATCCAGACGCCGAAACACGCCAGTCCTGCGGACACGGCGGTGGCGCGACGTGTGAGATGTGGGTGGCCGACGGGGGTGCTTGAGCTGTCCATGGTGATTCTCCGCAAGGTGACGCTGCGATCCGGGCAACTGAATAAGAAGTCTAGCACTGGCTTGAAAATTTGGGGGTTGACAGGGAGCGGTGCGCTATGTAACCATTGGATACATGACGCCGGATGAGTTGAGACGACAGCGGTTGGCCTTGGGACTGACGCAGGAGCAGCTCGCCCATACGCTGCGGACCACTCGCATGACCATCACCCGGTACGAGTGCGGAACCAGGCGGATTCCTGGGGTTGTGGCTCTGTTGCTGGACAAGCTCATGCAGCACCAGGCGCTTCCGATGCTGGGAGTAGTTGCCGCGGGGACGCCTATCGAACCGATTGCCCAATCGGAAGCCATTGAGGTGCCGCCCGCCATGATTCAGGCCGGGGGAACCTATGTACTGCGTGTGAAGGGCTATTCCATGCAGGATGAGGGCATTCTGCCCGGAGACTTGGTCGTGGTGAAGAAGCAAACAACGGCGCGATCAGGCCAAACGGTGGTGGCCTCGCTCAACCGTGAAGTCACCATTAAAACCTATGTGTCAAAGGGGGCGCACGTTGAACTGCATCCGGCCAATCCGTCGATGCAGCCGATTGTCGTTTCGCCGCAGGATGAGTTCGGCATTGAGGGCATTGTCGTGGGCGTCATTCGACATTGTTGCTAGGGAACGAAAGGAGCACCGATGAGACAGACTCAATTTGCACAACAGCTCGGAGATTTGGAACGGACCGTATCCGAGTTGCGGACACATGTGCGCTCGTTAGAAGGTCAGCTGGCGGCTGCACGCGGGGTGCAACCAGGCAAGGTGTCCTTGTGGGAAGTCTTCTGGCGAAGTGGCGGGGGAGCGGGACGACGAGGGGGGCGCATCACCCAGGTTCGAGAAAACCGACGGAGGGAGAACCATGAACGCATTGCGCAATACACGCTTCACTGTGCCTAATCCGTTCTGTTCCGACTGCGGGCAACCCATGCCACTGGGGTATCAGGATGCTCTGCAGGGGGAACGTGCTGCCGCCCCTTTGTGTCCCATGTGCCTAGGCGCAGCCCTGCAACAGCATCTGTTTGCGTCGGGCTGCTGCGACTAACTTACGGGCGGTGTTGTCGGGCATGAGCGCATGAGCTGCGCTGCAAGAAGTGCTTCCGCGAGCGCTGTTATGCGGGGATGGGCGCAGGCGTCCGAAGGAATTGTAGTTGCGCAATGACGCGTGCTATATTCCGACCGCTTGACGGTCTGGAACTGTCGGTGATGTTGTCTTGATCCGCTTCCATGGATCTACAGGACTGAAGAAATTCGGTTGTGTGTTTGGCCGAACTGAATCTTCCGTCCTCATGCAGGCAGCTCACACTGGTCGTTCCTGGAATCGGTTTGTGGCGGTGTAGCTCAGTTGGTAGAGCAGCGGACTCATAAGCCGCGGGTCACCCGTTCAATCCGGGTCACCGCCACCATCATTTTCTCCCCCCACATTTCATAACCTTTCTGTTCTTTTCCCACCTACCCGAGGGCTTCGTGCAGGTTTTTTTGCCCGTCGTTGTTTGCTCCTGTCGGTAGGCCCGCTCCAGATTCCAAATAGAAAGGAGTGCGGTCTACGGTCGTGCTTCTCTGGAGTTACGTCGCTGGTTGTTTTGCAGGCCCGCATTGGCAAGCTCACCGTATGTTGAGCTGTGAACGTCGGGCAACAGAGTGACGGGTCTGGACCACTGCCTGGGATGGCCCGGCTATGTGTCGGTATCAAGCTCGAGCTGTACCCTCAAGCAGGAGGGCCTGGGAGCTGCGGTGAGAATTGTGAGCAAATTGACAATGGGCGCTCATTTCTAGAGAATTCCCCGCAGTCGCTCCCGGCTGTGTTGGGATCGCGCGGGAGCCCGGCAATCAACTGCACGAGTGGATGGGCTAGAGGAGGTGCGCATGGCGCGAAATGGCCGAGTCATAACATCGGGGGTGTCGGCAGTGCTATTGTCCAGCGTGGCGTGGACGATGGTAGGGTGCGAACTACCCGCTGGCAATGCCAATGTGCGTGGCGGTGGTGGGCCCAGCATAGGGGAGGCTCAAAGCGAAGCCTATAACGGCCCAAAGGCGCGCATCGCTATTGCGAATTTTGAAGATAAGATTGGCGGCGGCGACCGCTCGCTTTGGCAACCGGCGTACGGGACCGGCCTGCGCGACATGCTCACAACCGAGCTCTTTCAATCGAACCGCTTCATCGTGCTTGAGCGCGAGCAGCTGCAAGCGGTCCTAGCGGAACAGGATCTCGGCGCGTCCGGCCGGATGAAACGATCGACGGCGGCACCGATTGGTGAATTGGAAGGCGCCGAAATTCTGGTGAAGGCGGCGATTACCGGCTTTCAGCCCGGTACCAGCGGAGGGAGCGGAAACGTCGGCAATTTGTTCGGCAAGGCGGGCAATATGATCGATAACATCGGCGGCAGTTTCAGCCGTGCCATGATCGCAATGGATCTCCGCCTGATCGACACGCGCACGGGACGGATCCTCTCGGCCACCAGCGTAGAAGGCTCTGCCACGTCGATCGGGGGCAACACCAGCGGGTCTGCGTTTGGCCGAACGGGGGCTCTCAGCGGTTTTGCCAAGACCCCGATGGAGCGCGCCATGCGCGAGTGTATGAACAAAGCGGTTGCCTACATCGCCAGTCAAACGCCGGCCAACTACTACCATTTCGATGGCATGACCGGACAACCGATGTCTGCACCGGCACCGGCAGCAGCCCCTCGCTAAGACCAGTCATACGCGCGCAGGGAGGGCGCTGTCCCTCCCTGTGCCGCTCACAACCCGTTTTCGTTCATGCCTACTCCTGTGCCGTAGACTGCACGTCGTGTCTCATCATCGGGAATTCCCTACGCGTGGTCACAGCAAAATATGTGTGCCTTACGGCTAGGCTGACTTGCGCGCGCTGAACACGGCGTACTCAGGTGGAAGGCGGCTCAAAGACGGCAACACTGAGCGAAGCGTGAGGGGACGAGGGCGCAATGGCAAACAGGACGCAGCGAAAGCGGACTACCGAGAGGGAACGAGTAACCCGGATCGCTGCGAGGCAAATTAGCCGACGAGGTCGGGATTGAGACGGGTCATGGAGCGGACAGAGGTGGCTTTGATCTCGTTGTAGATGATAGTGCGGCCGGCTTGGCGCATGCGGTTGAAAAGCCCTTCCACGATGATGAGGTCACCTTCGTGGATTTCGGCTTGGCCGAGCGCGACCACTTTCAACGTGCCGGCAGAATCTTTCAGGAGAAACCCGTAGGCTGGTTTGCCGTCGCGCGTGGTAGCCAACTGGACGTTGGTGACCTGGCCGGTGACGGTAATGTTCTGACGGTCGTACTGTTCCGGGTGGGAGACGAGTTCTGCAATCTCAAGGATATCCATGGCGGAGGCCAGCGGCAGCGCCAGCCCGAGGATCGCGGCGATGAGCGGAGCGACAACAAGCGCGGCACGGCCCGTCTGACGGCGACCGTTCCGCAGCGCATGTCGTAGCCACATCATCATATACTGTGCAGTATATCCGAAAATTCTTGAAGACCAAATACTTTGCACAATTTCGGGTAACCGCCGACGGGGCGGTCTCATACGCCCGCGCGCTGCGGCGAGGTGACTACTGCCGCGCGACCTCGTTCGAGCTTCGGGCATCGCCGAAGAAACTGTTCAACACGTGGGCTGCCAGTTCGCCGACTACCGGCTTGGCGTCCTCTGTGGACTCCGGCAATTGCCCTTCCGGCAACTTGGGCTTCGGCGCGAGGCGCGCGAATAGCTCCGCTTCAACGCCGTCCTGGCTCAGGTCGAGATCCCCCATCAAGGCATTGAGCCGCTGCAACCCGAATACGGACCAGCCCAGCTCCGAGTGCACGGCGTTAGTGCTGCCGCCCTTCACCATGGAGAGCCAGAACTTGGTCTGGATTTCTTCCGGCAGGCGATTCCAGATGAAGGCCTGCACCTTCTCCATAAAGGCTTCTTCCGTCCGCTCCAGGCCATCATAGGGAGCGAGCGACCGTTCGACCGAGGTTTTCGACATCGATATCAGGGTTTCTTTCCAGAGATCGATTGCGCGCAACGACGCCTCATCCCCGCCGATGCCTTTCACCACCGTCTGCAGAAACGCGGAAATATACTTGGCCTTCCGGGCGCTCAGGCTGCCGGCCGGAATCCCCCAGATGTGACCGATCTCATGGTCTTGCAGCGGCGTGCGCGAGACCGTGTGGTATTCGCGCGTCGCTACATCCAGCTGCCGCTTTTCCCGCTCGATACGGCGGATCAACGCCTGCAACTCAATGGCCAGGCGCTCCTTGATGTAGTCCTCTTCGGTAATGCCGTCCTGGTCCCACGCCTGCTCGATCGACCGGAGCAGCGGACGTCCTAACGAGGTCCGCGCATCTTCTTTGATGGCCTGCAGGCGATCCACTGGGAGCTGATGCGTGCCGGTGAGCGCCCGTTCGATGATGGCGACTTGCGTTTGATTCAACGCGAGCAACTTCTTGAGAATTTCCATCTCCAACCAGGCCCGCTCACGCCGCATGCGGGCCCACCGGCGGTACTGCGCCGTCCTGTCGACGATGGATTGAATCTTTTCCTTGGACGCGAACGAGGCGAACGACGGCTTCATGCCCGATTGCATGCGGGGGTCTGGACGATCTGCCGCCATGTAGTCGATGTCTTCGGGCGTCACGTCGAAATACTGCAACAGCAGCAGGCGAAGCATGACACGGCCTTGAATCGGCAAGCCGTCGATGGCCGATTGAATCAACGTCGGGGTTGGGCTGCTCGTGGTCACAGTGGCTGTCATGCTACATCTCCTCAGCCGCCTGGTGCGGATCAGGCCGACCCTCGGGGCATCGCCTCAATGTAATTTGCGACAAATTCACGCACTTCCTGCACGGTGCCGGAAATATAAAGCTCCCGCGGCACGTCGACCCGCACCAGCTTCGCGGGGTCCACACCGCGCTCCACCGCATACTCTTCGTCCACGTACAGACTGACTGATCCGTCCGGAAAACGAACGGCATAGAGGGGCTGGGTATCGTCCATCGGCTTTCCCAGAACGAATTGTGGGTACGCACGCAATCAAGAACCTGTTGCAGACTTAACATATGGCCGGAAACACTGTCAAAGCGACGGGCTGGCGCCGGTGCGGTCGTTGCGCGCGCGCTCGCGAAAGTGTGCGCGCCGCAGCCAGATATAGCCGGTGAATGCGAGCAGGGAGAGCAGGAAGACGATCCGGACACGGCCGTAGCCGAAACAGGCGAAATTAGCGGTCGCGTTCAAAAGGCCAAAGCCCGCGTAGGCGAGATAGAGTAGGAGCGCCCAGCGCCGAAGGCGAAGAAATCCATAGCCGATCACGACATGCAGCGTAGGCGACTGGATCTTTGCCAGCACACCGATCAGGCCGTCGGGTTTGCTGCAAAAGAGTGACAGGGCATAGTTGGGATTGGCGAGGATGATATACGCATCCATCGCGGCGACCACGATGAAGAGCAGGCCGAGGTAGCGGATATCATGTGCGCGGCGCCAGACCTCCTGCGCCGACTCGCGCAGCGGGTAGCCATGGTCCGCCCTGTCCCGGGTGGCATCGTAAGCCTGAAACGCCCACCAGGGGAACAGGACGGTAACAAAGAAGAACAGTTGGGCGCTCAGGCCCACGGCCCGTCCGAGTATGCCGCCGATGACAATGAGGATGAGTGTGGCGAGGCCGATGCCAATTCCACTCCGTGGACGACCTGTGAAGAGGTGTCCGAGGCCCGGCACGACAGCCGACAGCCATGTAAGCGACGATGAACCGACCGGCGATGCGGGTATCTGCGGGGCCGGCTCTGTGGGCTGGGGTGAAGGGGACATCGGGCACGCGACGGTCGAGCTGAGGCGCCTTACAGCCGGGCCAGTGGCGCAGAAATGAAAACGGCCTTCGGAGTGCATCCGAAGGCCGTCATCACACAAGCTGTTTCGCGCCAGCGGTTAGCCGCCCAGCGTATCCAGCGCTTCTTTCAGGCTCTTCTTGATGCAGGTGAAAATCGGCGTGTCGCGCAACGTGTAGCGGCTGCCTTCCGTTTCGCGCAGGGCCATCACCAAGTCCAAGAAATCTTCCGGCTTGTCGGACTCGAACGCGACCACCCATTCCTGGTCGTCCAGCCCAAAGCTATAGGTCGTATTGAGCTTCACGGACGGGAAGCGGTGGCCCACTTCGATATGCTCATCCATCATGCCCTGGCGAGCGGCCTTGGTCAGCAGGAACCACTCACGCGTCTTCAAGAACGGGTACACAAAAATATACTTACTGCGACCCGGGACGATCGTCAGCCGCTTGCTCTCCTGCCCTTCATGCGAATGATTGTCGACGTAGATCGACCGCTTCGTCATGGAGAGATAGGAGTAGGGCGTCGAGATATACTTGCCCAGGCCGCTGGCCATGATCTTGGAGGACATCTCTTGGAAGAGCTCCAAGTCATAGCTGATGCGCCAGAGCATAATGTCCGTCTCGGGGCGAATGCCGACGGTCGTATAGGGAATGACCAGCACCTTGCCCTGGTATTCTTCCACCGCGCGCAGAAACTCTTGCTTGCCGCGCGTGCGCTCATCCTCCGGGAGGCGGCGCCATGCGGGATCGACACGATAAAACACGAAATTGCAAAATTGCCGACGTTGCGGCGGCGTCGCCGGCGCACCCGTCGTGGGTTGCGATTGGGGTTGTCCTGGTCCTGACATCAGCGCCCTCCGTCAAGCGACTTGCGCAGGCCATGCGCGCGTACGATCACGCGACCACACACCCTGCGTTGGTGATCCATTCGCCCAGAAAGAAGGGAGATTTAGCATCGGATTTGACGGCTTGTCAACCGCGCCCCTCGCCTCTTCAAAGGGGTCGGGAGTCTTTGCGGCGGCATGCCTCGGCAAGCGTTGGCCTATGCTTGCCCGTCCCGTTCGGTGGGCGTATGATCCGGCGTCGTGCCACTGCCTCACTTTGAGCCCAAGCTGCGGCCGGCCTAGCAGTTATGAGTGTTTTAAAGACCTGACCCATAAAGTTTGACCCATAAAGTTCGGTGATGGATACTCCTGTATTGGTCCTGCCGGGATTCGGCAATTCCGGTCCCGCTCATTGGCAGACATTGTGGGAACTGCGCCATCCGGCCTGGCGGCGCGTGAACCTGGGCCAATGGGATGCGCCGGATTGCCAGGATTGGGTGCGTGCGCTGGATGCGGCGGTGCGGCACTGCCCGGGGCCACCCGTCTTTGTCGCTCATAGCCTGGCTTGTTTACTTGTCGCCCATTGGGCCAGGCAGTTCAGCATGCCGGTCAAAGGCGCGTTTCTCGTGGCGGTTCCCGAACCGGCCAGCCCCAGTTTTCCTGCTACAGCCAAAGGGTTTATGCCGGTGCCGATGCATCGTCTGCCCTTCCCCACGCTGGTCGTGGCGAGTGCAAACGACGCGTTCGGTTCCGTCGCGCATGCTCACCGTTGTGCGATTGCCTGGGGCAGCCGGTTCGCCGATGTCGGCGATGTCGGCCATATCAATGCCGACAGCGGGATCGGCGAGTGGCCTGAAGGGTACGCGCTCTTTCAGGAGTTTGTGAGATAGCGGATGTCGATTCAGATTGCTCAGGCTCAACCCGGTGATGCGGCCGCCGTTGCGACATTGGTGGGGGAGCTGCTCCACGAGATTATGGCGACCGTTAAAGACAAGGCATTCAACTTTCAGCAGGCAGACACGGAAGCGCGAGCGGCGGCCTGGTTGCGGGACGGACACTACTCGGTGCTTGTTGCTCGTGACGAACGCAAGCCGGTTGGTTTCCTTGCCCTCTATCAGAGCTACGCGCTGTATACGGAAGGCGTGTACGGGACGATTCCGGAATTCTATGTTCGGCCGACCCATCGTTCGAAAGGAGTGGGCGCGGCGTTACTGGAGCAGGCCAGACGATTGGGACAATCGCGAGGATGGCGGAGGCTGGAAGTGACGACACCTCCGTTGCCGGAGTTTGACCGGACGCTGGCCTTCTACCGGCGCGAGGGATTTAGTATTTCGGGAGGCCGGAAGCTGAAGCTGGAATTGTCATGAAGCCGGTGGGGCAACTCAAACTAAAGGGGTCGTATTAAAGGGGGCGGGAGTCTTTGAAGCGGCTTGCCTCGGCAAGCGTTGGCCCATGCTTGCCCGTCCCGTTCGGTGGACGTAAGATCCGGCGTCCTGTCAAAGTTCTCCTTTGAGCCCAAGCAGCGGAACGGATAGCAGTAATGAGTGTTGTAAAGACCTGACGCAATAAAGGCTCATCACCAAATAATGGCTCAATCAAGGCTGATTAGGCAGAGAGCATTCTGCCCATGCAAACCGGGCCACTTCTGAGTACGTTGAAGGCCGCGTGCGCGTCCGTGGCGCGAAGGCCAGATCGAGGCGATCAATGTGGGCGGCGTGCGCATCTTTGCTGCCCGGATCCGAGGCAACTTGATCCAGCCGCTTTTCGCTGAGGGCCAGCTGATCTTGTCGACCCGGAGGCGAAACCCTAGCCTGGTGATTGCGCGTTGATCGCGAGGCAGGGTGACGGGAAGAAAGTGGTCTCACTGCGGCAGCCATCAAAAGCGGGAAGCACGCAGCGCTGCATCCGTTGAGCCGGAACGATCCCGACTTGCCCTGGCTAAGTGTAGCGGATGTATAGGAAAGTATTCAGGCTATGAAGGCCTATGACCACAGCCGGCACTCGCCACCAAGCTGGCGCTCTCGCGAACCCTGCGCAAGGCGAGCATGAGGTATGTTCCTCTCCCGGGCCGGGTGTTGTGTGGGCGGAGACCATTCCCTTGGGGGGCCACCTCACGTCTATTCGTGAGTGTGGAGGGAGAGCGGAGGAGCGGGAGCTGTCGCCTTCTGGCGAGCGGCTGTCAGGTTGCGTGTGTGTAAGTGTTGGACGACCATGTCGGCGACGAGTTGGTGGCCTCGCGCGGTCCAATGCGAATCCGGTGTCAGCGCATCTTCTCCGCGGTCCGTCGCGTGCCGCACCACGTCGGGAATATCCTCCCAATAGTCAATGCCGTGGTGCGCGGAAATTTGTGCCAGCGCGCTGTTGTAGGGTTCGACATTGTAGCAACTGAATGCCACGATGGGCGTGGCTCCGGTACGGGCACGTACGCGGCCCATGAGTTCATCGGTGACCGCAACCGCATGGCGGAATCCAGGATGCTCCGCTCCAACGGCTTCAATTGAACGTTCCACGGTTTCCTGGACCTTCACCGCGCGCAATCGGTCGATACGACTGATCACAAAATAGAGAAACCGGCTATGGTGGTTGATCCATTCGCGGATCTGTTGCCCTTGTGGTTTGGGCGACCGCAGGATCGCCCGGCCGTTTTCCCAGTAGGGGCGAGTCAGGCCGTTGTTATTCACGAGGCTCGCCACTTCCAGCGCATGATCGTTGTTGATGAAATCGTTGATGCAGAATTGCCAAAGGATCAGGTCCGGGTGAATCTCATCCACATAGCGGTCGAGGATTAAATATTCCTGAAGCGTCCCGTACCCACTTGTTCCGTAGGCGAAGATCTCCATGTCTAGGCGATCGCCGGCCAGGGCATAATAGGTTCTATTGTCGGAGATGCCGCTCGCTTGTGTGAAGGAGTCGCCGATGACTAGGAGTTTCGGTTTGGGGGACTGGAGGTTTCCGAAGCGGCGGAATCCGTAGCGGCCCTGAGAGAGTGATGCGTCATATTGCTCGCCGTCATTCTTTGTCTCGATGAAGCGCTCGTAATACTCCTCCGTGGCGCGCCAGCCCAATGTGGGATCCAGCGTGATGGGCCCGATGCTGCCATCCATGCTCTCAAAAAATGGGATGCCGTCGCGTAGGAGGTGGACCAGGCGAGTGGCAGCTTCGCCCATAGCCAAACAGAGGAGGAGAGAAAAGCCAGTCAGGAAGCTTGAGGCAATGACAACTGTCGATCGCTTTGCCTCGAGGCTGTTCTTCATGGAGTCAAAAATAGCATAGTCCACGCGGTTCTGATATATAGAAGTACCTATGACAAAAGGGCATTGAAGGCAGGAGGCAAGGAAGAGCTTCCAGGTGTGAGGTGAGCGGCGAAGTTCGTTCTAAGTCTTTGGTTGTCAGTGGGTTACTTATCGTTCGTAAGGGCGATGCGCTACGTTTATAGCTGGTTAAAATACTTGCATTTCATTCCGCGCGAGCCGGGTCACGCCTCGACTTCAGGTCCCCATGCTGTTGTTGTCCTGGGAGGTGGTGAGCCTGTCATCTGTCGGCCTGCCGGATCTACACAAGCAATTCTCCAATTCTTCCAACAATGTTCAGGAGACCATCTAATCGTATCGCGATGAGACGCGCGATAAAGTCACGCCCGTTACATCGTCGTGGCTTTCGTTCGATGAGCCGCCGACCGCCGCTCTTGCAGTTTTGTCCTGTGCTCCCGACACGCGTTCATCCACCGCGCAGCCCGGCGCGCGCGACTCTCGAACCTTTCATCTATCGGGTCAGCTGGCCTGCTTCTCCATTGAATGTCGGCGCCAGGTTCCAACCTACAGGGAGGACGGGCGTTGGCTTGTCGTAGAATGACGAACCGGGAGGGGAGTGGACATTGTGATTGAACGTATCGTCGGGTTGGCGCTGGCGCAGCGGATACTGGTCTGCATGGTCAGGGTACTTGAGTTGTTGGCAGCCTGTGCGCGTCCATATGCTGGATGTTGGGGCTTATCCGGCCCCTCACCGCCGACGATCAATGCCATCACGCATTATCCCGGCTGGCCTAGGGAGCACATGGAGCGTGCGATTGTCATTCCGATCGAGATCGTGATCCAGGGGATACCGGGGCTGGCGGAAATTCGGTCGCTCTCGATCTTCTGGCTGATCGAGCAATAGGGGCTGGAGTCTTTGCAGCGGCATGCCTCGGCGGCCATTGGTCCGTGTTTGCCCGTCGCGTTTGAGGGGCGTAGGGCCCAGTGTCTGGCAAGTTCTATTTTAAGGCAGACCTGCGAGAACCCAGGTTCCAACAGTGTCTTATGGAAAGACCTGACCAGATTAGCCTGGCTTGACTAATTTAGTCCGCTTCGGGGCGCTGCGGCCTCTGGGAGTGCCGATCTTGCGGAGCGACAACGCCCTGATCTTCCAGAGTCGGCGGTTTCGACAAGACTGTCTGATTATCGGCTGACGCAGGAGTGTATCGCGCCGTATACGCCTGAAAAGAATGGGATGATCGAACGGTTCTTCCTCAGCCTCAAAGAAGCGCGTGTCTCGCAGTGCGTGTGTTGGACGTTCGAAGACGCACGATGCGTCCTTCCACCGTGGTTGCAGTGGTACAACCAGGACCGCCCGCATAAGGCGCTGGGATATCGAAGCCCTGTCCCATATCGCGCCCAACAAGCAACCAAGGGGCCTTGATTTCAGGGGAGTACTTATAAGTGCTCATGACAGTTGCGAACACCGCTTCCAGACTTACCTAATCTGAATCAGGGCGTTGAGAGCGCTCGCAACATCCGGCGTGACTATACCTGCCACCGAGATGAGATTGCGTATCATGAGATGAAAGCGCCGCAGGGATTTATCTGTCCATCCCCGCTGTTGTGCCGTGAGATAGATGAAATTCTTCACCCAGTTCGATGCATGATCCGGTACCACGCCGGTGAAATCTTGAAACAGATGCAGCGGCACAGGGCTGTCAGACGTGGACAATGGCTTCAGCACCGAGATCAGATAGGGGCCTTGTTGGTACGTCGTGTCGAGTTTGCTCAGCAGAATTTGAGCGGTCGCATAATCGTATACGGCCAGCACATTCTCTGCCCATTCAGAATCTGATTTGCCGGACCTCGGATCCTTCGTTACCGGGATGTGAGTAGCATTCAGTTCTCGCGGCGACTGGTGTCTTGTCAAAATCTCATCGACGTCGCGCATGACGCTCAAGCAGGCCCCTAGGACTCTGAGGTATCGTGCTTTCTCTTCTTCATTTTGTGGGGGCGTGCTGAACAGCAGGTAGCTATAGAGTCCGTAATCCGGTTGTTCCGTTTTATTCGGCAGCAGGAACCGTCGGGCCGAGATTCGCTGGCCGCGCATTCTAAGTGCTTCCTCTTTGCCGATGACAACCTCCACTAGACAGTGCGTCTCCCCTAGGCTGGGCGTGGTGGCCCTGACCGTGGCGACGACTTTCTTGTGCCGCTCGTTCGGCGTGATGGTAACCGCGGTCAGGTTCCAGCGCACATCGGCTCCCATCCCTTCAATGCGACCCTCCGTGACCTGCCATTGAAAGAAGGGTGGATGCGCAATCGGTTGACCATTTGGCGTACTCACCCACACCCGCAATCCAACGCTTTCTCCCTCGACGATGGCGGGTTGCTCAGTGAGGCAGATCACGTCCATTGCGTTGGTGCCATCCGGCCTGGCATCGTCCGCGGCGTAACCGGCAGGGGACTGAGACAGGGTTGCAATCACCCACAGTCCTGCAACAGCCCACCAGCGTGAACAGCTCCTCATAGCGCCCCCTTTTTTCGCTCAACACGCATGCGCCACACGCGTTTTGCGCCAAACACCATCGCATAGAATAACAACAACAAGACCAATGGCTCCTCTCTGCCAAACGGGACGTTAGAGAGATAGGCCAGCATGGCAGAACAGACCGTCAACACGAAGGCAATGCCAATCGCCATGATGTCTGGCCTGAACCACGAAGGCCCTTCGGCCGGTGACTCGACTTCACTTGCGTTCGTGGTCCCAGCACGGGCTTTGAGGCCACCGATGGCCTGGATGTTCTGGATCAAGACCTCCAAATCTGCCTTGCGCCGCGCTTGAGAGTCATCAATCTTAAATGCTTGTTGATCGCACAGACTCTGTAGATCCGTCGGTAACTGCTCGGCTCGTGGCATGGACGCATCATCTACTAGCACCGGAATCACAGTCACGCCCGATCGATCTAAGGCGAGGGCGATTTCCTGATGATGCACATCCTCGGCAAGACTGATGCGAGGTCGGTTCTGTTCGTCTAGGATGGTAAGCCAACGTGGCCCAACCACGAGCAATACGACAGTACATCGCTCCAGCGCCAGGTGGATCTGGCGTCGCCAATTGCCCGCGTGCAGTGTGTCTTTGTCGAGGAAGACCTGATCTTCACCGAATACCTGCGCAAGGCCATCGCGCAATGCGATCGCCCAGGCTTTGGCATCGGCCTGCCGATAAGAGATGAAGATTCCTGCCATACGCCTCCCAGTTTGTCTCAAAAAGAAAGCTGGTGGTATGTGCGAATATTGTATGGATTTGGCGTCAACTGCGCCCAGTGACCGATGGAAGCACCTGCGGCCCACTCGATGGATGGGCCGCGCGCGGTATTGAGAATAATCTCTTACGCTCTCGATAGCGCAGTTTGAGACCTTGATGGATTTTGCATTGTCAAAAGCATGAATTGTTTAGGCGAATGGTAAATCTAAATAAATGCAGTGCCGTGTTCGCATGGGCGAGTATCCCCAGTTCTGTAGTAATAAGCCTCCATGAGGGTTCTCTTCCATGCTGAAATAACCCCTCTTCAAGCAGGGGCTCCGGCTGGGAACCGCAGTCAAATAGAGTCCAGTCGGGACAGCGTAATGCAGGGTAATGGGGTTTGGGGGAATATGACCTTGCGAGAAACCCTGTGTCTTGGCTTCGGTTGATTCAATCATTTCAGAATGTCAAAGATTGGGAACTATCACTTTCGTCTCGGCTGCTGACGAAGAGACTCTTCCGATAGTCTCAGGCGCTACAACTCGATGCGTAGCCCGAACGTCCAGACGTAATTGGTGAACTGGCTGTTGCCGACCATGGCGCGAAAATTCACAAACGGTTGATAGCCATTTGGAAGGATGGCAATAAGGCCCGTCCCTAGATTGAAGTAGTTCCTGGCTGGAACATCATTTTGAAAGGCAAATCGAGTAGGGACTTGCACGGAGAAGCCTGAGAATGAGCCTGAGAAAGGTGGGGCAGAAGAACCCTTGCCGGGTCCCCGACCATCCTGAGCAAATTGCACATTTATGCGTCGTTGTGAGTTCTCGAATTCATGAATATAGTCGGCGTTAAACTGTGGAATCAGAACACCATAGCTCCAACTGAATGGAGCGGTTCCTTGAACCCCTAAAACGCTCTGGAAGGACTCGAAAAATTGGTTCTCGTAGGCCAACTCTAGTCCAGTGCCCCCCTGCTCGCTATACTCATCAATCTTCGTTCGTGCGTAGTTCAGTCCAAGTCGTGGCCCAAATGTAAACTGCCGAATGGAGTAATCATACCCAGCTAGGACGGTCCAACTAAATACATTCCCGCTCGAATTGCTCGAGGAGATTCCATCACGATTAAGTGCGGCGGCACCAGGACTCTTGATTTGTATTCGACTCGGTCTTGCAATTAAATAGTTGTTGAGAGTGGTCCCGGTGGTCGCCTGAACAAAGGTGCGTTCAGTCGGCAGGTAGGATGCGAAGAATGTCCAGGTATAGGCATTCGTACTGAAGGTGCCGCCTTGTCGAAAGTCTCCGTTGATGTTGGCGTAGGTGAAGGATCCTCCTGCGACAAATGTCTTCGAGAAACGGTAATCTGCCCCGACCGTCAATCCAAAAATATTGGATTTGAATCCGTCTTGGAACGGCCCGATGTTGCGATTCAATATTTCGGCTTGCCCTGTCGCAAAGAGTCCAAGGCCGTTCCAACGGGAGCTACTGAAGCCAATCGAGCCGGCGTTCCCCTTACTGGCTGGACCCTGCGCCGTTCCAGAAGTGGCGCCTAACAGAGCGGGCATGAGTCCGCCAAAGGGATTGGAAAGTAGCCGACTAGTCGACGGAGAATTAGATGAAGCAGGTTTGGTGTCTTCATTGCGAATCTCTTCGAGCCGGCTCAGCATGTTGCGGTTGAAGATAGAAGCGGCCGATCCCTGCAGCGAAGCTGCACCGCCTCCACTCGCTGGGCCTGCACTACTATTTGCAAGGTTACCATTGCATATTTGAGCCAGTTGTAGTCCAAGTCCTATGGTTTGTAGTGTAGCTATATTCTGACCACTAGCAAGACTAAGCCCTCGACAATTGTTAGTGAGAAGGAGCTGCATCTGCTGATTGAGCACCTGCGCGCGAGCATCGTTGATATCTCCCAATAAGAAAGGCAACGCTACCGAAGCGACCAGGCCAATGCATGCGAGTCCTCCACGCGCCTTCATAGGGTCTCTTTCGTCGCGAACTTCTGGGCTAGGTTCGTCGACTCAGGGTAAGAAGGTTCAAGATCTGTCGTGGGGGATGTATGGCAAATATCCCCTTGGATAAGCGAGGCATTATAGATACACTGTCGCGTTAGTAGCAAGTAAATACTATGGTAAATACACGTATTTGCATGGCTGCCGTCATCAGGTGTCTTCTCTTGGTGTTTTTTCTGCTGTTTGGTTGCGTAATAGGCGCGCCCCCTGTTGACTCGGTCAACTCAGTCACCTCCGCC
This sequence comes from Nitrospiraceae bacterium, assembly GCA_041908685.1. Classification (GTDB taxonomy): domain Bacteria; phylum Nitrospirota; class Nitrospiria; order Nitrospirales; family Nitrospiraceae; genus BQWY01. The sequence continues at coordinate 178,350 of JAYREW010000023.1, read as the reverse complement.
GTTAATGCGCCTGGCTCTGTACAATCACTTGAGGTGGTAGACTGCCTTTTGCCAGGAGCAATTCGCCAACTTGGGACGCAAGTCACTTACACCACAGCACGGCAGCCCGTCCGAACAACCGCCGAAGACTGCACGATCCGGGGAGGCGAATATACAGCCGCTGACCGTGCCGATTACGGAACGGCGCTGAAGGTGTGGCTTGGCGCAGCACAAAAGGGCGATGCAGAAGCCCAGTACTACACAGGAACACTGTATGAAAAAGGAGCAGGAGAGGGGCCGGACTATCAGCGCGCTGCCGAGTGGTATCGGAAGGCTGCCGACCAGGGATACAGCCGCGCAGCCATTAGTCTCGGCCATCTCTATGAACAGGGCTTGGGTGTGAATAAAGATTCGGCCGAGGCGTTGAAGTGGTTTGCAAAAGCGTCCGGTTTGAGCGAATCCAATTTGTCATTGCTGGCAAATTCACACTTGGGCCGCCAGGTTCACAGTTTGAGACAACAATTAACCGGGAAGAGTGAGGAGGCTGAGAAGCTTCGTCGTACACTGGATGCCAGTCAGGCTGATCTCACAAAAGTGCGTGAGGAGCTCAAGGATCGGAAAAGGCTAGCCGCCGATGAGCAGCGTAAAATTCAAGAGGCCGAGCGTCGGTATCAAACAGCGCAAGCCCAATTGGAACTGCTGCGGAAACAGCCCAATCAATTGATGGAAACGGCCACATACGAAGCCTCGGCGAAGAAGCTTCGACAGGAGATGGCGCAGGCCAAGCAGGCCCTTGACGATCGCAACAAGGAAGCTTTGCAACTCCAGCAGAGAATTACCGTCCTGGAATCCGAGGCAAGACAACATGCCAGAGACCTCCAAACGGACTCGGCGGGAGACATGGGTTTCGACGGGCCCTCGCTAGAAATTATCGATCCGCCGCTGGCCAAGACCCGCGGCATGCAGGTGAGCACAAGCGAACTGGCCATACCCGTTGGCATCGGCACACGCCCTTCGGTTACAGGGCGTGTGCTGGCGCCCGCAGGTCTTCGGGCGCTGACGGTGAATGGAGAGAGCATGATGGTCGGCGGAGACGGCGTATTCACCGCCACCCTACCGGCCCTTCGATCAGGCACTGACGAAATGGCCGTTCAGATTCTCGCCGTGGACATGCAAAACAAACGTTCGGCGCTGAAGTTCATGCTCAAAGCACGAGGAACGATGCAAGCCCGTCCTCAGACGACCAAGCAGAATGTCTCAGGCTTCGGCCGCTATCATGCGTTGGTCATAGGCAACGATCATTATACGTACTGGCCAGAGTTGGTGAATGCGATCTCAGATGCCACCGCCATCGCCAAAGTTCTCAAAGAACAGTACGGGTTCCAGGTCACGGTGCTGAAGGATGCGAGCCGCGCCCAGATCATGAAAGCTCTCAATCAATATCGGCAGATCCTTACGGAACAGGACAACCTTCTCATCTACTACGCCGGCCACGGCCACCTTGAACAGGGGATCGATCGCGGTTACTGGATTCCAGTCGACGCCGAAATCAATGACAATTCCGAATGGGTTCTCCTGCCCGCCGTGACCGATATGCTGCAACTCATGTCCGCCAAGCACGTGATGGTAGTGGCGGATTCTTGTTTCAGCGGTAAATTGACGAGAAGTTCATTGGCGCAATTGAAGCCGGGCCTGACTGATGACGCACGGTTCGATCTGTTGAAAACGCTGGCGCAAAAGCGCGTGCGCACGGCCATGACCTCGGGAGGAGTCAACCCGGTATTGGATGCTGGGGGCAGTGGCCATTCGCTCTTCGCTGAGGCCTTTCTTGGCGTGCTGGAAGAGAACACTATCATTCTGGAAGCCGAACGATTGTTTTGGGCTATCCGCACCCGCGTCGTCAGTAAGTCACAGAAAATGAATGCGGAGCAAATTCCCACGTACGACCCTATCCACATGGCTGGGCACGAGACCATCGGTGACTTTATCTTCGTACCTCGAGGACTTTAGTAACACACAAGTCAGACGGAAAGATGTTGGCTTGTCACCGACCGGGTCCAGACTGAGCTGGCCCGGGTTTGACGGACACCTCAAATGGGGGCACGATAGCCCCCCGAGGAGGTGCGACATGGGCCAACGACGACGGTTCACCCCCGAGCTTAAGCGACAGGCTGTGTTGCTGCTGAATGCGGGCCAACGGCCCGCCGCTGAGCTTGCCCGTGAACTCGGCATCCCGCGTAATCATCTCTATAAATGGCAGAAAGACGTGGCCACGCATGGCGGGGCCTTCCCGGGTTCCGGGCGGCACGCGGAACCTGCGGCGGAACTCGTGCGGCTCCAGCGGGAGTTGGCCCGAGTCACGGAGGAGCGCGACATTTAAAAAAATCCGCCGTGTTCTTTGCGAGGGAGTCCACGTGAAATATGCCTTTATTCGGACGCAGGAACGGACCCATCGCATCAGTCGCTTGTGTGCCGCCCTCGCGGTGAGTCGCAGCGGCTACTACGCCTGGCGGGATCGCCCCGTGAGTGCGCGGGCAGCCGCGGATCAGCACCTGCTCCCAGTCCTGCGGGATCTGCATCAGCAGACGCGCGAAGGGTACGGCGCGGTGAAACTCTGGCGGATGCTGAAGACCCGGGGCGTTCGCTGTGGCCGCCATCGGGTGGCCCGGCTGCGGAAACTCGCGGGGCTCGAAGCGCGACGAGTCCGGCGCTTCCGCGTCATGGTCGAACACCATCAACTCCCTCCGCCGGCACCGAACCGGCTGCAACAGTGCTTTGTGACGACGGGACTCAATCGCGTGTGGGGCGGTGACGTAACCCACGTGCCGACGCGAGCGGGCTGGCTCTATGTCGCCGTGCTCCTGGATTTGTATTCGCGCCGGGCGATCGGCTGGGCCATGAGTGCTCGGCCCGATCAACAGTTGACGCTGGATGCCTTGGCCATGGCGGTCCGCCAACGCCGCGTTCGGCCAGGCCTGATTCATCACTCCGATCAGGGCGCGCAATACAGCGGCCTAGCCTCTCAACGGCAACTCGTGAGCCTCGGCATGGTCCCGAGCATGAGCCGGAAGGGCAACTGCTATGACAATGCCGTGGCAGAGAGCTTCTTCAGCACGCTCAAGAATGAATTGGTGCATCAGCAGACGTATCACACGCGGGATGAGGCAAGCCGGGAGATCTTTGCGTTTATCGAAGGGTTCTACACTTGTCAGCGGCTCCATCAGAGCCTGGCGTATCTGAGTCCGCTGGAGTTCGAGCGACAGAGTGGTGACTCTTAACCTGGTGTCCACGAAACCCGGGCCAGCTCAGACCGACCCTCGCGACTCCATTCCTCCTTCGTTGATTCTTGCCCCATACGGGTATGCATGGCTAAAGGGTATTGACCCAAGATCCTCCTCGAACTACCGTTCTGCTTAACCGTGCGGCGGCATTCTACCTGAAATACATCATCGACCGCGTCGACACGCCGGCAAGGAAGAAACTCAGGCAATCCCTGAATTCAACGGTGGTGTGTGTATCTTCTTAAGTTGTATTCAGTGTGCAGATCTGCGGGAAGGTTGATCGATAAGGTTCCAGCGTTATCGAGGCGAGAGTATCGCTAGGACTATCTCAACAGGGGGGCACCTCATACACGTGTGCCGTTTTAGTGCCATGACCCCCTCCGTGGAGCCCATGACGTTGTCACCTTTCGAGGCAATTCTTAACCAGAGCAGAGGGCGTCTTCGGCGATCGGTTTAGCCTGACATTGTGCAACAAACTCATTCGAGGTCAGGTGCCCGAGTGAGCTGTGGGGGCGGTGGTGATTGTCATCCATCCGCCAGGCTTCGATGATGGCTTGCGCCTCGGCGAGCGAAGCGAACTGGTGCACGTTCAAGCACTCGTCCCGCAGTCATCCGTTAAACGATTCAATGAAGGCATTTTCCACGGGGTTCCCCGGTTGTATGAAGTCGAGTTGCTCACTCCGCCGATAGGCCCAATCTTCCAAAGCGCGTGATTGGAATTCGGTGCCATGATCGACGTAATGGACCGAGGGCTCCGGCCTTGGCCCAGGACGCGATCCAGCACCTGACTCACCGTCTCTCCCGTCATTCGAAATCTCACCTCTAGTACCGGACTACAGCGACTCCAGTTATCGACGACCGTCAAAATCCGAAATGGCCGCCCCTCGGCCAGCGTATCATGCACAAAATCCATGCTCCAGCGTTCAGTCGGGCCAACGGGAGTTGGAGCCGGTTCTCGATGCAGCGCCATATGTTTCCGTCGCCGCACGCGCATCCGCAGCTGCAACCCGTCCACTCGATAGAGCCGTCGCACTCGTTTCCGATTCACGAGCCAGCCCTCACGCCGCAACAACACCCAAATGCGCTGATAGCCAAACCGCGGTCGGGCGTGAGCCAGATCCCGAATCCGTAACCGTAAGGCCGTTTGATCCTTGGCCTGACTGTTCCGATACCACGAGGCTCACCCGAACTGCGCCAACTGACAGGCTCGCGCACAACTCACCGAGAATGTGTCCCAGAATCAGTGGGCCAGTTCCCGGCGGCGGGCGGGCCTTAGGCTTTTTTTCGCAGGGCCTCCGACAGCATGTGCGTGTCGAGCGAGAGATCCGCGACGAGCCGTGTCAGGGGGCTATTTTCTTCCTCCAGCTGACGGAGGCGTCGCAGTTCACTCACGCCGAGGTGGGCGTACTTCTGTTGCCAGGCATAGAAGGTGGCGTCACTCACCCCGAGCTGCCGGCAGAGGTCGCCGATTGGAGTGCCGCTTTCGGCCTGGCGGATCGCGTACACGATCTGCCCTCGGAGAATTTCGACCGCTTCATGGGTCCGCTCCTTTCGTCAGGGACCACCGAAGCTGCCAGTCTACTCCCGCTTTACGTTGTCGTCGTTTTCGGGGGAGACGTCGCAGCGAACGATATCCCCAGCGGAAGGCAGCTCCATACCAGCAGGCAAGCAAGGATGCAGCGGATCATGCGTGGGTTCGTCTGAAGCGCGGTCGATTGTGTGGGAGGTCGAAAGGCTGCGAGGAACCTGCTAGTTAGGAAGAGCCGCCCGTTGTGCCTCGCAGGACAGATGAGCGGAGGGAAGGAAGCGGAGCAGGATGAGCGATTTCCCATTCCATTGATAGAAGTGGAGGCCATTCCGTGCCGGATCTTCGTTTGGTGTTCCCACTGCGACCAGCAGGGTGCTGGTTGGCTTGTAATATAGGGATGGGGTTGGTGGGCACTGATCCTGATTCCGAATTGCCGAGGGGGTGGCCGTGATGGTCTCTATGCCGGGCAGGGAAGTAACGCCTCCGGTCCGAAGGTCGACCACGGCCAGTTGGATACAGCTTGCGCCGCAGCCCCATTCAGCTAGGCGGTATTGGCCGGCGAAGTTTGGGCCCAATTGTGCGCTGTCTTGGATGACGGTGTGGAACCGCGCCGCGGTGGCATTCTGTGCAGTGATGATCCGTGCCGGCGTGCCATGAAAGATCCCGCCGGAGGGAAACTGTTCGAATCGGAGCGGATCCCCGTGGCTTTGCACGGACGACGCGTCAGCTATGGGACTCGCGAGGGGATTGGCAAGCCGGTCGGCAAGGCTCACAAGAGCGATCAGCAGCAGCAGGCTGAATGGCAAAGGGACGCGGCGTCCTCGGTTCATGACAGCTTGGGCAGGCCTTCCTCCAGAATCTTTCGATGAAATCTAGCGAAGGGGTAATAGGGAGTCAAACGGCAGGCGGGCGGAGCGAGGGATGGTGATGGCGGAGGGCATCTGATGCCTCTGCGGTGGGGATAGCTTCTGTTCGGGGCAATGGCCTGGGGGCTGCGGCTTCGAGTGCGGAGGCCGATGTTAAGGGGCGGGAGTCTTTGCAGCGGCATGTCTCAGCAACCGATGGTCCATGCTTGCCCGTCCCGTTCGGTGAGCCTAGGCTCTGGCGTCCTGTCAAAGTTCTCCTTTAAGCCCGAGCTGCGGTACGCCTAGTAGTCATAAGTGGTTTAAAGACCTGACCCATAAATTTCATGTGACCCATAACATCTATATTTGACCTATAACATCTATTCCACGGCTAAATTGTGAGCAGCATAGACATCCCAACCGATTGAAAACATCACTAGCAGGCCCGCGACCGTTGTTTGCTTAGTTCTTGCAGACGTCTCTCCTGCCGGCAAAGGTTGGTTTCGAGTGATTCCATCGCCAAGAACTTTTGTGTCCAAATCAAGCATGGCACCTACACCAACATTGAAGCTGTACTGGTCGGTGTTTTTTGCTCGGTAGCCAAACATGATGCCCAGAGCAAAGGCGTCAACAAATTTTTGTCCCGGGGCAAGCGCAAAGAATGGACCGATGCCAATGGTATCCTCTCGGAATTTAGCGGCCCAAAGGTGTACTTCTGGCATGAAGCGAATGAGATCGTTTCTCTCGTCTTGAATACGAACAATATTATTAACTACATCGACGGTTTCTACTCTTCTGGATCCAAGGTTATGTGTCCATCCAATTGCGCCGCCAATACCCAAATTCTTAAAAATGAAACCGGGGTCATTAGTTGCAACAGCCTTGCTATTGGGAGCGTCAGAGGAAAGTACCATTGGCTTGGCTGTGATCTTTTTAATGCCGTCAGCCAAGCCGGCCTCGTCATTGGCTAAGGCAAGAGGAGTTTGAAAATTACTATCTTTTAGGTTAAGTAGCCCCTTATTCCTGGCTAATAACTGAGTCGCAATATTTAGTTGATTATCTATGCGGTCTTTCTTTGATTCACCAGGCTCGTTAGTACGTCTTCTCAGTGCTTCGTGGAGGACGGTCGATTGATTTTTATTGGTGGCATTAGTATCTGCTCCCAATTTCAACAGCAGGCTCACAATTTCTACCTTACTATGATAGCTGGCGTGGTGTAGGGCTGTATTCTGATCTTTGTCAGTCGCCTCAATATTTGCTTGTTTGACCAAGAGAAGCAGTAAGAGGTCGGTGCGACCTTGTTTAGCAGCAGTAATCAGGGGTGTTTCACCCCTCTCATTTTTCGACTCTATATTTAATTTGTCTTTCTCTAGGAGGTGTTTAACGAAGTCTGTCGATTGATCCGTGAGCAATTCGTGGACGGCTTGCGTAGCCATCGCTTGTTGTTGTGCGGCATTGTCTTTCGTTTCCTCTGCACTTGAAGTGAGTGGAACGAGCATCGAAAATACCATTGCGATGTACCACGACGAGCGCCTGGGCAATGCGGCATTAATTGTACGTAGAGGTTGAGGATTCATTGCTGCGACTCAATAGACCAATTAAGAAGCACTGTCAATGCAATAGTAAGTAAATTCAGCTTGCAAACACGAGTTTTAATGCGTGTATTGCGCTAGTGCACTTCTTGCTTCGCGTCGTAGTTGTGCCACTGGACATGCAGTAGGTTGGAGGAGTTCTTGGCATATCCGGAGTATCTAGCGCCCCTTCAACGGGGGCGGTGAAAGGAGGCGGGTGTCTTTGCGTTAACGCGCCTCGGCGACCGTTGACCCACGCTTGCCCGTCCCGTTCGGTGAGCCTAGGCTCTGGCGTCCTGTCAAATCTCTTCTTTGAGCCTAAGCAGCGGTACGTCAAGCAGTCGGAGTGTTTTAGCGACCTGACCCATAAAATTCCGCGGGAGAGAAGCGGGGAAAAATCTCACTTGAGGTGCTCAATTGGGGGGAGACCAGCCAAGTTTGAATGCGTAGAATGTGGCCTGCTGCGGGTTTCAAAGACACCGAGTTAGGTGGGTTCTATGCGTGGCTGACGCGGTGTTGGGCGCCAAGATCTGGACGAGTTTCCTGCAGAGTGACCGGACCTACGGCACGCGACGCGTATGGCACGATTTGCTGGCCGAGGGTGAGGGGTGCGGCCTGCGTCGGATCGAACGACTGGTGCGGCCCCAGGCGTTGCGGGCACGGCCCAGACAGCGTCAGGTACCCGCCGAGGCCGGCCCCTGCCACCGGGCGTGGTGTTGCCGAATGTGCTCAATTGCTAGTTTGACGCCCCAGCCCCGAACCGCAAATGGGTGGCCGACTTCACGTATCTCTGGACGGCCGCAGGGTGGCTCTACATCGCCGCTGTCGTAGATCTCTTCTCGCGACGGGTGGTGGCTGGTCAATGCAGGCGACGCTGACCACGCAACTGGTCACCGATGCCCTCCTGATGGCCATCTGGCAGCGCGGGAAGCCTGAGGCCGTGTTGCATCACTCCGATCGAGGAAGCCAGTACACCAGTGAGCCCTTCCAGCGGCTCCTGGCCGACCTGGGCTTGGCTTGTAGCATGAGCCGCTCCGGCAACTGCTGGGACAACGCTGCGAGGGAGAGCTTCTTCTCCTCGCTGAAAACAGAACGGACGGCGAACAAGACGTATCGCACGCGAGATCAGGCCAAAGCGGACGTATTCGAGTACATCGAGCGCTTCTACAATCCCCGGCGACGGCACTCCACGTTGGGGTATCTCAGTCCGCTGGAATTCGAACGGCAGGCGGAATGAGCGTAGGATGGTGTCAACGAAACCGGCAGCAGGCCATTGGTGGAATTGTCTGGCTAGGAAGGCACACCTAGAATCCCGGCATGAAAACATGCTGATTATCAACTGAAAGTTAGGAATACCTTCCTGGTCGGCTGGGTTGCTAAAAGCAGTTAATTGCGCGGAGGATCTCATGAAATATGTTCTAGCCGGGCTATTAACCGTCTGTAGCATATTTCTTCAGCTGAACACAGTTCGCGCAGACGATGCGTTTGCCCGATTGCAGATTGCTAAATCATTAAGATGCAGCTTTCCATACGGGATGGGCGCGAATTCTAGAAATGGGACTCTGAAACCAGTTCCTGAAGAAGGAAAAGTCGAATTTATAGTGGATTCCATTGACCTGCAAAAGGCCACGGCTAGGGGCATTGGGAACAATGGGGCCTCAAACCTATTCGCCCAAATGACACTCGCGGGGCTCACTCTTGTTGAGAGTACGAGTGCAGGGAACCAGATTTTCACAACGGTGTTTACCCATGGGCCAGCAGGAACAGGATCCTTGTTCGCTGTGTATTCTCGACATATTGAAATTTTTGGCACTATAGTGGCCAGCCAGTGGTACGGTACGTGTGACATTATTCCAAATCAGTAGGATCAGCCTGTTTGAACTGCCTCCAAACATCACATCCATACTGCTGAAGAACGCGGGGGCGATATAAAGGGTCGGGTCGATACAAAGGGTCGGGAGTGGTTGATGGTGGAAAACCAGTAGCGCGGCGCGGATATTTCGGATTCAAGCGCGCAGGCGAAGGTTGAATGCGAGTGGTATGCGCGCCATGGTGCAAATTGATGGCCGTGACTAGGGCCCGGTCGGCGGCCTGTGGTTGACAGCCTTGGGGCGATCTGGTACTTGCGGCGTTGTGACGACGCCGTCCCCACGTTTCGGTCGTGCCGTCTCCCGTGCGCTATGCGGCGCGGTGCTGTGGTCAGCGACCTTGGGGCTCGCGTATCCCGCGCTCGCGATTGAGCCTTCTCCTACTCCCGAACAGATCCAAGAGCAAATCGCGAAAGGTGAAGCCTTTGCGCCGCAGCATGTGCCGCCGGATCATCTCTTCGCCTGGTTTGGGGCAGGTGTCGACGAGGAGCTGACGCCGAAGGGGTTTGTGCTGAGTAAGCTCGTCGGTCTGCGTGTGATGGCGGCGCACTTTGCGCTGCGCGGGCAGCCGCTGACGGACGCCGATATCCGGCAGGTGCTGGATAGTCCGACCATGATCATCACCACGTTCATCTACGGTGAACGACCGAACTTCGCGGTCAATACGTACGTCGTAATGGAGCAGGCCGGCAAGTCCATTTCACCCGTCAACATCCGCTTTGATGCGGTGGCGGGCCGCACTGCGCGCTGGCCGAAATCTCCTGCATATAAAGCGAAGATCGTCGCCACCTTTCGCTATGCCGATTTCGATCCGAAGGCCGCGACTAGGTTGCTGGTCTATCCGCCCGAAGGCGGCGAAGTCCGATTCGATCTCGATTTTGCGCAGATCGAATGATGGGGAGGACTCTCTCCGTGACTCGACCCTGAACGCTGCGCTGCGAAAACCTGGTGCCTCCACACAAGGGTATGTCAGTGCCTCCATCCGCCACCGCTGAAATTCTCGCCGTTGGAACAGAGCTGCTCGTCGGCGGTCGCTCCGAGACGAACTCCCTGCTGTTGGCCGACGCGCTTGCCGCGTTGGGGATCGAGGTGCGCTATAAATCCGTTGTCGGCGATCGTGAGGCGGATATCGTCTCGGCCCTGCGCGTGGCCACCGGCCGTGTGTCGCTCGTGGTGATGACCGGCGGGCTCGGCCCCACGCTGGACGATTGCACGCGCCAGGCGATGGCCACGCTCACGCGGCGTCCGTTGCGCCCGCATCCGCAGGCGGTGCGGCAGGTGCAGGCCTGGCTGCGCAGTCGCGGCCGCACGATGACGGATCAGCAACGGCTCCAAGCTCTAGTCCCGTCGCGCGGGGAGGTGCTACGTAATCCCATCGGGTCTGCGCCGGGAGTGCTGGTTCGATGGAAAGGCTGCACGTTGGTGGCGATGCCTGGTGTGCCGGCCGAGGCGCAGGCCATGTTCGAGCAGTCGGTCGTTCCCAAAATTCGCTCGCTGTCGCGTGGTCGGCCGCGCGTGATTCGCCGAGCCTTACTGACGTTTGGGTTGCCGGAGTCCGAGTTGGAAGCGCGCGTGCTCGATTCTGTGCCGTCAGGCCCTGGGCTCGAATTCGGGACCTTGGCCTCTCCCTTGGGCGTGGCCATTACGCTGACCTATACGCCGTCGCGCGCGGGAGCTCGGCAGCCATCGCGCTCGGCCCCTCATGATCCGGCGCGTGAGATTGATCGCAGTCTGTCCGCGATGCGCGCCACGTTGGGGCCGCTGGTGTTCGGCGAGGATCGCGACACGATGGAGGAGATCGTCGGGCGCCTGTTGTCGGCGCAGGGCGCGACCCTGGCTACGGCAGAATCCTGCACCGGCGGATTGATCGGGCATCGGCTGACGCAGGTGTCGGGGGCGAGCGGCTACTTTCTCGGCGGCGTGGTCAGTTATAGCAACGAGGCGAAGACTGCCATGTTGGCCGTGCCGGCTCAGCTGATTCGCACACATGGCGCCGTCAGCGCGTCGGTCGCCGTGGCGATGGCGGAGGGCATTCGGGCGAAGACGGGGAGTACGATTGGGTTGAGCGTCACCGGAATTGCCGGGCCGGGCGGCGCAACGGCGACGAAACCCGTCGGGTTGGTGTATATCGGACTTGCCATGGCCGAGCGCGCGACTATCAGCCAGGAGTTCACGTTCCACGGACCGCGCGATGCCATCAAGTTGCGCGCGTCGCAGGCGGCCTTGAATTGCGTGCGGCAGGCGTTACTGCAGGCGGTACGATAGAAACCCTGGCAGCCTTGCGGCGGCCTTGCGACGGTTGGGCTGGTGCCGCCTGAGTCCCGGAGGCCCATGACGGTTCGAGCGTTTCTCGCCATTCAGCTCGACGAAGCGGCCAGGCGCGCCATCGGCAGGCTGCAGCAGGCGCTGAAAACTACGCTCGCCATTGACGAGGCGGCTGCCGTCAGGCTGCGCTGGGTCCAGCCCGACACCTTCCACCTGACACTCAAATTTCTCGGCGATATTCCTGAGCCGCAGGTGCCGCTCATTAAGCGGGCGCTTGCGGACTGTTGCGCAGGCGCGGCGCCGACGACGCTGACGTTTGAGCAACTGGGTGTGTTCCCGAGTCTCCGCGCGCCGCGTGTCCTATGGATTGGCGCGCCGACAGCGGCGGGCGGCTCCGCGTCGTTGAGTGCGCTCGCTGCAGCTATCGACCAGGCGCTGGTGCCGCTCGGATTTCCGGCGGAGCGCAAGCCGTTTCAGCCGCATCTCACGTTGGCCCGCATTCGTGAGGGGGGACCGATGCTGGGACAGTTGCTGACGCGCACCGGGCTGTTGGCGCGGCCGGCAGCCTCGTTGGTCGGCGGGACGGACGGCGTCGCCTGTCCCGTTGCGCGCGTGCATCTGATGAGGAGCGAGCTGCAACCGGCCGGTCCTCGCTATTCGCCGCTCTGGTCGCTCGAACTCTCGGGCAGGCCCGGTTCAAATGGCTCGACTGGTTCAACTGGTTCGGCTGGCCCGCCTGGCTAGTCAGATTGGTCTGGCTAGTCAGGTTGGTCTGGCTAGTCAGGTTGGTCTGGCTAGTCAGGTTGGTCTGATTCGTTCAACTCGCTGATCCTGTCTCTGCTGTCGAGTCCGTCGAGCAGGGCTACTTGTGGGGCGTCGTCGGCGCGGGCCGCGGAGCCGGGGAAGATGATGGGGCTGCTGGGGGCGGTGAGGCTGGCCGGGGCGGTGAAGATTTGCGCTGTCCGACAAGGTAGTGAATATCTGCTTCGGTCGACAGACTCGCCAAGAAGCGCGTGCGTTCCATCGTCAGGCGACGCAGTCGTAAGGTCTTCACCGTACCCTGGACGAGTCCGCCTTTCCATTCCCGATCGAGCGATTCGGTCGCGTGGCGCCGTGCCTCGGCGAGGCGGGGGGTGAGATCGATCGTCAGACGCTTTTCCAACTGCCGTCGAAACTCATCGTGCAGCAACGATTCCGCAAAGTCCGTCATCGCCGACCGGCTCTTGATCGCGTAATTCAATCCGGCAAACGACACGGTTTGCGTCGGTTCATCGAAGACCGGCGTGCCGGTCAGTTCCATGCGCACCGTCGTGAGGCCGGCCATATCCACATCCAGCTCCACCTGCGCGCGCTCTCCCAACGACGCGAACCGCACGGCCTGAATGGTCGCCGAGCCCAGGCCCAGGCTGAACTGTTGCCCTACTAGGGCCTCGCGGAGCCGCTCATCCGCTTCCTGAAAGGGCACGGGCACGTCGAAGGTTGCGCGAACGGTCGATGGCGGCATGGTCCCCGGTCCCTCAGCGGGGAGCATTGCGGTCGGCAATGGAATAGCGGTGGCGGGAGGGGCGGCGCCGCGCACCAACGTCGGCGACAGGGTGACGGCAACGGTGGCGGCCAATCCTTCGCCACGCAGCGTGACCGGGCCCGCGATGGTGCCGCGCGGCGCGAGTAGCAGCCAGGTGCTGGTCGGTTCATCGACCAAAATTGGTTCCTGCAGCGTACGCCAGGCCTGCGCAATCTGCGGCTGGAGCGGCCAGGTCTCGGCCAGCTTTGTCACGGCCAGTGCGGCAATGCGCTCGCGCTCGGCCTTCAGGTGCGGTCTGAGTGTGGGAGATGGGTCCTGTGTCAACGCGGGCATGGCGCAGCGCGTTTTCCAGTCCACATCCACGGTCGAACCGGTGGCCTGCAGACGATATTGCGTGGTGAGCGACAGCCGCGCACGAACTTTCACATGCAGCGCGCCCGGTGGATCGGTCGGCGGCGCCGTCCCGCAATGGATCGTCGTGCCTGGTGCGGAGTCGGCACGGCCTGGCTGTGCATAGGTCAGCGCATGGTGCAGGTCCTCGTCCACTTCCAGGGTGGTGCCAACGATATTCCAGGTCATGCGTTGGCGCCACCAAGGTATGCGGATGGAACCGAGCGGCGCGCCGAGCGGAATCCAGGTTTGCTCGCCGGCTTTGCGGATCTCGTCTTCGGCTTGGACGTAGGCGTCGGAGAGCAGGCCGGGCGGCGCGATGACATGCACCGCAATGGCGGAGGGTGCCGATTGTGTCGCTGCTGCGCTTTTTTCTGCCGGTGCGGCGGCGTGGGCACGGTTGCCGAGCAGGTCGCTCAGAATCAACGAGAGGCTCAGGATCGTCAGCGCGATCAGGACCGGTGCGCCCCTTCTGATGGCGGCGAATGCATCTGATGTCATCGAAATCTTCCGCATCGACAAGCGTCTGGATGGACAAGAGTGCCGCACTGTACCACGAAGCGCAGGCCGACTCATCGGGTCTTGGTCCCGCTGTCTGCGCGAGCCGTCATGCGCATCGATTTGCGCGGTTCCGTCGCGGATTCGCCGCCTAGGTTTTGGCGGAGCCCTCAGGTATAATCGTGCGATTTTCCAGTTGAAGGAGACATCATCATGGCGGAACGCACGGCGGAGAAGGACGAGAAAAAGCGGGCCTTAGAACTCGCCTTGTCCCAGATCGAAAAGCAGTACGGCAAGGGCGCGGTGATGAAGTTGGGCGCCGCGGACATTCCGGTGGATACGCCGGTCGTCTCGACCGGGTCGCTGACGTTGGATCTGGCGCTGGGCATCGGCGGCTTACCGCGCGGGCGCGTCATCGAGATTTTTGGGCCGGAATCATCGGGCAAAACGACGTTGTCGCTGCATGTCATTGCCGAGGCGCAAAAGGCCGGCGGCATTGCCGCGTTCATCGACGCCGAGCATGCGCTGGACTTGGGATACGCGCGGAAGCTGGGCGTCAACACCGACGAGATGTTGGTCTCGCAGCCGGACACCGGCGAGCAGGCGCTGGAAATCGCCGAAACGTTGGTGCGGAGCGGTGCGGTCGACCTGTTGGTGGTCGACTCGGTGGCGGCGCTCGTGCCGCGTGCCGAAATCGAAGGCGAGATGGGCGATGCGCATATGGGCTTGCAGGCGCGCTTGATGTCGCAGGCGTTGCGCAAGCTGACGGCGGCGATCTCCAAGTCGCACACGATGGTCATCTTCATCAACCAGATCCGCATGAAATTGGGCGTCATGTTCGGCAACCCCGAGACGACGACGGGCGGCAACGCGCTGAAGTTCTATTCGTCCGTGCGCCTGGATATTCGACGAATCGAGTCCATCAAAGAGGGCACGGATGTCACGGGCAGCCGCGTGCGCGTGAAGGTCGTGAAGAACAAGATGGCGCCGCCGTTCAAACAGGCGGAATTCGACATCATGTTCGCCGAAGGCATTTCGAAGATGGGCGAGCTGGTGGACTTGGGTGTGGAGAAGCGGGTCGTGGAGAAGTCGGGCGCCTGGTACTCCTATAAAGGGGAGCGGTTGGGCCAGGGGCGCGAGCAGGTGCGCGACATGCTCAAGAATAATCCGGCTATCGCCAAAGAGATCGAAGCGAAGGTGCGTGAGACGGCGGGACTCGGTGGGAAGGCCAAGCCCGCGGCCGGCGCCGAGGGCGACAAGGCCGACGGGAAGCCGGACATGAAGGCCGATCCGAAAGCCGACGCGAGGAAGGCCGAGGAAAAGGTCGGGCGCAGATAGGCGTCGCCGCCGATGGTCACCTCCCGCGCGTCCTCACAGGCTCCACACACAGCGGCGGCCAAGGGCGAACGGGTGATGACGTTGGCGCTGGCGTATCTGGCGCGACAGGCCTGCACCGCGCAACAGTTGTCGGCGTATCTGGCGCGGAAGGGTGAGTCGGTCGAGGCGATTGCGCAGACGGTCGCTCACTGCCGCGCGCGCGGGTATCTCGACGATCGCGCCTATGCGCAGCGCTGGGCGGAAGCCCGACTGGCGAAGTACCCGATGGGGGTCGCCCGTCTGCAGGACGAACTGCGCGGGAAGGGCATTGAGGAGTCGGACATCGCGGCGCTGCTGGCCGATCTCTACCCGCGTCATCAGGAACGGGTGCTTGCCGAGCGGGTGGCCGTCGGCGCCGAGCGGCGACGCGGCGGCATCTCGTTGCGCAAGCTGAGCCAACTGTTGGGCAGCCGCGGCTTCGATGAAGATGTGATCGAGTCGGTGTTGGCCTCACGAGCCCGGGGGCACGAGACAGACTAATCGTGGTGGGAGAGGGCCGGTCGCAGGTACGGAGAGAGACGGCTAGATTCGGACAGACTCGGACAGACTCGGATAGCTACGGACGGAGACTGCGGGTACGAGGGAGATCATGGGATTGACGACACAGGAGTTGCGCACGAGTTTCATCCGCTATTTCGAACGGAACGGCCATCGCGCGGTGCCCAGTTCGCCGTTGATCCCGCAAGCCGATCCGACGTTGCTGTTCACGAACGCCGGGATGAATCAATTCAAGCGCGTCTTCCTGGGCGAAGAGGTGCGGGGCTACAACCGTGCGGTGACGGCGCAGAAGTGCGTGCGTGCCGGCGGCAAGCACAACGACCTGGAAAACGTCGGCTACACGGCGCGGCACCATACGTTTTTCGAAATGCTCGGCAATTTTTCCTTCGGCGATTATTTCAAGGCCGAGGCCATCCACTTCGGCTGGGAATACCTCACGAAGGATGTGGGGCTCGCCAAGGATCGGCTTTGGGTCACGGTCTATAAGGACGACCAGGACGCCGAGGACCTGTGGAAGAAGATCGGCGTGCCGGCCTCGCGCATTTTGCGGTTCGGCGACAAGGACAATTTCTGGCAGATGGGCGACACGGGTCCCTGCGGGCCCTGCTCCGAAATCCATTTCGATCAAGGGCCCTCCGTGCCCGGCGACGACCGTCCCAACGGCGAGGGCGACCGCGTCATCGAAATTTGGAATCTGGTCTTCATGCAGTTCAATCAGAATGAGCGCGGCGAACGGCACCCGCTTCCCAAGCCGAGTATCGATACGGGCATGGGGCTGGAGCGGCTGGCGATGATCGCGCAGGGGCAGCGCAGCAACTACGACAGCGATGCGTTCACGCCCATCCTGAGCGCCATCGGCGAGCGGACGAAGAAACAGTATCGAACCGATCTGGCCACCGATCGGTCGATGCGCGTGATCGCCGATCACCTGCGTGCGATTTCGTTTTTGATCGCCGACGGTATTTTGCCGTCCAACGAAGGGCGCGGCTATGTCCTGCGCCGCATCCTGCGCCGCGCGGCGCGGCACGGACGCCTGTTGGGCGTGGCCGAGCCGTTCCTCTACGGACTGACCGAGGCGGTCGTCGGCTTGATGGGCCCGTTCTATCCGGAATTGCGCGCGGCGGCCGGCACCATCCAAGAAGTGACCGAAGGCGAAGAAGAGCGGTTCATTGCGACGTTGGATCAGGGCTTGCCGCTGTTGAATGATCTGGTGCAGGCGACCAAGGCCGCCGGGACGACTACCCTGCCGGGTGCCGAGGTCTTCAAGCTCTATGACACCTACGGGTTTCCCACGGACTTGATCGCCGAGGCCGGGCGCGAGCATGGGCTGACGCTCGACGAAGCCGGGTTTCAAACCGCTATCGACGAGCAGCGTACGCGCGCCCGGAAGTCGGCCACGTTCGAGGCCGAGACCGCCAATCCGGTGCTGGCCGAGTTGGCCGGGAAGCTGCCCGCGTCGCAATTTGTCGGTTACGACCGGTTGGAGACCGAGAGCGTCGTGCAGGCGATCCTCAAAGGCGACCGGCTGGTGAAGGAAGCGGTCGAAGGCGACACGGTCGAAGTGGTGCTGGACGTTACGCCGTTGTATCCGGAAGGCGGCGGCCAGGTCGGCGATCAAGGGCAATTGACCGGCCCTGAGGGCCGATTGACCGTCAGCGAAACCGCGCGGCCGGTGCCGACCATGATCGTGCATAAGGGCACGGTGCTCAGCGGCCGTCTGCGTGAGGGCGATCGGCTGCAGGCGCAGGTGCAGGGGCAGGCGCGTATGGACGCGGCGCGCAACCACACCGCCACCCATCTGGTGCATGCGGCGCTGCGCGACGTGTTGGGCCCGCACGTGAAGCAATACGGATCGTTGGTGGCGCCGAATCGGTTGCGGTTCGACTTTGCGCATTTCAAGCCCCTGTCGGCGCGCGATATCGAAGTGGTCGAAACGATGGTGAACGAGCAGATCCGCCGCAACGAAGCGGTGAGCTCGCAGGTCATGGGCATTCAGGAGGCCGTGGCGGGCGGCGCCTTGGCCTTTTTCGGCGATAAGTACGGCGAGCAGGTGCGGGTGGTGAACGTCGAAGGGTTCAGTAAGGAACTCTGCGGCGGCACGCATTGCCGTCGCACCGGCGACATCGGATTGTTCCGGATCGTCTCCGAAACGGGCGTGGCGGCCGGTGTGCGGCGCATGGAAGCGCAGACCGGTGTGGGCGCCGTGGCGAGCGTCAAGCGGCTGGAAGCGGAGATGCGCGAACTGTCGGATCTGTTGAAGGTCGGTGCCGGCGAGATTGTCGGCCGGACCAAGAAGCTGATGACGCAGCTCAAGGACAAGGAGCGCGAGCTCGACGAGGTGAAGCTGAAGTTAGCCAGCGGCGCCACTGCGGACAGCGAGGTCAAGACGATCGGCGGGGTCTCGGTGCATGTGCAGCGCACGGACGGCATGGATATGAACGGCATGCGCGCCTTGGCCGATCGGTTGCGCGAGAAGCTTTCGTCCGGCGTCATTGCGCTGGGCGGCGTGACGGATGACAAGGTCTCGCTGCTCGTGGCGGTCACGAAGGACCTCACGGGAAAGATCAAGGCCGGGGACCTGATTAAGGTCATGGCGGCCGAGGTCGGCGGCACCGGCGGCGGGCGGCCCGAGTTGGCGCAGGCGGGTGGAAAAAATCCCGAAGGGCTGCCGAACGCGCTGGCATCCGTGTTCCGTCTGGTAGAATCGACTGTAGGGGCGTAACCGATCCACCTCCGACAGTTGTGAGCGTGACGACCGCCTATGCCTGCTACTCGAATCCTCGCCTTGGACCACGGCACCAAACGGATCGGCGTGGCGCTGAGCGACGAGCTGGGCTGGACGGCGCAACCGTTGGAAACGTACCACCGCCGCACGGTCACGCTCGATATCGCGCATATCCAGCAATTGGTGCGCGACCATGAGGTGGCCCGCGTGGTGATCGGCCTGCCGATTCGCACCAACGGTGAGCTGGGTCCGGAGGCGCAGGCGGTCGAACAGTTTCGTCAGCAATTGGCCGCGGTATTGCCCGTGCCGATCGAAGCCTGGGACGAGCGGCATACCACGCAAACCGCCGAAGCCGTGTTGCTGGAAGCGGACATGAGCCGCGCCAAGCGCAAACTCGTCATCGACCGTATCGCGGCGGCCATATTGCTGCAAAATTACTTAGCCAGCAGGACTCCCACTTCTACGGCAGGCTCGGCGGCCTCGGCGCCGGAGGGTGAGCCGTACCCAGACGAATGGGACTATGCGCCGGGCGGGTGACCCCACGGCGATGAGGCCATGTACGGACGCACGATCCTCTTCCTCGCGATAGTGGCGTGCGCGGTGGCCGCCGTCGTCGGGTATCGCGCCCTGCAATGGGCCGACGGCCCGATGATGTCGCCCGATCAGCATCCGCCGTCCCAAATCCTCGTCGTGCCGGACGGCAGTAGCTTTCAGCAGGTCGCCTCACTCCTGGAGCGCCAGCAGCTCATCAAAAGCAAAGCCCGGTTCGTGATGGTCGGGCGCGCCGACGGCGCGGATCGCCGCATCGTGTCCGGCGAATACGAGCTGAACCCCGGCATGACGCCGAAGGATATCCTCGCGAAGCTGGTCGGCGGGCACGTCGTGCTGCACCCCATCACCATTCCCGAAGGCTACTCCATCGCGCAGATCGCCGAAGTGCTCGATATCGAGGACTTTGTGGATGCGAAGGAATTCGTGCGGCTGGCCCGCGACCCGGTGTTTGTGCGCAGCCTGGGGATCGACGCGCCGACGTTGGAGGGCTACCTCTTTCCCGATACCTATCGCGTAGCCCGCGGCACGAAGGCGAAGGACCTGATCCATACGATGGTCGGCAAACTCTGGCAGGTGTTTACGCCGGAGTGGAAAGCGCTGGCGCAGGCGCAGCGGATGACTCCGCACCAGGTCCTTACGATGGCCAGCGTGATCGAAAAGGAAACCGGCGCGGGCTCCGAGCGGCGCCTGATCTCGGCGGTGTTCCACAATCGGCTGCGGAAGAACATTCCGCTCCAGAGCGACCCTACGGTGATTTACGGCCTGGAATCCTTCGACGGGAATATCCATAAGAAGGATCTGTCGAGCCCGAGTCCGTACAACACCTATCGCGTGCGCGGGCTGCCGCCCGGCCCGATCGCCAGTCCCGGCGCCCAGTCCATCGAAGCGGCGCTGCATCCGGCGAACGAACCCTATCTGTATTTCGTGTCCCGGAACGACGGGACGCACCAATTCTCCTCCACGCTGGTGCAGCACAACGAAGCGGTGGAGAAGTATCAAAAGAAACCCTTCCGCCGCGCCGGTCGGCCCCAGGCCTAGCCCGCGTTCGGCCGACGATTCCAAGGACGTTGCTGATGACGCCATCCCAACTGACCCGTGCCGAGCTTGCCGCGTTGATCGACCACACGGTGTTGCGGCCGGACGCGACGCGCACTGATGTGCTGCGGCTCTGCGCCGAGGCCAAGACCCATGGCTTCGGTGTGATTTTCATTCCGCCCTGCTACGTCGCGGAGGCGGTCGCGGCCGTGCAGGGCACCGCGATTCGCATGGGCATTCCTGTAGGCTTTCCCCTCGGCGGCCATCGCACGGCCACGAAGGTGGCTGAGGCGCGCGACGGCGTTGCGCAGGGGGCGCGCGTGCTGGATATGGTGATCAACGTGAGCTGGCTGAAGTCGGGCGACTACGATGCGGTGCGCGCCGACATGGCTGCGGTGGTGGAGGCGACGCCGGAGGCCGAGCATAAGGTCATTCTCGAGACCTGTTACTTGAGCCAGGACGAGATTCAGACCGCCTGTGCGCTGGCGGTCGAGGCCGGGATGGACTACGTGAAGACCTCGACGGGTTTTGCCGCAGGTGGGGCGACGGTCGACGCCGTGCGGCTGATGCGGGCGGCGGTGCGGGGGCGTGCCAAGGTCAAGGCGTCCGGCGGCATCCGCACGCTGGCGTCGCTCCGCGCGATGGTGGAGGCCGGTGCCGATCGTATCGGGACGAGCGCCAGCCTGGCGATTCTGGGCGAGATGCCGGGAGGCGCACGATGACCGAGCTTCGCAAACAACCGCGTCGGACGGTGGACTGCCGGGTAACGGTGTATCCGGAGTCGGGCGAGGCGGCGCAGGGCCGTGTGTACGATCTCTCGGTCGGTGGCTGCGCGGTGGCGTGCGACGAGCATCTGCGGTCCGACACGCATGTGGTCCTCGCCATTCACTTGGCCGAAGGCGTGGAGCCGGTCAGCATCGAGCTTGCGCGGGTGCGCTGGTCGATGCGGAAGGAATTCGGCGTCGAGTTTACGCTGGTCGCGGGAGACGGGAAGGCCCGGATCGCCGACTATCTGGGCGGCCGCTAGGTAGCTTTTCTCAGAGACTTCCCGCCGGTGATTTCTACGCGCGCCCTGTCTTTTCGCGCCGAGTCCGTTCTGCTATAGTGCGCCCGTGATTCGGCGGATTCTTCTCCTCGTGCTCAACGGTCTTGGTGTCGGTGCCCTTCCCGAGACCGCATCCTCTGCATCGGCTCCCTCTCACGGTGTGCCCGACACGCTGTCGCGTCTGCTGACGGCGCAACCGGATTTGCGACTGCCGCATCTTGAAGCGCTCGGCCTCGGCCACCTCACCAACCATCCGCGGCTCATTCGACTGGATCAGCCGGACGGCTGCTTCGGACGGATCGTTCGGCAGGCGCCTGGCACCGACGCGATGGGGGTCTATTGGGAGCTGGCCGGGTTGCCGATCGAGCCGGGGATTCCCTCCTTTGCGGCGGCGGTGCCGGCGGACGTGCTGCGGGTGATCGAGCAGGTCGCGCAGCGCCCGGTCATCGAGTCCGCGACCCACGTGCTGGATGACGTGATTGCGGTGCACGGCGCGCACGGATTTCGTGAAAAGGGGTTGGTCGTGTGGGGCGAGCAGGGCGCAGCCTGCAATCTGGCGGCGCATGAGTCGGTGCTCCCGCCGAAGGAGTTGTTTCGCGTGGTGCGTGAAGTGCGGACGGCGACCGGTTCGCTCGGTGTGCGGCGCGTAGGGGCTCGGCCCTACGGCGGCGGCGCTGGCGCCTGGCATTGGAACGACGGGTGGCGCGAAAGCTGTGTGCCGGTGCCCACCAAGTCCCTGTTCGACTATTTGAGCGGCGCGGTGCAGTTAGTGACGTCCTTCGGGAAGTGCGGAGACTATTTCAACGGATCCGGCTTCACGCGCTCTATTCCGGTGGACGACACGGCGGCGGCCTGGACCGATATGGTGACGACGCTGAAGACGACTCCACGCGGGCTGATCATCGTGAATCTCTTTGATGACGTGCCGCGTGCGCCGCGCGCGAGCTATGAAGCGGTGTTGGCGGATCAACTCCATGAAGTGGACACGCGCATTCCGTCTCTGCAGGCGTTGTTGAAGCCGGAGGACGTGGTCCTCATCACCTCGGATCAGACGCGCGATCTGCAGCGCCCGGAGCAGGTGGTGCGTGAGGCGGCGCCGCTGTTGGCCTTCGGTCCGAAAGTGTCGCGTGGCGTGAATTTGGGAACGCGGGCGACCTATGCCGACATCGGCCAAACGATTGCTGATGCGCTGGTCGCGCCGGAACTATCGGTCGGCGAAAGTTTTGTGCAGGCCTTGCGGGCCGGCTGACGCAGTCCTTTACGCGGCTGTCTCCGTCGAAAGGTAAATCATGTCGTTTGAACAGCGGCTGATCGATCTTGGCATCACGTTGCCGACGGCGCCCAAGCCTGTGGCCAACTATATTCCGGCCGTGATGGCGGGCGACCTGTTGTTCTTGAGCGGCGTGTTGCCGTCGAAGGACGGGCAGGTCCAAACGACCGGCAAGCTCGGTCGCGACGTGACCGTGGCGCAGGGGCAGGCGGCGGCGCGTCAGGCCGTGATCAATGCGCTGGCCATCGTCAACCAGGAGTTGGGCGGGCTGGCGCGCGTGCGAAAGATTGTCCGGCTCACCGGTCATGTCGCGTCGCACGAGGGATTTACCGAGCAGCCCTCCGTCATCAACGGCGCCTCCGACCTCCTCGTCAAGATTTTCGGCGAGACGGGGCGGCATACGCGTGTGGCGGTCGGCGCCGCGGAGCTGCCGCTGAATGCGTCGGTCGAACTCGATCTGATCGTGCACGTGCATCCCGCGACGTAGTGACGCCTGCGCGGCCGCACTCTCTCCGCTTACCTTGACACTCAAAAAATCTGCTTGTTATAGTCCGCTACAGGTCTGATTTTTGTGCGCCCTCCCGTCTTCCTACCTCCCGTGCGTGGGACCACGGCACACGCGGAGGAATCCCGTTCCAATTCGTAACCACAGGAAGTGAGACCGACGATGCGGTACGCGATATATGCCGTAGCCCTTGGACTATCAGTTGCCTCGACAGTGGTGGTGACGCCCGTCTTCGGACCCGAGCTCGGGCTGGCTGCGGGGACCAGCGCTGCTGCGGACGCGAAGGCCTCCGCAAAAAAAACCGCCAAACAATCTGCGAAGCAGCCGAAGATCACCGCGCAGCTGATGCCGACCGACGGCGCACCCGGCTCGGTGGTGATCATCAGCGGCGACGGATTTGGGACCTTTACCTCGGCGCATGAGAATCGCGTGCTGTTCAGCGGCGTGCCGGCGCTCGTGCAACGGTGGGAGCCGACGGTCATTGAAGTGAAGGTTCCGTTTGCGGCGAAGGACGGAGAGGTCGAGGTTGTGCGCGGCGCGCAACGTGCGGCGGTTGGGCGCTTTCAGGTGCAGACGCCGGTAATCGAACGGATCGAACCGGCGCAGATCGAACCGGGCTCCGTCCTGACAATCCATGGCCAGCATTTCGGCTCCACTGGCGGCCCGCGCGATCCGAATTCGATGTTCGGTGTGAACGATGTGGTGGTGGGCGGCGTGGTCGTGCGCGCACGTCGTTGGAACGACAAGAAGATCGAGGTCGATGTGCCGGGCAATGCGCAGAACGGCAGCGTGCAGGTGCGCCTCGGTTCGTCCGATCCCTTGGCCGACGGCTCCTGCTGCGCCGACTTGCAGCGGGTCGTCAGCAATACTATGGCGGCGGCGCTGCTCCCGACCGTGCGGTTGGACCCGGTGACCGGCCCGGTTGGAACGAAGGTGGTCTTGTTCGGCGCGGGTTTCGGTGAGACGCGCGGCCCGAGCGACGGACTGTTTTTCAACGGGCATCCGGCGGCGATTGCGCAGTGGAAGGATGTCATGATCGTGGCGCACGTGCCGATCGACGCGGAGTCCGGCCCGGTCCTGTTGAAGAAGGCGGGCGGGGATCGGACGGTGGCGCAGTATGCGCTGACCGTGCCGAAGGCCACCGCGGTGACACCGGCAGCGGCGCCGGTCGGGACGTTGCTCAAGATTGCCGGCGAGAATTTCGGGATCTACAGCGAAAGCGGCGCGTCCGCCTTCGCCTTCACCGACTTCGACAAGGGCGACAACGGCGTGGAAATCGGTGGTGTGCCGGCGCCGATCTATCGGTGGCACAATGACCGTATCGATGTGTGGGTGCCGTACAGCGTGAAAGACGGGACGGTGGTCGTCAAGCGCGGCGCCTCGCGTCCCAACCCCGACGGCTCCTGCTGCACGGATAAGAAGATTTTGACCTACGAAGCGGGCACTTTCACGCTCGTGACGCCCACTGTGTCGTCGTACAGCCCGCATTCGGCCGGGCTCGACGAGATCGTCACCATCAAGGGAACGGGCTTCGGCGAATTCGTGAAGATGCGCGACACGGTGAAGATCGGTCTGTCCGAGGCGGCCTATAAGCGGAAGATGATGGAGTGGGACGAAAATATTTCCCGCACCGAGGTGCTGTTCAACAATATCGCCGTACAGGTCGTCTCGTGGAAGGACACGGAGATTCAGGTCCGTGTACCGCGGCGGCATCTCTGGGGTATCGGGAAGGGCCAGGAGTTCAATCCGGATTTGTCGAAGGGCCAAATCGTGGTCCGACGGGGCGCCTGGGACACGTTGCCGGACGGCACCTGCTGTCACCCGCCGAAGTACATTTCGATTCCGGTCGGCGAATTTACCATCGAAGCCAAGGGCCTGCCCGACGCGAGCCATTTCGGCGACACGCGTCCGGACGCGAATACCAATCAATGAGCGTGGTGAGGTCCTTCATGCTCCGCCTCTGCGTCGGACGTTCGGCCGGCTGGCGTGCCGTGGCGAGTGCCGCGCTACTGCTGGCAACTGTGGCCAGCCTGGCGACACCGGCCATCGCCGCGGAGAAGGCCGCTGCGCCGCATGCGCCCAAGAGCCCGACGGCCAGCACGCTCTTGTCCGTCTCCTTTCAGGGTCCACAGCAGGGGTGGGCGGTGGGGATGGGCGGGACGATCATTCGCACCAACGACGGCGGCAAGCAGTGGAAAGTCCTCAAGAGCGGGACCACCTCGCTGTTGGCCAGCGTGACGTTTGTCGATGCCAAGCGCGGCTGGGCGGTCGGCGCAAACGGGACGATTCTGTCGACGGCCGACGGCGGCGAGCAGTGGATCCGACAGAACAGCGGCACGCCGCAAACGCTCTATGCCGTGACGATGCGATCGCCGACAGAGGGCTGGATCGTGGGGGAACGCGGGATCATCCTGCACACCACCGACGGCGGTGCGACATGGAGCGAACAGCAGAGCGACTCCAACGCCAACCTGTATAGTCTGGTTTTGCTCGAGCAGCAACGTGCGGTGGCTGTCGGCGCCTTGGGCACCGTGTTGATGACGGAGGACGGCGGCGAGCATTGGAAGGCGCGCACGACCAAGAGTTCCGGCACCTTTTTCGACGTGGCGTTTCCCGAGCCGCATATCGGCTGGGTGGTGGGGAACGCGGGGGTGTTGCTACAGACGATCGACGGCGGGGAAACCTGGGTCGATCATAGCCTCTCCTGCACGGGCAGTTGCACGCACGTGACCGATCTCCTGAAAATCCGGTTCACGGATTCAAAAACCGGCTGGATCGTGGGCGAGCGCGGCTCGGTGTATCTCACCAAGGACGCGGGACTCTCGTGGGATGGGCAACCGCCGCTCGGCAAGCAGACGCTTTTCGGCCTCAGTTTCGGCGATGCGCAGCATGGCTGGACGGTGGGCGAAGGCGGAGCGTTGTTTGTGCTGCACCCGTAGTCGACTCGCGCAGATCCGATCTGATCGTGAGCTGACCGTTACCCGAACAGACCCAGACGGCTTTGCACGAGCGTGATCGCCGTGAGCGCCGCCGTCTCCGCACGCAGAATCCCTGAGCCCATACTGACTCCGGCGGCGCCGAAGTCCTGCCACCGAGTCAGTTCCTCCGGTGCCCATCCGCCTTCCGGGCCTATGGCCACCGTGACCGAGCGCACTGGGTCCGGCCAGGGCATGCCGACCAGCGTGTGGCTCGCGCCTCGCTCTTGAAGCACGAAAGAGATCGCTCCCTCTGACGACACTGAATCCGACCGGCGCGCGGCCAGCCAGCGGTCGAGCGTCAGCGGCTCATGCACCGTTGGAATCGTCCAGCGCTCCGATTGCTGCGCGGCCTCCAGCGCGATGCGCTCCCATCGGTTGCGTTGCGACGCTGCGCGTGCGGCATCCGGCCTGACGGCGCTGCGCGTCGTCAGCAGCGGATGGATGGCGGTCACGCCCAGTTCCGTGGCCTTTTGGACGACCCAGTCCATCGGATCATGTTTCAGGATGGCCAGGGCGAGATGGACTGCCGCGGCAGCGGCGGGCGGAGCCTGCTCGGTCTGTTCAATCTGGGCGACGAGTGTGGAGCGATCCACGCGCTGCACCCGCGCCAGGTGGCGGCACAGGCCGGCTTCGGTCAGTGTGAGCGTTTCTCCGGCTTTGACGCGCAGGCTGTGGCTGAGGTGGTGGTGGAGGTCGCCGGTGAGGGTGATGCAATCGCCGACGCGATCCGCCGCAGTGATGAAGAAGGCCGGCATGGCAGGCGAGGGGATGCGCGGTACGCGCCGCTATTCGAACAGTGTTTTGACCTTGTCGAAAAAGCCTTCGCCGTTCTGTTCCATCGACATCCCGCTTTCCTTGGCGAACTCGCTCAGCAATTCCTTCTGCCGTGGGCTGAGTTTGGTCGGGACCTGCACCTTGATGGCGCAGACCTGATCGCCCGGATGTCCGCCTTTGAGGCTGGGAATGCCCGTGCCCTTGATGCGTACCGTATGGTCGTGCTGCGTGCCGGACTGGACCTTGATCGTGGTGGTGCCGGTGAGGGTGGGCACTTCCACCGTTCCGCCCAGCGCCGCCGTCACGAAGTTCACCGGTACGTCACACAGGATGTCGGTTCCTTTGCGCGAAAAGACGGCATGCGGCTTGACGCTCAGTGCCACGAATAAATCGCCCGGAGGCCCGCCGTTGATACCGTGTTCACCTTCGTTCGACAGCCGCAGCCGCATCCCACCTTCGATACCCGCAGGAATTTGCACGGACAACATCCGCTCGCGATAGACGCGTTGGCGGCCTTGGCAATCCTTACAGGGTTCGCTGATGATCTGGCCGGTGCCGTTACATTGGTGGCAGGTGCGGTTGATGCTGAAAAAGCCCTGTTGCAGCCGAATCTGTCCCGCGCCTTTGCAGCTGGGGCAGCCCTTGAGGGCGTTGGCGGATTTCGCGCCGGTGCCGTTGCAGCCTTGGCAGGTTTCCCAGCGGGGAATCTTGAGCTTCGCTTCCTTGCCGAAGACCGCTTCCTCGAAGCTGACTTCAAGATTGTATTGCAGGTCGGAGCCGCGTTCGCCGCGTTGACGGCCGCCGCCGCGCGCGCCGCCGAAGAAGTCGTCGAAGATGTCGTTGAAGACATCGCCGAACCCCCCGCCGCCGCCGAAATCGAAGCCTTCGAAGCCGCCCCCTTGCGGCCCGGCATGGCCGAAGGTGTCGTAGCGTTTGCGCTGTTCGGGGTTGCTCAGGACTTCGTAGGCCTCGGCGATCTCTTTGAACTTTTCCTCGGCCTGTTTCTTATCCTGATCGCCGTGCTGCACGTCCGGATGGTGCTGACGCGCGAGGCGGCGGAACGCTTTCTTGATTTCGTCGTCCGAGGCGGTCCGCTCGACGCCCAGCGTTTCGTAGTAATCGCGTTTGCTCACAACTCGCCGCGCCTTTGTGTTGAGAAATAATGGGGAGGAATACAGACGCCGACGCCGAAACCCCGGAGGGCTTCAGCGTCGGAGCGATCTGCTCGGCATTCTAGCGCACTTCTGACGAGCGTGCGACCTTACTTCTTGTCCTTGTCGACCTCTTCGAACTCCGCGTCGACGACCTTGTCGTCCGACTTCTGCGCGCTCGCGTCAGGATTGATGTTCGGTTCCGGGGTCGCCGAGGCCGCGGCCTTCTTGTACATTTCCTCCGCCAACTTGTGCGAGGCGGTGGTCAACGTTTGCGTGGCCGCTTGGATGGCCTCCGGCTCCGTCCCTTCCATCGCCTTCTTCAACGCGGCGATGGCGTCGGTGATCGAGGTCTTCTCGGCTTCGCCGATCTTATCGCCGTGTTCGGCGAGATTCTTCTCGGTGCTGTAGATCAAGCTATCCGCCTGATTCTTCGCCTCCGCCACTTGCCGACGCTTCTTGTCGTCGTCCGAATGGCTTTGGGCGTCCCGCACCAGCTTTTCGATCTCATCCTTGTTCAAGCCGCTCGACGCGGTGATCTTGATGGACTGTTCCTTGCCCGTGCCGAGATCCTTCGCCGAGACGTGCACGATGCCGTTGGCGTCGATGTCGAAGGTGACTTCGACTTGCGGCATGCCGCGGGGAGCGGGCGGAATGCCGACGAGATCGAACTGCCCGAGCAGCTTGTTGTCGTTCGCCATCTCGCGCTCGCCCTGGAACACGCGGATGGTGACGGCGGTTTGATTGTCCGCCGCGGTCGAAAACACCTGGCTCTTCTTGGTCGGGATCGTGGTGTTCCGCTCGATGAGGTGCGTGAAGATGCCGCCGAGCGTCTCGATGCCCAAGGTCAGCGGGGTCACGTCGAGCAACAACACGTCCTTCACTTCACCCTTCAAGACGCCGCCCTGAATGCCGGCGCCGATGGCCACGACTTCATCCGGGTTCACGCCGCGGTGCGGTTCTTTCCCGAAAAATTCCTTCACGACTTGAATGACCTTCGGCATGCGGGTCATACCGCCGACCAAGACGACTTCGTTGACGTCCTTCGCCGTCACGCCGGCATCCACCAGGGCCTTGCGGCAGGGTTCGATCGTGCGCTGCACCAGGTCATCCACCAGCTGTTCGAGCTTGGCGCGCGTCAGCTTGGTGACCAAGTGCTTCGGGCCGCTCGCGTCCGCGGTGATGAAGGGGAGATTGATTTCGCTTTCCTGCGAGGACGACAGCTCGATCTTCGCGCGCTCGGCCGCTTCCTTCAGGCGCTGCAGGGCCATGCGGTCCTTGCGCAGGTCGATGCCCTGATCCTTCTTAAACTCCTCGACCAGCCAATCCATGATGCGGAGGTCGAAGTCGTCGCCGCCGAGAAACGTATCGCCGTTGGTCGACTTCACTTCGAAGACGCCTTCGCCGATTTCCAAAATCGACACGTCGAAGGTGCCGCCGCCGAGGTCGTACACCGCGATGCGCTCGTCCTTCTTCTTGTCCAATCCGTAGGCGAGCGACGCGGCCGTCGGCTCGTTGATGATGCGCAAAACGTTCAGCCCGGCGACCTGGCCAGCGTCCTTGGTGGCCTGGCGCTGGCTGTCGTCGAAGTAGGCGGGCACGGTGATGACCGCTTCTGTGACCTTTTCGCCGAGATAGTCTTCGGCCGTCTGCTTCATCTTTTGCAGCGTCATCGCCGAAACTTCCGCCGGGCTATAGCTCTTCCCGCGAATCTCGACGTGCGCGTCGCCGTTGGGCGCTTCCAGGACCTTGTAGGGCAGGCGCTTCATGGCGTCCTGCACTTCCTTGGACCTGAACTTGCGGCCCATCAGACGCTTCACGGAGTAGATCGTGTTCTCCGGATTAGTGATGGCCTGGCGCTTGGCGATTTGCCCGACCAGCCGCTCGCCCTTATCCGTGATGGCGACCACGGACGGGGTGGTCCGGCTGCCTTCCGCGTTGGTGATCACATCCGGGTCGCCGCCGCTCATGATCGCGACGCACGAGTTGGTGGTGCCCAGGTCGATTCCGATAACTTTTCCCATTGGAATTGCTCCTTCCGTCTTGTCGGCTTCGGGCGCGTGACGCGCGTCCGACTGTGTGAGCCTTGTTGGTGTTACGAGCCCGATCCGGCGACGCTCACCATGGCCGCGCGCAAGACGCGATCATGCAAAGCGTACCCTTTTTGAAATTCCTCAACCACGTGCCCGGGTGCCACGCTGTCCGAGTCCACCTGTGCCACGGCCTGGTGGTAGGTGGGGTCGAACAACTCGCCCACGCTGGCGATGGCTTTCACGCCATGCTTGCCCAGGTTTTCCACCAAGCTCTTCAACGTCAGCTCCACACCCTGGATCAACGCCTCGCTGCCGGTTGTGCCGGCCGTCTTGGCGGCTGAAATGGCGCGCTCCAGATTGTCGAGCGTCGGCAAAATGTCTTTCAGGATCGTCTCGTTGCCGAATCGAATGCTGTTTTTCTGCTCGCGCTGCGACACGCGCTTATAGTTTTCCATTTCCGCGATGAGCCGCACGTACTTGTCTTGGAATGCCGCGGCTTCTTCCGTCTTCGCCGCCAGCTGTGTGCGCAATTCGGCGGTGGCGTCGCCCGTCGTCGCGTCCTCGTTCTCTGATAACTCGTTGATTATGTGTAAGTTGTCTTGTTCGTCGCTCACAATATGCACCTCTAGTTGTGGTCAGATAGCCACAGGGACCGTGAAGTCAACCCACGCGAGACGATTTTCTCGATTTTTCGATGGGATGTGGAGAGACGATCCGGTCCGTCTACGCGCGCCACGGAGGCGGCGTCGAGGACTTAGTTCAGTTCCCCACGCGCACGACGGTCGAGCAGGGCGAGGCCTTCCAAGGTGAGGAGAGGACGGATGATTTGGATGCGGGTCGTTTCCGGCGCAATGATCCCGGCGAGTCCGCCGGTTGCGACGACCTTCGGGTCGGTGCAGAGTTCGCGGCTGATTCGGTCGACGATGCTGTCGACCAACCCGGCATAGCCGAAGATCAGACCGCTCTGCATGCTGCTGGCCGTGTCGCGGCCGATCACGGTCTTGGGTTTCACGAGGGCGACCTTGGGGAGTTTGGCGGTGCGCGACCAGAGCACGTCCGCGCTGATGCCGAGGCCCGGCGCGATGACGCCACCGAGATAGTCGCCCTGCTTGGTCACGGCGCAGAAGGTCGTGGCCGTGCCGAAGTCGATAATGATCAAATCGGTCTTGAATTCGCAGTAGGCGGCCGCGGCGTTGACGAGGCGGTCGCTGCCGATTTCCCGCGGGTTCGCGTAGCGCAGGGTCAAGCCGGTGTCGGTATCCGAACTCACCGAGTGCGGCGTCTGGTGAAAATACGTTTCGCAGAGCAGGTCGAACGTTTGATTCAGCGAGGGCACGACGCTGGAGATGATGACGCTGTGCACATCGTCCGGGCCATAGCCGGCCAGGTGCAGCAGCCCGCGAAACTCCAGCCCATATTCGTCGGCCGTCTTCGTCGCGTCCGTCGCCAGGCGCCAATGCCCTTTGAGGGTGCGGCCGTCGAACAGGCCCCAGACCACGTTGGTATTGCCGATATCGATTGCGAGCAGCATCGGTGTCGATTCCTACCGTAAGTG
Source organism: Nitrospiraceae bacterium (assembly GCA_041908685.1). Classification (GTDB taxonomy): domain Bacteria; phylum Nitrospirota; class Nitrospiria; order Nitrospirales; family Nitrospiraceae; genus BQWY01. The sequence goes on along the minus strand of JAYREW010000023.1, from coordinate 147,102 downwards.
GACCACATCCCCCGCCATGACTGCAACTGGCTGGATGGCGGAGTCCGCGCTCGCCGCCGTATCCGGCCGAATCATCAAGGCCCCGGAGTCGGCAATCGATTCGGCGAGTCCTTCCAGCGACGGTTGTCCCGCAAGTTCCACGCGCACGTGACGACCAAGTGTGCTGCAGGCCTGTCGATAGTCGCGCCGGATCTCGATCATTTGCTGCGAGCAGACGGCGTCGAGGCGCGGTTCCAAGGCATTTAGCAGGGCGGCGAGGAGCGCCTCGCGGGCAATGGGTTTGTCTGTATGCGCCGTCAGCGACGTGATGCGGTCGCGCAGGTCGGGAGGATAGTCAGCCGGTGCAAGGGCGACGTTCAAGCCGATCCCGATGACCAGGCTGGGCCCGTCGCTTCCCGCCAAGCTTTCGCAGAGCAGCCCGCCGAGTTTTTTACCGTCAATGAGAAGGTCGTTGGGCCACTTTAGTTGCGGCGTGATGCCGGTGACTGCGGCGATTCCCGTGGCGACGCCCAATGCGGAGGCCAGCGGAATCCATGAGAGGAATGGGTGTGGAACCTTGGGGCTGAGACTCGGTGCCGGCGGACGGAGAAGCAGCGAGAAGCAGAGACTTTTGCCGGGGACGCCATACCACGATCGCCCGCGCCGCCCTCGTCCGGCCGACTGGCGCTCTGCCCAGACGACGGTGCCGTGCGGGGCCTGGGCCGCCCTACGCGCGAGGTCTGAATTGGTGGAATCAACCTCGTCGAGGCAGTGCAGCGTGCGTCCGAGATGCTGCGTCGTCAACCGCGCCTGGACCTGTTCGACTGCGGCGCTGGAATCCTGCCACGTCATGGCGCGTATCAGGTAGCCTTGCCGGGTGACTCGGAAAATTGGCTTTGTCCCGTCGGGACAAAATCCAAACTCAGATCGACCGCCGGCGCCGAATGCGTCAGTGCGCCGATGGAAATATACGTGGGGTCTGCCTCGGCATAGGCGCGGATCGTGGCGAGCGTGATTCCGCCGGACACTTCTGTTTCGGCGCGACCGGCGATCAGGCGGATTGCCTCGCGCACCTGCGTCGGCGTCATGTTGTCGAGCAGAATCACATCCGGCCGTCCGTCGAGCGCCGGTGGAATTTGGTCCAACCGGTCGACTTCCACGATGAGCCGCAATCCGGGCGGGCCGTCTCTCCGTACCGACAGGCAACAGTCGGTGATCGAGCGTCCATCCGTGTCGCCCAGGAGCAGATGGTTGTCCTTCAGCATGAACGCATCGCTCAGCGAGCGGCGATGGTTGTGGCCCCCGCCGAGGCGCACGGCCCATTTTTCCAACGCGCGTAGGCCAGGTGTGGTCTTGCGCGTATCGAGAATGCGCACGTGGGTGCCTTGAATGGCCCGGCAAAAGGCTGCGGTGAGAGTGGCGATACCGGAGAGCCGCTGCAGAAAGTTCAAGGCCACGCGTTCCGCTTTGAGGATGGTACGTCCGTCGCCGAGAATGGTCAGCAGGGCCGCGCCGGCCCGAGCGCTGTGGCCGTCGGCTACGTGCGTGGTCAGCGAAAGGGTTGGGTCGACCTGGTGAAAGGCCTCGATCGCCACGGCGAGTCCGGCGACCGTCAGCGGCTGCTTCGCGCGGATGATGCCGGTGGCGGGGACGGCTCGACGAAACAGCGTGTCGGTCGTGGCATCGCCTGACGGCAGATCTTCGGCGAGGGCGAGCGCGACGGCTCGGCGGATGGCATCGGTGGGCGGTTCAATCACCCCGGCCGTCATGAGAGCATCGCGGTGAGCTGCTGGAGACTGCTTTCGAGGAGACTGTGGTTTTGCGTGATGGCGACGAGCCGTTGGCGATGGTCCACCACGACCTCCGGCGGCGCCTTGTCGACAAATTCGGCGTTGCCCAGCTTGCCCTGCAGGCGTTTGGCCTCGGCGGCTTCCTCGTCGCGCTGCTTGACGATGCGATCCATCGCCTTCTTCAGATCGACATCGCCCAAGACCTGCAAGCCCACGTTCAGGCCGCCTGCGGAGAGGCGTAAACGACGGGCTTCGCTCCATTCAGCGTGCGGGCGGATGTCCACGTCACCGCGCCCGAGCGAGCGCAACGAGGCGTGGAGTTGTTGGAGCGTGACCGGTTCGTTCTGCGCGAGGCTTTCCACGGCGAAGGGCACCTGCGTGCTCGGTGTGTAATTCAAGAGCGCGCGTCCGGTGCGAACCAGCGCAAGGGCCTGTTGGAAATGGGCGATGGCGTCATCCGCCGCAGGATCGTCCCAGGCCGCGTCGCCCATCGGGTAGGCTTGGGTCATCACGCTGCGCGCAGCGTCGCCTGCGAGGTCGGCGCTGTCGCGCGGAAGCGTCTGCCAAATTTCCTCCGACAAGAACGGCATGAACGGATGCAGCAGGCGCATGAGTGTTTCGAAGGATTCCACCAGCGTGTGCCGCGTGCGCGCGGCCTCGGCCGCATCGGTCGATTGAAAGGCCACTTTGGCCAGCTCAAGGTACCAGTCGCAGTACTCATGCCAGATGAAATGATAGAGCGCGTTGGCGGCCTGGTCGAAGCGATAGAGCTCCAGCGATTGATTGACGCTGCGCGCGGTGGCTGCGAGCCGCGCCAAGATCCAGCGATCCGCCCATGAACGTGCGCGGGGCGGGACCGCTTCGCGCGGGCCGTCCGCGTGCATGAGGAGGAAGCGTGCCGCGTTCCAAATTTTATTGGCGAAGTTCCGATAGCCTTCGATGCGTTCTTCCGCCAGCTTGATGTCGCGGCCCGGCGTCGACATGGATGCGAGCGTGAAGCGCAGCGAATCGGTGCCGAACTTTTCCATGACGTGCAACGGGTCGATGACGTTGCCCTTCGACTTGCTCATCTTCTGACCGTCGGCGTCGCGGACGAGCGCGTGGATGTACACGTCGCGGAAGGGCACGTCGCCCATGAACTTCAGCCCCATCATGATCATGCGCGCGACCCAGAAGAACAAAATGTCGAGCCCGGTCACGAGCGTGGAGGTCGGGTAAAACTTGGCCAGGTCCGGCGTGCGCTCCGGCCAGCCGAGCGTGGAGAAGGGCCAGAGGGCGGAGGAAAACCAGGTGTCGAGCACATCCGGGTCTTGGACCAGCGCGCCGCGGTGGCCGGACGGGCACTGCGCGGGCGCGGTCTTCGCGATGATCGGCACGGCGTCGGAGGGGATCAGCGGCGCGCCGTCCGCACTGCGGCGATGGAAGGCCGAGCCGTAGCAGGTCTCGCAGTACCAGGCCGGGATCTGATGGCCCCACCAAATCTGCCGTGAGACGCACCAGTCTTTGATGTCACGCATCCAGCCGAGATAGTTGTTTTTCCAGGCCTCGGGGATAATGCGTATGCGGCCGTCTTCGACCGCGCGGATCGCCGGATCGGCCAGCGGCTGGATCTTCACGAACCATTGATCGGAGAGCGTCGGTTCCACGACGGTCTTGCAGCGATAGCATTTGCCGAGCGCCAGTTTGTGCGGCGCGACCTGTTCGAGCAGCTGCCGCTCGGTGAGGATCGGCTCGATCTTCGCGCGGGCCTTGGCGGCGGAGAGTCCTGCGAGTGTGTCCCGCACCGACGGCTCCACCCCCGCCGCATCCAGCAGGGCGACGGTCAACTGCGCGTGGAGGTCCATGATCCGGAGTCGCGGCAACCCGTGCCGGTCGCCGGCGGCAAAGTCGTTGAAGTCGTGCGCCGGGGTGATCTTCACCGCGCCGGTGCCGAATTCGCGGTCGACGAGCAGGCCGTCGCCGATGATCGGGATCGTGCGCGAGGTGAGCGGCAGCGTGACGCGTTTGCCGATCAGGTGTCGATAGCGGTCGTCCTCCGGGTGCACGGCTACGGCGGTGTCGCCGAGCATTGTTTCCGGGCGCGTGGTCGCCACGAGCAGGCATTGCGTCGGATCGTCTGCGAGGGGATAGCGGATCGTATACAACTTGCCCTGGCTGTCCTCATGTTCGACTTCAATGTCCGAGAGGGCGGTGAGACAGCGCGGGCACCAATTGATCAGGCGCTCGCCGCGATAGAGCAGGCCGTCTTCATGGAGGCGGACGAAGACTTCGCGGACGGCCTTCGAGAGGCCCTCGTCCATCGTAAAGCGCGTGCGGCTCCAGTCGCAGGAGGCGCCGAGTCGGCGCAGCTGCCGTAAGATAGTCCCACCCGATTCGTCTTTCCATTTCCAGACACGTTGGACGAACCCCTCGCGCCCGAGCGCTTCGCGTGAGCTGTTCTCGGCGGCCAGTTGCCGCTCGACGACGTTTTGCGTGGCGATTCCGGCGTGGTCCGTGCCCGGCACCCACAGTGCGGCGCGCCCTTGCATGCGGCGCCAGCGGATGAGGACATCTTGGAGCGAATTATTCAGCGCATGGCCGACGTGGAGCGACCCGGTGACGTTCGGCGGCGGAATGACGATCGTATACGGCTGCCCTGAGGCAGCGGCGTCGGCGCGGAAATAGCCCTGCTGGTCCCATTGGTCGTACCAGCGGGTTTCCACTTGATGCGGATCGTAGACTTTTGCGAGTTCGCGCGGCGCCATCGAGAGAGAATCGTGCAGTTGGGATCGGACTGGGCTGGACGGCCCCTATCAAATGCGCAAATGCGGGCGCATCTTAGCACGCACCCTACGCGCTCACAACCGGGAGCTGCGCCTGGCTGTGCAGGGTACGAAGGTCGGTGGGCGGGGTGCAGAAGTCTACGCAAGGTTTCGGAACGCAGCCCACGAGGCCGGATATCGACGCGTGAAGCGGCGGTTGCGCGTCGGTGCGGCTTGTGCGGTTATCCGCCCTATGTTATAGATCGCCGCGCTATTTGTGCGAGTGCAGAGGCCGCGAGCGAGACGGCCGCCAAGACATCGAAAGGATTCAGCATGCCACGTGGACGTGAGAAGGATCGGAAGGTTCGTAAAAAACATCGGAAGAATGTGGCGCGCCTCAAGAAGAAAGTCGTCGCGCGTCGCGCGGCTGCGAAAAAGGGCAAGAAGTCGTAAGCGGTGTCCGGGCAGGGCGGGTGCGCGTGCGGGCCGGTCGTTGTGCGGGTCTGCCGCGATGCCCTAACGGCGAGATGTCGGGCCCTGCTCGGATGCGGCTGAGGGAAGGGGCTAGTCGAGCGTTTCCAGCCGTTTGATTTCAGCGGTGACCATCGTTTCCGCTACGGAGGGGACGATCTCACGCGCCAGCGTCGAAACCTGTTCCTGCGCGGTGTCCGTCACCAGCTTCGTGATCTGCTCGCGAATCGCCGGATCCGCCGCCTCGCGGACGGCCTCCTGCACCAGTCGGTCGACATTGCCCACCTGTTCGCGAACGACGGTCGTCAATCGTTCGTCCACCCACTGCTTTGTGACCGTTTCCGCGGCGTCGCGGACGAGCGGCGTGGCCAGCTCGGTCACCGTCTCACGCACCATCGTATCCATCGTCCCGACGTGGTCGCGCACGGCCTTCGGCAGCGACCGTTCGAGCGCGCGCTCCATCTCCGTGGAGACGGCGCCGTCGACCGCTTGGCGGATCATGGCGGGGAGTTGCTGCTCCAGCCGCGGTAGCAGCGCGGTTTCCAGGGCGCTGATCTGCGAGGGAATTTGTTTGGCCATCAGGTCGGACAGGAGGTTCGGGAGCGTTTGGGCGAGCTGCGCCGAGACGAGCTCATTGAGCTGCGACGCCAACTGCCGCTCGACCGCTTTTGCCACAAGATCGGGCAGCGTGACCAAAACCTGCTGCGTGACCTGCGGGATGACGCCGACCGCAAGGGCGTCCATGAGGGACTTGCTGGCTGATTCAAGCGGCGCGGCAGAGGCAGCAGCGGCAGACGGCGCGATGGATGCCGTGGCCGCAACCGGTGCTGCGGCGGTCGGTGCAACGACAGGAGTTGTCGTAGGCGCCGCAGGCGCAGAATTGGCCGCAGGTGCGGAATGGATCGATGGGGACGGGGACTCCTCGTTGCGTGCGTCCAATTGTGTGTCGGCTGCTTCGTCGCCCGGCTCGCTGTCGTCGGTCTCGTTTTCGTCGTCGACTTCGGCGCCGGTCGTCGTGGGCGGCCAGGTGCGTTTGCCCTTCGCGGGAGTCGCCTTCTTTTTTTGTTGGGCCGCGAGCGCGCGCAGGGTTTCGAGGAGGCTGCCGGCTTCCAGCGGTTTGCTTAGGAAGACGGCGACGCCCAGCGAGCGATAGGTTTTTTCGTCGACCTTATCCGAGGGGCCGACCAGCGAGACGATGGAAGGTTCCTGGCCGCTGTCGACCTTGCCCAGCTCCTTGCAGAAGCTGGAGAAGGTGATCTTGTCGAGGTGGAAATCGGCGATGACGGTCTTGGGCGCGAGGGTCTTGGCGGCCTGCAAGGCGCTGGGGCCGTCCTGAAACGCATGGACTTCGTACCCCTCCGTCGTCGACACTTGTTCGACAAGGCGCCGCACGGCGGGGCTACCATCGATGACGAAGAGACGTGCAGCCATAGGACGAGTTCTCCCTCGTAAAAAAGCCTTGGATCGACGCTATCAAAGGGGGGGCACTTTGTCCAAGCAAAGCCAATTTCGCGCGGAGGATGACAGGGGACGGCTGCGCGCGATACCTATGACGATCTGCGTAAGGGGGCGACGAGCATGAGCGGTGGAGAATCGGCGATCCGCGCCGTGTTTTTTGATGCGGCCGAAACATTGTTTACGTTGAAACGCCCCGTGGCGGAGACGTATCTCGACACGGCCGTGCGCTACGGCTTTCGCGCGAAGGAGGATGGGCTGTCGGCGCTCACGTCTGCCTTTCGGCGGGCCATGTCGGACGCGCCGCCGCCGGTGTTTCTGGTCGAGGCGGCGTCGGAGATCAAACGGTGCGAACGCCTCTGGTGGTTCGACGTCGTGCACAACGTCTTCTATCGCGTCGGCATGTTCGAACGGTTCGACGAATTTTTCGACGACGTGTTTCAGCAATTCGACGGACCGGCACTGTGGCGTCTGTATCCGGATACGCTGACGACGCTGCAGGCCTTGCGCGCGCGGGGTTTGGAGCTCGGCATCATCTCGAATTTCGACTCGCGTTTGTTCAACGTGCTGCGCGGGCTGGGCTTAGAGGGGCAGGTCGATACGGTGACGATCTCGACCCTTGCGCGTTCGGCCAAACCGGCGCCGGGCATTTTTCGCCGCGCATTGGAACAGCATGCGTTGGACCCGGAGGAGGCCGTGCATGTCGGCGATAGTCTGAAAGAGGATGTGCTCGGGGCGCAGCAGGCGGGCCTGTTGAGTGTGTGGTTGGATCGGTCTGAGGGGGCGGCGAGCCCGCAGCCTGCTGGAACACCGCAGCCCGCGCATCGCCTGTCGGCGCTCGCGGAGTTGCCGGCCTTGCTGGACCGCTTGGGCGTCGGGGACTAGGTGCGTATCGAGCGACTGGGTCGGGCGATTTCGCGCGGTTATTCAACAACCAGCAACGGCAGCAGATCCTTCGCACGACCTTGCAGTGAGACGTCGACAAGCGTCGATTGCGGTGTCGGGTCCAGGTTCACCTCGATGACGTAGGCGCCCGCCTGCTTGGCGATGGCCGCGAACGAGGCGGCCGGGTACACCAGGCCCGACGTGCCGACGATCAGGAAACAGTCGCAGCTTGTGGCCGCATCCTGACTCCGCTGAATATCGTCCGCCGCAAGCGATTCTCCAAACCAGACGATATGGGGTCGCAGCAGTCCGCCGCAGGCGCCGCAGTGCGGCAGGATCGTGAGGGGCACGGTGCGATCCTCGCGGACCAGGCGGCAGCTCGTGCAGCGCGTCATCCAAATGTTGCCGTGAATTTCTGAGATCTTGGTGGAGCCGGCCTGTCGATGGAGTCCGTCCACGTTCTGCGTGATGAGCCAATAGTCGGGCGCGCGCTGTTCGAGGCGAACGAGGGCATGATGGGCCTCGTTCGGCAGCGCCTTCGCGATGAGGGCCCGCCGCCAGTCGTACCATTCCCACACAAGACGTGGATCGCGCGCAAAGGCCTCCGGTGTGGCGAGGTCCTCCGCGCGGAAGTTTCGCCACAACCCGTCGGCGCCTCGGAACGTCGGCACGCCGCTGTCGGCGGAAATACCCGCGCCGGTGAGCACCGCAATGCGACGGGCGGAGGCGAGGCGGTGCTGTGCGTCGGACAGGGAGGACATGGCGGGAGTATACGTGATTGGGGAGCCGTCGGTCGTGTATAGTCGGCGTGGACGATGCGAATATATGCGGAGACATTTACTGCTGTCGCATTGGGCAACGGCCGTGACCATGCTGATGGGCGGACAACAGGATAGCCAACGATGAAACAGATCTTGATGGTGGGGGCCGGGTCGGTCGGCGGATTTTTCGGCGCGCATTTGGCAAAGGCCAAGGCGGACTATTCCTTATCGTTTCTCCTGCGGCCGAAAACCTTGGCTGCGGTGCAGGCGCGTGGGCTGACGATTCGGAGCGCGACCGGCACGTTTACCGTGCATCCCCAGGCATCGTCCGATCCGCGCGCCTTGCCGTCGCCCGACCTCGTGATTCTGTCGGTGAAGGCCTATGACCTCGACGAGGTCATGGCGCAGTTGGCGCCGGTGTTGACGGATCGCACGGTGGTGCTGACGTTGCAGAACGGTGTGGATACCGAGGATCGGCTGCTGGCGCGGCTGAAGCGTGATGCGGTCGTGGGCGGCGTGGCGTACATCTATTCGAAGATCGTCGAGCCGGGCGTGATCGACCACTACAAGAAGGGCGCAGTTGCGATCGGCGAGTTGAGCGGCGTCGAAACGCCGCGCCTGCTGGCCATTCGCGACGTCTTCGCTGCGGCCGGCATTCCCTGCCAGCTCACGAAGGATGTGCGGCGCACCAAGTGGGAGAAGATGTGTTGGAACTGCGTCTTCAACCCGCTGACGGTGCTGATCGACGACAAGGTGGCCAAGGCGATCGACCAACCGGAATTGTTGCGCGTGGTCCATCGCATCGTGAACGAGATTGTGGCGGTGGCCGCGGCGAGTGGCGTGGCGTTACCGGCGGACATGGCCGATCGCGTGGTGAAGTGGACGCAGGAAATTCGCGACATCCACACGTCGATGTATGACGACTGGAAGGCGGGCCGTCCGACGGAGATCGACTATTTGAACGGGATGATGTCGGCCATGGGTGCATCGCTCGGCGTGCCGACGCCGGTCAACGACACGATGACGGCGCTGATTCGGACGATCACCGCGAAGGATCGCGTCGGGCCGGGCATTGTACGCATCGACGGGGCCGTGGTGCAGCCGGTGTCGCTCGACCGCGCCGCGCTGGCGCAGCTTCCGGCGGAGCATCGCGTGGACGATGTCAGCCGAGAGATGCCGTCGATGAAGGGGCGGGCGATCCGCCTCCGCGGGTTGTTGGATGTGCCCGCGCTTGCCGTGACGGCCGACCATGTGACGTTTCATTCCCTGGACGGCGCCTACGCGGCGACGCTCACGCTGCAGCAGGCGCGCGACTTCGGGATGCTCATCTATGAAGTGGACGGGCAGCCGCTGCCGGATGCGAAGGGCGGTCCGTTCCGGTTGATTACGCCGGGGCTGGGCGATCTCTGCGCCAACGTGAAAGGTGTGGGGCGCATCGAAGTCCGCGTCGGTAACGGGAAGGACACGCGCCCGCCGGAAGAGGCGCGCACGCATTGTTGAGCTTGTATCGAATTCATTCACACCCTCGGTGATGAACGCAGTGCCACCGGTCCTGCCAAAGGCGACCCTCGCGTGACCACGCTCATACGCATTCTCAGCTACATCCGTCCCTATCGGGCCTTGGCCTTGGCGACGTTGCTTTGTGCGACGGCTGCGACGGCCATGGAGTTGGCGCCGCCCTGGTTCATCAAGATCGCGATCGATGATGTGATTCAAGGTCAGCGGCCCGATCTCTTGCCCTGGGTCTTGGGCGGGCTGGTGGCGGCGTTCGGATTCAAGAACCTCTTTGCGTCCTTGCGGATTCGACTGAACAACACGTTGGAGCAGCGGGTGGTGCACGACCTGCGTGTGCAGCTGTTCACCGCGCTGCAGCGCCTGTCGATCAGCTACTTCGAAAACCGCTCGACCGGTGAAATCATGTCGCGCGTGACGAACGACACCGAGCATGTCGAACGCATCTTCATCGACGGGGTCGAAGGCGTGCTGACCGCGTCGCTGACCCTGCTCGGCATCAGCGCCATGTTAATCACCCTGAATTGGAAGCTGGCGCTCTTGGCGCTGGTCCCGATTCCCGTGCTGGTCTATTCGGCGAGTTATTTCACCCGCACCGTCCACGGCCATTACCAGCAGGTGCGCAAGACTTTGGCGGAGCTGAATGCGTATCTCCAGGACGCGCTCTCCGGTATCCGCGAGTCGATGGGATTCAACCGCCACGACTATGAGACGCAACGGTTCACGCGCCTGAGCCGCGAGTACAGCCAGAGCAACCTGCGCGCGATGTATCTCTGGTCGGCCTACTCGCCGAGCATGATTTTCGTCGGGAGCATCGGCACGGTGCTGATCCTCTGGTTCGGGTCGCGCGAAGTCTTGGCCGGTCGACTGACCGTCGGCGAGCTGGTGTTGTTTCTCTCGTACCTGGCGCTGTTCTACGTGCCGATCAACCAGATCCACTCCGTCAACCACATGCTGCAGCATGCGCTGGCCGCCAGCGAGCGGGTGTTCGATGTGTTGGACACGGTGCCCGAAGTGGCCGACAGGCCCGGCGTTGTCGCTCCGGCGTCGCGCTTGACCGGCGCCGTGGACTACCGGAGCGTGGCGTTCCACTACCGATCGGACGTGCCGGTGCTGCGGGATGTGAATCTGCAGGTGCGCGCCGGTGAACGGATCGCGTTGGTTGGTCCCAGCGGTGCGGGCAAGAGTACCCTCCTGAAGCTGCTTACGCGGTTTTACGACGTGACGGGCGGCTCGGTGGCGATCGACGGGATCGACGTGCGCGACATGCCGTTGCATGTGCTCCGCGCGCATATCGGCCATGTGCAGCAGGAGCCGTTTCTCTTCAACGGCACGGTGCGGGAGAACCTCGCGTACGGCGACTTGTCTGCGGATCTCCCGCGCATCGAAGCCATGGCGCAGATTGCCCGCGCGCACGAGTTCATCGCGGCCCTGCCGGAAGGGTACGACACTTGGATCGGGGAGCGGGGCGTCAAACTCTCGGTCGGTCAAAAGCAGCGGGTGTCGATCGCGCGCGTGCTGCTGAAGGATCCGCCGATTGTGGTGTTCGATGAGGCGACGTCCAACATCGACACGGAAACGGAAGTGAAAATCCGCGAGGCCTTGAACGACCTGACCAAGGGGCGCACGACCTTCATCATCGCGCATCGCCTGTCGACGCTGCAGGATGTCGATCGCATCGTGGTGGTCGACGGGGGCCGCATCGTGGAAGAGGGCACGCACGAACGCTTGATGGAACGCGGCGGCGTCTACGCCGGGCTCTACGACGCTCAATTTCAAGTCTAGGCTGCGCCGGTCTGCCTCAGTTCCGGATGGTCTCGCTGCTTACTTCGGTTGCGCCGATCACGCGCTTACGGGTGTTGAAGAATCCGGATGCGGCGCCAACGCCCCGAGTGGAAGCGCCACAGCATCAGCACCATCCTGAGCGTCCAGTCGATCACCATGCCCCACCAGACGGCCAAGACCGTTTCCGGAAACAGCCAGGCCGCCAGGTAGGCCGCCGGGAGGCGCACGCCCCACATGCCGATGAACGTGGCGCCCATGATGAAGCGCGTGTCCCCGGCGCCGCGCAGCGAGCCGGCTACGACCATCGTCAGCGCGAGCGGAATCTGAATCAGTGCGACGATTTTCAAGAACGACGTACCCAACTCCACCACGGCCGGATCGTTCGAGAAGAGGCGCAGCAGCGGGGTCGGCGCGAAATAGAACAGGCATCCCATCGCCGTCATCATCAGCGCGGCCTGCCGATTCGCCTCCCAATTTTCCATGGTCGCGCGCTGATACTTCCCCGCGCCGATGCTTTGGCCGACCATCGAGGCCGCCGCAATTGCGAAGCCGTAGCCGGGCAAGAACGACAGGGCTTCGATCGACAAGCCGACTTGATGCGCCGTATAGGCCACCGTGCCGTAGCTGATGACGAGTTTGGTGTACAGCAGAATCCCGGCCTGCTGCAGCACGCGTTCGCCTGAGGCCGGCGCGCCCACCTGCCAGGCGCTGCGAATCAAATCCCACCGCATACCGGTGGGGCAGAAGAGCAACGGCCGCGCTCGGTAGAGGAGCACCAGCAATCCCACCGCTTCGCCCAATGCCATCGACCAGGCGGCGCCGCGAATGCCCATGGCCGGGAGGCCGAGACTGCCGAGGATCGGTGAGCCCTCCGTTCCGTAGATCAGCGGATAGGCCAGCGCGAGGTAGACGCTGTTGACGAGGATCAGCGCCACAGCGGGCGTGCGCGTGTCGCCTGTACCTTGGAGGATGGACGCGAGAACCTGCAGGCTGATCGTGATCGGCAGGATCGTGAAGATGATCCGGACATAAGGTGTGGCCAGCTCGATCACGTGCGCATCGGCGCCGAGCCGCGCCATGAGATGCGGCGCCAGCAGCCAGCCGAAGATGGCCAGCAACCCGGCCGCGCCCAGCCCGATCAGCATCAAATGGATCGCCGCCTCCCCGGCGTCCTGTTGTCGACGCGCACCCCAGAGTTGCGCCACCACCACCGTGCCGCTCACGGACAGCCCGGCCAGCAGCGTCGTGGCGATGAAGATCAGCAGCTGGCTGAGGCCGACCGCGGCGATGGCTTCGGTGCCCAGCCCGCCGACCAACATGATCGCAAGGATGCCTTCGGCCCGTTGCAGCAGACTGCTGAGCGTGACGGGGAGGGCGAGGCGCAGCACCGACCGTCGGATGCGACTGAGGCGAGGGATCATGTCGCCGGGGTGTCGGACACGTAGACAGGAGGCATGGTCCTTTTGTAGCGTGATCGTTGCGCGGGGTAAAGAGCGATGTTCGGTGCGTCGCGCGCGACGGGCCAAATGGACGGGTTGGCGGCATGCTGGTGAGGTGTCATGCGTGAGCGATGGATGAAGGAACGACACGGAGCATGGTGAGGCTGTCGAAGTCGCGGTACGTGGCCGGATTGCAGTGCGAGAAGCGCGTCTATCTGGAAACGTATCAGCCTGAATTGGCGACGGAACCTGACGACGCCACGCGCGCGGTGCTGGATATGGGCACCGAGGTCGGCGCCTTAGCGCGGCGGCGCTTTCCGGGCGGCCGCTTGATCGAGGCCGGGTATCGGCAGACGCAGTTGGCCCTGGAGCAGACGGCGGCGGCGATGGCGGACTCGACGATTCCCGCGGTGTTTGAAGCTGCCATCTTGGCGGACGGGGTCTTGATTCGCGTCGACATCTTGGCCCGCGTGATCGATAACGAGGGCAAAGGCGACGACGAAAAGGCCAGTGATGGAGCGGGCGAGACCAAGGCCGACGCCGATTCCGATGCCAATGCTAACGCCATCGGCAAGGCAGAGGATAAGAGCGCCGCAACGACCGATGCGGCGCGTGGGCCGGAGCTGTCCTCACCGGCCTGGCGGCTGATCGAAGTCAAATCCTCCACCAAGAAGAAAGACGTGCATTTGGATGACGTGGCGCTGCAAGCCCACGTGCTGTCCTGCGCGGGCGTGCGGATCGCGTCCTGCCACCTCATGTACGTGAATACCCAGTATATCTATGCGGGCGTCGCGCAAAACGGCGCGGACGATATTGATGTCGCCAAGCTGTTTACGATCCAGGACCTGACGGAAGAATTGATCGAGCGGCGAACGGCCTTGCCCGCGCGGCTGGCGGCCATGCAGGCGGTGCTCCAGCGGCCCAGCGCGCCGGTGATTGAGCCCGACGCCCATTGTCAGACGCCGTACGAATGCGGGTTCTGGGACCATTGCACGAAGGACAAGCCGCCGCGCTGGATCTACACCTTACCGGGCAGCCGGCGTCAGGTTCCTAGCTGGGTGGCGCAGGGCATCGTGACGATCGACGAGTTGCCGCCGACGGCGCGCCTCACGCCGATTCAGGCGCGCGTGCGGGCCAATGTCGAGTGGTGCGGTCCGCACCTGGCCGACGTGCTGCGGAGCGTGCGGTATCCCGTTCACCATCTCGATTTCGAGACGATCATGCCAGCCGTGCCGCGCTACGCGGGTACGCATCCCTACCAGGTCATGCCGATCCAGTGGTCCAACCACATTGAGCGGGCGGACGGCACGCTGGATCACGACGAATATCTCGCCGAAGGCACCGCCGATCCGCGGCGCGACCTGCTGGAACGGTTGCTGGCGTCACTGGGGACGAGCGGGTCGATCTGCGTCTATTCGCAGTACGAACGGTCCGTGCTGGATAGCCTGGCGGCGGCCTATCCGGAATGGAAGGCTGAGGTGGCGGCGGTGAAAAAGCGGCTCTGGGACCTGTTCGAGGTGCTGCAAGCCCACTACTACCATCCGCACTTTCACGGATCGTACTCGATCAAGTCGGTGCTGCCCGCGGTGGTGCCGAGCCTGTCGTACGCGGACCTGGCCATTCAAGGCGGCGCGGTGGCTGCGCGGCAATATATCAGGATGGCGTTTGAGGAGCAGGATTGGGTCGAGCGTCAGCGCATCGCGGATGAACTTCGGGCTTACTGCGCGCGCGATACCTACGCGATGGTGGCCCTTCGCCGCGCGCTGTTGGAGCGCGCAGCGGTTCTGAATGATGGGGCACAGCCTACTGGATGAGAGCTAGTACCCCGGCTGGCTAAGCGTGGGTAGAGGAAGCGCGCATGCGTTGCGGTAGCGAGCGGAAGTCTATCGATGAGGTGCCGCACGGCCAGCAGCACTGAAGCAGGCGCCTGGTATCTGCGATGTCCTTTCGGCGACGGCCGTACCAACCATGTGAATTAGTGACGTCTCAACCACTCCCGACCCCTTGGCCTGCGACCCCCTTAAACACCGACCGATGTCGGTAGCGTGGGCACCAAGGATATTCCAGCGAATGTCGTTGCAGCGGGCAATCCATGCCGTGTGATCCGCACTCTCAACTGGTAGGTTGCGTCAACCACACGCGTCAATGCCAAAGCACTAGCTGCCGGTCTACTCCGACTGCCTGCCTTCTGTTGACTAGGACCATGCCATCACTAGCCAATTTACTCAGTGGGAGGTATGATCCTTCTGCTGGAGGGACATGCCCTTGATCAATCGATCGAGTTGTACATACGTTATTCTGCTTGTAGAAATTCTTCTCTTCCTGCCTAGTTGTAACCCCCAATACTATAGCGCCAAGATTCTTATGGAAGGACAGGAGTATGAGGCAGCAGAGAGTGTCTATCAAGACATTCTCCGTGAGACCCCAGGTGATGCAGAGGCCCTTGTAGGTCTTAGGCGAGCACGTCTTGGTTGGATCGATCGCAAATTACTTGATGTGCGTAGGTTGAGGTTGTCAGATCAGGCGGAAACATCCTTCGGATTGCTGAAAGAAATTCAAAAACGCGAGCATGACTGGCAGTTTATTCCGGATGGTGCGGTTCATTTTACTCAGATTGAAGAAATTGAATACGCTGCAAAATATGTAGAGGCGAAAGTTGAAATACTTAAGGATAAAGGCTATTTCTTGAAGGCCCGAGAATTTGTTGAGACGTCAAGCTCCGTGTTTCAGTCTCCTCGCAGTCTTGTCTTGGTTGAGAAGTGGAAGCGCTCCCTTAGGGAGTCTGCTAGGCAGGAATGCCGAGGTTACGAAGAATCATTAGAGGAACAGCACTCCTATTCCGCCATATTTATGATGCGCTATTGTGCTACTTGGGGGCATAGTGTTCACTTTAAATTTGACCCTGCTCGAATTCGTACCGCTAGCCTTTACCGTGATCTTTTAGTGAGCGGATCTCCTAATACGATTCCTCAGGAATTGCTGAGGTATGGTCTTGAAAAGATGGTAAGAGATTTCCGAGAAACACCCTGGTTTGATGCGAATGGACAGGTTCCATTAGAGACAAAGGTAGTAGCCGTTTTTGATGCTAGCCAACAGAAAGAGGTGGAAAATGCCCTCCACACTTACACCGTTGATGTTCCCTATTTGCAGACCGAGATGATTGCTGTTCCGCAGTTTGGCTTTCAGCAGGTATGTGATGCCAATGGGTACTGCCGCAATGCACCCCAAAGCAGTCTGTCCTTTCAGCCTGTCACTGTGACCAAGTATCGGCATGAATCGCGTAAAGTGCCATTTAAGCGGTGGCGGCATCACCAAACTTTATTCTTTCAGGGGGAAATAATCAGTATGCTTGGCGATATGACTGTTTCTGCCATTCACACTGAAAAGTTTAGCGCAGAAGATACAGAGCATCCCCATGCACTGCCAGAAGTTGGCCTCGAGCCTGACCCTCTAGAACTCAAGGACCCGCTGTTATGGTTAATGACTCAGATTGATAAAGCTGTGGAGAAATGGAGGTGGGAATTGGGGAACTCTTGGGAGAGGATTAATTGTGAAAAGCCTGAAGAAGCAAGGAACGAAAATGATTTGAGTAACTATGTCCTTAGATGTCTTCATGGTCTGCCGAAAGATGCACGTGTTCCACTATTTGTTGATACATTTTTTCAGGATAAGTTTGGCGCATCGCATCAAACAGTCGAAGGTTGGATGGCACTCAAGTGGTGAGGTAAGAGAAGGCAAAAATTATTAGGTCGATGAAAGAGACTAATAGGGGCGGGAGTGGTTGATGTTCAGTTCACGAGTTGGCGAGTGGGCTTGCCTCGGCAACTCGAAAGGCCACGGGGTACTGCTGGTCGGATGCTTTATGGTATGACGGGGGGCGCACGAAAGGGAAGCGGGATGGTTGGGGTAGCGAGGAATGGTAGGGATGATCTTAGAAATTATTCAAATCAGGAGCCAATAAAGCAAGCGGGTTGGGGCCTTTGCTAAAGGGCCCTCGGTGACGGATGGGTTATATCCCATAACTAAGACCCACGGGTTTAATGCCCTCTGCAGCTTAGGCCTCTACCAAGAGGAGACCAATCGCCGCCATGCAATATCGGGGAGCATTTTGTTAACAAGTAACACTCCACGACCACCAGCATGAAAACGGAAACAATCTGAATTATCAGTGGCAGCTTTAAAAATTATTTTTGCCACAGTATCCGCTGTCGGCACATTTTCATAAGCCTTGTTGATGGCCTTCTTTGCTTTGCTCAATTGTTTTTCGTAGGCCACGTGTTCTGACCAAATCATATTAGAAACCAGACCCGATTGGAAACTATCAGGGACTACCAGCTTAACTTGAATGCCATGCTCCTGAAGTTCATATCGGAGAGACTCACTAAACCCCTCTATGGCGAACTTTGAAGCCGTATATGCGGTCGTATAAGGAAAAGCAACTTCTCCCGATGTAGAAGAGATATTGATAACGGTTCCCTTTTTGTCTTTTCTGAAAATAGGTAGCACTTCCCGAATAACATTCATTGTTCCAAAGACATTGACCGCAAATTGCTTCTTGATGTCATTGGTGGTCATCCCCTCAAAAGCACCATCAACGGCGACCCCTGCATTATTTACGACAACGTCTATATTTTTATGGCGGCTTAAAATCTTCTCAATTGCATTTCGTGCTGACAACTCATGCTCTACATCCAGCTCATAGTCTTCAATTGCTAGGCCCTCCTCCCATTGAGGAGCCTTTTTTATATCTCTCATCGTTGCAAAGACTTGCCATCCCTTATTAGCGAAAAAGTTTGCGGTAGCTTGTCCTAGCCCTCTATTTGCACCTGTGATCATAACTGTTTTCATTTTAAGTACCTCTTGTCAGAGAGAGTCCAATAATTGACAACTAGTTGTCAGTATGGCAATTAAATGATATGGCCAGTTATGACGAGCTAAATGTTTTGATAGTACAGATCTTCAAGTTGCATGGTCTCCTCATGGAACTTGGAAATAACCTAACAAGACAATATGGACAAACCTCGGCTCGGTGGCAGGTTTTAGGTGTCATTGATGAACGCCCATTATCCGTTCCGCAGGTTGCTGAAATAATGGGGCTAACCAGACAGGGTGTTCAAAAGACTGCTGACCTTCTCGTCTCAGAAGGATTGATAGAGTTCATTGAGAACCCTGAACATAAAAAGTCACAGTTGCTGGCCGTCACAAGGAAAGGCTTAAACATACTTCGGAAAATAGAAGCTTCTCAAAAAAGCTGGGCAAAACTAATTCTGAAAGAAATGGACACGGAAAAACTAACTCCTGCGGTCAAGTTCTTGGACGCTTTGACGGCAGTGCTAAAATCATCTCTTCAATCAGAGGAAGACACATAGTGCTACTTGGCGGGATACTCTGTGGCCAGACATTGCCCGTTCTATCCGTTCCATTTGTAAACTCCTCGGTCAACGAGGCAGTCTCAATGGAGAACTTCCAGCCTTGAGTTTGACGAACGAATAGGGTCGTGACGAACGAATAGGGTCGGGAGTGGTTGCTGGTTAGTTCTCGAGTTGGTGGGTGGGCTTGCCTCGTCAACTCAAAAGGTCACGGGGTACTGCTGGTTGGATGCTTTATGGTATGACGGGGGCGAGCACCAACGGGAAGCGGGATGGTCGGTGTCGCGAGGAATGGCGGAGAGGGTGGGAGTCGAACCCACGGTCCAGTTACCCGGACACCGGTTTTCGAGACCGGCACATTCGGCCACTCTGTCACCTCTCCGCTCGGCCGTGAAGTGGTGGAGAATACCGTGAGCGCCGACGATTTTCAAAGCAAAAGATAACGATGCTGCCCGCTGATGCCATGGGCGTCGTTCCTCCCATTCCTGCCTGGGCTGATCCCGGCTGCGCGTTCCGTCGGATTCCCGCGGACGCGATCGGCCGGGTCGATCTCTGGCGTGCCGATCTCGACGAGCTCGGCGAGTGTGTGGAGGCGCTGGAGTCGCTGGTGCCGCAGGACGAACGGAGCCGGTACGGTCTTGATCGCGATTTGCGCGGTCGTGAATCTGAGCGGGCCGACCAAGGGGAGATGCGGCGAGGCAGTCTCACCTCTACCCGAGGGACCGTGCGACGATCCATGCGGGGGGCTATGCGCGGACTGGTCCGGCTGATTCTTTCACGCTATCTGCCTGACCCGCCGAGTCGTCTTCCGCTCACGGTGGAGGCGCAGGGAAAGCCGACCCTGGCCGCCGACTATGCGGGGCCGCGCATTCACTGGAGTCTCTCGCACACGGAGGGAAAGCTCGTCCTGGCTGTGGCGATGTCATCACGAATTGGCGTCGACATGGAGTTCATGGCCCGTGAGGTACCGGTGGATGCACTGTCGAATAGATTCTTTTCTGAACACGATATAAACAACCTGTTAGCGATGAAAGCTCAAGAAATGGGAGAAGTATTTCTGCGCTATTGGACAGCCAAGGAAGCGGTAGCCAAGGCGACTGGTCGCGGTCTGGCCGGCTCGCTCAAACAGTGCGAAGTCGACTGGGGCATCGGGGCGCCCGGCGCTGTGGTTCGCGATAGGCTGGATAGTCGGCGCGGCGTATGGCCGGTGCGATTTTTCGAGGTCTATTCGGGCTACGGTGCCGCGCTCACGGTTGAAGGCGAGACGCGCAGCGTCGGTTTCTGGACTGTCTCACCAGACGCTGTTCGTGGATGGCTAGCGGAGCTGACCGGTTGATTCACGTGCGGAGTTTGCGGAAAAAATCCTGCAGCAGCCGCTGGCTGTCCTCGGCCAGGACCTCGGCCTCCACCTCCACGCGATGGTTCAGTCGCGGATCCTGCGTGAGCGTAAAGAGCGACCGGCAGGCGCCCGCTTTGGGATCGAGCGCCCCGAAGACCAATCGGGGAATGCGCGCCAAGACTATCGCGCCTGCGCACATGGCGCAGGGTTCCAACGTCACATATAGGGTGCAGTCAAGCAGGCGCCAAGAGCCCAGCGCGGCCGCCGCCTCGCGAATCGCCAGCAGCTCCGCATGCGCCGTCGGGTCCTGACGGCTTTCCCGCAAATTATGGGCGCGCGCCAATACGATCCCCTCGTGAACGAGGACTGCGCCGATGGGTACTTCACTCAAGGCCGCGGCCGCGCCGGCTTCTGCCAGCGCCTCTCTCATAAAGCGATCATCATCGTGCGTCAGGTCTGGATTGGGAGAAGTCTGCGGCATGGGATGACGTCCGGCTGATTGGGCGTAATGCGCTGCGCCGGACGATACCATAGTGCAACGAAGATGCGTGCCGAAAGATGTGGGGGCGCGGGGAGAATCGAATCCGGATGTGCGGGTGAAATCGAGGCGAGGCGTCCCTACAGCGTGGCGCTGAGCACGAGCGGTCCGGACGGAGTCGGAGCGGGACCCGGCGTGCCGTCGGCTTCCAACGTCACGGCAAACTTGCTGATGTGGACGCCGCTCGGCAGGCCCTTGATCGACAGGCGCGCCTTGAGGCTCGCGTCGATCTTCAGTTGGCCGACCAGCCGAGGTGACGATTCGATGGCCCAGACCTGATAGACGGATCCGGCCGGCGGCGGCGGAACGTTGTAGGCGTAGAAAAAGGCCTTGGCGTTGGCCGGATCGTAGAGGACGAGCCCGCCGGCGTCACGCGCCCGGTCGGCACCCACGATGACCATGGGGCGCGCTGTCTGCGAGCGGAAGAGGGAGGCCACATCGTCGGCCTGCGCCTTCAGGCGTCGCTGCGTGGCCGAGTCCTTATCCAGTTGCGCCAACTGCGTGCGCGCGTCGTCCAATTCGGCTTCGCGCAGGATCAAGCGTTCCCGCAGTTCATTGGCGACGCTGTCGCGTGTTTCGACCGCAGACGCGGCCTGCGCGATGGCGGTTTCCTGCTCCCGCACGTGCGCTTGCAGTTGCGCAAGCTGCTGCTGTGCCTGCTTCGACTCTTCGCGCAGCGTGGCGGTGACCGGCGCATCCACGACCGTCCGCACGTAGGCCGCGTATCCCATGTAGAGAAACGTGCCGATGAAAATGAGACCGAGCACGGCCACCGCCGGCACTGCCAGAGTCGGGAAGCGCGGCGTGGGCGGAAACAGGTGCTTCATCCATTCGCCCGGTTCCAGGCTCGGTTGATTGGGCCGTTTGATGACCTCCGGGGCCGGAGTCACAGGCGCGGTTCCGGCGAGCACCTTACTGCGCAGCGTGCGCGGCGCGGCCAGCGGCGCGAGCGTGTACGGCAGGGCGGCGGCCACGGCCTGAAATTCTTTCAACTCTGTGCGACAGGTCGCGCAGCCGGACAGCAGGTGCGTATCCAGGTCCTGGCGGCCGGTGCGATCCAACCCGCCTGCCGCATAGATCGGCAGGGATTTCAGCAGCTCCTCATGTCCCATAGCGTGGCGTCGCGCCCTCCGGCGTGCGTAGGTGAACGAGCAGGCGTTCCATCCCGTCGCGAATTCTCGCGGTGATCGTCTCGATCGGTTCGCGGGTGCGTGTGGCGATCTCGGCGGCTGTCAGCCCGTCGAAGAACGTCCATTCCAGCGCCTGTCTGGTATCGGGAGCGAGGGTACCGAAGGCCGACATGACGCGCTGTCTGCGTGCCGCGTCGTCCGACGGTTCGGAAGCGGCCGGGGTAGAGAGTTCGACGATCGGCGCCAGCGGCTTGTCCGGCTGCGGATTGCCGGCCGTCCGCTCGCGCTTGGCTCGGAGGCGGTCCATCGCCCGTTGTCTGGTCTGGGCGAGGAGCCAGGCGCTGGGCGTGCCGCGTGACGTGTCGAAGCGCGTAGCCTTCCGCCAGACATCCAACAGCACGTCCTGCACCGTGTCGGCGGCCTCCTCGCGCGAGCCCAGCATGCGCAGGGCGAAGGTGAAGAGCATGGTGCTCGACAGGTCGTAGAGGCGCTCGAATGCGTCCAGATCGCCTTTGGCGACGCGCGTCAGCAGCGCGTCATCAAGCGTGGAAAACGCACGGTTGTCTGCAGTGGGTGATGCCATGGGTGTCGCTGTCTGAAGGAGATCGGTTTCGGCTCAAGCGAGGCTCTGCTCGCGATCGTTGAATGATAGCATCGGCCCGTGAGGGCACAAAAAGGATTCACGATTTGCGTGGTGGCGGCGCGAAACGCTTGGGATTGCGCGGCGTGCAGGAGCCTTGTGAGGATTGGTTCGACCCGGTTCGGCTCGATTCGGCCAAGTTCTGATTGCTGCGGCCTGGCTGCTGTCGCGCGTAATCAATCTGCAGCTGATGTGACGATGGCGAACGGGGGCAGGGGACGAGTTGAGACGTTATCGGCGCGCAAGATACTCGGCGCAGAGGGCGGCGGCGGCTTCTGTACCGGTCGCCGGCGGTGTCGGCAGCGGATGGGCGGCGGTCTCGCCGGTGAGTCGGTCGAGCGGCGCGCGCCAGGCCCCGCGGTCGAAATCGGCCAGAGACAGTTCGAGCCCTCGGCCATGCCGGTGCAGATAGTCGACGATCGACTGCTCGTCGCCGAAATTGTAGCGGCGTACGTAGAGGACCGGTTTGCGCTTATCGACCGCTTCGACGATGGTGCTGTAGCCGGGTTTCGTCATCACGAGATCGCAGGAGGCCAGCAGCGTCATGAACCGCATGCCGAGGTCTTGCGCCGAATGGAGCCGCGTAAAGGCCTGCGGCAAGCTCCCATCGACAAGAAAGCGATAGCCATCCATTCGCTCCATCTGCGCATAGGGCAGAGACGTGAGCGAAATGCCGCCGAACCCGACCAGCACGATCCGTTCGTCGTCGGTTGCGTGCAGCCGCTCCCGCAGGCGCTGCGTTTCCGCCTCGATCGGCTCGACGATGGCGCCGACATCGTGCGGCGCGGGAAAGGCGCGAAGCGGCATGGCGGGGGCCAGTCGGATCAAGCCGGCAGCCAGGCCGTAGCAGTGCCGCATCTGCGCGATGAGCCCTTCCTGCGGCTCTTGGGCAGCCGTGCCTGATTCCACGAAACCCTCCATGATTTCGTCCCAGGCTAACGACGCTAGCGCGAGGCTCCGCACACCGGCGCGATGCGCCGCGGCGAAGGCCAAGTACGAAATGTCGGAGAGGCAGAGATCGGGTGCAAGGGTGGTCATCAGCCCGGCGTCGGCTTCCACACGCTGCTCCCAGGTCGCGTGAAACTCCGTCAGCGCCTTCCAGGTTCCGGGCACGTCGATGTGGAGCGGACCCTGTTGGATGCAGCCGATATCCTGCTGTGCGGGCCGATAGTCGTAGGGGATCGCCAGGCGCACGCGAAAAAACGATTCGGGGACGCTGGTGCGGAGAATGACGCGGAGATCGGGCACAAGGCGGCCGAGCGCGTTGAGCACCGGCGCCACTTGGGCGGCGTGCCCGAAACCGTGACCGGAAATGCTGCACCAGAGCAGGGGCACGGGGCTCGTCGTTGAGGTGAAAGGCTTAGACGTTCGAGCTGTCGCTCTCGAGTGGGGCAATGTTGTAGGTCAGTTCCAGGTCGAATTCATCGATCAGGTCGTTGAACACGTGACGGCCGAGATCGGAGCGCACTTCACTCATCACCAGGTCGATGGCAGGGGCGGCGCGCGGTCCGAATTGCTCGATGGCCTGTTCGATTCGTTGGCGTGCGTCGGCTTCCGTCATGCTCCCCCTCGCGTGTGTGGCGTCGGGATCTTAGCATGGGGACGCGGCGCGCAGCCAGCGCGCCGGGCAGGTTGCGACGGGTGCTTTAGGGCGTCGGGGTGCGCAGGATGGAAATAGCGCCGGACTTGCGCGACATCGTGACGGAGGCGGGCATCGCGCTGAACTCGTCGGCCGAGCGCTCGCTCGGGTGATGCTTGGCAAAGTAGGCGGCCTGCACGAACTGACGATCCTTCACGAGCTCCTGCCGCAGACGGCTGAGGCAGGACTCCAGCACTTGGGCCTTGACCTCGTCGGTGGCGAGATGCGTCGCGCCGAACAAATGATAGCGCGCGGTGCCTTCGGCTGAGGCTGAATACTGGTGGCTCGATCCGTCGGCCTGCACCAATTCCAACGTCATGCGTGCGCCGTAGTCGTATTCCAACGGGAGGACCGGTGCGAGCAGGAACATCGATGCGCCGATGACGATGCCTTTCCAGGCGGCGGCGCCGGCGTGGGGCTCCGGAAAGAGGGATACGGTCAGCTTGGCGCGGACTTGATCCTCCGTCGGCTGCAGGTCGCGATAGCCGGGATAGACGAGGCGCGAGAACAATTCGGTGTCGGCCAAGGTCTCGAGGACACGATGCTCTAGGTCGCTCGTAGGCGCCATCGTCGATCCGTTTTGGAGGACGGTGAAGCTGGAGAGGACGGCCGGTACGCGCATCCCGCCATGCTGGCTCGTCACGGCCGGCGCATGCGGTTCCGCTGCGTCGATCGCATTCATTTCCACCCACCGGCTACAGCCGGTGGAGAAGAGGCTCAGGCCCAGGAGCAGGGTCAGGGCGGTGGAAAAGCACGGCTTGCGGTTTGTACGGGTGGTGCGTGGCGTCACAGCTGGTACTCCTCGACGTTCGATCAGTAGTAGTAAGAGAAGCCGATAAACGGTAAATGCGCGTTCAAACCCAAGTTGGGGATGTTGGTCCCCGCGTTGCTGATGTGATGGAACCGGTACCCCACGTTGAGCGCCGCTTGGGGTTTGAAGAACCATGAGACGCCGAAGCCCGCAGTGAGGATAAAGTTTATTTCGGAATCTTCTTCCTTAATCTTGATGCGATTTGTGAGATCGGTAAAAAAAGGCCCACCCGCGAACTCAAAATAGGGGCGGACGGTGTCGGAGACGAGGAACGTCCATTTCAGTTTCGGCGTAAACCCGAGGCCGTGCGACAGGACCGGCTCACGAAATTCCTGGTAGACCACTTCAGCCCCGATGGCGAGTTGTCCGCGGAGCCAGCCCGTGCCCACCGGATCGGTCAGCGTGATGTTCCAGGACGGCATGATGGCGGGCCCGCTCTGCTTGGTGACGTGGCGCCAGGTCAGCCGAGCCGGGAATAAGTATCCGGCACTCAGGCCGATTTCCTGCGTGCCGATACGGAAGCCCGGTCCATCCGTGGCCGGTTCGAGCGCCTGCGCCGTCGGCATCGTCGGCGTGAGCGGGGTCCACGAACTCAGGATGAAAAACGAGACGAAGAGGAGCAGCAACCAGGGCATAGCAATCCTTCTGCTTGGACGAGGTGCATGGGGGCACAATGGGCTCTCACAACCTTAGCAAACGATCTGAATCTGTCCAGAATGGAACACAACGACACACAGCCTGTGTGGGAACATCCACGGATCTGCTGATGGTCCTGAGAGAGTTGGTGAATGGATGGCTGGAACTAGGTCCGAACGGACGCAGGACGTGAGCCCGAACGATCGGCGGATGCGCGCGACAGGTTACGACGCACCGTTGGGTGGCGGTGTCGCGGCGCCTTGTTTGGCGCGTAGGCGAGCGAGTCGGCGGTCATCCTCGGCGTCGGCAGGGAGTCCGTAACTGCGGACCAACTGGCCGACGCGCTCGATCGCGCGCAGGGCCGACGTGAATTGTTCCGCAAGTTCGTAGAGCTCCGCCAACATGCGTAGCACTGCCGCTTCGCCCTGCGGTTGGCCGAGTTTGACGAAGTGTTCCGACGCGTTGTTGAGGCAGCGCTCCGCCTCGACCCACTGTCCGTGTGCGCGGTAGGTGCGCCCGAGCTGGCTGTAGGTCATAGCGAGGGCCTGCTCGTCGCCCACGCGTCGATGGGACTCGAGCGCACGCAGAAAATGCGTGAGGGCCTGTGCTCCCTGGCCTTCGGCCGCCGCCAAGAGCCCGAGATTGGCGGCAAGCAGGCCGTTGGTGCGATCGTCCGGGTGGTCATCGAGCACGGTCTGGGCTTCGAGATAGTGGGCGCGGGCGGTCGGGAGTTGTCCGGCATCGAACTGGAGATTGCCGAGATTGATCAACGTCTGCGCAATTGCCATCAGGTCGTGGCGTTCGCGCTGGAGCGCCAACACTTCGCGGTAGCAGGCCTCGGCTTCCACGCTGTCGCCCGTCATCGCGAGCAGGTTGCCGATATTCCCGAGTGTCGAGGCGAGGGCTGCCGCATCGTGCGATTCGCGCGCCTCCTGTTCGGCGCGGCGAAACCACTGCAAGGCCTGCGGAAGATCGCCGCGATGCAAAAAGATGCGCGCTCGGTGGTCCGCGTTCGAAGTCATGGCTTGTGTTAGCGGGAACAGCCGAGGCGTCGTGGCCCGACGTTGTCAGATCGCTTGCCGGTTGTTATGGTCACGCCGATTGTCCGTCGTTGCCGGGTGATCTTCGTAATCTGTTGCGTCGTGAAGTGATCCTATGGCGTCTGCCTTTGCCCATGTCGCCGCATCGACCGCGATCGGCAGCGTGTTCGGATTTTCCCGCGAGCGCTGGCGGCTCCTGCTGCTGGGCGCCGTCTGTGCCGTGCTGCCGGACGCGGATGCCGTCGGCTATTGGGCGGGCATTCCCTACGACCATGTTCTCGGGCATCGCGGGTTCTCGCATTCCATTCTCTTTGCGCTGCTGCTTGGTCCGGCGATGGCCTGGTGGCTGTACCGCGATTGCGCGACGCCCGAACGAGCGCGCATTGCCTGCTACCTCAGTTGCGCGACGCTCTCTCACGGACTGTTGGATGCGCTGACCAACGGCGGCTTGGGCGTGGCGTTCTTCGCGCCTTTTTCCGGCGCGCGCTATTTCTTCCCGTTCCGCCCGATCGAAGTGTCGCCGTTGGAGCCGGAACGATTCTTCACCGCGCGCGGACTGGCCATTCTTGGTTCGGAGGTCATCTGGGTCGGGCTGCCGTCCCTCGCGGTGGCAGGGGCCGCGCGCGTGGTGCGGGGGATGCGCCGGAATCCTGCCTCAGGCGGAAGTACGTAGCGGACGCGAGGCGGCGTTAATCGCCGCCCTTCACGCGGTCCCGCCGAAACTCTTCGTCCAGTTCGTGCTGCTCCGTTTCACCCAAGCCTTCGTAGAAGGATTCCCGCAAGGCCCGGACGCGTGCCAGGCTGGATGCGTCGGCGCGTGCAGAGGGCGCGGCCAAGAAGCGATCGGCCAACTGCGCGCCCTGGCGAAAATAGGTGGGAATGGTCTGCTCGGTTACCTGCTGCCAGGTAATGTAGATCAGGAATTCGTGAAACGCTTCGGCGGCCGGATGATCCTGTCCCAACTGGATCAGACTGCGGTAGGCGGCCGCGGCATCCGGTCCCTCGCAGGAGGAAAAGCAGGATTCCAATTCCGCCGCCTCGTCCCAGCGCGTTCCCAGTTCGTCGGCGGCCTGCGCACGTTGAAAGGCCAGTTGTGCTTCGAGCGCCGGATCAAAATCCATCGAGAGGGTCCTTTGGTCTGGGTGGTGAGATGGCCCGTGCGACACAGCACCGTGTGACAGCGTGCACTTCGAGTAGTCTAGGAGCCGATCGCAGCTCGGGTCAACTGCGAGTGGGTGACAGCGCGGCGGGTGGGTCCGCCCACATAGATGTCGGTGCGGTCTCGTTTACTTTCGCGCCAGCTGACGGCTAGACTGGCCGACACATGAGCACACAGGACACAGACGCAGAGCCAACGCAGGAAAGTCGTCGATCGTCTGGGCTGACGCCTGTTGAACAGGCGCGCCGGTACCATCGCGAGACGAAGCATCAGTTCATGCGCTACGCGCGCTCGCTCGGGTTTTTGGATTGGGCGAATCAGCCGGATCCGTTTCGTCGGTATTGTGGGGCGGAGCTGCATCTGTTGCCGCTGAACGATGAGCCTGTCGGCGGACCGTCGTACGACGACCTCTTTCACCCCACGCGAATCCGGCCGCAGCCGCTCACCCGCGAATCGTTGTCACGATTTCTGGAGTATGCGCTCTCGATCACGGCCTGGAAGGAAGCCGGCGACACGCGATGGGCGCTTCGCGCCAATCCGTCCAGCGGGAACCTGCATCCGACGGAGGGCTACGTGCTGCTGCGTGATGAGGTCGGATTGTCGGCACGGCCGTCCGACGGCGGGGCTGCCCTCTATCATTACGCGCCGCGTGAGCATGGGCTGGAGAAGCGGGCGGTGCTGCCTGCGTCGGTCGCGGCCGGACTCTTTAGGGATTGCCCCCAGGGTAGTCTGTTCTTTGGGTTGTCGTCGATCCATTGGCGTGAAGCCTGGAAGTACGGCGAGCGCTCGTTTCGCTACTGCCAGCATGACATCGGCCACGCGCTGGGCAGTGCGCGGATCGCGGCCGCAGCCTTGGGATGGCGCATGGTGCTGATGTCGGGGCTATCGACCGCCCACGTGGCGAGGGTGCTCGGCACGGATCGCGACGAGGATTTTGACGAGGCGGAGCGCGAAGCGGCAGATTGTCTCGCCGTGATTTTTCCCGCGGGCGCCGAGTCCGGTTTGTCTCACGCCGAGGTCGAGCACATTCCGTCGACCTTGTCGGCCGAGGCGCTGCAGGCCATGGCGGATGTGGAATGGTTCGGGCGTGCCAATAGCCTGAGTCGAGAGACGCCGGTGCGGTGGGACATTATCGATGAGGTGGCGGACGCGACAGTGAAGCCTGAGCAGCAGGCGGATGCCGCGCCGATTCACATCTCGACAGAGCACCACGTGGTGAAGGGTTCGCGTGCGATCTCCGCGCATCGGATCATTCACCAGCGTCGTAGTGCGGTGGCTTTCGATGGCCGCACGAGTCTTGCGGCCGACGCGTGCTATCGTCTCCTCGCTCGGCTCGTTCCTGCTGTCGGCGAGCGATCGGTGCCCTGGGACGTGGGATTTCCTGTGCCGCGGGTTCACCTGCTGCTGTTTGTGCATCGGGTCGACGGACTTGCGCCGGGGCTCTATTGTCTCGTGCGCCGTCCGGATGCGCTGCCGTTGCTGCAACAGGCCTTGCGGTCGACCTCTAGTTGGACGGTGCCGTCAGGCTGTCCGTCGACGGTGCCGCTCTTGTGCTTGGGAGAAGGTGATGCGCGTCGAGTCGCCGCACAACTCAGTTGCCATCAGGACATTGCCGGGGCGAGCGCCTTTGCGGTGGGCATGTTGGCTGAGTTCGACGGGCCGTTGCAGGCCGACGGCGCGAGCGCCTATCCGCGCCTCTTTTGGGAATGCGGGCTGATCGGGCAGATGCTGTATCTGGAGGCGGAGGCCTGCGGGTTGCGCGGGACGGGGATCGGCTGCTATTTCGATGATCCGGTCCACGAGCTGATCGGCCTGACGGGTGAGACTCTGCAGTCGCTCTATCATTTCACGGTCGGCGGACCGGTGGATGATGCGCGTTTGTCCACGCTGCCGCCCTACGACGCAGCGCGACGGGCGGCCGCGCAGGGCCACCCGTAATGATTCACTGTTCGTGAAGGAACGACACCATGTTTAAGATCAAGAAGAAGGTCGCCCAGCCGAAACTGCCGGTGCTCTATAACATCATCGAGGATTATACGGAGTTTGATGCGCCGGGCAACGTCACGGTGTGCGCCATGACGGAGACGGAAGATCTCGCCGGACATGCGAAGGTGTTGGCCGAGAGTTACGATATTCCCCTGGATGAGATGACGCGGCTCTTGACGGAGGGCGGCGTCTATCACTATCCGCAAACCGGCCTGTTGATTACGCGGGGGCTGTTCGTCTGTCGCCTGGATGCGGAGGGAGCGCAGCCGAAGCAGACCTGGGTCTTGGATGTCTCGCAATATTGCGAGGCCGAGCAGATGGTGCGGGCCCAGCAACTGAGCTTGCCCGCGGCCGCGGCGCGGGTATTTTATCGGACGCTTCCAGCGGAGTTGCAGGAACGTCTGAAGCAACCGAATTTGGGATTGGATTACGCGAAGCTGGACCGGGCGGTGGCGCGGGGCGGCGACCTGAAGTACATCGATTTTCGCAAGGACTGGTCGCCGCATTTTAAGCGGCTCTGCATCATGCCGGACGGGCAGTTGGTGGAGACCGGCGGCTTACGGGAATTTGCGGAACTGCACGGTGTGTCGGAGTCGCAGGCCAAGACATTATTGGAGCAGGGCGGCGTGCTGGAGGTGGATGGGGAGGTGCTGGCCTGCCAGGTGGTGAACAACCAGCCGTCGGTGGCGCGTTTCAACCGTGCGCAATATGCCAAGGCTAAGGCGCTGGCGGAGGACAAGGCCCTCCATATTATGGACGCGCTGAGTCAGGTAGGATTGAGCGATCCGCAGATGATGCGGGCGTTACGCCGTCGTGAAATGCAGATGTCCTGAGCGTGCGTGAGGAAGGTGCTGTGACGCGGCGTCACGGTGCCTCTGTGCCGTCGGCGCGTCGCGCGCGCACACACAGATAGCCGCCGAGCAGGGCGCCGAGGGTGTTGGTCGCCAGATCGCTCGTCGAGCCCAGCCGATTGTGCGAATAGACCTGCACCAGCTCCACTGTCATCGAGAGCGCCAACCCGGCGAGGCCGATCCATAGCAGGCTTTTCCCCGCGCGGACGAGGCGGGCCGGGACCATGCCTGCCGGGCGCTGCGCATAGCCGAACGGCGCAAACAGCACAACATTCGCCAGGACGTCGGCTCCGTACTCCATCCAGGTTCCTGTCCCTTTGGTCGGAATCCACTGCACGAGATTCCAGTGCGAGTGGCCGACGAACACGTTGCCGTACACGGTGGTGGCGCAGACGATCACGCCGATCCAGACTCCCCATCCAAGTAACCAGATGGTGCGCGGAAACCGGTGCAGTCGAAGCATGCCCGATGAGGCGTGCGCGACCAGACCTGCAGCCTGCGTGTGAAGCGCGGTGCCGGAGGGGACTGGGGAGGACGACCGTGCCACGGTGTGCGGCGTCAGCCCTGGTAGAGGTAGGGTTTGCCGATGATGCCGGGCGGGACCGCTTGATCGGTTCCGATGCAGACGTACCCTTTGATGAAGGGCCACATGAGTGTGTCGCCGAAGAGCGAGCCCTTCACATCGGTGGACCGGAGCGGCATGCCGATGCGTTGCGCCTCTTCTGCAAGATTGCGGCGGCAGCCATCGGCACTGTACGCGCTCTGTTGGATGACCATCGGCTCGCCGATACGGCTATGGAACATAGCGGAGGAGGGCCCGCAGGCACTCACGGCCACGCAGGCCAGCACGACGGCCGCCGTCCAGCCACGGGACAGGAGTTCAGGAATCGCTACCGCAGGCCATGGCTTTGTGACGATGTTCATAACTGCTCCGGGGTTCGCTCCCAGGTCTGGAGACGATGCTGACGATCGAAGGTTAAGGACCACAGGTGGCAGCTGGTCGGCAGGCCGCAGTGGCGATAGATCCAGAGCGTCTGCCCGGCATCTTTGAGGACAACTCGATCCGGTGCGCCCAGCTCCGCACGGACGTCGCGCTCATGGGCTTGCCCTACGGCACGGTCGAGATAGGCGCGTCCCCAGCTCTCGCAGCCTGACAGCGTCAACACTGCGAGTCCGCCTACCAACAGCATCGCACGAGAACCTTGCCCAAACATATGCTGAGCTTAGGTGTGGGCGTGGACCTTGTCAAGGTTATCGAGGCGCGGGGCGGAACAATCGCGGCGGCTTTGCTGTGGCTTGTGATGGCGTGCAGGTGCCGGCCGCGTCCATTCAAGAAACGGCCGGCTACGGCCGATAGCGTGAGGTGACGGACTAGTTTGAGCCACGCTATCAGAGGGAGATGAGACGAGTATGTTGACGGCCATCGGCGATGTGATGCGGCGGGTGTACGAGCGTGGATGGATTACGACGCGCGACGGCAATATCAGCCTCCGTAAAAAACAGGGCCGCTATCTCTACATCACCCCATCCGGTTGGCGAAAGACCATTGTGCATCCCGAGCATGTGGTCAAGTTGCTGATCGTGGGGGAGCCGGGGACGCCCTCGCATGTGCCGCAGGTGGCGGATGGGCAGAAGCCATCGGGTGAACTCTGGATGCACTGGAACCTGCAACGGGACTCGCCGCGAATTCGGACGGTGGTCCATGTGCATGCGACGCATGTGGTGGCGGCGATGTATGCGGGGATCGATCTGCAAGCGATTGCCGCCGAGTTTCCTGAGATCTCACGGTATACGCGTGTGGGGCCGAGCGTACCGGCGCTACCGGCGTTGTCGCGCGAACTGGCCGATGTGACGGCCGACTGCTTGGGGTTGCGGCGAGACGGGACGTTGGCGTTCGACATTGTGGGACAGGCTAACCATGGAGTCTGCGCCGTCGCGCAAGATCCCTGGTCCGCCTACGAACACATCGAGCGGCTCGAACATATTTGCGAGATCGTGTTGAAAAGCGGTGCGCAGGGGGTTCGCTCATCGGCGCGCCGGGCCGCGTAGGCCTTCAGGTTGCTCTCACCCGCAGTTGTCGGTAGTCAGGAATGTAGATAGGCAGGCAGGCAGACGGCGGACAGAATTCTCGTCGCCTGTTTGCCTCGCCCTGCGAGACCACCCCGGCTCCTATTCCCCTCATCGTTCCGATCAATTGCTGAACGGCATGAGTCCGGCACCTCGTATGAGTACGAGGCGCCGGGAGATGATGCCTGCAATTACTTCAGTATCGACACCTCCGCTGACTTTGCACTTTCGTTCCCGGCCGTATCGACCGCCGTGATCGCAAAGTAGTACCGCACTCCTGCCGTCAGGTTGGCGACAGTGTAGGAGGTGACGTTCCCGACCGACACCGGGGCTCCATAGACTCTAGAACTCGTGCCTTGATACACGCGGTAGCCAGCCAAGTCAGACTCGGTATTGGCATTCCAGGTCAAGAGCGTGCTCACCGTTCCTGATGGTGGTGGCGGCGGGGGGGGCGGGCTGGTCCCGCCCGTATAGGTAATGGTCGGGTCAAAACTCGTGGAGTCGAAGGAATTGTCGCCGTCGGGCCCGCGGTTGATGATAAAGCTGAGCGCCTCGCCGGCAGCCACGCTGGTGGTGACGTTGTAGCTCACGCCGGTGCTGTTGCCGTTGGCGATATTCTGGGTCCAGAGCGTCGTGGTGCCGCGCTTGATGGACACGGTCACGCCGCCGCCCCCTCCGGTGTTGGTGTCGGAAGCGGAGCCGGTGATGGAGACGGTGCCGGCGCTGGGAGCGACCCAACGGCGGACAGCATCTCCGCTGTTGCCCGGGTGTCCGCCGGAGGACCAGAGGAGGAGATAGGGTTCGTTGCCCTGCCAGTTCGCACTGGATGTACTATAGGTGAGCTGGTTGCCGGCCGAATCCAGGTAATACCAGCCGCGCGTCCCTTGCACCGTTGAAAAATCAGTCGAGGCGCGATAGGTCGTCCCTCCCGGTGGAGGAGGCGGCGGCGACGTCGGTGGCGGCGGTGGGGGCGACGTCGGCGGTGGCGGTGGTGACGTCGGTGGCGGCGGTGGGGGCGACGTCGGCGGCGGTGGTGGTGACGTCGGTGGCGGCGGACTGGTCCCGCCCGTGTACGTAATGGTCGGGTCAAAACTCGTGCTGTCGTAGGCGTTGTCGCCGTCCGGCCCGCGGTTGATGATAAAGCTGAGCGCCTCGCCGGCGGCCACGCTGGTGGTGACATTGTAGCTCACGCCGGTCGTGTTGCCGTTGGCGATATTCTGGGTCCAGAGCGTTGTGGTGCCGCGCTTGATGGACACGGTCACCCCACCACCACCGCCGGAAGAGATGTCTGCGGCCGAGCCGGTGATGGAGATGGTGCCGGCACTGGGGGCTACCCAGCGACGGACGGCATCTCCATTGTTGCCTGGGTGTCCACCGGAGGACCACAGCTGAAGATAGGGTTCGCTGCCCTGCCAGTTTGCACTTGATGCACTATAGGTGAGCTGGTTGCCGGCCGAATCCAGGTAATACCAGCCGCGTGTCCCTTGGACGGTCGAAAAGTCCGTCGAGGCGCGATAGGTCGTCCCTCCCGGTGGAGGCGGCGGCGGCGACGTCGGGGGCGGTGGCGGTGACGTCGGGGGCGGCGGCGGACTGGTTGCGCCCGTGTACGTAATGGTTGGGTCGAACGGGGTGGAGTCGAAGGAATTGTCGCCGTCGGGCCCACGGTTGATGATGAAGTTGAGCGCCTCGCCGGCAGCCACGCTGGTGGTCACGTTGTAAGTCACGCCGGTACTGTTGCCGTTGGCGATGTTCTGGGTCCAGAGCGTGGTGGTGCCGCGCTTGATGGAAACGGTCACCCCACCCCCGCCACCGGAATCGATGTCTGAGGCCGAGCCGGTGATGGAGACGGTACCGGCACTCGGGGCCACCCAGCGACGGACGGCATCTCCGCTGTTACCCGGGTGTCCGCCGGAGGACCACAGAACGAGATAGGGTTCGTTCCCCTGCCAGTTCGCACTGGATGCACTATAGGTGAGCTGGTTGCCGGCTGAATCGAGATAGTACCAGCCGCGCGTCCCTTGGACCGTCGAAAAATCCGTCGAGGCGCGATAGGTGGTCAGCGTGTCCGCTGCGGCGAGCAGTGGCGTGGTGCTTGTGCTGAGTGCGCTCGTTGTACTGGCCTTCAGCGTTGTGCTGGACGTGGTGGCAGTAGAGGTTGTGGTGGCCGACTTTGTGCTTGCGGTTGTAGTCGTAGTCGTCGGACTGGTCGTTGAGGGTGCTGTGCTAGTTGTGGTGCTGGTGCTTGTGTAGGTGATCGTGGGATCGAAGGCCGTCGAGTCGGAGGCGACGGTTCCGTCTCCACCCTTGTTGATGATGAAATTCAGACTTTCGCCAGCCGCGACAGAGGTCGTGAGGTTGTAGCTCAGTCCCGTCGTATTGCCGTCCGCAATGGCTTGAGTCCACAGCACGGTCGTGCCGCGTTTGATGGACACGGTGACACCGCCGCTTCCGCCAACGGATAGGTCTGAGGCGGAGCCGGTGATCTGAACGGTGCCGGCGATCGGCGCGACCCATCGGCGCACCGCATCCGCTCCATTGCCGGGCTGGCCGCCGGCGCTCGTCAGCAGCAAGGTGGATTCAGTTCCCTGCCAACGGTTTGCAGTGGCGCTGTAGGTCATCTGGTTGCCGAGCGAATCGAGGTAGTACCACCCACGCTGACCTTGCACGCCGGCGAAATCCGTCGAGGCACGGTAGGTCGTGGAGGATGTGGTGGCGGCGCTCGGGTCACTGAGGAGTGAGGAAGCTTTGAGATAGAGCACGGCCGGTCCGGGAAAGGGCGGTGTAAAGGATTGAGTGCCGCCGATGCCGCCGACCACGCCGGACGAGACAGTCGAACCGTTCGTGGGATTGAACCATTCGTAGTTATACGATGTGGCGGCCAGCGAGACAGTGAACGCGCCGCTGCCCGGCTGATAGATCAGATATTCGCTGCCCACACCGGCGAGGCAATAGCCCGTGCTGCAGAGCGCGCTTTGCGGCGTCATCGCTCCCAAGTTCATACGTGCGGCATAGGTGCGTGTGGCTCCCATCGCACGGCGGGCTGCTTGCCATCCGCTGTTACCGCCCAAGTCTTCCTTGACAATCGGATTATGCCCGCGGGTAAAGCTCTTCCACACCCAGGCGGAGGCGGCGGCCGCATCGTCTCGAAAGACCATGTAGCCGAGATGGTCGGTGTCGAGCAGGCTCACACGCGTGCCGTCGGCTTGCGGCGGGGCGGCGATCAGCGGGTCGGTCGCGTTGTCGAAGCTGCTCGCGCCGAGTGAGGTCCATTCCGCACTATTGTTCAGCAGGCTGGTCGTCGATGCGCCGGGCCAGCCGGTGACGCCGACCGGATGTTGCTTGGGCTTCGTGGCTTCATAGGTCTTCAGCACCGAGACCATCTGCGATTGCCAGGCGGCATCGCCGCCGCTGTCTTCATTGGAGATTTCGTAGATCACATTGTCGAGGTCGTTGACCGTGTCGACGACCTTCTTCAGATACGTTTCTTGAAGTTGGGTGATCGTCGCGACCTGGAGCGTATGTGTTTCAGTCCCGTTGCCGTCCCCGTTCACGTCGGCCGTGATCCCACTGGTATTGTTGGCCTGATTGAAGGGGTGATAGCGCCACACATTGCGGCCGGCGACACGATCGGTGGCGTTCGAGGCGGACCAAAAATTAAACAGCATCACACCGACATACAGGCCGCGATCGCGGGCGGCAAGCACGCGCGCGCGGAGCCGATCGAAGTAGGTTTGATCGAATTGCGTGAGCTTGAACTTCGGCAAACCGTCTGCGGCGGTGCCGGTGCCGGTGCGCGCATACGGCAGGGGCGCTGCAGTTTGGTACCAGGGCGTCGTACCGTTCCATCCGGGTGCCGGATTCAATCCGACGTCGGCGCGTGGAGATTCCTGGACCCAGAGGCGAATGTAATTGTGATTGTTGGCTGTGAGCAGGTTCAAATAGGCGTTGTAGTCAAACGCGATGCCGTTGCCGTCCTGAAAGTCGTTCCACGTGTGCGAGCCGGTCAGATACACGGCTTTCCCCGATGGATCGGCAAAATAGCGTGGGTTGCTCCGATGGACTTGCAGTGGGCCCGTTGCGGTTGTCTGTGCCGCGGCATAGGACGACAGACAGGTTACCATCAGCGTTACGCAGGCCATGGTGAAGGCCTGCATCCAGGTCGTTGTCACGATGCTGGTGTAAGACGGCTGGGTTCCGGAATGGGGCGCACTATGCCGAAGGCTCATACGTAGGAGCTCCTTCAAACGACCGCAGCACCGAGCCGGTGGCGCAGGGAGGTGACGATCGTGTCAGGGTGAGTGAACGGTGGAAGGTACGGGGTAACTTCGACCGACTGTTTGTTTTGTTGTGTGATGCTTAGAGCAATAGGTGTGCCAAGTGGAGAGTTAGATTGAAGCGCGCAATGCGCCAAGGGAAAAGGCTTGCATCGGAGCGATCTGCTGGTGCGGTCGGCAGGTGTGTAATTCTGTAGTGATGAGCCTTCAGATTCGATGCGATGATTACGTGATTGGCTGTGTGGGGAGAAAGGTGCAGTGCGCTGTGGATCTGCTTTGGAGGGAAGATGCGTGCGGTCGCACGTTGATCCTGGTCGAAAAAAATCGAAGTCTCTTGGGGAATGAACGCAGGCCCTGTAGGATGACGGAATTCACGCTCGTGGCGATCGGTATGGCCGTGACGACGGGAATCGTGTTGGAGACCTAGCTGCCCATGGGCGAATGAAATGACTGTCGGTTTGACCAAACACTATGTTCTCGATTGTGCGAATGTGTCTGCGATTGCCGTTGGTTGATCAGCAATCTGTGATGATGGCGCTTTGACTCGTGCCTGCATCGTCGTAATGTTGGATGTGAGGGTCGTTTGGGAAGTGAGAGATGCCTTCGTCGGAACGGCGACGCTGTGAACCGATACGATCACATCGACCGAGGAGAATTGCCGTGCGAATAGGCCTGTGGTCGGGCGCCTGTGTCTTGATGTTGATGGGGCTTCTGCCTGCAGGGGAGGCTGTGGCTCAGAGCTCGGACACGTCGACTGCGCCTGTCGCGAATTCGCCGTTGCGCTTCGACGCGGGAATCACGGGGTGGATTTCCAGCGGACAAACGACGTGGAGCCACAACGCCAGCGGCGTGGACCCGACCGTCGGCAATCCGACCTCACGCCTGCAGTACAAGGATGTGGCCGTGAACTTTACCGAGTTCCACGGGACGCTGACGGTGCGCGAGCGTGTCTTCTTCCGCGCGGCCTTCGGGTTTGCCGAAGTCGGCGGCGGCCGCCTGACCGACGACGACTTTGTAAGCGCGCAGGGTGCGACGCTCTTCTCGACCACGACACCGGGCGCGCAGCGTATCTCGCGCACCTATAGTGATGTGAAGGGCGATAACAGTTGGTACCTCACGGCGGAGGGCGGCGTGCGCATGGTCAATTTCCCCGGCCATCGCGGGCATCTCGATCTCATCGGCGGCTACCGCTATTGGTACCAACGGCATGTCGCCACCGGGGTCGGACAGGTCGAATGTACGTCGGCGAGCTTTTGCGATCCAGTCGGGACCGTGTCTCATCAGCGGCAGGATGTGATTGCCAACACGCAGGCCTGGCATTCGCTTGAGTTGGGCTTGCAGACCGAGTACAGACTCTTCCGGTGGCTGAGTGTGTATGGGAAGGGCGCGTTCATTCCGGTGTCGCGGTTTTCCAATGACGATGTGCACTACCTTCGGTCGGATCTCCGCAAAGACCCGAGCTTTCGCATGACGGGGTGGGGGATCGGCGCCAATGTCGAAGCAGGCGCGAGCGTACGGATTCTTCCCCGCTTGTGGCTCGACGCCGGGTACCGCGTCTGGTGGAACCAGGCGCTCACGGGCACGTGGGAAAATTTCCCGACCAGCGGTGGGTCGGTCTCGGTGCCGCTCAATGAGTTGCGGGCAGTCCGGCAGGGGATGACGATAGGGTTGCGGCTGACCTTCTAAGCGGGCGTGGGCCTGATGCGACGTCAGCGGCGCGGGCCGAGCGTTTCCTGCTCGTAGTGCTGAAAGAGGCGCACGGTCTCCGGGTGCAGGGTGCCGCGTGTCCCCACCGGAATACCGACGGTCTTAAACAGCGGCGTGAGCTTGCCGTTCGGATGCAGATAGCCGGCGCGGAGCGGCACAGTACGCCGTGCATGTTGAACCAGACGGCAGGGCGCCGGCCGGATTTGCGTCAACCAGTCGGCGATATCCTGCGGGTTGCCGATCGAGGCTGACAACAGCAGCAGCTTCGCTTGCCCCGGGCAGAAGATAATCGTTTCCTCCCACACCACGCCTCGTTCGCGATCCGCTAAGTATTGTGACTCATCGAGAATGACCAGCCCCAGCGTGTCCAAGCGCACGTCGATTTCACCGCCGGCCGCGTCGTAGAGCAGGTTGCGCAAAATCTCCGTCGTCATGATCAGCAGCGGCGCCTGGGTATTGTCCCGCCGGTCGCCGGTTAAGATGCCGACCTGATCGGGTCCGAAGAGCCGCGAAAACTCCGTGAACTTCGTGTTGGAGAGTGCTTTCAACGGCGAGGTATAGATCACGGTCCGATTGGCGGCGATCGCGCGCTTCGCGGCTTCCACCGCCACATAGGTTTTGCCGCTGCCGGTGGGCACGCTCACGATGACATCGGTTTCTGCCAGGTGCGAGAGCGCCTCCTCCTGCCAGGCATCCGGGACAAAGGGCGCGGGCTGCGGAATGCCGATGCCGTCCAAGAACGCGGCGAGCGTCACGCCTGGGTCTTTGGTGTCTGCGTCGGACTGTCGCGGCGCGGCATTCGATGGACGGGCTGATCGATCGCGACGGCCGCCGCGGCGATCCGTTCCTTGCGACGGCGCGCCGGTCGGCGCTGCGAAGGGCGTGGACTCGTCGGCGGTCGCGGCAGGCGGCGGCTCCTGCTGCCGCTTCGCGCGCTCTTCAATGAGCGTCTGCAAGTCCAATTCGAACGCGGGGCGCTGCTCAGCCGAGGCTCGGAGTAGGGCTTCGATGATCCGGTGCTTGCCCAAGCGAAAGTGCCGATGGACACGCCCCCGCGCCAGGCGATGGAGCAAGCCCAGCGGCTGCTGCGCCAACAATCTTTCCAGTTCGTCGGTCGTCATGATGCGGTCCGTCCTTGCGGCCTGCGCCGCGGGCTAAGCCGACGCTTGCGGGTATCCACTACGGTAATTCCTCCAGGACGCCGCGTCGCGCCGCGGCCATGGCCTTCGAGGCCGTTTCGCCTAAACTCGGATGCGCGACGCGTAAGCTTTCGACCTGCGACAAATATTCCATCGTGCGAGCCAGCAATCGGTAGATATCGCCCTCTGCCATGGAAGTCGTTTTGCAGAGCCCGATCCAGGTGAGCGTCGGGTCGCCGATCCACCGTTCGGTCAAGGCGGCGATATCGGACCGCAGCAACGGCGGATCTTCGTGCGGCGCCAGCTCATGCGCAACCCGGCGGACCTGGCTGAGGACGGATGAGAGCCCGGAGCTGGCGCGGGGAAACGAGCCCGGCCGGTCGTCGTCGATCGCGATGCTGGCCAGAACGCCGGCAAGCAGCGCCGGCTCGATGCTGGTGAAGGCTTCGGCGCGAATGAGCTCGGCGATCAACAGTGAGTGGTCGATGCGGATCAGGCGCGCCCAGTCGCCGTCCGGCGTGAGTTGCGAGGTCGGCGTGAGATAGCCGAGCCGTTGCAGCACGTCCACTCGGTTCTGAAAGCGGTGCCACAGGCTGGTGCGCAGCGCTTGGATGGCCTTTGCATGGCGGCTGATTTCATCCCGCAATTTCACCGCCACCGCGTGATCCTTGTGGCAGGCAGGGCGCGACGGGCAGGTGGGGCAGGGAAAGTCGTCGAGCGTGTGCGCGACGAGGGCTTCCGGCATCGCCTCTTCGGGGCGCACGAGGATCGGCAACACCGGCGGATGTACGGGCAGATCCTGCATGCCCTCCATCGCCGCCTGCAGGCTCGTGTTGGTGGCCCAGGGATAGGCGCGCGCTTCGACGATATCGTAGGTCTGCTCGTAAATATCAGTGACGGACCCGGCTTGGGATTCCGTGATGGCGCCGTCGGCGCGCAGCACGGTGATCATCGGATTGCGCTGCCCGCGGCTGCGATATTGCCGCAAAACGGTGGCGCGTACTTTCCCTAGGCCGACGACGCGGCCGGGCGTCAGAAATTGCATCCGCGCGGCTAATTCGGGCGAGTCGGATTTCGCCGCAAGGCTGTGGTGCGGACGGCGGCGCCGCGCCTGGTCGAACTGTTGCCACTGCGTGATCCAGTCGGTGCAGACGCGCGGGCCATAGGGCTGCATCTGCTCCTCAGCCGCGTCGAGTTTCTCCTGAAGTTTTTCCGCACGCTGATTCAACTGAAACTGCGCGAAGCTCTTCGCAAGGATGGGTTGAATATGATCGTACGGATGCGCCTTCAGCAGATTCAGCACCATCGGATAGGTGATGACGAATTGGCTGTCGATGGCTTCCGGCCGCCCCGTCAGTCCCTTGGCCAAGTGGTCCAGGTCGATGTACGGGGACGGCGTGATGAGCGCGAAGCCGACGAGATCCTTGCCGCGGCGCCCGGCTCGGCCGGAGAGCTGCTGGATTTCACTGACGGTCAAATCCGTAAAGTCGCGGGTCTTCCGCACGCTCGACTGTGTGATGACCACGGTGCGCGCCGGAAAGTCGACCCCAGCGGCGAGCGTCGTGGTGGCGAACACGGCGTCCAGACAGCCGTGCCGCATCAGCTCTTCGATCGCGATTTTCCAGGAGGGGAGATGGCCGGCATGGTGTGCGGCCACGGCCGTGTTCAAGACGACCTCGCGCAACGGATGTTCGGCGATGCTGGGAAACTCGGTGGTGACGCGGTCGAGGACCGCGGCGATGCGCGCGCGTTGCGCCTCCGGCACCACGGGCTCGCTATACGACAGCTCCTGCATGGCTTCGTCGCAGGCGCGGCGTGACGTCAAGAAGACGATCGCGGGAGTCAGATGCTTCAGGCGGAGCGAGGTCAGCAGATCAACCGGATGGATCGACGGGGCCATGCACCTTCATTCCTTTGGAGATCACGACCACGCCGGATTCCGTGACGGTAAAGCGCCGACGGTCTTCGTCGGGATCGTAGCCGATCACCGTGTGGGGCGGCAGCACGACGTCCTTGTCGATGATCGCGCGGCGAATGCGGCAATGCGGCTGAATATTCACATTCTCCATCACGACCGATTCGTAGACTTCCGCATGGTCGTCCACGCGCACGTGGGCCGACAGCACCGAGTTTTGCACGCGGGCGCCGGAGATGATGCAGCCGCCGGAGACCACCGAATCCAGCGCCAAGCCGACACGGCCGCCTTCCTGATCCTGTTGCGCGAAGACGAACTTGGCGGGCGGATTCTGCCCTTGGTATGTCCGGATCGGCCAGTGCTGATCGTAGAGGTTGAACTGCGGGTCGACGGACACCAAATCCATATTGGCTTCCCAATAGGCGTCGAGCGTCCCGATGTCGCGCCAGTATTGCTGAGACTTGTTGTTGCGGTCCTGAAAGCGGAACGCGTAGACGCGGTGCCGGTCGATCATCCGCGGGATGATATCGCGGCCGAAGTCATAGGCTGTGCTGTTCTTGCCCCCTTGCGCGAGCGTTGCGGTCAGGGCATCCGTCTTGAACAGGTAGATCCCCATCGAGACGAAAGCGGCGTCCGCCCGGCCGGGAATCGGCATGGGGTGCTTGGGCTTCTCATCGAACCGGATGATGCGATTGTCCTCGTTGACGCCGACGATCCCGAACCGCGTCGCCTCCTGGATCGGGCATTCGATGGCGCCGACCACCGCGTCCGCCTGCTTCTCCTGCATGAAATCGTACATCTCGGCGTAGTTCATCTTATAGATGTGGTCGCCGGCCAGGATGAGCAGGTGTGTCGACCGTTCCTGATCCAGCAGGAACAGGTTTTGATGAACGGCGTCCGCCGTGCCGCGATACCAGTCGGCGCTGATGCGCTGCTGGGGCGGCACCGACGTGATGTATTCGCCCAATTCGCTCGCCAGGATATTCCATCCGATCCGAATGTGGCGGTCGAGCGAATGGGACTTATACTGAATCAGGACGGCGATCTGGCGAAGCCCCGAGTTAATACAATTACTCAGGGTCACGTCGATGATGCGGTACTTCCCGCCGAAGGGAACGGCCGGCTTGGCGCGGTGCTCGGTCAGCGGAAAGAGCCGTTCTCCTTTGCCGCCGGCGAGGATCATGGTAAAAACATTTTTCATGGCGCAAAATTGTAGCAGGGCCATCGGCAAATTGATAGGTCGCGGCGATTGACTTGCGTCGACCGCGCGGGAATACTACCGACACCCTAGGGATCCCTCCGAAGGGCACAAAGGACAGACTGCGATGCCGACACGACGTGCGACGAAAACCTCCAGTGCAAATCACGTAACGACCGCACCGGCCTCGAAGCCGCGCGCGGCCGGCTCGGTTGCCGACGAACGGGACGCCCTGCAGTGGCGCCTCGATCGGTTGGAGCAGCAGATGCTTCGGCTGACGGAGCTGATTCGTGAACATGCGGAAGACAACGATCGGTTGGTCCGCATCGTCGCCGAGGATCGCGAGTTGATCCGCAAAGAGCTCGTGCGTCGCCACCAGGCCCAGCTGCGCGCCCGCGACCTGCTGCGCCGCATGCCGAGCTAACGGCGTTCGACCCGCGCCGGCAGCACAGCGTCTCATCGCCATCTCCAATCGACAGCCGCACATAGTCACGGTGCCTCGCGTCCATCTTCCCTCCTGCGCCTGCCGGGCGTATTATGCCCGCGCATTCCCAATTTCGGAGGGCTGTGGCGCATTCTCCGGCGGTCGTCCTCACGCACATCACGAAAACGTTTCTCGGCCGGTCCGTCGTGGAGGACCTGTCGCTCACCGTCGCGCGCGGCGAATTCTTTTCGCTGCTCGGTCCGAGCGGGACGGGCAAAACGACGGTGCTGCGCCTCTGTGCCGGGTTTGAGACGCCGGACGTCGGCACGATCGAGATCGATGGCCGATCGATGGCAGAGGTGCCGCCGCATCGTCGTCCGGTGAACACGGTCTTTCAATCCTACGCGTTATTTCCCCATCTCACGGTCGAAGACAATGTCGGCTTTGGGCTGCGGATGCAGTCCGTGCC
This sequence comes from Nitrospiraceae bacterium, assembly GCA_041908685.1. GTDB lineage: Bacteria > Nitrospirota > Nitrospiria > Nitrospirales > Nitrospiraceae > BQWY01. The sequence continues at coordinate 103,953 of JAYREW010000023.1, read as the reverse complement.
GTCCACGGAACGGGCCCAGCGGGTCGGCGACGCGTTGACGCTCTTGAAGCTGGATCCGCTTCGCGCGCGTCTGCCGTCGCGCCTGTCCGGCGGTGAGCAGCAGCGTGTAGCCATCGCCCGCGCCATTGTGAATCGTCCCGCGGTAGTGTTGCTCGACGAGCCGATGTCCGCCTTGGACGAGCCGTTGCGGCATGCCATGTTGGTCGATTTGCAGGAGATTCAACGGCGCCTCGGGACGACGTTCGTGTGCGTCACGCACCATCAGCAGGAGGCGCTGGCGGTGTCCGATCGTGTGGGTGTGATGCAGGCTGGGCGGTTGGTCCAGGTCGGCACGCCGCGTGAGGTGTACGAGCAGCCGGCCTCCCGATTCGTCGCGGAATTTCTGGGGCAGGCCAATGTGCTGACGGGCACCCTGGTCTCCACGCAGGCCGGTGGGCGTGCGCTGTCCGTACCGGGCGTGGCGTTGCCGCTGCGCGTGCCGGTGCACGGCGCGCCAGGTACCGCAGCACCGTCCGTCGGCCAACGCGCCACGCTCGTCGTCCGTCCTGATGTCGTGCGGTTTGCATCATCCGATACGGTACCGCAGGATCAGAATGCCCTGCATGCGCAGGTGGAGTCGGTTCGTTACGGCGGCGCGACCTGGCACTATCGACTGCGTGTGGCGGGGCAGGCACTCTGGATGTTGACGGTGCCGACCGGTGGGGAGAGTGACCCTCCGCATCGTCCGGGCGCGCGTATGTTTATCCAATGGGCCGTGGCGCAGTCGTCGTTGCTGCCGGAGGCCTCCGAGTGAGTGCCGCGACTCAGCCGTCCGGATCGGGCAGGCAATCCTACGCGAGCCCACGATGGCTGGCCTGGGGTCTATCAGCCACCGTGCTGTGGGGTCTCGTCACCATCCTGTTTCCGTTTCTGATTGTGCTGGCCGTCAGCCTGGCGGAGCGCGAAACCTACGGGACCATACGCTGGACATTCACCCTGGCGAATTATACGGATATCTGGCATCCGCTCTACGCGCGCATTTTCCTGCAGTCGATCGGGCTGGCCGCTGTCGCAACGGGGGCCTGTGCGATCCTCGGTTTTCCTCTGGCCTATCTCCTGGCCCGGGCAGCTCCGCTCTGGCAGCAGGTCGGCCTGGTGCTCGTGGTCATTCCGCTCTGGACGAACTTTCTCGTCCGCACCTACGCGTGGATGGTGTTGTTGCGCGCCGAGGGTGTGGTGAATACCTCGCTCCAGTGGTTGGGGCTCATCGACGGGCCTTTGCCCCTGCTCTTTACGCCGGGTGCGGTGTTGCTCGGGCTGATCTCCGGCTACCTCCCGTTTATGATTTTGCCGATGTATGCCGCCTTGGAGCGCGTGCCGCCGTCGCTCGAAGAGGCTGCAGGCGATTTGTACGCTTCGCCTTGGACGACGCTGCGCTGGGTGACCCTGCCGCTCGCGATGCCGGGCATCGTCTCCGGCTGCCTGCTCGTGTTCCTGGCGTCCGTCGGTGCCTATCTCACGCCGGATATGCTGGGCGGCGCCAAGACCATGATGATCGGCAATCTCATTCAGCATGAATTCTTAGTGGCGCGCGATTGGCCGCTCGGCGCCGCGTTAGCGACCGTGCTGATGCTGGTGGCGCTGGCGCTCGTCGGCGTGGCGCGGCGCTGGGAACAGCGCACGGAGTTGCACCACCAGCAGACGGCGGAGCCGGTCATGACGAGGATCGCGCGATGACGGCACGTCGGCCGATTGTCCTCTGGGGTGTGAGCGGGGCTGCAGTGGGCCTCCTGTATCTCCCGCTGGTCATTCTGTGTCTGCTGTCGTTCAACGAGGCGCGTTGGTCCATTCGCTGGCATGGGTGGACGCTGCGGTGGTACGCGCAGCTGGCGGCTGATGGGCCCTTGTGGACGTCCCTGTGGGTCTCTGTGCAGGTGGCGCTGTGGTCCACGTTGTTGGCGACGGTGGTGGGCGTGGGCGCGGCGCTCGCGTTGGAACCGCGAGGTGAGTCGGCACTGTCTGCGAGACGGTTGGCGCAGGTCGCCGAGGGGACGCTGCTGCTGCCGCTGGTGATGCCTGAGCTGATCCTCGGCGTGGCCTTCATGCTGGGGTTTGTGCTGCTGCAGTTGCCGCTTGGACTGTCGACGGTGACGCTCGCACATGCGGCGTTCAACGCGCCGTTGGTCTGGGTGCTGGTCCGTGCGCGCTTGCGGCAATTGGATCCGGCCTTGTCGGAAGCGGCCGCCGATTTGGGCGCCACGCCCTGGCAGGTGTTTCACCGTGTGACGCTGCCGCTGCTGCAGCCGGCCATTGCCGGTGCGGCGCTGCTCGCCTTTGCGGTTTCGTTCGACGATTTTCTGGTGACCTTTTTCACGGCCGGCCCCGGCTCGACGACGTTGCCCTTGCGGATCTATTCGCAGATTCGGACCGGGTTGACGCCGGAACTCAACGCGCTGTCGACGGTGCTGTTGTCGCTCTCGATCGGGCTGGTGTCGGTGGCTTTGTGGCTTCAACGTCGGAGGCTCTCGTGAGCAGGCTCCGTCGGACCGGGCGGGCGATTGCGCGTCTTGCCACAGTCGCGCTATGTCTGCTGACCGCCGCCTGCACAGCAAGCGGCGGTCCGTCGGATGCCGTGCCGGTGCTCCATTACTTTACCTGGTCGGATTACGTCAGCCAGGATCTCATTCGCGCCTTCGAGCAGCAGGAGCATGTCCGCGTGTCCGTCGACACGTTCGGCAGCAACGAAGAGCTGCTTGCCAAATTGCAAAGCGGCGCGGACGGCTACGACGTGGCGGTCCCGTCCGACTTCATGGTCGCGATCATGATGCAGCTTGGATTGCTGGTGGAGCTGGATCATCGGCTCATCCCGAATCGCGCCGAGTTGGAGCCGCATTTGGCCTCGCTCCCGTTCGATCCGTCGCAACGCTATTCCGTGCCCTATCTGTGGGGCACGGTGGGGATCGGGTACGACGCTGCCGTGGTGTCGCCGCCGCCGGACAGTTGGAACGATCTCTGGGACGCACGCTACGCCGGGCGCATCAGCATGTTGAACGACCAGCGCGAAGTCTTCGGGGCGACGTTGCGATCGATGGGTGAATCATTGAACAGTGTGGATTCGGTGGTGATCGAGCGGGCGAAGGCCAAGCTGGTTCGGCAAAAGCCCTTGGTGAAGGCCTACACAAGCGATACCTATGATCAACTGCTGGCCTCCGGCGATGTGGTGATGGCGCATGGGTGGGGCGGGGCCATCGCCCGCGCGGCGCGTGAACGGCCGTCGATCCGCTATGTCGTCCCGAAAGAGGGCGCGACGATTTGGGCCGATTGTCTGGTGATCGTGAAGGGCTCGCGGCAGCCGGCCTTGGCCGCCCGCTTCATCAATTTTTTGTTGGACGCGCAGGTCTCCGCGCAGACCGGGGAGCGGTTGCTGTTCGCGCCGGCCAACCGCGTCGCGCGCGGGCTGCTGCCTGCCGCCATTCGCGACAACCCGGCCGTGGTGCCTCCGCTCGGTCTCTTGATGGGTTTGGAATGGATGCGTGATGTCGGCGCCGCCGTGCGGCTGTACGATCGCGCCTGGACGGAACTGAAGATTAGTTAGTTGGGCGTATGACGAGCGAGGCGGTCGCAGCCACGGCCTGCTCGGCTCCGTCGGCCGTCTGCCGCGTCACGGTCTTCTATTCCCCTTATTTTTACTTCCCGGTATAATGACGTGATTTTCGTCCTGTCGCAGCAGGACGGTGTAGGCAGCCTGTAGCCTCGTGTCGAAGGGAATTGGCCGGATGTCCCAGAGAGATACGCGAGCGACTGACGGGATGACGTACAAACGAGCGGTGCGCCTTCGCAGCGGACGGCGTGCGATGCGGGCTGTGGCCCTGCTGGCTGGAGCCCTCGCGCTCCAGGTCGGGGTGTCGCACGCAGTCGTCGGAGATCCCGCGATTGTCGCCACGCCGTCCCCGGTCGTACCTTCCACAAACATTGTGCGCCTGTCCTTGGAAGAGGCGCAGGCGCTCTTCCTGAAACAAAACCTCGATCTGTTGATGGCCCGGTACGGGATCGACTTTGCCAAGGGGCAGGCGATCACGGCGCGGCTCTTTCCGAACCCGTATCTTTCCGTCGGCACCCTGGCCTCGGCGACGCAAGGCCGCACCATCGGCCGATCGGGGCAATTCTACCCGCAAGTCCAACAACTCTTTGAATTGGCCGGCAAGCGCGGCTACCGAATCGAGAGCGCCGAGTTCAATACGAAGGGCGCCGAGGCGGCCTTTGAAGACGCGATCCGGCAGCTCGGCTTTGCACTGAAAGAAACCTACTATCGCGTGCAGGTGGGGCAGCGGCGTCTGGCGCTGTCGGAAGAGAATCGTGACCGGTTTGCGCGCATCCTCGAAATCAACACGGTCCGCTTCAAGAAGGGCTTCATCGCGGAAGTCGACCTGATTCGGATCCGCCTGCAGGTGGTCGATTTCCAATCGCAAGTCATCGCCTCGCTGCAGGAGACCGAATCGGCGCGCTCGGACCTCCGGTTGCTGTTGCAGTTGCCGGCCAGCACGCGCGTGGAACTCACGAACGATTTGGAATATCACCGCGTGGAGCCGGACCTGTCGACCTTGCAGCGCGTGGCCGTCGATCAACGGCCGGACCTGCGTCAGAAACGGTTTGTGCGCTCGCAGCGTGCGGCGGACCTGAAGCTTGCGCAGGCCTATCGCTATCCCGACATCACGGTGGGCGCGGGCTATTCCATCCAAGGGGCGAACGGGCCGGACAATCCCCAGCAGTTCGGGCTGAGCCTCGGGATTCCCTTGCCGATTTTCAATCGCAACCAGGGCGGCATTGCGCAGGGTGAGGTCGGGGTGTCGATGGCGGATGCCGAGCTCCAAAAGGCGCTACTGGAGGTCGAGAACCAAGTCGACGTGGCCTACCGCATGCTGATGCAGAGTCGGACGCTCGTGGAGGCCTATCAAAAGGGCATTCTGGACGACGCGCGCCAGACCTTCACTATCGTGGAGCGGGCCTATGAACGCGGCGGCGCGACCATCTTGGACCTGTTGGATGCGGCGCGCACGGCTAGGGCGATTCAGTTGAACTACCTGGAATCCCTGTTTTCGTACCAACGGAATGTCCTGCAGTTGGAACATGCCATCGGGCGGGAGCTTGCTACGTGATGCCACGGATTGTCGTACGACGCCATCTGATGCGGGGACAGGGTGACGTAACGGATATGCCCGGTGCGGCGCGATTCGGGCGTATGCTGGCTGCGCTGCTCCTATGTCTGCCGCTGGCTTGCAGCCGCAACGACGGGCCGGGCATGCCGGCCGCCGGCAAGGCGACGGAACCGGAGGCGGCGGCGCCGCACGCCACGGAAACGACCAAGCGCATCGAAGTCTCCGAGGTCTCGTACACGACCGATCATCCCGCTCTGATGCTGTCGGGCAAGATGGCCTACGGGGATGATCGCTATTCGAAAATTTCCTCGCCCCTTGTCGGGCGCGCCGTGGAAGTGCGCGCGCATCTGGGCGACCATGTGAAGGCCGGCGAAATTCTGTTGGTGATCGACAGCCCGGAAATCGCCTCGGTCTATTCCGACTATGTGAAGGAAGCGAGCGAGCTGGAATATTCCACCCGCTCCTATGAACTGGCGAAGGACCTCTACGAAACCAAGGCGCTGGCGCAGAAGGATTTGAAGCAGGCCGAAAACGATCTGATAAAGGCGCGGGCGGAGTTTCGACGGGCGAAGGAACGGTTGCTGTCGTTGCGGGTCCCGGCGGCCGAAGTGGAAAAGCCCTTGGCGCAGCAGCGCATCACCTCGCGGTTCGAGCTGAAGAGTCCCTTGGACGGCACGGTGGTGGAGCGCGCGGTGACGCCCGGCCAGTCCGTCGGCGGCGATGCCGATCAAGTCCTGTTTACCGTGGCCGATCTGGGAAAACTCCAGGTCATTGCCGATCTCTATGAGCGCGACCTGTCGCTGGTGAAGGTCAGTCAGATGGCGGCGGTGACGGTGGAAGCCTACCCCGGCGAGGAGTTCACTGCCGTGGTGGCCTCGGTGGGCGACCTGGTGGACCAGAACACCCGCACGATCAAAGTGCGCGCGTGGGTCAGCAACGAGCAGCACCGTTTGAAGCCGGAAATGTTTGCCCGTTTGAAGATCGACGTGGGCGACGCGGGATCGTTTTTGACCTTGCCGAAAGAGGCCGTCCTCGAAACGGACGGCAAGTATTTTGTCTACCTGCAAAGTCCCGACAATCGGTATGAGCGTCGGGAGGTCAAGGTCTCCAGCGTCGCCGGCGACCATGTGCGCATCTTGGACGGCCTGGTTCCGGGGCAGCGCGTCGTCACAAAGGGCGCCGTGCTGATCAAGGCGCAGGACAGCAATCAAGGTTAAGGGAATCTGACCGTCGATGTCCCACGCTGATCCGCCTGTTCCGTTCCATCCGTCGCCTTCCACCGTCATGTGCCGTAGGGCCTGTCCAGCGCCGTCTGCCTACTCGCGATGATCGCACGTATCGTCGAACTCTCCCTGTCGCAGCGTCTGCTCCTCTGTATCCTGGGCGTCGCCCTGTTGTTCGGCGGGCTCTATGCCTTCCATGTGCTGGATGTGGTGGCCTATCCGGACCCCTCGCCGCCGATGGTGGAAATCATTACGCAGTATCCCGGCTGGTCGGCGCAGGAAATCGAACGGCAGATTACCGTGCCGTTGGAGGTGGCGCTCAACGGCATGCCGGGGCTTACGGACATTCGATCGCTGTCCATCTTCGGGTTGAGCGACATCAAGGTCTATTTCGACTTCGACACCCAATATTTTTTCGACCGCCAGGAGACGCTCAACCGATTAGCCACCGTGACGCTGCCGCCCGGCGCGCAGCCGACGCTGTCGCCCTGGTGGGCGATCGCCGAGATCTATCGCTATCAGTTGGTGGGCGATCCCGGCGTCTCGCTGAACGATCTCAAGACCGCGCAGGATTGGATCCTTCGTCGTGAGTTCCGGCGCGTGCCGGGCGTGATCGACGTCACGGCCTTCGGCGGCACCACGAAGGAGTACCACGTCGACATCGACCCGGGAAAATTGCTGAGCTACGGGGTGAACCTATCGCAGGTGATGACGTCGATCACCAACAGCAATGCCAACGTGGGCGGCAACTATCTCACCGTCGGCGGGCAAAACTTCAACGTGCGCGGCGTCGGCCTCATCGACAGTTTGGACGATATTCAACATATCGTGGTGACGGAGAAGAACGGGACGCCCATCTACATCCGCAGCCTGGGCAACGTCAGCATCGGGCACCAGGTGCGATTGGGGAAGGTTGGCATCGACGACAACGACGACGTCGTCGAAGGCGTGGTGCTGCTGCAGCGAGGCTACAAGGCCCTGTCCGTCCTGGAGCACGTCAAGGAGAAGATCGCCGAGGTCAACAAATGGAAGCTGCCGGAGGGCATGCGTATCCAGACCTTCTACGACCGGACCGTCCTCATCAACACGACCATCCACACGGTGACGGATATTCTGTTGAGCGGCATGGCGCTGGTCTTTGTGCTGCTGATCGTGTTTCTCGGCAACATTCGCGCGGCGTTGATCGTGGCGTTGACCATTCCACTGTCGTTGCTGTTCACGTTCAGCATGATGGTCGCCATGGGGCAGTCGGCCAATTTGATTTCCCTCGGTTCCATCGACTTCGGCATTATCGTCGATGCGACGCTGATCATGGTGGAGAGCATCTTCTTCCATCTGGCCCACGAGCACCGTCCGGGTCTCACTGTTCCGCACCATGTGGTCCGGGCGGCCAAGCAGGTGGGGCGGCCGATTTTCTATTCGACGGCCATCATTGTGGTCGCCTTTATCCCTTTGTTCACCATGCAAGGCGTGCCGGGTAAGATCTTTGCGCCGATGTCGGTGACCTACGCATTTGCCCTCTTGGGGGCGTTGCTGATGGCCTTCACGCTGGCGCCGGTGCTCTGCACGATTTTGCTGCGGGCCCCGGTGAATGAGCACGATACGGCGGTGTTGAAAGTCATCCGCCGCGGCTACACGGCGGTGCTCGACGCAGTGCTCGTGAGTCCGCGCAAGACGGTGGTCGTCGTACTCGCGGTGTTTATCCTGTCGCTCGGCGTCCTGCCGTTCCTCGGCGGCGAGTTCATGCCGGCGCTGGAGGAGGGCAATCTCTGGGTGCGTGCCACCATGCCGGTGGATATCGCGTTCGATCAGGCAGCCAAAATCGCGGGCGACATGCGGCGTATTTTTCGGCAATCGCCGGAGGTCACGACCGTCGTCTCCCAACTCGGGCGCCCCGATGACGGGACCGACCCGACGAGTTTTTTCAATGCGGAGTTTCTGGCCAATTTGAAGCCGCAAAAGGAATGGCGGCCGGGGCTCACGAAGGACGCGCTGATTGCCGAAATCGAAGAGCGTCTGCACAGCATCCCCGGCGTCATCTTTAACTTCTCGCAGGTCATTCAGGACAACGTCGAAGAGGCCATGTCCGGGGTGAAGGGCGAAAATTCCATTAAGCTGTTCGGGCCTGACTTGAAGGTGATGGAAGACAAGGCCGTCGAGATCGAGCGTGTGATGCGCACGATTCCCGGGGTGAAAGACCTGGGGATTTTCCGCCTCCTCGGCCAGCCGAATTTGATCATCCACATCAATCGCGAAGCCAGCGCGCGCTACGGCTTGCAGGTTGCCGACGTGAATGCGGTGGTGCAGGCCGCCATCGGCGGGCAGGCGGTCACGCAGGTGTTTGAAGGGGAAAAGCTGTTCGACCTGGTGGTGCGGTTCCTCCCCGAGTACCGTCAGGATATGGAGAGCATCGGCAATATCCAAGTCAGCAGCCCCGACGGGGCGCGCATTCCGCTGAAGCAGATTGCGGATATCAAAACGGAAACCGGCGCGTTCATCATCTATCGCGAGAATAACGGGCGGTACATTCCGATTAAGTTCAGCGTGCGCGACCGCGATTTGGCCGGCACTGTTGAGGAGGCGCAGCGGAAAATTGCGGCCGAGGTCCAGCTGCCGGAGCGCTATCGCCTGGAGTGGGCGGGGCAATACGATCAACTGCGCGATGAGCAACGGCGGTTGAGCGTGATCGTACCGATCAGTCTCTTGTTGATTTGGTTCCTGCTGTACACGGCCTTCGATTCGTTCACCAACGCCACGCTGGTCCTGGCGGCAGTGCCGTTTGCGCTGATGGGCGGAGTCCTGACACTCGTCTTTACCGGGACGAATTTCAGCATTTCGGCCGCGGTCGGCGTCATCTCGACGTTGGGTGTGGCCATTCTCGGCGGCGTCTTGCTGATTTCCCGTATTGAGGATTTACGTCGGCACGGACAGTCGCTTCAGGAGGCGGTGCGGATGGGGGCCGAACATCAGTTGCGGCCGATCCTCATGGCAACCTTGGGTGCCGCTATCGGGTTGTTTCCCGCCGCCATCGCCACGGGCATCGGTTCGCAGGCCCAAAAGCCGTTGGCCAGAGTCGTGGTGGGCGGCATGTTGTCCGCCGCGGTGTTGATCTTGATTGTGCTGCCGGTTCTGTATCAAATTATCCACCAATGGCAGGATCGGCGGCGACTCTCCGGACGTCCGGTTGTATCGAGGCCCAGACCTGATGAGCAGTCGGCCCCGGCGTCCTCCCACTAGGCCAGTGCCTCCGTGTCGAACGGTCGAACGATCCCGTGATCGATGATCAGAATGGAGTAGGGAGCATGCAGCACGAGATGAATGGAATGATGAGCGGTCGGTCTTGGCGTCAGCCGTTTTCCGGACAGCGATGGACCAGTGGATTCTGTGCGGTTGCGCTGCTGGCCTCCTCCCTGACGGCGGTTCCTGTTAGCGCGCAGACGTCCGACGTGACGCCGAACCAATCGGACCAATCCTATGGATTCGATCGGCCCCCGCAGCAGCAGGTGCCCGGTTCGGATTCCACCACCACCGTCCCGCAAAATTCGCAGCCGCTCACGGAAGAAGAATTGAAACGGGCGGAGGCGCTGATTCCTCTGCTGGAAGGCAAGCAGGAGTATTGGGCGATGGGTGAGTTCGTCCATCTGGGGCCGAGCGTGGTGCCCGTGTTGGTGAAGGCGCTGGCGATGCCGGGGCCGCGCATTCGGTATAATGCGATTGAAACCGTGGCGATGCTGAAGGCGGTCACGGCCGTGCCGGCGTTGCTGCAGACCGCCCAACAGGCCAACGAGTTGCCGCGGATTCGTGAGCATGCGCTGCGCGTCTCGGTGCGCTTGGATCCGATGAGTACGCCGCCGGCGATCCACGCAATGGCCAAGGATCAGCACGATAGTGTGCGCAAGGCGGCGGCCTTCGAGTCGCGCTATGTGCGGCATAAGGATGTGGTGCCGCCGCTCATCGAGCTGTTGGCCGACACCGAGCGCTATGTGGCGATCTCGGCCATTCAGTCGCTCTGGATGTTGACGGCGCACGAGAGTGAGATGCACGATTGGGACAATTCCGACCGCGCGCAACGTGACGAGTGGGTGCAGGAATGGCGCGACTGGTGGGATTCCGTGAAGGAGAGCTTCGAGATGCCGCAGCCGCGCTCCAAATCTCGACTCACGTCCTAGCCGCGCGGGCTGACGCGCGACAGGATCGCACAATATATTTTCATCGACTACGAAGGGGCCCATGGCGATATTACCGATTACGAAACTCGGCAACCCGTTATTGCGACGCATTGCCGAGCCGGTCTCACCGAAGGACATCAAGTCCTCGGCGTTCCAACAGTTGATCGACGACATGTTCGAGACGATGGACGAAGCCAACGGGATCGGACTGGCGGCGCCGCAGGTCGGACGTTCGATTCAACTGGTGGTGATGGCCTGCGAAGGGGAGGGCGGCTTCCCCACGACCGTGCTCATCAACCCAAAGATCGTGTTCTACGGCTCAGAAATGAACGACTTTTGGGAAGGCTGTTTGAGTGTTGATAATCTCCGCGGAAAGGTCACGCGGCCGTCATCCGTGCGGGTGCAGGCGTTGGATCGCCACGGTGCGCCGCTGGACATCGAAGCGACCGGCCTCTATGCCATCTGCATCCAGCATGAAATGGATCATCTCATCGGCAAGGTCTTTCTCGATCGCATGACGGACCTGTCGACGCTCGCGCAGCTCCCTGAATTTGCCGAGTTCTGGCAAAAGGAAGAGACCACGGTCATCTAATCGCCCGAGCTTTGGTAGGGCGGGCATGACGGTGCGACGGGAGCGCTGCTCACGCTGGCCTGCGCGCCGCCCGGTGTCCACGCGCGTTGCGTTCGTCGGCTGGTCGATCGGCTATTGTGCAGCCACTCCTTCGTATCCTCACGTTCCTGACGCCCTACCGCTGGCTCTTTAGCCTGAGCCTTCTCTGTGCGGCCACCGCCACGGCGCTGGAGTTGATCCCGCCGTGGATTCTCAAACACATCATCGACGATGCGATTCAGCCCGGTGTCCCGGCGCTGCTGCCGGGGCTGATGGCGGCCTATTTGGGCGCGCACGTCGTTAGAAGCCTGCTCAGCTCCCTCGTGTTACGCCTGTCGAACCGCGTGGAAAAGCGTGTCGTGCACGACTTGCGCGTCGCCGTGTTTACGGCCGTACAGAATCAGTCGCTGCGCTATTTCGAGGATCGCTCGACCGGCGACATCCTGTCGCGGGTCACCAGCGACACCAATCAAGTCGAAGAATTCTTTATCGACGGTTTGGAGTCGCTCATCACCGCCACACTCACGCTGATCGCCATTTCGATCGTGCTCCTGACCATCAACTGGACGTTGCTGGTGCTCGCGCTCATCCCGATTCCGCTCCTGATCGCGGGGAACCTGGCCTTTACGCAGCGTGTGCGCGCGCTGTATCGGATCATCCGCCAACAGTCCGCCGACATGACCGCGCATGTGCAGGACGTATTGGGCGGCATTCGCGAGGTGATGGGATTCAACCGGCAGGGCCATGAGCGGGCGCGCTTCGAGCGCGTGAGCGCCGAGTACCGCACCTCCGCCTTGCGCGCAAACGAATTGTGGGCCTTGTACGGGCCGGGGATGGCGCTGGTCGGGACGATCGGGACGATTTTGATTCTCTGGTACGGCGCCGGGGAAGTCATGCGTGGTGCCCTGTCGCTCGGCGAGCTGGTGATGTTTCTCAACTATCTGGGACTGTTCTACGCCCCGATCAATCAGCTGAACTCGGTGAATAACATGCTGCAGCAATCGTTGGCGGCCAGCGCACGATTGGTGGAGGTGTTGGATGCGCGCCCGGACGTCGGCGACGGGCCTGATGTCATCCGCGCGCCGGCTCGCGTATCCGGGGCCATCGAGTTCGCCGATATTTCCTTCCGGTATCGTCAGGATCGTGCGACCGTCACGCGGGTGTCTTTGTCCGTGCGCGCCGGCGAGCATGTGGCCTTGGTCGGGCCGAGCGGCGCGGGGAAGAGCACGCTCGTGAAGTTGTTGCTGCGCTACTACGATGTCGAAGCGGGCGAGATTCGATTGGACGGCATCGACACGCGGCGCCTGCCGTTGGAGTTTCTGCGCCATCAAATCGGGCTGGTGCAGCAGGAGCCCTTTCTCTTTAACGGCACCATTCGCGACAACTTGGCCTACGGCGATCCGACCAAACCCTGGTCGGCGGTGGAAGCGGCGGCGCGGGCCGCGCAGGCGGATGTGTTTATTCAGCGGTTGCCGGAAGGCTACGACACGGCCATCGGCGAACGAGGCGTGCGCCTGTCCGTCGGACAAAAGCAGCGGTTGGCGATGGCGCGCGTGCTGTTGAAGGACCCGCCGATTGTGGTCTTCGACGAAGCGACCAGCAATCTCGATCCCGAAACGGAGCGGCAGGTCCACGAGGCGCTGCGCACCTTGATGGCCGGGCGGACGACGTTGGTCATCGCGCATCGCCTATCCACGCTGCAGGACATGGATCGTATCGTGGTCATCGACGCCGGGCAGGTCGCCGAGGTGGGTACCCACCAGGCCTTGATTGCGCTCGGCGGCATCTACGCCGGGCTATATCGCTCGCAGTTTCGACGCGACGATCCGCGCATTGCGGATGGCGGCGACAGCCTTGTATAGTGGCCCCACGGAGGCCACGGATGGTGCTGATTTACGAAAACGAACCGCTCGATAACGAGCATGCGGGTGGGCATTGGTATCACGTCTGTTTGGGACGCGTCGAGACGTCCTCGCTGACGGTGCCGCCGCCGGACAAACCCTATGAGTGTGCGCGTTGCGGCGTCGAATTAGAGGTCGACGACTTCTGGTATGCGCAGATGAAGGGGTCGGTCTGATGATCAGCAGCGCGGGGCGAAAAACCGTGGGCGTGCAGCGCGGCCTGATGATGTTGTGTGCGGTCTGTTATGAGACCGTCATGACGGAAGGGTTGGTGAACGAGAAAAACTTCGTGGACGACTACCTGGAGATGTTCGACAGCATCTGTCTCGGCTGTATGGATATCAATCGTCCGCTGATCGACGACATGCTCGGTAGCTCCGAATAGCGTCCGAATGTGAGTCTCGACAAGGGCGGACGCAGCGCCTTACTTCTTACATTCCTTCCCGTCGAAGATGCGGCAGGGCGATTCTCCTGACGCGAGCTTCCACCGTTTCAGCAGGGGCGGCTGGTCGCCGCGCATTTCCACGACCACATCGATCAGGTTGGAGACCTGCAGCGTCTCCAAATGCGGCTTCGCCTCCGGCGGCACTTCGATGCCGATGATGGCGCCGCTGTTGGCGATGACGATATACCCGCCTTGCGGATCGACCTTGAGCAGAGGGCTATAGAAACTTCTGGTTTCGGCTTGAGCCGCTCCGACCCAGAGGGTGGTGGCGGCCGCTGCGAGGACCATCGTGCGAAGCCAGCCGTTGGACAATGGCATCATGCGCTCCCTGGTAAAGGTCGAGCGCGCATTGTGCCATGGGCCCATCAGGAAACCAAGCGCGTAGAGGATAGTCTGAACGGGGAGACGACGGAGGGCTTACCGGTCGGGCGCGTCGCCGATGGTCATGGCAGCGGCACTCACGCGGTTCTCGCGAATCCAGTAGAGCTTCACATCCGGCTGTGTCGGCTGTTGGAGCGAAATGAGCAGATAGGCGGGGAGCGGAAGGTTGAACTTCGGCCAGTTCTCTTCCCACTCGGTCGCGATCTTGATGTCCGTGATCGACGGTCGCGCGGGATCGTGCGGGTGCGAGTGGTACACGGCCTGCAGATCTAGTCCCTGCTTGCGCATGTCTTTCACGGCCTTGAACATGTCCTGCGAATCCATCACGAAGGCGATCTCGGCCCGTTCGTCCGGCGAGAGACGTCCCAAGTGCGCCATTTTTGCGTCATCGAAGGACGCCGCATCGATCGCGCCTTCCAGCGCGACCACGTTCGTCACGCGATAGACGTGCGTGACGACGCCCTGCTGTCCGGCCAGAAATCCGCAACACTCATGCGGCGCCAGTTCGCGCGCATGCGCGATGAGATCGTCGACGATCGGCTGCGGAATTCGCAGGGTCGACAGGTCAGAGGCCGCAGGAGACGACATAATCCCCACTCAGATCCTTGATGCGCGCCTGCGGACCGCAAATCGGGCAGGCCGGATCCTTCGGACGGTTGACGCGACGGAACTTCATCTCCAAGGCGTCGTAGATCAGGAGCTTGTCCGCCATCGTGTCGCCGAGGCCGAGGATTTCCTTGATGGCTTCGGTGGCCTGCAGAATGCCCATGGTGCCGGCCAGTACGCCCAGGACGCCCGCTTCCTGACAGTTCGGGACCAACCCGGCCGGCGGCGGTTCCGGATAGAGGCAGCGGTAGCAGGGGTAGCCCGCATGCGGCTTGATGGTGGTGAGCTGCCCTTCAAAGCGAAACATGCTCGCCGAGATGAGCGTCTTCTTGGCGAAGAAGCAGGCGTCGTTGACCAAGAAGCGCGTGGAGAAATTGTCGGAGCCGTCCAACACGACATCGTATTGCGAGACGAGGGCCAGGATGTTGTCGGAATCGACATGCTGGTGGTACGTCTTCACCGTGATGTCGGGATTGATCGCGCTGATGGTCCGTCGACCCGAGTCGACCTTGGGTTGTCCGATCGTCGCGGTCGAATGGAGGATCTGCCGCTGCAGATTCGAGAGGTCGACGACATCGCCGTCCACCAACCCGATCGTGCCGATTCCGGCGGCGGCCAAATAGAGCGCGGCCGGGGAGCCGAGGCCGCCGGCGCCGATCAACAGCACCTTGGCCTGCGCCAGTTTCATCTGTCCCTTGCCGCCGACTTCTTTCAAAATGATGTGGCGGCTATAGCGTTGTTGCTGTTCGTCAGTGAAGGTCATAAGTCCACTATCGTTCTATCTATTCGGGTCTTCGTAAGGTCTGAGGCACACATACGAGCACACAGCAGCTCACTCCGGCCGCCGCGCCGCCACGAGCCGTGGCGCTATTCCACCACGTTCAATTCGATGGGGTCGACCAGCACGCCCTTGTGGCGAAGGCCGTCAATCGCGCGCTCGATTTCGTCCACCTCGCCGGTGAGCTCCACATCCATCCAGCCGATGGTCTCGCGCACGTCGGCGCGGCGCACGTTCGTGACGATCTTATAGTCACGGCCGAGCTGATAGAGCACGGGCTCTTTCACCTTGTCTTCCGGGACGCGTATGTGAAATCTGAGGCTTGCCATCTCAGCCTCCCGCAATGGCCGGTACAATGGACATTTCGTCGCCGTCCTTAAGCGGCGTCTCTTTGCCGCTGAGGAAGCGGATGTCTTCCTCGTTGACGTAGATGTTGACAAAGCGCCGCAGTTCGCCCTTGTCGTCGCACAGGCGATCCTTGATGCCGGGATGCGCCCCGTTCAACGTCTCGATCATGTCCGCAACTGTCGCGGCGCTGGCCTGCACTTCGCCCTGTCCTTTGGTCAGGGGGCGGAGAGGAGTGGGAATCCGAACGGTAATCATGCCTGGTCACCTTGCTTGCCGACGTTAAACGTTTTGTGAAAGCTCGTGAGGCTCGGTGTGATGCGCACGGGGCGCCCCACCGCGTCCAACACGGCTTCCTGGGTCTTGAGTCCGTTGCCCGTGATGTAGGCGACGGTCACGTCCTTCTTTTTGATCTGTCCCTGCTTCACTAACTTCTTGAGTACGCCGATGGTCACACCCCCGGCGGTTTCCGCAAAAATGCCTTCGGTTTGCGCCAAGAGCTTGATGCCCTCGACGATTTCCTCGTCGGAGACCATATCCATGGCGCCGCCGCTCTCGGCCGTGGTCTTCAAGGCATAGTAGCCGTCCGCCGGATTGCCGATGGCCAGCGATTTGGCGATGGTTTTCGGCTTCACGGGCTTGAAGAAATCACGGCCTTCTTTATACGCCGTCGCGATGGGCGAGCAGCCTTCCGCCTGGGCGCCGTTGATCTTGGTGTTGACGGCGTCGATCAGGCCGACGGCCTTCATCTCGTTCATGCCCTTCCAGATCTTGGTCAGCAGCGACCCGGAGGCCATGGGAATGACGACTTGATCCGGCGTGCGCCAGCCGAGCTGCTCGACCGTTTCAAACGCCAGCGTCTTGGAGCCCTCGGCATAGTACGGGCGAATGTTGATGTTGACGAAGGCCCAGCCGTACTCTCCCGCGATTTCGCTGCACAGGCGGTTCACATCGTCGTAGTTGCCCTCAACCTCCACGACGTTCGGGCGGTAGATCAGGTTGCCGAGCACCTTCGCGGCTTCCAGATCGCCCGGAATAAACACGTAGCACTGGAGGCGCGCCGCCGCGGCATGGGCCGCAACGGAGTTGGCCAAATTGCCGGTGGAGGCGCAGGCGACCGTCTCAAAGCCCAATTCGCGCGCGCGCGTCAGCGCCACCGCCACCACACGATCCTTGAAGGACAGCGTGGGATGGTTGACCGTGTCGTTCTTGATGTAGAGCTCGTCCAACCCCAAATAGTCGCCGAGGTTCTTGGCGCGCACCATCGGCGTCATCCCGGCATGCGGGCCGACGAGATTGGTCCCTTCCACCGGCAGGAGGTCAATGTACCGCCACATGCTCATCGGGCCGGCTTCGATCGTCTTGCGCGAGATCTGTTGGCGAATTTCCTCGTAGTTATATTTGACCTCCAACGGGCCGAAGCACATCTCACAGACGTGGATCGCCTTCGGAGGATATTCACTGCCGCATTCTCGGCAGACAAGCGCGCGAATCTTTGCCATGGAACGCCTCACTTCTCCTGGTCGTAGCCTACACGGATGACACGGGGACTGCGCTCGGGGCACGCAGCTCGCACGTCTCGGGATCGTGGTCAAAGAGGGCTGTGATACTGGGCTGCTCGCCGCAGAGCGGGCAGTGGGGATTGCGCTTGCAGCGGATCTCCCGGAACAGTCCCTTCTTGGCGTCGTAATCCAGCATGCGGTCGGTCAGCGGCCGGCCGATCCCCAAGATAATTTTCAACGCCTCTGTCGCCTGCAAGGTGCCGATGACGCCCGCAAGCACGCCGATCACACCCGCCTCCTGGCAGCTCGGCACCAGCCCGGCCGGAGGAGGATTCTTGAATACGCACCGATAGCAGGCCGACTGCTTCGGGATGATCGTGGTGATGCGGCCTTCAAAGCGCAGGATGCCGCCATGGATCAGCGGCTTATTCGCAAAGAAGCAGGCGTCGTTGATCAAAAACTTGCCGGCGAAATTGTCGACGCCGTCGATGACCACATCAAAGTCCTTCAGGATGCCGAGGGCGTTGTGCGCCATCAACCGGTCGCGAAAGGTCACGACCTTCACATCGGGATTCAGCGCGTGGATCTTCTCTTCCGCCGATTGCACTTTCGGACGTCCGACATCGGCCGTGTGGTGAATGACCTGCCGTTGCAAGTTGGACAGGTCGACGACATCGCCATCGATCAGGCCGATGGTGCCGACACCCGCCGCCGCCAAGTACAACGCGGCCGGGGAGCCGAGCCCGCCGGCGCCCACAATTAATATGCGCGACTGCGCGATCTTCTTTTGCCCCTTGCCGCCCACTTCGGGCAGCAGGATATGTCGGCTGTAACGAGTGATCTGGTCTTCGGTAAAGGACATGGCGTTACAAATCTCTAGGCTATCGAATCTGCCGCAGGGGCTGCAACGGCCGCCCCGCTCGGTCCGACGGTCGGCCGAGGTCAGATCCGGGTCGCGCCGCTAGATGTTGAAATATTTTTCGATGCTGATATAGCGCTCGCCCGTATCGCAGAGGATCGTGACGACGTTGTGCCCCGGTCCCATCTCGCGCGCCACTTTCTGCGCGGCGAACACGTTGGCGCCGGAGGAGATGCCCACCAACAACCCTTCCTTCTTCGCCAGCAGCTTCGAGGTTTGATAGGCCTCGTCGTCGGTGACCGTGACCACGCCGTCCAGCAGCGTGCGATTCAAGACCTTCGGGATAAAACCCGCCCCGATGCCTTGGATCTTGTGCGGGCCCGGCTCGCCGCCGGACAGCACCGGTGAGCCGGAGGGCTCGACGGCAAAGATCTTGACGCCTGGTTTGCGCTCTTTCAGCACTTCGCCCACGCCGGTGATCGTCCCGCCCGTGCCGACCGCCGCCACAAACGCATCGACCTTCCCGTCCAGCGCATCCCAAATTTCCGGCGCGGTGGTGCGGCGATGCATCGCGGGATTGGCCGGGTTGGAAAACTGATCCGGCATAAAGTACGACGGGTTCTGCGCCAGGATCGACTCGGCTTCTTTAATGGATCCGCGCATGCCTTCCCAGGCCGCCGTCAGCACGAGCTGCGCGCCGTAGGACGACAAGAGGCTGGCCCGCTCCATGCTCATGCTTTCCGGCATCACGAGAATCAGCTTATAGCCGCGCACCGCCGCTACGAGCGCCAGCCCGATGCCGGTATTGCCGCTGGTGGGCTCCACGATGGTCGAGCCTGGCTTGAGACGCCCGGAGCGTTCGGCCTCGTCGATCATGTTCAAGCAAATGCGGTCCTTGATGCTGCCGCCTGGATTGAACGACTCGACCTTGGCGTAGATGGTCGCCATGGTGGCATCGCACAACCGGTTGAGCCGCACGAGGGGCGTCTGCCCGATGAGTTCCGTGATTTGCGCATGTGCACGGCTCATCTGGCGCCTCCCCCCATATAAAACAGAAATTCCATTTGGTCGCCCTCTTTAATGGGCGTGTTGCCCAGGTGATCGCGGTCGATCATCGCTTCATTCAATTCCACCGCCACCATCCGGGGTTCAATATTCTTGGACTTGAGGACATCGAGGACGGTGGTTCCCTCCACCACCTCGACTTTGCCGTTGATCTTAATTTGCATGAAATCTCCGAACTTCGCAGAAAGACAGAAGAATCCTGAGACGTTATCAAACGCCTTGCGGCGCTGTCAAGGTGAGCGCTGTAGCGGCACGACCGCTGCGCGCGCCTTGACAAGAACCGACCTTCCCCACCAGTATGCCGAACTTCACAGGGCAGAGTCTAGAAGAGGTGTGAGCGTTTATGTGGAAGCAGAATTTTCTCTTTCGGGCGCAGGAAGATCGCCCCTTGAAAGAAACCGAAACGGAAGTGTTTCACGACTCGGATCCCGCCTTGGACAGCGCCGGGATGCAGATGGAACGGTACCTCTCCGTCTGGGTGCAGGGCGACGGGGACGAGCGGCCGTCGAGCTATACGAACGTCTACGTGCGAACCGCCACGCTGGATGTGCGGACGCGGGCGGGGTTTCTGCAGCCGTTGCAGGGGCGCACCCATCAGATTAAGCAGATGCTGACGCCGGGCCAAAAAACCTATGTGCGCGACTGGTTGTCCCGCGAATCGCCGCAGGCGTGGGCCGAGGCGGAGGATCACTTCAGAGAGTTGTTCGACTAACGCCGCCCGTCCTGCGGCGGAGACCGTTCGGTGAGTCATCGGCATGCTCGGTCGTCATTGCGTCATGGGTCTTGCGCTCGCGCTTGTGCTTCTGCTTCCGAGCCGCGCTATTCCTGCTGACGGCCCCGCGGTTCCCGTGGCGGCGCACCATCCGACTTCTGTCGAGATCTACTTTGCTCCCGAGGACCGGCCGGGCGAGAAGGTGGTGGCCCTCTGCGCGTCCGCGCGGCAGTCGCTGTTTGTCGCGATGTATGGTCTGACGTTTCCGAAGGCCGTGGAGGCCCTCGTGGCCGCCAAAAAGCGCGGCGTCGACGTGCGCGTGCTGACCGACCGCGAACGTCTAGGCGATCCCAAGCAGGTGATGGCGCTGGAGACGCTCCGGCTCGCAGGCATTCCGCTCCGCGTGAATCGGCACGAGAGTTTGATGCATCTCAAGCAAGTGGTGATCGACGACCGGGTGAATACGTCGGGCTCGATGAATCTGACGGCCAGCGGCGACCATTACAACGACGAGCGGCTGGATGTCTTTACGGATGCGGTGACGACGGCGATTGCCAAGCGCAAGTTTGTCGCCCTGTGGCAGGACAAGGAGCGGGTGATGGAGTGGGACGGCGGGCCGCTCAGTGGCGGTGAGGGACGGCGGCGATGAGTGCGGAAGAGGAAACGACGCAGGTCGTGATCGTCGGCGCGGGCGGCGGCGGGGCGGTGCTCGGCCTCGCGTTGGCGCAGCGCGGCATTCCATCCATTGTGCTGGAGCAGGCGGATGGGCCGCCGCGCGGACTGCGCGGAGAAATACTGCAGCCGAACGGTCAGGCGATTCTGGACCGACTCGGCGTGCTGTCTTCGTTGCCGACGGACAGCGTGCGCGACGTACAGCGATTTCATTTTCACCGGAGCGGCGGGGAACGCCTCTGTACCATTCACTACGGCGAATTGCCGCCTCCCTACAACCGGGCCGTGGTCACGCTGCCGAATGTGGCGCATCACGGCATCATCCGCGCGTTGCAGGCGCAGAATCCCATGGGGCTGCGCTACGGCGCGACGTTTACGCGTCTGCTGACCGGACCGCAGGGGCGCGTGGAGGGCGTCACGGCGACCTGTCGCGGTCGCGCGATGACGATTCGGGCCAAGCTGGTCGTCGGGGCGGACGGCGCCATGTCCAAGGTGCGGGGCGCGCTGGGCATTCCGGCGGATGTGCATCTCTATAATGAGGCGTACCTGATTGCGATTGTGCCGGGCGTGTCAGGCCTTACGGATGCGCGGTATTTCGTCGGCAAAAATCAGATTCTCGGCCTGTTTCCTGCCGCGGGCGATCAAGCCTATATCTTTTATATGATTCGTGCCGGTTCGCTCGATCGCGTGAAGGCGGAGGGGCTCGACGCGTTGAAACACCGCTGGCGCGCCATCGATCCGGAGATTGAACCGATCGTGGCGAACCTGACCAGTTGGGAGCAAACGGGCTATATGCCGACGGGACGCGTGCGGACGCCGCGCTGGACAGCCGACGGCGCGGTGCTGATCGGCGATGCCGCCCACGCGATGAATCCCCACGCCTCGCAAGGCCGCATGCAGGCGATGGCGGACGCGATGGCGCTGACGGATGTCATCGAGGCCTGCGCGAAGACCGATCGGTGGGATGCGCAGGCGCTCTCGGCCTTTGAGTCGCTGCGACGCCCCCATGTGGACATGTTGCAAGGGTTGGCCGACGAACAGGTGTTCTTCTGGAACACGGGGAATCCGCTGTTGGCGCGCCTGCGCGATCGGGTGTTCCGCACGTTGGACCGCAATCCGCGCCTGCGCTATCAAATGCTCACGACCACCGCCGGGTGGAGGCGGACGCGTCCGTTTGGCCTGGTCGATCGTGTGATGGCCGCCGGTTTCTTGCCCGATCCCCGGGCGCAGCAGGTGAGGAGGGAGTTGCCGCAATGAATCGGGATCGTAACGTGGAACAATTGCCCGCGAGCGCGCAGCATCTGCTGCAGGTCTATACCAGCCGCATGGGCACGGCCCTCGGCAGCGAACTGGAGAGTTGTTACCTCTACGGCAGCGCGGTGCGTGGGGAGTATCTGGACGGCCGCTCCAATCTGAACCTCCTGTTGGTGGTCCGCGAGTTAACCGGCGAGCGGTTGCGCGCGCTGGCGGGCGTTCTGGCCGCCTGGAAAAAAGAGCAGGTCGTCACGCTGGTGCTGTCGACACAGGAATTCGCGCAGTGGGCGGCGCAGTTTCCGGTGGAGTTCAGTGAATTAGCCGACTATCGAGTCTTGTTGGCCGGGCGCGAGACTTTTCCTGCGCTGCGGCCGGATGCCGCCGGCGTCGCCAAGGCGCTATTGCGCGGCGCGCACGAGACGCTCATCCGCGTCCGTCAACGGTATCTCGAAGGCGAGGCGAGTACGGAGTCCGCCACCATTCTCATGGCGCTTTCCGCCACCGCCGTCGGCGCCTTTGCGCGGACGCTGTTGCGACTGTGGGATCTGCCGCCGCAGGCGTCGACAGAAGCCAGTCTCCAGAGCATGTGCGAGCGCCTGGGACTCGATCCGGCTCCAATGGCTGAAGGGTGGGCGATTCGGTGCGGGCGCCTCGGCCCGGGGCAGTTGGAGATTCCACGCATGTTCGACCGGTACGTGGCCTCGCTCACCGACTGGGTAGCCAAGTTGTCGGATGAGGCCCTGTTGGCAGGTCATTCGAAGTCAGGCACGGCCGCGCCGATTGCACCTGCCATCCCAGGATTGCAGCCATGAGTGCGGCGCTGGTGTGCGCAGGCCGGCGAGCGCGGCGACTACGGCTCCACATTTTTGTGCTGTGTCTGCTGGCCTTGGTCCCGGTCCTCACGGGCCTCGTCGCGGAGACGGTGGGTGCTGCCGAACGTGAAGCACGAGGGCAACGGCCCAAACTGCCGGAACCCCTCGGCTATGTCAGTGACCATGGCGATGCCATCGACGCCGGCTGGCGCGCCCGCATCCGTTCCGTCTGCCAGGATTTAGAACGGAAGACAGGCGCCGAGATGGTGGTGGTGACCGTGCCGTCGCTCGCGCCCTTTGCCACCGCGCAGCGCTACGCGGAAACCCTGTACAACAATTGGAAAATCGGCAGCGCCTCGCAAGAGTACGGGCTGATGATCCTGCTCAGCGTGCAGGAGCGGCAAGGCGCGATCGTGGTCGGCAAGCGCATGGTGCCCATCGTCACCGACGCGATCATCAAGCAGGTGTGGACGGAGTCGTTGGAGAGTGCGCTGCGCACCGGTCACTTTTCCGAAGGCCTCTATCAAACGGTGGTTCGGATCGCCTCCGTCTCGCAGGACATTCGCGTGGGCCCGCCGCCGCGCACCCACATGCGTGGGGTTGGCACGATCATTACCGCACTCACGATCGTGGTCGTGGTGATCGTCTTCTGGTGGATCAGTCGACCGGATCTGCGCCATCCCTTTGCCAAGATCCGGCGCGGGGAATTCTGGTCCAGCGGCCAAGGCGGCTTCGGCAGCACCTTCGGCGGCTTCGGCGGCACCACCGGGCGCGACGGGCTGTCCTAGCGGCAGGTTTTTCCACTAAAGTGGTCGTTCCCACTAAAGGGGTCGGTTCCCACTAAAGGGGTCGGGAGTGGTACACGGTTAGGAAGCTTAGGTATGCCGATGCCATGGATGGAGGTGGGTCCTCCTTGCCTGACTCATTCCCTGGAGATAGGATCTGGCGTACTTAGAACAGCTATGCCATGCATTCAACCCAGGAACTGACCTGAATCTTGAAGGGCAATTCCTGACATTTTAAGGCCCTGACCCATTCTAGACATACCGCTCTCAGCAGGGTTTGGGTAGTAGGAGAAGGAGATTCCATGTACGGCTTACCGGTAAATATTGACCTGACATTCCTGCTTGGGCTGGAACTTGTGAAGGTCTGTGTGTCACCGGCGCAGGTACAATTTCATTTGTGCCAACCAGGATCCACAAACTCAGATACTGGTATTTCTGCCGAAATGGGCTACACGCATCGTCACAGCGGCCAGGAGGATGAGTGGAGGCCCGAGGCACATATGCCTTTGTCGAGCTCCTGCAGTGTGTTGTTGCTCATAGGAGAATCTGTTGTGAAGGTCAAAGGAGATCCTGATGGAACCTTAGGTCTCGAATTTAGTAATGGGGACTCGCTGACGTTCTATGATGAAACCACGATGTATGAGGCCTATCAAATCTGGCACGGAACCGACCCGCTTATTATCGTTTGATTTGCACTGGAGCGTGCGTATGCATAGATTGCCACAGGATATCGATCTATCGTTTTTAACTGGGCGATACGTGGACGGGGTCTGCTTTGAACGAGGTCGGTTGTCTCTTTTTCTTGAGGCGTCGGTCCAAAATGAGAAGGGCATTGAGATATATGTCCAATCCAAAGTAACTCATCACTCAAAAAGAGGCGTCATTGAGTGGGATTGTACCCAACCCATGGCGGCCGCTTGCAGCCTGCTGCTGTTGTTTAAAGTCACTATCCTACGTGGAGTCGGACTGCCCGATGGATCTCTCAAGTTAGAATTCTCAAACGAGGAAACTGTGACCATCCGAGATAGCAACGCCAAAACCGAATCGTATCGAATATGGGATGGAGATACCGCCATAGTGGTTTAGGGACAAATAGGGGAACGCGATAGAAAATAAGCTTTGGCCTTGCGTTGAACCTAGAGCTGAAGTCTTCCAAGGGGTCGTTACCGTTAAAGGGGTCGGTCGACCTTTAACGGGGTCGGGAGTCGTAGTTAACTGACGATATCTCCTTCGAAGATCTTCCCGATGGGGGCCCGAGTGCTTGGCCGCGCATTCGCAAACCGTAGGATCCGGCCTGCCTTAGCAGCAGACTCTAACGGGGCCGATCGAATGCGCAAGGTACGGCGCGTTTTCGCAATCATCCGCTCACTCACCGCATTGTGAACACCTACATCAGCGAGCTCGACGATTGCATCGCCGCTCTGCGACATGAAGAAATGACGCCAGCCAGGAATAGTGGGTCGGGAACTGGCATGTCCGAAATGGCTAATTGCCAGACCTGACCTTGTGTAGCGTGACCTTGTTGAACGAGCCCGTGCCCCATTGAACGAGCCCTATGCTCCCTAGAGGCGCGAGAGGAGCAGATGCGCTCCTGCGCAACGAGGAACTTCCTAGATAGTGAGAAGCCCGGTCAAAAGCCGACGTTACTACTGTGGACTGCCATCGGGGCGGCCCTCTCTTTTGCGGCACATGAGTATTCCAAGAGAAAATATCCAGGCCACGAGAATGAAACTCGCCGGCATACTGATCGTCATGGCTGCTCCGGAAAACCCTGTGTAGGCCATCATGCCCCAGGCGATCGTGGTGACCACACCTCCCACGAGGGCCAGTCCACCTATCCATTTTGGATACGTAGGGTCGCCCGGCAACGCGAATCCGTAGCAGGTGACCGTGAGACCGAACAAAAGATTCAGCATGCTGGCAAGCCCGACTTCTACCTGACGGACGGCGTATGCCATCTGAAAAGCGATCTCTTTTTGCGCGGTCGGCGCTGCAGCCCAGGCATCGACCATATTTTTCAAGGCTACTCCATCCACTGCTTGCAGAACAGCGGTTACGCCCAGACTTGCAATCGCACCTCCTGCGGCAATGCGCGGCCATCCCTTCTCGCCTGCAGACTCCAGTTCTTGGGCGAGAAATAACAGCGCGACTACCATGAATATCGCGCCAAATAGTTAGGTAAGATGGCTTGCGACCCACAATGGATCAAGAGCGTATTCCGTGAACGCAGCAACGAGATCATGTGGGTCTGCTCCCAGCGGATGCAGATAGGTGCCGACGAAGAGCAAGATCGCGCCAGCCATGGCGCTGATACCTCCGACCTTACTTTGATTCATGGCAGCTCCGGTTAACGCCTAACAGAGGGCGCTGCTCATTCAGCCCAAATCGTCTGCCGCACATCTCCGCCGCTAGGGAGGGGGAAATCGCATCCTGTGATGATTAGCTCTTCGCCCACTCCTTCCAGTCCTTGACGGTTGCTTTGACCATCGCTTTAGCTGCCGTGGGAAGCCAGTTCCCTTTGCGTGCGGCCAGATCACGTCGTACCGATTTGATGGCTCGCCTGCTGCCAAGGTGGACATTGGCGGTTTCCCAGCCCATCGCATACAACAGGCGGCTTTCGTCCTTTCCATTCGGCAGCGCCGTGAGTTCAATCCGAGAGCAATAGGGCGACAGCCGTCGGATGAGCCACTGACCTTCTAAGGACACAAACGGATCGCGGCTTCGCACAGCCTGATCGAGCAGCGATTGATACAGGATGCCGGTCGGCCCAGGAGTCGGGGTGGCCCAGGCACAGGCTGACGGCGCCAAGGCCTTCGCTTCCCGCGCGATGCTCCCACCGTGCCACTCGGCCACGGCGACAACGCGGGGGCGCCCCAGGCTGCCCATGCCACCGACACGTTGATGCAGGCTATACCGCAAGCCCGGTTCAGGCATCAGGCGACGCAAGGCCGTTTGCACAGGAGCGGGAATCCCTGCTTTCACCAAAGGCAGCGCGTGGATCTTCCGCCAGAAGCGCACCGGGTTGCGAAGGACATGGGTGGCGAGTTCATGCAGCCACGGATGATGTTCCGCCAGCACGAACGGATTGCCTCCCGCCTCCAACCCATCCCGGTATCCGGTGAGAATCGCGTCATGGGCAACCGAGGGCTTCATCCTTAGATGGTGAGCGTGAATCGAGAAGGTCGCACTAACCGCTAAGCGGACGAGATCAAGGGTATACGGAAGCGGGTAGGCTTCATCGAAGTCATTGATGCCCCAAATCAACCGGCCTTCGCGATCTCGCCAGGTGCCAAAATTGTCTACGTGCAGATCCCCCACGGCCAGCACCGTCGGCGCCTTGGCCGCTTCTGGGCAGGCCTCCGGCCACACCTGCATCCATCGATAAAACGTGGCGCGCAGAAATGAAAACGGATCCTGCTTCATCGCGGCATGTTTCAGAAGGAGGGGCGATCGTACCAGCGAGACGTGGCTTCCAAGCCAGCGCTCATATCGTTGCGTCGCGACGCGAATCTTCATGGCGGTGCTCTCCCTCTAAATGTCAGTCAGCTCCTGG
Organism: Nitrospiraceae bacterium; assembly: GCA_041908685.1. Taxonomy (GTDB): domain Bacteria; phylum Nitrospirota; class Nitrospiria; order Nitrospirales; family Nitrospiraceae; genus BQWY01. Next base: position 77,146 of record JAYREW010000023.1, on the reverse strand, counting down.
CGTTGATGATGCCAGGGTGCCGAACAAGTATCAAAGTAAGAGGGTGGTACGGGCTTGTATGCTGCAGTGTTCCAATGGGGTTGTCCAATGGGGTAGGGAGTCGTAGTGGGAGAGAAAAACCTGGGTCCATAAAGGGGGGCGGGAGTGGTAGTTAGCTGATGATATCCCCTAGCAAGGTCTTTCCAACGCAGCTGCCGAGTGCTTGCCCGCCTCATTCGCCAGGCGACGGCGTGGTTCCCGCGATCGACCGGGCCGGCCCTCGGGTGATCCTGGCCCACCACCAAGTAGTTCGAGCCATCACACAAACTGTCAACTGTGACCTCAATGACGGCACGACGGATCGCCGTGATGTTCAGGTGTGATTCCCTCTCCCGGACCATTACCTAAGCACATCGATGGGTCGGGAGAAGATAGGGGAGGGTGAGCGGGGGACTGGTCCCGTTTTGTGTTATTGGGATCGGCGACCTGACGATCACCGCCAAATGCACTGCGCTGCCCCACCATGTGGAGCCTGATCGTCTCCGGGTTTGCTGTGCAAGTACCGACAGGGAGTGCGAACGCCAGAGACGACGCTCGTGAGCTGATGGAGTCTCCGACCCAGATGGGAAGAGGCCCTGGCGGGCTGATTTAGTCAATCTATCAAGCCTATGAGCTGATTCCTCGTCGGCTCAATCATCATGTCGCGGCGGCTATCGCCATCCGTTTCAAAGCAGTAACGGCGATTGAACAGGCGCAAGTCTCATGCCGAATGGCGTTGTGCGAGGCAAGCGAGTGGAGTGTCACAACTGTAGCAACAGTCGGTAGACAGGTCATGACGGCTTGTGTAGAAGATACGAAGCCTAATCGATTGCTGAACTACGTAGGGCCTATCGGCATATCGTTCGGATGGGTTAGCAGAGAGGTTACAGTTTTCGTGAAACGCTTCGGTCAAAGTTCTTCGAGCCTCGCTATCGCCGTATGCGCGACCCTGATTTATGCAGTCCTTGTTGTGCTGGGCGCAGGCTGCATGGTTGCGCATGCCGACCAAATTCAGGCCCACCATCACCATAGTGATGAGAATGCATCGTCCCAGACGGCGTTTTGTGCGTGGGCGTGCCACGCGACACCGGATGTTGTCTCGACGGTTGAACCGTCGGTAGCGGTTGCCTGGCTGGTTTCTGTGCAGCCAGTATTGCCTCCCAATCTGCTTCGTGCGTCTTCCACTTCAATTATCCTCCATCCTCGAGCGCCTCCAGTCACTGCTCTTCTCTCGCACGGATAAGGGTCACGAGGGTATTAGGTGCTTTGCCGATACCCTGCTGCGGATGCTTATCCCCAGGTCGTTTCAATGGTGACATAGCGCAGTCTGGTCTGAGTTACACAGTCATTGGCTCGGATGAGCGCTGGGAGAAGGTGCACCTGCCTCGGTCTTCGCTTTGCCATTTGACGGAGGGATGAGGAGAACGAGTACTTTCCCGACCGTGGTACAGCAATTTTCAAGAACGGTATGGAGGGTTCATCATGGATGTGGATGCGATCGGTACGTTGCAGAAAAAACAGCTTCTCCGCGTAGAGGAAGCGGCAAAGATTCTCAATGTCAGCCGCTGGACCGTGTATCGATGGGTCGAAGCCGGGCGATTAGGTGGCACACGTCTGGGTGCCGGGAGCTTGAGGATTTTTAGTCATACCGTGGCAGCCCTGATCGATCTCCATTGCGTGGGGCAGGCGCAGGGTTCGCGCGGCGAGGCCTCGGCCGCGCCCGACTCACAAAAGCAGAAGTCGGCAAGTGCTCGCCATGTTGCTGGTGACAGAAGTCGCTTTCGCCACTCCGCAGCGGTCTGAGTCACGGTACCCATGTCGATGTTTCATATCGCCCTATACGCAGTGCTCGCGCTGCTGAACCTCTCGGTGTTGACCTCCTCTGCCGAGGCGTCTTGCGGTTCCGTGAGCTGCTTTGTCGTGATTGGTTCGCAGCAAGCGGTCTCGCCGGCAGGCGTCCTCACCGTCAATCTGAGTTTCACCCACACGCCGAATGAGATTCCTCCAGGAGGGGTGAATACCATCCCCTTCGCCAACCAGCAGACGCAGCAACTGATCCTCGCGAACAGCAAAGTCAGTCGACTCAGCACGCTGGTGCAGACTGCGGTCTTAGATCTTAATTACGGACTCACGGAACGCATCGGCCTGCAAGTGCAAGTGCCCTACCGCATGATTGATGCCGTCGGGCAGATCGGTGCCGGTGCGGTCTCGAACACGTTCGACCGCGGGATTGGAGACGTGCTGGGGAAGGTGAAATACAATCTGTTACCCAGCCTACGCAGCATGGTCGTGCTGGAACTGGGGGTATGGTTCCCTGTTGGCGACTACGGCTACCAGCCTGTTGCCGGTCAGCTCGCCGAATCGACCTTACAAGTCGGCCGTGGTGCGTTTGGAATTCAGCCGGGGTTCTATCAAACCTACGAGATCTTTCCCCATCGGCTGAATCAGTTTCTGTCCGGGAGCATACGCTATTCGTTCCGCAATTCCGACGGCTATCGATTCGGAGAAGAATACTCGCTCAATACGGGGCTGAATCTGGTGACGTTCCCCTGGTTGACGCTCACGAACCAAATAAATTTTCGTCATAAAGGCCGAGATAATCTCGAGTCTGCGCTGTTTGAGTTTCAACCAGCCCCGGTCAACCGCCCTGTGCTGCTCGACGGGAATATTATCGGCCGGTCAGTACCAACCACGGACCATACGTATGTGGCCTACTCGACTGGAGTCGTGGTGAATGTCTTTGATTTTGCCCAGGTGTATTTCATCGCCCAGATTCCTATCTATCGAGACTTCAACGGTAATTTGCAGCAGGAAATCAGTTTCGTGGGAGGCGTCACAAAATACTTTACGACGCCGTCCCTGTTCACGCAGTAGGGAGCGACCACCAAGGACGTGCTGTGAGGCAACACATCATGGCAAACACGATGGCTATCGATAGGCACCAACATCGGCTCAGGTGGTGGCGACGGCACACCCTCTTCCCCATCGTTATTTTGTTCAGCGCCTGCTCCGGCGGGGGAGAGAGCGATCCGGCTCCAAACACACCGCTCACGATCCCGATGGCATTTGTTGCCAATCAGGGCGATGCAACGCTCACGACGATTCGGCTGGACGGGCACCAGCCGTCTGTCATCAACACGCTTTCGCTCGGCCCCCCGCAGCCTGATGCCATCGGTGGGGTAGCCTTTTCGTTGGGAGAATGGGTCTTCGCCACGAATACGGAGACGAACAAGGTCGCGATCATCGATCCGATCGGGGGACGGTCTCCAATTCTGGAAGGGTTCTTGACGGCAAATCCCTTGGACACCAGAGTCAAAATCGGACAGCGGCCATCCCTTATTTATCAGGATCCGTTCAACAAAGAAGTATTGTGGACGACCAACGATGGAGATCCGACCTCCGGGATCGATACGCTGGCCAACTGTTCACGGGGGGGATCTGTCTCCGTCTTGCATAACTCGCATCTCGGTGTCGGTGGAGAGAAACCCCGCGTGACGTCGATCGCGTGTCTCTCCGGAAAAGGGGTGCACTTTATCGCGTTTTCCAAATCCCCGACGACCTCGCAGGAGCTGGCCTTTGTCTCCAGTCAAACAACGGGGCTTATCAGCATAGTGAATCCAGTCCAGACCGAAAGCGGAAACGTGGCGTGGAGTGAGTTCTCCGTAAAAATCGACTTGTGCGACAGTGCAAAGGAAGTGTCGTTGGGGCATGCGGCCTGTGATGCCGATGCACTGACGCCGAATCACTCGACGCCGAACGGCATCTACTGGTCGCAGATTACCGGGAAAATTTACAGCTATCTCGCGGGGTATCGGGCGGTTGTCGAGATCGACCCGGGACTGCTCACCATCACGAAGCGTGTGGATGTGCCGAACTTTTGGAACGCGGGCATTACGCCGAACGGTCGGTTTCTCCTTCTCGTCGGCGAGGATAGTGCCTCTGATCCGACCAAGGTGATCGGACGATTCGGCCTCATCGATCTGACCCAGCCGGCCCTCGCCCTTGTCGCGCATGGCGTGGAGCACGTGAGACCGTATCAGTTTCGCTTTACTGCCGATGGAAAGCGAATGTATCTGACGCAGACCAACACCACCATCGGACTCACGCCGCAGCAAGCGGCTGCCGTTCAAAAGGACAAGCTCTACGTCTTCGATACGACGCCGTGGCCGGGAGCTTTTCCGTTGCTCACGAGCGTCGACCTTCCGGCAGTGGGATCGAATGGTACGCATGGCATGGACCTCTGGGTCGCGGGTCAACAGGGCGCAGGATCGGCCAAGGGGATTGTCGTCACGAACGCCCCACACGCCGGAAATGGGTCCGCCACCTTGATCAACGCCGCGAACCATACGATCACCGCCACGATTCCTGTGGGAAGAAACCCGAAACATGTTACGGTCTACTACGCAGGACTGGCGGCGAGCAACAACCAGGCCACGCCGACCTGGTGACGTCGGCCTATCACACCCAGGAGTGATCGACAGAACGGTCGCCGCCTGAGCGGGGACAGCATCTCGTGGCCATAATGCTGGAGTACGATGCGGTGTTGCTCCGGGAGATCAGACAGCCGATACAGGCAGGGTTCGTCGCAAGCAGAGCCTGACCATCCTTTCAGAGCAAATAAAATAGTCCGGACAGCTGGAGGGGGCGAGCGTGACGAGCCTGCGAGGGAACGTGCCTGCGGCGATTCGGAACGTGTGTCGGCGGGGTGCGTCCGTCGCCCAACTCTTGGCGCTGCTGTGCCTCGGAGGGTGCGGCGGAGTGTTTACCGACATTCCGGACCTGAATACTCCAGATGGACGAGTGTTCGCTCAGCGGTGTGCGGCCTGTCACGGAAAGCCGTTTGGAAGTCATGGTATTACGCATGGGGTGCCGGATCCCCGGTTCCGAACCATGAGGGAATGGCAGGCGGAATTGGCCAGGATGGAAGGTTTCATGCGTGAAAAAGGGATTCAGCCTCTGACTGATGCTGAGCGTGAGGCGATCACCCGCTACTTAAGCCGCCATGCGAAGTCATGAGCACAATAGGTCAATGAGCCCTTGTCTTCGAAGATGTGCATCTGTTGAGAGAGAACAGGCAAAGGGATGCAGGCGGAATGCTGCTCCTGCTTAAACAGTGACAGATGGCGTGGCCTGAGAATGCGACGAATGACACGCCCGCGCGACGCCGTTAGGGCACTTTGAACAGAAGGCCTAGCTCACAGGGGGCAGTTTGCTGCCCCAACGATTGTGGTGATGTGTGCTTGCCGAGTACAGCGGTGCTGTGCCGATCAGGTGTCGGCCGCACTCATTGAGCGGGTTGTTGGGATGGCGGGTTCGGCGGGGCTGTAAAGCGTGCCTCAGCTTGTTGAAGTAGGGCGACTAATCGTTTCTGTTGATCATGGATGAGATCATGTGCGCGGGTCCGTTGCGCAACGGGATCGCCCAATCGCCGGTCAGAGGGAGAGGGCGGCGTCGAAGCGGATAGGGGCATCGGCGCACGTCCTTTCATCGGGTTGTAGAGCGGATCGCCGAAGAGGACCATCCGCCAACTGATGTAGCGGCTGGTCAAATAATAGGCTTCGACGAGAGCGTACTTCCCCGACAAGAGCGCGGCGCTAAAGCGTGCCGGTTCCGGAAACGCATCGAGGTAAGGCTCATCGACCGATCCAAGGGTGGCCGTAATCCCATGTTCCAGCGCATTCTTGCACCAGCCTCGTTCGCTCCGGTCATGCACCGTCAGGGATTCAGCCGACGCCATATGATAGCCAATGGCACCCGGGTTGAACGAAAACACATTCTCATACGCGCGTAGTTTGTACCAACCGATATAGAGCGCCACGTTCGGAACGGCCGTCATCGTCGGTTCAGCGACGTCCAGCACGACATTGTAGGGAGACTTCTCTTTGACCAGCGCTGCAGCCTCGCGCAAGCTGTGATCATAGAGGCCGTAGGTATCGGTTGCCCCGTTCGGTTGCAGCCCGCGCGCATCAAAGTAGACGGTGCCCGTCAACCCCGCTTGTTCAGCGATCAGCGCCTTATCGACCAGACCCTTTGCGAGCTCCGCGGTCGGGGCGTCAAGCCGACTGACCATCAGAATAGGGAGTTGATCCTGGGATGCCGCGTTGTCTTGGAACAGCGGGTTCTCCCAGCGCCACGCGGCGGGATAGAGATCCCGATCCCACCAGAGAAGGCTCAATTCGCTGTCGAGGCTGGCATCGGCGTAGGTATACGTGAGTCGATCAACCTCCGCGCTCGCGAGTTCCAGCACGCCTCGTACGCCGAAGAGTCGTTCCGCCCAGCGGTAGAGTAGCGGATGCTGCGAGGTGATCGGGTGAAGGCCGAGCCCTGTCCACAGGGGGCTGGACCGATCCAGCAGCACGCGCCACGCGGCGGCTTGAGGCGTGTCCGGAGGCGCGTCGGATGTTTCAGCTCCCGTGCGTTTCTGGAACAGCATGCCCCATCCGCCGTACTGCTGAGTCAGGTGAATTACTTCCTGTCCGAGTCGCTCGGACGATGGGCCCTGCTGTTGCCGGAGCTGCTCAATCACAGTACGTCGGCTTCGATCGACCTGCGCGACGAGCGCGGCTGTTCGAGCCGCTTCGAGGATCTCTTGTGCCGGGAACGGTACTGTGCCCCGTGGGCGGGATGATGCCGGCACAAGTTGTTCGAACTGCCGGTTCAGGTGCTCCAGTTTTCTCCGACTGGTTTTGACCAACTGCTGTGCGTCGGCGAGCCGGCGGCGCTCGTCTTCCGTGAGAAGGGGGGCTTTCACCCGCAAGGGGATTCCGTAGGTGGTGACGATGACACGAATGGACGAATGTAGCGCGCGGTCTTCCAACGCGCGGCGAAGCGGCATGACCACCAGGTCCTCGTACTCCTGACGAGAAAGGGTGTCACGAAACGGCAGGGTCAGCGGAATGATGTGGTCTGACGGAATGTTGCGTTGAGCCGCATAGTGCCGGGCCACGGCAAGGCTATCGGGGTTCGTGGCGTTGGCCACGATCGCGACATGGTGCGGCCGGAGCTCGGCGTGGGCAAGCGAGAGCGGCGCGACCATGGCTAAAAGGGACGCACAAGTGAGGAGACAACGAGAGTGGATCATCGGGTCCCACACTGTACCGCAGGTGCCGGCCACACGTAACCATGCCGATGCAGGACCTCATGACAGGTGAGGCGGCGAACCGGACGGTATGAGCAGGTACGAGACTGACGCGGGTGCGTCGTGTCGAGAGCATCGCAGCCAAGCCAAGTGATAGTGGCTTGTTGTTTGATCTGACCGCTTCTGCCCCCGCCACCCAATCCACAGTGCCGCTTCAGCACCCGCCGGTTATCACGTCTTGTGCGAGGCACTCTTTCCTTGACGTGATGTGAAGCCTGGAAGTCCCTGTCCCAGCACTCGCAGCTCAGAACCTCTCGTGCCGAACGGCTAGGGTTCCAAGAATTTCTTCTGCGGTAGCCCGCCGAAACGGCCGACCGCCGGAATTTCCATCAGTTGATCCCCTGGTATGATCATGCGCGGGACGCCGGGTCCGTTGGGGATGAACAGTTGGGGGTGATCGAACGGAGCTTGCTGGAAACGCACCCGTTCGTCCGTGAGGGACATGAGAAAGGCCAATAACGCAGCCTTTTCGTCAGAGTCCAGGCCGAGGATCGACATGAGCTCAACGTGGGTCCCGTCGAGCGTCACCATGCCGACGTGGGCATCGCCGGCCCGATCGTAAAAGTCGATGACCGCCGGCAGATCGACATGCCCTCCGGTATGAAAGTAGGGCGCCGTCAGCTCGACATTGCGTAGGCCCGGGACCTTGAAGGCCCCGTCCGCGACGATCGGCTCCGGAGGCGGAGGGCTAAGCCGTTTAACGGTGGAGATCCAATTTCCCAGTTGGTCCTTCGCCCCGAGCCCCAAGTCCTCGATCGTACCGAGCACCCCGGTGTTGTTGAAGCCGCGGTCCGCAGCCTGCCCATCGCGGATGCGTGTCGGATCAGCGCGGACCTGACGGACCGAGGCGTTGGTGAGCTCTGCCCCCTCATGACAGGTGATACATTGGCCTCGCGCCTGGCTGCGGAAGAGATCCACGCCGAGAATGGCCTGCGGACTGATGGCCGTCGGGTTCCCGTCCATGAACTGATCGTAGGGGGAATTGTCGGCCACGAGGGTGGTCTCATACAGCTGAATGGCCAATCCGAAGATGAGCGCAAAGTTGTATTGCATGAGCGAATATTCGTTTGCGGCCGGGGTTCCGGCAGGAGGATCGATCACGGTTGGGGTTCCGTCCGTGCCGACCCGAATGAGTTTGGACGAATCCCACCACTGACGATGAAACGCCGCCTGAATGAGGTCCGGGTATCCGGTGGTGCTCAATCCTTTCTGCGGCCAGCGGCTCAAAGAGCCGAGCGCACTGTCTTCCGTGTGCACGAGCTGCAGCGCGAGTGGACGCAGGTTGGAGACCGTTTGTCCGGCGGGTGCCCAGCGGGCGAATTTTTTGCCGATATCCCGCATCGTCCGGCCGAGTGCGGACATTTCATTTTCGTTCACCGGAGGACCGACCGCTTGCGATGCGAGGCTGGAGTCTTCAAGCCTTACCTGGACGGCAATGGGACTGTTGGGATTGTCCGCGCGGAAGACCCGGGCGTTCGGATCCCGATCGCCCATTTCGTTCACACCATTGAAGACGTTGTCGGCTCGGCCGTCCCAAAATTGGCGGTGATTGAATACGGCGTTGACGACGGTGGGTGCATTACGGGGCTCCACGCGGCGCGTGTTCGTCGACCCGACCCGAAAGCCGTCAGGGTCCGGTTCAGAGCGAACCAGGTCGGCCGGGCCGTTCCCGATGCCGAGGAAGACGGAATTACGGACCCCTTGCGATGAGAACACGTCATTACTCGCCGGGAAGAACGGAAAATCGGATCCCGTCACTTGCCCCACCGGGCCCAGATTGCGGTGAAACGTCCGGTCAGGATTCGGCGCGCCGGTCGGTGTGATGCGCTTCAGCCCGGGGGAGAGCTGGTTCTTCGAGCGGGTATCTGCCATGCCGGAACTGAAATGGCAGCTCGCACAGGCTGTCACGCCGTCGCTGCCGACCTGCATGTCCCAGAACAGGGCCTTCCCCAGGCGAATGGCGGCCTGGCGGTCTTTCACGAAGTCGGTCAGGTTGATCGGCTCCGGTACCGGCACGGTCTTGAGCGAGGGCGGACGTGGCGGGTCAGTCGGACTGATGACCTGCGAAAGCGTGTTGGTGGCGATGGTGAGGCCGAGCCCGATCACGGCGACAGCGAGAAACTGAGTGATCCTGGTGCGCATGACAACTCCATACGATGTTCAGGGAAGGACCGGCTCCCCGGATCAGTCGATCCGTGCGCGAGTGCTTCCCGTTGAATGCCGGTTACCGTCTGAGTGCAATCACTTATCTCTTCCGCAGTCGGGCTCTGGCCATGGAGCGCAGGCCGACGAGTGCGCTGCCGAACAACCAGGCGGCAGCGGGGAGCGGAACGGCTGTGAGTTGGATGTTTCCACCTAAGTACGCTGAACCGTCCGTTCCGGGGTCTGTCTGGTCCGGAAATGCGAAGCCGCTGCCCACAGCGGAATACCGGACATCGATTACGGAGACACGAGGGTCGACGCTCCCGTTCCCGCCGAAAAGGGAGGTGGCGTCGCCGTCCAGATGTGCCCCGACAATGTATTCGATCCCAGGGACGAGGGCGGTGCTGGCCACCGGCACAAATCGGAAATATCCGTCCAATGCAGCATCAGTTCCGGCTGCCACTGTGGTTTGGACGAGTGGTGCCCCGCCGGAGGCCAGCCACAGGGCAACTTGGGCCGGTCCAGCCAGGCCGTCTTTGCCGGAATCGTAGACCCCCAGCGCGCCGACCGCCGTTGGAGCGGCCACGGAGAATTTCCAGCCCAGCGTCCACGGCGAGCCGTCGTATTCGAAGATGACGTCGCTGAGATCAATCACGGCGGCCTGGGCCAATGAGGACCAGACGGTGCAGACACAGCAGAGAATAAGTGCGGGGAAACCGATGAATCGACGGGAGCGCATACTCAACTCCTTTAGTTTGCGGATGGAAAAGGTATCACTATGATCGAGAATCGAGTCGAACCGACTCACCATCCCACGACTGCTCGACCCGATTCCTGTTCATACTGGTAGAGAGACCGGCTCCGGTCTGACTGGAGCCGGTCGAGGGTTTTTCCCCGCGAGGGACCATGCCAGGGCTTAGGCCGAGAACGTGCGTCTCGCCAGTCCGGCCAGGCCCATCAATCCGCTTCCGAACAGCCAGACAGCAGCAGGAATCGGGACAGGCTGGGTATACAAGGTGACTGAAAATCCTTGATCTCCCGTTTGACCAAGGTCAAACGAGGGATTGCCGCCATAGTTGAGCGTGTACAGGCCCGGCGCTAACACCCAGGATTTGGACAGAGCCTCTTGGCCGGCTCCGCTATCAGTTCCGTTCGGTCCGCCGGCATTCGCCTGGTGATCAATGTACGTGAGACTCGGGGTCCAACTGGGATTGCCGGTGTTGTTCCAGGTATGCTCCACCCCACTCGGAGCGTCAGCCTGCCATCCGCTAAAGAGCGTGAACGCCGGAAACAATTGACTGGGCTTGGGCGGATCAGCTCGTCCCAAATCCAAGGTCAAGAGCATGGGTCCACTGAAGCCTGTCAGGTCGAGCGCCGTCCAATCAGACGTGTGGGTCCAGCCTTTGGCGCCCACCGGATTCGTCGGCTCCGCCCAACTCTTGGCCCCGACGTCTCCGTGGTAGTGCGCAAGGTCGAAATCTCCTCCCATGACAACTTTCCAGGAGTACGGCACTCCGGCCTGAAGGTCGGCCGGGTTTGTGGTGACCGTCGCGGCGTGGACCGGTGCTGCCGCGGCCAACCAGAGGGCCGCGGCTGCGGCGAGCGTGGAGAGGGCGCGCGTTCGCATCGCAACGTGTTTCATCGAGACACTCCTTAGTTAGAAATAAGTATATTCAAGAAACAAGTGAAACTATCACTTACTCGTGAAAGTTTGTATCAGACCAACACTGTTGGATCTACCGATCGGCCCTAGGTCTTGCTACAGATGTGACGGAAAATTTCATAGAGGGAGCCGTGCGCGGGACTCTCGGATAGAGGAAGAAACAGGTTGGACGGTGAGAGGATGACGAGCAGGCTGTCGAACCGAAATCGAGGAGGGCGCGAGATCCGCCCGGCGGAAACCCAGCATCAACGCACAGAGGGGAGAGCCGCTCAGGGCGGCCTGAACAGTCTCCCCTCGCGTGTCGGGCATCATTCGTCTCGGTAACGGGACGACGGGGCATTTATCCCAGGCTTATGCCGAGAACGTGCGCCGTGCAAGTCCGGCCAGCCCAATCAGGCTGGTGCCGAACAAATAGGCGGCGGCCGGGAGCGGCACAGGCGCAGTCGTCAGGGTTGCTGAAAATGCAGGTGTACCGGTCTGGCCGAGAGACACAGCTGGGTTGCCTCCAAAGTTAAGGGTGTACAGACCGGGCGCCAAGACCAAACTGGCTGAGACGGATGTGAGCCCTACGCCATTGCCTGTACCGATGGGTCCACCGGCATTGGCGACGTGATAGGTATAGGCAAGATTCGGGGCCCAGCTGATCGCGCCGGTACTATTGAACGTGTGATTGGCTGTATCGAGGGCCACATCTTCCACCCCGGCGTAGACGCTGAAGGCGGGAAACAAGGATCCGGTGGCGCCTCGATCCAGCGTGATCGTCACAAGCTGGGTTCCCGTCGCACCGGTGAGGTCCAACAGCGTCCAGTCCGAGGTATGAGTCCAGCCCGGCGTTGGATCAGGATTTCCCGGTTCCGCCCAACTCTTGGCGCCGACCGATCCGGAATAGGTGGCAGAATCATTGTTGCCCATGACGACTCCCCACTCGTAGGTGAGGCCGGATTGGTGAGCGGCCGGATTGGCCGTGACCGTCGATGCAGAGGTCGGTGCAACTCCAGCTAGGCACAGGCCGACCGCGGCGGCGATCAAGCCGAAGGATCGCGTGCTTGTCCTCACAGGGTTCATATCGACACTCCTTAGTTAGAGATTGCGTGAAACAGCATGTGCTGAGCAGCGCACTCGCATACGTGATGTATGTAGTCGATTGCGCGGTCCAGATCTACCGGCCGAACCTCACCGATGCTACAGATGTGACGAAAATTGCGTGGATCTCACTGACTCGTAGTGCATGTGCCGGACTCGATGAAGAGAGATTCGCAGGTTTGTTGAGCAGCGAGGACAGCACAGGGTGGAGTGCCGCGCGGTGGAACGGGCCTGAAGGCAGAAAGTGGAAAGCGGAGAGTCGTTCAGACTGACGTCTGAACGACTCTCCGTTCTGCCGTACACAGGTTAGGCGGAGAATTTGCGGCGGGCAAGCCCGGCGAGGCCAGCCAATCCGCTACCGAACAGCCAGACGGCGGCAGGAACCGGCACCGTCGTGAGTGTGGCTTGATAGGCGACTGAGGAAGCGGGAGTTCCGGCAGGAGGATTACCGCCGAAGATGATGGTGTACTGCCCTGCTGCGAGCGAGAAGGTGTTGGAAACCGAGGAGCCTGAGGTCGTGCCGTTCCCGATATAGCTCAGCGTGGTGGGGCCATATCCCGGGTCTATCGTGCTCCAGTCGAAATTTCCTGAATTGTTATAGACATGGTAGCCACCGTTTGTGCCACCGTCTGTTTGCTGCTGGCCTGCAAAGAGCGAAAACGCAGGAACCAAGCTGCTGCCGTTCGCCGCGAGCGTGATGGTAAGATTGGTGGCCTGCGTCAGCGTCAGCGCCGTCCAGCTGGAGGTGTGTGTCCAGCCCGTGCCGATTGGATCGCCGGCGTTGATCGGATCATTCCAACTGCGGGATCCAACACTGCCGGTATAGGGGGGGGATGATCCGGCCGTGGTGTCGTTGCCGCTCATATTGACGGTCCAGGCATAGGCGACACCTCGGCCCGATGGATCCCCAGTGTCCCCGACGGTGACCGTCGCAGCGTAAGACGGCGCAACTCCGGCCAGCCACAGGCCGACCGCGGCGGCCATCAATCCGAGAGACTGTTTTTTCAATGGAAAGTGATTCATCCGGACACTCCTTGGTTAGAGATTGAGTGATACGCACAAGCGCTGAGGGATAACCCTCATAGGTGAAAAGGGTAGTCGAATAGGTACTGCCGATCTACCGACGAAACCTCATCCTTGCTACAAATGTGATGAAAAGTGCGTGGGGCTCACGGAATTGTAGCGGTATGCACCGGACTCGATGGAGAGAGATTCCAAGAGTCGCCGCGAAATGAAAAGAGGAGACGTTCTTTGCGCGCCGCTCCATCGAATGCCCGTCAGCGCACAGAGCGGAGAGCCGTTCAGGCTGCGCCTGAACGGCTCTCGTGATTCCTATCTCGCAAGCAACGACACGTCACGGATCTGGAAGCGACGCGAAAAAGACGACGGGGTGCGTGTGCCGCAGTCTGCTAGGCCGAACGCGTGCGTTGTGCGAGTCCGGCAAGTCCGATGAGGCCGTTCGCGAACAGCCAGACAGCGGCAGGAACCGGGACCGGCGAGGCTGTGATGGTGTTGCCGTCGAGCGAAAAATGCAGCGAGTCGGAGCGAAGCGTGATGCGGTAGGCCGCATGGTCGGTAATCCCGCCGACAAAGCCTGTCGGTGGGCTGAAGGTGTCGTTGGTGTTGATGCCGGTCGCGGCCTCAGCCGGATCCAACCGGTAATCCGCCATCAGTAGGCGATAGCTGCCCGGCGCGGCAGTCACCGTGTAGGCCGGGTCGCGTCGGAAGTGGATGGACCCGTCCGTTGCTCCTTCAGCTTGGGAGAGGCTCGTGACCGTCACCGGGCTCGTCAAGGCCGTGAGCCCATTTTGGTAGACCGGCGTATTGTTATTGATATCGTCCGCGCGCACCAACGCATCGGCGGCGGTGATCGGCGCGCCGGTATTTCGATAGAAATACGTGTCTGGATCCAGCCAGGTGAGCTCTCCGTCGCCGTTCACATCTGAGGTGAAATAGCCGGCGGTTGCCACATTGCTCTGGGATGCTTCATAGGCGAGGACGTCGACCGTAAAAGTTCCGCCTGTGGGCATATTGATGTTCCAGGTGTCGAACGTGGTGCCGAGCAGCGGGCCGGTGGTGAGCCGGTTGAGTGTGCCGGCAACCTGCAGCGTATTTGCCTGCGCCTGGCCAATGACTGCGACCAATGTCACGAACACCATACACATCCACAGCATGACTCGATGGGGCATCGTGCACATCTCGTACTCTTTTAGTTTAGGTTTGGCTGTCCCCCGTCGCTGTGCAGCGACGGGGGACAGGGGAGAGGACGGTAGTGAGACAAAGACGCTGCGTGAGAGCGCAGCGGGCCTGCGGGGCTAGGCCTTCATCTTGCGACGCGCGAGTCCTGCGAGACCGATCAAGCCGCTCCCGAACAAATAGACGGCGGCCGGGACAGGCACCACGGAGACCGTCGCCTGAAAGTTTTTCGCAGCGCCGGTGGAGGCCAGCGGCGCATTGCCGCCCATGACGAAGGTCAAGTAGTTGTTGCCGCCTGCGGTCAGGATAGTATTGAGTGTGACCCCCGCCGTTCCGGTCGGACTGGTTTGGCTGTCGGCCGCCGCCCACACCTTGCCCGCAAGCCCAGCCTGCGCGAGCGTGGGGAAATAGGAGCAGGTTCCCGCGGGCGCGCAGAGGCCGCCGCCGTTCCACTGGGCCCAATTAGTGGAATCAATGCCATTCACATAGCGGGAGGAATAGTTCCCCGCGTCTTCCTTGCCCTGCCAGACCGTTAACCCGGGGATTAACCCGCTTCCGTTCAAATCCGAGAGCGTGATGTTGAGTTGCACGTTCGTATGGCCCGCATTGTACAGACCATTCAGGTCGATCACGCTCCAGCGGGAGGTATGAGTCCAGCCGTAGGTGCCGGGGTAAATGGGAGAAGCATTCGTGCCACCGAGACTCCCCAAGTCGTGAAACGATTTTGACGCGATCGTATCGACTTTCCCGTCACTGCCGCTGTCGGTACGCGCACCGGCGCCTTGGACAGCCAGTGTCTGACCGGTGCTGGCGGACACGCTCCCCACACTATCCATAGCGTAGGTGAGATGATATGCCACGCCGCCGCTCGTGGGGTCACCGATGTAGACTGCATTTGCGGCAGCGATGGACGGTACGGAAAGGATCAGCGCCGTCAGCACTGCGAAAGAGGAGTAAGGTCGCATGAACACACCTCCAGCGTTAAAAAATGATGAATGAATCCGAATGCGGACCGGCCCGCATGCCGAGTGTCTTTAGCATGAAGCGATTAGGTGATCTACTGATAGGAGCCTATGCCTGCACCAGGTATGACGAAAAGAGTTCTGGATGCAGGTGTGAGAGGCGACACGCGGGGCAGCCCGGTGGGTTGAAAGGACAGACGAACACGGCTGTCGGACCGGATGGGAGGATCGTGACGGGCAACCTCCCGACGGGCGATCATCATGTTGGGACGTCACGCCATGGCGGAGGGTGTCTGGACAAATCGGGTGGCGTGACGCGAATCAGAAGTCGTCAGCCTTCATGAGAGCCGGTGAGCACGGCACGCACGTGATCGTCATTGAACGTGGAGAACCCGCTGCCGTGGCCGCTCTCAATGTGGTCCGAACACACCTTCAAGGAACCCCGGCAACGGAGGGCCGCCGGCGGCGCCGGTCATCGGAATTTCCAGCAGGTCGTCCTTGGCAAAGCCGTGTCCGGCGCGTTCGACCATGTTCTGATCGCCTGGATGTCCGTTGGGGACGAACAGTTGCGGATGGTCGAACGGCGCTGCGGCGAACCGCACCCGCTCATCCGTGAGTGCTTCAAGCCAGGCTACGACGGCATCGACTTCATCGGGAGTCATGTTGGCGATGCCCAGCGGCTCGATCGGCGTCCCGTCCCGTTGCATGATGGGTGCGACATTGCCTCCGCGGCTGTAGAACAGGACGGCTTCGCGGAGCGAATGCGTATCCCCGTTATGAAAATAGGGCGCCGTCAGTGCGACGTTGCGCAGCGAGGGCACCTTGAACGCTCCGTCGAGGCCAAAGCCTTTGGTCACCTCCGCGCCGTCGAAGCTCGTCGGCAGCGCGGAGGGGAAGAGGCGCTTGCTGTGGGACATCGGACCGAACGCGTCGCTCGCTCCCACACCGAGATCATCCTCGGTCGGCCGCACGCCGATATTATTGAACCCTTTGTCGATGATATTGCCGTCGCGGTTTCGCACCGGACCGTTGGCGGCCAAATTGATGCGCCGGACTGAGGCATCGGTGAGTTCCGGGCCCTCGTGGCAGTTGCTGCAGCGGAGATTGTTGGGACCTCGAGTGCGGTCGTTGAACAAGTGCGCCCCAAAGAGCGCCAAGCGGGTGATGTGGTTGGGATTGGTGTTGTTCCAGGGATTGAGGGCCGGGTCAGTAGGGCTTGGATGTTCGCGGCGGAAGCGGTCCCAGGGCGTATCATCGGAAACGAGGGTGGCTTCGTACAGTTGCACGGACAACCCGAAGAAGAGTGCGAAGTTATACTCAATCAAGCGATATTCATCGGTCTCTCGATTTCTGTCGCGGCGATCGGTGATCGCCAGGTTCCCGTCTTCGTCCACCTGGATGAATTGGTCGCTTTTCCAGTATTTGTCCTGGAAGGCCGCGCGAATCATCTCATTATATGACTTCATGCGGAGGCCTCGCTCGGGATACCGGCTGAGCGGCCCCAAGACGCTGTCTGACGGGTCGACCAATTGTTGCTGAAGCGGACGCGAGCTGTGGACGCGTCTGCCGAGCTGCCGACCGCGCTTGCCTTTGCGAAAATCGCGCGCGATATCCTGCACGGTACGACCTGGTGCGGCCATCTCGATCTCGCTGACGATCGGACCCACTGCCTGGGACGCAAGGCTGGAGTTGACAAGCGCCACCTGGACCTCAACGAGGTTGCCACCGACCGATGCCATCACGCGGGCCTCCGGGTCCCTGGCGCCCAGAGGGTTGACGCCGTTAAAGATATTGTCCCCGCGGCCATCCCAGAATTGGCGGTGATAGAACACGGCGTTGATGACGGACGGCGTATTCCTCGGTTCGACGCGACGAGTTTTGAGTCGGCCGACCTGGTAGCCCATCGGGTCAGGGCCGTGATTCAGAAACGGAACGCCTTGCGAACTCACGACATCGTTGCTATCGGAGCCGTAGTCAAGCGCTCCCCGCTGGCCGGGGACGGCCAGGCGGGTAAGGGGAAACTCCCACCCGGCCAGTTGGTAGTTCGGCCCGCCGGTCGTGAACGTGAGGTCCTGCTGCGGCACACGTTTGAGGCCCGGGGAGAGCTGATTCTTCGAGCGTGGGTCGGCGCCGGCGCGGAAGTGGCAGCTGGCGCAAGCCTGTATGCCGTCGCTCCCGACCTGCATGTCCCAGAAGAATGCCTTGCCCAAGGCAATCGCTGCCTGCGTATCTTTCACGTACTCTGCAAGATCGTGATCACTTGGCCCGGGCACCGGCACTGCGTGCAGGTCGCCGGGCAGATTCGTGAGGTCGCTGGTCGCCGGCGGATTGAGCACACGCGGAATGGTGCCGTCTCCGGTGAGGGCCTGGAGAGTGGACGTTGAGAGAACCGACAGGATGACAAGACCGATGGCGACGCGTGGGGTGTTCATGACTGCCTCAGTGAAACTGTCGATGGTGAATCAGTATGCTTATTTGGCTCTGCTCGCAGTGCCGAGGGCGCCGAATGTGTTTTCCCACCGGCCTGCCTCTTCACAGAACGCGCGCGCCTGGCTGCAGAACATGGGCGACACGACGGTCGTGGGAAACAAGAGACGCGTCAGGCCGACACTCCGCTGACACTATCTCTCAAGCATGAGTCCTGACGGACGCGCGAATGGTAGCAGGGGCGAGAAATGGGAAACCACAGATTGCTGCTACACGTGCACCAGATGTGATGAAAAATGGCCCTATTCGTTCCGTGAACATGGATGATACTACCTACAATGCAAAGGCGCGTGGCGTTCGTGCTCGAGCACGGGAAGCGTCCGCATGGATACACCGGAGGGGAGTCGGTCTGTGGCAGTGGGTTGATGGTATGTGCAGTATTACCTAGTGCAAAATATTGAGGTTACAGATGTCTCAGGCACAGGTTGCGGTCTCTCCAGCTGGCGCTACATCGAGCGCGACAATTAGGATGAGACCCGGCGGATGGATCGGCTGCATGAGGCAATGACCGCGGCGACAGCCTATGCGATTCATGTTGAGGTCTCGTGATGGAATCTGTGCGCAGCGGCTCGGCCGCCGAAGGGCTTTAGTGCTGTGCCTGAGATAGGCGCTGACGCTGTTGCCACGTTACGTCCAGAGCGCCGCCATCAGTCGATGTAGGTGAACTCAAGGGGTTTGATACGAGGGTGGGAGTGACGATGGGAGGTATGGTTCGGGATGTCTGCCCGCATCCTGCTGATTCGAGCATTCTGAGTGATGACCGGCACATGAGGTGAGACGGTTGTACGTATGCGGAACGGTCCTCTCAGGCCGCGTGTGCACCCGGTTCGTAGACCATGAGTCCGCTGAAGACGTGCTGAGGATGTCACTCACGTCACTCCGCAAGCGCCGACTCCTACAGTGCGGTCTGAACGATTCCGCCTGCCCCAATTGCTCGATGCGGTGGCTCTCACATTCTGTTGCAATCGTTGTATCTGTGGGCAGACACGTCTCGCCGGTTCTGATACGTTCCCGTCGGCATCGGGATTATTGTTAGGAACAAGTGCATAGGCATCTCACCCGCAATAGAGTTACACGGGTAGCAAGGCGACGTCGGGGATTGCGCAGTGCCCCATCCACACTCTAATTAAGGTCAAGACAGAGTCGAAGCGTTTCTTGGCCGGAAAGGTTGTTACCTAATCATGACGTACGCATCGTTGCGCAGTATGGGTTTTGGAGTGGCGGCCGCCGTTCTGCTGCTATCGGCATTGTGGATCTGTCCAACGGCGGCCAATGCGGACTCGATCAGCGAACTGGACTTTACGAGCGGATCTCTCGCCTTGAAGCTCGGCAGCACGACATTGGCCTCAACCAACTTTACGACGTCCGGTCAGATCCTAATGGGGCAGTATCAACCGCTGCCCAACGTCATTGCGCCCATTTCCATCACGGTTCCATTTGTCGGTACCTACATGTTTAATCTGTTCACCAGTGGACCGAATCCCACCCCCAGTGGAAACGCCAGCGGATCGAGTATCACAGCCGATCTTACGGCTCTCTCTGCCGGACTCACAGGTCCTTCCCTGCCGGCTTCCCCCGGCTTGGCAGTGAACATCGGCGGTAACGCCATCGGCTCCTTCAACAACTTGACTCATGCCTTCACGGGACTTACGTGGAACCGTACACTGAACAGCATCACCGGGCTTCCGGACTTTTTTGCGGGGAAGACGCTGGAGTTTACACTCAACGGTACCGCGCAACTGGCCTCAGTCCCCTTGCCGGGAGCGGCTCTCCTGTTCGGTTCAGGATTGGCAGGATTGTTCTTGCGGCGGGCACGGAAGCTTGTGGCGTAAGAGGGTAGAGTCTTCTCGAACGCTGCGTTCCTGACGTCCTGAGATCGGGTCCTTACGAGGGGGACGGACTGAGTCGGCTTACCAGCGCAGCCTGCTGAAGGCTATTACCCCTTCAGCAGGTTTCATGCGCCTGGAGCATAGGGTTTCCCGATAGTGTGAGGCCGCAGTGCCACGTCACTCCGTGGTGAGTCTCATACAGCGCCACACTCTCACCCCTTTAAAAATCGGGCCAAGATATTTCTCCCGCCGCCAGGCTCCTGGATGAGCCTTCCATCTGACCGTGGTTCGAATCCGGCAACCTGGAATACGCAGCGGTTTCTTGTGCAGATCTTGTCCGGCCGGATCCGTGTTCAGCCATCAGACAGGCCATGCTCATGAACAGAATGCGTCGGACCTCTTGTCGCGCGTAGAGCTGTTCTTCGAGCAGCGCCGTGAGTGACCTACTGTCTGTGCGATGGGCGCGAGATAGCCGCACAATCAGCGTTGTGGTCTTAGCTGTCCTTCAGTTAGCCAGCCCTCGCTGCCAAAGTCGCTGCGAACGAAGTAGACCCAGTTGCGTCCCTGCAGGTCTCCATCAAGAATGGCGAGGACACTGCCGGGGAGAATGGTCGCTCCCGCCATTGTGCCCTCGGCGTCTTGGCGAAGCAGAACGGACCACCCAGGCGCGTTGAGATCCGGGCGTACACGAACCCGCTGTCCCTCGTGAAACATCGGGACAGGAATTTCCCTCGTCCCCGACACTGACATCCGCTCACGTATCATGGGGCGAATGGAAGAGCCGAACGACCAATGCCGTTCAGGCTGCTTCGAGGCTGCGGCAGCTTGCGACGCTGAGGCAGTCTCCGACGAGGGGGCGGGCGTCTCATCTGGGGAGAGGAACGACCAGTCCTGTTCAGCCTGCGCCGACTGGGCGGCCGCCGGAGGCGTTGTTGCCGGATCGGAATCCTGTGCGATTGGTGCACTAGCTGATGCCGGTGAAGTCGGTGTCTCAGCGGGGCCAAGGAACGACCAATCTGGTTCAGGATGCGCAGGCTGGGCGGCAGCCGGGGACGTTGCTGCCTGAGCGGAAGCCTGTGCGGTTGGTGCATTAGCCGATGCCGATGAAGTTGGTGTCTCAGCGGGGCCAAGGAACGACCAATCTGTTCCAGGTTGTTTTGACGGGGTCGTTACGGGGGACGTTGTTGTCTGAGCGGAAGCCTGTGCGGTTGGTGCATTAGCCGATGCCGCTGAAGTTGGTGTCTCAGCTGGCCCAAGGAAGGACCAATCTGCTTCAGGTTGTTTCGACGGCGCGGCCGCTGGAGACGTTAGATTCTGCGCAACAGCCGATTGCGGTGCCTGTGTTCTATCGAGGAGTTGCCCGAGATAGTCCATGCCCATCTCCGGTTTCATCGTGGCAGCGGTTCCAGCACCGATCAGCAGACAGAGCAGGATCCACAGGCGAGGACGATGCTGGGATTGCTTAGGTGAGGGGATCTGGGAAGGCGATCCAATCGTGGTGAGCCGGTCCATTCATGATTCCGTGAATTCGAGAGTCGGCCCATGTCGGCGCGCAAAGAGCAGGCCCCAGGCGGGCGGACGGACGGTGAATGACAGACCGTCAGCGACAGCACACATCGAGCATCTCTCGCTAGTCCGCATGACTCATCGCGCTTCTGCTGTAGTTGCCAAGCTGTCGTTGCGACGAAGTTCGTCGAACTCCATTTACTCGACCCAAGGCTGAGCCTGTCGACCGATGAAGCGAGATGCGTATCTCGTTCCAAGATATCAAGTTAGTCACAGTACTTCCACTGCCTGTCTGCGTGCGGCAGGCACAGACAGCTCGCGAGGCTAGAGCGCCCATAGTCGTAGGTAACCCTTGGATACGACTCAGGGCCGTGAGTCTAGCGAATGGTTTCGCGTGAAGTACTCGCAGGGTGTAACGCGTCGTAGGTGACGCGGATCTCGTTCTCAAAGGCTCCTGAGCCGTGATGGATCTGTGGCTCAGCGCAGCAAGAGGTTGAAGGCGATCGGTTCGAGGCAGTGCATTCGGTAGGCCTCGGACGTGCGGACTGGGCGGCTGAGCGGGAAGCGACCGGTTGGCTCAAGATGAAGGAAGCTGTGTACGGCATTGGCGACCGCTCAGATTCTGCATAGCCCGGATGGAACGAGTCGTCTGTGGCAGGGGAAGAGCGTTCGCCACTATACGCAGAAGGGGAGAGGGAGCAATGAGACGGGAGCGCCGGCAATGGACAGTCGTCGGCGCTCCGTCACTGTGGGATGATACGCATATGCCCGTTAGGATGCGTGACGACGGCGCATCCACGTAGCGATACCGGCGATGCCGCTCCCGAATAGCCAGGCGGCAGCGGGAACGGGGACAGGTTGCATCACGGAGTCGAAATGGACCAGGCCGTTCAAGAAGAACGAGGCTCGTTCCTGTTGAGGGTTGTCACCAAATACGCGATCCCATGAAAGCGCAAACTCTTTCGACGTCGGGTTATACAGGCCGGTGACGACCGTGCCGATGTTCCACAGTTTATAGGCATTGCCCTGACTCATGCTGAAGAACAGCGAGGAGAGGTCTACCTTGATGGTGGAGTCCGTGATGACGGCGGACGGGGCCGAAGCTCCGCTGAAACCGGAGGTGAACAAGGCATTGGTCTCGTTGGATCGAGTGATCGTCGGGACGAGGTTTCCAACGGTCTGAAACCGTCCCATTTGCATGACGCCGTCCTGCGCGAGCAGTCGATCAAGCGCGTCTTGCTGGGGCCCATTGTAATTCACGGCGCCTCTGGTGATTTCGAGGTGTGTCACGGTGACTGCATGAGCAGACTCGTGAACGAAGAGCCCAATGCTGAGAAGCCCCCACGCCAGTATCGAGCGGTTCCATCTCATGTTCCACGTCCTTTCATTACCGCACTGACCCTCGGGTGAAGTAATCGGAGTCAGGGTATGAGGATAGCGGACACGAAGACAAACCGTCCACGCAGAGTGCACCAAATGCAACATATGCGACACAATATTTGATCGCGAAAGGACATGCCTGTGCGGTGTTCTCAAAATTGACGAACGATAGATGCAGCAAATCGCACCAGGCCTTGGCCCTCACCGATCCGACGTCAGCGAGAAGTGGAACGGCGGTCCGTTCAATTCCCTTAGTGGAACGATGTGCTGCACGAGTGGTGCCGGCTCACCTGGCGGGAGGCGCACCGCATCCATGCCATCTAGGGGAATTGCATAGTTAATAGGGAACGGAGAGCTGTGTGAGTGCCCGGCTCCTTCGCGTTTCTTGATAATTTGTTAACACAGATTTGAACCCCCTGTGGCGCATCAAGGTCGTCCCCGCAGTAGATTGCGCTCTCCCATTGGTGTGGGACTCTGAGTGAAGGACCGGAATGAAAACGACGATCTGCTGTTTGGAGCCGGTCCTGGCTCCCTACAGTGTTCCGCGGTTCAAGGCGTTTCAGGCGTTTAGGCCTGACTATGCCGTGAAAGTGATGGCGTTGAGCGCCAGGGAGCAACTGCGGGAGTGGGGGATCCGCAAGTACGAGTTGGGGTTCGACTATGTCGAAGCGTTCTCAGACGAGAGCTTGGAGAATCTGAATTCGCGAGCGCAAGCCGAGCGAGTGAGTCAGTGGCTGACGAGTGAAGATCCGGCCGTGGTGGTGATTACCGGCTACTTCCTTGCCGGCATGCGCGCGGCGGCTCGGTGGACCAGACAGCACAGGCGGCTCAGTATCTACATCGGCGACTCGCAATGGGGAGACCGTCGACGAAACCCCGTGAAGGAGTGGATCAAAGGGTGGTGGGCGCGCCGTCACTATGATGCTGCGTTTGCTGCCGGCGAACGTGCGGCGGCCTATCTCCAGATGATGGGGTTCCCGCGAGAGAAAATTTGGACGGGCTATGATGTCGTCGACAACCAGGTCTTCTCAGCGGGGGCGGCTGTGGCCAGGCAGGATGCTGCCGTGCTGCGCAGGCGTCTGAACCTTCCCGAGAAGTTCTTCCTCTTCGTTGGCCGATTCGCCCAGGAGAAGAATTTGCCTCGGCTGGTAGAAGGCTATGCCGCGTATCGTCAGGTTGCCGGACCTGATGCCTGGGGGCTGGTTCTTGTGGGAGGGGGACCGCAGGAGCCGCTCGTGCGCCGGATGGTCGAAGGGATTCCGGGGGTTGTCTTCGCAGGCGCTCACCGATCTGATGAACTCGGGCTCTATTATGGATTGGCCTCCTGCTTGATCTTGCCGAGCCTGAGCGAAACATGGGGGCTCGTTGTGAATGAAGCGATGGCGGCGGGTCTTCCCGTCATCGTCTCACATCGATGCGGCTGTGTGGCGGAGCTTGTTCGGCCCGGCTTCAATGGATATGTGGTCGACCCGCTCGATGTCGAGGGGATGGCCCGAACGATGGGAGTCATGTCCTCGACGCTGGTCGACTGTGCCTCCATGGGAGAGGCCTCTCGGAAAATTGTGGCGCTCTACACTCCCGAAACCTGGGCCTACAGTCTCGCTGACTGTATTGAACGAACATCCGCAGCTTGCCGCGCGCCTGGATTGAAGCCTGCCCGCAGCATGACGAATTCCTTTCAGCCGGAAAACCAGTTCGGCTGAGCGTCGACGCTATGGCATTTTCTATGCGATCAGCACTGGTGTGGCCTGCGCGCCTACGTGGCGCGATGGTGCCGGAAACTTTGCGAGAACTTGCCCGTTCCGCCCGCACGTTGTCAGGGTATTCACTCCTCACCGGTCTTGGACTCCTCCTTGGGCTCGCACGTGAGCTCGCTGTCGCCTCCGCATTCGGCCTGAGCCCTCAATTGGACGTTTTTGTTGCGGTCCTGACGATCCAATTGTTTTTCGGCGCCCAGGTTGGGAACGCCTTGGAGACCGCGTTCATCAGCCGTGTTGCGTCGGAGGGGAACGCACGCATCGTCCGTCGATCCTTGTGGCCGGCTATCTATGGGTTGGCGCTGGTGCATGTCGGTGTCATCGGCTGCCTCGCGGTCACGGGATCGTTCTTACTCGACACGATCTTCCCTCGTTTTGATCACGGTCAGCTTGCGCTGGCATCCCATACGTTGTACGCCCTGTTTCTCCCGATCATCTTTGCCAGTACCGCCGGTCTGCTGCGGGGGGCACTGGCCGTGCTGGGATCGTTCGCGCCGGGCTTTTTAGCCGGATCAATTGTGTCGTGCTGTACCATCCTTTCAGTCCTGCTCTTTGCTCCCACCCTCGGGATCGATGCGCTGACCTTGGGCGTGTCGATCGGAAATCTCGGCGTACTGATCCTCTTTGCGGCACGGCTGCTTGTACTGAGCCGCAACGATGTGTCCGTCCCCGCGCCGACGTGGTCCCGGTCGGCGAACGGTAGCTGGTTTGCGCTGTGGGGGGCTGCGACAACGGTGCTGATCGGGGAGCTTGTCTATGCCGGGATGGCGCTCACGGAGCGAAGTTTGGCGTCCCGATTGCCCTCCGGCTCTATTGCGGCCTTCTTTTATGCCAGCACCATCGTGTCGGTTCCCCTCTCGCTGATTGTGCGTCCGGTCACGACCATGCTCTTTCCGCGCATGGTCAAGACGTTGAAGGCAGACGTCCGCGCCGGCCTCAGTGCGTTGCGGGTACCAATCGCGGCGCTTGTGACGGCGAGTGCCGTCGTGGTGGTGCTGGTGTCTCTCTTGGCCGAGCCGATCGTGAGAACGGTATTTGTGCGAGGGCAGTTTTCGCTTGATCATGCCATGCTGACCGCTTCTATTCTGTCGATAACGATCTTCGCGTTGCCCTTTATGAGCCTCGGGCAACTGATACGGAACGCGTGCTATGCGCTGTCTGACTATCGCGCTCCTATTGCGGGACTGGTTGTCCAGTGGATGCTGGTGATCGGACTCGGAACGGTATTGATGCCACGGTACGGCGCGCGAGGGTTAGCGATCGCGCTCGTCAGTGGTGAAGCTGCGGTGCTGGGGCTGACGGGATTGCTCCTGATGAGACATGTGGCGCGATCATGACTGGTGAGGATGACAGGTTTCTCGATGAGACCGGCCCTCGCTCGTGGGTCGGCATCGTGTTGGGTGTCTGGCTGACAGGCGTGTTTGCCGCCTCTCTGTTCGGGAGGTTGGAGGCGGGTCGCGAGGCCATCCTGTCGATCGTGTGGATCGGCGCCGCGGTCGTGTGGCCGCTCGCCTATTTCATGGTCTCGCGGTGCCGATTTGTTCCCGACTCGATGTCCTTCATTGGGACCGTTGCGGCGCTGCTGTTCGCAGCGTTTTCCGTCTTGTCGAGTTTCTTCAGTCCGGTGGCCCTGCTCTCGGCCGGATATGTTGTGCTGACGCTCATGGGGCTCTGGCTCGCGCTCCAATTCAATACCAATCTCAATGCGGAGCAGTATGAGCAGGGGCTGAAGATCTTTGCGGTGCTGACGACCGGACTCTTAGTCGGATTTGCCTGGTATGACTATGTACCCGGAACCAGATTAGGGACGGGGAAGAAAATCTTGAACCCCAACACCATTGCGCTGGTGGCCGCCTCGGCGCTCATGGCGGCCATGGCCATTCGCACGCTGGCTGTCAGGGTGGTGGTCATGGGGGTGGTCGCAACAGTGGTGGTGCTGACAGGTTCGCGAGCGGCCGCCATCGCCATCGTGATGGGATTGGTCGTGACCGGATGGCTCCGTCTCCGTAGTCGCGGGGGGCCCGTGCTGATATTCGCCGCTGTTGGATTGATGGCGGTCGCCGGTATCGGTGCGATGTATGGCGGACAGGTGTACGACACCTTGGACCGTCTGTATTCCCTCAGCACGGCAGATCGAGGCATCGGATCGGGGGCATCAGGGCGTCTGGAGGCATGGAAATCGACCTGGAAATTGTTTCTAAGTAATCCGTTCATTGGAGTGGGATTTCGCGCCCATGAATTTCTGCTGCGCGTCGACTCCTCATCGCACAACGGCTACCTCGCAACCCTTGCTGAGCTTGGACTCATCGGGTTTCTGGCGATTATCTGCCTGATCGCACGCGGCCTGCATATCCTTTGGGAGCGAGCGCAAGAGCCGGAAGGGGGATTCGTTCCAAGCCTCCTCCTGGGCTTGAGTGTGGGCTATCTGTTTCTCGCCTTCTTTGAGCGCTATTTGATCAACGTCGGAAATCCGACGTCACTGCTTTTTCTGCTCGCGGTGATGCAAACGCAAGGGGACAGGGATCCTCTCCCGGAAGACAATGCGCTGGTCTTTGGCGCGATCGAGGATTCGACCGTTGGATGATCCAGGTTCCATATCGTTGCGCAAGTCGGTGGGGGAACGAGAGAACGCACCGCGCGAATCGTACGCGGCATGGCAGGGTGCCAAGGCACAACTCAAGGCGCTTCGTGCCTGGTTCCTGCGACGGCTGTGGTATCCGGACGCACGAACCGGGAAGGGCTTTCACGTCGGCAAGGCAGTGCATATTGCGAAGGGGTTCATAGCGGGCGACTACGTGTACATCGGTCCCTACAGTCTCTTGTCGCCGCAGGTTCACATCGGACACTACTCGTCGTTATCGGCCCATGTGGCCATCGTTGGGCGCGATCACTACTGTGAGGAACCAGGTACCCCGATCGTGTTTTCCGGTCGCCCTCCGTCTTGTGTGACCAGGATTGGTGCTGATGTGCTTGTGGGACACGGGGCGATCCTCCTACGAGGAGTGACGATCGGCAACGGCGCGATCGTTGGTGCCGGCGCGGTCGTGACCCACGATGTGCCTCCGTATGCGATTGTCGGCGGGGTTCCGGCCAGAGTCCTGCGCTATCGGTTCGACGAGCGTGACCAGGCGATTCATGAAGCCATGTTGGCACAGCCGACGAGACGCGGGACCCATCCAGGCAGGCCCCGATAGCGGCGGAAGTGGACTGTGAGCGCATCGGGCGGAGAGCGATCTTCCGTGCGGGTAGCTCGGTCGCCTAGATCCAATCGAGTCCACGCTGCTCGGATTTCGGTACAACGCGGCAAGGCAGGCTTGTCGTAATGCAGTGCTCCACTGCATCGTCGGCCCGGTTCCGCGCGGAGCGCTCAGAACTCTGTTGGATCGTGCCGGTTGTTGTGTCTGCCGCTCGCACAATCTGATGTGCTGAGACGACAGATTGGAGACGGTCGTGTCGATGAGGCGGTATTCGACAGGTGACGCGTCTCAAGGAGGCAATGAGGGAGCTGGTATGTCACAACCATCCGCCACCGCCACCGCCATCGAAGGCGCAGCGCGTTCGGTGTCTCCGAGACCGCACTCTTCCGGGAATCAAGTCCTGCGGTGCTTGTGGGGACTGGTGTGGCTGGTTGCGTATCGTCCGAGTCCCAAGGCGTTCCATGGCTGGAGGCGATTTCTGCTCCGCCTGTTCGGCGCGAAGATTTCACGAAGGGCGTATCCCTATCCCTCAGTGAAGGTGTGGGGGCCCTGGAATTTGGAAATGCAGGACATGAGTTGTTTGGGACCGGACGTAAAGTGCTATTGCGTGGATAAAGTCGTGCTCTGTGCGGGCGCCACGGTGAGCCAATATAGTTTTTTGTGTACGGCCAGTCATGACTATCGCCTACCTAACAGGCCGATGACGACGGCTCCCATCACCATTGGGCCGCGTGCCTGGGTGGCGGCGGATGCGTTTATCGGTCCCGGCGTGAGGATCGGAGAGGGCGCGATTGTGGGTGCGCGTGCCAGCGTGTTTCGAGATGTGGATCCCTGGACCGTCGTGGGAGGGAACCCGGCCCGAGTGATTCGCAAATATCAATTTGAGCTCGCTGAGCTGGCTGAGCCAGCTCAGCCGGCTCAGCCGGGGGAATAGGGTCGGACAAGTCCGGCTCATGGGCGGGGACGGGTGAATCGCAGGTAAGGAGAACGTTTCGTGTCGAACCGGCTGACCAATGGAACGAACCAGGCCACGGCTGCGCTCGATCCGGATCGAAGAGCGCTCGAGATCAAACCTGTCAGTGCACCGAAGGCGGGGATGGAACGCTTGGGGTTTGGCTTGTCGAAGTTGATGCGCGTGCCTTCTCGTACGGACCGGCAGCGACTCTTAGACAGCGTCTATGATCAGGGGATCCGCCATTTCGACGTGGCCAGAATGTATGGGCTTGGTGCGAGTGAAAAAGAGCTGGGAAAATTCCTCCGCTCGAAACGAGCGCAGGTTACGGTCGCCACGAAATTTGGTCTTGAGCCCACGCTGGCAACTCGATATCTGGCCTCCCTTCAGGCTCCTGTTCGGTGGTTCTTCACGAGGTTTCCCGGTGTGAAAGCTGCGGCGGTCGAGACTCGTCAGCCGTTGTATCGCCCTAAACGGTTCACCCCGGACTCTCTGCGAGCGAGTTTGGACATGAGCCTGCGACAGCTTGGAACGGACTATGTCGACATTCTGTTTTTACATGAGCCGATGCCGGGTGACCACATTGCCGAGGAACTTTGCGAGAGTCTCAAAGCTCTCCAGGCGCAGGGAAAAATCAGGAGCTTCGGCATGTCGTCGACGGCGGACAGCCTCATGACCCTTATCGGCCGACATCCTGGACTCAGCGCCGTGCTGCAGTTCGACAACGATGCGACCGGTCGCCAAATCGAGAGCCTTCCTCGTCTGCCGCATTCAACCCTGTTCACCTTCGCGCCATTTGCGACGGCGCTGCCTGTGCTCCAATCACGATGTGAACAGGTCCCGTCCGTCGTCAAGAAGGTGGTTGAGTGCACCGGTGTGGACCTTCGGTCGCCTCAGGAGCAAGTTCGGCTCTTACTTAGCTATGCCGTTCATGCCAATCCACAGGGGACGGTGGTCTTTGCGTCGACGAATGTCCGGCACATCGCCGCGGTGGCAACGCAGGTACGGAGTGAATTGCTGGGAGCCGACATCGTCCAACTCGTTCTGGAGGAGCTTGGATTGTCGCTCAGAGACTCCGAAGTGCAGAGGGGCCGCTCATGATTTCGGATCTCACTCACGGAGGCCGTCACCAAACCCGTAAGGCGGATATTTGCGTGATCGGTGCAGGGACCGCCGGCCTGGCGCTTGTACGTGAACTGCTCAACAGTGGTTACACGGTCGTGGTGTTGGAATCCGGAGGCACCACCGTCGAGGAGAAGACCCAGCAGCTCTATGACTGTACCGTTGCCGGCTTGCCGCATCGCGGGTACCTTCAGGGCCGCTTTAGAACGCTTGGTGGAACTTCTACGCGCTGGGGCGGGCAACTGTTGCCGTTGACTGCATTGGATATCGACCGTCGACAATGGATTGATGCGGTTGCTTGGCCTATCACCTATGGCGAGCTGCAGGACTATTACCGGCGAGTTGAGGATTTGTTTGGCGTCGATCGAGATCCCTACGAGTCCGGAGCGTTGAATCGATGGCCGACTCAGGGGACGGAGTTTGATGCAACCCAATTCACCGCCCGATATGCGAAATGGCCTCCATTTGCCAGGCGCAACCTGGCTCGACTTGTCGGGAAGGACTGTGCGGACTCACAGTCGGTGGAGGTTGTGCTTCATGCAAACGTGACGGACATTGCGCTCAGCGACGACGGAACACGGGTGGTCTTGGTGAAGGCCCGCACGTTGGACGGGGCTGCGATCGAGGTCTCAGCGAGGCACTTTGTCGTGGCGACTGGAACGCTGGAGACGATACGACTCTTGCTGGCGTCCAGAAGCAGGGTTCCATCCGGCATTGGCAACCATTCCGGCCATCTCGGGAAGAACTTTCAGGATCACCTCTCCATTCGTGCGGCAGAACTCGTTCCCCATTCGATACGCAGCTTCGAGCACAGATTTGCTCCATTCTTCATCGACGGGACGATGCGTACCGTTCGCCTTGAACTGAGTTCGAGCCTACAGCAGGACAGGAAGCTGCTGAGTTGTTTTGGCCAGGTGCTATTCGAGACGCCCGATGATTCGGGGTTTGCCGAGCTTCGTGAGGGATTGCGCCGTTTTCAGGCTCGGCGCAATCCCTGGCCGAGTGTGAAGGGATGGACCAATATCCTGCGGGATATTCCGAATATGTGTCGGCTGGGGGCGGTCAGATTTCTGCAGCAGCGAGTGGCGTATCCCGACAATGCGCGCTTTCATCTCCAAGTGGACGTGGAGCAATGCCCGAACTCTGAGAGTTCGGTGAGCTTGGGGCACGACCGCGATGCGTTGGGGATGCCGATGCTGACGCTGAATTGGCGAATCAAGAGTCTCGAGAAGCGGACCATGCAGGAATATGTCCGCCTGTTCCGTCAGGAATGGGAGCGGCTGGATCTCGGCCAGGCACGGTGGAATCACAAGGTGTTTGAAGACGGTGATTGGTGGCTTGAAGATGTCGTCGATGTCTATCACCAAACCGGCGGAACGACGATGAGCGAACAGCCGAGCGGCGGGGTGGTCGACACACAACTCCGAGTGCACGGCGTTGCCAACTTGTTTCTCGCAAGTTGTTCGGTCTTTCCTACTGCCGGCAGCGCCAATCCGACTTTCACGCTGTTGGCCTTGACCGTGCGGTTGGCCGATCACCTGCGGACATTGCTCGCTGCCGACGCTCGTCCGTTGCCTATGAATGCCCCATTTCAAGATTCCGAATGTCCAATTACAGCAGAAGCGACATGTTAGGCATAGTGGTACATCTTCAAGAGGTCATGACATGAATACCCTGCTCATTCGTGCCCGGTCGGTCGCTAGGAAGCTGGGCATATTATCTCGGTTGAAAGCCGTCCATTCCGTGTTTCGCCCGGGGTATGAGGCGCATTTCGATACCGCGCTGCTGGCCCACATTCAGCCCGGCGATGTCGTGTGGGATATTGGGGCCAATCTTGGTCTGTACACCGAAAAGTTCTTGCAGAAAGTGGGCAGTGGTGGGGCCGTTGTGGCGTTTGAACCAGTGGCTGACTGCTTTGCAGTGCTCCGTACGAAGTTCAGCGGCAAGCCCAACGTGACGTTGGAGCCGCTTGCCTTGTCCTCAAGCAATGGGATGGGGACCATGCGGCTTGCGGCGGATCCGCTCGGTGCCACGCATCAATTGGCCGACGATCCGCATGCAGGTTCTGGCGCCGGCGCCCCGGTTACGATTGTGACGGCTGATAGCTATGTCGCGCGTAGTCGGATCGTCCCGAATATCATCAAGATCGACGTTGAAGGTTTTGAGTACGAGGTGTTCAAAGGCATGAAGGGACTGCTTGCGGAACCGAGCTTGAGAGGCCTGTTCTGCGAGATGCATTTTGCCCTACTCGAAAGCCGGGGACAGATGTTCGCTCCGGTTGAGATTGAACGCCTCCTGACTCAGGCGGGCTTTGTGGTGACCTATACGGATAGCTCGCATATTCAGGCGATTCGATCGACCTAGCCTGTTCTCCATCCGTTGCCTCCCGCTGCACGGTGTCGTGATGCTGAGCAGATTGTTGAATCCTCATGTGCGCTGTGTCGACCGTATCCGATGGCGTCACTAGAGTAGGGAGCCAGCATGTCCGGCACGGCAGTCGACTGCCGTGCCGATCCTCTTGTTTTTGATATTCCCGTAACACGAACTTAAGCCTGCCGTTGCGACAGCGCCTGGTCTCCACGCCTACACTCGTGCGAGACCATGAGCCTGTCTGTCCTCATCCTGACGTTGAACGAAGAATGCAACCTTGCCGACTGTATCCGGTCGGTGAGTGAGGCCGACGACATCGTCGTTCTAGACTCCTTCAGCAGCGACCGCACGGTCGCGATTGCAGAGGAGATGGGCGCGCGCGTGGTTCAGCGACAGTTCGACAATTACGCGGCCCAACGAAATGCCGGATTGAATGAGACGCGGTACAAGCACCCGTGGGTGCTCATGGTCGATGCTGACGAACGGGTCACCCCCGAGCTCTGGGCGGAGATGCGGGCGGCTATCGCAACGGCCGGGCCGAGGGTCAGTATGTTTCATATGAGGAGAAAAGACTATTGGTTTAGGCAGTGGATCAGGCGGAGCAGCGGCTATCCGACCTGGTTCGGCCGATTGGTTCGCGTTGGGCAGGTGACGATCGAGCGGGAGATCAATGAACAGTATGTCCCGAAGGGGGAATCACGGTACTTGAACGAACATCTGCTGCATTACCCGTTTAATAAGAAGGTGGCCTATTGGTTTGAACGGCATGGCCGATATTCGTCGATGGAAGCGGACACGCTTGCCGTAGAGCGACGGGAGGTGATTGCCGTGCGAGCACTCTGGTCCGGCACGCCGATCGCGCGTCGGAAAACGATGAAGCAGATTGCCTACCGACTTCCAGGGCGCCCGCTCTGGGTATTCCTGTATCTCTGCGTGGTACGGGGAGGCTTTTTGGACGGTCGCGCGGGGTTACGGTATTGCCTCCTCCGGACGATCTACGAGTACATGATCGACCTCAAGGTGAAGGAACGATTGGAGGAGCGAATTGTCCAAGGCGCAGGCGAGCAAGACGATCTTCATCAATCGGTACTTCTACCCCGATCATTCAGCAACGAGTCAGCTCCTAAGCGACCTGGCTTTTGATCTGGCCTCCCGTGGCCAGGAGATTCATGTCATCACCGGCTGTCAGTTGTATGGCGACCCCTGCGCTGCGCTGTCGGCTGAGGAGTCCATCCGCGGCGTGCAGGTGCATCGCGTGCCTACGTCGCGGTTTGGGCGAACGCATCTCCTGGGACGGGCGGCCGACTATCTGACGTTTTATCTTTGCGCCACCTGGCGACTACTTCGGTTGGTAGACCGAGGAGACGTCGTGGTGGCCAAGACTGATCCGCCGATGATGTCGGTGCTCGCCTCATGGGTGGTCATGCTCAGGCGCGGGGTCTTGGTGAATTGGGTCCAGGATGTGTTCCCGGAAGTCGCCACCGCGCTCGATGTGTGTGGACTGCGCTATGCCGCTCCGATGCTCAAGCGCCTGCGGAATCAATCCTTGCGAGCGAGCCGACTCAATGTGGTGTTGGGTGACGTGATGGCTGAGCGTCTCCGTGACGAAGGTATTCCAGCCGATCAAATTGCGATCATCGAAAATTGGGCGGACGGTGAGGTGATCCGACCTGTCCGGCGGCAAGACAATCCTCTGCTTCATGAATGGGGTCTCGACGACAAGTTTGTCCTAGGGTATTCCGGCAACATGGGGCGCGTGCATGAATTCAAGACCATGATTGATGCGGCGGAGAGGCTGAGGGGCGTGGATGACATTGCGTTTGTGTTTATCGGCGATGGCGTGGCTCGACGATGGATCGAGTCGGAGGCGGCCGGGCGTGGGTTGACCAATGTGCAGGTGTATCCCTACCAATCTGCCGATCGATTGCAGTGGAGTTTGAGCGTGCCCGACGTGCACTTTGTGTCGCTGCGACCGGCTCTCGAGGGGCTCATCGTGCCGAGTAAGTTTTATGGTATTGCGGCGGCGGGCCGACCGATCATCCATATCGGCGATCCCGATGGACAGATTGCTCGGATCCTTGATCGAGAGCGCTGTGGGTGGAGCGTTGGTATTGGCGATGTCGACGCGCTGGCAGCCTGTATTCTGAGACTCTTTCACCGAAGGAAAGAAGTCATCGATGCAGGGTGCTGTGCGCGACTGGCATTCGACCGGAAGTATGCACGTGTGTATGCGCTCGACAGGTGGCGTGCACTATTGAAAGCGGCTTCCACTGATCCTGTGTCCGTGAATGTCGCGGCGGCTGTGGAGCAGCCGGTTGGTGGAGAGCGACCATGATGCGAGTCCGACCATGCAGATGGCTCAGCGTGTTTCTGGCCGGCCTCACCGTGGTTGGTGCAATGGGGAATACTGTGGTGGCGACGGCGGCGGCAGTGGAAGGGCTTTCCACCGCACCGCAACCATTCATCGTATTTGACGCCACGCTGTATACGAACAAACCCTCCTTCTCGGACTATCCCCTCCTTCGTCCCATCACTCTGCTCTATGAATGGCCGCTATTTCTTGCCGGGCAGTCGTCAACGGGACTGCCGTTAGAGCAGAACGTGCGCTCTGTCACAAAGGAAGCGGGTGGATTGTCGGAGCCGGTGGTGCTCGATATCGAGCGCTGGCCGCTCAAGGGTGACCCTCAGGCCGTGCAGACGAGCCTCAGTAAGTTGTTGACGGTGTTGTCGTGGATCAAGAGTGAAATACCTCAGGCCAAGATCGGGACCTATGGAACGGTGCCGTTGCCGGACTATTGGCGAGCCATTCGCGGGCAGGGACATGCAGAGTTTCAAGCCTGGCAGCAGGACAATGATCGACTGGATGCGTTGCTGCCCCATATGGATGCTGTGTATCCCTCCATTTATACGTTCTACGCCGATCGACAAGGCTGGGTCACCTATGCGATTGCGCAGATCATGGAGGCTCGCCGAAAAGCCAATGGAAAGCCGGTCTACGCATTTTTGTGGCCGCAGTATCACGAGTCCAACTATCTCCTTGGTCTCACACCCATCGAGCCGGACTATTGGGAGCTGCAACTGAATACGGTCTCTCAATATGCGGATGGAGTCGTGATCTGGGGCGGGTGGGGGAAGGATGCGCCGGAACGCTGGAACGAAGCGGCTCCCTGGTGGCAGGTGACCAAGCGATTTATGAACCGTATTGCTTCCGACAGCGTGGCTCCCAGGTCCCCAGTCCTGAAACTGCAGTAGTGCCGAGCTAACCGTGCAGTGGCTCTCGATCGTGATTGGTCTGCCCCTCAGCGCGTGATTCCCAGTCAGCGAGTCGGCATCCGCCCGCCGGTATCGATTTGTCGATACCGGTATGGGGGGCGGTGAGTGCTGTGTCGTTGGCTTCGCCCGGATTGTTGCGGCGACGTGTTGCTCACCTGCTTGGCTCGCCGTTTCGTGGTCGCCCACTGCGTCACACTCCAGCCCATTTTAAGAATCTGTTAACACAAACTTAAGTTGGACGTGGCCCACGACCGAACGGTGGACGGTACACTCCGGCATCGTCATCGCTGTGGAGCTGTCATGAGTATTCAACCTACGGTTCTAGGGCAGTCACTGTCTTCTCCCTCCGAACCGCCCGTGATTCAATCGGCGACACAGAAACACGCCCTGGTGCGATGGACGATCCTCGCCGTGATCGTGGGAGTGCTCGGCTATCTGTACGCGGACAGCCTGCGGTTCTTGGGGGAGTCCTGGTTGGAGGACAACAACAGCCATGGACCCTTCATCCCCTTGATCGTGTTGTACATGGTCTGGCTGCGCCGGCCGACCCTGCAGGCCATCGAGCAGCGAGGGGCATGGTGGGGGCTCTCCATTGTGGGTGTCGGTTTGTGCGTGTATGCGGTCGGTCAGTTTGCCGCCATGCACGCGGTCGTGCATTTCTCACTGTGGATGGTGATCGTCGGCTTGCTGGCCTGTGGGATCGGCCTGAGCGGCATTCGCCGGCTCACGTTTCCTCTGATGTATTTGCTGACCGCCGTTCCGCTGCCGGTCTTTCTGCAATACGAGTTGTCCAGCAAACTTCAGCTCTGGTCGTCGACCTTGGGAGTGGGATTTCTTCACCTTATCGGCGTGACAGCCTATCGGGAAGGGAACGTGATCGATCTTGGCCCGACGCAGCTGCAG
Organism: Nitrospiraceae bacterium; assembly: GCA_041908685.1. Lineage (GTDB taxonomy): Bacteria > Nitrospirota > Nitrospiria > Nitrospirales > Nitrospiraceae > BQWY01. Next base: position 41,168 of record JAYREW010000023.1, on the reverse strand, counting down.
GTCGTCGAGGCGTGCAGTGGTCTTCGGTATCTCTTTCCGCTCATGGCGCTGACCTTGCTCATGGCCTATCTCTACCGTGAAGCGTTTTGGAAGCGCACGCTGCTCGTGTTGTCCAGCATCCCGATCTCGATTCTCCTGAACGGCTTTCGCATCGGTGTCATTGGGATTCTGGTGGGATTCTACGGGCAATCGGCGGCCGAAGGCTTTACGCACTTTTTCGAAGGGTGGATTTTCTTTGTCGCGAGCCTCGCCTTGCTGTGCGGCGAAATGTGGGTGCTTGCAAGAGTCGGCTCTGCGGGACCGCGCCGTGCGTTCGCCGAATTGATCGGGCTCCCGGCGGCGGAGCAGACCATGTCGCGCACCAGTCTTCAACCCGCTGCGGCCATGTCTGTGTCACCGCTGGTCGTCGCCGGGGGCTTGCTGGCGGTGGCCGTCGTCGCCGCGCCGACCATCAATCCCGAGGAGTTTCCCGCTCCACCGAGTCGGCAACAGCTGATCGATTTTCCATTGCAGCTTGGAGGCTGGACGGGCATCACGGCTCCGATGGAACGTCAATATCTCGATGCGTTGGCGCTGGACGATTATGTGATGGCGGATTACACGGCAGCCGAGCGCCGTCCGGTCAATGTCTACGTCGCGTACTACCTCTCTCCGAAGAAGGGGCGGTCCTCGCATTCGCCGAAGCAATGCATTCCAGGAGGGGGTTGGGAAATCACCTCTTTCGAACCGACACGGATGGATCACGTTTCGGAGATGAGGCCCGGCCAGGAGATCAATCGCGTCGTCATACAGAAAGATGGGTATAAGCAGATCGTCTATTACTGGTTCAAGCAACGCGATCGATGGATCACGAGCGAATATCTCGTGAAGTTTTTTCTCTTTTGGGACTCCTTGACCAGACATCGCGCCGACGGAGCGCTGGTGCGGTTGGCTTCTGCGGTGCATCCCGGAGAAAACGAAGCCATCGTCGACGCACGGCTCCAGAGCATGGTCAGCTTAGTCACGCCGCTGTTGGGGCGGTATGTTCCCGATTGAGGTAGGGGAGCTATGGGTTCCGCATTCTTCCTAAGCTTTATCGGGTCGCTCGTCATCTGCATGGCGCTCATCCCGATATTGTCGACGTCGGCAAGCCGCCTGCGCTTCATGGATGCACCACGGGAGCGGCATGTGCATGGTGTGCCCATGGCCAAAGTGGGAGGGATTGCCTTTGCCGCCGCGTCGTTCATCGCCGTGTTGGTCTGGGCTCCCAAAGACTCGTTTCTCCTGTCCAGCCTCGTTGGTGGCGCCGTCATCTTGTGCTTCGGCATATGGGACGATCGGGGCGATCTGCATTACCGCGTGAAGCTCGCCGGACAAGTACTGGCGGCCCTGGTGGCCATGGGCGTTGCCGAGGTCCACGTCTCCTCACTTCCCTTCTTTGATGAGGTCACGCTGCCGTCCTTGGTGGCCCTCCCGTTGACCGTGATCGTCATCGTCGCGGTGACCAATGCCGTCAACCTGTCCGATGGCCTGGATGGGTTGGCCGGAGGGTTGTCGCTCATCAGTTTCATCGGGTTGGCCTATCTTGCCTATCAGGTCAACGAGCCGCTGCTCATTCTCTTGATCGTGTCGATTCTCGGGGGATTGCTGGGGTTTCTTCGATTCAATACGTACCCCGCGCGTGTCTTCATGGGCGACGCAGGCAGTCAATTTCTCGGCTACTACCTAGCCGTGGCCGCACTCATGCTGTTCGATGTCCGCCGTGCGGCGTATAGCCCTTTACTCGCCCTGTTCATTTGGGGTGTTCCATTGCTCGATATGGTCGGCGTCATGGGGCAACGGGTGCTGGAAGGGCGATCGCCATTCGTCGGCGATCGCAACCATATCCATCACCGGCTCCTGTCCTTCGGCCTGGATCATGGTCAGGCGGTCACGGTTATTTATCTTGTGCATGGGCTCATGGTGAGCTGTGCGTATTTCCTGCGATGGCAGTCCGATGCGATGCTCCTGGCGATCTATCTGACGTTTGCCGCTGCCGTTCTATTCGTCTTTGCCAAACCGCCTGGACGGATGGAGGCACAGCGCGCGCCGGTATCGGCCCATTCGCCTCAGGGAATCACCCACGCCGCGTCGAGCAGTCAGTCACGACGCGAGTGGCCCCTCACCCTCCTGTACGTGAGCATCCCCTGTTACCTGGCCTGGGCGGTCACGGTGCCGAAGAGCATTCCTGTTGATGGAGGGGTGATTGCGGCCGGTCTGGCGCTCGTCGTGAGCGCGGCGCTGCTGAGTCGTGCCGCACTCGCGTGGGGGGTACGCGCGGCGCTCTACATTGGGTCTCTGTGTCTGCTGTATTACGGACAGGCCTTTCCACGTACGAACGGGACGACGTTGCTGACACCCATGAATATCGCGATGGCGCTGTTGGCGGTGTTGGTCGTGCTCGCGATTCGCTGGGCGGGTGACGGCCAATTTCATACCACTCCGCTCGATCACTTGATCGGCTTGTTGGCTGTGGCGATGCCGTTTCTGCCGGAATTGACTGTCGGCGAAGTATCCGTCGGTCCGCTCATGGCGAAAGCCGTCGTGTTGTTCTTTGCGTTTGAGTTGCTGCTGTATCTGCGGCCGACGGCGGCCATCCGCCTGGGCCTGGTGTCCCTGGTGATGCTGACCGGAATCATGTGGCGCGCCTGGTGGTCATGATCGGAGGGGGAACGGTGATGAAACGATATGGAGTGCTGTGTGTGGTCGCCCTTGTGTTGGGCGGCATGGTCGCCTGTGGCGGGCCGGAGGCGCGCAAGGAGAAATACCGTCTTCGCGCACAGGAGTATTTTCAGCAAGGCGATTATTCGAAAGCTCGGGTTGAGCTCAGGAATGTGCTGCAAATCGATCCCAAGGATGTAGAGGCGTACCTGCTCTATGCGCAGGTGGAAGAGAAAGAACGTAACTATCGGAATGCCGCCGGAGCCTATCAACAGGTAATCGAATTGCGCCCCGGGCATGACCGGGCGATGGTGAAGCTCGCGAAGTACTACCTGGAGTTTCGAGCGCTCGAACAGGCGGGGAAACTTGCAGACCAACTGCTGGCCAGTCAACCAGGGCATGTGCAGGCTCGGGCCATCAAGATTGCGATCGTCGCCTTAGGAGGAAACCTGCCCGACGCCGTGAAGCAGGCCGAACAGCTCGTCGCGGCTGCGCCGAGCGAAATCGACGCGGTGCTCCTTGTGGCATCGCTCTATACCTCGACGCAACGTCCGGCAGACGGTATGCCCCATCTGCGCCGCGCCCTGGACGCGAACCCGACAAACCTTGAATTGTTGGATGCGTTCGCAACGACCTCGATGAAACTGGGGAATATGGCGGATGCGGAGGCGATGTTTGAACAGATCGCCAAACTGGAGCCGACGGTCCTCAGTCACCGACTGCGGCAAGTCGCGTTTTACGACCAGCAGAAGCAGTACGAGAAGGCCGAAGCGATTCTCCAGGAGGCGATTCGATTACATCCGGAGGATGAACAGCGACGGATGGCGCAGGTCGACTACATTGCCCGCCGTCGCGGTCCCGAACAGGCAGAAGCGGCGCTCTTGCAGGCGAAGAAGGAGCTGCCCCATGCCGGGAAGCTGCGCTTTGCGCTGGGACGCCTGTACGAATCGAGCAAGCGGGGTGAGCAGGCGCGTGAAGTGTATCGCGATATTCAGAAAGAGTTCTCCGGCAAGCCGGAAGCGTTGGAAGCGCAGGTGAAGTTGGCAGGCATGGATTGGGGGGCTGGAAAGACGGAAGAGGCCGAGCGACAGGTCGAGGCGGTTTTGAAGGAGAACCCTCGCTCAACGGAAGCCCTGATGTTGCGCGGACAGATGGCGCTCAAGCGAGGAAAGGGCCAAGACGCCGTGCTCGATTTTCGCTCCATCCTGAAGGATCAACCGGAATTAGCGGAGGGATATGTGCTGCTGGCACGCGCCTATCTGCTCACCGGTGAGCAGTCGCTGGCTCGCGAGAGCCTGGATCGGGCGGTCGGGTTGAAGCCTTCGATGACAGAGGCCCACACCATCTTGGTGGGATTGGATGCTGCCGCCGGCCAAGTCAAAGAAGCCAAGCAGCGACTGGATATGCTGATCGCCCAAGATCCAAGCAATGTTGCGCTGCTCGGCATGCAGTTTCAATTGCAGTTGCAGGAGAAGGATTGGGACAAGAGCCAGGATACCTTGAAGCGGTTGCGTCTGGCCGGGGCGAATGAAGCGATCGCCAGCCTGGCCGAAGGACATGTCGCACTCGGGCAGCAGCAGTGGGATGCCGCGGAACGGGCCTACAGCAAGGCGGCGCGGCAACATCCGACGGCTCCTGAACCGCTGCTGGCGCTGGTGCAATTGGATATGCGGCGCGGTCGGCCGGCGCAGGCGCAGCAACGGTTGGAGGGGCTATTGGCCACGACCCCCGACCATCCGTACGCCGAGGGGTTCCTCGGCGAGCTGTTGCTCACGAAGGGAGATCCGGCCGCAGCGGTGGCGCACTTTGAAGCGGCAACCCGTCTCAATCCTCAATGGACCACTCCATGGGTCCATCTGGCGCGCGCTCGATTCGGTCAGAAGCAGGTGGTTGAAGGCGATGCGGCGCTGGTGAAAGGGCTGGAGGTCAATCCCAAACATGAGCAGCTACGGTTGATGTTGGCCTTGAGTCTCACGGCGCAACGCCGACACGATGAAGCCATTACGCAGTACGAGACGGTGCTCAAGCATGCGCCTGCGTCGCTCTTGGCGGCGAACAATCTCGCCGTCGCCTTGGTTGATCATAAGGGCGATCCGCAGAGTGTGGAACGTGCGTTGGCGTTGAGTCGCGGATTCGAGTCGCAGAAGCCGAATCCCTATCTCCTCGACACGCTCGGATGGGCGTATCTGAAGTCGGGGCACGGAGCCGATGCGGTTCGTATTCTTCAGAAGGCCACGACGCTGGTTCCGGAGCATCCGATTCTCAACTATCACCTCGGCTCCGCGTACGCCAAAGCCGGCCAGCGCGCCGAAGCCGCCACGCATCTCAAGAAAGCGTTGGCGTCCAACACCGTGTTTGAGTGGACCGATACGGCGAAGTCGCTGCTCGGAGAGGTCTCCTGATGACACGGCAGCGAGAAGAAATGTCTTCCGTGTGGTGGAGAAGGCTCGCGGTGCTGGTTGCAAGTCTTTGCCTGTCGGCGTTGAGTCACACGGCTGTCGTTGCGGCAGAGCCGGTGAATGCCGAGCCGTCGTATCTGCTTGGTCCGGAAGATGTCCTCAAAGTGGCGGTCTGGAAGGATGAACAACTGACGCAAGAGATGGTGGTGCGACCTGACGGGATGATCACGTTTCCCTTGATCGGCGAGGTCGTGGCGGCAGGACGAACAAGCGAGGATGTGCGTTTTGACATCACAAAACGGCTGATGAAATTTCTTCCGACGCCGAACGTGACGGTGACGGTGCTGAAGGTGCAGAGCTACCGGATCTATGTGTTGGGGCGTGTCGCCAAACCGGGAGAGTATCAGGCCGGCCACCATACCGATGTGCTGCAGGCGCTGAGCATGGCCGGGGGGCTCACTCCCTATGCCTCGGAAAATGACATCAAGATCATTCGTCGGCAGCAAGGGGGTGAGGAACTGGTTTTTCCATTTCGGTATGGAGATGCCAGAAAGGGCAGAGAGTTACACCAGAACATCGTCCTGCAGCGTGGCGATGTGGTGATGGTGCCGTGACGGAATGGCCCGTGCCAAGGGGGTTCACAGGCAAGCGGGTGCTCGAGCGCGCACGCGCACGTGGGTTTGGGAGCGCGCCGGCTGGTGGGGGCTGGTGCTGGTGCTCTCGGGACTAGGAGGCGGGGAGAGCTCCGCCGCCGAATGGTCGGCGGCTCCGTCGTTGAGTGTGAAGGGCGTGTACAACAGCAACTTGCTGTTGAGTAGTGGGAACAACGAGGTGGTCGGCCATTGGATTACTCCGGATCTCAAGTTCAAAGGCGCGACGGAAACGTTCGAGATCGAGGGAGAGACCAAAGCCGATTTTGTTCGCTACTACGGGAACAATGAACGGGAGCTCACCAATCTGTACTTTCCGCTCAGGGCCGCGTATCGCGTGGACCGACACAGTCTCGAATTTGAGGGCGGTTTTACGCGTGACAATACGCTCGTCGGGGAACTGCAAAAGACCGGATTGGTCCTGGGCTTTACACAACGAAGCCTCTGGACGGCCATGCCGGTCTGGAAGGTAGGCATCACCGAGCGGTTATCGTGGAAGACCGGGTATCAATTCATGGATGCCCAGTATCAGGACGGCCGCCGACTCGGATTTGCGAATTATCAGGTTCACGGAGTGAATGCCGGGCCGACCTATCAGCTGACTGAGTTGGATGAAGTCAGCCTGACGGGTGAATACAGCCTGGTCAAAATTCCGTCCGTTGGACTCGAATCGACCTATTATGGTGCACAAGCTGCGTGGGTGCATGATTTCGGCGATCAGCTGATCGGCACGATATCAGGAGGAGCCAGACTCGTGAGTTCGACACAGTCTGTGCCGGCCATACCGGGCATTCTCGGAATCCTGTTGGGACGATCCAGTGACCGTACGCTCACCAGCCAAGAGTTGGTGTGGGTATATCAAGGCTCCCTGCGGAAACAATTTGAACGGACGACGGTTCAGATCGACGGGCGCCGTGAAATTAACCCCAGCGGGTTCGGCCTGCTGTTGCAAACCGACCGTGTGGGTGGGGCAGTGACGCATAACCTCAGCGAGACGATGAAGCTCTCCGTCTCCGGCGCGCTCTATTTTGTCTCCGGGATCAACACCACAGAAGGCAGCCGACCGTTGCCCCGAACAACATTTTTCTCCCTCAGCCCCATGTTCTCGTGGCAGTTCAGTCCATGGTGGTCGGTCGCCGTGGCCTATTCCTACGAGGAGCGCGCCATGGACAATGGCGCTCCCCGGTACAATTCGAATTCGACGTATCTCATGTTGACGTACGGAGGCGATAAATGGGCAGTGTCGCGATGAGTCAAGATCGGAGGGTGCAGGGACGGGCGGCCGCGCGCGCGCGGACACTGCCGGACTATCTGGTGCTCTTGCGCCGACGGCGAACCGTAATTCTGGCCGTTTGGGCGGCTCTCATGGTCGTAAGTGCCGCGCTGGCATTTCTCCTTCCGGCCGTGTACCGCTCGACGGCCACGATTCTCATTGAGGAGCAGGAGATTCCACCCGACCTGGTTCGGTCGGCGATCGCGACCTATGCCGATCAGCGCATCGAGACGATCAAGCAGCAAGTCCTTAGCCGGGCCACGCTCTGGCGTATCGTCGAACAGTATGGTCTCTATGAGAAGCTCAGGAAACGGAGCCCCACGGAGGAGGTGCTGGAGCGTTTTACCAAGGACATTCAGATCGATGTCCTGAACGTCAAGGTGGTCGATAGACGGACGCAAAACCCGACCCAGGCAACCATCGCGTTTACCTTGGCGTATGACGGCGAATCGCCGACGCTGGCACAAAAGGTCGCCAATGAATTGACCAGTCTCTTTCTAGCGGAAAACTTAAAGAGCCGCGAACGACACGCACAGGAAACCACCGCGTTTCTCAAGCGGGAGGCGGAGAATCTGGATAAGCATATCCAGGATCTGGAAGGCATGCTTGCCGCGGTCAAGCACAAGGCGGACGGGGCGCTGCCGGAGTTGATGCAGTTGAATATGCAACTCATGAATCAGACCCAGCGAGAGCTGCTCGATGCCGATCGCGATATCCGAAGCCTGCGCGAGAAGAAAACGTATTTGGAAGGCGAGTTGGCGCAGCTGAAGCCCCATACACCGATCATCACTGCGAGCGGTGACCGGCTCTTGGATACAGGAGAGCGGCTGAAGGCGCTGCGCGCGCAGTATGCCAGCGTCTCCGGCTACATGCTGCCCGACCATCCCGATTTCATCAAACTCAAACAAGAGATCGAGTCGCTGGAAAAAGAAACGGGCGGCATTGACGATCGCGATGAGCTCTCGAAACGGCTGACGGCAACGCGCGCCACGTTGGCCGATCTTCGAGAACGCATGAATGACTCGCATCCCGATGTGATTCGCACCCAAGAAGTGGTGGCGTCGCTGGAGCGGGAACTGCAGGCTGCGGTGCGGCGTCCGGCGCCGGCCTCGGCTGTAAGGCCTGAAAATCCCGCCTACATCAACATTCAAGCGCAGTTGGCGTCGACCCAGGCCATGTTGGGATCGTTGGAGTTGGCGCGCACGGATCTCAAACGTCGGATGACCGAGTATGCCAAGCGGGTGGAAATGACGCCGACTATTGAACCCGACTATATGGATTATCTCAGAGATCGAGAGAATTCCACGCGGAAGCACCAAGAGATCACGTCTCGCCTGATGGAGGCGCAAGTGTCGGCCGAGCTCGAGGTGCAGCGAAAGGGGGAGAGGTTTTCGCTGATCAATCCTCCGGAGCTGCCGGAAAAACCGGAACGGCCCAATCGCTTAGCCATCATGCTCCTCGGCGCGTTCTTGGCCGTTGGGGGAGGGATTGGAAGTGGCGTGGCCGTGGACAACGTCGATCGGACGATTCATACCGCGGAACAGTTTGGCCGAGTCTTGCAGGGGGTCCCGCTGGCCGTGATCCCCTATCTGCCGTCGGAACGGGAACTCGCATCGCTCGGACGTCGACGGGCCGTTGTCGGTGTGACAGGACTGGGTGTGCTGCTGATTGGTGCAGCGGTTGTCCATCTGGCATGGGTGCCCTTGGATGTCTTGTGGTATGTCGTGTGGCGAAAACTGGGATAAGACGAGCGATTGAGAGGAAGGGGTTTCCAATGGAATATCTCCAGCAAGCGCAGGAACGATTCAAGCAACAATCCGGCTTGGCAGGTCCCAGCGCGCTCCGCCCCGAGGACCGCTCGGTGACCCAAGCACCGCCCCTGATCTATTCGTCGACCAGGGCGATTACCCTCTCGGAACAGCTGATGAGGGACCAACGGCTGATTTCCGGGCATGCTGAAGGGGCCTTTGTCGATGCGTATAAGCGGTTGCGTGCTCAGGTCATGCAGCAATTTCGTCAAAAGGAATGGAATGTGCTCGGGATATCCAGCCCCACCGCGCATGAGGGCAAGACCTTGACGGCGGTGAACCTGTCCTTGGCGCTGGCTATGGACCTCGCCCATACCGTCTTGTTGGTCGATGCCGATATGCACCGACCGGCCGTGCATCGACTGTTCGGCATGGAGCAGGCTCAGGGGTTGACGGAATATTTGTTTGACCAGGTGCCGCTCCCGCAGCTTCTGGTGCATCCTGGAGTGGGGCGACTGGTATTTTTACCGGGAGGACGTCCGATCAGGAATTCCGCGGAGGCCCTGGCTTCGCCCAGGATGGCCGCGCTCGCGCAGGAGCTCAAACATCGCTATCCGTCCAGATTCATCGTGCTGGACTTGCCGCCGATCTTATCTCGAGCCGACGTGTTGGGATTCAGTTCCCACATCGATGCGCTGTTGCTCGTGATCGAGGAGGGGCGCACCTCCTCGGTCGAGGTCGAGCAGGCCGTGGCGGCCATTGCGGGCACGGTGCCCATTCTTGGGGGAGTGCTCAATAAATCCGGGCGTACACACCTGACGAAGCGGCGAGCGACGGGTTTGCTGCACAGTCATTCTGCGTAGGGACCATGTACGAACAATACTATCAACTCACGGCGAAGCCCTTCACGTTATTGCCGGATCCTGAATTCCTCTACTTAGGCGCGAAGCATCAGATGGCGCTGAGTCTGTTGGAATATGGGTTGTCGAACGGGTCGTCCTTGATCGTCATGGCCGGAGAGCCCGGTACGGGAAAAACCACGTTATTGAACCGGGTGCTGGATGACACTCGCCATCCCTGGACTGTCGGAGTGGTGTCCAACACGCATCTTGGGATCGGCGCGTTGCTGCCGTGGATTGCCGCTGCCTTTGACGTGTCGATTGCCGGGAAAAGTGACGTAGACGCCTTCCATGAGTTTGCCAAATTTCTCGAGCGCGAACGCACGGCCGGACGTCGCGTACTGTTGATGGTCGATGAGGCTCAAAACATCGGAGCCACCATGCTGGAAGAGCTGCGGCTGCTCTCGAATTTGAATGACGGGCGTCGTCGATCGTTACAGATTCTCTTGTCCGGGCAGCTGGGTTTGCGGGATCTGCTGAAGGGACCAGGCATGGTGCAGTTCGCCCAGCGCATTGGTGTCGAGTATACGTTGGACGCCCTGTCGGAAGAGGAAACGCTTGGGTACATCACGCATCGGTTGGACGTCGCTGGACGGCGCGCACCGCTCTTTACGACATGGGCCGGCCGTTCGGTGTTTCGCCTCACCGGAGGCACCCCGCGTCTGATCAATCAGCTCTGTGATCATGCCCTGGTGTACGGATTTGCTGCCCAGGCAGAGACCATTACGGCCGGCATCGTGCTGGAGACTGCGGCAGCCCGAGACCGTCATGGCGTGTTTCCCTTTAAGGTCTCACCGGGATCTGTCACCTGGTCTCACGCTGAGATGGAACAAGAACGGGACGAAGTGAACAGCTGGGCAACACAGAAGGCGCCTTTGAACACGCCGGCCCCGCTGTCCGTCCAAGACGAGAGACAGGATCTGCCGGTTCTTTACACCAAAGCCATGGCACTTCAGGAAGCAGGCCACTTCAAACAGGCCATCAGTCTGTTCGATCGTGTGACCGGGGACGAATCATGGGACATCAAGGCCCTGATGCACAAAGGGGAGTGTTTGCGCGCGATGGGACAAGTGGATGCAGCACGCAGCACGTTTCAAGCCGCCATCGATCGCAAGCCTATCTCATCACAGGATCACCTCGCGTTGACGTACCTGCTGGGGTGCACATTTGAAGATGGCGGAGAATCGGCTCAGGCAGCCGAGCTGTACAAGCAAGTCCAGCAGGAAGCAGGCTCGTATCGCGATATTGAGGCGCGGCTGGACCGACTGAGTGGAACTGTCTCAAATAGTCAGCGTACCGATCCTGCTCCTTCGTCCTGGTGGGCAGGCCTCTTCCGAACATCTCGCCGTGTGCCTCGCGACAAGCGGACTCGCAAATTCCCCACGTTCAAGTAGTTTGGCCTCCATGCTCCTGAGGGAGTGATCACACACGGGCGAGTACCATTCGCATGTGCGTGGCGCAGTCTCAGCTGCACAAAGACCTCCGTCCTAGCCTCTTGGGTTACACCTCTGGAGAGTTTTGTCCGCCACACCCGCATTTCTCGTCACATCTGTAGCATCTGTTGCCGTGGTCGGTAGACCAGGTCTGCACCTGGGCGTATAAGCCTAGCCATGGTGAATTTGCTCTGGGTACCAAACCATGCGGAGGGTCGATTGTCTTTCACCTCTATCCAAGGAGTGTCCCATGAAACGTACGTATAACCTCAAGGCAGCCGTGGCCGGCCTTCTGGCCACCAGCGTCCTTGCGTTGGGCGCCACGGCACAGGCTGTCACGCTGGATGCCGGGGTCTTTGCCGTCGGCAATGGCGATGCCTTGAATCCGATCGTCATCAATGTTCCGAACCCAGGTCAGCCCACCGGTGGGGGACTTTTCACGGACACCATCAATTTCGATTTGGGGTCCTTCACCCATTTCAACATGACATCGACGACCAGTGCGATTAACTTTTTTGCCAGCACCATTTTCGAGAATCTCAATGACGGCGAAATTCCTACGGCGCCTGGTGGATATCAGGGGGGAGCTTCTAGTTTCACCAATTTAGCCTTGGCGGATCTTGGCCTATCTCGTGATTATCACTTGCATCCGGGCGGCATAGAAGCGGCTGGTGGAACCTACACGCTGACCCTGTGGGGTTCGAACGGTGGTGGCGGTCCGGTGGTTCCGATTCCGGCTGCGGCCTGGCTCTTCGGCAGCGGCGTGATCGGGCTCGTGGGTCTGGCCCGTCGCAAGATGGCGGCCTAACATCGGAAGAAGCACAGGGTTGCGTTTCGTACATGTCCGGACTGCGGCGGTTTTGTCCGCCGCAGTCATGGGTTTGTGCCAACGAAAATAGAGTCAAAGGAATTGTCATGCACCAGAAGGTGACGGATCGGCGTCAGGCCGATCCTCGGTCGTTGTGGTCGACGTTCTGCTGCCTGCTTGTGCTATCCGCCTGCCTACTGGGGGTGGATCAGGAGGCCGGCGCGGCCGTGCTATTCCCGGTCAATGATCGACCAGTGGCAAGTTCCGCTTCTGTCCCGGTTGACGTCTGGGACGTGGACGACCAGCCCGCCGCGAAGGTCACGAACCAGCAGACCGCGCTCTCGTTGTCGACTCCGGTGACCCGTCTCATGCAGGTTCTGGAGATTCCGCATCCTGAGGGCATGTCAGTCACCTGGAGCTCGATGTTCGAGGTCGACCAGGATACTCAGCGTTGGACATTCAGCCTCCTGCTTCAAGACCGCCTGTGGTATAGCCCGATTCAATTGGCGGTTCGCACCGTCAATCTAGGAAGCAGTGCGCCGGTGGTACCGCTGGCCCCTGCGCCGTCTTCCGCCCTGTTGTTTGCTCCGGCGTTAGTGGGCTTGCTTGGAGTCGTGTTGCGTGAAAAGCATTGCCTGTCATTGTCCGGCTTCCATTCGGAAGCGACAGCGGTGCAGCAGCCACTGGGAAGCGCCCCCTGCCTACTCGTTCTGTCGGCGGATACGGCGTTCTCCTCTGACATACACAAACAGTTGCATCAAGCCGGCTATGCGACTCGAGTCACCACTGACGTGAACAGCACACTCACGAGCAGCGAACAGGCATCACCGGCGCTGCTCCTGGTTGATCGTCGCGTTTCCGATTGGGACATGCTCCGCACCAGTTCGTCACTGAAGCGTGTCCCCTTGATTACGGTGGCGCCGGCAGGAAGCCAGTGCACTGAAGAGCAATGGATGTCGGACTTGGAGCGTGGGGCAGACAGCATCTACGATTTCCGTGACGGAAGCCGTCTGTTTCTTGCCAAGATGAGGGCCGCTCTACGACGCGTCGGCTATGCGGTAACCAGCCGCCCCGTATACCAGGTCGGCGCTGTGCACTTGGATGCTGATCACCATGAGGTGACCATTGCCGGACAACGGCTTCCACTTTCTGCCAAGCCTTTCGCCATCCTCCAGACATTGATGCAGGCGCCGTCACGAGTATTTAGCCGGAGCGAGCTGGTCGATCGGGTATGGGGCCCTCAGTTTGCCATCGGAGAACATACGCTCGATGTGCATGTTCATGCGCTTCGCAGGCACCTGCATCGCAATCCGGACCGGCGTTGCGAACTGGTGACCATTAAGGGAGTTGGATTCAAGCTACGAGCAGTGGATTCAGGATCACCTTCGTATGCCCTCAAAGTAGACCGCTCTATCCACATGTGTGTTGCCAACAAAGCTGCTGTGTTGGCAGCCACTTCCGGCGTTGGTGCGCGATGCGTCACGGTGGATACACTCCGTCAGCACCCCGCACCTCACGTAGCCGTCCTCAAGCCGGCCGCACGGCGGCCTTCCAGCCGGATGCGGAGAAGGCCGGCAGCAGTCGGCCATGCGGCATTGGCTAGCTGAGTCCTTTCATCCCTGATGTGAGTTAGTCCGTGGTTTGTGAACACCAGGGTACAATCCATGTGATGGATGAGTCCTCCTTGATACACCGCTGGCGCATGGCTCTGGCGAGGGCTTCCAGCGTGAACTGTTGATCCGGCTTGCGGCTCAAGCCGCGCCGATCATCCACCGCGTAGACAGCTCCAAGAGGATGAGCTCATTAAATGGGTAGCATTAAAGGGGCGGGAGTCGTAGTGAGATGGGAAAGCAAGGACTAGTCGGTGCTGCAGAATGGATGTGTCACACAGGTTTTCCGAAGAGGCTGGTGACGGTAGCGGAGTGGATGTGTATGTCGACAAGGTCGCCGGGTTTCGTCCGGTCGCTGCTCAGCCGCGGCCAAATGACGGTAAGGCTATCGTCGGCCTTGCCCATCCATTGTTCGCAGTCTTTGATGGATCGCTTGCTCTCGCCTTCTACCAACACCTGCACGGTCGCGCCGATGCGCGTTTGATTGAGCGAATAGGCGATGGCCTTTTGCGTCTCCACAAGGCGGGCCACGCGATCGCCCTTGATCGCTTCCGGCACGTCGTCGGGAAACTTTCTGGCGGCGATCGTGTGTTTGCGCTCCGAATACTTAAAAATGTAGGCGGCGTGAAAGCGCAGCTCTTCCACCAGGCGATAGGTCCGCCGAAAATCCTCGTCGGTCTCGGTGGGAAATCCGCAAATGATATCGGTCGTCAGTGCGATCTCCGGATTGCGTCGTCGGATCGCCGCTACCAAATCTACAAATTCCTGCGCCGTATAGGTCCGGCCCATGAGGTCCAGCACGCGGTCGCTCCCTGATTGCAGGGGCAGGTGAATGTGTTTGCAGATGCGCGGGTGCGCGGCAATGGCGTCGAGGAGGGCGACCGGGAAATCTTTGGGATGCGGCGAGGTGAAGCGCACGCGGTCGATGCCGGGGACGTCGGCGACGGCGCGAATCAGGCGCGCGAAATCCCATTCCCCGAATTTGTAGGAATTGACGTTCTGCCCGAGCAGCGACACTTGGCGGAACCCCTGTGTCGCAAGTACCGCCGTTTCATCGAGGATGCCTTGCGGGTCGCGGGAGCGCTCTCGCCCGCGCGTGTAGGGGACGACGCAGAAGCTGCAGAAGTTATCGCAGCCGCGCATGATGGCGATCCAGGCGTTCACGCCCGGTTGGCGGGCGGGCAAAATGTCGTCGTAGGTCTCGTGTTCTGAGAGATCGACGGCCATGCCTTTCGGCGCGGTGGTGCTGCGCAGGGAGGTCGTTGAGTTGGCAGCGGTGGCCGAATCGTCTGCGGCAGATGGATGCCCCGCCGGCGGTGTCTGTTGAGCCAGCAATCGTTCGCCGGCTTCCAGCGCGTCTCCCAAGAGCCGCGGCAATTGGCGATAGCCGTCTGGGCCTACCAGTAGGTCGATGACTGGTTCCTTCTCGGTCAGCTCCGACTTCAGGTTCTGCGCCATGCATCCCAACACGCCGACGATCAGCGGCCGGTGTTTCTTGATCCCGCGCAGCTCGGCCAGCTGTCCGTAGACCTTCGCATGGGCGTGCTCGCGGATGGCGCAGGTGTTCATGAGAATCACGTCGGCGCGTTCGCGGTCTTCGGTGAAGGTATAGCCGTCCTTTACCAGCAGGCTGCGCACCAGTTCGCTGTCGTATTCGTTCATCTGGCAGCCGAACGTTTCGAGATGGATCAGCGGATTGGCAAAGGGGAGCGCGCGCGCGGCGGCCGGTGAAGGCGCGGTGGACACAGTTGTGCATCCATGCGCGGCTGACTCGACAGGCTGACTGGGCAATACCGTGAGCGGCTTCATGGCACCATCGTCAGGGATCGTGGTCTGCGGCTTGTCTCATGCGGCTGGAGCTTGCGGCGAGTCTCGATGCGATCCGCGAGAGCAGTGGACGATTGACTGCCGCGGATCACTTCACCGCAGGCTGCATGGCGACTGATGCCGGTGATCAGCACGTCTTCAAGCGTGTTTGCGTCGGCCTGCGAGGCCGGCACCGCGACACGCAGAAAGTGTTCCGTGGTGCCTTCGCGAAAGCCGTCGCGCAGCGTACGTTCGAACAGCACGCGTACCCTCTGGCCGAGAAAGCGCCGGCGGAAGCCATCCATCTGGCGGGCGGATACATCGGCAAGGCGGCGGCTTCGAGAGGCAATCTCTTGATCGGGCACTGGGTCAGGCAATCGCAGGGCAGCCGTGCCTGGTCGCTCGGAGTAGCTGAACACATGGAAATACGAAAAGGGCAATGCCGTGAGGAGCGTCTCCGTGTCCTCGA
Source organism: Nitrospiraceae bacterium (assembly GCA_041908685.1). Taxonomy (GTDB): domain Bacteria; phylum Nitrospirota; class Nitrospiria; order Nitrospirales; family Nitrospiraceae; genus BQWY01. The sequence continues at coordinate 25,394 of JAYREW010000023.1, read as the reverse complement.
ATGCCGCGCGGTCTTCGCCGGGAAATCCCACCATCACGTCGGTGCCGAGGCCGATGTCCGGCATCAGTTGCGCGGCGCGCTCGATGAGGCGTCGGTAGGTATCGACGTTGTAGGGTCGATTCATGGCGGCTAGGATACGATCGTTCCCGCTTTGCATTGGCACGTGTAAATACCGGCACAGCTTCGTGTCGCCGCTCATGTAGTCGAGCAGCGCCTCGGTGACGGTGGTCGGTTCGATGGAGGAGATTCGTATGCGCTCGAGACCCGAGACGCCCGCCAGCATTTGTACAAGCTCGCGTAACCCTAGCCCGTTGGATTCATAGCGGCCGATGTTGACGCCGGTTAGCACCAACTCGCGATGTCCTTGCGCGACCAGCTCCTCGGCTTCGCGCATCACATCGTGCAGGGCGCGACTCCGTTCATGCCCGCGGGCAAACGGAATCAGGCAGAAGCTGCACATGACGTTGCAGCCGTCCTGAATTTTGAGCAGTGCGCGGGTCGCCTCCGTGTGGGACGTTCCAGGCAAGGTGAACTCCTCGCGCGCGATACGGCGCGTCCAGACGACATCCGGCGCGGATTGTTTTCGCAGCGCGGTCGGCGGGGGAAGGAGCTCGGGGAGGCGCATTTTATGTTCGGTGCCGACCAACAAGTCGATGCCGGGAATGGCGCGAAGACTTTCTGTGCCCGTTTGGGCGTAGCAGCCGGTCACCGCCACAAAGGCCTCGGGCGAATGGCGCAGCGTCTTGCGGATGACGTAGCGGCAGTCTTTTTCAGCCTGCTCGGTGACGGTGCAGGTGTTGAGGACGAAGAGATCTGTGGCTTCACCGAAGGGCACCAGGCGGTACCCTTTGCGCCGCAATCCGTCGGCGAGTACGGAGGTCTCCGCCTGACTCAATCGACAGCCGAGTGTATGGACCGATGCGCGAAGCATGGCGGATTATAGGGAAGGCGTTGCGCGGGCGGCAAGGTGAGATCGCGTTGATCGTGGGCGGCGCAACAGAAGGCGGCCGAGGATTCGAGACGCGATTGGCGGACGGCGCGCATGCCCAGTCTGCGAATAGAATGAGCTGCTCCTGCGAATAGGTGCTATCTCATTCCCCCAGCAAACTGCTGGCGCAACAGGACGGCCGTCTAGTATTGAAATCACTCGGCGCTCGTCGTCCTGACGGGAACCGGGTACAACGACAGTTGGTCGGCGCCGGTGGCCGTCAGCGGCCATCTGGCAGCCATCAGTCGCGAGCCGTGTGATTGACAGCACACAGAGTGGCCGATAGAGTGAGCCGCGTGAAACGGTGTGTGGTCGGGAGGCTGAAGGCAGGAGTCTGTATGTCGATGCGAACAGGCGCCATCCTCGCTGGGTTGTTGCTCCTCTGCGTGTCGGTGGGGCAGGTCCCTCAGGCGGTTGCGGCCGATGCGCTGCCGGTCGAACCGGACTACGAGGCCCGGATCGATGAGTTGTACGACCATGAATCGCGCCTCTTCATTTTGTTGTATTCGCTGGCGGGCAACGGGCAGGTCGATTACATCACCGGACGGTCCGTGTTGGAGTACAGCCGCAGCAATTACGGGAACCCCGTCTACTATACGGACCAGCATCCGCTCTTCTACTGGTGGAACCACACCATGTGGAACGACCCTGAGATGGACGGCGTCAACGGCAACGAGCGCGTCTATCAAGAGCAGGTCGAGTTCGATATCAGCCGGTACAAGCCCTGCCTCTTCAACGGCCAGCCCTGCTGAGTTCGCGGTCCCCTGCGCGCTCGGTCGCCCGGCCGTTTGTCCCGACCGCTTGCACCGCTGTCCTCCCAGCCATCGTCCGCTCGCGCGCAACCAACAATTCGGTGCCGATCACGCCGACCTGTGATAGAACCAGCTCCATGATCGTGCAGGCTCATGCCGCGTCGTGCGCAATGACCCGACGCCGAACGGGCGCTATCTGACCGTCCTGATCCCACCATGCTAAGGCTCCTTGCCAACCGGCGTGTCGCCGTGATGTTGCCGCTCGGGTTCGCCTCCGGCCTGCCGTTGGCGTTAACGAGCGGCACCTTGCAGGCCTGGCTCGCCGTCGCGCAGATCGATCCCAAGACGATCGGCACCTTCACGCTCATCGGATTGCCCTACACGCTGAAGTTTCTCTGGGCTCCTCTCATGGATCGCTTCGTGCCGCCTTGGTTGGGGCGTCGGCGCGGGTGGATGGTGGCCACGCAACTGGCGCTCATGCTGGCCGTGGCCGTCATGGCGGGGATCGATCCGACGCAGGCGCCGGTCCTGTTGGGGGCCGTCGCGCTGACGGTCGCGTTCCTCTCAGCCTCGCAGGATATCGTCTTCGACGCCTATCGTACCGAAACGTTGCGCCCGCCGGAGCGGGGATTCGGCGCCGCCGTGTGGGTGAACGGCTATCGGATGGCGATGATCGTCTCGGCGGTCGTCGCGCTGATCCTGGCCGATCAAATCGGCTGGTCGGCGACCTATCTCGCGATGGCGGGCGTGATGGTCGTCGGATTGCTCGGCATCGCGCTGGGGCCTGAACCCACCGTGGCGACCCGCGGCCCCGTCACGCTGCAGGAGGCGGTGGTCGGGCCGTTGTTGGAATTCTTCTCGCGGCCGTCCGGCCTGTGGCTCTTGCTGTTGATCGCGCTCTACAAGATCGGCGATGCCTTTGCCGGCTCGCTCCAATCCCTCTTTCTCATCCGCGGGCTCGGCTTCAGCGCGTCGGATGTCGGCTACATGAAAGGGGTGGGGATTGCGCTCACCCTCCTGGGCGCGCTGCTCGGCGGCATCGGCATGACGACGTTGGGCCTCTATCGCTCGCTGCTGATCTTCGGCCTCTGTCAGGCGGTCTCGAACCTCGGCTTCATGTGGCTGGCCGCGGCCGGGAAGAGCTACGGCCTGCTCGTGCTCGCCATCGGCGTGGAGAACCTGACGGGCGGCATGGGCACGGCCGCGTTTGTCGCGCTCGTCATGGCGCTCTGCCACCAGCGCTACACCGCCACCCAGTTTGCGCTCCTGTCCTCGGTGGAAGCCCTGGGCCGCGTGCTCTTGGGACGGCCCTCCGCCGATCTTGTGGAATGGATCGGATGGGGCGCGTACTTCTTCGTGACGTTTCTGGCGGCCTTACCGGGGCTGGCGCTGCTGCGATGGCTTCGCGAGGACGTGTCGAAGGCCGAGACGGCGCAGCAACCGTCGCCGGGGATGGTCGCCGACTAGCCTCCGGCCGCGCGCAGAGCGGATTACTTGGGCGGGGCGATCGGGCGGATCCGCCGCTGCAGGAACAGCACAAAGCCCATCAACGCCGGGAGCGGCGCCACCAGGACCGGCACCAGCCACAGCCAGACGTTCTTCCCGCGCACGCGCGCCTGGTCGATCATCCAGACGAAGATCCAGGCCACCAATCCCACATAGTTGATCGCCATCCAGCGGACGGTGTGACTTTTCAATTCGCTCCCGCTCTCACTCACACCTTGCACCAGCAACAGCAGCGACAAGACGACAAAGATGCCCAATAAAACGCCGACGAGTCGTTTACTCCAAACGTACATGCACGCCTCCCCATCAACGGTGGTGCGCCGTCGTCCCCGGAGCCATACGTAGCGGATGCTAAGGGCTACAGAGGCGGCGCGCGCGTAGGCTACCGGCGGGCCGACGGCTTGTCAATTTGCTGCCGCATGTACGGCGCTGAACCGGCCTCGAGGATGGTTGCGACTGCGGTTCAGACGGGTGGTCGAGTCGGCGGTCAGACCGACCAGAGAACTGTGGACCTAGCGGGCCTGGTTTTTTCTCCCTACGGGACGTCTTTCCCTGCCGATTGGGGCCTCAATCGACCTCGTTTTCTGTGGATAAGTGACCCTTAATCCGGGTAAACGCCGCACTCCGCCTTCGTTTGCGAGTATCCACAGCCTATCCAGGCTGTTCACAGTCGACCCACAACATTTTGCGTTGACAGCAGGGTGCCATCGCTATATATAGACACACCGCGCGTCACAAGAGCGACATCACTCGCCGACGGAGAGGGCTGAAGGGGGCATTCGGGGCGCAAGACTGCCTGATTCTACACAGTGGTCCACCGCGTCAGGCCGGACCGGCATCCTAGACAGCAAGGGGCGTCCAGGCAGAACCGAGCAGAGGTCGCAGAGTCGAGTGCCGGTACGCAGCGCAATAGGTCATCAACGAGTCACAACGCCAGACGGCCGGGCTCCACGCAGGTCTGATCCATCACCACCGACCGCGCGCATCACATCGCGCACACCCACCAGGGTCCCGCACGGGGATCCTCGAAGGAGGCAGGACCGTGAGAATTGAACGTCGTTTCACGAAGCGAGGCCAAGGCCCCTACGCCCAAATTCCATTCGTGAGCCGCTCGTCCGAGATTCGGAATCCGGACGGGTCTGTGGTGTTCAAGGTCGAGGATATTCAAATCCCCGAATCCTGGACCCAGCTGGCGATCGACATTCTCGCGCAAAAGTATTTCCGCAAGGCCGGGGTGCCGCAGACCGACGCCGAGGGCACGCCGCTGACCAACGAGGACGGGACGCCGAAGCTGGGGCCGGAGCGGGACGCTCGGCAGGTGTTCGAGCGCCTGGCCGGGTGCTGGACGCACTGGGGCAAGGAGCACCACTACTTCAAGACGGACGAGGACGCCACGGCCTTCCACGACGAGCTGTGCTACATGCTCGCCAAGCAGATGGCCGCGCCCAACTCGCCGCAATGGTTCAACACGGGGCTGCACTACGCCTACGGCATGACCGGGCCGGCGCAGGGCCACTATTATGTGGATCCCACGAAGCGTGAGGTCGTCAAAGCCACCAATGCCTTTGAGCATCCGCAACCCCACGCCTGTTTCATCCAGTCGGTGGATGACGATCTCGTCAACGAGAACGGCATCATGGACCTCTGGGTGCGCGAGGCGCGGCTCTTCAAATACGGCTCCGGCACCGGGACCAATTTCTCGCGCCTGCGCGGCGACGCGGAGCCCCTGTCGGGCGGCGGTCGGTCGTCTGGCCTGATGTCGTTTTTGAAGATCGGTGATCGGGCGGCAGGCGCCATCAAGTCGGGCGGCACGACTCGTCGCGCGGCCAAGATGGTCTGCTTGGACCTCGACCATCCGGACATCGAAGAATTCATCGACTGGAAGGTGGTGGAGGAGCAGAAGGTGGCCGCGATGGTGACCGGCTCGCGCGCCTGCGCGGAACGGCTGAACGCGGTGCTGAAGGCCTGCCATCTCGTCGATCCGTCGGGGCAGACGCGCGTGGACATGGATGTGAAGACCAATCCCGCGCTGCGCACAGCCATGACCGCGGCACGCCAAGCCCATGTGCCGGAAGCCTACATCCAGCGCATGTTCTCCTACGCCAAGCAGGGCTATACGCACTTCACGTTCCACGAGTACGACACCAACTGGGACGGGAAGGCCTATCAAACCGTCTCGGGGCAAAATTCGAATAACAGCATCCGGATTCCCAACAGCTTTTTCCAGGCGTTGGATGTCGACGGCGACTGGCATCTCACGCGCCGGACCGACGGCAAAGCCGTGAAGACGATCAAGGCGCGTCAGTTGTGGGATCAAATCGCCTGGGCGGCCTGGATTTGCGCCGATCCCGGAACGCAGTACGACACGACGATCAACGAGTGGCATACCTGTCCGACGGACGGGCGCATCAACGCGTCCAACCCCTGCTCGGAATACATGTTCCTGGACGACACGGCGTGCAACTTGGCGTCGTTGAATCTGGCGACGTTCTTCAACGACACGGGCGAGTTTGAGCTGGAGCACTTCCGCCACGCCGTGCGCTTGTGGACGATCGTGCTGGAGATCAGCGTGTTGATGGCGTCGTTTCCCAGCCGCTCGATCGCGGAGCGCAGCTACGAATTCCGCACGCTCGGGTTGGGCTACGCCAACCTCGGCAGCGTCCTGATGCGGCAGGGCATTCCGTACGATTCGTCGAAGGCGCTGGCGATTTGCGGCGCGATCACCGCGATCATGACGGGTGAGTCCTACGCCACGTCGGCGGAAATGGCCGCCCAGCTCGGTCCGTTCCCCGGCTACGCGCGCAATCGCGAGTCGATGCTGCGCGTGATTCGCAACCATCGCCGTGCGGCCTACTGCGCGCCGGTGGAGGAATATGAAGGGTTGACCGTGCCGCCGATGGGCATCCATGCGGAACTGTGCGCGCCGGAGCTGCTGATCGCGGCGCGGCGGGCCTGGGATCGCGCATTGGAATTGGGCATGGCCTACGGCTACCGCAATGCGCAGGTGTCGGTGATCGCGCCGACGGGCACGATCGGGCTCGTGATGGATTGCGATACGACGGGCATCGAGCCGGATTTCGCGCTGGTGAAGTTTAAGAAGCTCGCGGGCGGCGGCTACTTCAAGATCATCAACCAGAGCGTCCCGCAGGCGCTCCGGACGTTAGGTTACACGGAGGCGCAGATCACCGAGATCTCGCTCTACTGCACGGGTCACAAGACCCTGGCCGGCGCCCCGTTCATCAACCACGAGGTGCTGAAGTCGAAAGGCTTCGACGCGGCGGCCCTCGAGCGGTTGGAAAGCAGCTTGGCGCAGGCGTTCGACATTCAATTTGTCTTCAACAAGTGGACGCTCGGCGAGGACTTTTGCCGCGAGCAGCTCAAGTTGACCGACGCGCAGTTGGCCGACCCGAAGTTCCACATGCTGAAGGCCTTGGGCTTTACGCAGGAAGAGATCGTCGCGGCGAACGACTATTGCTGCGGCACGATGACGGTCGAAGGCGCCCCGCACCTCCGCTCGGAACATTTGCCGGTCTTCGACTGCGCCAATCGCTGCGGACGGATGGGCCAGCGCTACATCGCCGTGGACGCGCATATTCGGATGATGGCCGCGGCGCAGCCGTTCATCAGCGGCGCCATCAGCAAGACCATCAATATGCCGGCGGACGCCAGCGTGGAGGACGTGAAGGCAGCCTATCTGCTCTCTTGGCAGCTCATGGTGAAGGCCGTGGCGCTGTATCGCGACGGGTCGAAGCTGAGTCAGCCGTTGAACTCGTCCAACGAGGCCAGCGACGCGGCGGAGATGAAAATCGACGTGATGGCGGCGGCCGAAAAGGCGGCGGAGCGCGTGCTGGTGCGCTATCGCTACCTCGGTAAGCGGCGCTCGCTCCCGGCGCGCCGGAGCGGCTACACGCAGAAGGCGGTGGTCGGCGGCCATAAGATTTACCTCCGGACCGGCGAATATACCGACGGCACGCTGGGGGAAATCTTCCTCGACATGCATAAGGAAGGGGCGGCCTTCCGGAGCTTGATGAACTGCTTCGCGATCGCCATCTCGCTGGGCCTGCAGCACGGCGTGCCCTTGGAAGAATACGTCGAGGCGTTCGTCTTCACGCGCTTCGAACCGAACGGTCCGGTGCGCTTGAATGATCGCATCAAGATGTCCACGTCGATCATCGACTACATCTTCCGCGAACTGGCGGTGACGTATCTCGAGCGGTACGACTTGGCCCAGGTCGTCACGGACGACTTGCGGATGGATTCGATGAAGAAGGACGAGCAGGATCCCGAGTGCATGGATGAGGAGGCGGATCCGGAGTTTTTGGCCTCGTCCACGTCGGTGCGGCCGGAGTATTTCCCCGAGCGGCATGGAAGCGTTGCGCGGGCCACGCCGAACGGGAACGGCAAGGGGAGTGGAAACGGCAACGGCAGCCTCTCGCATCGCGTCGAGGTGACGCGCGCGACGCTGACGCTGACGGCGGAGAAGGTGGCGCGCCAGCAGGGCTACGAAGGCGATCCCTGCCAGGAGTGCAAGCGTTTTACCATGGTGCGGAATGGGACCTGTCTCAAATGCATGACATGCGGCGCGACCAGCGGCTGTTCGTAAATCCATGGCGCACGGTCCACGGCGCGGGCGTGTGCATGGGCCATGAGTCCTCGATCGAAGGCGTGCGCGCGGCCTGGATGGCGCGGGGCTTCTCCTGTGCCCTGTGGGTTGATCCGCCCGGCCAAGTATGGGAGGATTACGTGCACGCCGCCGATGAGCTGGTGATGGTCATCGACGGCACCATCGAATTGGAGTTCGATGGGCGGCGCTTCACGCCGGTTGTCGGCGAGGAAGTGTTGATCCCGGCCCGCATGCCCCATACGGTTCGCAACATCGGATCCGGAACCGCCCGCTGGCTGTACGGCTATCACAATTCAGCTCCGGAGTAAGCGTCGATGCCTACGACAACGCAGTTGGTCATTGCCGGTCAGAGCAAGCCTGGCTTTATCGCCCAAGTAGTGGCGGTGTTGGCGGAGGCGAAGGTCAACATCAAGGCGTTTTCGGCGCCGGAGGTGACCGGCAAAGGGCATCTGCGCCTTTTGGTTTCCGACACCGAACAGGCACGCAGCGCGCTCAAGGCGGCCAAGATCAAGGTGCGTGAGGAATCGGCCCTCGTCCTCAGCTTGGAAAATCGCCCGGGCGCCTTTTCCGATGTGGCGGACGTGTTGCGGCGCGCGCGCATCAATATCAAGTGCGGGTACTGTACGCCGTCGCGCGAGGGCAGCCGGGCCATTGTCGTCCTGACGCTGTCCAATACGGTCAAGGCGCAGACCCTGTTGCGCGGCCGATCGCTCGACGAGATCTAATCCTCAGACCCTGTTGCCGCCTCTTTCTCCTCAACTGACTCGCTTCGTTGCGCACTCCCTTGTTGCGACCTGCGTGGTCCTGCTCTCCGTCGGCTGCTCCGGACTCGGCACGCAGCGCCTGGTCCATCCTCCCGGGTACCCGCTGGGGTACGTCGAACGTGGCGAGGCCTCCTGGTACGGACCCGGTTTTCACGGCAACAAAACGGCCAACGGTGAGACCTACGACATGCACCGGCTCACGGCGGCGCATCGGACGCTGCCGCTTGGGTCCGTTGCGCTGGTGCGCTCGTTGACCAACGGGCGGGAAGTCACCGTGCGGATCAACGACCGGGGACCCTTTGCGCGCGGACGTGTGCTGGACCTGTCCTTAGCCGGCGCCCAGGCGTTGCAGATGGTCGGGGCCGGGACGGATGAGATCGAGCTGCGCGTGGTGTCCTATCAATGTCAGGTCGGGGCCGACGGACGTCCGGGGCCCCTCGACCGCCTGGCTCCGCTCCGCATACAAGTCGGCTCGTTTGCGGAGTTGCCGAACGCGCACGCGCTGCTGACGCAATTGGAGGTAGACCGATATAACGCGCGCCTGGTGAAGGGGTTCTATAAAGGACAGGCGACCTATCGCGTGCAGGTCGGCTATTACCAAACCGAGGACCAGGCTCAGGGCATGGCAACCCGTTTAGCGCGCCAATATGGCGTGGAACCGGTCATTGTGAGGGACGAAAGCCCTTAATCAGGCCTCTGTTGCCTTGGCGATTTCGACAAAAGCGCTCTAAGTCATTATAGAACAAGGGAAATTCATGAATGTCCCAAATGGCCATTTATCTTGATGCGCCTGACGCCCTATGCTAAAGATTTAGGGTCACTACACCTATGGGCCCAGAACCAGACCCAGCCACTCCAATGCCTTTCTACGCTGCCTCTGCGTCGACGTCGACGTGGGGGGGTGCTTCTCGCAACGTACCAACGTGTGAAGATCGTTTTGTGCGCTGATCCCTGGGCGAGGGAAACGAGCTAATGACGGACCTGTTTGTCCTGTTGACCCTTATTTTGATGTCTGCGGTGATTTCCGCCGCTGAGATCGGCTTTTTCGCCGTGAGCGAAACACGCCTGCGCGCGCTGGCCGAGACGGGCAACAAGTCGGCCGTACTCGCGCAGCGCCTGCGTCAGAACCCGCAGCGGCTGCTGTCGACCATCATGATCGGGGACAACCTGATCAACGCCCTCGTGCCCTCCTACACGACGCTGTTGATTATCCGACTCTTCGAGAACGGCAACGCGGCGTTCGGCGGCTGGGTGCAGGGATTGGCCGAAGCCTTGGCCGTGGCCCTCGGCGCCCTGACCTTCGTGCTGATGATTTTCGGCGACGTCGTCCCGAAGACGCTTGCGGCCAAGTATGCCGAGCAGGTGGCCCTGTTCATGGCCTATCCGGTCTACTGGATTCAGATCGCCTTGAAGCCGCTGCTCTATATCTTGGAGCCGGTCATCGACCGGGCTACGGGAGGGAAGGGCTTGAACGTGCCGTTCGTGACGGAGGAAGAGCTGCGCATCATGCTCGATGTCGGCAGTAAATCCGGCATGATCGAAAGTCACGAGGCGCGCATGATCAACCGCGTCTTCCAATTGAACGACCTCACGATCGACCATGCCATGACTCCGCGCCAGTTCGTGTTCTCGCTCGATGCGAACCTGCGGCTCGACGAAGCGCGTGAGCATCTCTATCGCTCAAAGCATTCGCGGATTCCGGTGGTGGAAGGCAGCCTCGATAACGTGATCGGCATCCTCTATAAGAACCGCGCGCTGACGGAACTGGCCAAGGGCAACTCGCAGATTCGCCTGCGGGATATCGCGCAGCCGCCGCTGTTCGTCCCCATGATGAAGACGGCGGACGAGCTGATGAAGCAGTTTCAGCAGGAAAAGCGGCACATGGCGGTCGTGGTCAACGAGTTCGGCGGGGTGGTCGGCCTGGTGACGCTGGAGGACATTCTGGAAGAAGTCGTCGGCGACATCCTGGACGAGACGGACCAGAGCGAAGAGCTGATCAAACGCGTGGGGAAGAACCAGCTCATCGTTCACGGCCACACCGAGGTGCGCCGCATCAACGAATTCCTCAAGCTCGACTTGGATGAGGAGACCAACACGATCAGCGGGTTGATCCAAGACGAACTCGGCCGCATCCCGACGGTGGGTGAAGAGGTCCAGCTGCCCGAATGCCGCCTGATCGTGCAAGAGGCTGATCAACGGTCGATCAAGCGGGTGCAGATCATCAAGGAAGAGCGGATCGCTCCGGTGGCCGAACCGGCCGACGCGCGGGCGACCTAGCCGAAGAGGCCACCCTCGCCGGTGCCCTGCGCCGCATTTGTGTCCGTGCCCGCGTCATCGCTCTGACCAGTCCCAGGCGGCGATCCAGCCAACGACTCGAACTCCTCCTCCGTCAGCACGCGAACCCCCAAGCGCTGCGCCTGCTCCAGTTTCGACCCGGCTTCCTCACCAGCCACGACAAAATCCGTTTTCTTGCTGACGCTGGAGGCGGCGCGTCCGCCGAGCTCTTCGACCCGGCGCTTAGCGTCCTCGCGCGACCAACGGGATAGGCCGCCGGTAAACACGACGGACTTCCCGGCAAAGGGTCCGGCTTCGGTCGTCGCCTGCGCCTGCGGTTGGCGCTGTTCGATCTGCACCCCGGCCTCGACGAATTTCCTCAAGACCGTATGATTGCCCTCTTCACGAAAGAATCGCGCCACGCTGCGCGAAATCTCCGGGCCGATTTCATGCACCGCCTGCAAGTCTGCCTCCTCGGCCGCCATGAGGCGATCGAGCGAGCCGTAGTGCGCGGCGAGAATCTTGGCCACATGCTGGCCCACCTGCCGGATGCCGAGCCCCATCAAGAAACGGTCGAGCGGAATCGTTCGATGCTGATCGATCGCGGCCAGCAGCAGGGACGCCGATCGCTCGGCGAAGCCGTCCAGCGTGAGCAAGTCCTCCTTGGTGAGCCGGTAGAGATCCGCGATATCGCGCACCAGCCCATGGTCGACCAATTGCGCGACGGTCTTTTCGCCCAGGCCGTCGATGTCCACGGCCGATTTCGAGGCGAAGTGCTGGATCCCGCCCTTGATCTGCGCCTGACAGACGGTCTGCCCGGTGCAGTAATAGTAGGCGCCTTCCCGCGCCACGGCCGAGCCGCAGACCGGGCAGGTCGTCGGCATCTCAAACGGCGGTTCCCGCTCCTGTCCCTCGACCACAAGGCGCTCGGCGATGGCCGGAATCACGTCGCCGGCCCGCTCCACTTTCACGCGGTCGCCCACGCGCACGTCTTTCCGCGCCACTTCGTCGGCATTGTGGAGCGTCGCGCGACTGATCGTCACGCCGCCGACTTCCACCGGCTTGAGCAGCGCGAGCGGCGTCAGCGTGCCGGTGCGTCCCACCGACACGGCGATGTCCTGCACGACGGTCACTTCCTTGCGCGGCGGAAATTTGAAGGCGATGGCCCAGCGCGGACTGCGCGACTTCATACCCAGCCGATCCTGCCAGTCCCGCCGGTTCAGCTTGACCACGAGGCCGTCGATTTCAAACGGGAGCGTCTCGCGCTCCGTGACCATCTGGCTCTGAATCGCGATGACCTCGTCTATGCTGTCGCAGCGCCAGCGTTGCGCGGGAATCGGCAGCCCCCAGTCCGCCATCGCGTCGAGCTCCTGCCAGTGCGTCGTCGGCTGCGGGGCCTGCTCGGACAACGCCATGATCTCGTAACAGGTCACGACCAGCGGGCGCTCCGCGGTGATGCGCGAGTCCAATTGGCGCACGGCGCCGGCCGCCGCGTTGCGGGGATTGGCGAAGGCGTCGTCGCCGCGCTCGGTGATGCGCCGATTCAAGGCCTGAAAATCGTCGAGTCGCATGTAGACTTCGCCGCGCACGACTAGATGCGCGGGCGGAGCGCCCTCGGCGCGCAGGTGCAGCGGAAGCGACCGCAGCGTCCGCAGGTTGACCGTGACATCCTCGCCGATCGCGCCGTCGCCGCGCGTCGCCCCGCGTACGAAGCGGCCGTGGTCGTAGACCAATTCGATCGAGAGGCCGTCGAACTTCGGCTCAACCGTGTACTCGACCGTCTCGACGTCGAGATCGCGCTTCACCCGCTTGTCGAAGGCGCGCACGTCCTCGACGTCCACGATGGAATCGAGGCTCAGCATCGGACGTTCGTGCGCGACTTTGGTGAGTTCGTCCAGGGCCGGGGCGCCGACGCGTTGCGTGGGGGAATCCGGCGTGATCAGGTCCGTGTGAGCGGCTTCCAACTCTTGGAGTTGGCGAAACAGGCGGTCGTACTCGCCGTCCGAAATGGCCGGCCGGTCTTTGACGTAATACAGATAGTCGTGGCCGCGGATGACGTTGCGCAGCGCTTCGATGGAGGCGGCCAACTCTGTGCGATTGGGCGTCTTGGACATGATCGGTATCCTGGCGTCGACCTGATCCTAGCGAATAAACCCTGCCGCGTAACTACGGATCTCGTGGCCGTTGAGGACATGGAAACGCCGCAGCCGGTCGACAGTCGAGGCGCTGAAGCGGGCCAGGGGAATGTGGATCAGCCGTTTGCCGTAGCGACGCGCGATGCGGCGCCACTGGGCGCGCGGCGGCCCCGGTGCGACCAGGACGATATGCGACTCGCGCGAATGGCGCGCGGCGCCGGCGATCAACCGGTCTTCGAGCGTGTCGGCGTAGGCGAGCGACTCGTCCGTCCATAAATCGGGCAACGGGCGAGGTGGAAACAAAAACATCGCGCCGCCGTACTGCGACTGGCCGATGCCGGGTCCGACAAGGTGCTCCAGAAAATCCGTCGCGTAAAAGGCCAAGGTCGATTCCTCCTGGTGCTCGGCGTACCAGGTGGCGCGCCAGGTGTAGCGCGCGGGATCGGCCGGTGTGTCGAATAAAAACACGACGACCTCGACGTTGCCGCGCGCCGGTGGAATCTCTTTGACGTAGATGTCCATTTTAGCCGCCAGCGCCGGTGTTGCCCCGAGCGCCGCTGGCGATGACGGCCCCTGCGTGGGAGCGCCGGGTCGGATCTGTCCTCCCGCGCGCTGTTTGCGCGGCCAGTTGCGCAGGCTCTCGCGCAGGTCGATGCCGTCTTTCAACGACGTGCTGAATTTGTCGACCTTCGCCAGATCGGCGCCGAGCAGCGCCCGAGCCTGTTCGCGCACGTGACTCGTGAAACTTTCGATCTTGCGATCTTCCGGCGGCCAGGAACATTGCCGAAAGGGGTCCCATTGCAGGCCCCAGCGTCGATGCGCCAGGGGCGTCGGTTCCGGCCTCAGCGCGAGTGAGCGCCAGACCAACGGTTGGCCGAGCAAGCGATTCTTCGCGGCGACGGTACGCCCGCCGCTCAGCGTCAGATGGTCGATCCCTGCCTCCGCCTCTTCCGTCCAGCTGGGCTGGTCGTTAGGTTGGAGGTCATAGCGCGTGGCGGTTTCCAGCAGGGTGATCGCGAATTGGTCGCCCACGACTTGCTTGGCCGCGATCGCGAGCGTGTAGAGGTCCGGCGTGAGGCGACGATCCATCAGCGTCAAATTGCGTACGTAGTGCAACAGCACCTGCAGCACGTGCGGCGTCACCCAATTGGCGGCCTCGCGCCCGCTCGCGGCCGATGTGGCCGTCCAGCGTTCCCGCGTCGTGAGCAGCAATTCTTTGATGCCGTCGAGCGACAGGTGTCGATCCGAGCGCAGTTCCGCGCGGCGTCGTTCGTACAGTTCCGTCACGAACGGCAGTTCGCCGAGCACGAAATACAGTGTCTCGGGCGTGATCGTTGCGCTGGTGGGTCTGGCGACGGGCGTCTCGGGCGCCGCATAGTCGGCGCGCGTGCGGTAATAGTCCCGCAACCACGGCCAGTCATGTGCCGGACAGAGGCAGAGGATGTGCGCGTAGTCGAGTTCGAGCTCGTGCAGGCGGAAGGCCATCCAAGTCAACCGGTGCCACCGCTGGCTGTCCGGCTCCGGCGTGGGCGCCGTGGTGACCAGCGCCGCCGCATAGGCCGCCAGGCTGACGCGCTTCAACGCGTAGGGATCGGGGGCGGGAAAGGTGCTCGGTTCAAAGACGGTCACCTCGCGGTCGATGTAGGCGCGCGCGATGCCTTCGGCCATCGCGCCGCGCACCGCCATAATGACGGGCTGACAGGGATCGACGGGCACGAAGCTGACCGACGGCTCGCCGGTCTCAGGATGCGGCGGCTCCTCCAGGATGATCGCCTGAATACGCGGCAGCGCCTCGACCGCTTGCTCCAGCGCCGTCTCCACCGAGGGCGGCAGGGGCAGGGCCAGGCAGTCCCATTGTTCGGCCATGAGGGCTTCGCGCACCGCTTGGGCCATGTCGCCGCTGCCGTGCACGAAGGGAAGCAGGGTGATTCGATCGGACAGCCGCAACGCGTCGTCTAACCCCTGCGGTGCGTCGGGAGTCATGGTCATCGTCGCGATGGAGGATCTGGCGGACTCGGCGGCCGGTCGGGATGGAGCGGATCGTCGCTGTCGAAAAAGAAATCGCCCAACCCGCGCGGGAGCGTCTGATCGCCCAATGTTCGCGCGCGGCGGCGGGCCAGCCCATCCAAGTCCAGCGCATCCTCGCCCAGCACTTTCACCAGCGCGTCACGCCAGACCGCGTCCTGCGCGAGCGGATGCGTGGGGTCCTGCGCCAGCCGCTTGAGCGTGTATTGCAGGATGTGGATGCCGTCGCGCACCGAGTAGTCCAGGTTCAAGCTGTGCGCCTGCTGCAGAAACTGTACGGTCAGCGTCAACAGCTCTTCCGTTCCAAAGGGCAGGTGGTAGCGCAGAATCGCCAACTCGTCGTCACGACGGGGAAAGCCGACGCTCAGCGTGGGCTGCAGGCGCGACAAAATATAATCCGGCACTTCGTAGGTGGAGGCGTCCTCGTTCATCGTGACGCAGCAGCGGAAGTCAGCATGTGCCTCGATCAACATGCCCGCCACGATCGATTCGACGCAGCGCCGGTGATCGAGTAGGGACGCCAGCGAGGCCCAGCTCTTTTCGTTCATCCGGTTGCCTTCGTCCAGTACGCAGACGGCCCCGGTGAGCATGGCGGTCACCAGCGGCGAGGCGTGGTAGGCGATGGTGCCGGATTCGGCCAACACCGGCGTGATCAACAGATCTTCCGGGCGCGTATCCGCCGTACATTGGAACACATAGAGGTCTTGTTTGCGCTCGCGCGCCGCGCTCATCGCCAGCGTGGTCTTCCCGATGCCGGGCGGGCCGGTTACACGCGGGGAGAGCGGCAGGTCGCGCGGATCGACCATCAGCCAGCAGGCCAGCAGTTGCTTGAGGATCTCACGGTCGCCGATCCATTCCTGACGTGGCACCAGCGGCTGCGCCAGGTGCAGGAGCACGCCCTGTAAGCGGCGCGTTCGGCGAGCGGATTGCTCTGTGGACGGTGTCTCAGACATGCTCATGGATCGATGGAAGGCGAGCGGTCGATGCGTGGCGAAACCTACCATAGCCCTGTGCGGCACGCAATCGACGCGCGATGTCACCAGGCCGATCGGCGGCGGTTCCCGCGCGCGGCTCGCGGGCTACGCACGATGGTGGGTCTGGTGCGGAGGCGAGGATTCATCGCTCCTGCTTTGACTTTCAGCCGGGCGCTCAGTATTCTGTACGACTTATCGGATCCGCGTTGGGAGCGTCTGTGCGGGCGCCACGCGGCCTCTGTTCGATGCGCGCGCCGCGAGTCAGTTTGATTCGATACGACTCAGTGCAGTCTCGCCGCGGAGCGCGGATGAGTGGTCAGACCAAGCGGTCGGAAAGGATCGGCGTCGGTATGGGCATGCCTCAGATCAACATCACGGCGGTGGGTCTCTCGCTCGGCCTCTCCTGTGCCCTCCTGGCCACCTCAGGCTGCGTGTTCAAGGAAACCTATGATGCGGAAAAATCGCGGAGCCTGAATTTTCAGCGGCTGCTTGCGCAGGAAGAGAAGCGGACGGCGGAGCTGGATAACGAGCTGAAGCGCATCAAGCGCGACGCAACGGACTATGAGACGCGGAATCGCGAGTTGTCGGCGCAGGTCCAGTCGGCCCGCGAACAGATGGGACGGTTGCAGGAAGAAGCGGATGCGCTGCGCGATGCGATGATGCTGCAACAAAAAGCCATGGAGCAGTCGAAGGCGTCTGCTCCCGCTGCGGCAAAGAAGAAGTCGGCGTTACCGGCGCCGTCGAAATTGGACCTGCGCAGCATGAATCGTGACACGGCCGCAGGAGTATCGGCGGGTGCGGGCGGCGACCTGTCTGGCGGGCTATCGGGCGGAATGGCCGGGAGTATGGCCGGCGGCCAGGGCAGCGATATGGCCGGAGATTCCACGCTCATCCCAGGCGGGAGCCTGCCTGAATCCACACCGACGGAAATTCTGCCCAGCGCCAGCGCCTTGAGCGCCGCCTCGGCGAAGGCCGACAAAGCCGCCCAGTCCGCGTTGGCCGACGGCCGCTCCGCGATTCGCCATCAGGTGAAGCCGGGCGACACGGTCTACCGCCTGAGCAAGCGCTATGGGACGACGGTCGAGAAGATCCGCACCTGGAATAATCGGAAAGACGATCTGTTGGAAGTAGGCGAAAAGATCATTGTCGGATTTGAGTAATCGCGGCCGACCACCGGTCGGTTGCGTGCGCGCCGCGTACCACGAGCCCCCTCATGGCCCAGCCACAGTATTCCCTGTCACTCGATGACTTTCGTGCCCTGGCCGGACAGGGCACGCTGATCCCGCTCTATCGCGAAATCCTGGCCGACCACGAAACGCCGGTTTCGGCGTTTTCCAAGATCGACCATGGCCCGGCTGCGTTCCTGTTGGAAAGCGTGGAGGGGCGCGAGAATTGGGCGCGCTATTCGTTTCTCGGCAGCGGCTCGCCGATCACCATTCGCGAAGATCGCGGCGCGACGGTGATTACTGAAGGTCGGAAGGTCCGGCGTCTGCCGCACACCGCCGATCCCATGGCGGTGCTCAAAGAGGTGATGCAGGCCTATCGCCCGGTGACGGTCCCAGGGTTGCCGCGTTTCATCGGCGGCGCCGTCGGCTATGCGGGCTACGATGTCGTGCGCTCGTTCGAAGACATCGGCTCGCGGCGCAAGGACGGCATCGATGTTCCGGCCTTCGCCTTCGTCATTACGGACAGTCTGGTCATCTTCGATCGGGTGACGCAAACCATTAAGGTCGTGGCGAACGCGCATGTGACGGATCCGCGCGAGGCCGCCGTGCGCAAGGCCTACAAGGACGCGACCGGGCGGATCGAAAAGATCATCGCGCGACTTCGACGTCCGTTGAAGCGTCAGCGTCCGAAGACGCGGCGCACGCCGCTCTCGTTCACGCCGAACATGAGCAAGGCGGACTTCGAGAAGATGGTCGCCAAGACGAAGGAGTACATCCGCGCGGGCGATATCGTGCAGGCGGTGGTGTCGCAACGGTGGGAAACCACCATGCAGGCGAAGCCGTTCGAGCTCTATCGCGCGCTGCGGGTCATCAATCCCTCGCCGTACTTGTACTATGTACGCATCGGGGGCGTCGAATTGGTCGGGTCGTCCCCGGAGATTTTGGTGCGTTGCGAAGACGGGCAGGTGGCGGTGCGGCCGATCGCCGGGACGCGTCCGCGCGGGAAGACTCCGGACGAGGATCGGGCGCTGGCGCAGGAACTGTTGGCGGATGAGAAAGAGCGCGCCGAACACGTCATGCTCGTGGATCTCGGGCGGAACGACCTCGGCCGTGTCGCCCGCATCGGCTCCGTGCGCATGGATGCGCTGATGCAAATCGAGCGCTATTCGCATGTGATGCACATCGTGTCCCATGTCCGCGGCGAGTTGGCGGCTGGGAAAGATGCCTACGATGTCTTTCGTGCCTGCTTTCCCGCCGGGACCGTGTCCGGGGCGCCGAAGATCCGCGCGATGCAAATCATCGACGAGTTGGAGCCGACGCGTCGCGGCCCCTACGCCGGGGCCGTGGGCTACTTCAGCTTCTCCGGCAATATGGATGTCTGCATCAATATCCGCACGGTTGTGCTGAAGGGGCGGCGGGCCTACATCCAGGCGGGCGCCGGCATTGTCGCCGATTCAAATCCCGAGCATGAGTACATCGAGACCTGCAACAAGTCGCGCGCGATGATGAAGGCCATCGAGATGGCGGAGCGCGGGTTGGAATAGTCGCGGGCGCGGCGCGGGGCCTGTGGGTGCGCGCCCTGCGGTGCGCTGTAAATGGAACGCCTATGTTATTGATGATCGATAACTACGACTCGTTCACCTATAACCTGGTGCAGTACTTCGGCGAACTGGGCGAGGACGTGCGTGTGGTGCGGAACGACAAGATCACCGTCGAGGACATTGCGGCGATGAAGCCGGACCGCATCGTCATCTCGCCCGGCCCCTGTACGCCGAAGGAGGCGGGCGTCTCCGTCGAGACGATTACCCAGTTCGCCGGGAAGCTGCCGCTGCTCGGGGTGTGCTTGGGCCATCAGTCGTTGGCGGTCGCTTTCGGCGGCGAGGTCATTCGTGCGCCGCGGCTGATGCACGGGAAGACGTCCATGATTCGGCATGACGGCAAGACGCTCTTCAGCGCGCTGCCGAATCCCTTTGAGGCCACGCGCTACCATTCGCTGATCGTGCGCCGCGAGACCTTGCCCGCCTGTTTTGAAATTTCAGCCGAGACGGCAGAGGGCGACATCATGGGGATGCGGCATCGGACCCTCGGGGTCGAGGGCGTGCAGTTCCATCCGGAATCGATCCTGACCACATCGGGGAAGGAACTCCTAGGGAATTTCCTGAAGCTGTAAGGACGGAGGTCGCTGCCATCCTGGGCGAGTGCGGCCGGTATCGGTACCGGTGTTGGAAGAGCATAGTCCTGCCGACCAATCGTTCATACGTTCGCAGGTTCGTATAAGGGTGCAGCCCGGATCATCGCCTTCCGAGACGACCATGCTCAAAGCCGTCATCGCAAAGCTTGCCGATAAGGCCGACCTCTCCGAGCAGGAGATGGAAGAGGTCATGCGCACCATCATGGACGGGCAGGCGACCCCGGCGCAGATTGCGGCGCTCCTGATGGGCCTGCGCGTCAAGGGCGAAACGGTCGAGGAGATCGCCGGGGCGGTGCGGGCCATGCGGGCCAAGGCGACGCGGATTCGGCTGGGAGCCGCTAAGGTCGTGGACACCTGCGGGACCGGCGGAGACGGGGCGCACACCTTCAATATTTCGACGACCACGGCGTTCGTGGTGGCGGGAGCGGGCCTGACGGTCGCCAAGCACGGCAACCGGTCTGTGTCGTCCAAATGCGGCAGCGCCGATGTGTTAAGCGCATTGGGCGTGAAGATCGACCTGCCGGCCGAAGCGGTGGCCGAAGGAATCGATGCGGTCGGCGTCGGGTTTTTGTTTGCGCCGCTCTACCATAGCGCGATGAAACATTGTGCGGCCCCGCGGCAGGAGCTGGGCATCCGCACGTTGCTGAATATCATGGGGCCGCTGTCGAATCCGGCCGGGGCCACGCTGCAGGTCGTGGGCGTCTACGAAGAACGGCTGACGGAATTGCTGGCAAAGGTGCTCGTGCACCTGGGCACGCAACATTGCTTCGTTGTGCACGGCATGGACGGGCTCGATGAAATCTCCGTCACCGGGAAGACGGTCGTGGCCGAGGGCAAGGCCGGGGTGGTGACGCGGTATGTCGTCGAGCCGAAGGATTTCGGCGTGGAGCGCGCCTCGATGAAGGCGCTGGTCGGCGGCACGGCGGAACGGAATGCGGAAATCACGAGGGAGATTCTGCAAGGGCGGAAGGGTCCGCAGCGGGACATCGTCTGCATGAACGCCGCGCCCGCGTTGGTGGCCGGCGGTCTGGCGAAGACGTTGCGGGACGGCTGCGCGTTGGCGGCGCAGACCATCGATAGCGGGAAGGCCATTGCGAAACTTGATCAACTCGTGACGTACACGAAGAAGGCGGCTGCGTGATTCTTGACCGAATTCTTGAGCATAAGCGTGCCGAACTGCGGCACAAGCAGAGCCGCGCCTATATCACCGAACTGAAAACGCGTATCCGTGACGCGGCGCCGCCATTAGGGTTTGCCGATACGTTGGAGGCTACGCGGACCGCGCAGGCTCCGGCGTTGATCGCCGAGGTGAAGAAGGCCTCGCCCAGTCTCGGGCTGCTTCGGCCGGAATTCGAGCAGCAGTTCGATCCGATTGCGATTGCCGAGAGTTACCGCGCGGGCGGGGCCTCGGCCTTGTCGATCCTGACGGACGAGGAGTTTTTCCAAGGCAGCCTGTCCTATTTGAAGGACGTGAAGGCTGCGGTCGGGTTGCCGTCGCTCAACAAAGAGTTCATGGTCGGCGACATTCAGTTTTATGAGGCGCGCGCGAACGGGGCGGATGCAATCCTCTTGATCGTGGCCGCCTTGGAGCGGCGACAGCTGATCGATTTCTTCGCGCTGGCGACGGAGTTGAAGCTCGACGCGCTGATCGAGACGCATCACGAACGCGAGCTGGATACGGTGCTCGAGTGGCTGCCCGACGCGCGCCTGATCGGCATCAACAATCGCGATCTGAAAACCTTCACCACCGACTTGAACACGACGTTTCGGCTGGCCGCCCGCATTCCGCCCGGCAAGTTGATCGTCAGTGAAAGCGGCATCCACCGGCGCGCCGATGTCGAGCGATTGGTCGAAGGCGGTATTCACGCCATGTTGATCGGGGAGTCGCTCATCCGCGCCGACGACCGAGCCAAGAAGCTGGATGAACTGTTGGGGCGGACGGCTGCCGCATCCGACGGTCGGAAGGCCGCGCGATAATGGTCGCCGTGAAGATCTGCGGGCTGACGAATCCGGAGGACGCCGCGGTGGCCGTCGACGCGGGCGCGAGGGCGCTCGGGTTTGTCTGCTATCGCAAGAGTCCGCGCTATGTCGAGCCGAAGGTCATCAAGGCGATCGTCGCCACGCTGCCCCCGTTTGTGGTGCCCGTCGGCGTGTTCGTCAACGAAGAAGCGCAGACGGTGCGCGCGCTGTTGGATGACACGGGGCTCATGCTCGCCCAGTTGCACGGCGACGAGTCTGCAGCCTACTGCGAACAACTCGGTCGCCCGGCGCTCAAAGCCGTGCGCCTGAAGGACCGTAGCGGATTTCTCGCGCTGGCCGAATGTCGCGGGCGCGCCGGCATTCGCGGCTTTCTCGTGGATGCCTACAGCGAGGCGGCCTACGGCGGTACCGGTCAGGTCGTGGATTGGAATCTGGCGGCGGAAGTGGCGAAGGTATCCACGGTGTTGCTCGCGGGCGGGCTGACGCCGGAGAATGTGGGCGCCGCGATCCGCGCCGTGCGACCCTACGGCGTGGATGTCAGCAGCGGCGTCGAGCAGTCGCCGGGCCGAAAGGATCACGACAAGGTGCGCGCCTTTCTGGATGCCGTTCGCCTTGTTTCCGATTAGGTCGCTCACTATACTGCGCCTGAGCTCCGTGCACTGAAGGATATTGCGATGGCTGTGACCCCACTTCCCAACGATCAAGGCCGCTTCGGTCCCTACGGCGGCCGCTATGTCCCGGAAACGCTGATGCCCGCGCTGCTCGAATTGGAGCAGGAGTATGCGCGCGCTAAAAAGGACAAGGCGTTTCAGCAGGAATTCGTCCGTTACCTGAAGGAATACGTCGGGCGGCCTACGTCGTTGTACTTCGCGTCACGTCTGACGAAGCGGTTGGGCGGGGCGAAAATTTATTTGAAGCGCGAGGACCTCTGTCACACCGGCGCGCACAAGATCAACAACGCCATCGGGCAGGCCCTGTTGGCCAAGCGCATGAAGAAGCCGCGCGTGATTGCGGAGACCGGCGCGGGACAACATGGCGTCGCCACCGCCACGGTTGCGGCCATGTTCGGCCTGCAATGCGAAATCTATATGGGCACGGAAGACATGCAGCGCCAGGCCTTGAACGTCTTTCGGATGCGTCTGCTCGGCTCGAAGGTGACCGGTGTCGACGCCGGCAGCCGCACCTTGAAGGACGCCATCAGCGAAGCCATGCGCGACTGGACGACGAACGTCCGCACCACGCATTACATTCTCGGCTCGGTCCTGGGCGCGCATCCCTATCCGATGATGATTCGCGACTTCCAAGCCGTGATCGGGCAGGAGGCGCGGCGGCAAATTCGCGCGGCCGAAGGGCGACTGCCGGATCATCTGGTGGCCTGCGTCGGCGGCGGCAGCAATTCCATCGGCCTGTTCTATGCGTTTTTGAACGATCCGAAGGTCAAGATGACCGGCGTCGAAGCGGGCGGCCTGGGCGTGCCCAGCGGTAAGCATGCCGCGCGGTTTTCGGGCGGCAAGCCGGGTGTGCTGCAGGGAACGATGACCTATCTGTTGCAGGACGAGAACGGGCAAATCAATCTCACGCATTCCGTGTCGGCGGGCTTGGATTACGCGGCCGTCGGACCGGAGCATGCGTACTATCACGATCAGCATCGCATTCAATACACCTCGGTGACGGACGACGAGGCCTTGGCCGCGTTCGACCTGCTGGCGCGTGAAGAGGGGATTGTCCCGGCGCTCGAAAGTTCCCACGCGATCGCTGAGGTCGTCAAACTAGCGCCCAAGATGAAGCGCAACCAAATTATTCTCGTGAACGTGTCGGGACGCGGCGACAAAGACGTGCAGCATGTCGCGCGCCTGCGGGGAGTGACGCTCTGATGAGTCGGTTGGACGTGCGGTTCCGGTCCTTGGCGGCGAAGCGCGAGCAGGCGTTGATCACGTACATCATGGCCGGCGATCCGTCCTTGTCGGAGACCGAGGCCTTGGTGCAGGCGTTGGAACAGGCTGGAGCCGATGTGATCGAACTCGGCGTGCCCTTTTCCGATCCGATCGCCGACGGCCCGGTCATTCAGCAAGCGGCCGACCGCGCGCTGAAGAGCGGCACGACGCTAAAGAAGATATTAGCCATGACCACGACGCTGCGCGCGAAGACCCAGATTCCGCTCGTGCTGATGGCCTATTACAACAGCATCTTTGCCTACGGCGAAGCCGCATTTTGCCGCGACGCGGTGGCGGCCGGTATCGATGGCTTGATCGTGCCCGACATGCCGGTGGAAGAGTCCGGTCCGTTGAGCGCCCTCGCTGCGCCGGCTGGTCTCGATCTGATTTTCCTGCTGGCGCCGACCAGCCCGCCCGCGCGACGTGTGAAGGTGGCGCGCGCCTCGCATGGATTCGTCTATTACGTGTCGCTGACCGGGATCACCGGAGCCACCATCACCGACATGGGCGATGTCGAGCAGAACGTGCAGCGCATTCGGAAAGTCAGTAAGGTGCCGGTGTCTGTTGGATTCGGCGTCGCCACACCGGACGACGTGAAACGCATCGCCAAATCGGCCGACGGAGTCATTGTCGGCAGCGCCCTCGTGAAACGCGTCGCCGAGCTCCCGCACCGTCCCAACGCGCTCGCTGGCATTAGCGAATTCGTCCGCTCCCTCAAAGCCCCAACGATCGCCTCTTCCGCCGCCCGGTCGTAACGGTCCTTCGCGCAGACGCGTACGCCCCACACAGCTTTCAACAGCACCACAGGCAGCTTCCTACCAAAACTCGAACAGGATGCCCACGCCCGCAGTCGGTGGAGTGCACCTTCATGCGCGCTCTCTCGTCGGCAGCTAGAACCGGCGCGAAAACTTGGGCAGGGTTGGTACTCTCATCTGCTCAGTAAATTGAGGTCCTGGTAGGAGTGCCGGATGTATAGCGGGAGGGCGGCCTCGCCGCCGAGACGGCGAGGCCGGATTCAGGGGGTTACCGGAAGATATACACCGCGCCGCTATAAGGAGCGCTGTTATCGGCTTGGTTGCCGTTGATGCCGGTCGCGTTGCTGCCCTCGTTGGGTGCGCCCACTGCCAAGGTGTCGCCCGAGAGCGCGACGCTGTGGCCGAAGTAGTCGTTAGCCTCGCTGTTTGAGGCCTTGAGATAGGCCTGCTGAGACCAGGCGCCTCCGCTGCGCGTGAAGACATAGCCCGCGCCGCTGCTGCCGGCGTTGTTATCGGCCTGGTTCCCGTTAACCCCGGTGGCACTGCTGGCCTCACGCCACGTGCCGACTGCCAGCGTATCGGCGGAGAGCGCCACGCTGGAGCCAAACCGGTCATTGGGATCCGTGTTGGAGGCTTTCACATAGGCCTGCTGTATCCAGGTGTTTCCATCGCGCGTGAACACATAGACCGCGCCGCTGTTGCCGGCGTTGTTATCGGCTTGCTCGCTGTTAATGCCCGTGGCGTTGCTGTCCTCGTAAGGCGCGCCGACGGCCAAGGTGTCGTTCGAGAGCGCCACGCTGTAGCCGAACTGATCACCCGCTTCGCTGTTCGAGGCCTTGACATAGGCCTGCTGAGTCCATACGCCATAGCTGCTGCGGGTAAACACATAGACGGCGCCGCTGAGGGTGGCGCTGGTATCGGCTTGGTTGCCGTTGATGCCGGTCGCGTTACTGCCCTCAGCTAAGGCTCCGACGGCGAGTGTGTCGCCGTGGAGCGCGACGCTGGTACCGAACTGAGTGCCGAGATGGTTGTTCGAGGTCTTCACATATGCCTGCTGGCTCCAGAAGCCAGAGCTGCGGGTAAACACATACACCGCGCCGCTCGTGAGATTGGAATTATCGGCTTGGTTGCCGTTGATGCCGGTCGCGTTGCTGTCTTCTCGGTCCGCGCCGACGGCCAAGGTGTCGCCCGAGAGCGCCACGCTCCAGCCGAACTGATCATCCGTATCGCTGTTTGAGGCCTTGAGGTAAGCCTGCTGAGTCCAGATTCCTCCGATGCGGGTAAACACATAGACGGCCCCGCTATTTGGCTTACTATTATCGGCCT
>JAYREW010000022.1:0-30977 GCA_041908685.1 Nitrospiraceae bacterium | reverse complement strand
CCGAGGTCTATCACTACGACGACCTGCTGGCCTGCGGCTCAGAAGCCAAGGTCAAAGAGAAGGGGCTGTTCCGGCTGGAAGGGAAGGACTATGTGATGAAGGAAGCCGATATCGTCCACTTCCGATTCAACGTGTGATGGCGTCGCGCATCCTTGGAAGCAGCGTGACCGACAAAAGAATCAGATAGCACACACTCATCCCTTGCGGCTGTGTAAGGCCGTCATCCGCCCTTGCCCGCGCCGTCCGTGCCCGTCAGGACCTCATCGATCCCGAGGCCTATCAGTAGATTGGCCGTGACCGCCGCCCCGGAGCGTTCGGGAATCTGTGTCAGTCGGTCAGCAGTGTGCTTGTCCCTTATCGCAACAACTCCCGACCCTCTATTATACCGTACCATGTATTTGTACGAATTCTGACTGGCGGCGCCGATTTCGTCGGGGGCTGGGTTCGCAGCCTTGCTGGATATGCGTCAGCCAATTGGCGTTGTGGCGGCTCGTCAGCGCAACAACTCCCGACCCGCTATTATGACCTCCGCCGTGTGCGCTCTCGAAATGCTTTAAAGAAACGATATGCGCGGATAGCGACGCTAGCAACTGAGACACTCCATCCAGTGACCATCATCCAATAGCTCCCTGCAGCCAGCGCATCCGATCCGTAAAAGGCGAGGAAAGTCCCAGCTACGAAGAGCGTAGTCCCGATATACAGCAGGAAGGTGCCGATAGGGTTTGCCCTCATCTTTATTTTCGCTACCTCGTGCTGGGATAAACCAGACGATCCGATGGTGCATTCACGCAAGGCTGAATCTTCACCTGGCAAAACTCGAACCCAGCCGAGATTCCCGCGCCTCATCCATTGCTGTCGCCGTCGCGTCCCGTGTACTTGTTCGAGTTTTGACTGGCCGCACCTTGCTGGAAGTGCGTCATCCGATCGATCCTTTACTTGTTTGAGATACGGTAACAGGCATCTATGCGAGGGCGAGATGTATGCCGGGCGCGATCCTTTCCGATTGGGCATATTCGATGTGTAGGATCCGCCGCAGCGAAGAATTGCGGCTCTTCGATGAGCCATGGACCAAGAGGGGGCTCATCGCGAGCACGCCGCCTCGTGCCGAGAGGCAGTCCACGGGGGGTTGCGAATTCGCTAGGTGCGCGATAGCTTCTGCGGAAAGCACCCCGTGTTTGTGAGTGCCGGGGATGACCCGCAATGGGCCAGCATCTGCAGGGCAGTTATCCAAGTGGACCCGCAAGGTTGCAACTCTCTCTAAGGCCCAGGCTGGGGCACGGGCATAGATCACTCCGTGTTTTGTCGACCAGGGGCCCCATTCCGGTGATGCAACCCGGGTTTGAAGCGGCAGGGCCGTATCTTGGTGCCAGGTCACAAGCCAGTTGCTGTCCGGTGACTTATTGAATAGCGTGGCTCGGTACGGCGTCGCAGCACATCCGAGCATTGCCGCAGCCAGTGACACGAGATGGTCCTGAGTGGCGATCTTGCGAACTGGAGGACACGCCATGAGATTTCTCGTCCCCGCGCGACTGCTTCGGCTGGTCCATTCCAGGAGGTCTGCGAGGAGTCGTGTGCACGTGCGTTCATCCATCACATCGGGAATGACTGTATAACCATCCTCAATCGTCTGCTTAAGTGCACGAGCCTTCATGGGGAGGAATCTTCTCCTTGCGTAGACCTACAGAGTAGATGTCTTGTGGACCGGGATGCAAGAGTGTGTCTGTGACATCACACGCTGATCGCTCTCGGGTTTGAGTTGTACGCGTCTTGGTCGCATGTGCTTGCGATTCCGCCGCCTCCCGTGCGCCGCACTCGATAGCATTGTCAAAAGCTGTTCTGCATCCGGCCGCTCCTGCTGCCACGCTCGTGGCGGATACTTACTCATAGCTTCACGCGCTCACGATCGGGATGGCTTGGGTCGTTTCCTGCGAGCTATGCGGGCAGGCTGTGGTGTGTCCGGTGTTGGCGCTGCAAGGTCAAGGGAGTGAGGGTGGTCACGGTGAGTGTGGCGACGCCGAACTGGGCTTCGACCAGTCCGTGGAGCACGTAGGCGTTGTTGGTGCGCAGGTGATGGCAGTGCCGACGATAGACGTCCGGAAACAGTGTGGCATCGTAGAGCGCGGTGCGATCTTCGAAGGTGGCAAACTCCATCGGCTGGCCCGTCTTGGTCTCCGCAAACTTTTCCGTGATCAGCACGCCCACCATGGTCACGCGGCGTCCCACGGCCTCCGACATCTGTGCGCCTGTTAGCGGCCCCAGCCGCGCGATGGCTTCCTCGTAGCGGTCGAGCGGGTGGCGGCTCCACACGAACCCGAGTGTCTCCTGTTCATGGGCGAGGCGGCGGGTTGCGTCGTATTCGTCGGGAATGGGCAGTGCGGTCGATGCGGCCTGCGTTCCGGCATAGAGCCGCCACAGCAACGCCGGTCTGCTGAGTTCTCCCGCAAGCGAGTCGCAGGCTCCGGAGAGGATCAGCGTGCGCGCGTGGCGACGCTCCATCGGCACCCGCGCAAGCAGATTGCGAAGGGAACGGTAGGGGCCGTGCGTGGTCCGTTCCGCCAGGAGCTGGCGGCCGAGCGTCTCGGGAAAAGACCGTAGCTGCATTAGGCCGATTCGAAGGGTGTCGCCGACGCCCTGATAGGCCCAGTCGCCGGCGTTCACGTCGGGGGTGAGAATACGTAGGCCCATACGGCGCGCTTCGGAGAGGTAGGCGACGGTGGAGTAGAAGCCGCCCTGATTGCTGAGGACGGCGGCCAGGAATTCCGCCGGATAGTGCGCGCGCAGATAGGCGGACTTGAACGACACTTGCGCGTAGCTGGCGGAGTGCGGTTTGCAGAAGCTGTAGCCGGCGAAGCTGAGGATCATCTGCCAGATGCCCGCGATGGTGTCCGGCGACGCGCCGTGGCGGGCCGCCCCGCGGCAAAACTGATCGCGGTAGTCTTGCAACTGCTTGGCCTTGTGCTTTTTGCTGAGACTCTTGCGCA
This sequence comes from Nitrospiraceae bacterium, assembly GCA_041908685.1. Lineage (GTDB taxonomy): Bacteria > Nitrospirota > Nitrospiria > Nitrospirales > Nitrospiraceae > BQWY01. Next base: position 27,996 of record JAYREW010000022.1, on the reverse strand, counting down.
GCTGGTCCGCGTCGTCGAGCGAAAAATCCGCCAGCGCCATCGCCACCTTGGTCACGTCTTCTTGATAGACCATGATGCCGTAGGTCTCTTCGAGCAGCGGCGTAAGCCGCGGATGCCACGGCGCATAGGCGCCGCCCTGTGCCCGGCGGATAAACTCGTCGACAAAGCGGTTGGCGGCCGGACGTACGAGTGAGGAGACGATCACCAGCAAGTCGAACACGTCGGCACGGGCGGCGCGGTCGGCAGGCATGCCCCCCCAGAGTTTTTTGAGCAGGAGGCGCGTGGCGGGCGACTCGACGTAAAAGCAGCCGATCGTGTCGCCGCGTCGGATCAGCGCCTGGGTCGCGGGGTCCGTGAGCGGCTCCCAAGCTGCATAGTCGATGGTGCGTCCGGTGTTGCGTGCAATCGCGGCGAGCGCATCGCGAATCACCGCCAGCGACCGGTTGCCGAGGATGTCGATTTTGACGAGCCCCGCCTCTTCCGTCTGATCCTTTTCCCATTGGATGACGGGCAGCCCCTTCGCCGCGCGTTCGACCGGCACATAGCGGCGAATGTCGTCGGGCACAATGACCACGCCGCCGCAGTGGAGCGACAGGTTTCGAAAACGGCCCTCCGCATGCGCCGCGCCGCGGAGAATGTCCGGCCACGGGGGCGCGAGACGAAGCGCGTGGCTGAGACGCGCCGCCCAGGCGGTCGGTGTGGGCGGACTGTCGAAGGAAATGAAGTCGCGGCGACGGAACAGTAGCGTGGAGACACGGCCGATTTCATCTGCCGGGAGCCCATGCACTTTTGCGACTTCGCAAATCGCCGCGCGCAGTCCCAACGTATTTTGATTGGCGACCATCGCGGCCTGTCCCTCGCCATAGTGCGTAAAAATCCAGGCCAGAATGTCGTCCCGTTCGTCCCATGGAAAATCGATGTCGATGTCGGGCGGGTCTTGTCGTCCCGGATTGAGGAAGCGCTCGAAAAACAGATTGTGGCGCAGGGGCTCGACATGCGTGATGGACAAGCAGTAGGAGACGATAGAGGCGGCGACGGACCCGCGGCCGCAGGTGCGCGGCGCTTGCCGGACGATGTCTTCCACCACTAAGAAATAATCCGCAAAGCGCTTCTGCCGAATGATCGCGAGCTCATGCTCGATGCGCGTGCAAATCGTCGGCGTCAGCGTGCCGTAGCGTTGGGCCGCGCCGGCGTATGTTCGATCGCGCAGCAGCGTGTAGGCGGCTTCGCTCGAGAGGTGGCGGAAGGCGGGAAAGATGGTGTCCCCGAATCGCCAGTCTGTATGGCAGGCCTCGGCAATGCGCACGGTGTGCTCCAGCGCCTGCGGGCAATGGGGAAAGTAGGAGGACAGGGCCGACGGCGGCATCAACCAGTGCGTCGGCGCGCAGCAGGCGTCGGCGGGTAAGCGCGACAGCGTGGTGTTCAGCGCGATCGCGCGCAGCATCCGATGGATCTCCGCATCGCCCGGCTGCAGGTACTGCGCGCGTGTGGTGGCGACTGGCGGGAGGCCCTGCTGTCGGCTGAACTGCCGTGCCTGCTCCATGCCGGGCCCGGGCGTGAGTTCGACGTACAGATCCTCGCGCGAATCTCCGGCCCAGGCGGTCAACGCCGCGGCATCGTCGCTGATGATGATCAGCCCGGGGCGGTGCTGTCGGACGGCGTCGATGGCATGAAAGGCGGGGTCCGTATGGCGCGCCGAGAGCAGGCGGCACAGGTTCGCATAGCCCGCAGGCGTTTTGGCGAGGAGCACCGCACGATGGGGGCCGGCGACGAGTTCCGCGCCCAGGATCGGCTGAATGTCGGCCCGGCGGGCGGCGGTGATGAAGCGGACGGCCGCGTACAGTCCGTTCGTGTCGGTCAGCGCCAGCCTGGCGGCGCCCTGGCGTCGCGCGGCCTCGCAGAGGGCGGTGACGGAGGCCACGCCCTGCATGGGCGACGCGTCAGAGTGGACGTGGAGATGAACGAACGGCATAGCCCCACCGAACGGCATGCTCACCAAACCGCTCGCGAAGGCGGTCGAGAGCCGTGGAGAGATGTTGGCGTCGCGTGAGGCTGCTCTGGGCGTGCGTGTCCTCCGGCGGAAATAACGGAAGCTGTTCCGTCCAGGCGCCCATGGTGTCCGCGCGCAGGGTGAGACGCTGCACACGCACGCGACGGTCGAAGGTCCGCATGAACAGCGTTGTGAGCGGAAGCCGCCAGTCGAGTTCCCAGGCGCTGCCGGTTTCCAGTGTCGTGTGGCCGGTCCGCTCGCTGCGATCACGGAGCGTTAGGGTGAGGACCATGCGTCGGCACCGTTGTTGGTGCAGGCGCAGTTGGCGGCAGAGCGTCTCCGCCAGTTCGTAGACGTGGCCCAGGAGGATGCGGTCGTCGATCTCGTCCGAGGGCAGGACGGTGGCCGCCTGCAGCGAGGGCTGTTCCGCGATCATGTGCACCGGCGAGCGGTCGATGCCGAGGGCCCATTCGTGGAGTGCCTGTGCGGCAGATCCCACGGCCAGCTCCAGCGAGGACAGCGGTGTCTCGGCGATGGCGCCGAGCGTGCGGAGGTTCAAGTCGTCCAAGAGGGTTCGGAGCGCCGAGCGTGCGGGGGCGGCGAGTCCCGGCAGCAGATCGATGGGCAGCGGCTCCACGAACGTGCGTTCGGAGCCGGGCAGGATACTGACCAGGTCCGAGGGGCGCCCGAAGGCGGTGGCGGCTAACTGAGAGACCAGTTTGTTGCCGGCGATGCCGATGACGCCGGTCAATCCGCTCTGTGCCTGGATGTCACGCTCCAAGCGGGCGGCCGCATCGAGTGGCTGCCCATAGAGCGCGCGCGTGCCGGTCAGGTCGAGATAAAAGCGGCCGGGTACAATCGGTTCCCAGCGAGGCGTGAAGCCGGCGACGAGCCGTTGCATGGTCGTATGCGCGTGGAGGGTTTGCGTGGGGTTGGGCGGGAGAATCCGCAGTGCGTGACACAGCTGTGACGCCAGGGCGACCGACATGCCGGGACTAACGCCGTCGTGCTGTGCTTCCTGTGAAACTTCCAGCAGCGGCGCGCGCGGAGCGGGGGAGGCGGCGATCGCAACGGGCCTGCTTCGGAGCGTTGGATCTTCCTGCCGCGCCACGGCGATACCGGGCGAGGGGATATGAAAATAGAGAATCCGGCGATCCATGTGGCATCTGGGGGCGCGATGGTTGCGCAGTGCGCGTTCGACTAGAGCACATAAATTGTATCCAATGGTTACATTGTAAAGGTGCCCCGTCAAGCCCGCGCGAACACCTACGCACAGGCGTGCGGATGTTGATGCGTATGCGGAAGCACAGGCCGATGCCGGGGCAGATGCAGATGCCGATGAACAGCGTATGAGCGCACGAGCCCGCGGATACCGCGTATGTGCGACGATGGATCGCGCTGCGCTCGCGCGAATGCGGCGAGCGAGCTTAGAACGGGCTGGATGTATTTTTTGTGGTGATGAGTGTGTGGAGGTGTGTCAGGGCTTTGGTGACACGTTCGGCGCTACTGCCGCCGCGGAAGTAGAGGGAGTCCGCCTGCAGCTGCGCGCGGCGTTCGCGCACCTCGCCGCTGCAGTAAGTGAGTTTTTCGATGCAGGGTTTGTGGCCTGTACAGGTCACGCGGACCTGCGGGTAGCTGCGAGTCTCGTCGATCCGTTCCTCACCGACGAGTTCGATCTTTTCGATATCGTGTAAATCGAACAGGGTGTGTCCGGTACGTCCGTTCGGCGTGCCGTGGTTCAGCTCCACCAGGCCGAGGTTCGTGCCGGTTGGAATTGCCGCGTACATGTCGGTGACGACCGGCAGCCGCCCGGCGTCTTCGGCTTTGCAGCTTGGCGCGCGAACAAGTCCGTGCTTGGCGGTGAATTCAGTTAAGAACGTGACGGTGTCATCCAGTGATTGCGCGAAGGCCGGAGCGCCGAGCACTCCCCAGCCGGAGGCGCACAGTAGGATGGTCCATGTGTAGCCGATCGTCAGACGTTTCATCAGGGTCATGGATCTACCGTACCGAAACGGCTATGGGGAGTTCAACGGCTCAGTCGTTCAGTGCGCGCGAACGTGCGCGCGTCGGGGCATCGGCCCGTTGCTTGAACGGACCTGCAGCAGCTTGTACAGTGATGAGAGGCGCCGTGGCGAACGCCATGCTCTGTGCGGCGGTGCTGATGATCCCGCGGGAAATTGGACGACGGAGTTTCGCCTAGGACACGATGCGTCGGACGAAGCTTTTCTTGGTCGGATTGATCGGCTGGTATGTCGCGCTGTTTGTCGCCTTGGCCTTCTCGCCGGTGGACCGACAGTTTTGGGCCATCGCCAGCGTCCTGCCGGCGCTCTTTGTAATGGCGCTCGTGGCGACCTATCGCCGCTGCCCGCTCTCGCCGATCTCGTACGCCCTGATCACGCTGTTCTTAACGTTACATACCATCGGCGTGCACTATACCTATCAAGGCGTGCCGGCCGGCGCCTGGCTCGATCAGATGCTGCACCTGGGCCGGAATCATTTCGACCGGCTTGTCCATTTCAGCTTCGGGTTTCTGCTGGCCTATCCCATGGAAGAGGCGTTCCGCCTGCTCGGCCATGCGCGCGGCTGGGTGTTGTACTACCTGCCGGTGATCACCGTGTTGGGGCTCAGCGGGCTGTGGGAAATTATGGAATCGTGGGCGACGCAGATCGTGCACCCCGAACTGGGCCTCGCCTATTTGGGCGCGCAGGGCGATCTCTGGGACGCGCAAAAGGATATGGCCGCGGCGATGTACGGGTCGCTGCTCTGCATGGCGATCGTCCTGTTGGTCCGCATCGGGCGCCGAATGTCGGCTGAGCGGGCGCTGCGCGCCGCGCCGCCGGACCTGATGCCCTCCAACGCAACGCGGGTGCCGTAACGCGATGGCACGCGTGTACTCCGCGCCGTTCGAGACGCCGCCGCCCAGCGCGGCGCCCCTGTGGCTGCTGGTCGGCTATCTGCTCGTTTGGGTCCTGCTCGCCATCGCTCCTGTCGATCGTTTGGATTGGGCGCTGGAAAACATTCTCGTCGTCCTCTGCCTCGTCACCCTGGTCTCGACGTACCGGCTGTTTCGCTTCACCGACCTGTCGTATGCCCTGCTGGCCGCGTTTCTGTTGCTGCACGCGATCGGCGCGCACTATACGTATGCTGAAGTGCCGCTCGGGTTTTGGCTGAAGGACGCCTTTGCGCTGACGCGCAACCCGTTCGACCGCATCGTTCATTTCGGCTACGGGTTTTTCCTGGTGTATCCCCTGCGGGAGCTCTTGATGCGCACGGCCGATCTGCGCGGGTTTTGGGCCCTGTACCTGCCCGTCAGCGGCATCCTGGCCCAGAGCGGCTTGTTTGAAATCATCGAAATGGTCATCGCCATTCTCGTGAATCCCGAGCTGGGGTCGGCTTATCTCGGGACGCAGGGGGATGAGTGGGACGCTCAAAAGGATATGTTGGCGGCGACGATTGGCAGCCTGCTCGTGATCGTCGGGGCCACGTGGTATGAACGGTCCGTGCGGCGCGCGTCCGCGCCCGTTTGCGTCGGCGGCGGATCGACGGCCGTGCCGGTGCGAGAGGTTCCGCCGAGTCTCGGGCGCCGCCCTTTGTGAAACTGCCTACTTGAGTCACGCGGGTGGCTGGATTACCATCATCCGGCTGCATGCGTAAGCCCGGCGAGCCGATTTATCTCCGCAAGCATCTGCTGGCCCTAGCCCTCACCGTGGTGGCGACGGTGGCGGTGCCGTATGCCTATGAACTGACGGTGGCTCCGCTCTCGTTGGAGGAACGGTACCTGTTCGGGATCGCCATCGCCCTTGTGGGCGGGCTCGTGCTGTTGGCGATGTTTCGTGCGAGCGCCGTGAACGAGCCGGAGCGGCGTGAGTGAATCGGCGGGGCGTTCCGCGTGCCCCGGGTGCGACCCTGTGTGGCGGAAATCGACAAGAACAGGTGCGCAACCGGTGCGAATCGTGTAGACAAGAGGCAAGATGCGGCAGCCGGACCGGTGCGGCCGGCGGCTATTTCACCAGCGTGCGCAAGTCGGAGGACGAATGAAAGAGAAGAGTCGTGAGAAGGTGAAGGGGAAAGTGGACGAACCGGAGCGGACGCCGCCGGGCATCCGCGGCGGGAGCGATCCGTTTCAGCGGTTGCTCGGCTTGATGTTTAAGGCGCATCCCTGGCATGGGGTCTCGATCGGCGAGTCGGCGCCCGACATCGTGACGGCGTACATCGAGATTGTGCCCACCGATACGGTGAAGTACGAGGTCGATAAGAACAGCGGGTTCTTGAAGATCGATCGGCCGCAGCGGTTCTCGAATTTCTGTCCGGTCTATTACGGACTGATTCCGCAGACCTATTGCGGCGAGTCGGTCGCGGGGCTCTTTGCCAAGCGCGCCCGTCGCAAGAGCATGGTGGGCGACGGGGACCCGTTGGATATTTGCGTGTTGTCGGAAAAGAGCATCCCGCACAGCGACATTTTGCTCACGGCCTTGCCCATCGGCGGGCTGAGCATGGCGGACGGCGGCGAAGCGGACGACAAGATCATCGCCGTGATGCGCGATGATGCCGTCTACGGCAGCTTCACCGACATTTCGCAATGTCCGTCGTCGTTGCTCGATCGGTTGCAACATTACTTCCTGACCTACAAGAGTGCGCCGGGGACGAACGGACATAAGGTGGAAATCACCAGTGTCTACGGCCGGGATGAGGCGCTCAAGGTGATCCGCGCCAGTCATGCCGATTACCGCATGAAGTATCCCGAGCTCAGCTCCTTGTGGCCCTCCCACGTGTAGTTCGCACGATCTGTTGCACATGACACTGTCTCCCTGGACGGCCCCGCTGCGCGAGTGGCAAACGCGCGCAGTGGCGGCCGTCTGCGCCCACCCGCTGCAGGATTTCCTCGCCACGGCCACGCCCGCCGCCGGCAAGACGCGTTTCGCCTTGCGGATCGCGCACCATTTCATCCGCGAGGGGCGTGCGGTGCGGGTGCTGGTGGTCTGCCCGACGAATCACCTGCGGACGCAGTGGTCCGGCGCGGCGGGTGAGGTGGGGCTGCAGCTCGACCCCGCGTTGACCAACGAGCAGGCCGTGGAAGCGCGCGACTATCACGGCGCCGTCGTCACCTATCAGCAGGTGTGCCTCGCGCCGGAGGTGTTTCAGCGTATCTGCCGCAGTCGGCCGACGGTGGCGATTTTCGACGAGTTGCACCATGCGGGCGACGGCAAGGATTGGGGGCAGGCGCTCCGCACGGCCTTCGGTGAGGCGGTGTTTCGCTTGGCCCTCTCCGGCACGCCGTTTCGCTCGGACAATCAGCCGATTCCGTTTGTGCGCTACGAACGGGGCGAGAGTCAGGCGGATTTCAGCTACGGCTATTCGCAGGCGATTCGCGAAGGGGTCTGTCGGCCGATTCTGTTCCCCAGTTACGAAGGCGAGTTGAATTGGTTGTCGGACGGTCGCGAGCATCGCGCCACCTTCGAGGACGGGCTGACGTTCGAATTGCAGCGCGAGCGGTTGAAAACGGCGTTGCTGCAGGACACGTGGCTGGGCCCAGTCGTGGCCGACGCCCATGCGGAGTTGCAGCGCATTCGCGCGCAGGAGCAGGCCGATGCCGGGGGCTTGATCGTGGCGATGAATCAGGACCATGCGCGGCAGGTGGCCGAATTGGTCGGCCGATTGACCGGGCGGCGCGCGCAGGTGGCGGTGTCGGACGATCCGTCCGCCTCGTCGATCATCAGGGAATTTGCGCAGCATAAGACGGCGCAATGGCTGGTCGCCGTGAATATGGTGAGCGAAGGCGTGGACATCCCGCGCCTCCGTGTGGGCGTGTACGCGACGAACGTGCTGACGGAAATGTATTTTCGCCAAGTCGTCGGACGATTCGTCCGCATGCAGAGCGGGCCGCCGAAACCGCAGCGCGCCTGGCTCTATCTGCCGAAGGACGCGACGCTGGTGCATTACGCCAAGCAGATCAAGGCGGAGCGTGACCATGTGCTGGAAGACATCATGCCCATGGCGCAGCGCACGCTGTTCGAGCGGTCGGCGGTGTCGCTGAAAGAATATGTGCCGCTGCACGCCGTGTCGCGGATGGATACGCTGATCGGAGGCGACGAGCCTGAGCCGGATGCCGCGGCGCGACCGGCTCCGCCGCCGTCGTTACACGAGCGCAAGTTGGATCTGCGGGACACGCATCGCCTCCTCGTCGCGGCAGTGGCGCGCGCGAGCGGCGTCGATCATCGTCGATTGAATGCGGAGTTGATCAAGCGCACGGGGGGACGTGTCGAAGTGGCGACGGTGGCGCAGCTTGAGCGCCGCATCGCGCTGCTCGAAAAGTGGCGCGACCAGGGCTACGACGGCGCGCGCTGACGAACGTTTCTGACGGGCTCTTCCGGCAGGTGCGGCTGACGGCATTTTCTCATGGCCGCTTCGCCGCCGTACCACCGACTATCGTTCGCTATGGACCGGACGGCGCGTTTACTGCGCCGCACCCTGCGTCCGTCGGAGGTATTCCGGTCGATCCCGTACCGCCACCATCTTGACCAGATCCCGGATAGACACGATCCCCACGATCTTTGTGCGATCCGTCACCGCCAGGTGGCGAATATGGTGCGATGCCATCGTGTCGCAGGCGTCACGAATGGACCGCGTCACGTCGATCCCGACCAGGGGAAACGACAGCAGATCCCGCAAGTGCATGGCCGTCGGGTCCTGTTGACCGGCCAGCGTCTTCCGCACCACATCCGTTTCCGTCACGATACCGACCAACTCCCCCGCTTCCACGACGAACAGGGAGCCGATGTGCTGCGAGGCCATCCAGCGTGCGGCGTCGGCAACGGTTTTCTGTGAGTCGAGGGTTTCCACTGCCGTGGACATGAGCACGGTCAGGGGATGGTAGACGTCATTCAGGGCCTGCACCGCGCCGGAGGACGTATCGGTAAAATAGCGAGCCACGTCGCGAACGGAGAGGACGCCGACGATATCGGTGCCCGCGGTGACGGCGAGATGGCGCACGTGTTTCGCGTCCATCACCTGCACCGCGTCCATCATCGGACGGTCGGCGGCGATGGTCACCAGCGGATGGCTCATGATCTGGTCGGCACGCGTGGTACCGGCGGCGCGCCCCAGCCCGACGACCTTGGCGACGAGGTCCGTTTCCGTCACGATGCCCGACAGGCGGCAGCTCTGGTGCGAGCGATCCAGCGACTCCACAAACACGGCCCCGACGCGACGCTCGCGCATGCGCGCCGCCACATCCAACGCAGAAGCTTCGGTTGGAACGATTTCCAGTTGTTCATGCAGATACTCACGCACCGAACGATCCGTCGTCGCAGTCATGCACACTCCTCCTGTCGCGTCCGCCTGCTGAACCAGCCCTATTTCTGCGCCAAACGATAGTCTCTGTGCCGCAACCAGTCAAGCCGCGTACCGCGCCCATGCCTGCGACACGACGCGAGCCTTCTGCGTATCCGTTTTGCTGGCTGGCGTATCGAGAACGATACAATCCGGCTCTCGCTCGTCCGTCCGGTTGGTCCGATCGCCGCGCCTGCCGCTTGCGCCGCTGTTGCAAACGTGGGGTATCCATTTTGCTTGTGTCGTCCGTGTGTAGAGTTCTCTAGGTCGTCGTATGGCGGGAAAATCTGATGCTGCAGAATACACGTATTCGCTCAGATGCAGCTGCCACGCATCTGCAACTACATGAGACTGCTACCTAGTGACTTGCCTGGAGCGCGCGGGTAGGATGCCGCGCGTTGACGGCTTTCAGTACGCCCTCAACCCTTCACGAAAGGACATCACGTCATGGCGAAGCGAGCGGTGCTGATCGGAATCAACAAGTATCAAGTGCCCGGTGCGGATCTGCGCGGGTGCGTGAACGATGTGCGGAACCTGGCATCCGTCTTAACGACGTATTACGGCTTTCCGGCGAAGAACGTGACCACGCTGCTGGACGGGAAGGCCACGAAGAAGGCCATGGAAAAGGCGATCGCCGCGCTGATCCGCAGCGGCAAGGCTGGGGACGAACTGCTGCTCCACTATTCGGGGCACGGGTCCAACGTGCCGGACGACAACGGGGACGAGGCCGACCATCGCGACGAAATTCTCTGTCCCACCGATTTAGATTGGAACGATCCGCTGCGCGACGATTGGCTTCGGAAGACCTTCGACACAATGAAGAAGGGCGTGAATCTGACGGTCATCATGGATTGCTGCCACTCGGGCACCGTGACGCGCCAGATGGTGCCGCCGGATGCCGAGCGCATCAGTCGCTACTTGCCCTGTCCGCTGGATCTGATGGCCACGGAATCGGGACGAGACTTGAGTGGAAAGGTCCGCGGAGGCTTGCGGAGTGCGTCGCGCGGAGGGAAGGGCCGTGTGAGCGCGAAGGGCACGCGCGGGGGAAAAGCCGGCCGCGATGTGGTGCATGCGAATATCGGCGAATGTCTGATCACCGGCTGTCGCGATACGCAGACCTCGGCTGATGCCCACATCGGCGGCGACTACAACGGCGCGCTGACGTACTACCTGGTGGAGGCGATCAAGGAGGCGCAAGGGCAGGTCAGCTATCGTGAGCTGCATGCGCAAACCGTCGCGAAACTCAAACAGAACGATTTCGACCAGGTCCCGCAGCTCGAAGGGCAGCCGGACAGGATCGAACGCGGCTTTCTCGGCGGTCAGTAGCGGCCGTCTGCGAGGCCGGCGCGGATGGTTGTGCCATGGAGTGAAGGCCTGTTCCGCCGTCACAGCGGCGGACCAGGTGCCTAGGTAGTTGTTGCGAAAACGAGGGAACGGCATGGCGGTCACACTGAAAATCCACGGGTGTCCCACCTCCACGGACGTCGCACGAGAGGCGGTGCGAGGCGGGCCGTCAATCGACGGCGGAGCGGCTCCATCAGTCGACACCGCGTTGCTCAACGCCGTTGAGGTGATCGGGGCGTTCGATACGACCCCGACGGCCCGTGCCGCGGGTGCGCAGACGGAGTCGGCCTCCGCCAAGGACGACGACATCCTGGAATTTGTGTTGGAGTCCGGCGTCTCCGTCTGGACGTCCGTAGCCGCCTATCGCGCGCAGCAGCGGCGTAAGACGCCGTCAGCTCGAGGGACCACTCGTGCCCAGGATGCGATCCTTGAGATCGTGCCTAACCTGGATGCGCAGTTGGTGAATCGGGGTGTCGTGAGCGATGTGGCGGCGAACGCCATTCGCCTGCTGCGACTTAAAAAGGACGACATTTGGGAGGAAGCGAAGGATCCGAAAAACTGGCCGGCCTGGTTGAAGCAGCAGGGCGCAACCTCATTTGACCAACTGGCGCCGCGTCTGGTGGCGCACCTCATCGTCTGGCGCATCGAAAGCAAGCTTCGTCCGGAGGAGGGGCTCTACCGGTGGGAGCGCACGAGCGCCGGCGGCGACGCGTCACTCCTCCCGATGGGGACGATTCCTACCGAGAAGCCGCTGCTCGTTTTCATCCATGGCACGGCCTCGAATACGGCAGGCAGTTTCGGCGCGCTCCATGGGGAAGATGCGGGGGCGGAGTGGGACCAGCTCGTCGAGACGTTCGGCGACCGCATTTTTGCTTTTGAACATCGGACGATGAGCCGCAGCCCCATCGACAATGCCATCGTGCTGGCGGAAGCCCTGCCCAAGGGGGCGCAGCTCTCGCTGGTGTCGCATTCGCGCGGCGGGCAGGTGGCCGATCTGCTGTGTCTCGCGAGCATTCCCAAAACGGTCTGTGATCGCTATCGCCGCCGTGATGCGGACTATGCAGATGCCGACGCTTACGACCGCCAGCGACTTGACGTCTTGCGCGCGCTCCTCACGAAAAAGGCCTTCCGCATCCAGCGCCTGATTCGCGTGGCCAGCCCGTCGCAAGGCACGTTGCTGGCCTCGGAAAATCTCGATCGCTTTTTGTCGGTCGTCACCAGCTTGATTGGGCTGATCCCTGCGGTCGGGCAGTCGCCGGTGTATCAGGTCATCAAGCGCATCACGCTCGAAACGGCCAAGCAGCGATGGAATCCCGAGCAGATTCCCGGGCTGGAAGCGATGATTCCCTCCTCGCCGCTCGTGGCGCTCTTGAATGACCCCGACACGAAGGCTGCGGGTGAACTGGGCGTGATCGCCGGCGACATCGAAGGGTCGAATTGGTTCAAGCGCCTCGGGATTTTCCTGTCCGATACGTTCATCTACGAGAGCAGCGACAACGACCTGGTGGTGAATACCGACTCGATGTTTCGTGGGATGGCCCGCTCCTCCGAGTCGCCCTCGCGCTACCTCTTCGATAAAGGCACCGACGTCTCGCACTTTCACTACTTCAAAAATCAGCGCACGCGACGGCTGTTGAGCCAAGCCCTGACGCGGCCCGCGTCGGAATGGCCGGCGGAATTCCGCGCGCTCGAGGAAGCGCGCGTCGAGCCGGTGCCGATGTTGCGATCCATGCAAACGCGCGGCGGCGCGGATCAACCGGTCGTCTTTGTGCTGCCCGGCTTTACCGGCACGATCTTGAAGGTCCAGGACGACACTGTCTGGCTGAATTACCTGCGGCTGATCCGCGGCGACTTCGAACGGCTTTCCGTGGGCACGACAAAGGTTACGCCCGCGGGGCTGGTCGGATCCTATTATCGCGAACTGTGCGAGCACCTGGCCCATTCGCACGAGGTCATTCCGTTCGGCTACGACTGGCGGCAGTCCATCACGCAGGCGGCGGCGCAGTTGGCCACCGAAGTCACGAAGGTGACGACGCGCACGCGGCAACCCATTCGGTTTATTGCGCACAGCATGGGCGGCCTCGTGGTCCGGCGTCTGATCAAGGATTTCCCGGCCCTGTGGAGCGAGGTGAGTGGACGCCAGGGCGCGCGCGTGGTGATGTTGGGCACGCCGAATCGCGGCTCGTTCGACATGGTGGCGTCCTTCGCCGGTGTGGCCAAGACCATGCGGCAGTTGGCGCTGTTGGATCTCAGCCATTCCGTGAAAGAGCTTGTCGGCGTGGTCGCAGGGTTTGCCGGTGCGGTCGAACTGCTCCCGCAGAGCGAGGACTGGGCGCACTTCACCGAAAAGCAGTGGAAGGCTATCGCGTCGGCCTCGGAGTCCGGCGTGGCTCCGAGCGATGCGACGCTCGCCGCAGCGAAGAAGGCCCTTGCCGATTTGCCGACGGAGATTCCCAAGGCCGAGTGCATCCGCTATGTGGCGGGACAGTCGCCTCGTACGCTGAGCGGTCTGCGCGTCGAAGGCGAGCGGCTGATCTTCGAGGCCACGCCCGCCGGTGATGGGCGCGTGACCTACGAGTCCGGACGCTTGCCCGGCGTGCCCATGTGGTATGCGGATGCGGAGCATGGCGACTTGTCGTCGCATCGCGAGGCGTTCGAGGCCTACGCGCAGTTGCTCTCTCGCGGCGAGACGACGCTGTTGCCGATGCAGCCGCCGGTCTCGCGCGCGCTGGTCCGCTCGTTCGACCACGAGCCGGAGCCCGTGCTCTATCCCACGCCGGATGCGTTTGAAGCCGGCCTCCTCGGTCGACGGACGAAGGGGCGCGCGGCCTCGTCGGAGGCGGGCGGGCGGCCGCTGCAGGTGTCCGTGCGTCATGGCGATGTGCAGCATACGCAATATCCCGTGATGGTCGGGCACTACGAGGGAGACACGATTGCGGGCGTGGAACGGATCGTCAACGGCATGCTCAAGGGCGCGCTGGAGGATCGCTATCGCGTGGGGCGCTATCCCGGCCGCGTCGGGACGGTGGCGATTACGTTGGGGCAGCAGAACCAGATGCACGAGAGCCTCGGCATCCACCATGGCGCGATCGTGGTCGGCCTTGGGCGATGGGGCGATTTAACGCCGACGCGCTTGATGCAGGTCGTGCAGCAAGCGGCGGTGGAGTATGCGTTGCACGTGGCGCAATGTCAGCAGGCGATGCAGGACATGGCCGCGCCGGACCTGACGATTCACAGCCTGTTGGTCGGCTCCAACACCTCCTCGAACATCGCGGTCGAGGATTCGGTGAACGCCATCGTGCGCGGCATCTGCCTGGCCAACCAATTGATTCGGCTGCAACCGAAGGATTCGACGCCCGTGCCGTCGATCGGGCGGGTGGAATTCGTGGAGTTGTATCTGGATACGGCGGTCGATGCGGTGAAGGCCGCGCGGCGGCTCCAACGGCAAATGGAACAGGAAGGGACGTACAGGCTGCAGGTCGACCAATATGTGCGCAAGGGACGTGGGGCCCGGACGCGCTATGTGTCGGCAGGGAACGGCAGCTACTGGCGGCGTTGGACGATTTCCGCCGTGCCCATGCCGTCCGCGAGTGGAGGTTGCGCATTGCCGGCGCCCCTGCTGGAGAAGTTGCGCGCGGCGCTGCACCAAGAGTCGACGCAGGATCCGCAGATCACCCAAGCGCTCTTGGCGCTCGCTTTCCCCGCGCAGGATGGCAATCAGGGGGCGCAGCCGCATCAGTTGCGGTTCCTGGCCCTCTCCGATCGCGCGCGTGCCGAGGCGACGGTGCAGGCCACACAGCCGGAGCTGGTCGGGAAGCTCTTGTCGCAGGCCACCGGTAAGTCCGTCTATGCGAAGGACCTCTCCAAGACGCTCTTCGAACTGCTGGTGCCGGTGGATCTGAAAGAACACCTGCTCAATCAAGATCGAATCGTCCTGATCGTGGACGATACCACGGCGAACTATCCCTGGGAGTTGATGACGGACAACGACCGGCCGCTCTGCATCCGCATGGGGATGATTCGCCAACTGGAGCTGGACGATTACGATGCGCATGTGCGCGACACTACGTCCACGGCGGCCTATGTGTTGGGCAATCCCGCCACGCCGCCGCAATTTCCGCCGCTGGAGGGCGCGCGGCAGGAAGCGGAGGCGGTCGCGGCGCAACTGCAGCAGCGCTTCGAGGTGACCCATACCCCGAACCAGGCCGGCGCCGTCACGGTCCTCAATGACCTGTTTGCCAGACCCTATCGTCTCGTGCATATCGCCGGCCATGGCTACTACAACGAGGGCGCCATCGGGACAATCGGCGCGCGTGCCGGTGTGGTGTTGGACGGCGGGATCTTTTTGACGGCTGCGGAAATCGCCAAACTAGACCCTATCCCCGAGTTGGTCTTCCTCAATTGCTGTTACTTAGGGCAGATCGATCGTGTGGGGGGCCGTCGGGCGATGCCGGCCTATCACAAACTGGCCGCCAGCCTGTCGCGCGAGTTGATTCGACGCGGAGTTCGCGCGGTCGTCGCGGCCGGATGGCCCGTGGCCGATGCGCCGGCCAGCCTGTTTGCGCAAGTCTTCTACCACCACCTGCTCATGGGATGCTGTTTCGGATCGGCCGTACTATTGGCCCGCGAGGCCACGTATAGCAAGTATCCGGAGTCCAATACCTGGGGGGCCTACCAGGCCTATGGCGATCCGGACTTCCGCCTGCAGGTCCACAACCCGACTCGTGACGGCGAGGCCGACAGACCCGCGGCTCCGGAAGAGCTGCTCAATGCGCTGGAGTTGCTGCGCGGTATGCCGGAGAGTGGGCCGGACGACACCCAATTCGATGTGCGGGTGCAACGCCTCAAGGAGGGGGTGCCCGAAGCCTGGTTCGAAGAGGCGGATGTGCAGGAATGCCTAGGGAGTCTCTATGCAGATCGAGGGAGATTCGACGAGGCGACCGACTGCTATCGCAAGGCTATCGAGAACGACGATGCCGACGGCACGCCGACACTGCGCGCGGTGGAGCAGTGGATGAACCTGTCCACAAGGGCTGTGCAGAAGGACAGCAACCGCACCCGCACCCGGATCGAGGAGGCCATTCAGTGCGGTGAGCAGTTGCTGGCCATCGGAGCGACGGCAGAGCGATTCTCGCTGATGGGTAGCGCCTACAAGCGATTGGCGGCGATTGAGTCCGATACGCGGCCCCGGCGTCAACACCTCGAGAAGGCAAGGGGCTACTATCAGAAGGCAGCGGATCGCCAGTCGCAACGCGCCAATCCGAATCCCGATCCCTATCCGACACTGAGTGTCTGGATGTTGGACACGCTGCTTGGAAAGGCGCCGGAGAACCTCCCGAACTTGGTGGCGAAATGGAGCGCCACCGCGCGACGTCGGTTTGCGACTGATCACAGCGCATGGAGTCTTATCGCGGTGGCGGATTGCGAGATGATCGCGGCCTATGCCGATGGGTCCCTCCCGAAACGCGTGCGCGCGCTCAGCGATGCCTACAAGCAGGCGTTTGAGGAGTCCGGCGCCAGCGTCAAGGCGCAGCGATCTGCTTGCGGCCAACTGGAGTTTTTGACCCAGATGATCAACAAGCGGGGGCTCTTCAAGGGGAGCAAGGAAGATCGGTACGCCCTGTCGAAGGCGCTCAAAGAAATTGTCGAGGCTATCAAGCCGGAGGATGCGGCGAAGCCGGCCGATAAGAAGACGGCCGATAAGAAGGCGGCCGATACAAAGTCAGATCAGGCTTCGACCAAAGCTCCGCGGAAGAGCAACGCCCCAAAGCTGCGCCGACGGTCTTCGGCCCGCTCTACACCGGCTGCTCCTTCACGAGCAGGTCGTGGCCAGCCCAAGCAACGCTAGTCGGAAATATCTCCACATCGAGTGCCGCGCCTGTTGGCCAACGCCAACGGGCGCCCCGGCGATCGTTCGTCTCCCTGTCGTCTCCCGCTCCACGCTGCGCGCCACCTACGGACTCCCGCAAACGTCTGTGCTAGCATAGGGCCGGCCGGGACCCCGTGTCCCGGCTGTCCGGACGGACCAAGCCATTCACTCTGCCAAGGGTTATCCATGTCCACCATTCCAGAGCCGTTGCAGCATCGACTGATTCAATTGCGTCGCGTCATGCATGAATATCCGGAGCTCAGCGGGCAGGAGGCCAACACCGCTGCGCTCATCTGTAAATTTCTCGATGGCTACGGCATCGCCTATCGGCGGGATGTCGCCGGCCATGGCGTGGTGGCCGACTTGCCGGGACCGGCCGGCGTGCCCTGCGTCGTGTTACGTGCGGATACGGATGCGTTGCCGATCCAGGAAGATACGGGGTTGGAATTCGCCTCCGTGCACGATGGCGTCATGCACGCCTGCGGGCACGACGGCCACACCGCGATGCTGCTCGGTGCGGCGGCGCTGCTGTCGCAGGAGTCCGAGCTGCCGGCGCCGGTGCGGTGCCTGTTTCAGCCCTCCGAAGAGAAGGGCACCGGAGCTATCGCCATGATCGAAGCCGGCGCGCTCGACGGCGCGGGGATGGTCTTCGGCGGCCATTTGGATCGTCACTATCACCCCGGTGCCATCGTCGTCGCGGATGGTGCGGTGAATGCGTCGTCCGATAACTTCAGCATCGAGATCGTCGGTCAAGGCGCGCACGGCGCGCGTCCCCACGAAAGCATCGACGCCGTGGTCGTCGGCAGCTTGATGATCATGGCGTTGCAGACGATTGTGTCGCGCGAAGTCGATCCGGCGCGGCCGTCGGTCGTGTCCGTGGGAGAGTTTCATGCGGGGACGGCGCCGAACGTGATTGCGGGACAGGCGCGGCTGGCCGGAACGGTCCGCGCGCAGGATCCGACCGTGCGCCAGCAGTTGCTGAAGTCGATCCGCCGGATTGCCGAATCCATTGCGCAGCTCCACGGCGCCACCATTCATGTGGTGATTACGGAGGGCACTCCGCCGTTGATCAACAGCACGGACATGGCCGCGCTCGCGCGGCGCGCGGCGCTGGAGACGGTCGGCGAAGCCAATGTGTTGCCGTTGAAGACCGCCAACATGGGCGCGGAAGATTTCAGCTACTACATGGAAAAAATTCCGGGGGCCTATGTGCGCTTTGGCGGGCAGGCGCCGGGCAAAGCCGGCTTTCCCGCGCACTCGAGCAAATTCGATTTCGATGAGGCGGCCTTGGGGGTGGGCGCGGCCTACTACCGAACCATCGCCAAGCTCGCGGGCCAACGGCTGCGCGATCAGGCGCGCGGGCGCTAGCGCGAGCGGGAGACGGTCCATGCCTCAATCTGCATCGATGCCCCCCATCCGCATTCGTCAAGCGCGGGAAGAAGACGTGACGGCTATCCGCGAGATTTTTCTCGCCGTGTATGGCGCCGACTATCCGCATCGCGAACTTTACGACGAACTCTGGCTGAAGCGCTCCGTGTTTACCGACGACGCGCTCATCCTCGTAGCGGAGGATGAAGAGACCGGGCGCGTCATCGGGACGGCCTCCGTGCTGTTCGATTTCGGTGCGCACTCCGATCTGGTCGGAGAGTTCGGGCGGCTGGCCGTCCATCCGGACTATCGGCGTCATCACGTCGGCCAACTCTTCATGGAGCGGCGGCTGGAGGCGATTCACAATCGACTGCACGTCGGCCTCGTCGTCGCGCGGACGGTGCATCCCTACGCGCAGCGGATCAGCCTGTCGCACGGGTTTATCCCGGTCGGGTTTCTCCCGCAGAAACATTACTTCCATCACCGCGAAAGCTTCGCGCTCCTGGCCCGCTATTTCGGCGATGCGCTGAGCCTGCGCCGCAATCACCCCCGCATCATCCCCGAAGCCTACACATTGGCGAATGTCGTCATGAGTCATCCGCCGTTGCAGCCGGATTTCATCGTGGATGAAGAGGCCGCGTCCTATCCCGCGGGCACGGGCTACACGCTGGAAGCGCTGCAGGCGGAGGGCTATCCGGCGCTGCTACGTATCGAACGCGGTCGTGTGCGGAATCGGGAAATCTTCGGGCCGATGCGCCTCGACTATGGCTTTTTCAAGCTGCAGGCGCGCCAGACGCGATACCTGCTCGCCCGGGCGGACGGACATATCGTGGGTGCCGTCGGCTACACGTTGGATGCCGAAGAGCGCAACGTGCGGGTCTTCGAGTTGATCGCGCTGGCGGACGATGTGGTGGGTTTCCTGCTGACGGAGTTCGAACGCCAGTGCCGTGAGGTCATGAACATCGCGTACATCGAAATCGATGTCAGCGCCTATGCGCCGCGCATGCAGCGGACGTTGCTGGAGTTGGGATTCGTGCCGGTGGGGTATGTGCCCGCGATGGTCTTCTACCAAGTCGAACGGTTGGACATCGTGAAGATGGTCCGGATCAATCAGCCGTTGGGGCTGGGCCCCCTGCAACTGACCGATGATGTGCAGGCGCTGGCTGATGTGGTGATGCGCGGGTTCGCCGTCGGGCGAGTGGCGCCGCGTGTCGCCCATGCCATGGCCGAGATGGCGTTGTTTCAGGGGATGACGCCGGAACAGGCGACGCGGCTTGCGAGCGCCTGTACGGTGCAGGAGTTCGTCAAGGGAGAGACTCTCTTCGCGGCCCGCGACGCGGGCGACACGCTGTTCGTTATTTTGCGCGGTACGGTGGCCATCGCCACGGCGGAGTCGGCGGTGCCGATCGGCACGGTGCACGCCGGCGAGCCCTGCGGCGAGGTGTCGCTCCTGTCGGATCAACCGCGCTCCGCCACCGCGACGGCGGAGGAGCCGGTTGAAGCGGCGGTCTGGCGGCGGCAGGACCTGGTCGACTTGATTCGGCGTCGGCCGGATATCGGCGTGACACTCTATCGGAATCTGGCCGTCGGGCTGGGGGACAAGCTGCGGCGCGCCACCCCGACACGGGCGTAACAATGGTTAGGCCGCTGATGGCGTAGCCTGATCGGCGGCGCCCGCCGGACTAGGGCATGGTGAGGGCGCGCGCGAAGGTCGGCACCCAGGGGAGGAGCGCTACGCCGACGAGGAGGGACAGGGCCACGATGGCGGCGACCAGGCCTTCATCGAGTCGTGTCTCGGCAGCAAAGATCACGGCGGTGACGGCCGAGGGCATGCCCGCAATCAACACGACGACGGCGCGCGCGACGCCGGAGAGGTCCAGCACCGCGGTGACCAGCAGGCCGACCATCACCCCGCCGCCCATCCGCAGCACCACACCTAGGACGGCGAGCGGCAGCGTCTGCCGAATCGCCGGGAGCGAAATGGACAGCCCGAGGACGAGACTCGCCCAGGGCGTGGTCGTCGCGTGCAGCGGGCGCAATCCCTCCACCAGCCAGGGCGGCAGGCCCAGCCCGAGTACTTTCAAGAGGAGTGAGACCGTCAGCGCCCAGAGGGGCGGCGAGGTCAGTAAGCGCCGGACGATGGTCCAGGCTGTGCGGCCTCCCTCGCCGTGCCAGACTGCTACGGCATAGAGCGCCGTGAGGGTGAGCGGTGTTTGTCCCAGGTCGAAGAGGATGGCGTGGGCGAGTCCGGCCGAGCCGAGTGTGGCCATGGCGACCGGATAGGCGAAGTAGACGGAGTTGATGCAGCCGGTGCCTAGGAGAAAGCCGCCCTGTGTCGGGCGCGGCAGGTCGAGCACGCGAGCCACGCGCCAGCTCAATGCGAGCACCGTGGCCGTGACCAGCCAGGCTGCCACCGGGAGCTTCCAGACGGAGGGCGTCAGCACCAGCCCGTCGAACGAGATCAGGATGGTCGCCGGTAAACTCACGGTGAACACGATCGTCGCCAATCGCTCGGCGTGCTGTTGGTGCAGCAGGCCGAACGCACGCAGGATACTACCCAGGAGAAAGATCGTAAGGAATGCTTGCAGAGAGCCGGGCATCGGCGCAGAGTACCAGATCGGGCGCCCCTGGGGGGAACTGTCTACGTATCATCATGGGCGACGTGGAGTCGGACGCGGTGCGCGGTTCGTCGACGCGCGCGGCCGTTTGCAACGAGGCTAGCCAAGGAGTGAGGCATGAAGGCGACCGGTGCGTGGGTGAGACAGGTGGCGGGGATGGCGGCGATCGTCGGGTGCGCGGTGGGCCTGTGGCCGGCTGTCGCCGCGGCGGCGTCTGCGGGGGGCGCCAAGTCTGTCGGCAGCCTCGGGATCCAGTGCGAGGGGCCGTTTAAGCGGAAGGCGCTCTCGCCGCAACTGCTCCGTCTCACGGTGGATGCGCATGGGCAGTGGCTCGATCATGCGCGCAGCGGCGCACAGCCGGCCAACCTCTGTCAGGCGGAGTTGCGGCAAGCCAAGCTGACAGGCGCGACGCTGGAGCGGGTCAATCTTGAAGGCGCGGTGCTGCGGCAGGCGGAACTCACTGAAGCCAATTTGATCCAGACGAGCCTGGCGGGTGCGGACCTGACGGGCGCGATCATGGTGGACGCCAACTTGTCGGGCGCGGACCTGCGGCATGCGCGGCTGACCGGCGCGAAGATGACGGGCATCACCGGCAATGAAGGCGCGTTCTATAATGCCGCGATGGCGGGTGCGCAGTTGCAGGAGGCCAATCTGGAGCGCGCGCATTTCGAAGGGGCGGATTTGTCCGGCAGCATTTGGACGGATGCGACGGTGACGGAATCGTATTTCTACGGGGCCAATGTGGCCAAGGCCAACTTCGGCGGCGCGGATCTCTCCGGGGCGGACTTGCGGCGGACGGACCTGACGAAGGCGTCGTTTCTTCGCGCGGAGATGGACGGCACGCAGTTGGATGGGGCGCGGATGCGCGGCGTGCGGCTGATCGAAGCCGACCTGGAGGGCGCGTTTCTGGACGGCGCCGACTTATCGGAGGCCGACGCGCGCGAGGCCAGCTTTCGCGGGGCCGACCTACGCTATACCCGATGGGATGGTGCGATGGTCCAGGACGCCGACTTGGAAGAGGCCAACTTGGAAAGTGCGCGTTTGGTGAAAGCCAATTTCGAATCGGCTCAGTTGGCGCTCTCCGTGCTGTACAAGGCGACCTTGACGCAGGCGACGCTGCGCGGCGCGCACCTCAGTCGGGCGGTGATGATTCTCGCCTATGGCGCGGGGGCGGATTTCACGCAGGCGGACCTCTCCGAAGTGCATGCGCCGCAGGCGATGTTTGCCGGGGCGAAATTCGATGAGGCCACGTTGGAGGCGGCGAACTTTGTGGGCGCGGACCTGAGCGGCGCGCAGTTTCGGCAAGCGGATTTGGGCGAGGCGAATTTGCAGGATGCCGTGCTGCGGGGCGCGATCTTCGTCGAGACGGATTTTGCCGGTGCCCGGTTGGACGGCGCGGATCTGCAGCAGGCGCAATTCAAAGGCGCGCAATTGGCCGAGGTGATCGGGTTGACGCAAGCGCAGTTGAACATGGCTTGCGTGGATGAAACCACGGAGCTTCCGGGCACGCTCACGCGTCCCGCGCCCTGCCCGCGCACGCCGGCGAAAGCCGTCGCTCCGAAGGCGGCCAAGAAGCGGCATCGCTAGCCACGCGTACGGCTGAGGGGAGTTTCTAGGGCTTTCCCGAGTGGGTCGACGGGCACTCCTGCGGCATTATGCACAAACATGTGGTATGACGAGTGGCGGGCGGTCGCGTGCATGGTGCCGGGGCCGCCTGTTTGTTCCTTCACCTACGGTCGATAAGGAGGGCGCGATGAAACATTTTATTGCAAGCTTGGCGTTGGTCACTGCTGCAACAGTCGGATTTGCCGGGATGACGCTTGCCGGTGAAGTCGGCGCAGCGATGGAGAAGGCGAAAGGCGAGGCCAAGGGCGGTATGGAAGAAATGAAGGGCGAAGCCAAGGCCAAGGTGGAAGAGGCCAAGGGCAACAACGCGAAGGCGGCGGTCGAGCGCGGCAAGGGCAAAGTGAAGGGCGCGGTTGAGCGCGGTAAGGGCAAAGTGAACGAGCTGAAGGAAAAAATGAAGGACTAAGGTCCTCTCGCGCAAGCGATTTGGGTACATGCGGAGGGCGGCTGGGGCAGACTCCAGCCGCCCTTTGTGCGTGATGGGGGATTGCCCGGGTGTTTCCGTTACGGGCGCGCTTCCTGAAGCCGCTCATCCCGCTGTCGAACCGTTGCCGAGCCTTGGCCGCTGTAGCGTTGAAACTGGCGCGTGAAGGTTCTGACGCGATCCAGATAGCCGCTCACGAGATGGTCCCCGCAGCGCTGGTGCGCGGTAAGGCGAAAGTCTCGCGCCACGTAGGTGCGTCCCGCACCGGCGCCGCAGAGGTGAATCAGCGCCGCCAGATCCTGCTGCTGTGTCTGTGTCGGGCGGCGTCGACGCTGGGCGGTGAGTGACGAGACGGAACGGTCCAGCCAGGCGGACGTCAGCTCAATGGCGTGACTTGGGACGACGCGGAAGTAGAAGCTGTTCAGCCAGCAGGATTTGACGTCATCCCACGGGCCGTCCGCCACCACGACGTGCTCGTGGATACAGAACCGCTGGGCATCACGAAAGGTCGCATCGGTAATTTGGTACATGCCGACGGCGCTGGACGCCGGGCGATACCATTCCAGCGGATTCCACGACCATTGCCACCGCCAATAGGTTCGCGCAGTCGGATTGCCTGCCCCTTCCACCTGTGCCAACGCCGCCAGCAGTTCCGGCGTGATGGTGGCGGTCGCATGTTGCTGAAACAGCGAGCCGTAGTGCGCCCAGGTTTCAGCGGGACTTTTATTGAGCGATCGTTCCAGCGGAAACAGCATCTCCGCCGGTTTGTCCGCTGCGTGATAGAGCCAGTTGATCGACATCCACAGCAGCACGAGCAGCCCGCTGACGGTGACGAGGCGGATGAGCGGAGGTGCGCTCCAGATCGCGCGGAGCAGCGCCAACACCCGATTCCCGCGGTGGCGCCAGCGGCTGCCTGCGCGTGCAGGCTTGGCCTGCCGGTGTGACTTGTGGCTCCGGTGCGACGCCATGCCCTACTATAGCCGAATGAGTCTAGTTGAGAGGTGAATCCGTCGGGCTGCGACGTCGGTCGTCCGCGCGACCCTACTCACGTGGTTTGGTATCGGACGACTGCGTGCCGCTGATGAGGCGGGCGCCGCCGGTGAACGTGAGGTACGACCAGATCCACTCGATCATGACGATGATCTTTTGCCGGAAGGTGATGAGAAACATGACGTGCACGACGCACCAGACCAGCCAGGCCATGAACCCGGCAAAGCGGAGCGGGCCGATGGCGGCCACCGCGCGTTTGCGGCCGATCGTCGCGAGCATGCCGCGGTCGCGATAGCGAAACGGCGGTCGTGCTGGTTTGTCGGCGTTGGCGCCCTGTTGGTATGCGGCTTCCGCCGCAATGATCGCGGCCACATGCTGTCCCATTTGCAGCGCGGCCGGTGCGACGGCGGGCACGGGAGCGTCACCCTCGGCTACGGAGGCGCAGGCCAAGTCGCCGATGACAAAGAGGTTCGGGTGTTCCGGCACCGAGAGGTCAGCGGTGACGCGGACGCGGCCGAGTCGATCCGTTGGCGCCCCGATGGTCGCGCCGAGCGGGGACGCTTTCACGCCCGCAGCCCACAAGACGTGGTGTGTGGCGATGGTCTCCGCTCCCTGCTCTGTCTGCAGGTGGACGGCCGTCGCGGTGATTGTTGTGACGCGAGACTGCAGCCGGACCGTCACGCCCAACTCTGCCAGGTCGCGGGCGGCGCGCTGGGCCAGCGGCTCCGGGAATCCAGGCAGGAGTCGGTTCGAGGCTTCGATGAGGACCACCCGCGTGTCCTGCGGACGGACATGGTGAAAATCGCGTTGCACCGTGCGGAAGGCGATCTCGCTGATGGCGCCGGCCAGCTCCACACCCGTCGGGCCGCCGCCGATGACGGCAAATGTCACGGGATGCGGCGCGTCGGTCGTGGCGCCGACACGCTCCGCTTCCTCGAAGGCCAGCAAGACCCGTTGGCGAATCTCGATGGCGTCTTCGATGGTCTTCAGGCCCGGCGCGTGGGGCGCCCACTCGTCATGGCCGAAATAGGAATGTGTCGCGCCTGCGGCGAGGATCAGATAGTCGAAATGGAGCGTTCCGTCCGACAGCACGACGCGGCGGTGCGCGGCGTCGATTCGGGTGACCTCCGCCATCCAGACCGTGCAGTTGGGCTGGCGTGCGACGATGTGTCGAATAGGCACGGCAATTTGAGATGGGGACAGGGCGGCGGTCGCGACTTGATAGAGCAGTGGTTGGAACAGGTGATGGTTATGGCGATCGATCAGCGTGATCCGCACCGGGGCCTGACGCAGCGCCAATGCCGCCATGAGTCCGCCGAATCCCCCGCCGACGATGACGACGTGCGGGCCGTCGCCGACGGCTTGGAGCGTGCGTGGTGCGGTCGGGCGAGAGCCCCCGTGCGGGGACGCACCCTTCGTGTCGTTGAGGTCGAGCTGTCGCGCAGGGTAAGCCATAAATCGTACTGTCAGTATAAACGTGAGGTCTGGAAAGACTGAGGGAAACCGTAAAAGCAGCGAAGCAGGCTGAGGCCTATTCCCAGAAGGTTCGTGTGGATATGCTAGTGCAACGGGCCGCGGGTTTTATGCGCGGGTACAGTGGTCTGCGATCAGCGCCAGTTTGGCTGTGCGGGAAAGACGCTTGATGGCGGATTCACGCCGGAGCGCCTCGCCCCTTGTCGGGAGCGATTCGCTGTAGCGGAGCATGACAGGACGGCGAGGCCGCGTATATTTCGCGGCGGTGCCGTCGTTATGGGCGGCGAGTCGCCGTGTGAGTTCGCGCGCGATCCCGGTATAGAGCGTGCCGTCGGCGCACTCGACCACGTAGATCCACCAGGGCGATGCAGCTGACGCGGCGGACTCCGTGGAATGATCTGAGCTCGTCATTGGAGCGCTGGCCATGTCATTGGTGGGACTCGCAGGAGCATCGGCCTATCTTGCCCATCGCGTCACGGAAAGGAAAGCGTCGTGTGACTACCGATTCGATCCAATCCGAGTTGAGCTGAGCTGCCGGTCGCCCTCGTGCTATACTCCCGCGCATGTCACCTGCACAGCCATCTCCGATCCCATCGTCGAACATGCCTCCCATAGCTGATACGGAAATACTCTTACAGGATGGCCCTCGGCGCGCAGTGGTCTCTCCCTGGGGCGCGTCATTGCGTCGGTTCTACGAAGTCGATGCGCAAGGGCGGGAGACGGATATCGTTTGGGGATATTCCGGCGCCGCGCAGAAACAAGGCGGGCAGGGTGATGTGTTGATTCCCTTCCCCGGTCGTGTCGCCGACGGGCGCTATGCGTTTGAAGGCGAGACTTTTCAGCTTGAACGGAACGATAAGGAAGGGCCGAACGCGATCCATGGATTCGTGCGGTCGCTTCCCTGGCGGATCGTGGCGCAGGAGACGTCACACGTACGGTTTGAAGTGGACCTTGCGGCCGAGGCCTACGCGGCGAAGGGCTATCCGTTTTCGCTGGCCTGCGCTCTGCTCTATGCGGTGGGTGCCGACGGGTTGAGCTGCACGTTTGAGGTGCGCAATGTCGGCAAGAAGGCCGCACCGGTGGGCGTGGGGTTTCATCCCTATCTGACGGTCGGGGTGAATCCCGTCGACGAATGTGAGGTCGTGATTCCTGCTGCGGCCTATCTCGAGTTCAACGAGCGGTTAGTGCCCACCGGGCGTTTGCACGCAGTGGGCGGGACTGAATGGGACTGCCGTCGGTCGCGGCAAATCGGCCAGCGACGATTTAACCATTGCTACCTGCAGCTTGATCGCGGTTCGAACGGGCTGGCGACGGCGACCTTACGCCAGCCTCGCCAGGGGCGCCGCATTGATGTGACGATGGATGGCGCGTTCTCGGCGATTGTGGTGTATACCGGCGACGCCATCCCCGGCGCCGCCAGGCAGGCCGTCGCGATCGAGCCGATGACCTGCGCCAGCGACGCCTTCAATCACCCCGATTGGGGCCTGCGCCGCCTTGCGCCCACCGATCTTTTCTCCGGCTCCTACACGATCAGACACTCGCGCGACTGACGTTTGCTGGTCCCTACGCCGGAGCCGGGACTACAGCACTTTGCTCGCTGGATCGTGAAGCCGACAAGGCTGAACCGACAGACTCGCCTTCGAGCTGAAGCGCCCCGGGTGCGGCGACGAGGGTGAATCTAGTAACGGGTCGATTCCACTTCGGGCAGGTGTGTGGAGACGGTTGTCCCCGCGCAGCGGCGCCAGCTATGCACGGCGGGCGACGTTGCGCGAGTTGACACCGGCGATCGACGCGATTGTGCGGGTCGGACATCTGTTGAAACAGCGGCAGTCGGGCACGCGTGGGCGAGCGGCCGCAAAGACACGGGCATGAATCACCGAAGGAGAGGGATGCGATGGGACGGCAGTACGCAGAGATTACGGATGAGCTGAAGGCATTTATCGAGCGGCAGCCCCTGTTTTTTGTCGCGACGGCGCCGCTGTCCGGCACGGGACTGGTCAATTTGTCGCCGAAAGGGATGCACGCCTGTGTTGTGCTGGACACGCACCGCGTGAGCTATGTGGATCTCACGGGGAGCGGCGTCGAAACCATCGCGCATTTGAAGGAAAACGGGCGCATCGTGCTGATGTTTTGCGCTTTTGACGGGGCGGCGAAGATCGTGCGGCTCCATGGAACCGGTCGAGTGATCGAGCCGGGCGATTCGGACTATGCGGCTGCGGCCGCGGCAGGGAGATTTCCGTCACATCCGGGTGTGCGGGCGATTATCGTGGTGACCGTGTCCCGCGTCGGGGATTCCTGCGGCTTTGGTGTGCCGATCATGCGCGTCGACGGAAACCGGGACGAACTGAACGCATGGGCAGAGGCCCAGGGCGCTGAGGGGATGGAGGCGTATCGCCAGCGAAAAAACCGCGTCAGTCTCGACGGGCTTCCTGCCGTGCGCGAGCGCTAACCGGCTCGTAGCTATAGACGCGCGAGCCTCGGGTGAGGCTCGCACGCCCTGGACGCAGCCAGCTAGGCCGCAAGTTTGTTGAAGTGCTCCTGATCGCGTCGAAGTTGGTTGGCGGCGCCGGAGATCGTGTGCATGATACGGGGCGTTTGCTGGGCGAATTCGCTGAGCGTGCCGATGATCTGGTTGAACTGCGCCAGCTCCTTCTTCGTGTCCTGGATGTGGTGGGCGATGTCCTCGAAGATGGCGCTGAAGATGCCCTCTTCTGTCAGGCGGCAGGCTTCCACGAGGCCGCCGACATGCGAGACCTGCAGCGACAGCATCGCTCGGCGCAGATCTTCGACGTGGATCGTCAAGCTGCTGAGGTCTTTGGCCAAGCCGTCCAGCGACTGTTCGGTCTGCCGGATCGTCTGACCGAAGGCATAGCGCAGGTCACCCACCATGCTGAGGCGCTCCTGGAACGCCGCCTCGGTGGCCTGGCTGTCGAGTGACGTCAAGACCTCATGGTAGCAGACGATG
>JAYREW010000021.1:0-2315 GCA_041908685.1 Nitrospiraceae bacterium | reverse complement strand
CGCAGGCGCTGAGTTGTGTATTGAGCGCCGTGTAGGTATCGAGCTGTCCGTACAGCGCGTTGATTTGCCCATAGGTCTGCTGTGCGGCGTGATACATGCTCCGGAGGGAGGCGGCGGCGCGACCTTCATCGGCTCGATGCAGGGGCAGCGGCGGAAAGATGCTGAGTTTGTCCTTTACGAGCAGGCTGTCACGGCTCTGCAGCTCCTGATAGAGCATGGTGCGCATGAAGGCGTCGTAGCCGGCAAAGCCCTTGGATTTCAGAATCTCGCCGAGTCGTGCCTCCGCGGCCGCCATGGCGGCGTTGCGTTCCTCACGCCGGGAGGCCGCCGCCTGTTCGATCGCCGACAGTTCCGCGTAGACGTCCGCAATGAGGCCGAACAGCGGGCTCGACGGCTTAAACCGCACCGAGAGAAACCCCCCTCCTTCGATCGGCGCGGCCAGGGCCAGCACCCAGTAGTAACGACCGTCGCTGGCCATGTTCTTGACGTAGGACGCGATCGGCTTGCCGGCCAGCAAATAGTCCCAGAGCAGCTTAAAGACCGCACGCGGCATGTCCGGGTGCCGAATGAGATTGTGGGGCTTCCCGATCATCTCCGTCAGCGGATATTGACTGACGCGTGCGAATACCGCGTTGCCCGAGAGGATGATGCCCTTCTCCGTCGTCGTGGAAAAGAACAACTCGTTGATGGCAAAGTCGCGTGGAGCGTTGACTGGAGTGATCTTGGATTTTGCCGTCATGTCGTCAATATCCTCTGCGTGAGTACGCTGAAAGGTAATACGTAGTTGTAAAAGCAGGAGTGCATCTGCACATGAGGGAGCCGGTAGCCCGGTGTCGGTGTCTCCTGTCGCGCTGCGCTGAGGGGGAGTCTCTTCGGAAGGGGGGACGTTTCGTATGGGCGTCGAGGATGTTCGTGAACTGGTGAAGCATTGCGCGCGCCCCTGTCAGTGAACGAATTCTCACGAGGCTTCCATGCCAATATGGCGTGGATGAAAGCCGCCCCTGATCATTCATTATCCAGACATAAATATCGGCCTGCGGCGAGGCATTCTTAAGGCTGGACGCCGATGAAAAGCAGCGATGGTGAAGGGGTGTGTGCGGTGAGGTCCTGTGCGGTAGTTGTGGGCCTCGGGGAGTCACGGTGAATGTCCTGCCCACTCGGGACATCGGCATTGAGGGTTGTACAATATGCGTGTAATAAAGGGGTCGTAATAAAGGGGTCGGGAGTGGTAGTGAGGTGGTAAGAGAGGTGCACGCCGCCGCGTAGCGTGCCTGGGAGTTCCGCCATCCGGGCGTGCGTCCGGGGTGGGTGAATCTGTTCCACCAGTCTACATCCGGGTACGAGGAAGGATCTGACGGGCTCGCGCGGCGGCGCGACGGGACCACCCAAATGGGTACGCAATGGCGTGGCTCACCCACTCGCGCTGGCTTCACCTCGGCAAGCAAGGTATCGCCTGGTGTCGTGATCTATGATTGCGCTTGCGAGGTGGACTTCTGTCCGACTCGCAACGCCCTAATTCTGTAGGGCGGTCCTGCGCGAGTCTCTATTACATGCTATTAGGCAGAGACGTTCCCATCTGTGTGTTCCCTCTATCTCTGAAGGGGCACACAAGCCGATGAGGTGTGTCGGCCGCGAGTGGCCTGGCCGCGTGATTGAAGCGGTGGGATTGCGTGAGCCGGCAATCCACCTGTGGTCAGGTAGAGCAGGCGGAGTAACTGGTGTAATGAGTGCAACGGGTGCAGCGAGAGGGAGTCAGCCTGACGGGGGCAACGGCCCTATGGATGCGCTGAATGCCACGTAGGCAATTGCCGCGATCGACGTGCGAGCCTCGGCCGAGGCGCACACGTTCTGGGGCAACCAGCTAGGCCGCGAGTTTGTTGAAGTGCTCCTGATCGCGTCGAAGTTGGTTGGCGGCGCCGGAGATCGTGTGCATGATACGGGGCGTTTGCTGAGCGAATTCGCTGAGCGTGCCGATGATCTGGCTGAACTGCGCCAGCTCCTTCTTCGTGTCCTGAATATGGTGGGCGATGTCCTCGAAGATGGCGCTGAAGATGCCCTCTTCTGTCAGGCGGCAGGCTTCGACGAGGCCGCCGACATGCGAGACCTGCAGCGACAGCATCGCTCGACGGAGATCCTCGACGTGGAGCGTCAAGCTTGTCAGGTCTTTGGCCAAACCGTCCAGCGACTGTTCGGTCTGCCGGATCGTCTGACCGAAGGCATAGCGCAGGTCACCCACCATGCTGAGGCGCTCCTGGAACGCCGCCTCGGTGGCCTGGCTGTCGAGTGACGTCAAGACCTCATGGTAGCAGACGATG
>JAYREW010000020.1:0-47573 GCA_041908685.1 Nitrospiraceae bacterium | reverse complement strand
GCGGCGATGGAAGGTGAAGCCCTTCAAGCACATGCGCGGGTTATGCGCGAACGTCCCGCGGTTGCCGTACAGGTCCTCGTAGGTCTGGTGATCGTAGTTCTGCTCGACGCGCATGACGACGCCGTTGCGCACGAAGGCGCGCACGCGGCAGCCGTGCGTATCGTTGGGCGAGCAGCACCAGGTAAACGACGAGTCATACCGATACTGATCGTGATAGACCCGCTCCCACGACCGGTCCGGATAGTCCCCGAGGGGGTTGCCCACCTCGATCACCGGCTGCAGCGCCGTCAACGCCAGCGCCTTGTCGGCGATGGCCGCGGCCGCCACGGTCCCCGCCGTGACCTTCAAAAACTGTCTTCGTGAAAGAAACATCGCAAACACCTCCTCAGTTGTGAGCTGCTCTCGCAGCCCGAAACCACTACTGGCCCAAACACACCGTGTACCTGACCACCCCCCTTCCTTCCCGTGATCTCTTCCGGCCGGTGTGGATGTCGGTGCTGAGTGCAAGCTTGCCGAATCCGAACGGGCCGAAAGGCGGCGCACGCCATAACCTTAAAGCAAGCCGCGCACCAGTCGTGCCAATGTTGTGTAAGTGACGGAATGGGAAGGGGAAAAATGGGAAATGGTGATCGAGTGTGTCTAGGCTGGTGAACAGGTCACGTTACTGTTTGGTAATGCGATTGATGTGGAATTGAAAAAGATGGATGCGTCGCTCGATAAATCAATCTGTTAGGAGAGTTGCGCGGCGTTACCGTATCGAGGAGTAATTCCCAATCGGTAACAAGAAATGTTGTGTGCGTGATGATGCTGCCGCTCACGAGGACGAAGAAGGAGAAGAAAATTGTTGTGAAAAATCCAGCTGCTAGCCAGATCGTCGTTGACAGGCTGGAGTCGCGTCAGTACAATCGCGCCTCCTGTTTTGGTCGTGAGCGGGAATAGCTCAGTGGTAGAGCATCGCCTTGCCAAGGCGAGGGTCGCGGGTTCAAATCCCGTTTCCCGCTCCATTTCATACACTCGTCACGCGCGTCATCTTCTACACCGGTGCGTGCGGGCTCGCCGTCCCTATTCACAGCGGCGATTCGTTCCCTTCCTGGGGAGCAAGCAGGTGCGACCAGCCCGCAGCTGAAGTCCTGCGACCAGTCATCAGCGTTGAGCTGTTGAGAGGGATCGTCCAAATCCCATTCCAATCAAGACCGCACAGGATCTCTGTCCTACTCGATGGGCGTTCCCTTTCCGCTTTTTCCCGTACCTGCAAACGACTGTTTTCAGTCGATCTGTTCTCCATTTTCAGAGTTGCGCTCAGTAACGAGCTGGATTGCAGTCTAAATCCCGTTGCGCGGATTTTCAGTGACCGGCGCCGTTCATCCATGCACGAGATTCCATCGATCCCCAGGTAGAGATGGTGGGAGCCACGGAAATTTCTGAGGCTTCTTGGCGTCTCCGTGGCGTGGCGGAGGTGACGCAGGTGGTGTCTTTGCCTGACGTGGACGCTTTGGCTGGGGCCACGGTGTGGCTCAAGTGCGAGCAGCAGCAACGCACCGGCTCGTTCAAGTTCCGAGGCGCGTTCAACGCAGTCGCGGCATTGCCGTTTTCGACGGCGGGGCTGCCGCTCGTCACGGTCTCATCGGGGAACCACGGGCAGGCATTGGCGCTGGCGGGTCGGCTGCACGGACGCGCGGTGACGGTCTATGCGCCGGGTCCGCTGACGACGACAAAACGAAGCGCGATCCTGGAGCAAGGCGGCGCCATTGTGGAATGTGCGCATCGCGCGGAGGCGGATGCGGCGGCCCTTGGACGTGCGCAGGCCGGCGATGCCATCCTGATCCATCCGTTCAACGATCCCGCGGTCATTGCCGGGCAAGCCACCTGCGCATGGGAATTTCTCGATCAGGTAGGTGGACTCGATGTGCTGCTCGCGCCGGTGGGTGGCGGCGGCTTGCTCTCAGGCCTGTGTCTGGCTGCGCATGCGCGCGATCCGTCCCTGCGTCTCTATGGGTGTGAGCCGACCGGTGCGCTTGATGCGTGGCAGTCGCTACGTGCGGGGCGGATCATTCCGATGGAGCGCCCCCAGACCATTGCCGATGGGCTGCGCGCCACACTTGGGACGCAGACATTCGAGATTCTCCGCGCGCATCTTGAGGCGGTGTTCCCCGTGGAGGAGGCGGAGATCGTCGAGGCGCTTCGTGTGGCGCATGAGCGGTGGCACCTGTGGATCGAACCGTCGAGCGCGGTGGCTATGGCTCCATTGTTGCGGAGAGAGCCATCATTGCGCGGGCGTCGCGTGGGAGTGGTGTTGACCGGCGGGAATATCGACGAGGCGGATGTTCGGGCGCTGCTGGCGCCGTCGGCCGCCTCGACGTGAGTCGTTAGAGAGAACGCTGGGCGATCGAGGTCGGCGGGGGAAGGCGGCGCAACGTCGTCAGCAATTCGTTGGCCGCAGTCCCGTCGTCGGGTGAGAGGAGCTGCGCGCTGAAGCGCGCGTGGTAGTACAGCTGTGTGAGGCGTGCCAGTGTGTGGGTGGAGTCCTGCCAGGTTTCGCTGACCGTCTGGACAAACTCTTGCGGCGTGCTCGCGGGCGACTTGGTGAACCCTTTCGTTTCGAGGATGCTCAGAACTTGCCCATAGAGCTGCTGAGCGGCCCGTGTCTCTTCCGACTGCGCGGCACGCGGATGGGCGCCCTGCCCGCTTTTGCCGAAACGGGCGCGCCACAATCCGAGGCGGCGTACAAGCCGGAGCAGCTGGTAGCCGCCCCAGCCGAGGGCGGCAGCGATCAGCATCGTCAACGGAATCGTTAGGCCTGAGTGCGAGGCCATGGCCCAAGCCGAGTCGGCGCTCCTGCTGAGCTGATGCAGGACGGACGCCCAGATGCGGCTCAGGCCAGAGCGGGCGGAATCCGTACTGTCGCGTAAGGTCTGTAGGACGGCCATCTGATCCGTCGCGCTGTATTGGACGATCACTCGGTCCCACTGCAATCGCAACGAATCCCACAGACTGCCCCAACTGCTCCACTGGCTGCGCGCGGCTGCCGGCGGCTCCGACGGTGTGGGGTCGACGGTGATCCATCCGGCTGCGGGATCGTAGACTTCCACCCAGGCATGCGCGTCACGCTGCCGCACCGTGTAGTAGTGGCCGTAGTCGTTCCATTCGCTGGCGAGAAAGCCGGTCACAAGGCGCGCTGGGACGCCGACGCTCCGTAGCAGCACCACCAGCGCGCTGGCGTAATGTTCGCAATAGCCGGTTTTACGGCGGAACAAAAAGTCTTCCAACGGTCGATCGGAGACGGCCCGTCCCACGTCGAGGCTGTAGCGATAGTCCGCTTGCAGGACGGCGTAGAGCGCATCCACCTTTTCATGCGGCGTTGTGGCCTGTTCCGTGATCGTTTCCGCAAAGTGACGGATTTGCGGATTGTCTTCCGGCAACACCAGGAAGTGGTTGCGGATCTCCGCCGGGTATGTTGTGGGCTCGGTGGAGGGGCTTGCCTGCGGCCAGTGGGTTGCTGCCGACCAGACGCGATAGTGGATGCGTCCCGACGGCGGGACCGTCAGGTAGAGGCCGCCCATCGCATCTGTCTGCAGGCTCTGGAACTCGCCTTCGAGTGCGCGTGGGAGTGAGGCGCCGAACAGGACGGGCGTATCGAGCGATTCGAGGAGAATGTCGTGTGCCAGCAGTGTGACGCCCTCTTGCCGATGCCGCGCAGGGAGCGTGAATAGATGCGTGGCGGGATCGGCCGACAGGCGGCGTCGGCGCGCGTTGTTCGTCCACGAGCGGCCGTTGTACCAGTCGTAGGCCATGCCGCGCAGATAGAGCGGCTCTGCTAATTTCGACGTATGGGCTGGCAATTCAACCCGCATCACGACGCTGTCGTCGAGCTTGATACTGCCCATCGCCCCAAGGTCCACCCGCTCGGAGAATCCCGCCGTGCGCAAACCATCTGCGCGCCCCTTGTGAAAATAGCCGGTGCCGATGCGGGGAATGCTGAAGAAGATAATGAGCGTGATGCCGAGCGCCAAGGCCGCGAAGCCGTTGGTGGTCCAAAAAAAGGACGCGTCAAGGACCTGCGCGGTCGATGTGTTGACGGGGCCCGCGACGGGAGGGGACTCCAGCGCGTCCAAACTTTGTGCGGGCGTGGTGCCTTCCATCCGCAGTTGGTACAGGAGCAGCGTCCACACGCCGGTCAGGAGAAAGGCCACGACGATCGTGCCGTACCACAAATCCGTCGTCATCCCGGCAGAGGCGAGCACCATCATGAGGTCGATGGCGTAGAGCTGGAGATAGTCGCGGCGTTGATGCAGGTTGAACAGCTTGGTGACCATCAGCGCGATGAGAAAGTGCACACCGGCGCTGAGCAGATCGCGCGAGAACCACAGGAAGTCGATCCAGAACCAGCCGAAGGCGACGAGAATGGCGATATTCCAGACGCGCGTGGAGAGGGAGGACATCCCCAAGAGGCCGGGGCGATAAAATCGCTCGATCGCGCTTAGCGCGAGGCTTGCGATGCCGAGCGCGAGAAAGCCGGCTGCAAGCGGGGCCGTCATGGCGAGCCCGGCTAGCGCGATGGCGGTGAGTATGAGGGTACTAAGCTGGAATGCGCGGTCCAGGGACATGCGGCACTCCTGCCGACGCGATGGCGCGCGGCTGATCGTTTGCGGTCGAAAAGATCCGTGAGGCATGACGAAGCGCTTCAAGCAGCATGGGGGACGGCCAGGCCAGGATACCCACCAAGCTGCTGTCCGCCTCTGCGCGGTGATGGTCGATCTGTCGTCGTGCCTCCTCCAGAGACAGCGGTGTGGCCGGATGCGCGTGACAGAGCGCCAGCGGCGTCAACAATCGCGGAAGATCATCGGCGCCTCTGCGCGACAGGACCTGATCCGCGCCGACGTGTAGCGAGACCTGATACTGGCGTGTCAGGTACGCGGCGATGAGCGACGCGGTGAAGGTCACGGCACGTTCAAACGCGGCAGCGGATTCATCGCCTACTGTATCGTGCGTAGGGCCAATCTGCTCATCGCTTCGCGGGGCCATCGGCACGAGCACCAGCGTGACGCGCGATTGGCGGTCCGCTTGCGTCTCCCGCACGATCAACTGCGAGGTCCGCGCGGTGCTCATCCAATGGATCAGGCGCGAGTCGTCCCCCGGTTGGTAGAGGCGTAGGTTGTACAGGTCCAGCCCAGGCCCTCGCTGCGTGGATGTACGATCTGCTCCGTGCCCGATCGTCTCGTCGAGGATGGCATCGGAGAGGGGCTGTGGCTTCGGCAGCACCAGGATGGTGAGCGGCGCCGGGATGAAGAGGCGTTTGACGAAGAGGCCGAAGGGAAACGGGGTCGCAACCTGAATGCCTTCGATCTGGTGGCGGCCTCGTGTCGTCTGGTGCAGTGGGATCGAGGCCAGCACGGTCGCGCCGGGCGGCAATGTGGTGACGGAGACCGTGCGTGGTGAGGCAGTGCCCCGCACGACTTCCGAGAGGCGCAGGGAAAAGCTGGGGAATCGTTGCCGTCCGTTGGTGATCGCGACGGTCAGCAGCGCCTCATCCCCCGCGTAGATCCATTCCGGTGCGTGCGCCGAGAGCTGCAGGTGACGGAGGCAGAGTTCGGAGAGCAGCCCCGACAGCATGATCAGGCTCAGCATCATCGCCACGAGCAGGTAGAACAAATTGTTGCCGGTGTTGATGGCGGCAACACCGACGGCCAATGTGAAGAATACGAAGCGTGTGCCTTCCGTCGTAAAGCGGGCGGAGCGTCGGCGGGCGTCGAGGATGCGGCTGCGAAGCCAGGCGCGCAGACCGTGCGCTGGCGGTGTGCCGTCGGTTGGATGGGTGCCGATGGCCGGTGCGCCGCGGTGGTCGGCGGTAACGGCGTCCATCGAATGGTGTGAGGAGCCCTCCGGTGTCACGAGGGTGCTCGCGTTATAGCGGGACGGGGACGGTGTTGAGGAGATCGCGGATCACGCGCTCGGCCGGATCGCCCGCGGTCGCTTGGCCCGTGTGGGCGCGGTTGAGCATGACGCGGTGCGAGAGGACGATCGGGGCGAGCGTCTTGATGTCGTCGGGAATACAGTAGGTGCGACCACGCACGAGGGCGAGCGCCTTGGATGCCTTGCAGAGCGCGAGCGCGCCGCGCGTGCTGACGCCGAGGCTCAGCAGCTCCGTGTGCCTGGTGGCCTGCACGATCGCCAGCAGGTAGTCCAGCAGGCTCTGTTCCATGCGGACTTTTTCCACGGCTTCCTGTAAGTCCAGCACCTGTTGCGCGGTGACGACCGGTTGCAGCTCGTCCGCGGGGTGCAGCGACTGTGGCCGATCGAGCACCTGGCGCTCTTCTTCCGGCGACGGGTAGCCGATGCGCAAACGCATCAGGAAGCGATCCAACTGCGATTCGGGCAGCGGAAACGTCCCGTGGTAGTCGGCGGGATTCTGCGTCGCAAGGACCATGAACGGTTGCTGGAGCGGATAGGTTTGGTTGTCGACGGAGATCTGCGCCTCGCTCATGGCTTCCAGCAGGCTGCTCTGCGTCTTCGGCGTGGTGCGATTGATTTCGTCGGCCAGGACGATGTTCGCGAAGATCGGCCCGCGCATGAATTCAAAGGCCTGCTTTTGCCGATTGAAAATTGAGACGCCCACGATATCGGACGGCAACAGATCGCTCGTGAATTGAATACGCTTAAAGGTCCCGTCGATGCTGCGGGCGACGCTGTGTGCGAGCGTGGTCTTGCCGACACCCGGCACGTCCTCCAGCAAGACATGGCCGCGCGCGAGCAGGCCCACGACCGTGAGCTCCACCACCCGGCTCTTGCCCTTGATGACGCGCTCGATATTGTCTTGGATGGCGCGAATTCTGCTGGTTGTGTCGTACATGATGATTCTGTCGGTCTGCCTATCTGGTTGCGTCCTGTCCGTCGTGTCGTATGCTCTCGCGGTTCGGCGAATCCTCGATGCTGGACAACGGCGAGCCGATTGTCTGGTGGAAGCCTCGATGTGGTGGGGTGGGTACAGAAAAAAGTCTAGCAGAGGGTTCGTAGACCGTCAATTTATCAACGAATTCCGGAAACGGCGAAACGCTGCGACTGGCGCGCGGTTTCACCACTGGCGAAGTGAGCTATCCGGTCAAAAGACGAGCGTCAGACACCAGGGCGGCGGCTCTTCGGTCATGTCGGCGAAGCGTTGTGCGGTGAGGCTGGAGGGAGCGCCTGAAAATGTCGCGCCGCGTTGAATAGTCACCTGCCGCACGGTGAAGGGCGTGAGGCCTGCCGGGGTCGGACCCACAATGCGCGGCAGTGTGCCGCGTAGGTCCGCTGCGCCGGTGAGCGTGAGGTGTGCGCCGACCGGCAGCGCGAGGAGGCGATGGTACAGCGGGCCGAACAGCGTCGCGCGCGTCTGCTCGGTGAAGACGCTGTCCGAGTTGCGGGCTTGGGGATCGGCGACGACCTGCGCCAGCAGTTCCCAGAATACCGCGTCGTCGACCGCGCCCAGCACGGCCACCGGCGCGGTGCGTTCGAGCAGGTCCAGCAGCGCCAGGGGGCCGCGAATGTCGAACTTCCAAGAGGGAAAGAGGAGCGAGCGGCCGCGATGCTGGACCTCCAGGACGCGCTCGCCATCTGAAATGACCTGCCGGAAGCTGCCGCGCGTTTGCTCGAGATCCTGTCGGATGGTGCTGGATGAGAGGCGCGTCGGTTCGTAGGCAAACGTCGGGTTGGCCGGGGCCCAGCAGCTGACCATGTCGTAGCGAGGAAGGAGCGCGCGTGGGCGGTGCGCGTCGGCTAGCGCGAACATATCGAGGCGGCTCCAGTAGCGACAGCGGAGGCCGGGAAGCGTTTCGAGCCGGGCAAGGCGTGCGGGCGGCGCCTGATAGGTGGCGCCGAAGGCCGAGCGCGGTTCGACGCGGTCGATCGCGTCGAGCGTCAGTTCGCGGTGATGGGATCGGGTCGACGGCAGTATTTGGTCGGCCAGCGCCTCAATAAAGGAGAGGTCGCCGGCGCCAAGATCGAGGAGGCTTGGGGCCTCTGATTCGAGCAGGCGCGTGAACGGATGGGCACCGGCTGCGATCGAGGCGAGGACAGCTTCGCTTGGCGTGCAGGCCTCGGCGGCGCGGCGGCGTTCTTCGTCCAGTAGTCCGAAGTGGATAGAAAGCGCCCGTAGGGCCTTTGCTGTAGGTAATCCAGTGAGGCGCTTCAGGCTTTCTCCATCGCCGAATGAGCCTGCGCTCGCGTCTCCCGAGGCGGAAAGCCCCTCACACAGCAGGCGGCGCATCGTGTCGTCGAGGTCCGATTGCTCGATGGCGGTGCGCAGCCGTTGCAGCGTCTCCGGTAATCGCTGCGCGGCCACGAGATGACGCGAGGCTTCCCACTGTTGTGGTGCGGTGGTGCGCAGGTCTTTCAGGCTGTCGCGGAAGGCTTTTGCATCGTCCATGGGCATGGGGGCGTTGGTGTGTGCCGCGCGCAGGATAGGAAGCACACGCGGTCTGCGTCAAGGCGCGTGGCAGTGCATTCCGTGCTCGGCAGATGCGACGTGCGGGTCGCCGACTATGGTAGAACGCATGTACTGCGTTGACAGGCCAGCGCGAGTTGACGGGCGCATGTATCGAATGAATCGAATGAGATGACGGGATACCGGACCGCCGCGGCGGCGCCGAACGAGGTGATGCGAATGCGACGACACAGAATGGGTGCCATGGGCGTTGCGGCGCTGTTGTTGTGGACCGCCGGATGCGCGACGGGCTCGTCGCCGAATGCGGGGCATGCACCAGGCTCCAGATCGTCGGATCAAAGTGTGGCGGCAGTTCCATCTCCTGATCCGGCTGGGGCGGCGGAGCACCACGGGTGGTCTGCGGGGACGATTGTGCAGACGGCTACTGGGCAGCCTGTCCCGTTGGAGACGGTATTGGCGGAGTTGGCGCAGGCGGAAGTGATCTATCTCGGCGAGGAACACCACAATCGGCATCACATTGCCGCTGCGCGTGCCGTGCTGCAGAGCTTGGTGGATCGCGGCCGGACGCCGGTGTTGGGCATGGAGATGTTTTCGTGGGACGGGCAAGCCGCGCTGGATCGTCAGGTCGGCAGCCCGGCGGCAGAGTCGGCGCTCTCCCAGGCAGACTACTTAGAACAGGTCAAATGGACACAGAACTGGGGCGGGGCCTACGACGACTACGCGCCGCTGGTGGCCTTTGCGAAGGAGCGGGGGCTCCGCTTGCGCGCGTTGAATGCGCCGCGGCCGCTGGTTCGACAGGTTGGGCGTCAGGGTCTGGCCCAGGCGGTGACGACGCCGGAGGTGCGGGCCTCCGGGCTTCGGCCTGAGGACTTGGTGGAGGATCCGCAGTATCGCACGGTCATCCTCGATCAATTGAAGGCCTGCCACGGCGGCGGCGGCGACGAGCGGCATTTTCAGATGATGTATGAGGCCTCGCTCTTTCGGGACGAAGCCATGGCGCAGACGGTCGCGCAGGAATTGGCGACGGTGCGGGCCTCGGGGCGGCGTGACGATGGGCCCATCGTCAGCTACACAGGCGGCGGGCACATTCAATATGGGCTGCCGATTCCCAATCGCGTGGCGCGGCGCGCGGGAGCCGACGTGAAGCAGGTCTCTATCGTGCTGGCCTCGGCGGCGCGTGAGCCGCAGGACGTGCAGGATTTGCAGGAGCGCGTGGCGCAGCGGATTGCCGACTACGTGTGGATGACGCCCGTGGGTGACCATGGTCCTCCCGCGCGCTGTCGGTAGGGTCCACGTTGCCCCGATCCGTCGGCACAACGGTTGGCAACTGTTGGTTTCCTTGACAGGTTTTCGACCTGGGCGTACAACCGAAAATAGGATCATATTGTCGATTGTTCGTTCACCTGCGCAGCGACGCCCTCCCATGCGAAATACCATTCCCTGCACAGCCGGAGAAATTGCCCTGTTGGAACCGACCATGATCGAGTCGATCGTGGAACCGAAGGCGTTTCAGCGTGGGCATGAATATTATAAGGGGCGCCGTGTGCGGCTCTTGGAGGCGACCAATCGGGATATTTCAGCCACGGTGCAAGGCAACAGTGGCGTGTTCGAGCAGACGGTGCGCTTGCGCGACGGGAATTTGATCACGGCTTGTACCTGCACGTTGATTGAGCAGCCCATGTGTCGGCATTGCGTGGCGGTGCTGCTGGAATATCACCGCTGGTCGGCGCAGCGGACCCAGGCTCCCACGCACGCGAACGAGTCGCGGCGCGGTCCCGCCGCCGGTTCCCACTCAGGTCATGACAACCCGGTGCATGGAAACGGGAATGGCAATGGCAACGGCCATGTCTCTGGAAACGGGCACGCGGCCGACTATCGGCCGACTCCGAATCCCGCCCCGGTCGCCTCATCGGCGGCACAGGCGGCGAGTGCCACGGGAAGCGCGATCGACCGAGACGTGCGGCTGAGCGATGTGATCGCCTTCATGGAATGGGTGCAGCCAGCGATGGGTTCCTTGGCGCAGGGCACGGCGCTGCCGACTGCTCCGCAGTTTGCGTCCGGGATGGTGAGCACCTGGGTGCAGACACTTACTGACGTCAATCGTCGGCACCAGGAGCAGGTGGAGCTGGTGCAGGCGCTCCATGCAGATCTCGCCACGCGTGATGCGGAGTTGGATCGCCTCCGGCAGCAATTCAAGCAGGCCGATGCGGAACTCCAGGCCTCAAAAAAATCTTCCACACAGTTGCAGCGGGATGTCGAGGCGTATCAGGCGGTGATCGGCAAGATCGGTGATTTGGCCACGGGCATCGGGCGGTTTAGCGCCGATGTCAAAGCAGTCACCGGCGACCTCTCCAAGAGCCAGAATCAACTCGAACGGCTCGCGCAGTCCTTTCAGGATGTGTCCCAGTCGTTGCAGTCCTTGGCGAAGGCGCGTTCGTCTTAACCGCGGTTTGCTGTGCATGTCTCTGCGGCAGGCCCACAGCAACGACGGCCGTCGACAATCGACTTTCTCACCTGCCTGCGGCCAGCCCCCTGCGCGGCACTCCCGTCCTCTTCCATCGCTTTCGGACCTGAACTAGCTGTCAGATTACCGTCTCAGATTCTCCCTCTTGCATGAGCTAGGCTCGCTTCTGTAGAATCGCCCCCCTGGATCGTCGAGATCCCACGTTCACCTATCAGGAGGAGCGGGTATGTTGCAGCGAATGCTTGGAATCGCAACGGTTGTGTCCTTGAATGCCTCAGTCGCCTTGGCGAACGTGTCCGAGGGGCCGCCGGATTATAGTGGCATCACCGGGATGTACTATGTCCTGATCGCCTTGATCCTCGGCTACGGCGTGTACGACACGTTCTTCAACAAGTCGTCCTAGGCCGTTTCGACTCGCAACGATCGTGTAACGCCCGCTGGTTGAGGGAGGATTTCCTCTGCCTTGCGGGCGTTTTATTTGTTCATTTGCGGTCGGTGCGTGGGCTGGCTGACTGCGCCGTTACCCTGCTCCAGCAGCGGTGTGAGGGTGCGATACACCGTGTCCGTCACGAGCCGGTAGCCTTCCTCTGTCGGATGAATGCCGTCGGCTTGGTTGAGTGTGGGCTTGGCGGCGACCCCCTCCAGTAAAAACGGAATGAGCGAAAGCCCATACCGTTTGGCGAGTGCGGGGAAGAGCGCCTCGAATCCCTCCGTATAGTCTGCGCCATAATTGGGCGGGAGTTTCATCCCGGCCAACACCACCACGGCCGACGCCTGTTGCAGCCGTTCAATGATCGCTTCCAGATTCTGGCGCGTGTCCGCCAGCTTGAGCCCGCGTAACCCATCGTTCGCTCCCAGCGCGACAATCACCACAGAGGGTTTGCTCTGCAGCACCCAGTTCACGCGGCGAAGGCCGCCGGCAGTGGTGTCGCCGCTGACTCCGGCATTCACCACACGATAGGGATAGCCGCCCTGGGCGAGGCGTTGCGCAAGTTGCGCCGGGTAGGCGCGATCAAGCGGGACGCCGAGTCCAGCCGTCAAACTGTCTCCGAAGGCCACGATCGTTCGGGGCGGCGCCTCACCGGCGGCCGCGGACAGGCGCGGCGGCATCAGCCCGAGCAGGAGGGACAGGCTACACATCGACAGCAGGAGAAAAGCGGCACGGTATCGCATGGCTCAGTATAATATGAGTCTGCTGTGCGGGACAGGTTGCAAAGTGTGGTGGTGCGAGGCGGTGTTGCAGGAGTTGTATGATTCGTCTGCGCGACGTGACGATGGAGTTGGACGGCGGCGGCCATCGGGTGCGGATTCTCGACCGCATCAGTTTGGACATTCCCGCGAAGCAGACGGTGGCGATTGTCGGCCCCTCAGGAAGCGGCAAGTCGACGTTGCTTGGGTTGATGGCCGGCCTCGACCGTCCCACCTCCGGGTCGATTGAGGTCCAGGGCGTCGAATTGTCCGGTCTCTCCGAAAGCGCGTTGGCCGAATTCCGGCGCGCCGCCATCGGCTACGTTTTTCAATCCTTTCATCTGATTCCAACCCTCACCGCGCTCGACAATGTGGCCGTGCCGCTGGAACTTGCCGGTTTGGACCGGCCCCACGCCCGCGCGGCGGAGCTCTTGGCCTCCGTGGGATTAGCAGATCGCCGGTCGCACTATCCCGCGCAACTCTCCGGCGGCGAGCAGCAGCGGGTGGCGGTGGCGCGCGCGTTCGCCTGCTGTCCGCCGATTTTGTTGGCCGATGAGCCGACCGGCAATCTGGATTCGTCCACCGGACGTCAGGTAATGGACCTGCTGCACGGATTGCATCGCGACGCCGGGACCACGCTCGTGCTGGTGACGCACGAGGTGGGCTTGGCGAATGAGATGGCGCGTATCGTGACGATGCGCGACGGGCACATCGAGTCGGATCGCCTGCTGGCCGCTGAGTCTGCGGCGCCCTCACCGGATGCTGCCGCCGACTCTATTTCACAGACAATATCTACTCCGTCCTCCACCACATGATGCCCTTTGCATGGCGCATGGCCTGGCGTGAAACCCGATCCGGGTGGCGCCATTTCGTCTATTTCATGATCAGCATCGCTGTCGGCGTCGGGGCGTTGGTGACCGTTTCAGTCTTCGCCGTGAATGTCGAACGTGTCGTGGCGCGTGAGGCGCGT
The DNA here is from genome assembly GCA_041908685.1 of Nitrospiraceae bacterium. GTDB lineage: Bacteria > Nitrospirota > Nitrospiria > Nitrospirales > Nitrospiraceae > BQWY01. The sequence continues at coordinate 34,535 of JAYREW010000020.1, read as the reverse complement.
AGTTTGCTCGGCGGCGATCTGGAAGTGCGGCTATCGCGGCCGATCAGTGCGGACGGGGCTGCCGCCCTTGCCGCGATTGCCTCGCGAGGGCATGCGGTGACGCATGTCAGCGAACTTATCGCCATGGCCGCGGCGGCTCCGCGTACCGGTGGGGACCGCGCGGACCAATCGGATAGTGGGAACGGAGGAACGCGCACGAATCCCGCCGTCCCATCTGCGTTGCCCACACAGATTGTGGAGCTGAAGGCGGTGGAGCCGTCGTATCCGCTCTATGGCACGCTGACTGTGGCGCCGCCTCCCGGCACCGCGTCTGCGCCGCAATCCTCCGAATGGTTTGCGCCCGACCCGCGCTGCCGGCCCGCCTGTCACGGGGCCTTGGTGCAGGAAGGGCTGCTCATTCGGTTGGGGCTGCGGGTGGGCGATCGACTGAAGATTGGGCAGGCGCTGTTCGACATTCGCGGTGTGCTGACGAAGGAACCGGACCGGATGGCCAATGCGTTCAGTCTCGGCCCGCGCGTGCTCATTTCGCAGGGCGGGTTGGCGGCGGCCGAGTTGATCAAGCCGGGAAGTCGTGTGCGCGAACGCTATCTCCTGCGGACGGATCCTGCTGCGGACCTTGTGCCGCTCAGCCATGAGCTGCGCGGACGGTTGGAGAAGGACTCCGCGCGAGTGTCGTCGTATCGCGATGCGCAGCCGCAGCTCAAACGATTTCTCGACCAACTCACGCGCTACCTCGGCTTGATCGGGCTGACGGCGCTCTTCGTCGGCGGCATCGGGGTAGCGACGACCGTCTCGGCGTTCATTCGCGCCAAGCTGCGGAGCATCGCCATCTTGAAAACGCTGGGCGCCTCCACTGCGCTGGTGATTCGACTCTATCTGTTGCAAACCACGCTGCTCGCATTGGCCGGGAGTCTGATCGGGGCGATCTGCGGCGTCGCGGTGCAGGGAGCTCTGCCGGGCCTGCTGCGCACCACATTTGCGACGGATCTGCTTGATCAGGTGGATTTTGCCGTGGGCCTGACCGGCCTCGAACTGTTGGCGGTCGCCAAGGGTATGGCGCTCGGCGTGTTGACGGCCCTGTTGTTTGCCGCCTGGCCCATGTTGGCGATCCGGGAGATTCGCCCCTCCGTGATGTTGCGACGCCTGGACGGCGATACGCCGCGCGTAGCGGAGGGAACAGGGACGACGGAATCGCGCTGGCGGCGCTGGCAAATCGATCGCATTCAGGCCGGCGTGACCGGCGGGATTCTTTTCGGGCTGTCCGGGTTGGCCATGTGGCAGGCGCGTTCGTGGATGGTGGGCCTGTTCTACATCCTAGGCTTGATCGTCGCCGTGGGCTGCCTCTATGCGTCCGCTCGCGGACTGATCCGTGGGCTGCGCGCGCTGCCGTCGCCCCGCTCGTTGGTGCTCCGCTATGCGCTGGGCAACATTCATCGTCCCGGTAGTCAGGCGGCGGGCATCTTGGTTGCGGTCGGCTTGGCGCTGATGGTCATTGTCGCCGTCTCGATCGCCGAGCGGGCGTTGCTCGATCAGGTGACGACGAATCGTCCCGATACGGCGCCGACCCTGTTTTTTATCGATATTCAACCGGATCAACGCGACGGTGTGTTGGCGTTGCTCCACCGTCACCTCGGCGCGATGGATGTGGAGGCGCTGCCGCTGTTGCGATCGCGACTGGCGGCCGTCAACGGCGAGACCATCGCCGCGTCGGAAGAACAGGAATCCTCTCAGGAAAAATCCGACGAGCGTCGGCGGGCCTGGTATCGCACGCGGGAATATGTCCTGACGACGCTCGATACGCTGCCGAAAGATAATCGTCTCGTGGAGGGCACGTGGTGGGCGCCGGGTGAGGTGCCGAAGACGCCGGAGGTCTCCGTCGAGGACGAAGCCGCGCGCATGTTGAATCTGCGGGTGGGGTCGACGATGGCCGTGGACATTCAAGGCACCATCGTGACGGCGACGGTGCGCAGCCTGCGCCATGTGGAGTGGAGCAACATGTCCACCAACTTCTATATGATCTTTTCGCCCGGCAGTTTGGAGGGCGCGCCCTTTACTTATGTGGCCACCGTGCGGACGACGCGTACGCAGGATGCCCCGCTGCTCCAGGCGATGGTGACGGACTTTCCCAATGTGACCGGGATTCACATGGGCGATGTGCTGGAGAGTTTTACGCGCATGCTGGACCGGCTGGCGCTGGCGATTCGCGCGGTGGCGGTGTTTTGCGTGGCCACCGGCGTGCTCGTGATGGCGACGGCCCTGTCGGCCACGCGCTATCGGCGGGTTTACGAATCGGTGATTTTGAAGGCGCTCGGCGCCACGCGCTTGACGGTGGCGCGCACGTTCGCCTGGGAATATGCGGTGCTCGGCGTCATCGCCGGCGTCATCGGGATTGGATTGGCGAATGTGCTGTCGTGGGCGGTGCTGGAATATCTGCTCGATGTGCGCTGGGCGCTCTACCCGGGACTGCTGCTGGCCAGTTTACTTGCGACGATGCTGGTGACGGTGGCGACGGGTTTCTTCGGCTCCTTCCGGATTCTTGGGCGCGCCCCGTTGTCTGTGCTCCGACACGAGTAAGCGACGGCGCGCTCTCTGCGCCTCCACGCTTGCGCAGCTCAATTCAATTTCAAGGTGGCCTGTGGGGCCGGTGCCTGTGCCGCGTCGCCCGATGCGCCGGCTTCGTCGGCTGCAGCAAACGCCCGGTCCGGACCAAGGTGTCCCTGCTCGGTGAGATAGTTCAGGACCGCGTCTGTCCGTGCCTTGCGCAGGTGATAGAGATCCTCCTGGCTGACCGGCTGTTTGGCGAGGACGGCCGCCTCGACTTCCGCAAACGGGACGAGCGGAGGCTGGCTTGTGGCGGCCACAGGCGACGGATCCGTGCTTGCGCTCCCGGTCGACGATGAGACTGGCGGCGGCGGAGGTGGAGCTGCGGCTTGCCGACTTTCGGACTCCGATGCACTCTCACCCCCGAACGGATTCAGCTTTTTGAAAAATCCCCAGAAGCCGCTGGGCGGTGGAGGCGGCGGCGGGGGCGGAGGCAAGCTGTCGAGTGTAACTTCCGTGCCGGGCTGCGCCGTGCGTTCGGCCGCCACCACGTTCCCGTGGAGTTCTCGCACCATCCGTTCATATTCCACTTCGTCCAGTGTGGCGCCCTCGGCGGATGTTGGCACGGCGCCTTTCTTCCCACCCTTGCCAGGCTTCGCCGCGGCGGTGCGGAGGCGCTCTTCCAAGACTCGACGCAGCTTGTCTTTAGCGAGCATCAGCCGGTCGGCGTTCGGATCGACGGAAGCCGACACTTCCAGCCGCAGCGCCGGTCGATCGTCCAGCGCCTTGGCCAGCTTATCGAGTTTCGCCGTTTCGGTCGGAGCGAGTTCGGCGGTGCCGGGCTGAAAGTCGATGGTGTTCGGCGCATCGCCGCCGCCGCCCGCCAAGGCCCCGAGCAGCGCAAACGGTGAGGTGGCCACCTTTTCAAGGATGTTCAGCAGCGCGCGCAGGATCACCCGCCCGAACGTGAACTGGGGATCGTCCAAGTCCCCGCCGACCGGCACGTCCAGATGAATCTGCCCTTGGCGATCCGTCAAAATCGCCAGCGCCAATTTGACCGGCAAGCTGGTCGCGTCGGGGCTGTCGGTCTTCGGGCCGAGCGTCAGCTGATCCACCAGCACGGCGTTCTCGCCTGTCAGTTTGCGATTTGCAACGTCATACTTCAGTTCCAGCGACAGCTTGCCCTTTTGGAAGGGATATCCGACGTACTTGCTGCTGTAGCCGGTGAAGACCGGGACGTCGTAGCCTTTGAGGCTCACCAGCAGGTCCATCTGCGAGTCTTTGCCCTTCGGCTGCATGTGGCCGGTGATGCGCAGCGGCGCGCGCCCGGCTGCCTTGCCGGACAGGTCCATGACGGTCTTCGCGGGCGTGGGATAGGACAGCTGCTGGATGCGACCGGTCAACTGCGTGATGCCCGTGGCCAGCGGCGGCTGGAGTGTCCGATCCGTGACCGAGAGCGCGGCGTTGTCCAACACAATATTCCGGACGGTAATCGAGGGCGGCGGCTCGGCTTCACCGGCAGGTTTCGCGGGCGTTCCCGCCTCAGGCTGCGGGGGCTGCGCCGCGTCCGTCGGCCCGGGCTTGCGCAGGGAGGTGACGTTGAAGCCGCCCTCCTTTAGCGTCGAGGCCTGGCCTTGGAAATTCTTGAGATGGATCTGGTCGATCGCCACGCGCGTCGGCTGCGTCTGCACATCCATTTTGCTGAAGCGCAACGCGTCCAGTTTCACGAGGGATTCGCCGCTGCGCGTGTCCGTGGTGGCGAGTCGCAGAAGCGCGAGGTCCCCGGTCACCTGCAGGGGCGCTCCGCCTCCGTCCGACTGGCCATAGGCGACATGGGTCGTTGAATCCAGATGTCCGGAGGTCACAGCGAGAAACAGCGCGTCGCTGATGTAGGGTTGAAACGGCGCGAGCGCGAAGTCTTTGATCGTGGCGTCGAGGTCGGCCGCGACCGGTGTGTGGCGGACCGTTCCTGTCAGCCCGAGCGTGCCTTGACCATTCCACCGCAGGCTGGCTTCCGCCGGCATCGGCGCGGTACCGGGGAAGCGAATCTGTTGGAGCGCGAGTGTGATCTGGTCGATGGAAAATTCAGCGGGCTTCGTCGGGCCCTGGTCGGTGAACCGCAGCCCCGCGTTGGCGATCGTGGCTCGGTCTACGGCGATCTGCCATGGCGAGGCCGCGTCTTTGGTCGGCGTGTCTGTTGGTGGCGGCTGTGCCGGCGCGGTGCCTTCGGCTGGCGCAAAGAGCTGTTGCAGGTCCACGGTGCCGTCTTTGGTCCGCGTGCCGACAAGGGCGGCATCCGTCAGATCCAGCGCGCCGATCGAGAGTGTGCGCTTCGTGAGATCCAGATCGACACCGTTCGCCGCGAAGCGCGGCAGGGTGATCAGCGGTGTGGAGGACTGCGGCATACCGATGGTCACGCCGGTCAATGCGAGGCTGCCGTTTCGCAGCGCGAGCGCGAATTGTCCGACGGTCTCCATGGTGTAGTCCACCTTCAGGGCGCCGATCCCATCGATGATGCGCGCGCGCAGGTGGTCGCCGTAATAGGGTTCGAAGGCCGGTAGATGGACGCCGGAGAGGTCGATCGTGCCGTCTGAACGAAACGGGGTGACGGAAAAATTGCCCGACCACGCAAGCGTCGTGTCCGGATCCATGCGTGCAAGGAAGCGATGCGGGTGGCGCCAATCCGGATCGGTCTTGAAATTCGTCACCTCGAAATCGATGGGCCCGATGTCCGTTTTGTAGGGTTTGGCGCGCGACTGATCTTCAAAGTGCGCTTGGCCGTCGTCGAGCTTCAGCGCATCGATGCGGATGAGCAGCGGCTTCGACGGTTCAGGTGGCGCGGCCGGTGTGGCAGGTGGCGTCTCAGCCGTCGACCCAAGGTTCGAAAAGTTGGTCGTGCCGTCGCGCTGGATGATGAAGGCGACCGAGGGACGCTGTAGGTGAATCTCCCGAAAGTTCAAACTGCGTTGAAACAGGGAGGAGAGTTGCAGGTTGGCCAGAAAATGCTGAAAGGACAGAAACTCCTCGCCGGTTGGTTCCGTGGCACGGAAGCCGTCGACGACGAGCGTGAGCGTGAACGGATTGAAGGCGATGGCTTCGATCGACACGGCGCGGTGCAGGCTGGCGGGCAGTTTCTTTTCGAGCTGCGACTTCAGGACGGCGGGGAGCACGTAGAATCCCGCGAGGGCATAGAGCCCCACAAGACCGATCCCGATGAGTGCCCACTTCTTCAGACGACTCGCCATGGTGTCTCGCTCCGTCGCACGCGTCCCTGCGAACTCTCGTCACCGCGCTCCGCGCCGCACCACTGCGTGCTCCGGCGCTATCTTAAACTACGAACGGAAAGGGCGGCAATTGCGCGGCGGCCTCTCCGTGGCGGCCATGGCTCTACCGGGGCGGCGTCGATTTACGGAGCACGCGGAGGAAGGCCTGCCGGTGGCGCGTGCGAAAGGCGACGGCGATCCGCACATGTTCTAACGACTGTGCCAGGGCTTTTCCGCCGAGATCGATCTTGTGTTGCGCGACAAAACGATGGATGGCGCGTTCGCGCAGGGCTGTGGCGCGGGTGGAGAGATGACTGAAAAGCCGCCGCTGCCCGTTGGCCGGCCAGCGCTGGGCGATCGTGTTCCAGTGCGTGACGAGAAAGTCCCACGCGGCATCGTGGCCGTGGCGTGTCGAGAGGAGCGCGCCCACGATCGACGTGGCATCCTGCGTGCGGATCTCGCCGTTGAGTGTGCTCTGGAGCGTGCGCGCCACGAGTGCGGGCGACCGAAAGTCCACCAGACTGAACAGGTAACGCCGCTCTTCTTGTGGTGTGGTCCCCGCGCGAAAGCGGGCGAAGAAATCCTGGTAGCGAGACTCGTCTCCGGTCCCTGCGGCGATGGAGATGAGCGCGGGCAACACATTGGGATCGACGGTCGTCGGATCGGCCAGCGCCGCGGCGTAGCGGCGAGCGGCTTCGGCTTGTGCGGAGGTGTCATTGGCGAGCGTGCCCATGGCATCGAGCACACTTCCGCGCAGTTCGCGCTGCAGGTCGCTCTCCCCGTCGCGGGGCTCCCACCCCAGCTCGGTATAGATGGGGGTGAGTCTCGTGCGCAGCCATGCTTCATAGAGCGGACGGTCCTCGTGATCCAGCATCGGCTCCAGCTTTTCAAACGACGCCAGGAGGATGGACCAGACCTGCGGCGATCGGTCGCGGATGGCAACATCGGTCAGTGACAGGTAGTCGCCGAGCGGAATGCGCCCGGATAGGCAAAGGGCCCAGTGATCGTTCACAAGGTTGAAGCGGTCGACCGGTTCCAGGACTGTGGCGGCAGGTGACGCCGTTGTCTCGCGTGAGAACCGGGAGAGCAGACGGTCGCGGAACTCCGGGGCATAGCGCACGCGATAGTAGCCATGGGCGCCTGGATTGATCTGCACGCCGAGACAGCCGTCCGGGAGCGGGATGCGCATTGTGGAGGTCTTCATCAGCACGGGCATCTCTGTAATGCCGTCGGCTGTCTCGATGGCCAGCCGCAGCGGGATCTGCCAGGTGCGCGTCGCGGTTCCCCCACGCTGTGTCTTGGCGGACGCGGGCGGCGACTTGTCTAAGTACGTAAAGCGCTCTTGGCTGAGCTCCAGTCGCTGTGCGCCCTGACGGTCCCGTTGCCGGGTGGCCGTGACCAGCGGATAGCCTGGAGAAAAGACCCAGTGCTGCATGATGTCGCCGACGGGGTGCGAGGATGCGGCGGTGAGCGCGTTCCAGAGATCGTGTGTGTCGGTGTTGGCGTAGGCATGGGTGCGGAGGTAACGGCGTACGCCGTCGCGAAACACCGGTGCGCCGAGAAACTGCTCCAGCATCCGCAACACGGCCGCGCCCTTTTGGTAGGTCAGCACGTCGAACATCGCGCCGAGGTCTTTGACCGCGCGCACGGGGAATTCGATCGCGCGGGAGGCGAAGAGTCCGTCGGTGGCCAGCGCGCCCGCGCGCGACAGGGCGAATTGATCCCACCGGCGCCATTCGGGTTTCCACGCATCGACCGCCACCACTTCCATCAGCGTCGCGAAGGCTTCGTTCAGCCACAGGCCGTTCCACCAGGCCATCGTGACGAGATCGCCGAACCACATGTGTGCGTTCTCGTGCGAGACGACATCGGCGAGCCCTTGCAGATCGCCGTGCGCCGCTGCATTCGGGTCGACCAACAGGGCGCTTTCGCGAAAGGTCACCGCGCCGAGGTTTTCCATCGCCCCGTAGGAAAAATCCGGGATCGCAATTAGGTCGAGTTTGTCGCCCGGATAGGGAATGCCGTAGTACTCCTCGAAGAAGCGGAGCGAAAACGTGGCCCACTCTTGTCCGTATCGGCCCAGGTGCGTTTTGCCTGGCACGGTCCAGACGCGGATCTGCGTGGGGCCCACCAGCGTCGGTTCCGTCGCCTCGAGTCGACCCACGACGAAGGCGAGCAGATAGGTGGACATGACCATGCTGTCGGCAAACTGCAGGACCTTCTTGCCGCGTTCTTCGGACTCGTGGACGACTCGCGTATTGGAGACGGCGGTGAGCTGCGGATCGATGATGAGGGTCAACGCAAAGACGGCCTTGAAGTCCGGCTCGTCCCAACAGGGAAAGGCGCGCCGCGCGTCGGCGGCTTCGAACTGGGTGACGGCGAGCCGCTGCGGGGCTCCATCGGCATCCGTATAGTTGCTGATGTAGAACCCGCTCAAGCGGTCGCTCAAGGTGCCGCGAAACGACAGGCGGATCGTCCAGTCTCCCGTGGCGAGCGCACGCGGCAGATTCAAGCTGCAGCGTTCATGCGCCGCGTCCATCGCAATGGTGGGACGATGGGAGCTTCCTTGCGTGTTGCTGATTAGGGCATCGGTAACGGTCAGGTCCGCCGCGTTGAGCCACACGGCACGGCTGGCTTTGCGTACAGATACGGCGATGACGACGATGCCCTCGAAGGTGCCAGCCGTGAGATCCGGCGTGATGGAGATGTCGTACCGGCTTGGGACGATGTGGCGCGGCAATCGGTCGGCGTCGTGCGTGGTCCGAGCAGTCTTAGATGCAGGTGATGCGGCGCGTCGTGTCGTCATAGTGAAAGCCTGGGTGGTTGATGGTGCGGCGGCGGTCGATGCGCTGGGTGTGCCGGGAAAGCCGATCAGGCTCGCCGCCAACGTCAGGATAATCTGTCGTCGTGAGAGGGGGCCGACGCGCTCTGCTTCGATCGAGGCCGCGAGAGACGACGGCGCGGGAGTCGCACGATCGTCCCGCTCCCGGGTCATGGGATGCGTGGAACCTGATGCACGACGACGCCCTGTGAGGTGCCGATGATGGCGAGATGCGTGCGGCCGACGAAGAGTCCGGTTTCGACCACGCCCGCAATCGCATGTAGCCGCGCGTCCAACGCCGCTGGATCCGTGATGGGGCCGAGATGCAGATCGAGGATGTAGTGTCCGGTTTCCGTGCGGAACACCTGGCCGTTCTTCTCGCGCAAGACGGCCCGCCCCTCGATAGCTTCCAGCGCCTTTGCGGTGTTTTTCCAACCGAAGGGAATCACTTCAATGGGAAGTGGAAAGGTGCGCCCGAGTTGCGGGACGGATTTCGTCTCATCGGCGACGACGATGAATTGCCGTGCGGCGGATGCGACGATCTTTTCTTTCAGGAGTGCGCCGCCGCCCCCTTTGATGAGGTTGAAGGCGGCATCGATTTGATCGGCTCCATCGATGGCGACATCGAGCGCCCAGGCCGCTTCAGGATCGAGCAGCGGGATCCCGGCCTGGCGAGCCAGCTCGGCCGTCTCCTGCGAAGTGGGCACGCCGTGAATGCGCAGCCCTGCGCGCATCCGTTCGCCGAGTTTGGCGATGGCATGTTTCGCGGTGGAACCGGTCCCGAGGCCGACCAGCATGCCGTCGCGGACGTAGTCCACCGCGCGATAAGCTGCCTGCCGCTTCAGTTCGTCCAGTGACGATGCAGTGGAGGGGGTCATGTGTGTGGTCCGCGGCGAAGTTGGGCGGCTGCTGAGGCGGCGCCGAGCAAGGCCGTGCCCTGATTCATAATGATGCGCACGGGAATGCTGCTCATCAAGCGTTTGTAGCGACCCTTGTTGGTGAAGGCGCGCATAAACGTGCCGTCCTGTAACTTGGTCAGGAGCTTGGGCGCGATGCCTCCGCCGATGTAGAGGCCGTCAAGCGCCATCGTTTTGAGCGCGAGGTTCCCGGCTTCAGCGCCGTAGATCCCGGCGAATAGATCGAGCGCCTGCTTCGCGATGTCGGCATGGCCGGCTAAGCCTGCCTCGGCAATGACGGCCGGCGGATCGCCCGCCGTAATTTTCTCGGCCAGCCACGTCGGTTCGTTCTTTTTCGTATCTCGGAGAAATTCGTAGATGGCATGCAGGCCGGGCCCGGAGACCACCCGCTCATAGCTCACATGCATGAATTGTCCGCGCAGGTAGCGGAGTAGATCGATCTCCAGATCGCTGTTGGGCGCAAAGTCGCAGTGGCCGCCCTCGGAGGCAAGCGGGCGGTAGCCGGTGCCGGTCCAGACTAAGAGGGCTTCGCCGAGGCCGGTGCCCGCGGCGATGAGGGCGAGGCCCCGCTTGGCTTTCGGCGGCTTTCCGGCGTTCAACACGACCACTTCATCAGGATGCAGCAGCAGGAGGCCGTGCGCGGTGGCCTCAAGATCGTTGAGCAGCAGCACGCGCGGAATGGAGAAGCGCGCGGCCAAGTCGTCACCGCTGATCACCCAGGGTAGATTGGTGGTTTGGCATCGATTGTCGATGACCGGTCCGGCGATACCGAAGCAGGCGGCTTCAATGGTGGGCCGCTCGGCTTTTGGTTTCGGCTCCGGTGGTGCCGAGGCCTCTTCTCCGTCGGCCGACTCCGGAGCATCCGGATCCTCAGTCGAGTACTCGTCCTTGGGCGGGGGCGGCGTATCGAGAAATTCTTCGATGACGTCTTCCAGGTTTTTGTAGTCGACGCTGTAGAACGTATCGCGGCGAACCGGTTCGACGCGCCCTTCCGTCCAGTCGTAGAGCGCGAGGGTCGTTTTGGTGCCGCCGATATCTCCGGCCAGTATCATGCCTGCCTCGTGGTGTGGTGCATCGGAACGTTACTCTTCGTGCTGCGTGCGGCGCTGTCGCGTGGACGTGAGGTCCTGCGCGGCAGGGTCGTCAAGATACCACAGGAGGCGGCCTCGGGTCGGGTGAATTCTGGCGGCAGGCACCGGCGGTGTTCCGCCTCGTTCATCGAGGACGCGGCGCACCATCGGCGCTTTCGACGCGCCGGTGACGTGGAAGAGGATAGTGGCGGCGCGGTTGAGGAGCGGATAGGTCATCGTGATACGCGGACCGATACCGGACGGCGAAGTGCTGGGCGCGACGAGGCGCTGTTGTTCGTCGAGTTCAGGGCCGCCGGGAAACAGTGAAGCCGTGTGGCCGTCGTTGCCCATCCCCAACATCACGAGATCGAAGGCCAGGTCGTCGCGACGCTCATCGCGCGCAAAGTCCTTGCGCACAGCCGCTTCGTAGGCCTGCGCCGCGTCGTCCGGCGGTCGCTCTCCCTCGATCCGCAGCACCTGCGTCTCGGCGATGCGGAGTGGGGCAAACAAATGCTGGTGGGCCTTGCCGTAATTGCTCTCGGGATGGTCCGGAGACACGGCACGTTCGTCGGCAAAAAAGAAGCGTATGCGGGGCCAATCGAACCGCGTGGACCATGGCGGGGTGGTCAGCGCCCGATAGAGCGGGAGCGGCGTGGACCCGCCGGAGAGCACCAGGCGACAGACCGGTTGTCGTTGTAGGGTTTCCGAGACGCTCCAGGCGAGAAAGTCGGCGAGTTCTTCGGCCACTGCCTGTTCAGCGGCGTGGACGTGAATTTCGGCGCTCCGACTCATGGCGCTTATCCGGCTCGGCGTCGGGTGGCGCGTGTCGGTGCGGGGCTAGCGGATGCGGCGCGAGCACGTGGGGCGCGCGAGCCTGTCTGCCGTCGTGAGGTGCCCGCAAGGATGCCGAGCGTGGCGAGCGGCTTCGATCCAAGGCGGACGTGTACGACCGGTCTCCCATGCGACCGAAGCGACTGCAGGTCGCCGATGGCTTGTGCATGCGCGAGTGTGCCGAACGTATAGTCTTGGCCTGGAATGACCAGCTTGGGTTTTCCCGGTTCCAGAAGATGGAGAAAGAGCCCTGTCGGCGGGCCGCCTTTGTGCACTTGTCCCGTTGAATGCAGATAGCGTGGTCCGTACCCGGCCGTGGTGGCCAGCCGGGCCTGCGAGAGAATCGCGCGCCGGAGCTCGCGGATAGCCGCGTCGCTTTGTCGCGATGGCTGCATGTAGGCCAATATTCCTACGTACGCGCCAGGTGTGGCCTGCGCCAGCAGTTGACGCAGTGCTTGGCGCGGCGGCACCGCCTCAATGGCGGGGAGCTGTCCGGTCGCCTTCAATTCTTTGAGCAGACGCCCGGTGTTGTCCTTGCTCTCCTGGACATTCGGTTGATCGAAGGGGTGGATGCCCAGCACCTGCCCTGCGACCGCCGTTGCAAATTCCCAGCGGAAAAACTCTGCGCCCAGATCGTAACGGTCGCGAAGCGCGAGTTCGACCACCGGGTGTCCGGCCTTGCGCAAGGCGGTTGTGCGTCGGTCCAGCGCGGCGTTCTTATCGCCCTTGAGGCGGAGCGAGACAAACACGCGATCGGTTCCATATTCATCCGGTGCGATCGCCGGTTCATTGGCGACCGGGACCAGGCCCCTGCCGTCTTTGCCCGTGCTTTCGGCCAAGAGCTGTTCGGCCCAAATGCCGAAGGAGTCGATGCGTGGCGACGTCAGGATCGTGACCTTATCGCGACCGGTTCGCGCCAACGCCCCGAGGATGAGGCCGAGGAATGCGCCGGGGTTCTTGTCTAATCGGCGTTCTTCGCGGCAGGCCTTCCCCATCGCGACGGCGCGCTCGATGAGGCGCGCGATGTCGATGCCGATGAGTCCCGCGGGCACCAGGCCGAAGTAGGACAGCACGGAGTAGCGCCCGCCGATGTCGGCCGGATTCTGAAAGACATGGCCGAACCCTTTGCTGCGCGCGAGGTCCGCCAGGCTCGTGCCCGGATCGGTGATGGCGATAAATTGTGCGCCGCCGCGGGCTCCCTTCGTTCTGCGCAGGACGGCTTCGAAGTGGGCCAGGAGCGACATCACTTCAATGGTGCCGCCGGACTTGCTGGCGACGATGAAGAGGGTGTGCGCCGGTGAGATGGCGCGCGTGACGACATCGATGGTGCTGGGGACGGTCGTGTCGAGCACCCAGAGACGTGGGGCGCCCTTTGCCGAGCCGAACGTCAGCCGCAGCACTTCCGGTCCGAGGCTGCTCCCGCCCATACCCAGAAGCACGACATCGCGATAGCGCCCACGGCGCAAAGCCAACCGCAGTTCGTCGATCGGCGTCAGATCCAGCGAGGACGATTCGGCGAGCGTGAGCCAGCCGAGGCGATTGCTGATTTCAGTGGGCGTGGATTTCCAGAGTGTGTGATCCCTCGCCCAGAGCCGTGAGACGACACGCTCCTGGGCGGCCTGCGCAAGAGCGGTTTTGACGGCGGGGGTTGCAGCGCCGAGATGGGTCACAAGCGAGAGTCGATCGGCCATAGTGAACGACTGCGCTCCCTGTGCTTGGTAGATGGGTCGTAAGACTCACGGGCATCTTAGGTAGTCGTGGAGGAAAAGGCAACGGAGCAACGGGTGCGGATGCGCGGTGTTGCGTGCGGTCGAGGGCGCGGGCCAAGGTCTGACGGGACGGGCTAGTCGGCGGCGAACTCGGCGAGTTCCGGAAGGGCGCGAGCCACAGGGTTATCGCTGACGAGTGCACCCACAATCGTGACGGGGGTGCCTGTTTCGATTTGGCGATAGAGAGAGTCGAGTTGAGCATTGTCGACGACGAGGCTTCCCAGTGCTTGATGGAGCTTCCGTCGGTCTTCGCCATGGATCGCGACGGGCGTACCGGATTCCTGTGTAGTGCGTGGGGAATTCACAGGGCGCGAGAGCCTGAGCGCTCGACGATCCTCGCCGTTTGGATAGTCGAGGATCAGCGCGCGGTGGAGTGCGGTCCGTTCGGGACCCTGCTTGCGGACAATATGATAGTAGCCTTCCGGCGTGGCCCCGTCGCCGACCGCGCGTTTTTCAAGGATGCCGTCTGCGCCCAAGCGGAGCGGGATGCTCTCCAGTAATTTTCCGCTGCGATAGAGGTGAAGGGTCCGCTGCGCCTTGTCGACCACGATGGCTTGGGCCTTCGCGCGCCGAGACCATTCGACGGTGTGCTCCGCCATGGTCTGCCAGGCGGTCAGCTTCTCGTCGTCTGCGTAGCGACTCAATTCGCGGGTGAGCTTGACGGTTTGGACGCCGATGGATTGGACGGCGTAGCGGGCCTGTTCTGTGGCGCGAGCGAATCGCGCGTGGTCATAAAACGCCTTGGCCTGGTGGACGAGGAGTTCGGTTTCCACCAGCTGCTGGCCGACGACCGCGCGACCGCCCAGCGCTTCTACATGGCGTTTCAGGGCATCCAGCCGTTCCGTGGCCAGTTCCAGTTGTTCGGAGGCGGCCTTGCGCTGTTCCTCTCGGCGCTCCTTTGTGAGTGAGAGCGTCTTGCGGGCCTGCTCGGCTACGCGCGCCACCTCACTGGCGACGCTGTTGGGTTCCCACGGAAGGCGGATGAGGTCGTCGTCTTCCTCCAGGCGGGCTTTGAGCGCGACCCACTGGTGGAGAAATTCGCCGTATTCCTCGGGAGCAAATTCCGAGACACCGACCTCGTGCAGTTCGCGATCTAACGCCTCCACGTCCTGGACCAGTTCGGGCGGCGCGGTCTGCAGGCAGCCGGCGAGTAGGAGTGTGAGGCCGATGGCCAATAGGGATGTGCGTGAGCGGCGCGCGCGTGGCGTGGCCGGCGCGTGAAGCAGCTGAAGCGTGGGTGATGCGAGGAGTGCCATGTGACGCACGATGGACGGACTAGTTGCGCGCGAAGCGTGTACCGGCATGGTCATCGAGGCGTGCCACGACCGAGCGCATGTGTCCTGTCACGAGTGAGGCTTGGGCGGTAATCGCGCGTGCCCGCGCTTCGGCGGCCACAAAATCTTCACGGGCGAAGGCGTCGCGCGCCGCCGCCATCGACTGCGCGAGGGCGTCGACATCGATCGCTTGGCGGCGAATCAAACCTAGCTTCCGATCGGTCTTGAGTGTCGCAACCAGCGTGCGCGATTCGTCGATGGCTTCTTGGGCTTCTGCCACGGCGTCTTCCGCTGAGGCCTTGGCGGCAGCATGCCGCTCGGCTGCGGTGGCGGCCAGCTGTTCTGCTGTGCGTGAGACAGCGAGTGCCATGCGGTCAATGGCGCGATAGTCGCGGAGGAGGGATAGTTGGGTGTCTTGCTCGCCGGTGGCGGTCTCAAGGGCGGCGGCCAGCGTTTCCAGTCGGCGCAGGTCTTCCGGGACGTAGGTAGCCGCAAGGCCGGTCTTGGCCTCGGCGACGGCATTCACCGCAGCCGCAATATGATCGGTTGGGCGCTCCGCGCAGCCGGTCACAGCCACGACGGCCAAGGCCGTGAGGCTGAGAGCAATGGTGCGGGGGGCCGTGGGAAACATCTGAGTCGTAATATCCAATCGTCTACAGAGTGGTGACGCCTACCTTCAGCTTACTGCGTGCGCTGGCGCTTGTGCTTGAGCGCCTTCTTCGCCGCTTTCTTCCCGTGCTTCTTATGCTTCTTGGATCGCTTTGGGGCGGAGGGCGTCGCTGTGGGGGCCTGGCCCTCGTTCCCCATGACCGGCGCCTGGCTGACGGGCGGCGCGGCCGGAAACGATTCCTGCGCGATGGCGAGTGAAGAGAAGGCGAATATCGTCCCTAATGTCCAGGCGGTCAGGGTTGTCATTCGAGAAATCGTCTGCGAATCACCCGTCATCTTCAGATCCTTTCGGCTTAAACCCTTGTGCGACACACCGTCACGAGCTCACCAGGTCACCCTGGTAGACGATAGTTGTAATGCAAGTGGCGAGCCATGAAGCCCTCCTTCATATTATTGATAGAGTGCCGTTTTTGACGAGGAAAAATGAATTTCAGAATAATTCCATTGGGATCTGTGGCACGTTGCCACGCAA
This sequence comes from Nitrospiraceae bacterium, assembly GCA_041908685.1. GTDB lineage: Bacteria > Nitrospirota > Nitrospiria > Nitrospirales > Nitrospiraceae > BQWY01. The sequence goes on along the minus strand of JAYREW010000020.1, from coordinate 18,908 downwards.
ATGTGGCAAAAGCGCCTCAAGGACAGGATTCGTCTAGTCTGCTCCCACCTCGCTACGGCTCTGTAAAGGGTGAGCCCGTTTCTCGTTCTGTATTCTTCATGGCTGAGGGAAGGCCCGGGCGCAGACCTGTGAACTGCCCGGCCTTCGCGATCACGAATCCGTAGATGAAGAAGCTGTTCTCTGGCGGCCCCCGTTGACGTGAGGCCCTGTCAGGCTGGCGTCCGTGACGCCAGCCATGTTGAGGTCTCACCGTATCCGGTGGGTGGCGCGCGGTGCAAGGCGCCTGATCCTTTCGTTGACAGGGTGTGGAGCGGTACCTATAATCACGCGCTTGATTGTCCAGCGAAGGAGAGAGTGAGATGTCGTTTACATATCAGCAGCCGTCAAATCTCAAGCGCAAGCGCGAGCATGGGTTTCGGAAGCGGATGAGCACCAAGGGCGGACGGAAAGTCATTGCCCGTCGACGTGCGAAGGGCCGTGCACGGTTGAGCCTGTAACGCGCCTGCCCTCCTGTTTGGCGCGCGTTCCCACGCGATCAGTTCGGACGCCCCGATGTCATCTGCCGCTATATCGGGGACAGACTCCTTACACGATTCGATGCGTGAGCTCTGGGGATCGCTTCCCTGGATGGGGTGGGTTGTGTCTTGTGGCTGCCCCAGTTTCCCAGGTAGCCAGGCTGGTCATCCGCTGTGGCCGGAATAGGTCGTAACATTCTCGTGGCGCGATCTGGGTCGGACAGGACGCTGTTACTGCGGCGGAGCGCCGACATCAACCGCGCGAAGCGCGTAGGCCGACGAGTGCCGACCATGTATTTCAATATGATGGTGGCGCCCAGCGGGACGGTCGCGACGCAAATCGCGGTGATTGTCGGGAGAAAGTTTGGGCCCGCCGTTCAACGAAATCGCGCCAAGCGGCGTGTTCGGGAGCTGGCGAGATGGGTTGAGTCGAGGCTCCAGCCGGGCGCGCACATTTTGATTTTTCCGAAGCGCCCCCTGGTGACCCTGGCCTTCGCGTCGCTCCTGGCATTTTGGGAAGGCCTCTTTCGGCGGGAAGGACTGTTGCGTGAGTAGTCGTGCATGGCGGGCCTGTGTGCTGTTCCCGATTCGACTCTATCGGGCCGTGGTCTCGCCATGGCTTGGACCCTGCTGCCGTTTTCACCCAACCTGTTCGCGCTACGCGATGGAAGCCATCGAAACGCACGGCGTCCTTTGGGGCATCGGGCTGGCCGGATGGCGGCTGTTGAAATGCCATCCCTGGCACGCGGGCGGCGAAGACCCTGTTCCACCGAGTCATAGAGAGCCCGCGCCTACGTCCGCGTGGCTCGGGATGAGAGCGCGCCGTCATGGATAATCGCGTAATTGGTTTTCTCGTGCTCTCGCTCCTGGTGATTCTGGGGTACGACTACCTGATGAAAGAGATGGGGGTCATTTCCCCGACGACGGAAGAGGCCGCGTCGAGCCGTACCGGTTCACCTGGCACTGTGCCTTCAACCGTCCCGCCAGCTGCAACGCCTGCCGCGCCGTCCGAGTCTGCCTCGCTCACTAGCGCGGCGTCTGCACCGAACAGCACCCCCGCGTCGTCCTCAGCGGCGACCACCTCGGCAACGCCGACAACGGACCGCACGGTAACGGTTGAGACCGATCTTGTGCGTGCCGAACTGAGCAGCCGCGGCGCGGTCATCAAGACCTGGGAACTCAAACGGTTCAGCACGCAAGTGGATAGCGGCGTGCCGGTGCAATTGGTCTACAAGGCCGGCCAGTTCCCCGGTCCCTTGTCGCTGCGTGTGCCGGATGCCACTGTGACGAAAGAATTGTCGGATGGCCTCTACCAGGCCGAGCAAGACTTTACGCGCCTTGATGCCGCGCATCCCACCGGGCACGTCACCTTCCGTTATCGCAACGAAGCGAGTGGTCTCACGGCTGAGAAGGTGCTGACGTTCCACCATGACAGTTACGTCGTGGATATCGCGATCAAGCTGGGTGGTGCGTCGGGGGCGGTAGATGTTGGGCTCGGTGCGAATTTTGGTGTGGTGGAGTGGGGCGAAGGGTTCATCGGCTTGATCGGCCCAGCCTCGATGGTGGATGACAAGGTTGAGAAGGATACGCCGTCGTCAGAGAGCGAACGCGCCGGTGCCGTGAAGTGGGCGGCCCTCCAAGATAAGTATTTCATGAGCGTGTTGCTGCCGCGCGTGGGCAGTTCGGTGCTCGTGAAGAAGGAGCTGGACAAGGTAGTCTCCACCGCCGTGCGCATGCCGCAGCCGGCGAGCGGCGTGACGCTCGATATGCAGCTCTATGCGGGGCCGAAGGAATACGACACGCTTCGCGCGATGAATGTGGGGCTGGAAGATACCATCGACTTCGGCTGGTTCATTTACGGTAGTTGGGGGATCGTGAAGATGGTGGCGAAGCCGCTCTTCGCCGTCCTCCGCACCATCAATGAGGTGACGCATAATTACGGTGTGTCGATCATTCTCGTTACGGTGGCGCTGAAGCTGTTGTTTTCCCCGCTGCAGTACAAGAGCTACAAGTCCATGAAGGACATGCAGCTGGTGCAACCGAAGGTGCAGGCGCTCCAGGAGAAATTTAAGGACGATCGGGATCGCCTGAATAAGGAATTGATCAAGCTGTATCGCGATCACAAGGTCAATCCGGTCGGCGGCTGTCTGCCGATGTTCTTGCAGATGCCCGTCTTCGTCGCCCTCTTTAATGTGCTCTACATGACCATCGAGCTGCGGCAGGCGCCGTTTATGTTGTGGGTCAAGGATCTCTCGGTCCCCGATCCGTTCTACGTCTTGCCGATCATCATGGGCGCCACCATGGTGATCCAGCAAAAGATTACCCCTACGACGATGGATCCCATGCAGGCGAAGGTGATGCTGATTCTGCCGGTGATGCTTACGTTCCTCTTCTTGACGTTCCCGGCGGGGTTGGTCCTCTATTGGTTGACCAATAATACGCTGACCATTCTCCAGCAATTTGTGACGGATCGATATCTGCTGAAGAAACCGGTCGCCGCTCCTGCGTAATTCGCCGCTGGATGTTGCAGCCTGAGTGCCGGTTGCGGATCTGGCACAAGGCAGCCGATACATGGCGCACGACGAAACTATCTGTGCCATCGCGACGCCGCCCGGTATCGGCGGTATCGGTATTGTGCGCATCAGCGGACCTGACGCTGTGGCGGCAGCCGGGCGTGTGCTCGCGCTTACGCGTGGTGCGGCCCTGACGACTGTCCAGTCCCACAGGCTGTATCGAGCGAGCCTCCTTTCTCCCGCTCACCACCAATCACATTGTCCTGAGTCTCCGAGCCGGGCGACAGCACCATCGGATGCGGTGCTGGTTGTCGTCATGCGCGGCCCCCATTCCTTTACTGGCGAGGATGTGGTTGAAATTCAAGGCCCCGGGAATCCCCTGCTGCTTCGACGGCTCTGCAACATGCTGGTCGATGCCGGTCTGCGGATGGCTGAGCCAGGCGAGTTCACGAAGCGCGCCTTTCTCAATGGGCGTCTTGATTTAGCCCAGGCCGAGGGCGTGCTCGATACCATCGCGGCCCGAACGGAGGAGGGGCTGCGCTGCGCCGCTGAGCTCGCGTCCGGCACGTTCTCTGCGCATCTTCGTGGCATGCAGGAGCAACTTGTCGGTCTGCTCGCCCATGTCGAGGCGGGGATCGATTTTGTTGAAGAGGATCTGTCCTTTGTCGACGATCAGGAGCTTCGGCGCAACATCCAGTCGATCTTGTCTCAGCTGTCGAATCTCCTGGCAACCTGGACTCGTGGGCGCATGATCCGCGATGGCGCCAAAGTCGTCATTCTCGGGAAGCCCAATGTGGGGAAGTCCAGCTTGCTGAATGCTCTCGCGCAGTGCGACCGCGCGATCGTTACGCCGATTGCCGGTACCACCCGTGATGTGGTGGAAGTGGATCTTGCACTTGAGGGCATCCCCGTTCGCTTGGTTGATACGGCCGGCATTCGGCCCACATCCGACGTAGTGGAGCAGGAGGGCGTACGGCGGACCCATGCTGCCTTGGCTGAGGCGGATCTCGCGATTGTCGTGGTCGACGGGTCTGCGCCGTTGGATGGGTTGGACCGCGATGTGGTAGCGACTGTGGCCGGTCACCGGCATATTGTTGTGCTCAACAAGTCCGATTGTCTGGAGCAACTCACCTCGCGAGATTATGCGGACCTCTCGGCACGTGGAGCGGTAGGCGAACCGCTCAGACTGTCGGCGCAAACCGGGCAGGGATTGAACGAGCTTCAGCAGGCTGTCATCCGCCATCTTGTGGTGAACGTGGGTGAGCGGGAAGGGTTGACGGTCACGCATCTCCGTCACTACGAGGCGTTGCGGCGGGCGCAGGAGGCAGCGCTTTCCGCTCGGGCCGCCCTGGCGCAAGGGCTCACACCGGAGTTTTTGGCTGTCGACTTGCGCGCAGCTGCGTCGGCCTTGGGCGAGGTGACGGGCGGGTTCACGACAGACAATCTGTTGGATGCGATCTTTTCCCAATTTTGCATAGGAAAGTAGTAACACGTATGTCTGCACGGTATGACGTCATCGTAGTGGGCGGCGGGCATGCGGGCTGCGAGGCGGCGCTGGCTGCGGCACGCATGGGGGCTTCGGTCCTCCTGCTGACGATGGATCGGGATCGCATTGCGCACATGTCCTGTAATCCGGCTATCGGAGGCATCGCTAAGGGGCACCTCGTCAAGGAGATCGATGCGCTGGGCGGCGAGATGGGTCGCAATACGGATCGCGCCGGCATTCAGTTCCGCATGCTCAACACCAGCAAGGGGCCTGCCGTGCGGGCACTGCGGGCGCAGTGCGACAAGGCGCGATATGCGCGCGCGATGCAGGAGACCATCGCGGCTACGGTGGGGCTGTCCATCGCGAACGGCACGGTGGAGCAGATTGTGGCGTCGGGCGGCCGTTTGACGGGCGTGGTGACCGACCAGGGAGAGCGGATCGATGCGAGTGCCGTAATTATAACATCAGGAACTTTTCTTAAGGGTATTATCCATGTAGGGTTGACCCACTTTCCCGCAGGACGTGCAGGAGAGGCCGCAGCAGAGCGGCTCTCGGACTGTATGCGCGATTTCGGCTTTGCGCTGGGGCGGCTGAAAACGGGGACTCCGCCCCGCCTGGATCGGTCGTCGATCGACTTTGCCCGCATGACCCTTCAGCCGGGCGATGATCCGCCGCTCCCCTTTTCTGCCCGGACGCAACGCATCGAACAGCCGCAAGTCCCCTGCCACCTGACCTATACGAATCCGGGGACCCATCGGGTAATTCGCGACAACTTGAATCGGTCGCCACTGTACAGTGGTGTGATCGAATCGGTCGGCCCTCGCTATTGCCCCTCCATCGAGGACAAGGTCGTGCGATTTGCGGATCGGGAGCGGCACCAGGTGTTTGTCGAGCCGGAAGGGCTGGACTGCGACTCGTTCTATCCCAACGGCATCTCCACAAGCCTTCCGATCGACGTGCAAGGGGCGATGCTGAAAACGATTCCAGGGCTGGAGCAGGCCGTGATGCTCAAGCCTGGCTATGCCATTGAGTACGACTATGTGCCGCCCAGGCAGCTTCATCCGACGCTCGAAACCAAATTGCTGGCAGGCCTGTATCATGCCGGGCAGATCAACGGAACATCCGGCTATGAGGAGGCCGCCGCGCAGGGGCTGATGGCTGGGATTAATGCGGTGCTCAGCATTCGAGGCGAAGAACCGCTGGTCTTGGCGAGGACGGAATCGTACATCGGCGTCTTGATTGACGACTTGATTACAAAAGGCGCGGATGAACCCTATCGCATGTTCACCTCGCGCGCGGAATACCGCTTGATGTTGCGGCATGATAATGCGGACCTGCGCCTCGCCGGGTATGGTCGGCAGCTTGGTCTCGTGGATGAGGGGACGTTTGCCAGAGTTGAGCGAAAGCGACTTGGTATCGAGTCGGAAGTGGCACGGTTGCACAATACGCGTGTGCCGTGGACGAGCCAGCATCAGGAAAAGCTGGCTAGTCGTGGTATCCAGGGCGTGCTGCCTACGCACACGCTGGCTCAATTGCTCAAACGGCAGGACATGACGTACCGAATTCTGTGCGATCTCTTTGATTGTCAGCTAGAACATGATGGAGAGGTAGCGGACGGAATCGAGATGGATGTGAAGTATGAGGGGTATATCCAGCGCCAAGTTCGCCAGGTTGAGCGCTTCAAGAAACATGAAAGGAAGACCATTCCATCCAATTTTTCATACGATTCGATCAGCGGCTTGTCTGCAGAAGTACTTCAAAAGCTCTCACGAGTAAGGCCTGCATCGGTGGGCCAGGCATCAAGGATATCTGGAGTCACTCCGGCAGCCATCTCATTGCTCCTTGTCTCTCTTGAAAAGAGGCGGAGAGAGGGCGGGTTGTCATCCTAGGCTAACTTTTAGCCTGTTTAGGTGACTTTTTTGCCATTCTGTCTTTCCTGCCTGGTTTGAGCTTGACCAACCCATTCTGATTCGCGTAGATGTTCCACGTGGAACATCTTGGCTCTTCTGTTGTTCGCGAGCTGGCGAAGGTTTTATCGAAAACCGAGTTCTCTATCTCTGCTGAGCAGAATAGTCAGCTTACGACATTTGCGAGTGAGCTCCTCACCTGGAACGAGAAGACAAACCTGACTGCGATCACGGATCCGCAAGAAATCGCGGTTAAGCATTTTCTTGATTCGTTCTATGGTCTGGGCGTGCTCCAGTCTTGGCCTGGTCAAGTTCGGTTGGCTGATATTGGGGCGGGGGCTGGATTCCCTGGGATACCTTTAAGAATACTGCGGCCAGATCTCACTATCTGTATGATCGAGAAGAGCGCGAAAAAGTGTGCGTTTCTTTCAAATGTCATTGGGAAATTGAAGCTTACTGGACTGAGTGTCTGTAACAGCAGCGTTGAGAGAATATCTTCAGATCCCGCGTACGCTGGGTGGTTCTCACATGTCGTGGTCAGGGCCATGGATATTCAGGCGCAACTCAATTCCGTAAGGGGGCTGCTCGAAGCTGGCGGTTTGTTGATGGTGTACAGCACTCCTGGCAGCCCTCGATTTGAGCAGCAGGCAGTGTTTTCATGGATTCGTGAGGTTCTCTATGAATTGCCGCATCGAATGGGCTCACGCTCAATAGTCGTCTACCAGGCTATATGAGTCCAAGTTTGTTGTCGTGCTCCGGTGCCAGGGAGTCATGTTCCACGTGGAACATGACGGCAAGGCTTCAGGTAAATGCTTAAGATCATAGCGGTCGCAAATCAAAAGGGTGGCGTCGGAAAGACGACGACGGCCATCAATATTGCGGCCTCACTTGCTATACAGGGGCAATCCACGCTCCTTGTCGACATTGATCCGCAAGCCAATGCGTCTAGTGGGCTGGGCGTGCAGGCGACGGCCATTCAGTCGTCGGTCTACGATTGCTTAATTCGGGGAGCTGCAGCCGCGGACGTGATCGTTAAGAGTGGACTCGATAAGTTGTTTGTGCTCCCTGCCACGCCGGACTTGGCTGGTGCTGAGATTGAGCTCATTCAAGTGGCCTCGCGCGAGTTGGCGCTGAAGTCGGCCATTGAGCAGGTGGCTGACCGTTTTCAATATATTCTATTGGATTGCCCGCCGGCATTTGGCCTACTCACGATCAATGCTTTGGCTGCCGCTACCTCTGTGCTGATTCCCATGCAGTGTGAATACTATGCCATGGAAGGGCTGGGGAGGCTGATGGCCAGCGTCGATCGTGTGCGACGATCGCTCAATCCTATGTTGGATCTTGAGGGGATCGTCCTCACCATGTACGACGCTCGAAACAGCCTCGCTCGTCAAGTGGCCGATGAGGTGCGGGCTCACTTTGGCGAAAAGGTCTTCAAGACAGTCATTCCGCGCAACGTGACCCTAGCGGAAGCGCCTAGTTACGGTCGTCCCGCGGTTCTGTACAATGCCAGCTCGTCCGGGGCCCAGGCCTATCTTGAAGTGACAAAGGAGTTGTTGCGGAATGGAAAAGAAAGCGCTGGGTAGAGGGCTTGACGCGCTGTTGCCTGGTGCCGCTCCCGCCAAAGCAGCGGTGGAGCGAGGACCCGACGTGCGGGAGATCGAGCTGAATCGCATCGTCCCCAATCGATTTCAGCCGAGGCGAGAGTTTCAGGAGGCGGCGCTGCAGGAGCTGTCCGACTCGATCGTGCAGAACGGGCTGCTGCAGCCGATTGTGGTGCGGCGCAAGGGCGACGGCTTCTACGAGCTGATTGCCGGCGAGCGTCGGTGGCGCGCGGCGCAGCGCGCCGGGCTGCAAGCCATCACATCATACGTACGTAATTGTACCGATGATGAGGCGATCGTGTTGGCGCTGGTCGAGAATATTCAGCGCGATGATCTGAATCCCGTCGAGACGGCGCGGGCCTATCAGCGCATGATGGCGGAGTTCGGCATGACGCAGGATGTGATCGCGCAACGCGTAGGGCGCGAGCGGTCGTCGGTCGCCAATCAGTTGCGGCTGCTCAACTTGCCGGATGAAGTGCAGGCGATGGTGGCGTCCGGCACGGTGTCGACCGGGCACGCAAAGGTGCTGCTTGGCCTGCCGGATGTCGATATGCAATGTCGCATTGCGCGGGACATTGTGGTGCGCCAGCCGTCCGTGCGCGAGCTTGAGCGGCAATTGCAGGCTGAGCGTCCCGCGCGTCGCGCGAAGCGCGCCAAGGCGGCGCCATCGAGCTATCGGGATGTCGAGGAGCGGTTGCAACGCCGCTGGGGAACGAAAGTGACGATCGACACGTCAGGACAGGGCGGAAAAATCGCGCTCCACTATTTTTCGTCACAAGAATTAGAGCGGCTGCTGGAGCTGCTGCTCAATTGATATGGGCGGTGAAGTAGTACGGTGCTGTTGTTGAGACTATTGTGAGGCAGTGCTCGGGTTTGGTTTTTCCTGGTGATCGAAAAGGGCTTTGTTATACTTCAACGGAGGTACGAGATGTGGAATAAGGACAAGGTAGAAACTGTGAAGCGGCCGACGACGCAGGTGGATGAACTCAGTGCGGGAACCGGAATGCCGGCCTCAGTCGATGTGTCCACCGACCTCGATGGGATCAATGCCTTTGTCGGAAAGGGCGTCTCCTTTAAGGGTGTGATCTCGTACCATGGCACCGTGCGGATCGACGGCACGCTTGACGGCGAGATCCATACGGAAGGAACGCTCCTCGTGGGGGAGGAGGCCGTTCTGAACGCAAAGGTGACGGCCGGCACGATCGTCTGTAAGGGGCAAATCACCGGTGATATCGTCGCGCGTGAGAAAATCACGCTGCGCGCGCCAGCTGTGATTAACGCCGGTGTGGAAACCCCCATGATGTCCATGGAAGATGGAGTGCTCTTCAACGGCACCATCGAGATGTCTGCCAAGCCTCGCGCGACTGCGGCGAAGGCGGCGGCCCTTGGTGTGGCCTCTGAGGCCCTCATGGGCGACGGAAAGTAGCGCGGCTGTACTCAGCGTTCGTCTCCGGCGCTCGTCGTATGAACCGTCTAACGGGAGGCAGTTGTTATGTGGTCACTCGCCGATAAGAAGGCTGCGGGCGTGCCTGGCGCGGATGATGAAAATTTCACGTTCCTTGGCCGGGGCGCCAATTTTAAAGGCGTGGTCCACTTCGAGGGCACGGTCCGGGTCGACGGTCGCCTGGAAGGCGAGGTTCATACGGCGGGCACGCTGGTGGTGGGGGAAAGCGCGGTGATCAAGGGTATTGTCACTGCCGGTATCTTGGTGACAAGCGGCAAGATCAAGGGGACGATTACCGTCTCAGAGAAGATTCAGCTCCTGAAGAAGGGCATGCTGGTGGGCGACATTCGCACGCCGAATTTGTCCATTGAAGAGGGTGCGCATTTTCACGGCAACAGCGACATGGGCGACAAGTGGGAGGACGAGCAAGCGAACCTCCCGTCGAACGTGCACGACCTTGCCGCCCATCGTGGTAAAGCCCGCGCCGCCGACGTATAATCCCGCCTCAGTATGAGCCGACCGACAGTCCTCCTTGGTATGAGTGGAGGCGTGGACAGCTCTGTTGCCGCCTCGCTCTTGGTGTCCCAGGGCTACGCGGTGCAGGGGGTCACGCTCCAAGTCTGGGAACACGAAGATGAGTCCGTTGCCGCATCCACGCGCTGGCAGGAGCGTGGATGCTGCAAGGTCGGCATAGCGCGCTTCGTCGCCCAGCGGCTAGGTATTCCCCACGAGGTGGTCGATATCCGCGAGGCCTTTCGCCGAGGCGTGATCGACGATTTCGTTGCGGGCTATCTCGCTGGGACGACACCCAATCCCTGTGTGCGCTGCAACGAGCGGGTCAAGCTCAAGCTCTTGCTGGACCTTGCTGAGCAGCGCGGCATTAGCTATGTGGCCACCGGCCACTATGCGCAGATTCGATCTGAGGGCGGGCAGTTCCAGCTCCATCGTTCCGCCGACCTGCGAAAAGATCAAACCTACTTTCTCTACCGCCTTCAACAGGCCTGGCTTCCGCGGCTGCTGTTCCCCGTTGGCGGCATGCAGAAGAGCGACGTCTGGCAACAGGCGGAGTCGCTCGACCTGCCGGTCGAGGAATTACAGGAGAGTCAGGAAATCTGCTTCGTGAGTCACGGTGACTACCGAAGTTTTCTGGCGCAGGAAGCGCCTGAGGCGCGCCAGCCAGGAGTCATGGTGGATCTGAAGGGGGCGCCGCTCGGCGAACACGACGGGATTGCCTTTTATACTCCCGGGCAACGTCGTGGTCTCGGGGTGGCGACCGGGGAGCGTCTCTATGTGCAGCGAGTCGAGCCCAAGACCAACTTGGTCGTACTCGGGCCTGATGAGAGTCTCTACCAAAAAGTCTGCGATGTGGAGGAGGTAAACCTGCTCGACGCAGGCATTCTCATCGAGCCGGCTTCTGTCGAGATTAAGGTGCGCTACGCCACTCCCGCTACCGGCGGAACAGTCACAAGGCTGGACGACGGCCGAGTTCGGATTGAGTTTCAGCAGCCTCAGCGCGCGCTGACGCCGGGCCAATCCGCTGTTCTTTATCGCGGAACGCGTGTGCTTGGCGGCGGCATCATTCAGAGCCCCGTTACCGCCAGCGCAGGCCAATAAGGCGCATACGGCGGGTCAACGCCTCGACAACACAGGGTTTTTCTCACCTCCTCGCTTGACACCCCTCCAGTGGCAGTGGTACCCTGCGCCGCTTTTCGTGGACCTTTCCGCAAGCGATCCGCCTGCGCGTACGAGGTCTGCCATATCATTATTGTCCACGTAAGGAACGACGGTGAAGAAGTCGTCGGTTGCTCGCCGCTACGCAAAGGCTCTGTTCGAGCTGCTCGACTCAACGAGCATTCCCCCAGCCCGTGTTGCGTTGACCGCACTGGGCCAGGCCCTCACGAGTTCAGTCGAGCTGCAGCACGCGATGGCGTCGCCGGCCTTTGGGCTCAGCGAGAAGACTGCGGTACTCCTTGCCCTCGGGCAAAAGGTGGGCGCCCCGCATATCGCTCTGAATTTTCTTCGCCAATTGGTAAAGACCAACCGGGTACCTCTCCTGGCCGATATTGCCTCTTCCTTCGGTGAAATGGCCGATCGGGCCAAGGGCACGCAGCAGGTCGAAGTCGTCTCGGCCAGACCGCTTGATGCCGCCGCGCAGGAAGGGCTCAAAACCCAATTGCAGGCCACCCTGCGACGCGATGTCGATATGGTTCTCCGCGTGGATCCTGCCTTGGTTGCCGGACTTCAAATTCGGTTGGGCAGCACCGTGATCGACAGCTCGCTCCGCAACCGATTCAATACGATGCAGGCCCGCCTCATGCGCGAGTAGCCAGCGAAGGAGCCTCTATGCAGATTCGTGCAGAAGAAATCAGTTCCATCATTAAAGAGAAGATCAAGGGATTCGACCAAGCTGTCGATGTCAGCGAACGCGGCACCGTCATTCAGGTCGGCGACGGCATCGCGAAGATCTATGGGCTGGACGGGGCCATGGCCGGCGAGATGCTCGAGTTCCCCGGCGGGCTCTACGGCATTGCGCTCAACCTGGAAGAAGACAACGTCGGCGCCGTGTTGATGGGTGACGATGTCGGAATTAAGGAAGGCGATCCGGTCAAGCGCACTGGACGTATTGCTGAAATTCCCGTGGGAGAGCCGCTCATCGGCCGGGTCGTCAACGCCATCGGCCAGCCGATCGACGGCAAGGGCCCGATTACCTCCCCGCATCGCTCGCGCATTGAGGTGGTTGCGCCCGGTGTGAACACGCGTCAGTCAGTCCGTGAGCCGCTGCAAACCGGCATCAAGGCCATCGACGCGATGATCCCCATCGGCCGCGGTCAACGCGAGTTGATCATCGGCGACCGCCAGACCGGCAAGACGGCGATCGCGATCGATACGATCATCAACCAAAAGGGCCTCGGCGTCTTCTGTATTTATGTGGCCATCGGCCAAAAGCGTTCGACGGTGGCGCGGGTCGTCAAGACCTTGGAAGAAAACCATGCGATGGAATACAGCATGGTTGTGTCTGCTACCGCGAGCGACGCGGCACCAATGCAGTTCCTGGCGCCCTTCGCCGGCGCTGCCATCGGGGAATATTTCCGTGACAACGGCAAGCATGCGTTGATCGTGTATGACGACTTGTCCAAGCATGCGGTCGCCTATCGTCAGTTGTCCTTGCTGCTGCGCCGTCCGCCGGGACGCGAAGCCTATCCGGGTGACGTGTTCTATCTGCACTCGCGTTTGTTGGAGCGTGCCGCCAAGCTGAGCGATAAGTTGGGTGGCGGCAGTCTCACGGCGTTGCCGATCATTGAAACGCAGGCAGGCGACGTCTCGGCCTATATTCCGACCAACGTGATTTCCATCACCGACGGACAAATTTATCTCGGGAGCGATCTGTTCTACTCAGGCATTCGTCCCGCCATTAACGTCGGCTTGTCGGTCTCGCGCGTCGGTGGATCCGCGCAAATCAAGACCATGAAGCAGGTCGCCGGTACGCTTCGATTGGATTTGGCGCAGTACCGCGAGATGGCGGCGTTCGCGCAGTTCGGCAGCGAGTTGGATAAGGCCACGCAGCTACAGCTTGCGCGCGGTGTGCGTATGGTGGAATTGCTTAAGCAGGGGCAGTATAAGCCGATGCCTGTGGCTGATCAGGTCCTGTCGATCTACGCCGGTGTGAACGGCTATTTGGACGATGTGCCGGTCGACAAGGTGCTGCAGTTTGAAGGCGAGTTGCTGCACTATATCCAGCAAAATCATCCCGAACTGAAGAAGGAAGTGGCCTCGATCGGCAAGATCGACGACAAGGTCGGCGCCCGATTGAAAGAGCTCATCACAACCTTCAAGCAGAAGATGGGGTACGGCGGAAAATAGCAGCCGATTGTCGGCTGAACGTTCACGTCCGAAAGCGCTGACGCATGCCAAGCTTACAGAGTCTTCGCCGCAAAATTGCGGCGTTTAAGAATACGCAAAAGATCACCAAGGCCATGAAAATGGTGGCCGCCGCGAAGTTGAAACGGTCGCAAGACCGGATTCTAGCTGCGCGTCCCTATGCGCATAAAATGCGTGGGGTGCTCAGTAATTTGAGTCAGCGGGTGAATCGCTCGGCGCATCCCCTGCTTCAAAAGCGTGAGGGGCGTAAGGTCGAAGTGCTGGTCATCACCAGTGATCGTGGACTCTGCGGAGGTTTCAACGGGAATATCGTCCGAAAGACCTCCGAATTTGTCCGTCAGTGTGAAGCGCGTGGCCAGCAAGTAGCGCTGAGTATTGTCGGCCGAAAAGGACGCGACTATTTTCGACGCCGCACCTGGTCGATTCGCCAAGAGTGGACCGGCATCTTCGATAAGCTGAGCTTCGAGCATGCCCTTGATCTGGGTGGGGACCTGACGGATCAGTTTACGAAAGGTACGTTCGACGAACTCTACGTGGTCTACAACGAGTTTAAGTCGGCCATTCAGCAACGCGTCATTGTGGAGAAACTGTTTCCGGTCGATACCCAAGCGGAGTTTGGCGGCGCCCAGGCCGATGCGGCGTCTGGCGGGAGTTACCACTATGAGCCCGACGAGAACGAATTATTAGCTACCTTGGTGCCGAAACATTTTCAGGTGCAAGCCTATCGCATTCTGTTGGAATCGGCGGCGGCTGAGCATGGGGCCCGCATGGCGGCGATGGATGGCGCCACTCGCAATGCCGGCCAGCTCATTAAGAAAACCACGCTGTATTACAACAAAACCCGTCAGTCTGCGATTACGAAGGAATTGATGGATATCGTCGGCGGGGCCGAAGCCCTCAAATAGCGCTGTTGAATGGTGAGTCGGCCGCTCGATGAAACGGGGTGGCATGGGCGGACTCGCTATGCAGGATTCACCATTAAGCATTCAACACTTCAGTAAAGGGTGAACGATGAGCACAGGGAAAGTCATTCAAGTTATCGGACCCGTTGTCGACGTGGAGTTTCCCCCGGGGGAATTGCCGAACATCTACAATGCGTTGAAAGTCGTACAAGAAGAAAATAAGGCCGCAGGCAAGCCGGCCGTACGTATCACGTTGGAGGTTGCGCAGCACCTCGGCGAAAATCGTGTGCGTGGCGTGGCCATGTCCACCACGGACGGTTTGACGCGCGGCATGGATGTCCAGGACACTGGGGCTCCCATCTCCGTTCCGGTCGGGCGCGAAACGCTTGGGCGCTTGATCAACGTGCTCGGCGAGCCAGTCGATGAAAAGGGTCCCATCGCGGCCAAGAAGACCTATCCGATTCACCGCCCTGCTCCACGCTTAGAAGATCAGGATACGAAGACGGAAGTTTTGGAGACCGGGATTAAGGTCGTCGATCTTCTTGAGCCCTATAGCAAAGGTGGAAAGGTCGGGCTCTTCGGTGGTGCGGGTGTCGGTAAGACCGTCATCATCATGGAGCTCATCAACAACATCGCGCTTCACCACGGTGGATTCTCGGTGTTTGCCGGCGTCGGAGAGCGGACCCGTGAGGGCAATGACCTCTGGCACGAAATGCAGGAATCGAAAGTCATTGACCCGGACGATTTCACCAAGTCAAAAGCGGCCCTTGTGTACGGGCAGATGAATGAGCCACCTGGCGCTCGTCTGCGCGTCGCTCTGACGGGTCTCTCTGTGGCGGAGTACTTCCGTGATGAAGAGAACCAGGACGTGCTGCTCTTTGTCGACAATATTTTCCGGTTCACGCAGGCCGGTTCTGAGGTGTCCGCCTTGCTCGGCCGCATGCCGTCGGCGGTGGGTTATCAACCCAACCTGTCAACCGAAATGGGTGCGCTCCAAGAGCGCATCACCTCAACGAAGCGCGGGTCCATCACCTCTGTACAGGCCATCTATGTTCCCGCTGACGACTTGACTGACCCGGCTCCGGCGACCGCATTTGCTCACCTGGACGCGACGACTGTGTTGTCTCGTTCGCTCGCTGAGTTAGGCATTTATCCGGCGGTGGACCCCTTGGACTCCACCTCTCGTATTCTGGATCCGCAAATCATCGGCGAAGAGCACTATAAGGTGGCGCGCGGCGTGCAGTCGGTCTTGCAGCGCTACAAGGATTTGCAGGACATCATCGCGATTCTCGGTATGGATGAATTGTCGGAAGACGACAAGATGGTGGTGACGCGCGCTCGCAAAATTCAGCGCTTTTTGTCGCAGCCGTTCCACGTGGCGGAAGCCTTCACCGGAGCGCCCGGCAAATACGTCAAACTCAAGGACACGGTGCGCAGCTTCAAGGAAATTCTCGAAGGGAAGTACGATCACCTTCCGGAGCAGGCCTTCTACATGGTGGGCCCGATTGAAGAAGCGGTGGCCAAGGCCGAAAAGATGGGTGTGAAGGTATAGCGTCCGCGCATAGGGATCGCTAGGTTTGTCTGAGGGAAAGACGAGTTATGGCAGGGAAAATTCTATTGGAAGTGGTCACGCCGGAAAAGCTGCTCCTCAGCCAGGACGTTGATATGGTCATCGCCCCTGGGACTGAGGGAGAGTTCGGTGTCCTGCCAGGCCATACGCATTTTCTATCGACGCTCCGGATTGGTGAGCTCCGCTACCAGATCAACGACGTCTGGCACTACATGTCGATCTTGTGGGGCTTTGCCGAAGTCACACCAACCCGTGTGACGGTGATGGCGGAAATCGCCGAAAAGGCGGAAGATATTGATGTGAACCGCGCACAGGCTGCGGTGGAGAAAGCCGAGCAGCGCTTGCGTGCCGGCGGGCTGCCTTCCGAAGTCAAAGAAGCAGAGATCAGTTTAGAAAAGGCCAGGCTGCGGAAAAAGATCGCCGATCGCGGCCGCCGTACCAATACCCCTGTCTAGTCTTCAGGTCGCCTGTCTCGGGCGCTTGCGTCTGTCGGATCCGAGGATGGTGCTCAGCGCAGCCCTCTCGCCAGAGGCTCCATATAGCCGTGCATACCGATCTCACAGTAGCGGTGGGTGAGACCCCCAAGCGGTTGGACCGCTATCTCGTCACACATGAGCGCCAAGTGTCCCGCGTGCGCCTTCAACGGTTGATTCGTCTTGGGCGTGTACAGGTCAATGGGCGGGTCACAAAGTCCAGCCACAGGGTGCGTGGCGGGGATCGGATTACCGTCGACGTGCCGCCCGCTGCTCCATTGATGCAACATGGCGGCAATGTTGCTCTTGAGATCCTCTACGAGGATGCGGATCTGCTCGTTGTCAATAAGCCCCACGGCGTTCCCATGCACCCTGGGCCAGGGCACTGGTCGGATAGCCTTTGGAATGCCGTCCGCCACCACTTTGAAGCGCCCTCTCCACGCGAGGCCATTACGCCGGGACTCATCCATCGTCTGGACCAAGCCACTTCTGGGCTCGTGGTCATTGCAAAGCAGCGGGCCGCTCACAAAGCACTGTCAGCACAGTGCACGGAACACCGGTTCACTCGTCGATACCAAGCGTTAATTCATGGGACTCCAGCAGAGGACCACCTCACCATCAATCTGCCCCTAGGCCGGGACCGATCCAATCGGAAGAAAGTTTCCGGCCAATCTGCGAGACTCTCTACGGCGCAAACTCTGGTGGACGTCCTCTGTCGGCATGGCGACAGTACCTCCGTTGTGCTTACACCTGTGACCGGACGAACACATCAATTACGAGCCCATCTCCACCATATCGGGCATCCCATCGTGGGCGATCCCCTATATCAACCAATGGATGTACCTGTGGCTAAGCCGGCCCCCACTGCTCGGCCCACATCCCGCTTGATGCTGCATGCGTCGGTTTTAGGCTTCCACCACCCAAGTACCGGGCAGTATCAAGAATTTGTGCTTGAACTTCCCTCAGAAATGCAGGCCTATCTTTAGAAGGATTTCAACCAGCCGATCGTCGAGTACAAATCCCCGCACGCTCTCCAAAAATGGATTACGCGTTATGGTGAAGAGAGAGATTTCCCTGCCGGAAGATAGGGCCCAAGCACCAGCCGACGTGGTTGCCGTTGTGCCTGCTGCAGGCCAGTCCAGGCGCTTGGGGAGATTGCCTTGCAGCAAGGAAATTTTGCCCATAGGGTTCACGACTGATTCGAGTACGAGCAAGGTGCGTCACCAATCCGGAATTGAATGCCTCATAGAGCAATTCACAAGGGCCGGAGTTCAAAAAGCGTACATTGTCCTCCGTTCAGGAAAATGGGATATCCCAGCCTACTTGGGTGATGGGAAGTCTTTTGGGCTTGATGTGGCCTACATCGTGATTGCGGGATCGGACGGTCCTCCAGATAGCGTGAATCGCGCCTACCCGTTTGTAAAGCAATCTGTCGTTGCGTTTGGATTTCCGGATATTTTATTGCAGCCAGGGGATGTCTATTGCCATCTGTTGACTGAGCTGGCCAAGGGCGATTGTGATGTGGTGCTTGGGCTGTTCCCCGTCCGGGGTGAATCACGCTCTATGGATATGGTCGAGACCGATGCCGTCGGCTTCGCGCGTTCCATTGTGCTGAAGCCGGAAGTCACTAGTCTGCACTATGCGTGGGTTTGTGCAGTGTGGACTCCACATTTCACGAAATACCTTCAAGAATTTCTCATGTCTGCCTCCATGCAGCGTCGTGCCGGCCTGGGAGGGGAAACGCAAATTGATGCGCAAGGCGATATCCCGGTAGGCGCAGTATTTCGACTTGCAGTGGAGGATGGTCTGCGGGTTCGTACAGTCAGCTTTTCAGAAGGCCGGTATTTGGATATAGGAACTCCTCGTGCTCTGAGCCAAGCAAGCGCCTTTTATCGCGCATCGGCTCCACGATGAGCGTCTCAAGCCAGCCCGCCGCGAAGGGTTGTATTGGCCAAAACCCCATGGTACAGTACCGACACATTATCGTAGGGGCCCGACGATCATGTGTGAAGCAACAGGGCTCATCATCGATGTTGTTTTGTTCGGAAATCTGATAGGAAGTTCGACCTAAGCCGCCGTGCAGTTCGCAGCTTCGGCCAATCTCTCCCAGCTCTTTTCCTGTCGCAAGACAATATCACTACATCATAGGAGGACCCCTCATGGGTTCAAAACTTTTCGTCGGTGGGTTGCCCTACGCGGCAACGGAGCAGGAATTGACCGAGTTGTTCGGCCAGCACGGAACCGTGTCGTCCGCACAGATCGTCACGGACAAGTTCACGGGCCAGTCCCGCGGATTTGGTTTCGTGGAAATGGGCTCGCCTGCCGAAGCGCAAACGGCCATTAATGCGTTGAACGGTTCGCAGTTCGGCGGCCGTTCTCTCACGGTGAATGAAGCCAAGCCGCGTGAGCCTCGGTCCGATGGGGGCCGGAGCGGTGGCGGCGGGGGCGGATTTGGTGGTGGCGGCGGTGGACGTGGTGGTAAGCGCGACCGCTGGTAGTCGATTCTGCACAGCCTAGCTGTGTGCGTCGGGGGGGGGGGGGGTAATTATGAAATGCCCCCCCCCGGTTTATGTAGCCCCCGAGTAATAAAACCACGGGGGGCGCCCGCCGGGGGG
>JAYREW010000019.1:0-223094 GCA_041908685.1 Nitrospiraceae bacterium | reverse complement strand
GCCGTGTCGGACCAGAGCATGATGGCGCCGGTGTAGGTGCCGGCGCTTAAGCCGACCGCACTGGCCGAGACCGAGACGCTGGTGTTGGTAAAGGAGTGCGAGAGCCAGGCCTGGTTGTTAGAGGCCGCCCAGGTCAAGGTCCCGCCGCCGCCATTGGAGACGGCGATGGTCTGCGGCGTTGTCGCACTCGTCCCGCTGACGAGGGTGAAGGCCAGGCTCGATGGGCTTGCCGCGAGACTCGGCAGCGAAGATGTCGGCGCGGTTGTCGAAGTCGATGTTGTCGTTGTGGTGCTGGTGTCTGTTGCCACTGCAGTCGTCGTTGCAGTTGATGTCTGGGGTGCCGCGACTTGCTGAAGCGAGGGATACTGCGTACTTAGTTGTGTCAGCCCTCGCCCGCTGGTTGTGCTGCCGCTGACAGTTGGGCTGGTCGTATTGCCGAACATGCTTGTCGATCGAAGTGGTGAACTCGGCGCTGGTGTCTGTGTTGCGTTCCCTGCCGATGTCCCGACTATCGGAGATGCGCTCGCGGATGCGGCGTTCCGGCTCGTGGGGGCCTTGGGGGCGTCTTGTATCGCTGATGAGGGCGCGACGTTCGATCCGTTGGCCGATCCCATGCGCGACAGCTCCGCGATCGGACGCGAGGTTGCTACAGGGGCGTGCACGGCTTGGGAGTTGGTGTTTTCATCAAGAGTTGGGAGCGAGGTATCCGCCGACGTTCCATGGGTGAGATCGCCCGTGGTGCCCGCATGCTCCGGAGTCTGTGGGGGGACAATGGACTTTTTTGCTGATGGCCTCGAGGCGGCTGCAGGAGCGGCTGCGCGCCGAGGCGTCGAGCCGACAGACGGCGCATTGCCGCTCGATGGTTTGCGGATAAGGCTGTGTGCGGACTGACTCTCCGTGCTGGCGTTGGGACGCGTGTCTTCTGCAAGGGCCATAGGAGCGGCAAAATGAATCAGACCGAGCGGCACCACGGCCACGCTCAGATAGCACGCGAGAGCGGTGAGTGTGTCAGTGTGTATCGTTCGGAAACGTAAGAATGACGGTCGCTGCGGCATGGTGCTGGCCTCCTTACAAGTACCTTTGGAACGGCCAGCTACCAGGCTCGGAATAGGCGGTTTCGCTGCCTGTGCAGCGCCCGACGTATCGGGATCACCCATCATGAGAATCGTGGCAGCCAGACGAACCGTCAGGATGTGGATCAAGTCCCGCTGAGGTTTCTAGGCTTTGCGTCCCGCCCTTTCGGGCGGTTTGCCTTGTGTCACGTGCTTATAGTGCGCTGTGCTCAGGTCATTGCGTGGTGGATACGTCTCCGCTGTGGACCGATGAATGAACTTGGAAACTCCCTCACAAGCATGTCCTTCAAATCACGACATGTGCAAAATGCTAGAGCAAGACCAGTGCCTGATTTGTGCCGGCAGCCATCGTCCTGCACATTTCATCATGGGTGCAAAAAACTTGTGTTATTGCGAGGCATTAGCGACAGATTCTTGAAGTCTCGTATTCGATGCGTCCTACGTGCCAGACGGAAGGCTGTACAGTGTCTGTACACCTGTATGTTCAGAGCAGCATCAAGCAGGGTTTTGATGGGACGAAGGCCCCTGGTCGTTACTGCATTTTCTTGCGAGGAGCGTCTCGGTCTCTAGTGATCTGAAGTGGCGCAGCCCTGGTAATTCGAATCATCAACAGGTCGTCAGGGTTTGGCTGGATCGTGACAAGGATCGTGGTTGCGCGCGTGGAGCTGGGTAGTCCGCGGCGAGATGCTTTTCAGTTCCGTTTGTCCTCAGTCTGCGGTACCTTCTACAGCGATGTGGGTGTCTAGCGAAGGAGTGATGACCTGTGGCGACAAAGAAGCTGGGGCGAGCTGTACGAAGTGGGAAATCTCAACGGGCCGCATCCGTCAGTCCGTCTGACCGTTCGATGGGACAGTCTAAGGCGGTTGCTTCGCACGTCGCGGTGGTGGGATTGGGCTATGTCGGCCTGCCGATCGCCATTGCGTTTGCCAAGCATGTTCCTGTGCTCGGCTTTGATGTGAACACGTCGAAGATCGACGAGCTGCGCCACGGCATCGATCGCACCAATGAAGTGTCGACGGCCGAGCTCAAAGCCTCGTCTATTGTGTATACGTCCGATGCCGCGGACCTCAAGGCGGCGGACTTCATCATTGTGGCGGTTCCAACCCCCATTAACGACGCGCTGCAGCCGGACGTGACGGCGCTTTGCAAGGCGTCCGAGACGATCGGTGCGCATATGTCCAAGGGCGCGGTGGTCGTGTACGAGTCCACCGTCTATCCGGGCCTCACCGAGGAAATTTGCCAGCCCATCCTCGAGCGCAGCTCCGGCATGAAGTGCGGCCGCGATTTCAAGCTCGGCTATTCTCCGGAACGCATCAATCCGGGCGATAAGGCCCATACGCTGGCCACCATCGTGAAGGTCGTGTCGGCGCAGGACCCCCAGACGCTTGAGATCGTGGCCAATACGTACAGTCTGGTCGTAAAGGCCGGCGTGCATCGGGCGTCGAGCATTCGTGTGGCGGAGGCCGCCAAGGTCATCGAGAATACGCAGCGCGACCTGAATATCGCGTTGATGAACGAGCTGGCGCTGATTTTCGATCGCCTGGGGATCGACACGAAGGATGTGCTGACAGCCGCTGGGACGAAGTGGAACTTTCTCAAATTTTCGCCCGGGCTCGTGGGCGGTCATTGTATTGGTGTCGACCCCTACTATCTGACCAGTAAGGCCGAATCCGTCGGGTACCACCCGCAGGTCATCCTGGCCGGTCGGCGCATCAACAACGGCATGGGCAAGTTTGTGGCGGAAAAGGCTATTAAGATGATGGCGCGTCGCGAACGGCCGATCCGCGATCTGCGTGTGGCCGTGTTGGGCCTAACCTTCAAGGAGAATGTGCCGGATCTGCGCAACAGCCGTGTGCCGGACATTATCCGTGAACTGCAGGATTACGGCGTGCAGGTCTTTGTGCACGATCCCATGGCCGAGGCCGAAGAAGCACACGTGGAGTATGGCATTCATCTCCATGAGTGGAAGGAACTGAAGAATATGGATGCCATCGTGCTGGCCGTCTCGCACCAGGCCTTTTTGGATATGGGGTTGGCCAAACTCCTCAGTCCGCTTCGCAGCAAGAATTCCGGCGTGTTGGTCGACGTGAAGGCCTGTTTGACTCCCTCGGACATTCCCAAGGGCGTCGCCTACTGGCGCTTGTAATTCTCGATCTCCTCCGGGGCGGGGGCTGAGGCGCCCGCTCCGGTTGTTCCCTCTGCAGTCTCTTCAATCTCCTTAAGCGTCCTCCCAGTCGTGCCGCGGTCCATTCACGCCTCCTTATATGGATGATTTCGTGGCGGCCTGCCTCTGCTGCCGGTCCTTCGCACTGCTTCGTTCTTGCTCGACAGTGCCCGTCCTTGCCGATACGAAACGGTTTGCTACACTTATCCTAGCTGTGTGTCGTTCGACACCGTTGTTTCACTAGGAAGAGGTGGCTTGTGAACTGTGCGCGCGCGCAATCAGCGTCTTCATGGCGTCGTGGGTGGTGGGTGTGTCTGGCCTTTGTGACCGGCTGTGCGTCGATGGCCAGCCCCGACATCCGCCAGGGCGATCTCCAGGTGGCCGAAGGCAAGTGGGAAGCGGCCATGGGGGCCTACCAGCGCGCGTTGAAGCAAGACCCATTCAATGCCGCACTGCTCAAGAAATTTGAAGTGGCCAAGACGCGCACCAGCGCCCAGTACGAGGAGCGGGGGCGTGCGCTCTTAAAGGAGCGACAGATTGATGCGGCGCTCGACGCGTTCAAGCGAGCGTTATCGATCGAACCCTCGAATCCCAGCCGCCAGCAAGCCTTGACCGAAGGCGCGCGCATGAAGGAAGCCGCCGACCTGGCTCGCGAGGCAGACAAGCTGGCGCAGCTCGGCCGGATGGATGAAGCCATCGAAGCCTACAGCCGCGCCGCCGAGCTCGATCCGTCGGCTCCGACCGTGGGCGAGGGGATCAGCCGGTTGACCGAAGAGCAGGAATCGTCGCGCCGCAGCAATCCGATGGGCAAGCCCGTCACGCTCAAGTTTAAGAGCGCCGGCTTGAAGGAAGTGCTGGAGAGCGTGGCGCGGATCAACGGCTTCAACGTGCTGTTCGATAAGGATGTGCGCAACGATCCGGTCTCCGTGGCGATCGAGGATACGCCGTTCGATGAGGCCTTGGAGCTGGTGCTCAACAGCAACAGCCTGTTCTCGAAACAGGTCGGCCCGCACATGTTGCTGATCAGCCCGAACACGCGGCAGAAGCAGGAGCAGTATCAGGACCTGATGATCCGCACGTTCTACCTGTCGCACACCAAAGCCAAGGACATGGTGACGCTGCTCAAGAACATGCTCGATACCAAGCGCCTCCATGCCAACGAGCAGATCAACACGATCGTCATTCGCGATACGCCCGAAAAGGTGCAGCTGGCCGAGCGGATCATTCTTGCAAACGACCGCGAGGAGCCGGAAGTCGTGTTTGACGTGGAAGTGTTGGAGGTCAATCGGACGAAGGCGGAGAAGTACGGCTTGAATTATCCGAAGCAGGCGGGCGTCGGCATGGTGCCGCCCGGTTTCACCGGCACGATCGCGGGTGATATGGCGCAGCAGTTTACCTATCGCCAGCTGACCAGCATCGGGCAGGACAGCTTCCTGTTCAAGTTGCCGACGAACATGGTGTTGGACTTCTTCAAGTCCGTGACCGATGCGAAGACCTTGGCGTCGCCCAAGCTGCGGGTCGTGAACAACCGCAAGGGTGAAGTGAACATCGGCGACAAGCAGCCGATCTTGCTGTCCACCACCAACGTGCTGCCCGGGCAGGCCGCGACAGGGGCCGTGCCGACCACGTCCACCGTGACCTCGGTGGAGTTCCGGGATACCGGCGTCAAGCTGACCGTGGAGCCGTCGATTCGATTGACCAACGACCTGTCGTTGAAGATGAAGATCGAAGTGATTCGCATCGGCGACAAGGTGTTGCTGCAGGCCTCGCCGCCGATTGAGCAGTTCCGGTTCGGCAACCGCAGCGCCGAGACCACGCTCAGTATGAAGGACGGGGAGACTATCGTGCTCGCCGGACTCATCCAGGAGGAAGACCGGAAGGTGCGCGTGTCGATGCCATGGCTGGGCGACATTCCCGTGATTGGTGATTGGTTCAGCTCGTTCCAAACGGAGCGGGTGACTACCGAGGTGATTCTGACCATCACGCCGCATCTCCTGCAGAACCGGCATGCGCCGCGGCCGGAGACGCAGGTCTTTTGGTCGGGGACGGATAGCCAATACGCAACCAAGCCGCTCTTTTCGTTGCCGATCAAGCGCACGTCGCTGTCGTCCTCGGGCGTGAGCGATGCGCGGCCGCGTCGGCCGATGGCGGAGATCGGCGCGAAGCCGGGACAAACGCCGGCTGCCCAGGCGGGCCTGGATGCGTCGGCGCTGGCACCGATGACGATGTCGGTGCAACCAAACGATCAAATGTCGAAGGTCGGACAAGAGGTGCGTGTCGCGCTGACGACGGGGAATGACCGAGGCGCCGCCTCCGCTGCCGGTCGCGATACCGCGCTGACGTTGCATTTCGATCCGGCCATTTTGGAATTGCGGACACTGACGGAAGGCGGCGCGCTCAAAGCGCAAGGCGGATCCTTGGTGAAGGACGCGGCCGTCGAGTCTGAGCCCGGAACAGTGACCTTCGGCATCCGCCAAGGCTCCTCCGGACAGGGGGATCGTGGGGATCTCGTCGTTGCGACCTTCCTCGCGAAGACGCCGGGCGTGTCTGAAGTGCAAATCGAAGGATCGGCCGACGGCGCAGAACGTCCCGACGGCACCCGCAGCGTGGCGGTGGTCCGCGTCCGATGAAACAGGGGGGCTTCACGCTCGTCGAATTGCTGGTCACCCTGGCCATCATGATGGTGCTGGCGTCGGTGGCCTATCCGCTCCATCGTGTCTCGTCCACGCGGGCCAAGGAAATCGAATTGCGCCAACACCTGCGGGTGCTGCGCACGGCGCTGGATACGTTCAAGACCGAATGGAATCGCGAGGGCGACACGCTGCTCGGCTCGCAGTGCCTCAAGAATCGACTGAGCTGCAAAGATGTGAGCGGGCCGCACGGCTATCCGGTGAAGTTGGAGACGCTGTTGGGGGTCGAACTGACGGGCCAGGAAGCCACGGTAAAGCGGATCAAGACGCGCCGCTATCTCCGGGCCCTTCCGGTCGATCCGCTCACAGGAAAAGCCACTTGGCGCATGCGGTGCTACCAGGATCCGCCGAATGCGGATTCCTGGTGCGGGACCGACGTCTATGACATTGCCACGTTGAGTGAGGATACGGCGCTTGATGGGACGAAGTATCGACAGTGGTAGGGCGCGGCGACGTGCGGAGCGCGGCTTCACCCTCATCGAATTGATGACGGTGGTGTCGATCCTGGGGATCCTGGCCACCTTGGCGGTGCCGTCGTACCAAGCGACGGTCGTCAAAGCGCGCGAGGCCGCGCTGCGCCAAGATCTGTTCACGATCCGCGACGTATTGGACCAGCATCGCGCCGACCAGGGCAAATACCCGGCGGCGTTGGGCGACCTGGTGAAGGCCGGCTATCTGCGTGCGATCCCGAGCGATCCGTTTACGCGATCCGATGCGACCTGGCAGCAGACGCTGGAGCCGACCGATGGCGGCATCTTCGACGTGTTTTCAGGGTCCGATCTCGTGGGCACAAACGGCGTGCCCTACAACCGTTGGTAAAACCGTTCGCGTATCGCAGGAGATTCGATCGTGAAGAGCTTCATAACACATCCGTTCGCTCACCCCTGTCGGACCTGGACCGCCGCAGGCCTGGTCAGTTCGGCGGTCTGCCTGTCCGCTGCGCTGATGTTGACCGGCTGCAGTGAGCTGGAACCTGTCGGTGAGCCCGTCAACATGGATCTGCAGGTCATGGTGAACAGCCTGCAACATGCGTTGCGCGAGAATGAACGCAGCATGGGCGATCTCCGGGTCGAACTCGATAGTCGTCGTCAGGACCTCAGCGTGGCGGTGGTCGCGCGCGCGCAGTTGGAAGGTCGGTTGCGCGACATCGAGCGGCGCTTGTCGGAGGCGCGCCGGATCATCGATCTCCAACGCGAGGAGTTGGTGCAACGTCGCGTGGAGCGGGAGCCGATTGTGGAGGGACGTCAACGGTCAAGCGAGGGGCGGCAGAAGTCGGTTGCAAAGGCCAAGTCCAAACCGAAGGCGGTGCCTGTGCCGAATCACGGGCCGTTGGTGGACGATCCGCAAACCTCCATTCCCGCGCCGCTGCCGACGCCTCCGGGTCTTCCCGATGCTGCGGCGCCTGCCGTCGGCGATGCCGATGGTGGCAATGCAGGATCAGTAGGATCGCCGGTGCCGGCCATGCCGCCGACGCAGATTCCGCCGCCTGGTCCAACCAGTATGGCGCCGACGGTTGAAGCGCTCCCGGTGGCATCCGCCAGCCTGCGCAGCGGGCGATCGGGTCGTGCCGCCGCCTCAGCGTGGGTGCCGTCGGTCGCAGCAGGAACTGTGCTCGAGCAGATGTGGCAGCGCGTGGTGGTGCAGGCCGGCGATACGCTCTACGGGTTGGCGCATCGCTACGGCGTGAGCGTCGGCGCACTGCGCGAGGCCAATGGATTGCAGCACGATCGCATCAAGACCGGGCAACGCATGGTGGTGCCCCGCATGCAGGAGACGCAGGTGACACAGGAGACGCAGGAGGCACTCGGCTCGATCCTTCGCTGATCGTTGGGATCTGCGTATCGTCGCCGAGCTCGAGTCATCACGCCATGGCGCACTATGCATACAAAGTCGGCAGGCCGGACGGCCGCACCCACACGGGTGAGCTGGAAGCGGACAATGAGCGCGCCGCGCGCGCACAGCTGGAAGGCCGCGGCTTGCTGGTCTTTAAGCTGCGTCAGCAGGGCACGCAGGGGTTCGGCGGATCCTGGTCCTTGGCCGGGTGGGGCGGGTTGGCGCCGCAGCAGTTTCTGATCTTCAATCAGGAGTTGCTGGCCCTCATTCGCGCCGGGCTGCCGGTCTTGAAGGTGTGGGATCTGTTGATCGAGCGGACGCACGTCGTCGGCTTTAAGGACGCCTTGCGACAGGTGCAGCAGGACATTCGCGGCGGCGCCTCCGCCTCCGAGGCCCTGGGAAAACACCCGAAGTATTTTTCGGAGCTCTACGTCGCCACCATTAAGGCGGGCGAGCAGGCGGGCAACCTGACGGAAGTGCTACAGCGGTACATCGTCTATCTCAAGATGATGATCGGGTTGCGTCAGAAAGTCTGGAAGGCGCTGACCTATCCGCTGTTCCTCATTGTGGTCGGCATTTCGGTGGTGGGGTTTTTACTGGTCTACGTCATGCCTACGTTTGTCGATGTGTATGCCGACCAGGCGCGCAATCTTCCCCCGGCGACGCAGTGGCTGTTGGCGGCCATCGGGCATCTGCAAATTTGGCTGTTGCCGGTTCTGCTGCTGCTGGTCGGGGCGGGCATAGCCGGACGCATGTGGTACGGCACGGACCAGGGGAGACTCTCCGTCGATCGCTGGCTGCTCAAGTTGCCGCTGCTGGGTGGGATTGTGCTGCGCCATTGCACCGTGCAGCTGGTCCGCACACTCGGCACCGTTATGGGCGGGGGCACGCCGCTGGTCGAAGCGCTGAACGTGTCGCGCGCGGCCGTCTCCAACCGCTACATCGCGCAAGGGTTCCGTCGCACATTGGAACAGGTGCGCGAGGGGACGAGTTTGGCGGTAGCGCTGCGCAATCCGGCGATCATGCCGGCGCTGGCGGTGGAAATGTTGGCAGTAGGGGAAGAAACCGGGTCGCTCGAACTCATGCTGAAGGATGTGGCGGAATTTTTCGAGTCGGAGTTGGACTTGCAGCTGACCCAACTGACGACGTGGATCGAGCCGATGCTGCTGCTGTTCATGGGCGTGCTCGTCGGCAGCATCGTGATCGTGATGTATCTGCCGATCTTTCAGTTGGCGGGGACGGTCTAGCCGCGAGGCGAGTCCGCCGACGGATGGCCGCAGGCCGATTCAGGAGAGGATGCGCATGTCGGGTCGTTCGACGAAAGATTCATTAGGGGACATTCTGGTCCGCCAGCAGGCGGTCAGCCGCAGCGCGCTCACCGGCGTGACGGAGACGGTCCGCGACCGTCCCGGCGAAACCGGCACGGCGCTGGTAGCGGCGGGGCTCATTTCGGAAGAGCAGTTGGCCCGTGCGTTGAGCGAGCAGTTCGGCTGTGACTTTGAGGCGCTGGCCGGCTTTGCGGTGGATCCGAAGTTCTACCAAACGATTCCCGTGAAGCTGATGCAGCGCTACCCGTTTGTGCCGCTCGACGAGCAGGATGGGCGATTGACCATTGCGGTGGCCGATCCGTCCAACGTGTTGCAACTGGACGAATTGGAGCTGCTGCTCAACCGCGCGTTGAAGCTCGTGGTCAGCCCGCGCCCGGCCATCCTGGCGGCGCTCGGACGCAGTGAAGGCGCAAACCAAGCCCTCAAGGAACTGGAAGCCGAGTATCGGTCGCTCCTGGTGAAGGAAGATGACCGCGGCGAAGAGATCGTCCCGATCGATCAGCCGACGGACGATCAGAGTCCCGCCATCAAGCTGGTGGATACGATCTTGCGGACCTCGCTGCAGCGCCGCGCGAGCGACATCCACATCGAAGCGAACGACCGGACCAGCGTCGTGAAGTACCGCGTCGACGGCATTTTGTTGCCGGCGATGGACCCGCTCGATGTCAAGGTGCATGCGCCGCTCGTGTCGCGCTTGAAGGTCATGTCGGAGTTGGATATCGCCGAACGCCGCGTGCCGCAAGACGGCCGCTTCCGCATGCGGATCGAGCGGCGCACGGTGGACTTCCGCGTGTCGATTTTGCCCAGCGTCTTCGGCGAATCGGTCGTCATCCGTATTCTCGATCGCGACTCCGTGACGGCGGGCTTGGCCGACCTGAAACTCGATCGGCTCGGCTTTAATCCTGAGGACCTCAAACGCTTCCGCCGCTCGATCGTCGCGCCGCACGGCATGGTCCTGGTGACGGGACCGACCGGCAGCGGGAAAACCACGACACTCTATGCCGCGATTGCGGAGATGCACTCCAACGAGGACAAGCTCATCACCATCGAAGATCCGGTGGAGTATCAGCTCCCGGGTGTCGTGCAGATTCCGGTGAACGAAAAAAAGGGCCTGACGTTCGCGCGCGGCCTGCGGTCGATCCTGCGGCACGATCCGGACAAGATCATGGTCGGCGAAATTCGGGACGCGGAAACGGCGCAGATCGCGATTCAATCCGCGCTCACCGGCCACCTCGTCTTCACGACAGTGCATGCCAACCACGTGTTCGACGTGCTGGGCCGTTTCTCCAGCATGGGCATCGATACGTATAATTTGCTGTCGGCATTGAATTGCGTCTTGGCGCAACGGCTGGTGCGGACCCTCTGTCCCTCCTGTCGCGTGCCGACAAAAATGGATCAGGCGTTGGCCGAGGAGTCGGGCCTGGACTTTGAGCGCTATCGGGATGCGGTGCTGTTCCACGGGACGGGCTGTCGCGACTGTTCGGGCACCGGCTATCGCGGCCGCAAATGTCTCACGGAATTACTGATCCTGACCGATGAGATCAAGGAGATGATCTTGGCGCATCGCCCAATCAGCGAGATTCGGTATCGCGCCATGACGGATGGCATGACGACCTTGCGGCAATCCGCCGTGATCAAAGTCTTGCGGGGTGAAACCACGCTCCGGGAGATCAACCGCGTCACGTTTGCGGAACGCTCGTAGACGCCGTGCCTGGACAGGAATTGAGGATCTATGTGGTGGAGTAGTCAGCCGCGACAATGTTTGAAGATCGGCCCCGACGAGTTGATCTGGGCACAGGCCGGGCGCGCCTGGATCGGCGCGCGACAGGACCGGTGCGTCACGCGGCGGCTCGAGCCGGGGCTGCTCACGCTGTCTCCGCTGGAACCGAATCTGACGAACCCGACGGCCGTGCAGGATCAGCTCCGCACGCTCGTGGGGCCGGCGCGGCGCCTGCGCATCATGGGCGTGCGATCCCGCTGGCGTATGCCGATGCCGATTGTGCTGCTCTTGCCCGACGTCTGTGTGCGCACCGCCGTGTTCTCGCTGGAGAAGCTCCCGCGGCGCGCGGAGGAGCGTGACGCGCTCGTCCGGTGGCGCTTCAGTCAAGAGCATCTGTTCCCGGTAGCGGGCGCGCGCGTCGTGTATCACACCATGCCGAGCCTGCAGCGCGAGCACGAACCCAAACGCACCACGGTGGTCGCCGCGGCGATTCAAGAATCCGTGGTCGCCCAATATGAAGCGCTCTGCGAGGCGTGCCATCTCGTGCCGGTGGAGATCACGACAGCGGGGCTCCGCCTCTGCAACCTGTGGTTGGATAGTCGCCGTCCGTCGACCACGGGCGCCACCGAGCCGGACACCCTGTGGGTCAGCCTGCTGGACCACAGTTTTTCCACCTTGGCCTTTCAGCAGGGGCACCTGACCTTTACGCGCACCAAGCCGTTGAACGCCGCCGAGGCGGAGCACGGAAGCGCATCGGATCGCGCCGCGGCCATCCTGAAAGAAGTGCGCCTGTCGGTGCAGGTCTGGCAGGAGCGTCGGCAGGCCGCCGTGCAGCCGCGCATCGTGCTGGTCGCGCCGCAGGCGGAGCCGACCGTCGTCCAGGCGCTTCAAGAGGAGGCGCAGTTGCCGGTGGAGTCGTTGGATTGGACGTTGTTTCACCGACTGGGCTGGGCGAAGCGTATGCAGCAGGCCCCGTTGAGCGGCATGGCCGCGGTGGCGGGCCTATGTTGAACCTGCGCGCCAAGTTGGATGATCTGCGCCGCTATCTCGATGAGGCGGCCGCCCCCTCGGCACGCTTTCGCCTGAACGTCAGCGCGTATGCGGCGCCCTCGTCCGGCGCGCTGCGGTGGATCTGCATGACGCTGGCGGGGCTGCTGTTGCTGGCCATTGTCGGCGATGGCATCGAGCTCTATGGGCTGTCCGGCGAAGTCGCGCAGCTGGAGCAATTTGTCGCGCACCTCCATGAACAGGACGAACAGATCGTCGCCGGCGCCTCCGGTGAGGGCGTCAACCTGGCCGAGAGCGCCAATGCGAAGTTGCCTACGGAAGTTACCTTCGTAAATCGCCTCGTCGAAAAGCGCGCGTTTTCGTGGACGCGATTTTTGAGCGAATTGGAGAGTGCGGTGCCGCCGGGCGTGGGGGTCGGCTCGGTAAAGCTCGATCCGGCCGGGTCCGTGGTGCACCTCAGCGGCACGGCGGGCAGCTTCGAGGCCGTGACCTCTTTTGTCGGATCGTTGGAGGAACACCCGTCATTTCACGAGCCGGTCCTGCAACAGCACCGTGATCGTGAGGACGGGCAGGTGGAATTTACCGTCACGCTTTTCTATCGCCATGCGCAATCCTGAGTCGTCCGCCATACAGTCGTCGCAGTCCGGCCTCCTGGCCCGGCTGTTGTATCAGCCCTACGCGATCGTCGTGCCATGGGCAGGCCTGGCCTGTCTCCTGGCGGCGGTCTGGGGCGGGCTTCACCTGTGGGTCGTCGATCATTACCGGGACAGGCGGGAGGCCTTGGAGCAAGCGCGCATGGATGCGCGCACCCTCGTGAGCCACCACAGCGAGATTCGCCAGGCCCGCAAGGATATGGCGCGAGTGCTGGCGATGCTCCCGTCTCAGCGCGATTTTGCGCCGCTGGCGCTGGGTGTCACGGAGCAGGCCAAGGCGCACCATGTGTCCTTGCCGGGGCTGACCTATCAGCTTGAAAAAACCGATCTGCCCGACGTGTTTCGCGCTGTGCTGGAAGGGGATATCAGCGGCCGCTACGAAGATTTGCGCCGCTTCATCGAACACCTCGAGACGGCCGACGAATTGGTCTTGATCGAACATTTAGATGTGGATCGCGCGCGGCAGCAGGATGCAAATATGACCATCAACCTTCGTGTGGCGACCTACTTGCGGACGCCGCGCATGGCCGCGAAGTCGTAGGGGAGCGAAAGGCGCAGCATGACCGCACGGCGTCGAATCAGAGTGATGGTGGGGTTGCTGGCCCTCTGGGCCGCGACCACGGTGGTGGTGTTCGGCGTGTCGTCGGAGCCCCTGCGGGTGCCCTTGGAAAACGTGACCGGGACTGCGGCAAGCGGAGCCGGTACGCGGGGGGGCCGTGCATCGGGCCTCCAGGTCAACGTGAAGCTCTTTGAGTTCGAACGTAGTCAGCGGATGCATCACTATCCGCCGCCCAAGAATATCTTCGTCATGCAGGGTCGCGGGCAGGGAGCAGGGGCAGGGTCTGCCGGGGACCTGGCGCTCGACGGAGTAGCCGATCCCGGTCCGGTCGGGGCCGGTCAGG
The DNA here is from genome assembly GCA_041908685.1 of Nitrospiraceae bacterium. Taxonomy (GTDB): domain Bacteria; phylum Nitrospirota; class Nitrospiria; order Nitrospirales; family Nitrospiraceae; genus BQWY01. Next base: position 209,723 of record JAYREW010000019.1, on the reverse strand, counting down.
GCGATGCCGGGGCGCAGAGCGACGCACCGACGATGCAGTACCTCGGGTTTGTGGGACTTGGCCCGGACCCGTCACGCGGCGGGGTGGGAGTCGTGGCGATGGGCGACGAGATGCAGATGGTCCAGGTGGGCGATCGGTTGGGCGCGCGCTACACCGTTGCGGCTGTGACAGGCGACACTCTGACGCTCACGCAGCGATCCACCGGGAGGCAGATTCGCCTGCCGATTGCCGATGTAGCCCCGATTGCGCCCTCATCATAGTCGTTGTCGGTAAATCATCATCAACTCGATTTCGTCAAATATTTAGAAGGATGAATTCAACCATCACATTAGGTGATTCATCAGGGCATGCACCGATGACAGGCGTCGCCTCGGCATGCAGCCTGTCGGACGTGACGGTGTTGTCGCCTGCGAGCGCCGTTCTCTCCTCACCTCCGGTTCAATCGCCTGCCTATTCTCGCGTGTCGTCCACTAATTCACCTTCGGCTCGGCGTCTTCGCCGCCAAGGGGGATTCGCCTACCTGGCCATGATGTTTTCCATCGTGCTTATCGGCATTACGCTGACGGCCGCGGCGAAGCCCTGGAAGATGGTGATGCAGCGCGAGCGCGAGGCGGATCTGCTCGCCTACGGGATCGAGATTCAACAGGCCATCGGCGCCTACTCGGCCAAGATGAAGGCGGGGCGGGTGGTGCCGGGCGAGGTCTATCCGCCCTCGTTGGAGGAGCTGACCAGGCAGCCGTCTCCGCTGTTGCGCAAGGTCTATCGCGATCCGCTGACGCAGGGTGCGTTGGTGGTGGTGCGTGCGCCGACCGGGGGCGTGATGGGGGTGCGAAGCCGCAGCGTCGCCACGCCGATTCGGCAGCGTGAATTCCCGGATGCGGTGCGGCACTTCGACAATTTGAAATCGTATAAGGATTGGGTCTTCCAACATCCCAATGCGTCCGGCTCGACGTTTCCGCAAGCCGGGTTGGGTGGGCAGGTGGCGGCGGGCGGGATGGGCGCTGGTGCGAGCGCCGGCACACTCCCGACCGGGATGTATCCGAGCAGCGCCTATCCGGGCGGTCCATCCGGTGTCGGTCAGCCGTCGGCGGCCGGACCGCGCGGGAACAATCTCAATCTGCCTGGATTCCAATCCACGCCTACGCCGGATTCAGCGGCCCCGTAGCCTACCAATCCGGACCAGCAGATCCCCAGCAGCGGCGAATTTCCTGCCGGGACTGCCCGCTAGCGCTGGCGTCTCTTCCCGGTCGGCGACTCCTTCCACATCCTGATTCCTGCGCCTAGGTTCTTGTGCGCCCTCAGTCACTAATCCCGCTCGTGCGCTCCATAACAAGATCAACCAGCCCGGCTTTGCCCGCGGCCATGTCCTTCGTCGCCCCTGTGCGCCCTTGACGCTTTTTGCGCGGCCACGGTATGGTTCTCTGTTCTTGAGCAGCGCGTCACAAACCCCTGTTGATCTTGTTATTGCGAGACACGTCCTTATGGCCACCACCGACGATAGCCAGGCTTTGATCGAACCGAAACAGACTAGTGTCGAGACGCTCGAGCAGACCGAGACGCTGCCGGATCTCGTCCCGGAAATTCCCATCCCGGAATATGTCGATGCGCTCTGCCGCAAGGCAAAGTCGTCGGCGACGAAGCTCGCGGCCTTGCCGGCCTCGATCAAGAATCAGGCGCTCACGGCGATGGCCGAGCAGCTGGAGGCGCGGACCGAAGAGATTCTGGCGGCCAACGAGAAGGATGTGGAAGCCTTTGGCGACGACCCGGCCCGGAAGGCCATGGCGGATCGGCTACGCCTGACGCCGGAGCGTGTGCGCGACATGGCGCTCGGCTTGCGCGAAATCGTCAAGCTGCCGGACCCGCTGGGCAGCATGCCGAAAATGTGGATGCGGCCGAACGGCATGCAGGTCGGCCGGATGCGTGTGCCCATCGGCGTGATCGCCATGATTTACGAGTCGCGTCCGAACGTGACGGTGGATTCCGCCGGGCTCTGTCTGAAATCCGGCAACGTGTGCATCCTGCGCGGCGGGTCGGAAGCGATCCATTCCAATCGCATGCTGGCGACGATTTTGACGCAGGCGGCCGAAGAGGCGGGCGTGCCGCCCGGCGCGATCACGTTTGTCGACCGGCCGGATCGTGAGGTCGTGCCGGTGTTGCTCGCGCATGATCGCGAGATCGACGTGGTGATCCCGCGCGGCGGCGAATCGCTCATGAAGACGGTGGCGGAGCATGCGACGATGCCGGTCATCAAGCACGATGCGGGCGTCTGCCACATGTATGTGGACCACTATGCGGATGTGGAGATGGCCGTGCGCCTGTGCGTCAACGCCAAGGTGCAGCGACCGGCCACGTGCAATGCAACGGAGACGGTGCTGGTCCATCAAACCGTGGCGCGCACGTTTCTCCCGCCCTTCATCGCCGAAATGCAGGCCGCCAAGGTCGACGTGCGCGGCTGTGCGAAGACGCAGCAAATTTGTCCCGACGTCACGCCCGCGGTGGACGAGGATTTCGGCCAGGAGTTTCTGTCCCTGACGGTCGCGGTGAAGGTCGTGAAGAGTTTCGACGATGCGGTCGAGCATATCGGCCGACACGGCTCGCAGCATACGGAATCCATCGTGACGCAGGACTACAGCCGCGCGATGCGGTTCTTGAAGGAAGTCGACGCGAGCGCCGTGTTGGTGAACGCGTCCACGCGGCTCAACGACGGGTTCCAGTTCGGATTGGGCGCCGAGATCGGCATCAGCACCTCGCGCATCCACGCTCGCGGCCCGATGGGATTGGAAGAACTCACCTGCACCAAGTTCGTCGTCTTCGGAACAGGCCAGATTCGCGAGTAATGCTCTCCGATACCGAAGTCCGGGCGTTGCTTGCAGCGCCCGGCACGCTCCTTCTTCCCGCCAACCACTGCTATCAAGCCGACTATGCCGCCGCCGGCGGACGGGTCGTCGTCCGTCCCAGCGGGCATGCGGTCCTCTACGGCCGTGACGGGCGGCGTGTGGCCTTGTTTGATCCGAGCGGGCAGGTTCTGCACGAATGCGAGTGGGAGACGTCCGGCGCGTCTGCCGCGCGGTTGCTGCGGGCGCGCGTGTGGCTCGATTGGAATGCCTGGGTCGGGCTGATTCCCGGCGGTCTGGTCAACGCCACTTCGTTCGACTTGGCGACGCGGCCGGGGTGGCAGCGCCTCCGCGCCGACGACTTGCGCCAGATGGCCGCGCGCGCCATCGGCGTGCCCATGAGCGAGGTGCAGTTTTTCTACACCGATGAGGATCTGCAGATCGACCCGCGCGGCCGCGCATCGATTCGCCATCGCAAGGACGCCTTTTATCTGCTGCCGAACGGGAGCTTCGACGGGGCGCGCTTCATGGCCTGCATGGGCGCCATGCATTGGGCGCAGATCGATTTTCTCCCGGTCGTCGAACTGTTCCAGTCGTTGCTGCCCGGGACCGGCTCCGCGATGTTGGAGCTGATCCGCGAACTCTACGACGATCAACATCCGGCCGGTGAGGCGCCGCTGCGCTATCGCGGCATGCCGACCTATCCGTCGGAGGCGGCCTTCGGACTCTTCAGCGGATTTTTTTCGCCACGCAGTCCCGCCGGGACCAACCCCTTCGTGCTCTTCATGGATCAGCCGCGCTCACACGAAGTGACCTGGCTGCCGTCGCCGACGCCGCTCCGTCGTGTGGTGGATCGGGAAGCCGGGGCCTGCGTAACGATGCAAGGCGGACGCGTCACGAAAGTCACGCGATGGGACGACAGCAGCGGACTCTCGTTTACGCCGCGCGATCGGGCAGGCTGGGCTGCCAACGGACGCGCGGTGGAGGTGCGCGGCGCGTCATTGTGTTTGGTGGACGGCGCGCAGACGCACAGCCTTCCGGTGCGGCTCGAGTGGAATCTCACATCGCAGCCGACGACGAGCCAGGCGCCGCCCGCTGCGGCACTGCCATCCGACTGGCGCGGTCTGTTCGCGGATGGGCTGCCGGCCGTCACACCAGCGGCTGCGTTCGGCGCCGTGCTGCTCTATCCCGAGGATGAGCGCGAGATTGCGCCGATGGCGAGTCAGCCCTTCGTGGTGGACTATTTGCTGGATCTGTTCGAGCAGGAGCCGTCGCGCGCTGCGGCGATTGCGCGCGCGCAGTCGATCCTGATCGATAATATGGATGCAGGGATCGCGTCGTTGATTCCGTCCGACCGGCCGCGAGTCGTGCGCGTGCTCTATGCCGATGCGCCGATGGCCCAACGGCAGGCGCAGCGGCTGTGGTCGCAGGCCGCGCGCGGATCACAGTGGCAGCGCCTGGCGCATATCCGCGTAGCGGCGAGGGCGACGGCGCGTGAGGCGGCCTATCGGCAGCCCTACGATCTGATTTATGATTGGGCCGACGAGGCGGTGTGGGCGGATGCGGCGCAGGCGAGTGAGACGGTGGAGCGCATCCATGCGGCGCTCGCGCCGGGCGGTGTGGCCATGGTCATCGGACCGGCGCCTATGCGGCCGATGTGGCAGCGCCCCGGATTGCGACTGACCGATGCCTGGGCGGTGGAGAGTCTGCCCACGTTCCGCATGCACCTGACACTCTTGCCGAAGGCGACGCTGCGGGCCGGACTGACGCTGTTTTGTCTCGCCAAGAGTGCGTAACGAAATTCAACAACCTGCTGGCTTCGCGAGGCGCGTATGAGCACATCCGACGAGTTTGATCCGGCGACAGCGGTGACGACGGACGAGGACCCGAAAGTCGTCGTCTATTGGGAACGGGAATATTCGACGGCAATTGCGCCGGAACGGTTGAAGCTCGATTTTCACCCGCATCGCCCCCTGTTGACGGGCATGGCCTTGGATCAGCAGCGCATGGTGGCGATGGAGGGCTACAAGGTCATCCCGGACGATTGCGGCCCGGTGCGCACCGTCGGCAGCTACGGCTGGCTGATTCGCTCCCCGGTCGATTGCCGCATTCGACGGACGGCCGAAGGCGTCATGTGGCAGGCGCCGCCGATCCTGCCCGAAGAGCGGCTGCTCGGCTATAAGTCCTTTTCCGGCGACTACGTCGACCTCATCTTGAACAGCGGCTTTCCCAAGCTCTGCTGCGGCTTGCGGTTCTATTATCCCAAGCACGTCGGCTTGATGATGAAGGACATCCCGAACCACTTTTACCATTACCCCGATCGCACGTTTACCTGTTGGGAGGGGATCAAGACGCAGGAATATCGGCGCACGCCGAATACGTATGAATGGCTGAAGGACTACGACGCCTTCACCGCGAACTTCCTGTTGCAGCTCCACAAGCCCACGACCATCCGCCGCGGCGATCCCATCGGCATGGTCATCCCCGTGCTGCTGCCCAAGCAGTTCGCCCTAGAGGAGCTGAAGAAGCCGTAGCTCGGCGTGGTGTCCTGGTCGGTCCACGCCCCGTTTGAAGTGAAGGCACGAGCAATCCCGGCACGCGGCTACCCTCGACCACGCCCCAGCCCGCTGTCTTCAGTGCTGGATCAATGTGCTCGGCTCTGGTTTCGGCTTATTGATGCCATCAGCTTACTTGTGGGTTAGCACTAGTTGGGGCTTCAGCGGGTTTTCGCATTTCTGGGTCATGCTTCCAAATATGTTCGATAACACACCAACCTAGTTCTGTGGCATGGTGACCAAAATGGTCAGCACCGGGTGAAGCATTCGGCTGATAGGTCGTCCATAATAAACGACGAGTAGACAATTCGCGGGCGGCGTCGTTAAAGAGTATGCGACCCATTGTCCGGGAAAAGTGGCGGTTAGCTTTTGCAGCAGCGTCTTGGAAGATTGACGGCTGAGGGGCATTGGGCTTCCACCCTTTCCACAATTGACCATAGATGTTCAGCATCAAAATGGCATCAGGTGTAAGCTGGCTCGAAATGAAACGAATATATCGATCTGCCTCCGACTCAAACTCCTCAGCCGCCTCTACTAAATCGTGAGCCAGCCTCTCTACAAGGTCCAATTCCTTATATTGTCTGATATGGGTAACTTTAAGATCGAAATGCATTGAGGCTGGGTCCTCCTGCGTGTAGAGCAGCACTCTTTTGTTTGGCTTTAGGGCTAGTGCGAGGCCTGTTTCAAGTATGACGCCAAAGTTGCAACCGGTCATATCGCCCCAGAAGAAATGGCATGAGAGCACCTGCCGAATGATTTCATCAGTGATGGTTGCCGCACCAGATGTGATTTCGTCGATGCGCTGTAACTTAACAAAGTGCCGCTTGGAGTCTTCCGGAAGTAGCTTGTTTGCCTGCTCGTGCACTCTCTTAATCAGATCATAAATGCGTCCTTCGGGATAGCCTCCACGATTGTTGAAGGGCATTGCCACGAAGGTTCGGTATTCCGTCGCCTGAAATTGCTCGGCGAAAGCATTATCCCGCTGTAGTTGGTAAATAAGGTCGACGTTCATGGGCTAAAGTTCTCCGCGAAAAGACTTTGGAGCGGCAGCGCCGCCGTTACCCAGCCAGCGCGGCAAATTCTTGCGCACAATACACCAGCACATAGTCGGCGATCAGGGGCTCGCTACGTTCCCCGTGGCCTGCAATGGGGCACGTGGTGATGGGATATTTGCGCTGCACGCGGCTGCCCTCGACCAGCCCGCTCCCTTTTAGGCGAGATCGATGTGTTCAGCTCTGGCCTCGGTTTCGTTCACGTCAAATTCCCTGAGCCAGCATGTTCATGATCAAACGGATCATCGTGTCTTTGTGGGATGGGTTGGATTCGGCCACCAAGAGCGCCAATGCCGCCAGCCCGATGTCGTTGACGATCGGCTGCCCGGCTCTATCCAGCAGGCGGCCGTTGCGATTCAAGAAATCGACGAACAGGAACGCACCGCTGCGCTTGTTGCCGTCGGCGAACGGGTGGTTCTTGATGATGAAATACAACAGATGCGCAGCCTTGGATTCCACGCTTGGGTAGGCCGGTTCCCCAAACACGCTTTGATCCAGATTTCCCAATAGCGCCTCAAAGGACTCTTGCCGTTCCTGTGCGAAGAGCATTGAGGCCTCGCCCCGGGCCATCAGATCAGCCTTCAGTCCAGCCAGCGCCGCACGCGCGTCATCTAACGTGGGGAGAGTTCCCCCGGTCGTCGTCGGCGGATCGGTCAGCAACCCTTCGTCATACCGCTGCAACAGTACAAAGGTCTGCGTGTAGCGGGTGACAATATCTACCAGCCCGCGTCCCATGTCGGCCTGTAGTTCAGGGCTGCGCGCGACATTTCGCACCAGTTGTAGTGTCGCTTCCAATTCGCGGGCGTTGGCCTCGAATCGTTGGCGGTTGAGCGTATAGCCTTGGGTGAGGTGTTCGCGCAGAATGCGGGTGGCCCATTGGCGAAACCGAGTCGCGCGGGCGGAATTTACTCGATAACCAACAGAGATAACGGCATCCAGATTAAAATACTCAATCTGTCTGGTGACCCTGCGTGTTCCCTCCCGTTGAACTGTTTCCATTTTGGAAACAGTTGGGCTTCGCTCCAATTCCCCGCTGGTAAAGATGTTTTTGAGATGCTTAGAGACGGCGGCCTTCTGCACATCGAACAGAAGAGCCATCTGTTCCTGCGACAACCAAACCGTCTCACGCTCCAGGCGAACTTCGATTGTGCCGCCGGATGTTTCGTACATGGTGATTTCGCTCATGACGACGTCCTCAACACAATGCGCTGCTGAAGGGCTGGTGCAGCAGCGCATTGTGTAACTGGTCTTTCAAGGTGAAGCAGCGCTGCGCCGCCGTATGATATTGCCGGCGAGGAATGTGGGATGTTTCCATCTCATTCACCGTGTACATCTGCGCAGGTGGCCAGGATACCTGCTTGCGTGAAGGGTTGCCAGATGAGCGTGGGAGCGGCGTTGAGTTGGGAACGGTTGGTAGATGAGTGACAGCTCCGAGAGCAAACCGGATGGCAAATCAGCCGACAGATCGGATGGCGATACAGGCGCCTGGTGAAGCACAGAATCTTGACACCTCTGCGAGGAATTCTGTAAGGTCCCGGTAACCTTTAACGCTCATCCTGCGAGGTGAGCAAGGAGCACCCACCATGAGTGGCGCCATTCGCCACGGGCGGAGTCGAACCTTCTTGGCCTCTTGTCGGCCCGGAAGGTTTTTTTATGCCCATCGGGTTTTGCTCCACGAGCTGCTGCTATGACAGAGAAGACGCCTACGCCGAAGGTCGGGAAGCTCGTGATGGATCAGCACGAGATCAGCCGCGCGTTGACGCGGGTGGCGCACGAGATCCTCGAACGGAACAAGGGGACGGAGGGGCTGGCCATCGTGGGCATCCGCACGCGCGGGGTCTACTTGGCGCAGCGGATCGTCCGCCGCATTCAGGAGATCGAGCAGGTGCAGGTGCCGAACGGGGAGCTGGATATCACGCTCTACCGCGATGACTTGGGGCTCCGCAAGGGGCAACCGGCTTTGCGGAAAACGTCGATCCCGTTCAACATTGCGGATCTCAAGATTGTCCTGGTCGACGATGTGCTGTTCACCGGCCGCACGATTCGCGCCGCCATGGACAGCTTGATGGACTTCGGCAGGCCGGAGGAAATTCAGCTGGCCGTGCTGGTCGACCGCGGCCATCGCCAATTGCCCATTAAGGCCAATTACATCGGGAAAAATATTCCGACGGCGCGCGACGAAGACGTCCAGGTGGTGCTGGAAGAAGAGGGGGAAGAGGATCGCGTCGTTATCCTCAGGCCGCAACGGGGAGGCGCCCCATGAACCTGAAGCACAAGGACTTGGTCGGCCTGGCGGATCTGTCGGCCGAGGAGATGATGCTGATTCTGGACACCGCGGACTCCTTTAAGGAGGTCAGCGGCCGCGACATCAAAAAAGTCCCGGCCCTGCGCGGGAAGACGGTCGTGAATTTGTTTTTTGAGCCGAGCACGCGCACGCGCACGTCGTTCGAGCTGGCGGCCAAGCGGTTGAGCGCGGACGTGATCAACTTTTCGCCGAGCTCCAGCAGCGTGGTGAAGGGCGAGACGCTGCTCGATACGGCGCGGAACATCGAGGCGATGCAGGCGGACGTGATCATCATCCGCCACTCGTCGGCGGGCGCGGCGGAGACCTTGGCGCGCGGGGTGAAGTCTTCCGTCATCAACGCGGGCGACGGCTGGCACGAGCACCCGACGCAAGCCCTGCTGGATCTCTATACGCTGCGCGAGCGCAAGCTGCAGTTCAAAGGGTTGAAGGTCGCCATCGTCGGCGACATCATGCACAGTCGTGTGGCGCGGTCGAATCTGCATGCGCTCAGCAAGCTGGGGGCGGAGGTGCGGGTGTCCGGGCCGCCCACGATGATTCCCCATGGGATCGAAAAGCTGGGTGCGACGGTGCATTATCGGCTCGATGATGCGCTGCGCGATGTCGATGTGGTGATGATGCTGCGGCTGCAATTGGAACGGCAGGGGCGCGGGCTGTTCCCCACGATTCGCGAATATTCGAAGTTGTACGGATTGAACGGCGACCGATTGAAGCAGGCGGCGCCGGGCGTGCTCGTGATGCATCCGGGCCCGATCAACCGTGGTGTGGAGATCGCGTCGGATGTTGCGGACAGTTTGTCGTCGGTGATTTTGGATCAGGTGTCGAACGGCGTTGCGGTCCGCATGGCGGTCCTCTACCTGCTGACCGGCGGCGACTAGCCTGCGGCGACGGCCGTCAGGTGGTCCTGTCGGTTCGCGGCTGACAGCCTGTCGCATCATCGAATCAACGTCCGAATCAACGTCGCACCAGATCAAGAGGCCATTAAGATCACGGCACGATCGCAGACCATACGTAACAGCGAAGTAACCGGAAAGGGCAAAGGGCAGGTACCCATGCGCGTCATGATTGTAGGCGGAACAGTGATCGATCCCGGGCGGTTCAACGGCCGGGGCGATGTGGTGATCGAGCAGGGCAAGATCGTCGAGATCATTCCGGGCGGCGAGAAGCCGAGCCTCGCAGTGAATCCGGGCACGAACGGCGTGACCCGCATCGATGCGACGGGCAAGGTGGTGGTGCCGGGCTTCATCGACCTGCACGTGCACTTTCGCGAGCCGGGCTTCGAATACAAAGAAACGATCAAGACCGGTTCCCAGTCGGCGGTGGCGGGGGGATTCACGTCCGTCTGCTGCATGCCGAACACGAAGCCGGTGAACGACAATCAATCCATCACCGAATTTATTTTGGAGCAGGCGCGCGTGGTGGGGCTGGCGAACGTCTTCCCGATCGGCGCCATCACCAAGGGCTCGGAGGGCAAGGAGCTGGCGGAGACCGGCGAGCTGCGCGCGGCCGGCTGTGTGGCGATTTCGGACGACGGCAAGCCGGTGACGAACAGCGCGGTGATGCGGCGCGCGTTGGAATATGCGAAGGCGTTCGACTGCCCGGTCGTCGACCACTGTGAAGACACGGACCTGGTCGACGGCGGCTGCATGAATGAAGGCGCGATCTCCACGGAGTTGGGCCTGCCCGGCATTCCGTCGGCGGCGGAAGAAGTGATGGTGGCGCGCAATATCATGCTGGCGGAGCTGACCGGCGCGCGCCTGCACCTGCCGCATGTGAGCACCATCGGCTCCGTGCGCTTGGTGCGCGAAGCGAAGGGGCGCGGCGTGCGGGTGACGGCGGAGGCCTGTCCGCACCACTTCACGCTGACCGAGGAAGCCTGCCGCGGCTACAATACGCACGCGAAGATGAATCCGCCGCTTCGCACCTGGAAGGACGTGCAGGCGATCAAGGACGCGCTCCGCGACGGCACCATCGACGTGGTGGCGACCGACCATGCGCCCCATGCGCCGCATGAGAAGCAGTGGGAGTTTGCGGACGCGCCGTTCGGCATCATCGGCTTGGAGACGGCCTTTCCGCTGACGATGGGGTTGGTCGATGAGGGCGTGCTCACGCTCGAGCAGGCCATCGCGAAATTGACCTGCGAGCCGGCGCGCGTGTTCGGGTTGAAGAAGGGCACGTTGGCGGCGGGCGCGGATGCGGATGTGACGATCATCGATCCGGCGGAATCCTGGGAGGTCGATCCGACGCGGTTCCGCTCCAAGAGCCGCAACTCGCCCTACGGAGGGTGGAAGGTGAAGGGGCGGGTGCATCGCACGATCGTGGGCGGCCGTGTCGTGTTCGATGTGACCGCGGAGGCGCGCTGAGTCGGTGTCGCGGGCGATGCGTTGGGGGCTCCTGGGCTGCATCACGCTCGAACTGTTCGCGATCAGTTGCTGGGTGGGCGGGCTCACAGTCTTGATCGCGGCGGCCATCCCGGCGGTCTTCAATACGTTCGGCGGCCAAGACGCGGGCGGCCTGTTCCTTACGAAGGCGTTCGAAGGATACAATCGCCTCGTGCTGGGCGCCATCGTCGTGTTGCTGGCCGGGGCGCTCTGGCGTTGGTGGCTGTCGACGCGCGGCTGGCCTTGGTTGCGCGTGTCGCGTGTGGAGTGGGTGCTGCTGGGGCTGATGACGGCGATCGCTGGCCTGATTATTTTTGTGCTGCATCCGGATGCGGCGGCGCGACAGGCGGAGGCGTTCGCCATCCATGACGGACCGGCGCGGAAGGCGGCGTTGGAGACGTTTTTTAAGCTGCACCAGCCGATGCGTATTTTGTATATGGTGAATTGGGGATTGGGTGTCGTGCTGCTGGGAGTGCGAGTGTCCTCCTGGCTCACGCGCAATGAGGCGACTGTATGAGACCAGCAATATTGGCATTGGCCGACGGGACGGTGTTTCGCGGACGCGCGTTGGGGTACGAGGGCGAGGCGACCGGCGAAGTCGTCTTCAACACGGCCATGTCCGGCTATCAAGAAGTGCTGACCGATCCGTCCTATCGGGGACAGATCGTGACGATGACCTGCCCGCACATCGGCAACTATGGCGTGAACGAGGCGGATGCCGAGTCGCGCGGGCGGTGGCTGTCCGGCTTCGTCGTCACCGAAGCCTGTGCGAAGCCGAGCAATTGGCGCAGTCAGCAGCCGCTCGACGCCTATCTGCGGGCCGGGAAGATCGTGGCGATTCAGGGCGTCGACACGCGCGCACTCACCCGGCACCTGCGCGACCATGGGGCGCAGACGGGCGTCATCTCGCATGTGGAGTCGGATGCCGCGCGCCTGGTGGCGAAGGCCAAGGCCGCGCCGAGCATTGTCGGCCGCGATTTGGTGAAGGAGGTCAGCTGTCCGTCACCCTACGCCTGGACGGAAGGCTCCGGCGTCTGGATGGTCGCGGACGATGGGTCTGCGCCTGCGGCGCGCCCGAGCCGGTCGTTCCATGTCGTGGCCTATGATTTCGGCGTCAAGCTGAACATCCTTCGCGGACTGGTCGATGCCGGTTGTCGCGTGACGGTGGTGCCGGCCTCGACGCCGCCCGCCGACGTGGAAGCGATGAAGCCGGACGGCGTGTTCCTCTCGAACGGCCCCGGCGATCCCGAAGCGGTGGCCTATGCCAGCGCGGCCGCGCGGTACTTCGTCGGCAAGCGGCCGATGATGGGGATCTGCCTCGGCCATCAAATGCTCGGGCTGGCGGCCGGACTGAAAACGTACAAATTGAAATTCGGGCACCATGGCGCCAATCATCCGGTGATGGATCTGCGGACGCGCCGCGTGGAGATCACCTCGCAGAACCATAACTTTGCGGTGGCGTTGCCGGACGGCGTGCGTGTGGATGTCACGTCCCGCGAGGGCGGGCCGGTCATCGACTCGGCGCTCGGCAAGTGGCAGATCACCCATGTGAGTTTGAACGATCACTCAGTGGAAGGCATGGTCTCGCTGGAGCATCCGGTGTTCTCCGTGCAATACCATCCCGAGGCGGCGCCGGGGCCGCACGATTCGGCGTATTTGTTCCGTGAGTTTGTGCAGCGAATGGAGCAGCACTATGCGTCATAGTACACACCTGCTGGCGGCCGTTGCCATCTTGTTGGCCGCATGCGCCACGAGCGGATGCGTCACGATCAATGTCGGTCCCAGTCAGGGCAGCCTGCAGGAATCTACGGTGAGCGGGACGGGTAAGGACAAGGTCCTGCTGCTCGACCTGTCGGGCGTAATCAGCTCGACCGAAAAGGACGGCCTGTTCCCGAAGCCGAGCATGCTCTCGGAGTTCAAGGAAGAGCTGACGCTGGCCGCGAAGGATTCGCGCGTGAAGGCGGTGGTGCTGCGCATCAACAGCCCGGGCGGCACCGTGACGGCGTCGGATATTTTGTATCATGAGCTGCGGGAATTTAAGGCCCAGCGGAACGTGCCGGTGGTGGCGTCGATCATGGATGTGGGCGCCTCCGGCGGGTACTATGTGGCGGCGGCGGCCGATGCGATCTTGGCGCATCCCTCCACGGTGACGGGCAGCATCGGCGTGATCATGCTGTCGGTCAACGCGCGCGGGTTGCTGGAAAAGATCGGCGTCGAGGGCAACGCGATTACCTCCGGCCCGCGTAAGGACATGGGCTCGCCGTTTCGTGCGTTGAAGGACGAGGAGCGTGCCATTTTCCAAAGCGTCATCGACGATTTCTACGCGCGCTTTCTGGCAGTCGTCAAAGAGGGGCGGCCGAACCTGAGTGCGGAGCAAATTCGTAAACTCGCCGACGGGCGCATCTATTCGGGCGACCAGGCGAAGGCCAGCGGATTGGTGGACGACCTTGGGTATCTCAACGATGCGATCGATATGGCGAAGAAGAAAGCGGGGTTGACGGAGGCGAAGGTCGTGACCTATCGCCGTCCCGGCGAGTCCCGCAACAATATCTATTCGAAGGTGGCCGGCCAGGCGGAGAGTCCCGCACCCTGGTCGTCCTTGGATTTGATGGCGCTGGTCCGCGGCGGATCGCCGCAGTTCATGTATCTGTGGATGCCGTGAGAGGGCATGGTGGAGATATCCGGGCGCTCGACAGTCGTCGAGGGACGGCCGCTCAAGCGGCGCGACCTGCTTGCACTGGCTGCGCGCTGGGGTTGCGTCTGTCTGCTCGGGGGGCTTCCGTCCGCGCTGGCCGGGTGCTACAAGGCTCCGGGGACGGCGCGCGACCAGATGATTTTCGTACCCGAGGAAAAAGAAATCGCGATGGGCGCCTCGGCCTTTCGGGATGTCTTGCGGCAGGCGCCGCTGACGGAGAAAGCCGAACTCAACGAGCTGATTCATCGCGTGGGCGAGCGGATCGCCAAGGCGGCGAATAAGCCGGAGTACCATTGGGAATTTGCCGTCATTCAAGACGACAAGACGATCAACGCGTTTGCGTTGCCCGGCGGGAAAGTGGCCGTTTTTACCGGGCTGCTGAAATATACGCAGACGGAAGCGGGGTTGGCGACCGTGATCGGCCATGAGGTCGCGCACGCGCTGCAGCGGCACGGGGCGGAACGGATGAGCCGCGGCATTCTGGAAACGTTGGCGATGGTCGGGACGATTGCCGCCGCCGCCAGCGGGGCCATGAATCCGGCCGCCATGATCGGCCTGCAGAACGCCTATGGCGTGGGCGTCTCGCTGCCGTTCAACCGGCGGCAGGAGTCGGAGGCGGATTTTATCGGGCTGCGGTTGATGGCGGCGGCGGGTTACGATCCGCGCGAGTCGCTCCCGTTTTGGGAGCGGATGAGCGGCTGTCCGCGTAATATGATCGAGCGCTTGTGCTTCCGGTCCAAGGCGGCGATTCCGGAGTTTCTCTCCACGCACCCCTCGGACGTGACGCGCATGAACCAGATCGAAGCCTGGATCCCGGACGCTTTGCGGTTTTACCGCACCGCCGGGCAGCCGGGCGCGCCGACGGAATCGCCGGTGAAGGCGCCGCCCTCGATGTTGCCGGAGATTCATTTCCAGGAGGCGACGCAGGGCGCCTCGTAACGCAGTCCGAGTGGGCACAGCATGCGCGGCGAGCGCCGCGCCTAGAAGGAGTCATTCTCTCGTGGGTAAACGAACTGACATTCGGAGCATCCTCCTCATCGGATCCGGCCCGATCATCATCGGCCAGGCCTGCGAGTTCGACTACTCGGGCACGCAAGCCTGCAAGGCGCTGCGCGAGGAGGGCTACCGCGTCATCCTCATCAACAGCAACCCGGCGACGATCATGACGGACCCGGAGTTGGCGGACCGCACCTACGTGGAGCCGATTACGCCGGCCGTCGTGGCGCAGGTGATCGAACGCGAGCGGCCGGATGCCCTGTTGCCGACCATGGGAGGGCAGACGGCGCTCAATGTCACGATGGATCTGGTGCGCATGGGCGTGCTGGAGAAGTTTCGGGTGCGATTGATCGGCGCGTCGGCGGAGGCCATTCATAAGGCGGAAGACCGCGAGGCGTTCAAGCAGGCGATGCGCAAGATCGGCTTGAAGACGCCGACCAGCGGCGTGGCCAAAACGCGCGAGCAGGCGCTGACGATTTTGGAGACGGTCGGGTTTCCGGCGATTGTGCGGCCCTCGTTTACGCTGGGCGGCACGGGTGGAAACATTGCGTATAACCGCGAAGAGTTCGATCGTGTGATCGAGTGGGGCCTCGCGATGAGTCCGGTCGGCGAGGTGCTGATCGAACAGTCGGTGATCGGCTGGAAGGAATACGAGCTGGAGGTCATGCGGGACCTCAAGGACAATGTCGTCATCGTGTGCCCGATCGAAAACTTCGATCCGATGGGCGTGCATACGGGCGACAGCATTACCGTGGCGCCGGCCATGACGCTGACCGACCGCGAGTATCAACAGTTGCGCGACGCGTCGTTGCGCATCATCCGCGAGATCGGCGTCGATACGGGCGGCTCCAACATTCAGTTCGGCGTCAATCCCGAAAACGGCGACATCGTCGTCATCGAGATGAACCCGCGCGTGTCGCGCAGCTCGGCGTTGGCCTCCAAGGCCACGGGCTTTCCGATCGCCAAGATTGCGGCCAAGCTGGCGGTGGGCTACACGCTGGACGAAATCACCAACGACATCACGCGGGTCACGAAGGCGTCCTTCGAGCCGACGATCGACTATGTGGTGGTGAAGATCCCGCGCTTCGCCTTCCAAAAGTTCCCTGGGGCCGATCCGACGTTGACGACGCAAATGAAGTCCGTCGGCGAGGCCATGGCCATGGGGCGTACGTTTAAGGAGGCGATGCACAAGGCCATCCGCTCGCTGGAAGTGGATCGCTACGGCCTCGTCTCGCGCTTCGGCTTGGACCGAGGCATTCCCGCCGACTGCAATCGCGAGCGCGTGACGGAGGATCTGCTGCAGCTCCTGCGCATGCCGCACCCGGATCGCCTGTGGCGGCTGGCGGATGCCATGCGGATCGGGATCTCGCGCGACACGTTGTTTGCAATGACGAAGGTCGATCCCTGGTTTCTCGATCAGCTGCACGAACTCGTCGAGCATGAAGGCCTGCTCGCAGCCGATAGCGCCGCCTGGACCGCGCTGGCTGCCAAGGGCGAGGCTCCCGAGGCGGCGGCTGTGCCGAGCAAAGTGTTGGATCGCCTCGGCGACGCCAAGCGGCTGGGCTTTTCGGACGAGCGCATCGCGGTGCTGACCGGCGTCTCAGCGGCGCTCGTTCGGCATGTGCGCACCACGGCGTTGGCTGCGCGCGGCCTGCGCGCCGTCTACAAACGGGTGGATACCTGCGCGGCCGAATTCGAAGCGCATACGCCCTATCTGTATTCGACCTACGGTGAAGAGTGCGAAGCCAGACCGACGCCCGGCGACAAGGTCATCATTCTCGGCGGCGGGCCCAATCGCATCGGGCAGGGGATCGAGTTCGACTATTGCTGCGTGCATGCGGCCATGGCGCTGCGGCAGGACGGCGTGCAGTGCATCATGGTGAACTGCAATCCGGAGACCGTCAGCACGGACTACGACACGTCCGATCGCCTGTATTTCGAGCCGCTCACGGAAGAAGATGTGCTGAATATCGTGCGCATCGAGCAGCCGCGCGGCATCGTCGTGCAGTTCGGCGGACAAACGCCGTTGAAGTTGGCGGTGCCCTTGGCCAAGGCGGGCGTGCCCATTCTCGGTACGAGTCCCGATGCAATCGACCGCGCGGAGGATCGCGAGCGGTTCCGCGAGCTGCTCATCAAGCTGAACCTCAAGCAGGCGGACAGCGGCATGGCGCGCTCGGTGCCGGAGGCGCAGACGATTGCCGGGAGGATCGGCTATCCGGTGATGGTGCGCCCCTCCTACGTGCTGGGCGGGCGGTCCATGCAGATCGTGTATGACGAGTCCGAGTTGCTGAAGTATATGGAGTCCGCCGTGCAGGCCTCGGCGAAGCATCCGGTGTTGATTGATAAGTATTTGAACGATGCCATCGAAGTCGATGCCGACGCCGTCTCGGACGGAACGACGGTGGTGGTGGCCGGCATCATGGAGCATATCGAAGAAGCGGGTGTGCACTCGGGCGACTCCGCCTGTTCGCTGCCGGCCTACTCGTTGCCCGCGTCGGTCGTGGACGAGATCGAGCGGCAGATGAAGGCGCTGGCGCTGGAGCTGGGCGTGGTGGGGCTGATGAACGCGCAGTTCGCGGTGAAGGGCGATGAGGTGTTCGTGCTGGAGGTGAACCCGCGCGCGTCGCGCACGGTTCCGTTCGTCAGTAAGGCGATTGGGGCGCCCCTGGCGAAACTGGCCATGCGCGTGATGATGGGGCAGACCTTGCCGTCTCTCGGGTTTACGCAGGCGCGACGGCCGACCTATGTCTCCGTGAAAGAGGCGGTGTTTCCCTTCAACAAGTTCGCCGGTGTGGATGTCTTGCTCGGGCCGGAGATGAAGTCCACCGGAGAGGTGATGGGGATCGATCGCGATTTCGGTTGGGCCTACGCCAAGTCGCAGGCCGCAGCCAGTTCGCCGCTCCCGAAGCAGGGGCGTGCGTTCATCAGCGTGAAGAAGCAGGATCGGACGGCGGTGGCGGAAGTGGCGACGCGGCTGCACCGCCTTGGGTTTACGCTCGAGGCCACCAGCGGGACGGCCGACTTTCTGCGTGAGCAGGGGCTGCCGGTCGATACGGTGCATAAGGTCCATGAAGGGCGGCCGCATATCGTCGACCACATCAAGAACGGGGAAATCAGTGTGGTGGTGAACACCGTGGCGTCGGGCGCGGGGAAGGCCGATTCGCTGTCGATCCGGCGTGAAGCGCTGCATCGCGGCATTCCCTACTACACGACGATGCGGGGCGCGTTGGCCGCCGCGATGGGGATCGAGGCCACGCTGCAGCGACCGCTCACAATCCAGTCGTTGCAGGAGCATCACGGAACTGCGACGCGGACGCCTGGGTAAGTAAATTGAGCGGGCGAGGTTGTGCAGGCGAGGTTGAGGTTGGTCCCACGAGAGCCGTCACAGAGGAGTGCACGAGGGTATGCCGACACCGATTACGAAAAAGGGCTACGACACGCTGAAGTCCGAATTGGATCGCTTCCGGAAGATCGAGCGCCCGAAAGTCATCGAGGCAATCGCCGAGGCGCGGGCCCACGGCGACCTCAGTGAAAACGCCGAATACGACGCGGCCAAGGAGCGGCAGGGCTTTGTCGAGGCGCGCATCAAGGAATTGGAAAGCAAGCTGGCCGACGCGCGCGTGATTGAAATCGCCGGGCGCACGAGCGAGACGATCGTCTTCGGCGCGACGGTGGTGCTGGTCGAGCAGGAATCCCAACAGCGGAAGCAATACATGCTGGTGGGCCAAGATGAGGCGGACCTCAAGGAAAGCAAGATCTCCATTCAATCGCCGGTCGGGCGAGCGTTGATCGGCAAGCGGATCGGCGACTTCGTGGAAGTGACGACCCCGGTCAAGCAGGTCGAGTACGAAGTCTTGGAGATCCGATTCGAGGAAGCATGAGTCTGACGGCACTGTCGGTCGTGACCCTCCTGACGGATTTCGGTCGGCACGATCACTTCATCGCGAGCGTCAAGGGCGTCATCCTCGGGATCAATCCGCACGTGCGGTTTGTGGACATCTCGCACGACATTGCGCCCCATCGGATCGAGGA
The DNA here is from genome assembly GCA_041908685.1 of Nitrospiraceae bacterium. Classification (GTDB taxonomy): domain Bacteria; phylum Nitrospirota; class Nitrospiria; order Nitrospirales; family Nitrospiraceae; genus BQWY01. The sequence goes on along the minus strand of JAYREW010000019.1, from coordinate 190,876 downwards.
TGCGGCCTATGTGCTGAAGTCCGCCTATCGGTATTTTCCCGAGGGCACGATTCACCTGTCGGTCGTCGACCCCGGTGTGGGGACGCGTCGGCGCGCCCTGTTGGCGACGAGCTCGCGCTACTTTTTTCTTGCCCCGGACAACGGCCTGCTGAGCTACGCGCTGGAGGACGAGTCCGGCCTGGAGGTGCGTCAGGTCGAGAACAAGCAATACCGCTTGGATGCCGAGGGCGCGACCTTCGATGGGCGCGATCTGTTTGCGCCCTGTGCCGCCTGGCTGACGCGCGGGCAGCAGCCCGGCAGCTACGGCCGCCTGATTCAGGATTATGTCCGCCTGCCGAAGCAGAAACCGGAGTTGAAGGCCGGCGTGTTGCACGGGCGGGTCCTGTATGTCGATCATTTCGGCAACGTGATCACCAGCCTGACGCCCTATGAGATTCGTGAATGGCGCGGCGTGACGAGGCGCTCGGATGAAGAGGCCGTCATCACCGTCGGCGGTCACGAGATGCAGGGGCTGGCGGCTTCCTACAGCGAGGGCACCGCGACGGAGCCGCGCGCGCTGGTCAACAGCAACGGGCAGGTCGAGATCTTTCTCAAGGAAGGTCGCGCATCGGACCTACTGCGTGTCGGCGTCGGCGATGCGGTCACGCTGCGCTAGCTGCAGGGTTCGGAAACGATTCGGCAGGGGATCCGACAGGCTTCGAGCTAAAACTGCGTCAGACGAAACTTCACGAGTCCGGACAGATCTTCCGTCACCATCCCGCCTCCAGCGACGCCTCCCATCACCGTGCGGGAATAGCCCGTTTCAAACGACACCTGGTGCACCAGTGAGCCACCCGGTGACCAGGTCAGCACGCCCTTGCTGTTGATCGTTTCGTTGTCCGTCATCCCATCCGTCGTTCGCACGCCCGTATAGCCGCCCATTGCCGTGAGCGTCCAGCGCGAGCTGTGCCGATAGTGCAGGGCCAGCGAGGCCACCGGCCGATCGGTGCGCACGCCGGTCCATTGCTGCGTGTCCATGCGGTAGCTCACCACCGAGGTGATGCTGAGCGGTTCCAGCGGACGAAAGACGCTCGTGAGCATGTGGATGTAGGACAGCGTGGACTGTGATGGCGCGTCCGGGTTTTCCCCGCGACTGTAGGTCGAGGAAATGCGCGCGTTCCACGATTCGCGCGTAATTGCCAGCGCGCCCTCCACGGCGTCGGCCGACTGGCGTTGCGACGTCAGTCCGCTCTGAAAGCCCTGCGTGTCTGTCAGCGTGCGGATGTAGGAGACGGACAGTTCCGGCCAATTCGGGCGCGCGACCAGCATCGACATGCGGTTGGTGGCCATGGCCAGACGCGCGCGCGTTGGGTCCTCATCGACGTTGGTGGTGAGGTTCGTCATGACGCTGCGCAGGCGGAGGAGCCCGGTGCCCCATTCTCCCCAGATTTCGCGGACGCGTTGATCCGGTGTGTTGAGGAATTGTTTGTCCGCATGCCGAAACGAGGCGCCGTAGCGGAGCGCGCCGTAGTCGCCCTTCACGGCGAGACGCATCATGCTCTTACCGGACCGGTCCCAGGGCGTGGTGGTGTCGCCGGATTCGTCGTTGCGCGCCAGTTCGCTTTCGGCGCGCAGGGCGCCGTTGAGGAACGAGGTCTCGCCCTTCAGTCCGCTGGTCGTCGGCGCAGCAGCGTCGGGTCGTAGATCCTTCAGTCGTTGATAGGGATTGTTGAGCGTGAAGGAGGTTTCCGTGAGCGTCGTCGCGCCGATCCACTCAAAGGCGGATGCGTTGCGGCCGGTTGTGTTCTGCTCGCGCGGCGCCTCTGCCGACACGGTCAGCGGGCTCATGGTGAGCGCCAGCGCGAGGAATATGAGGGGAGACCGACGACGCATGGACCGCCCAATCCGCTGTGCTGTGACGCACGGCATCTAAGGTATTGGGCGTATACATCAGCAAGTTGTGAACCTCGGAGAAGCCAATATGGACAAGGGTTTGCGGAGAGTGGCCATGCGACAAGGCTGGCCGGTTTCTGTTGCGCAATGTGGCGGAATTATTCGCGGTTGACGGAGGGAACTAATCGCGATTCTGTCAAGTCCGCTCCCAGTGCTGCTTTCCGGCGTTGGATGTCCGTACGGTCTTGTACGAATGCCGAAGGAATGCCGTGCAAAGTGTTTCGAAAAGGAGATGGCGGTCAGTACAACAACAAGCACGAACGGACAAAATGCCGAGTGTGTGTGAAGGGAGCGATGCGAGGTTCAAGACGAAGAGCGAATCGGCTTGGCGGATTGTCTGGCACGGAGCCCCTGCTGTCATCTGCGCCAAACGCGTGATGCTATCCTGTGGCGGTTACGTAGGCGATGCTGTCACGCAGGATCCTGAGCATCCGGTCCAAGGCGCGATCCGGAGTATTCAGCGGCGGCATGAGCACGAGGATATGGCCGAGGGGACGCAGGATCAGCCCGCGCCGTCTGGCTTCTGCCGCGATGCGATGCCCGATTTGCGTTTCCAAGGCGTACGGCTGTTTTGTGGTGCGGTCGACCACCAGTTCGATGCCGGCCATGAACCCGCATTGCCGAATGTCGCCGACTGCCGGCAGTGCGGCGATGGACACCAAGCCCCGCGCGAGTCGGCGGATGCGTCCACGGAGACGCGAGAGCGTGCGTTCGCGTTGGAAGATCTCCAGATTGGCCAGAGCGGCCGCGCAGCCGAGCGCGTTGCCGGTGTAGCTGTGACCGTGGAAAAACGTTTTGAATTCTTCGTAGCGCCCGAGGAACGCCCGATAGACCTCCTCGGTCGCAAGCGTCGCGGCCAGCGGGAGATAGCCGCCCGTCAGGCCTTTGCTGACGGCCATTAGATCCGGCGTAACGGCTTCGTGCTCGCACGCAAACATGCGTCCGGTCCGTCCGAATCCGGTCGCGACTTCATCGGCGATCAGGAGCACGCGGTATTTGGTGCAGAGCTCGCGCACGCGCCGCAGATAGCCAGGCGGCGACATGATCATCCCGGCCGCCGCCTGAACCAGCGGCTCGATGACGACGCCGGCGATCTCCTTGTGTCGGCGGCGGAGCAACGTTTCGAGCGGCTCCGTACAAGCCAGTCGGCAGGACGGGAAGGTTTTGCCGAGTGGGCAGCGGTAGCAGTAGGGCGCCTCGACGGCCTCGCTTCTGACCTGGAGCGCGCGAAACCGGTGGTGAAACAGCTCGATGCCCCCGACACTCATCGCTCCTGCGGTGTCGCCGTGGTAGGCCTGTGTGAGGTGCACGAAGGTGTGTTTCGGCCCCGCGCGCCGCGGCCCTTGCTGCCAATATTGCACGGCCATCTTGAGTGCCACTTCCACCGCAGTGGAGCCGTCGTCCGAATAGAAGACGCGCGTCAGGCCCTTCGGTGCGAGCCGAATCAGCTCGCGTGCCAGGCGAATCGAGGGCGGGCTTGCCAGGCCGAGCAGAGTGGTATGCGCGGCTTTCGAGAGTTGCGCGCGGATGGCGCGGTCGAGCGTGGGATGACGATGGCCGTGGACGGTCAACCAAATCGACGACGTGCCGTCCAGATAGCGTCGGCCGTCGGTGTCGTACAGATAGACGCCTTTGGCGCGTTCGATGATCAGCGGCGGCTGCCGCACCCAGTCCTGCATCTGCGTAAAGGGATGCCAGACGTATCGGCGGTCCCAGTTCGCGAGTTGCGTCGCGTCGGCTTGTGGCGTGCGTGTGCGGGGCGGCATGGGTGTTCGGTGGATGGTGGGTGGATAGCCTGCTGCGTGCCTGCTGTTCGGCGGCGACGGACGAGCTGATCGACGGCGCACGACGCGGCTGCCGCAGCGCTGCGGCGAACGCGCGATTATAGTGACGGCGCGCCGCTTTGACAACGTGGGAAGCGGTCACTATAATCCACTTTTCCTCCTGGGATGAGCCGGTTTGTGCAAAGTTTCATCCGAAATTTCTCCATCATCGCGCATATCGATCACGGCAAATCGACCCTCGCCGATCGTATTCTCGAACTGACCGGCGCCATCACGTCCCGCGAGTCGCGCGACCAGATTTTGGACGCGATGGATTTGGAACGTGAGCGCGGGATCACGATCAAGGCGCACGCCGTGGCCTTGAAGTACAAAGCGAAAAACGGGCACACGTACGCCTTCCATATCATCGACACGCCGGGGCACGTGGATTTCACCTACGAAGTCTCGCGCAGCCTGGCGGCCTGTGAGGGCGCGTTACTCCTCGTGGACGTGACGCAGGGCGTCGAAGCGCAGACGATCGCCAACGCCAACTTGGCCATGGCGAACAAGCTGGCCATCGTGCCGGTGGTCAATAAGATCGATTTGCCGAGCGCCGATATTGAGGGCACGAAGCAGCAGATCGAGGATGTGCTCGCGCTCGACGCGCAGGACGCCATCCTGATCAGCGCCAAAACCGGTGTGGGCGTGCAGGACGTCCTGGAGGCAGTGGTGGAGAAGATTCCGCCGCCCTCCGGCGATCCCGAGAAGCCGCTGAAGGCGCTGGTGTTCGACTCCTGGTTCGACAATTATCAGGGCGTGGTGGTGTTGGTCCGTGTCGTCGACGGCTCGATCAAGCCGGGGCAGCAGGTCCACACCATGTCCAATAAGCACGCCTTTGAAGTGCTGGACGTCGGGAAGTTCACGCCGAAGCGCGAGAAGTTGCCCATGCTGCAGGCCGGCGAAGTCGGCTATGTCGCGACCGGCGTGCGGGAAGTGGGCGACACGAAGATCGGCGACACCATCACCGACGTGCATCGTCCGACGGAGTCGCCGTATCCCGGCTACAAGGAGGTGAAGCCGCTGGTGTTCTGCGGCCTCTATCCGACCGACACGTCGAAGTTTGAGGATCTGCGCGAGGCGCTGAAAAAACTGAAGCTCAACGACAGCTCGTTCGTCTTCGAGCCGGAAACGTCGCTGGCGCTGGGGTTCGGCTTCCGCTGCGGCTTCCTTGGGCTGTTGCACATGGAAATCGTGCAGGAGCGGCTGGAGCGCGAGTATCAGTTGTCGCTGATTACGACCGCGCCGACCGTGGTCTATCGGTTGATGACGACCAAGGGCGAGGTGATGGAGATCGACAACCCGGCCAAGCTGCCGCCGCCGTCGTCGATCGAAAATTGGGAAGAGCCGATCATTCAGGCCACGATCATCACGCCCGAAAAATATGTCGGTGGGCTGTTGCAGCTCTGCCAGGATCGGCGCGGCATCCAGAAGGGCATGCACTACCTGGATCCCACGCGTGTGATGCTGGTCTACGAGATTCCGCTGAACGAAGTGATTTTGGATTTTTATGATCGGCTCAAATCCAAGACGCAAGGCTATGCGTCGCTGGACTACGAGTTCATCGGCTACCGCGACGCCGAGTTGGTCAAGCTGGACATGCTGCTGAACGGCGAGGCCGTGGACGCCTTGTCCTTCATCACGCACAAGGATCGCGCCTCCTCACGCGGGCGGCAGTTGGCTGAAAAGTTGAAAGAGTCGATCCCGAAGCAGATGTTTGAAATCGCCGTGCAGGCGGCCATCGGCAGTAAGATCATCGCGCGCGAAACCATCGGCGCCATCAAGAAGAACGTCACGGCGAAATGCTACGGCGGCGACATCTCCCGAAAACGCAAGCTGTGGGACAAGCAGAAGGAAGGCAAGAAGCGGATGAAGCAAGTCGGGCGGGTGGAAGTCCCGCAAGAGGCGTTCTTGGCACTCCTCAAAGTGCAGGACGAATAGCGTAGGTGACTATGGATATCGATCCCGCGCCCACAGACCGTCCCGGCCCCGCCAATCTGGACCCGCGTCCGCCGATGCACCGCGTCGATCCCGCGCTGGCGGCCGAGCCGCTGCGGTCGGTGGCCCAGCCGGCGCCGGTCGGGCAGAAGTCGCTCGTGCGCGAATACATCGAGGCGATCATCGTCGCCATGGTGCTGGCCTTCGCCATCCGCGTCTTCGTCGTGCAGGCGTTCAAGATTCCGTCCGGCTCGATGATTCCGACGCTGTTGATCGGCGACCATATCCTCGTCAGTAAACTCTCCTACGGATTGCAATGGCCGACGGACTGTCGGCTGCAGGCGGCGCTGCCGCCCGTCAGTTGCTACTCCTCGACCTTCATTTTGCCGTTCAGCGGGCCGCAGCGCGGCGACGTCATCGTGTTTCGCTATCCGGAGGATGAAGAGAAGGATTTCATCAAGCGGATCGTCGGCATCCCCGGCGACACGATTCAGCTCAAGAACAAGAAGGTCCTGGTGAACGGCACGGAGTTGGACGACGCGGGCTTCACGCAGCGGATCGATCCGGGCGTGGTGGACGGTCGCATCAACCCGCGCGATAATTTCGGCCCGGTCACGGTACCGGAGGACTCCTATTTTGTGATGGGCGACAATCGGGACCAGAGTTTGGACAGTCGCTTTTGGGGCTTTGTGCGCGGCGAGAAAATTCGCGGGAAGGCGTTCCGTATTTATTGGTCGTGGAGCGCCGAAGCGGACTGGAGCGAGCGGGTGCGGTGGGGACGGCTGGGAAAGGCGATTCAATGACACGAGGCAGGCTGGTGGCGGGGCGCAGGCAGGATCGGTATGGGCAGGGGGCTCGCCATGGGCAAGGCTCGCGGATGGGGGCGCAGGAAGCTGTCGAGCGGGCGCCGCAGTTGCGGCAGTATGTCGAGCGGTTTCCGCAGGCCTCCGTCCTGGTCGTCGGCGATTTGATTCTGGACCATTATGTCTGGGGCCGCGTCACGCGTATTTCTCCCGAGGCGCCGGTGCCGGTCGTACACGTGGAGTCCGAGGAATTCAAACTGGGCGGCGCCGCCAACGTCTTCAATAACATTCACGCGCTTGGTGGGCAGGCCGATATTTGCGGTGTGGTCGGGGCCGACGAAAGCGGGCGTCGCCTGCTGAAGGAACTGGGCGTGCGCCGGAAGGGGCGCGGGGGCGTCATCATCGACGCGGACCGGCCGACGACCCGGAAGTCGCGCGTGGTGGCGCATCATCAACAAGTGGTGCGCTTCGATGTCGAGACGCGGCAGGAGCCCAAGCCGAGTCTGCAAAAGCGGATTCTTCGCTACGTGGAATCCCGCATCAAGGAAATTTCCTGTCTCGTCGTATCCGACTATGCCAAGGGCGTGGTGACGCCGACGCTGATGGCCGAACTGACCCGCCTGGCAGCGCAGCGCGGCATTCCGATTGTGGTCGATCCGAAGGTCGAGCACTTCAGCTACTACAAGGGTGTGACGGTGGTGACGCCCAACCATCTCGAAGCCACACAGGCGGCCGGTACGCACGGCGACGACGACCGCACGATCTACGAAGCCGGCACCATGATTCGGCAGCGGCTCGGCTGTCAGGCGGTGCTTGTGACGCGTGGGGAAAAGGGCATGAGTCTGTTCGAGGGCGACGGGGTCCAGTGGCACGTGCCCACGAAGGCGCGGCAGGTCTTCGATGTCACCGGCGCGGGCGATACCGTGGTGGCGACGCTGGCCTTGGCGCTGGCGACGGGCACCACGCTGCGCGATGCGGCCTATCTCGCCAACCATGCGGCGGGTATCGTGGTCGGCATGGTCGGCACGGCCACCATTAGCGGCAAACAATTGTGCGACGCGTTGACGCAGGGCTAACCGGTGCGACGGAGCCGCACATGACCGGGCAGAGCGCAGGCGCGCCGCGCGTGACGGTGGTGATTCCCGCGCGCTATGGGTCGTCGCGGTTTCCCGGGAAACCCCTCGCGATGCTGCTGGGAAAGCCGATGATCCAGCACGTGTACGAGGCGGCCGCCCGGGCCCGCTTGGTCGACCGCACGATCGTCGCGACCGACGACGACCGCATCCGTGACGCGGTCACCGCGTTCGGCGGCGAGGTGGTCATGACGACGGCGGCGCTGCGCACCGGCACGGATCGCGTGGCCGTGGTGGCCACCGGACTCGACGGCGACGTGTTTCTCGACTTACAGGGCGACGAAATTCTGCTCAGTCCGGATCTGTTGACGGACTTGATCGAACCGTTTCTGCGCAGCGGCGCGGCGATGGGGACGCTCAAGCGCGCGCTGCATGACGAGGTCGATGTGCGGAATCCCGGCGTGGTGAAGGTGGCCACCGATGCGCAGGGGAAGGCCCTCTACTTTTCCCGTGCGCCCATCCCCTGGGTGCGCGACCATGGGCCTGCGGGCATCCTGACCGCCGGGTTGCACTACATCCATCTCGGGCTCTACATATATACGCGCGAGACGCTGGCGAAGCTGGCGGCCCTGCCGACCGGTCGCTTGGAAGACGCGGAAAAACTCGAGCAGTTGCGCGCGTTGGAATACGGCATTCCGATCCAGGTTTGGGAGACCGGGCACGGCTCCTTGCGAGTCGATACGCCGGACGACTTGGCCCAGGCGGAAGCGGAACTCCGGCGTCGCGCGTCACACCAGTAACCTGTTCGCCGTGAGGATGGCGGTGCGGGCGACCGCACCACTCGTTCAGCCTTCGTCGGCGGACCGTACCAATGCACTGCGTGAAGAGGAACAGAGGGATGCGGCCATGAGCAAATTTATTTTCGTCACGGGCGGCGTGGTGTCGTCGCTGGGGAAGGGACTGGCCTCGGCCTCGATCGGCAATTTGTTGGAGAGTCGCGGCCTGAAGATTACGTTCCTGAAATTGGATCCGTACATCAACGTCGATCCGGGCACGATGAATCCGTATCAGCACGGCGAGGTCTTCGTGACCGACGACGGCGCGGAGACGGACCTCGACTTGGGACACTACGAGCGGTTCACCAGCCTGACGCTCACGAAGGAAAGCAACTACACGACCGGGCGCATCTATCACACCGTCATCAACAAGGAACGGCGGGGCGATTACCTGGGCGGCACCGTGCAGGTGGTGCCGCATATTACGGACGAGATCAAGCAGGTGATCGTGCGGGCGTCCAAGGATATGGACGTCACCATCGTGGAGATCGGCGGCACGGTCGGCGACATCGAGAGTCTCCCGTTTCTCGAAGCCATTCGGCAGATGCCCTACGACGTCGGGCGCGACAACGTGCTCTACGTGCACCTGACGTTGGTGCCGTTCATCGGGGCGGCGGGCGAATTGAAGACGAAGCCGACGCAACATTCCGTCAACAAGCTGCGCGAGATCGGCATTCAAGCCAATATCCTGCTGTGCCGGACGGATCGCTATCTTCCTCCGGACCTGAAACAAAAGATCGCCATGTTCTGTAACGTCGAAAAAGACGCGGTCATTACGGCCAAGGACGTCGAGACGATCTACGAAGTGCCGATCGTGTTCCGCAAGGAAGGGCTCGACGAGCTGATCGTGCGCATGTTGCAGCTTCAGACCGGCCCGCCGGACTTACGCCAGTGGGACGCGATGGTGCAAAAGATCAAGTATCCCAAGCACGAGGTGTCGATCTGTTTGGTCGGCAAGTACATCGGGCTGAAGGAGTCCTACAAGAGTTTGAGCGAAGCGCTGGTGCACGGCGGCATCGACCACGACACACGCGTCCAATTGCGCTGGATCGAATCCGAGGAAATGACGCGCGCGAGCACGGAACAGTTGCTGCGCGAGGCGGATGGGATTTTGATTCCCGGCGGCTTCGGCGTGCGCGGCATCGAAGGCAAGATCGAGACGATCCGTTATGCGCGCGAGAAGGGCATTCCGTTTCTCGGCCTGTGTTTGGGTATGCAATGCGCGGTCATCGAGTGGGCGCGGCACGTGGCGAAGCTGGAGGGGGCGAACAGCGCCGAGTTCGATCCGGCCACGCCGCATCCCGTCATTCACCTCATGGCCGATCAGGAAGGCGTGGAGGCCAAGGGCGGCACGATGCGCCTGGGCGCCTATCCCTGCGTGCTGACGGAAGGCAGTCTGGCGCACAAGGCCTACGGTGTCGACAAGGTGCAGGAGCGGCATCGCCATCGTTTTGAATTCAACAATGCCTACCGCGAGACGTTGAGCAAGCTGGGGCTGCGGATCAGCGGCCTGTCGCCCGACGGACGCCTAGTGGAAATCATCGAGCTGCCGAGCCATCCGTGGTTCCTGGCGACGCAGTTCCATCCGGAGTTCATGTCGCGGCCGCACCGTCCGCATCCGCTGTTCAGCGCGTTTGTGGAAGCGGCGTTACGTCGCAAGTGCGGACGCTAAGCACGGGCGATCAGCAGGGACGACAGGCTCTGAACGCCTAGGCCCCTTGTGGAGGCGTCGGAGCGAGTGACTGGAATCCGGACAGTAGAAAACAGATACTGAAGTACGGATCGCGATAAAGGATAGGTAGGCTCTATGGCGCAGGTTGGGGCACAGGTTCGGGAGGTGGCAATCGGGTCGTTGGCGGTGGGCGGCGCGCTGCCGCATCTGCTGATTGCCGGACCCTGCGTCATCGAAAGCGAAGCGATCGCGCTAAACACCGCCGCGCGTATCAAGGAGATTGCGGCTGCCCTGGGCATGCCGTTCATTTTCAAATCCTCCTACGACAAGGCCAATCGCAGTTCCGGCTCGTCGTTTCGCGGGTTGGGTTTGCGCGACGGACTCGCGATTCTCCGTAAGGTGAAGGAGCAGGTCGGGGTGCCGGTGCTGACCGATGTGCATGCGGCCGATGAGGCGCGCGAAGCCGGGCAGGTCGTGGATGTCCTGCAGATCCCCGCGTTTCTCTGCCGCCAGACGGATATTCTGGTGGCCGCCGCCCGCACCGGCCGCGTGGTGAACGTGAAGAAGGGCCAGTTCCTCTCGCCGTGGGATATGCGCAATGTCGTGAAGAAGCTGGAGGAGAGCGGCACGACGCAGATTCTTCTGACCGAGCGCGGCGCCACCTTCGGCTATAACAATCTTGTGGTGGATATGCGCGGGCTGCCGGTCATGCGCGGCTTCGGCTATCCGGTCATCTTCGATGCGACGCATAGCGTGCAGTTGCCGGGCGGAGAGGGGACCAAGTCAGGCGGACAGCGCGAATTCATTCCGACGCTCGCCTGTGCCGCCGCGGCGGCCGGCTGTGACGGGTTTTTCATGGAAGTGCATCCGAATCCTGCTGAAGCACAATCCGACGCGGCTACGCAGGTGCCGGTGAACGCGCTGAAACCCTTGCTGGAGCATCTGCTGCGCATCTGTCGCGCGGCGGGCAAGGGGCCGGAGGTGTCGTTGTGAGCGTGGCAAGCGGCCGACGCGTGCTGGAGATTGAAGCGCGCGCCATTACCGCGTTGGTCGGGCGGTTGGATGCCCAGTTCGATGCGGCTGTGGAACTGTTGGTCGCCTGCCGCGGGAAAGTCGTCGTCACCGGTATGGGCAAGTCCGGCCTCATCGGGCAGAAGCTCGCGGCGACGTTGGCCAGCACGGGCACGCCGTCGTTTTTTCTGCACCCGGCCGAAGCGATTCACGGCGACTTGGGGATGGTGGCGCGCGGCGATGTGGTGGTGGCGCTCTCGAACAGCGGGGAGACCGAAGAGGTCGTGAAGCTGCTACCGGTCATCAAACGCTTGGCGATTCCGGTTGTGGCGTTGACGGGCAAGCCCAATTCGACCTTAGCGAAACATAGCGATGTATCGCTGGATGTCTCCGTCGCGGAGGAAGCCTGTCCCCTCGGCTTGGCCCCGACGGCCAGTACCACGGCGACCTTGGCGATGGGCGATGCCCTAGCCATTTCCCTGTTGGAGCGGCGCGGCTTTAAGGAAGAGGATTTTGCGCTCGTGCATCCGGGCGGCGCGCTCGGTCGGCGGTTGTTGACCAAGGTGCGCGACGTCATGCATCAGGGCGACGCGATCCCCAGCGTCCGCGCCACGGCGCCGGCGCGCGATGCGATTCTCCAAATGACCGGCAAGAAGCTCGGCATGACGACCGTCGTGAACGCGACCGGCCGCCTGGTCGGCGTGGTGACCGACGGCGACCTGCGCCGCGCGATGGAGCAGGGTGTCGATATTCGCAAAGCCAAGGCCGGAGAGTTGGGCACGAAAAAGCCGAAGACGATTGGTCCGAACGAATTAGCGACGGCGGCCTTGGCGGTGATGGAGCAATACGCGATCACGGCGTTGGTCGTGGTCGAGGGGCGTCAGGCCATCGTGGGCGTGATTCATCTGCACGACTTGCTGAAGAGCGGTGTCGCGTAGCGGACAACAGCCATGAAACCAGTGGAACTCCAGATGCGCGCCTGGTTGGGAGAGAGCATCAATCTGCCCAATCTGCTGACGATCGGGCGCATTCTGCTGATCCCGGTGTTTGTGATCCTGTTTGCGGAACCGACCCCCGATCGGTCGCTGGCCGCCGCCTGCGTGTTTGTGATCGCCGCCGTGACGGACTTGTTGGACGGCTACCTCGCGCGTCGCCGCGGGCAAGTCACCAGTCTCGGCAAATTGCTCGACCCGGTAGCCGATAAACTGCTCGTGCTGTCCGGCTTGATCCTCCTGGTGGGGTTCGAGCGCGTCCCGGCGGTGATCGCCATCCTGATCATCGCGCGCGAAGTCGCGGTGACGGGCGTGCGCGCGGTGGCCGCCTCACAGGGCATCGTGTTGTCGGCCGAGACGCTCGGCAAATACAAAATGGTGTTGCAGGTGGTCGCGATCGTGATGCTGATTTTGCCCAACGACTTTGTGCCGATGCCGGGCGGGTTGCACGCGGTCGGGACGATTCTGTTGTACGGGTCGCTTGCGCTGGCTTTGGTGTCGGGCGGCAATTATCTCGCGAGTTTTTGGCGGCAGATTTCGACGCGACCGCTGTGAGTCGCGCGACATGGCGCGCCGGATCTATGCCGATGCGCGCGCGACCCTCGTAGCCTCTATGAACGAACTCCCTCTTGCACTCGGATTCATGGTTGCGGCCTACCTGCTGGGGGCCATTCCCTTCGGCGTGGTCGTCTGCCGCGCCATGCATCTGCCGGATCCGCGCACGGTCGGCAGCCGGAATATCGGCTTCACGAACGTCCTGCGCATCGCGGGGAAAAAAGCAGGCATCCTGACCCTGCTCGGCGACATGGGGAAGGGATGGGTACCGGCGTGGCTCGCCGGGCAGTGGTTGAGCGATCCCTGGTGGATCGTCGCCGTCGCGTTGGCGGCCATCCTAGGGCATCTCGCGCCCGTCTACTTAGGGTTCAAAGGCGGCAAGGGCGTCGCGACGGCGTTGGGCGCGGTGCTCGGCGTGGCGCCCGCCATCGGCGGTTTGCTCCTGCTGACGTGGCTCTCGGTTGCGGCGATCTGGCGCTACTCGTCCGGCGCGGCGATTACCGCCTTCGCGGTGCTGCCGTTGTTGGGCCTCTGGAAGGGCACGCTCCCGTTTCTCGCGTTCGCGATCCTCGTCAGTGCCTTGATCCTCTCGCGGCATCGCGCCAACATGACCCGGCTGCTGAACGGCACCGAGCCGAAGATCGGCAGCCGCGGAGCCTCGACGTCCTCGGCCTCTTCGACTTCGTCCACATCCGCTGAATCGACCAAATCGGCAGAAGCTGTCTCGTCGGCTTCGTAGTAACCGCGCGGTCGGCGGCCGAACGAATCGCGTGCCGAGGGGGCAATGCCTCGCCCGGCCTGCGCGCGGCAGTCTGTTATCCCAGCGCCTCCCAGATCTTCTTCGCGTTCTCTCCGGTAAAGGTCATATCGTCCTGCGACTGTTCGCTCCGCTCGAAAAAAATACGCAGCAGCCCATTGGCGTAGTGCGCCTCGCGAACCAGGTCCAGGTTGATGGCGGCCAGGCCGCCCGGCTTGTCTTCATCCGTCACTTTCACAAAACGCATCCTGTACTCCTTTCGTATCTCGTGGCCGATCGACATCGGTAACGAGCACCTGCTCGCTCGTAGGGAGTATACCCGAGGGTATTCACAGGGCCGAGCAAATGCGCAGGATCGGCAGACAGTCGGAGGCTCTGTACGCAGGTGCGGCGGGATGACGCGAGAGGGTCAACTAGGAAGGTCGGCTGGGACGGTCGCCTAAGACGGTCGGACGGTCGCGAAGTCGAACGATAGCCCGCTACACCGGCTGGGCACAGGGCCAGGTAAAGACGCGTACGGCCGGTTTCACCCAGCCCGAGCGTTGTAGCGTTTCGTCGCACCAGGTTTTGATGGCGCCGGCCACCTGATCGCGCTGCGCCGACTCGAGGGCGACGAGAATGACGTTGTTGCTGCCGGGGTAATACGAAATGCCTTCGGCGGGGCCGGACTGTCCGGTGCCGACGGTTTCCGGAATTTCGGTGTAGGCGTGCACCTCGCAACTGCGAAGGATCTCATGCACGCGGACTTGGAGCGACTGGCGAAACACGATCATCATCATATCCATCCACAACCTCACGCAGGTAATGCGCGCACTATAGCAGGCATGCGGTGGGCGTCGGAAGCGTCCTGTGTGGTCGGCTACCCGCCGGCGAGAACCGGCAGAAAACCGGCCTTCTTGAGGACACGCGCGGCCGTGTCGCGTTGGTCGCCTTGGATTTCGATCCGGCCCTCCTTCACCGTGCCGCCGCATCCGCAGGCCGTTTGGATGGCCTTTGCCAGCGCGCTCTTTTCGTCGTCGCTGATGCCGAGAAAGCCGCTGATGACGGTGACGGTCTTGCCGCCGCGATGTGCAGTCTGCCGGACAAGATCGACGCGCCCACGATGTGGACGTGCGGCCGGTATTGGAGATGGCGACTTCGCGGCCAGTGGTGATGCCGATGCCGATGTCGATGGTTCCTTGCCGTCAGGCGGCGGTGGGACGGTCTGCTTCGCCAGGCCTGCGAAGGGACTTGTCCAGGCGGCCGGGCCGCCGTCAGTGGGAACGCGTTTGCGAGTACTCATCAGTGCTTCCGATCACGAACACTTTATCTGAATAGGGCGCTGGCTGTGCCGACTGGGATTAATTCTACGATGCGACGATCCAGGTGCATGGAGTCTCCTCCGGTGCAGCTGTGACCTCCCCGAGAAGTCTAGCGCAATGGATGTCCGAATCCCAGCGCGGCCGGTCGAGCCTGTCGAGGCCCCGCCCTGTCGCAGCAAGGTATGCGCCGTCGCAGAAGATGATCTCATGACGACTCCCATGGTATGGATACACGATCGTGGAAAGGATGCTGCATGACTGATGATGCCGACCACTCACGCGGGGCGATTGCAGCCTATCTGCGTGACGACCATCAGCGGTTGGACGGGTACCTGACTGCGGCGCTCGCCACCGATTCGCCCGGCCATCCCACTGCGGTGGATGCCAAAGCGTACAACGCGTTTCGCGCCGGGCTGTTGCGGCACATCGGACTCGAAGAAAAGATTCTGCTTCCAGCGATTCAGCGGGTGGACGGTGCGCCCTGGCCCCATGCAGCCCGCTTGCGACTGGACCATGCGGCGATTGCGACGCTGTTGGTGCCGACGCCGACCGGCGCTATCGTGGCGACGTTGCGAGAGATCTTGTCGACGCACAACAAGCTGGAAGAAGCGCCCGGCGGCTTGTACGAGATCGGCGATCGCTTGCCGCCGTCTGAGGCCGCCGCGATGCTGCACACGTTGCGGACAACACCCACGCCCAAAGTGATTCCGCATTCCGATAGCACCACTGTCATGTCCACACTCCATCGTGTGTTGGAGCGCGCGGGCTATCGCCTGCGCTCCGACGAGGAGCTACCGACCTCGTCTGCATCCTGAGCTACACCTATGGCGCGTCTGATCTCACATCCCGAACGGGTGCCGCTGCTGGTTCTCGGCATGGTGGCGCTGGCGGCGGGCCTCTGGTCGGGGCTCGCGCGGCTCGGCTGGAACGTCGCGGTGCCGCGTCCCGATTGGGTGATGCTCCATGGGCCGCTGATGGTCTCGGGATTTCTGGGCACACTGATTGCGCTGGAGCGCGCGGTGGCGTTGGGGCGCGGGTGGGGCTATGCCGTTCCGCTCGGCATCGGCCTCGGCACGGTCGCCATGCTCGCGAACGCGCCGACGTTATGGGCGCCGCTGCTGTGGCTCGGCGGCGGGCTGGGGCTGGTGGCGATTTTCATCGCATTGGCTTTGCGGCAATTCGCGTGGCACATCGTCATCATGGCTTGCGGCGCGTTGCTCTGGAGCATCGGCACGTTCCTGTGGCTGCGCGGCCAGCCCGTTTTTCAGATCGTGTTCTGGTGGGCGGCCTTTCTCGCGATCACCATTGCGGGCGAACGGTTGGAACTGTCCCGCTTCCGCCAGCTCCCATTTTCAATTGAAGCGCTGTTGATGGCCGCGATGGCGGTCGTGGCAGCCGGGCTGATCGTGGCCCTCCAGTGGCCGGACGTCGGCGTGCGGCTGGTTGGGGGCGGGCTGCTGGGCATGGCCTGGTGGCTGATGCAGTACGACATCGCGCGGCGGACCATCGCGCAGGCGGGACTCACGCGCTTCATGGCGGTGGCGCTGCTGGGCGGCTATGCGTGGCTGGCGATCAGCGGGATAGCGGCGCTGTGGTTCGGCCCGGTGACCGGTGGACCGGATTATGATCTGGTGCTGCATACGTTCTTTTTCGGGTTTGTATTCGCGATGATCTTCGCCCATGCGCCCGTCATTTTCCCGGCGGTGCTGGGTGTGCGTATGGACTATCACGCCCGACTCTATGCGCACGTGCTGTTGCTGCATGTCGGCCTGCTGCTCCGCGTGGTGAGCGATCTGGCAGGGTGGGGTGATGGCAGGCACGTGGCGGGGCTGCTCAACGTGCTGACGATCGGACTGTTTGTGGTGAATATGGCGTCCACGGTGCGAGCGGCGGCCGTGCGGCGCGAATCGGTCGCGAAGTAGGCAGCGGCGGCGTCGCATCGGATGCGGCTGCCGGAACCATTCGGCGAAGGACATTCAGATCGGCGCCATGTGGTGCTGGCGCCGCTGCTAGTGCTGGGAACATCTACGGAGGGACAGGCGATGTCGGTGCAAGAGGGTGGAACGGATCCGCGTATTCTTGGGGCGTTAACGCAGGTGATCGATCCCGAGCTTGGGGTGAATATCGTGGATCTTGGCCTGGTGTACGGTGGAGAAATTCGGGACGGTCAGGTATCCGTGCGGATGACGATGACGACGCCCGCCTGTCCGATGGAAGAGCTGTTGATGGAAATGGTGCACAGCGCGCTCCTACGGGAGATCCCTGAGGCGCGGACCGTCGACGTGGATGTGGTGTGGGAACCGGCCTGGAGTCCGTCGCGCATGAGCGACGCCGCAAAGGCGCAGCTAGGGCGGGGGTGAGCGGCGCTGGTCCCATAAGAGCACGGGCCGGTGCTGTCTCCTGCCGCGCCCATTGCTGTCTGACGAGGCGAGATCCGTAGTTCCACTGGTCATCTACCAAATCAACCGTGCACTACACAAAGCGATCGCGTTCGGCTGCCGTTGGCACGCGGCAGACTGCCGCGTGTCCCATCAGCCGATAGCGATGTCTCGCAATCATCCCGTAGAGCGCATCCCGTAGGGGCCGCGGCAGCAGGCGGCCAAGATAGAACAACGGCCACAGCCCTTCCAGATGGCGAACGATTCGAAGGGCGGCCGTGGAGTGCGTGTAGACCAGCCCGGACTCCATCAGGAGAAAGGTACTGAAGTCCTGCGTGGGGAGTGCGAGCGAACGCAGCAGCCGCTGCCCCGGTTCCGATTGCAGGGTGGCGAAGCGAAAGCGGTGATGCGGATCGCGTGCCATGACGACGTTCACCCAGGCATTGCACCAGTTGCAGATGCCGTCGAAGACGATCAGGTGTTCGTGCTGCGCCCATTCGTGGTTCGACAGCTGCGGATCGACGTGAGGCATGGCGAGGACGGTCGGGCAACGACGCGGTCGTGCTGCCTACGGCGCTGGGATCGACCGCGGCGCTCTCACCAGATCCGCAACCGGATAGCCGAATGCCGAGGCCTGCGCGACCAGCCGCTCGTACCGCGCGGGCTCCAGTGTCGGCGTGCGCGACAGGACCCACAAATAGCGCCGATCCGGCGTGCCCACCAATGACGTGCGGTACTCCGGGTCAAGATCCAGAATCCAATAGTTGCCGTCCTTCGACGAGCCGAACAGTCGCGCAAAGAAATTATCGAACACGACCGTGAGCCGGGCATTCGTCGATGGGTCGACGACGGTCGCGACCCCGTCGATTTGATCGATGCTGCCGTCCTTTGTCACGCATTCATTGTGCACGCCGACCGTGTCCGCCGTGCGTGGCGTGTAGACGGCCTTCGAGTCCACGCAATGCCGCTGAAACCACATGGGCAAGCGCGCGATCTCATACCAGGTCCCGGTGTAGCGGGCGAGGTCAACCGACGGGACGGTTGGCGGCGGCGTCCGGTCGTGACTTGCGCAGTTCGTGAGTGTCAGAAGCACCGCAGCAGAGAGGGCAAGGGCTCGAGGCTGGCGTGGATTCATGGGGGATGCTCCGTGCATATACGATCAATCCTATGATCCACAGAAATCCCTGTCAATGCCGCGCCAAGTACCTGTTCAAAGCCCAAAGATTGCGGTGATCACAGTCGATGGCAAGCAACTGAGGGGAGGGCATTCATTTGTCTTTGACCTAAGGAGGGTATCACGCGGGAAATATGTTGAAAGTGGTTGGGGAAAGGGTAGTTACACGATAGATTTGAGCCTACGCAAACATGCTGAATTTGTGGCTCTACACCACTGAGTTGTCGTTTGTGGCGGTCATCCTTTCGCTTTACCGCCTTGAGTCCAAACCCAGCCTTCAGGCCTTTTTTGAGAGCGTTCCGGGATGGGTGTGCCTGGGCGCTGTTCTGGCGGTTGGAGTGGGTGTGCTGTGTGTCGTGCGCACGATTCGGCGCGTGCCCAGAGCGCTTCAAAAGCCGCAGCGTCTTGCCCTTGCGGTGCATGTGTTTACGCTGGTGCTTATCTGCGTCGCCAGCGAAGGCACGATTCGCTATCTCTCTGTAGAAACGCAGGAGGGCCCACGATTTGCCAGGCAACTGCTGTACCCTCGGCAGTGGAGTGAGGTCGTGCGGAAGCATCGCGTAGTGATTGCGGCGATGGCTGATGGCTCGCCCTATGTGGTGCACGATCCGTATCTAGGATGGACGCTCGCTCATGATCGGAAGGATAGCACGGGGCTGTATGCAACGAGCATCGAAGGGATGCGTGCCTCTGAGGCTGGGGTGTCGTTTGCAGATTCGCTGATGCGGCTGACAGGTCGTGCGTCAATTGCTCCCCAGGTTCGCATTGCCTTTGTGGGAGATAGCATGACGTTTGGCAGTGAAGTGCGGTGCGAAGAGTCCTTCCCGCATATCTTGCAAGAGCGCTTGGGGGCACCCGTCCAGATTTTAAATTTTGCGGTTCCTGGGTATTCAGCTGCACAGGCGTGGCAGCGGTATAAGAACGATGTTCGTGCGTGGAAGCCAGATATTGTGATCATGGGGGTGACCTCGCGGCAATTGTTGCGCGTGATGAATGTCTACAATTTCCTTATTTCGCCGCAGGGAGTTCAGTTTCCATTTGCCAGGCCCCGTATGATCGTCGATGGGGATAGCTTGAAGACGATCAATCTGCCGGTGCCGGCTCCGGCAGAGGTGTTTTCCTCGCCGACGATATCTGCGTTGCCGTATCTCGATCAGGATCGCTTCTATGCTCGGCTTGAGTGGGAGCGGTCAGGGGGGTGGGCGTTGTTACAGTGGTCGTATCTCTTTCGCTTGGTAACATCCGTGCGTCCACCTACGGAGCCACTGCCGGCACATTTCAGCGATGCGGCATTGGGCACTCTGACGCGCCGTGTGATGAGGGAGTTCGTTGCAGATGTTCGGCGTGATGGGGCAACGCCTCTCATCGTGCATTTGCCCTATCGAGAGGAGTTGAGTACTGCCCATCGGACGGCGTTGCGTGTCATGCCTCTCGGGAGCGCGCTGCTGAATCAGGTCGGAGAGCCGTTTGTTGATATGATTCCCTGTCTTATTGAGGCACAGGTGTTGGACGCCTATGCGCCAGGCGATCATTATACGCAGCCTGCGCATAGTGCACTTGCGCGGTGCTTAGAGCCCATTGTGCAAACGCATTTTGCTGAAACGAAGAAGGCGGCTGCTCAATAGACTGATGCGGGAGTGCGGCTGCGATGCGCGTGCCGCGTGGGCCGGCAGCCGAGTAGGCTGCCGGCGGTACGGTGATGTGCTGGCTAGAAGATCGAGTAAATGGCTGGCGCCAAAACGCTTCCCTCCAGGAAGAACCCTAGGGCGCCCAAGAGAAGAATAATAAAAATGAGTGGCGCCAACCATGTCGATTGGCGTTCTTTTAAGCACACCATGAATTCATGGATGAGGTCGCCGTAATCATGGACTCGTGACGCGCTGTTCATCATATGACTCTCCTCCCTTGTGGTTGCTGACGATGGTTCTTTATTACGCTGCTACTGGTTCGACCCCTTTTGTGTGATCCCCTGACTGTGTTGCCGGCGGTTGTGATGTGGGACGTCTCCACTGCTGGATGCGCAATGCCCCCTCGCGAAAGAGCAGAAAGGTCAGAATGGCTCCGGGATAAAACCAGAAGCCTCCAAACCGTGATGTGATCCCGCCTCCGATAAGCGCGACGATAATCGAGAGAAAGTCTGCAACGGGTCCGAGAGGTTCAAAGAGCTGCATGTGTCGCGCATTCGTGCGGAGCCCATCCTTGCGGGTGAGGACCTGTTGCCACGGGCGCTTCTCGTAGGGCTTCAACCGGTCGGTTTGAGGAACGGCCAGCGCGCTGGTGTCTTTCAATACGTTATCGTCGCATGCATCGATGCAGTGGTAGCACTTGATGCACTCGCGATTGATCACCTTCCCGTCAAAGTGAAAGATTTCTCGGCTGACATCGATGCCTTGCGGACAGGCATTACTGCAATCGCGGCACCCTGTGCACTGCGCGACGCGGGTAATTTTGGATTGCACTGGGGAGATGTTCATCAATGGTGTCATGAGTGGTGCGTAGGGGCAGAGCACACGGCAAAAGGCGCCTTGCCCATAGCGCAGGTTTAGCAGCACGCTCATGGTGAACTGAATAAAGATGGCTAAGCCGAAGGCCAACAGGGCGTCGTGCCACGTCGGCCGAATGGTCAGATTGAACGGAGCGGATTCGGCGAAAGCCTTCCCTTGATAGCCAGGGATATCGGCCATGGGAGGCGGTGACATAACGGCGACATTTGGCTTAAAGCCCACATTGTGAACAAGAATGATGACGGGCAGTAGGAGGACAAAGAGGGCTCCGATTCTCAACAGCCAGCGATGCTCCGTGTTAATCAGAATATTCTTCTCGCTGAGTTGGAGATAGCGGCGAACGCGAAGCTTTTTGAGAAGCCAATCAGCAAATTCGATCGCACCTCGCATATGACAGGCCCACCCACAAAAGCCGCGGCCAAAAATGAAAATGGACAGGAGAATGAGGAGCACCATAATAGACGCCGCATTGAGGGTGCCTTTGGCGAGAGACGGCACGCCCATCATGGCGGTTTTGCCCCAAATTTCAATGCCGATTACATGCCAGGACAAGAGATGAACTGCGATATAGACATGGACGAGTGCCAAGGCAATCATGCGGTATCGATGGCGGCGGGAAGCCGGTTGAGAAGCCGGACGGGGCAGATGGCAGGCCGGAGCTTCGTGCTCCAATTTACGCTGATCGATCGTAATGAGTTGTGGGATGGGCTGGGCAGTTGGGCCGTTCAAAGTGTCCCTTTGAGGGGCTTATTTGTGCCCCGATTGAGAAAGTCTATCTGTGGCCTCTGCTTCTCGGTACAGCACTAAAGGGGTGGACGGTCGCCCTCAATGGAGGGGGGCTTGGGACGGCTGGTTTGAAGCCGGATATAGGCTGAGGTGCGAGCGTAAGCTCCTGGTGCTCCAACCAGCCGCATGATCCGTCCAAAGATATGACGGTCCTCGGGGATGGCCGCTAGTCGGCGTTACCGTCTCTTCACTCACTCCGAATTCGTGCGTTACCGAGTTCGCTTACCTTGGCGTTTTCGCGTTCCCCTTATCCGGCGCAACGCGCCCGGATGTCTCCAGTGGGACCTCCATGTCCCGAAGCCTCTCACTGCAGCCTAACCATTGAGGTGATGATGAACTCTCTGCGTCAGGTGATTACAACTTTCGCCGTCGGTCATGTCTGCGCGGCAACCGCCCCTGTGGTCGGGGTTGCGCCTGAATTCGTGAATGGGCTCGCGTTGGACGGAGCCGCGCTCGACCGCAGCGGCGGGACGGACGTGAACAACGGCCGCGTCGGGTACTTCTCCGATCTCTATTACGATGCCAAGACAAGGGATTGGTATGGTCTCTCGGATCGCGGTCCCGGCGGAGGCTCTCTGGACTACGGGACGCGCGGACGAAAAGAAGGGGCGGGAGTCGTAAGTTTAGAGTGGTGCTCGGATTGAATGGGGCAAAGACTTTCATGCGATGGGGCGCAGGTTCCAGAATGTACTCCTTTTGGCTTTGATGACGATGTGCGGCGATGTGTACCGGATGGTGTCTGTCTACCGGAAAGTCACTATTCGGTGTGTCCGCTCGCTCGTCGTCTCCTGAGCGTTCCACGCGGGGGAGACTCCATCATGCCAAGACGACGCGCTTCCAACCTACGACGGACCGTATTGCAGCGCTCCTCCGTGCCCCAGTATCCCGGCCACTACTTGGCGGTTGGGGGAAAGGACCGAGAGGCGATTCGATTGATTCAGCAGCGACTGAACCAACTCGGCTGCGGCCCGATTACCCAGAATGGGATATTCAATAGTCAGACGAAAGCGGCGGTGCAGCTCTTCCAGGCCCGTTCCATCGACGCGCAGGGGCAAGCCCTGAAGATCGATGGGGTAATCGGCCCGCTCACCTGGACCACGCTGTTTGGGTCGCAGGCGCTGCCGTCGATTGCCGCGAGCCCACTCTCACCCTTAGTGGAGCGTACGCTGGGCATTGCCGCTGCCGAGGTCGGCATCATGGAGGTGCCGCCAGGGTCGAACCGTGGGCCGCGAGTGGATGAATACCTGAAGTCAGTCGGCCTCGACCCTTGCGAGGGCAGCTATGCCTGGTGCGCCGCCTTTGTCTATTGGTCCTTTCAAAAGGCGTCCACTCAGCTTGGAGACGGGAATCCCTGTATTCGGACGGCTGGAGTGCTCGATCACTGGAGCAAGGCCGGCAAGGCCGGCGCGACGCGCATGACACCGAGCGAGGTGGTTGACGATTTTTCCCTGCTCAAACCCGGGCTCGTGTTCGTCATCAGCACGGGTGGGGGAAAAGGCCCCATGGGGATCGTGGAGGATTTTCGGAACGATCGGCTCATCACGATTGAAGGCAATACCAATCTGCCCGGCGATCGTGAAGGCGTGGGCGTGTTTCGCCGCACCAGCCGCAAACTCTCCGACATCAATAAAGGCTTCATCAGCTACGACGCCTAGGAACCGAGGCTGAAATAGAGTGGGGAGGCGCGAAGTCTCGCGTCGGATTGGCAGCCGCGCGCGAGTGCGCCTGTGTAGGTTGGAATAGGTCGGCGCACAGCATTGGGGCAGGAGTGTGACAAATAATTCCCGACCCCATAGCCTGCGTCACACCATGCCTCCGCACTAAGGCCGAGATACAGTCTACGCGATGAGCGATGAGGCACAAGATGATATGTACTCAGAGGACCTCCTCTATTTCGATAGCGGTCCATGACCCTATGTGCTATACAGGTCCCCTTACAAACAGCTCTCGCAATAATCGCTTATACGTAATTATCCTGTTTAGGGGCGGTGGCATGTCCTTGAACGGGAGAGTCTAGATAGCGGCCGCATCAAGTGTTGACCGGTGGTTCGAAGCGTCTACTGAGGAGAACATCGATAATGATTTCACGCAGTCATTTCTTGGCGACTTCCTTCAGTTTGCTGATAGCAGGGTTTTGGTGTACCCCCGGTGCGTTCGCGCAGGTGCGCCCGGCATCGCCACACCCCGAAGATGCGGGCCACCCGGCCGTCGTCGAGGAGGTGTCAAAAGCTACCCGTTGGGACGCGATTCGGTGGATCGAACGGCGTTACAAGATCGAGGCGATGCGCTTCATGGCGCGAGACGAAACCGGCATCGACTGGTTGGGCAGCGACGAAGTGATGGTCGAGACCCACGATGCCAAAGGCATGACTGTCTCCAGGGAAATCGGTGACATCGATTCCGGCGACACTTACACCTTCGACTCAGCGAAGAGTTGCATCGTCGCGGTACGTCCCGGCGTGGTCATACTCGGCGAATCGTCGGTGTGCGACGAGGTCGGCGAGCCTGCGCCGCTGAGCTTTGGGGTCGAGTTCTGGGAGAAAGACTTGATCGGATTCCCGGTTGGGTTCCAGCAAGCTGTTCCGCCGCCAGGGCCGGGTGAACATATGGGGCCGT
This sequence comes from Nitrospiraceae bacterium, assembly GCA_041908685.1. Classification (GTDB taxonomy): domain Bacteria; phylum Nitrospirota; class Nitrospiria; order Nitrospirales; family Nitrospiraceae; genus BQWY01. The sequence continues at coordinate 166,728 of JAYREW010000019.1, read as the reverse complement.
GGTGGGCGAACGACCAGAACGGCGACGACTTCATTGGCCGTGCCCAGATTAACTACTCAACGCAGGAGCTCGAGGCCGCGCTACCTCACGTCGGCGACGTACAGATCGAATCCGTCACACTGTTTCCCTGCCTCGAGGAGCTCTGCGGCGGCATCTTCCCCGACTACACCTTTACCTGGCGGGTCACGCGCTTGCCCAACGTCTTGGTCAATCTCGGCGAGTTGGTCAACGAGGCGATGCTCAGGAGCGGTGCGGGCTCTGAACTCGAGGCCATCTCAGCCGGGCTGCGGTCCTTGCGCGCGCCGAGCCCACGCACGACCGAGAAGAAAGCAGTCGATCCATTCCCCGCACGCTGAGCGGTGTACCACTTTGCCAGATGCTGAAGGGGGTGGAAAACGGGATACTACAGGAGTCTTGAGGCTGCGATCGCTGCTCATCTAGGCATTGCGGTTCCACACTCACGCTGCCTCGACCAGCAGGTCAATGACAAAGCTGAGTGATTGCTCTGTGGTGTGACGGGTCCTGTTAGGGCACCAATACCTCACAACACCGCTCCTCAAGACGCGTCACGGTCATTGCTGTGTCTGAACCTAAGGGGGCGAACACTAAGGGGTCGCGTCGGACAATAAGGGGTCGGGAGTCGGAAATGGGTCGAAACTAAGGGGTCGGGAGTCGTAGATGTAGGAGGTTTTCTGGCGGCTCCAAATGTGTCCGTGAAGGCCGGGGACGTTCGAGTTCGATTCGCGGGCCTCGATTCAAGGCCTCCTTTGCTACCGCTTCCACTGATCCTGTTGGTCCTTCAACCAGGCACATGATGCGTCCAAAGATATGACCGTCCTCGGGCATGGCCGGTAGTCGGCTTTACCGTCCCTTCACACAGTCCTAATACGCTGGTTACTGCTCTCGCTTACTTTGGCGCTTTCGATTTCCCCGTATCCGGCGCAACGCGCGCGGATATCTCCAGCGGGACCTCCACGTCCTGAAGCCTCTCACTGTAGCCTAAACATCGAGGTGATGATGAATGCTCTGCGTCAGGTGATTACAACGTTCGCCGTCGGTCTTGTCTGTGCGGCAACCGCCCCTGTGGTCGGGGCCGCGCCAGAATTCGTGAATGGGCTCGCGTTGGACGGAGCCGCGCTCGACCGCAGCGGCGGGACGGACGTCAACAACGGGCGCGTCGGGTACTTCTCCGATCTCTATTACGATGCCAAAACGGCGGATTGGTATGGACTCTCGGATCGCGGTCCCGGCGGCGGCTCTCTGGACTACCAGACGCGCGTGCAGCGCTTCCGATTGAAGGTCGATAAGACGTCCGGCGCGATTAGTGGGTTCAAAATCCGTGAGACCATCATCTTTAAGGATGAATACGGACATCCTCTGAATGGGTTGGCGCCAAGTCCTTCGAATGTGCTTGGGAACGCGTTTGACCCGGAGGGGTTTGTCATCGGGCCGAAGAATCGCCATTTCTATGTGTCGGATGAATATGGTCCTTCGCTATACGAGTTCACGAGCAAGGGAAAGCGGGTGCGCTCTTTCGTCACGCCCACCAACCTGATTCCACGCAGCGCGGCAGGGATGCCAAACTTCGCCAGTGACGTGGGCAACACCAAGGGGAAGCGGACGAACCGCGGCTTTGAAGGTCTCGCCATCAGCCCCGATGGGGCCTACGTTTTTGCGATGCTGCAAAGCGCCATGCTGGATGAGGGCGGCGGCAACGGGGTGTGCAATCGCATCGTCAAGTTCAGCACGGGGACCGGCACGGCGGTCGCGCAATATGCCTATCAGATGGATGGCTCGAATCAAGGTCGCGGCATCTCCGCGCTGGTTGCCATCAATGACCACGAGTTTCTCGTCCTTGAGCGGAACAACCGCGGTGTCGGCGTCGGTGCGGAGCTCTCGCCGCCCAACAAGAAGGTGTTCAAGATCGATCTCACCGGCGCGGCCGATGTGAGCGCTGTGCCGTTTGCGCCAAACGCGTGCCCGGCCGGAAAGGTCACAAAGGATCCTGTCCCGTTCCTCGACCTTGCCGCCAACACGCTGCCGGAGCTGGGGAACAAGGTTCCGGAGAAATGGGAAGGCCTGGCCGTCGGGCCTCGGTTGAAGGACGGCAGCTACCTGTTGGTGGCGGGAACGGACAACGACTACAGCGTGACTCAAAATGCCACCGGGCAGCAGTTCGATGTGTACTTCCGGTTTACCGATGCGGATCCCTTCGTCAGCTCCATTCAGTGTCCGCTCGGGTTAACCACCGGGTGTTTCACCACCGCCGATATCGCGGATGGAGTGATCAATCAGCTGATCACTCTGCCGAACGACGGCAGCTATGCGCTCCTCCCCGGTGTGCTGCATGCCTACAAGGTTGCCGCGGCCGATCTTGCCGGCTTTGTTCGCCCCGGGAGTCATCCTGGTCATGGGCATGATGATGAGGATGAGCGCGAGGGTGACGATGATGAGGGCGATGACGACAAGGAGCGCCATTAGTCTGGGGCGGGCCACCTGTCACGGACGGGGTGAGGCGTAACACACTCCTCGCAGGATGCTGATCATCAGGAAAGGTGCCTAGGGCATTGTATGGGCACATGGAATGACACCGGATGGTGGGGAGCTATCCGGTGGTGAGGTGTCCAATCTTACGTGCGAAGGGAGGTCGTCATGCGTCGTCCGACCAGAGGGCAATGGTTCCTTGCCGTTGTGGCGCTGAGCTGTCTGTCGACCGTCGGGGTGAGTGCCGTCCTGGCTGACCGCTGGGAGAAGCCGTCACATGGGCAGGAGAAGCCTATCGTGATCGCGCATCGCGGGGCGAGCGGGTATATGCCGGAGCATACGTTGGCGGCCTACGCCACGGCGATGCTTCAGGGCGCGGATTTTGTTGAGCCGGATCTCGTCATGACGAAGGACGGCGAGCTGATCGCGCGACATGACAACGTCCTAGATCTGACCACGGACGTGGCCAAGCGGCCTGAGTTTGCCGGACGGAAGACCACCAAGACGGTGGACGGGGTGGCGGTGACGGGGTGGTTCAGTGAAGATTTCACGCTGGAGGAGATCAAGACCCTTCGCGCCATCGAGCGCATCCCCAATACGCGACCGGCCAATGCTCGGTTTGACGGCCAGTTCGAGATCCCGACCTTCAAGGAGATCATCGACTTGGTGCAGGCCTACGAGAAGTTGCTCGACCGTCGGATCGGGTTGTACCCGGAAACCAAGCACCCGACGTATTTTGACCGGTTGGGTCTGTCCATGGAAGAACCGTTGGTCAAGCTACTTCGTCGCTGCGGGTATGAGGGGCGAAACGCTCGGGTCTTCATTCAGTCCTTTGAGGTCAGCAATCTGCGCAAGCTGAAGACTATGACGCGGATCCCGCTGATCCAGCTGCTGTGGATCGAGGGCAAGCCGTTCGATGTGGAGGCTGGGGGTGGGTCGCTTACGTATGCGCAGATGGCCACTCAGTCAGGGCTGAGCCAAATCGCGACGTATGCCGAGGGTGTGGGGCCCGAGAAGAGCTTTATCATTCCGCTCGACTCCGCGGGGAATCTCGACGCTTCCCATGCCACAAGCTTTGTGACGGATGCCCATGCGGTGGGACTCCAAGTGCATCCCTATACGTTTCGCTCCGAAAACACCTTTCTTCCAACGAACTACAAATCGTCCACCGATCCGAATGCGTACGGCGACGGAGTGGGGGAGATCAAGGTCTTCTTGAAGACGGGCATCGATGGGTTCTTTACCGACCAGACGGATCGCGGCAATGCGGCTCGCGATGCGTTCGTGAAGAACCAGTAACGCAGCGCAGGCGGCTTCCACTCGGAGCCGAGGGAATATCGTAGTCTCTCGGCCTGTGCGTCTGAACACAGGCTACGATTTGGGGTTGCGCGGTGATGGCGGCGATGGGGTCGTTTTCGACCTTGCACCGCCATCACTGTATCTGCCGGTTTCATCGCTCGCCCGCTTAGTCCTGAAAGTGCCGGCGTTCTTTCCCACCAACCGCACGGGGCCATCCGCACCAAGCCGCGTTTCGTGAGGACATCGCTCGGCAGGCTTGTCTTCGACGACCTGGTCGCGAATGCTTCCAAATGCAGTGGCTCGCGCCCTGTGAACAACGGCGTCGATTCACTCGCGCCGTGGGAACATGTATTGGGCCAAGTCTTCCTCGAAGGTCCCGCCCTTCTGAATCGTATCGAGTGGTCAGTGCGCGTCGATCCGCTCGCCAACGCCATGGTGGTGCAGACCCGCGCAGGCCAACCTCTCTGGAGGCGTTATCAATCAGGTGGTTGTCACGCAGGGACTCAATGCGAAGCCACGCTGAAATGCCTCCATTGCGTTCCCTGCCAGGCAGCAATGCCTAAGCACGTTATCGCATCAGCCAGGATACGGCAGCGCGAAGAATGTAGCTTCAGTCTAACAAATGACTTCCGCCCCATAGCCTGCTCGCTCCTCTGTTGAGTGTTGCGTTCTTAGCTATTCGATGATTGAACAGCTATTCTGTCTTGCGTAAAATCTCTACCCCTGTGGGAGTAATTATAGACCACGTTTAAATATCGTCTGGGAAGAAAGCTTATGCCTCCGTTCGCATGGTCCCGTGATCCTATGGTGGTGATTAAAGAATTTGAGGAACGGTATAAGAGTGACTGGGCTGGGCCTTGTTTTCTGTTCGCGATCTCAAGCGCGGAAAGCCTTCATTACCTCCATGATATAGATCTCGCGTACGAAACTTGTTACGTAAGTGTTGGTAATCATCGAGCAGACGTAGTCGATGTTGCTCATGCACGCTGGGCAACTAGTTCATGCATAAGCGTCCTGGATTTGTGTGCGGCAGGTTTAGGTCACGCTTTCTGTTCCAACCTCTCTGGGTATGAGTTAGATTTAGGATGCTTTGATGCCAAGAGGACAGCTAATTGGGAAACTAACAATGCAGATAAGCAACGACTGGATTGGCAGAAAGAGATTCCACCATCAGCATTGCAGTGGGTGAGAAATGTCCTGGATGATGTTGACTATGGTGAAATTAAAAAGCTGCGCAATGCCTTAATCCATTCGCGACTTAACAGGCATTTTAGAATGTCACTCGGAGGGCCACCCCAGCGTCTCAAGCTTGAGGGGAAATCAAAGCAGTGGGAGGTTCCACAAATCGTGCAAGTTGCTAGAGATGTTGCCACGACTCACGTCTCTAAGTTCTTGGAAGTATTATTTGCCCTCTCGGTCACTAAGCTTTGACCAGTACGGACTTAGTTGAAATGATTCCGATGCGGTCGAACATATATAGTCCGACGGAAGCAAACTGCGGAGTTGCGGTTGACTAGCTCCATGATTCACTTCCGTAGGCTTATAGAGGCAAAGGTACTGCCGCGAACAGAAGGGCCCGTTCGTTTCGCTGTCGGACCACCGGATGGCCTAACCTCAAATTCGTGGCGCCTTTGGGTTAAGAACGGAGATGTTTACATAAAGTGCCGCGATAATTTCACTGAAACCAAGGTTAGCCTCCACGCAAGCGGACGTTGGAGGATGGGTTTCACTACGGAGGCCATTAACAAAGATCCATCGCTGTTACGATTTAGCCAGAATCGGGCGTGGGATGTTTGGGACCGCCCTCCCGGTTCGTTACTTAACCCTATTCCTGCCTTCCGGCTAATATTTTTAAGCTCTGAGCTGGCAGTGAAGCCAGAACAGCGGCTTTCTCAAGGTTGGAAAGATGTGATTCACATTGAGGCAGGACCACCAGGCAAGCTTTCTATGGTGACGCTTTTTATTACTCAGGGTGATATCAACTTGAGCCACAGCTCACAACCGAGTTTTTGCTTGGCCTCCTTGGATTTGGGCGGCAGTCTTCGGGCACAGTTAGTCGTCCATGGAGAGTTAGAAGGAGGCTGGCCCAATGCTATTAAGGAGGGCTTAACTGCGGGACGCAGGCAAACCGACGGCCATGTTATTAATATCCCCGATGGCGCGTATTGTTATTTCTTTGGTCAACTTTCCGATTCCAGTCGATTTCTTATTGGCGCACGATTCAGAACGTCATAACTACTGGTGTCTGAAAGGACCAAAGGGGTCGGGTAATAAGGGGCGGGAGTTGTTGGTGAGGAGCACATTCTAGTTCCAGCACAGAAGGCTCCCTCAGGCGGTGAGTGAGCCTTTCCCAAAACCTTCGTCTCCAATCGTGTGCCCGCCAGTCTTCTGATCCACAAAATACACTAGCAACGGTCAATGGCCAGGGGATGCGCCTGCCGGCGACGCGGACCATCCAACGCACGTCGTGCATGTGTCCCACGCCATCCACGGCGTCTAACTAACGGACGCCGCGCACGTCTCGCGCGCTATCTACGCTGCCCATGCCGCTTAGGCCGTGATACTGCAATCGTGCTCTCGCCTCGTCCTCCCTTGAATATCCGTCCGGCGCCTTCGTACAATGTCCACGCTTCTGGACAATTCTTCGGCATTCCGCTGGGTTGGTGAATGCTGGCACCTGGGTGACTGTCGTTGGAGGGCTGCTGCCGGAGCGGCTGCTGATCCCCGGCCGATGCCCGGGCACAGGCCGTGTCTCGCTGACTGCTGGTGCCTAGGCAGATGCCGATTCGCCGGTGTGCCGGTTCGATAGAGGAGTCGACTTCATGAAAGTGGAGTATGTGAAGGGCGAGCGCGCCTCGCGCGAGCTGATTCAGCTCCAGCGCCGGTCATCGGACGCCGCGGGTGGGCGGAAGATGAAGGTGATGCTGCTCTTCCCGCCTGACTGGTATCCGTCCGAACCCTATCTCAGCCTTCCGACGCTCACGGCGTTTCTGCGCCAGGCCGGTCATACCGTCGTCCAGAAGGACGTCAATCTGGAGATGTACGACTGGTACTTCAGCGAGGATTTTCTCAAGCGTGTGTTCCGCCGGGTGAATCAGCAGCTCGACCGCTACCGGAAGCTCGATAAAAAACGTGGGCTCGAAGACTGGGAGCGCGACGTGCAGTTGGCGCTCTGCGATCTGACGCGCTCGCGTATCGATGTGTTGGCGCAGCAGGCGGAGCGGGCCAAGCAGATCGTGCGCGGCCCGGAGTTTTACGACGCGGATCAGCTGGAATGGGCGATCAATACGTTCCGCGAAATCACTCGGGTGATCTCGCTGGTCTACGCCCCGGCGCGGATCTGCATGCCGCCGATGGAGACGAACCTGTCGTACAAGGTCTATGTCTCGTCCGAGGTGATGCAGGCGGTGGACGACGCGCAGGTGAACATTTACCGTGACGTGTTCGAGCATCTGGTGAAGCCGGCCATCGAGGCCGAGCGGCCGGACATCATCGGCATTTCGATTGTCTTGCAGCAGCAGATGTTCTCCAGCATGACGTTCTGTGCGTTGATCAAGCAGCACTTTCCGAACATCCACATTACGATCGGCGGGAATACGGTGACGCGGCTGCGCGATGTGCTCCCGCAGTCGCCGCTGTTTCAATATTTCGACAGTGCGGTGGCCTACGAGGGCGAGACGGCGTTCCTGCAGCTGATCGACGCGGTGGGGGCGGGGCGGGGCCTCGCGAATGTCCCGAATACGATCTATCGGGATGCGACGGGCGTGCACACCTCGCCGATCAGCTATGCCGAGGATCTGCACAGTCTGCCGCCGCCGGATTTCGACGGGCTGCCGCTGGAGAAGTATTTCGTCCCGACAAAAATCCTGCCGTATCTGGCGACGCGCGGCTGCTACTGGGGCCGCTGCGAGTTCTGCGATCACGGTGAGGGCTACACGGCGGGCTATCGCTCGAAGAAGATTCAGGATGTGTTGGCGGACATCCGGCATTTGCGCGACCGCTATGACGCGCGCCATTTTCACTTTACGGATGAGTCCTATCCGCCGGCGTTGTTCCGCAAGTTGGCGCGCGGGCTGATCGACAGCGACATGGGCATTGCGTGGACGACGCACATGCGCTTCGAGAAGAGTCTGCTGGAAGATGCGGTCTGGCAGGATGCGCGGGAGTCCGGCTGCCGGTATTTGCACTTCGGGTACGAGTCGGGCAACGAGCGCGTGCTGAAGCTCATGGATAAGGCGACGACGACCGAGGTGATGACGCGGCATTTGGAGCTGACGGCCAAGGCCGGCATCTGGAACCATTGCATGGGCTTCTTCGGCTTTCCCGGAGAGACGCGGGAAGAGGCCTGGTCGTCCGTGCAGTTTTTGGAAGACAACAAGGCGCATGTGCATTCGCTGGGCTTCGGCACGTTCGACTTGGGGCGGCACAATCCGGTCGCCAAGCATCCGGAGAAGTGGGGCGTAACGGCGTACAAAAATCCCGAATGGGATTTGGCGCTGGACTACTACTACACGGTCTCGCAAGGGCTGAGCATTCAGGACGCGGAGCGCGTGTTTGAGGAGTTCGAGCGCAACCACCATCCCGGCTGGGACCTGCGTATTTTTATCCGCGAGTACATCTTTCTCTACATCGCGCGGTTCGGGCTGGAGGTGTTGCCGAAGTTGCAGTTTGCCGCGGCGCGGCAGCAGCATGTGCAGGCGCCGACGCTGACGGGGAAGATGTGAGCCGCGCGCGGACCGGTCGGCGGTGTGTCGCGTGAGGGGAGTGGACGGACGCCCATGAGTGGAAGCGGGTTGGTACAGATCGATGGCTTGGCGCCGGTGAAGGCCGGCGGCCGTAAGCTCAAGACGGTGCTCCTGTTCCCGCCGGAATGGGTGCCGACGGCGCCCTATCTTGCCTTGCCGAGCCTGACGGCCGTGTTGCGCGAGGCGGGGCACGAGGTCGTGCAAAAAGACATCAACATCGAGATGTACGACCTGTTCTTCAGCGACACCTTTCTCTTTTGGGTGAAGGGCCGCATCGACCTGCAGGCCAAATTGTTGGAGGAGCGCGAAGAGCGCGGGCGCCTGACGGAGCGGGAGCAGGATCAGCTTGCCGTGCTGCGCGCCAAGCGCGAGGTGGATGCGTTCGATCTGGCCGACCGTGCGATGGACGCGAAGGCGATCGTCCGCGGCGAGCGGTTTTACGACGCCGACAAGTTGGAGTGGGCGTTGAACGTGTTCCGCGAGGTGATGCAGTACATCTCCGCCGCCTACTATCCCGCGTCGCTTGTGTTCTATCCGATGGAGAGCAATCTCGGCTATCGCCCCGGCGTCTCCAAGGAAGTGTTTGCCTGTTTGGACGACGCGCAGGTCAACGTGTATCGCGATGTCTGTCGCCAGCTGGTGCTGCCGATCGTCGCGCGCGAAAAACCCGATGTCGTGGGCGTCTCGATCGGCACGCAAATGCAGCTCATGGCCGGGCTGACCTTCTGCAAGATGATCAAGGAGGCGTTCCCGCACATCCACATCACGGTCGGCGGGAACGTCGTGACGCGGCTGCAGGAAGAATGGCCGACGCATCCGAAGTTTTTCGAGGAAATTTTCGACACGGCGATTCTCTACGAAGGGGAACATGCGCTGCTCTGGCTGCTGCAGGCCTTGGCGGGTGACCGTGATATTGCGACCGTGCCGAACCTGATGCATCGGACTGCCGCCGGTGTGCAGACCAACAGCGAGGTCTATACAGAAAAGACTACGGCGCTGCCCTTGCCGGACTTCGACGGGCTGCCGTTGGACCGATATTTTGTGCCCGAGCGGATTCTCCCATACCTCGCGACGCGCGGCTGCTACTGGGGGCGCTGCACGTTCTGCGACCACGGCCAGGGCTATTTCGATTCGTATCGCGGCATGCCCGCGAACCATGTGGTCGAGCAGGTGAAGGCCCTACGGGATAAGTATCAATGCCGCCACTTCCTCTTTTCCGACGAATCCTATCCGCCCGCGCTCTTTAAGAAGGTGTCGCAGTTGCTGGTGGAGCAGGAGGTCGGCATCAAGTGGACGACGCTGATCCGCTTCGAGGAAAGTTTGCAGGACCAGGCGCTCTGGGATTTGGCGGCGAAGGCCGGGTGCTGCACGCTGTATTACGGGATGGAGTCGGCCAACGAGCGCGTGCTGAATCTCATGGATAAGCACGCCAAGACGAGTGTGATGCAGACTAACTTGGCGCAGGCCGCCAAGGCGGGCATTTGGAACCACGTCATGGCGTTTTACGGCTTTCCCGGCGAGACGCGCGACGAGGCGGAGGATACGCGGCGCTTCGTCATCCAGAATCAGCCGAACATCCATTCCGTCGAGCTGTTTTACTTCGTCGCCTATCGGCACACGCCCATGGTGCGCAATCCCGAGAAGTTCGGCATCACGATCCACAAGCAGGAAGAGTACGATCTTCCGCTGGATTTCTACTACACGCTGAACGAGCCCACCGGCGTGACCTGCCTGGACGCGATGCAGATGTGCGAGGAGTTCTATCAGCGCGACTTCCATCCCTGGGCGGTGCGCGTGAATGCGCGCGAGCATGTGTTTTTGTACATCTCGCGCTTCGGCACCAATAAGTTGCCGCAAATTTACGCGGCGGCCGAGGGGCGTTCCGCCGACAGCGTATCGGGCTTGGTCACCTGGCCGGTGGCGATGGGCGATGGCGAGGACGGGAAGGAAGGCATGTCCCGCGTCGTCAGTCACGGCGTCGGGTAACGGCGGCAGGCGATCCGCGCTGACTGTCTGCTAGTGCAGCTCAGCTCCAAGCGATTGCATCAGCACTCGATAGGCTTCATCCAGTTCCCGCCGTTTTTGCTCCGACCGCACGACCCGCTTCATAAATTGTTTCGGATGGTTGGTCAGTGCGCCTGCGCGTGCCTGGCTGTAGGCCGCGCGCAAGTGGTGATAGCGCTCGTCGACGCGTTCCGGCGTGACGGGCGGGTCCAATTCCAGCACCACCAGCGCTTCCTCCACCGACATGGGTGTGTCCGTCTCCGCCATGGCGGCAGTCTGCGCAGTCGTCGCCGCGCCTGTCAATTGAGCAGGCCGGGCGTGATGGCGGGACTGGCGTTCGTGCCCATCCGCCACCTCCCGCGTTGACAACCTTGCTTAAGCAACCTACAGTACGGCCATCTCATGCCAAGCGACGTACGGACGATTCGCTTCTATCAGGCTGACGTCTTTTCCGATCGGCCATTCGGCGGCAACCCTGTTGCAGTCGTGCCGAACGCCGAGGGCCTGGACGACCCCGTGATGCAGCGCATTGCGCGGGAGATGAACCTGTCCGAGACGGTGTTCGTGTTCCCGCCGAGCGATGCGAAAGCCGTCGCGAAGCTGCGTATTTTTACCCCGACACAAGAAATTCCCTTTGCCGGCCATCCCGTGGTCGGCACCTTTTACATTTTGGCCGCGCTCAAGCAGATCACGCTGCAGGAGCCGCTGACGCGCGTGCTGCAGGAGTGCAACCTGGGTCTGTTCCCGGTGGAGATCTACAGCTCCGGCGGTGAACTGCTGAGGGTCGTGATGTCTCAACCTGCCCCGCAGTTTTTGGGGCCGCTCGAGGATCCGCGGGATGCGTTTGAGATTGCCCGCGCGTTGGGGCTGACCAAGGCGGTGCTGGCCGACACCAAGTTCCCGATCGAATCGGTGTCCACCGGCTTGCCCGTGCTGATCGTGCCGATTCGTACCTTGACCGCTGTGCGCTCGATCACGCCCAATAGCCACGAGTTAGCGGAGCTCTGTCGGCGGCTCGGCGTGAATGCGGTTCTCGTCTTCACGACGGTGACGGTCGATCCGCGCTCCTCCGTGCATGCGCGCGTGTTCGCGCCGTTATTGGGCATCACCGAAGATCCGGCAACGGGCAGTGCGGCCGGCGCGCTGGGCGCCTACCTTGTGCAGCACGGGGTGGTGCAGGTGGCGCCGACCACGGAGGTCGTCATTGAGCAGGGCTATGAGATCGAACGGCCGTCGCGGATTCTGGTGCAGGTCGAATCCGACGACGACGCGATTCAAGAGGTGAAAGTCGGAGGCCGGGTGGTGATGGTGATTGAGGGGACACTGACGTTTTAAGTGGGCCTCGTGCGTGGAAAGGAGTGGTGTATGTCGACCTTGAGTCAATTGATGAATCGCAACCCGATCGGGGTAGCGCCGACCACGTCCGTGCGTGCGCTGGCGAAGAAAATGAAGGACGAGCATGTGGGCTCGATTCTCGTGAAGAAGGGCGGTTCGTTCATCGGGATCGTGACGGAAACGGACGTGGTGCGGAAGGTGGTGGCGGTCGCGAAGGATCCGACGAAGGTGACGGTCGAGAAGATCATGACCTCACCCATCGCCAGCATTGAGCATGTTCGCACGCCGCAGGACGCGCACGATCTGATGGGCGATCTTGGGGTTCGCCACTTGGGGGTGACCAAAGCGGGCGAGGTGGTCGGGGTCCTCTCCGTGCGAGATCTTCTGAAGTATTTTCAGAAACAGTCGGAGCCGAAGATCAGCCAGGATTAGGATTAGGATTAGGATTAGGATTGAATGGTCTGGGCGCCGCGAGCCGACTTTCGGCTGGGCCTGGAGCAGGGCGTCTGTAGGATTGGAACGAGGCTGCGGTAAGCGGGGTTGTTCGGTGTCTCTGTCGGAAGGTCCTCGCGCAGCCCGCGACGGGGCTGTCACTGTACCCCATCACACTTGCGCGGCGTTGCTACTTTCTCAGCTCTTTCACCAGATGGCCGAGCTCGGGAATGATGAGTTTTTCCATGGCGAGGCGGACGGCGTTCTCGGATCCCGGCGTGGAAAACAGCACGCGGCCCTTCACGATCCCGGCCGTGGCGCGGCTCATGATCGCGGGTGAGCCGATCTCCTGATACGTCAGGTAGCGAAACACTTCCCCGAAGCCATCCAGCCGCTTTTCCAACATCGCATCGACCGCTTCAAACGTGGAGTCGCGTCGCGAGATGCCGGTGCCGCCGTTGACGATGATGGCCTGCACGGTCGCCGTGTCGCAGGCCGCGAGAATCTTTTCGCGAATTAACGCGGGCTCGTCCTTCACTACCGCATAGTCCACCACCTCGTGCCCCTTCGACTTGAGCAGGTGCATGATGAGTTGGCCGCTGGTGTCCGTCTCCGGCGTGCGCGTATCGCTGCAGGTGATGACGACGCAGCCGATGCTGGTTGGGGCGCCGTGCTTATGTTCGTGGTATGTGGCGGTGGCCATGGTGCCTGGGGGCTCTCCGAAGGCTGACGTTGCGGGTGACGGGTGTCCGTGCGCCCCGAACGTCAGCGTCGAGCGGGACTTATTTCCAAACTGCGTCGGGGTTGAGCTTCGCGGCTGGGCTCCCGGTCTTCACGTGTTCGTCGAGAATGGTGGCCACGTCCGCTTCCGTCACCTTCGAATACCAGGTGCCGGTTGGGTAGACGACGACGGTCGGACCCTGCTCGCAGGGGCCGAGGCAGCCGGTGCCCGTGACCAGCACTTCGCCCGGCGGCAGGCCGCGTTGCATCAAGCCCATGTTGAACGCCATCAAGAGTTGCTGACTGCCGGCCGCGCCGCAGGAGGGCTTGGGATGTCCCGGCGGACGCGTATTCGCACAGACGAGAATATGAAATTTCGGCTTAGCCATGAGATTCCCCTTTATCGTAAGAGCGTGGTGGTCGTGCCCGACTAGGAAGCCGGGTAGTAGGACTTCCACTGCTCGATGGTGTCGTCGTCAAACTTCCAGTGCTTCAGCCCCTTCATCACCCAGTCGAGATAGTGCGCCTTCGGCTTGAACTTGCCGATGGCAGGCGCAGCGTGCGTGGTGACGATCTGCTTTTCGTCTTGGTCGGTGACCACGGTGACCTGCACGTGGCGATAGGCGCCGGGCGGCACGTCGCCCTCGAACTCATCCATCACCTTCAAATCCTCTTCCGTCACCTCCAGCAACATGCCCCAGACCCGCTCACCGGGGGAGGGGACGACGCTGGCCAACCCGCAGCGCCACTGGGACGACCAGCGGCAGAATTGGATGGCGTGCTCGGGCAAATAGGCCTTGCCGATAGCCTGATGTTCCGGCGCGCGCCGTTTGAGTTGAGTGGGATTGAGGTTGTCCCCGTACACAAAAAGTTTCATCGGTGTGTCATGTCCTGGTCAAAGAATGAGCGAAGCAGACCCATAAACTCGTTGGTTGTAGCGACTGGCCGCGCACCTTGTCAAGCTGCGCCTGCGCGTCGACGTGCGCGTCGTCTGTCGGCTCGCCGGTGCGCGCGGAGGATTTGCGCGGCCTACGTACATGTGGGGGACGCATGCGCGCGGTGTCGATGGCCCGTCGTCGATCGGCCTCTCCTGTGTTCCACGCATTGACTTGGGCGCCGGCGCTCCCTATGCTCACTGTTTCGATCGTCGCATCACCTGCACGTGGTGTTCATGGCCCGCTTGTGTTCTCTTCATGACTGAGCCGTCATCTTCTCCCATCGCCTCCGTCTCCGCGCCGCGTTCCGGCCCAACTTGGGCGGCCTGGCTGCACTATGCTGCGTTTGCGGTCCTGCTCATCGGAGGCGCGCTGTATCTGTGGCTGAAGCCGCCCACGATCAATCCCATCACCGATCCGCAAGCCGTGAAGGCGCTGGCGCTGGTGCATACGCATCGCGCGAAGCATGCGCCCACGCTGTTGCAGGCGGTGAGCGATATGGTGAAGCTGCGCGAGCAGCAGGGCAAAAAAGCGCGGATGGGCGAGTGGGTGGTCGAGAAGCAGGAGGAAGGCCACTACGTCGTGAAGGTCATGTTCCGCGAGGAAGGCACGCGTCGCTGGATCGAGCGTGAATACTCCTGGCAAGTCGACCTGGGCAAGAGCCGCGTCCATGCGCTCTCGATGCCGTCGATCGATCTGATGCGCGATGAGGATCTGGCCCCCATCGATTCGCAAACGCCAATGCCGGTGAGTTAGGCGCGCCCGCGAGGTGGCATCAGGCTCCGGGGCTCAATGCTCCACCGCCTGTGTTATGAAGCCGACGGCTCCGTCGGCAGTTCCAGGACGATTTCGCCATCCTCGATGCGCACGGCGAAGCACTGGACACGAAAGTCCGCATTCTCCACCCGTACGCCCGTCTTCACATTGAATCGCCAACCGTGCCAGGGGCAGGCGACACAGTCGCCGGTGAGTTGCCCTTCACCCAGCGGGCCGCCTGCGTGCGGGCAGGCATCTTCCGTCGCAAAGATCTCGCCGTTCACATTGTAGAGCGCGACCCAGCCGACCTCTGTTTCGACCGAGCGGCAGGCGCCGGGCGGGATGGTGTCGATGGAACCACAGCGATGTATCCGTGTCTTGAGCATCCTGTAACCTACGAGTGGTAAACTTACGTGTAGAGAAACCTGGCCAATGGGCGAAACGCCGCCCACCATGCGGCCTCCGCGCCCTCCCAGGCTTGATTTAGCCTAGGGACTGTGGCATAGGTTTCGGCAGACTCCGAGGGTTGATCGTCACACCGAAAGGGAGTGGTATGGAGCTGACGCTCTTGTTGAATGCCACCTACGAACCCCTGCGGGTGGTGCACTGGCAGAAGGCGATTACGCTGCTCTGGCAGGGGAAAGTCGAAGTCCTGGAATTCTACGACCGGGACGTCCGCGGCATGTCCGTCACTATCCGCCTGCCCTCGGTCATGCGGCTCCTCAAGCTCGTCAAACTCAAAGACAGTCATCGCGCCGTCAAGTTCTCCCGCATCAATATCTTTACGCGGGATGGGTATACGTGTCAGTACTGCGCCCATCGTTTCCGTACCGAAGAATTGACGTTCGACCATGTGGTGCCTATCGCCAAGGGCGGCAAGAAGACCTGGGAAAATATCGTCACCGCCTGCTGGCGCTGCAACAATCGGAAGAGCGGACGCACGCCGGATGAGGCCAACATGAAGCTCATCAAAAAGCCGGTGAAGCCGCGCTGGAGCCCCGTCGTCACCATCACCATCGGTATACGCAACGCCCCGGAGAGTTGGCGCGACTACCTCTATTGGAACGTCGCGCTCGACGAAGATATTCCGGATGCTTCAGGCCGGTAACGCGCAGGACGTTCACTCGATCCTGCGCGACGACCACCGACCGCTGTCAATCGGTTTCAGCTGCTCCGCCTGCTACTGCTTGCCGCTCGTTCACCGTTGTCGCAGGCTCACGTCGGGCGTCCGCGATTTTTCGCGGCCTACTTCGGTTGATTCAGCACGATCTCGATTTCGTTCCCGCCCACCAGCGTCGGATTCTTGGCGAAGACGCCTTCGATGTCGCCCGGCTGCGCCGGGCCCGCTTGCCCGTCGCGATCCAGTCGCGCCGAGAGGTCGACCATCCCGCGTAGTTCCGTCCCTTGCATGATCAGGTCGGCGTTGGTGATCTCAAACGTCACCGGAAACTGCGGCCGGTCGATGCGCTTGGCGGCCAGCGGACGGCCCTGTCCGCCGGGGCGTTTGACCGTCACGAACAACACGTCGGTCGGCCGTACCGATCCGGCATGCTCCGGCGCAATCACCACGCGTCCCGCGATGGTGCCTGTGCCCGCTTGTTCGCACCCATGGGCCAATCCGAAATAGGCGGCGATCGCCGCCAGTGCGATGATCCCGCCCGCCATGCCGAACGTTGATGCCGGTGTCTTGGCCATGCGTCTCCAATCGTTGCGTCGTGCGGCGCGCATTATACAAGGACCGCACGCGACATTGCCACGCGCGGCGCGGTCGTCGCGCGAGAAAGTGACTGTTCCCGCCTTTTCCTCCTGGTGTAGAATGCGGCTCCGTTCAGACTAAGGAGGGCCCGCGCTGTGAACCCAGGATTTCCGATTACACTCGATGTGAAAAGTTGGCCGTGCCTCGTGGTGGGCGGCGATCAGGAGGCGGCCGATAAGGCGCAGCGGTTGCTCGATGCCGGGGCGAAGGTGACCGTCATCAGCCCGACGCTCAACGATGCGCTGAAGAAATTGACGGCGAGCGCCAAGGTGATTCACCGCGGGCGGACCTTCCGCGCCACGGATACGGCGGGCGTCATTCTCGTGTTGAATTGCCATCGCGACGACAAGGAATTTTCCGCCGGGTTGATGGAGATGGCGCGCAAGGAGCGTTTCCAATTGTGGTCGGTGGACCAGCCGGAGTTTTCCACCTTCGCGATGCCGGCCATTGTCAGCCGAGGCGGCTTGCGCGTGGCGATCAGCACCGGCGGCGCCGCGCCGGCCTTGGCGTCGCGCATTCGTCAGGATTTGGAGCGGCTGTTCGGCCCTGAGGCGGCCGAGTTTGTCGAATGGCTGGCGGCGCTGCGGGAGAGCTCGAAGAGCGCGGAGCCGGACGACGCAAAGCGCCGCGAGATGCTGAAACGTGCCGTGGAGACCTTCACGGTCGCTGGACAGGTGACCTATCCCAGCGAATGGCTGTCGCAACGTACGTAGTGCGGTAGTGCGGATGGGCGCGTGCGGTGCCGAGCGCGCCGGTTTAAACGGCGTATCGGCGACGCGGCGGATCAGTGGCTAGACTGACTGGTCGATTGATGGTTCGAGAACGACGGTGCAGGGGCGATCATTAAGACGCGTGCGAACGGGCGGACACAGCGGGAGGCTTTGTGGTTCTACTTGAATTCAGTATGTCGCCGTTAGGGAAGGGCGAGAGTGTCAGCAAGTATGTGGCGCGCTCGCTGGACATCATCGACAAGAGCGGCGTGGCCTATCGGCTCAACCCCATGGGGACGGTGTTGGAAGGGGAGTGGGACGAGGTGATGGAAGTGGTCCAGCGCTGCTATAACCGCATGCGCAAGGACTGCAACCGCATTTCCTGTTCCATCAAAATCGACGCCCGGAAGGGTGCGAAGGGGCGGCTGAGCAGTAAGGTCGACAGCGTCGAAAAGCGCCTTGGGAAAAAGCTTAAGACGTCGTAGCGCTGCCGGCATACACGCGCCGCACGCGGGGGCCGATGTCGCACAGCACTTCGTAGGCGATCGAGCCCTGCCAAGCAGCCAGGTCGTGTGCGGTAATCCGCTCGGTCCCTTGCGCGCCGATCAGCGCGACCTCATCGCCCGGTCTGGCCTGCGGCACATCTGTCACGTCCACCATAATCATGTCCATACAGACACGCCCGACGACCGGCACCCGCGTGCCGTGCACGAGCACCGAGCTCCGGTTGGTGTGGAGGCGGCTGTATCCGTCGGCATAGCCGACCGGCAGGATCGCGATCCGCGACTGGCGCGTCGCCGTGAACATGCGGTTGTAGCTGACTGTCGTGCCCGGTTGAATCGTCCGAATCTGCACGATGTGCGTGAGCCACGAGAGGACCGGTTTGAGCGATAGGGGCGCGCTGTCATGGTTCCGCGTGATGTAGCCGTAGAGGCTGAGCCCGGGCCGCACCGCATCCCCATGCGACTGCGGGTAATGGAGCAACCCGGCGCTATTGGCCATGTGGGCGAGCGGCACGGTGATGCCCGCCGCGCGCACCTGATCTAAGAGATGCGTAAATCGCCCGATCTGTTCGTGGGTAAACGTCGGATCCGTGCTGTCGGCGTCCGCAAAGTGCGTCATGAGTCCCGCCAGCGCCAACCGGCCCTTGAATGCCGGAGACTGGAGCAACGACAGGACACGCTCGGGCGCGATGCCCAATCGTCCCATGCCTGTCTCCACCTCAACGTGGACGGGGCAGGGGCCGGCCGAGTCGTGGAGGCGCTCGGTGAGGGCGAGAACCATCGATTCGTCGTAGATCAGCGGAGTGAGGCGATGGCGGACGAGCTCGTTCGCTTCACGCGGTACGGTCGGGCCGAGGACGAGGATGTCGCAGGCGACGCCGGCCTCGCGCAGTTCAACGCCTTCGCCGATGGTCGCGACTCCAAAGGCCGAGACCCCGCATTGCAGCAATGCCTTGCAGATGTCGACGGCGCCGTGCCCGTAGGCGTTCGCTTTGACGATACCGATGACGGCGCAGGTGGGCGCGAGGCGCGCGCGCAATTGCCCGAGGTTGTGGGCGAGTGCGCCCACGTCGACGACCGCATGCGTTGGAGAGGAGCTATAGGTACGCAGCACAGGGGCTTCAGGCGGGTGACCGCGGACGGTTAAACTTCCAGGATTTCCTCTTCCTTCTTCTTGAGCGTCTGGTCGATCTTCGCGATGTATTGGTCCGTCAGCTTTTGAATCTCGGCTTCGTGGCGCCGCAGATCGTCCTCGCTGAGTTTCCCGTCCTTCTGCAATTTCTTCAACTCTTCGTTGGAGTCGCGTCGGACGGCGCGGATCTGCACCTTTGTATCCTCGCCGTGTTTCTTACAGATCTTGATTAGGTCTTTTCTGCGCTCTTCTGTCAGCGGGGGCAGCGGGACGCGGATGAGCTTGCCGTCGTTCGAAGGGGTGATGCCGAGGTCCGAGACGGCCAAGGCCTTCTCGATTTCCTTGATCATCTTCGCATCCCACGGCTGCACCGTGATCAGGCGCGCTTCCGGCGTGCTGACCGAGGCCACCTGCTTCAGCGGCGTAATGGTGCCGTAGTAGTCGACGCGGATGTTGTCCAGCAGGGCGACGGAGGCGCGGCCGGTCCGCAGGCCGCCGAGGTCGCGCTTCAGGTGTTCGAGTGCCTTATCCATCCCTTCGGTCGTCTTTTTTTCAACTGGGTTCGCCATGGTATTCCTGACCACTATGTACGGGTTTATCCGAATGGCTGCATGCGGGTGTCGGCATGCCGCCGAGTCGAGTGCTGTCGGGTCTTTAGGCTTTCCCCGCCGTCACGTAGGTGCCGATGGGCTCGCCGTGCATGATGCGCGTCAAATTCCCGCGTTCCTTGAGGTTGAAGACGATCAGCGGCAAATTGTTATCCATGCAGAGCGTAATGGCGGTGGAGTCCATCACTTTGAGCTTCTGGTTGATGATGTTCAGAAACTGCATCTGATCGTAGCGCGTGGCTTCCGGATGGGTGACCGGGTCGGCGTCGTAGATGCCGTCCACCTTCGTGCCCTTCATGATGACGTCCGCGCCGATTTCCATCGCCCGCAAGACCGCCGCCGTGTCGGTCGAAAAATAGGGATTGCCGGTTCCCCCGGCGAAAATCACGACGCGTTTCTTTTCGAGGTGGCGGATGGCGCGACGTCGGATGTAGCCTTCGGCCAACTGCCGCATCTCGATAGCGGACTGCACGCGCGTGACCACGCCGCGCTTTTCGAGGGCGTTTTGCATCGCCAGCGCGTTCATCACGGTGGCGAGCATGCCCATGTAGTCGGCCGAGGCCCGCTCCATGCCCTTGGCGCTGGCGGCCAGTCCCCGGAAGATGTTCCCGCCGCCGATGACGATGGCGACTTCGACATCCAGCGCGACGACATCGGCCACTTCCCCAGCCAGGCCGTCTAAGACGGTCGGCTGAATGCCGTAGCCCTGATCGCCTGCCAGCATTTCGCCGCTGACTTTCAGGAGAATCCGACGAAAACGTGTCGTCATACCTGGCCGAGTTGATAACGCGTGAAGCGGCGGATCACTAGGTTTTCACCGATCTTGGCGATCTTCTGCGTGAGCAAATCCTTCACGGTCACGCTAGGGTCTTTGATGAACGATTGTTCCAGCAGGCAGGACTCCTGATAGAACTTCTCCAACTTCCCCTCGGTGATCTTCGGCCAGGCGGCGGGCGGCTTGCCCAGTTCCTTCGCCTGTCCTTCGTAGATTTCCTTTTCCTTGGCGACCACGTCGGCCGGCACGTCCTCGCGCTTCACGTAGGAGGGGTTGGCGGCGGCGATCTGAAGCGCCACATCCCGGACGAAGGCTTGGAATTCCTCGTTGCGGGCGACGAAGTCCGTTTCGCAGTTCACTTCCACGAGCACGCCGATGCGGCTCCCCGGGTGGATGTACGATGACACGATCCCTTCATTGGCCTCACGGGCGGCGCGCTTCTGCGCGGCGGCCAGACCTTTTTGGCGCAAATAGTCGATCGCCTTGTCGATATCGTTGCTGTTTTCCTGCAGCGCTTTCTGGCAATCCAAAATGCCGGCGCCGGTCTTATCGCGAAGTTCTTTCACTAGTGTGGCGGGAGCAGCCATGACGTGGTTCCTTCTTCCGTGAGCAATGCGTGAACGATGCACGCCGGGCTACGGTGGTAGCCCGGCGCGTTCGACTTATCGAGCTGGGACGTTTTCCATCACCATGCCGCCGGCCGGGCCGCGCTTCTCGGGCACCGCCGCTTCGGCGGCATCCGCCTGTTCACGCTGCGTGCGCAGGTGCGCGCCTTCGATGCAGGCGTCGGCGATATGCGTGGTGATGAGCTTGATCGAGCGGATGGCGTCGTCGTTGCCCGGGATCGGATAGGTGATCCGGTCCGGATCGCAGTTGGTGTCGACGATGGCCACGATGGGAATCCCCAAGCGGTGCGACTCCAACACGGCGATGTGTTCCACGCGCGTGTCGAGCACGAACACGCAGCCGGGGAGGCCGCGCATGTTCTTGATGCCGGACAAATACTTATCCAGCTTGGCGCGGTCCTTATCCATCTGCGTGAGTTCTTTTTTCTTCAACCCTTGGCGCACGCCGCCTTCGGACAGGGTCACTTCCATCTTCTTGAGCTTATCGAGGCTCTTCTTGATCGTCTGGAAATTCGTGAGCATGCCGCCGAGCCAGCGCTGGTTCACGAAATACTGCGAGGCGCGCTTGGCCTCTTCTTCCAGCACCTCGGCCGCCTGCCGCTTGGTGCCGACAAAGAGGACGGAGTCGCCGCCGGCGACGGTATCGCGGACGAAGGCATAGGCCTTTTCCAGCCGCTCCATCGACTGTTGCAGGTCGATGATGTAGATGCCGTTGCGCTCGCCGAAAATGAAGCGCTTCATCTTCGGATTCCACCGGTTGGTCTGGTGACCAAAGTGGACGCCTGATTCGAGAAGATCGCGAACGCCGAGTTCTGCCATGCCTTCACCCCCTTCCCCACTTGCAGAGCGCCGACCGCAGTCGGCGAGAGGTCATGAACCCCTTATTCTCAAGTGAGCGGCGTGTTCAACGCCGATATCATGTTGGATAATCGATCGACGGCGAGGCCGCCGACCTGCTCGAACTTCCGGCCAGAGAGGTCTGGGGAGAAGCCCGTCAAACCGTGAAAACCTACCATGGCCGACGGCGGATTTCAACGAGATTTCAAGCGGCTCGGTCGCACTAGGACCGATAGCTGGCGTTGATTTTCACGTAGTCGTAGGACAGGTCCGTGGTCCACATGCGGGCGGCGGCGCTACCGAGACCCAGGTCGATCTCGATCGTAAATTCCTTGCGCTTGAAGACCTTCGCGATCCGGCGTTCCGCGGCGGCCCCGAGCGTGGCCCCGTCACGCATGATCGGGACCCCGCTGAAGCTCAAGGACATGCGTTCCGGGCGAATCGTGACACCGGCGCGTCCAATCGCGGCCATGATCCGGCCCCAGTTGGCATCTTCGCCGAACAGCGCGGTCTTCACGAGGCAGGAGGTGCCCACGGTTTCCGCAATGCGCTTGGCGTCCGCCGTTCGCTTGGCGCCCTGCACGCGGATCTCAACGAACTTGGTGAGCCCTTCGCCGTCGCGCCCGACTTGAAGCGCCAGGTCCTCGCAGGCCTCCAACAACAGCCGCTCGAAGGCGCGTGCGTCGGCGGAGCCCGCCGTGAGGGGGCGGTTGCCCGCCATGCCGTTGGCGAGGCAGAGCACCGTGTCGTTCGTGCTGGTATCGCCGTCGACGGAAATGCAGTTAAACGTCTGATCCACCGCCGCGACCAGGGCGCGCTGCAAGAGTGCTTGCGGGAGCGCCGCGTCTGTCGTGAGGTACGCCAGCATGGTGGCCATGTTGGGGTGGATCATGCCCGACCCTTTTGCCATGCCGCCGATGGTGACGAGACGACCGCCGATACGCGCTTGCCGCAGTACTTCTTTGGATCGGGTGTCCGTCGTCATGATCGCGCGGGCTGCGTCACGGCCGCCCGCGCGGCGCAGTTGCGCGGCCAGCGTCGGGAAGCCATCGACGATCCGTTCGATGGGCAGCGGGCCGCCGATGACGCCGGTTGAGCCGATGAACACGCTGTGCGGCGGGACGTGAAAATGCTGTGCGGCAAGGCGGACCATTTCCTTGGCGGCCGCCATGCCGGCGGGGCCGGTGCAGACGTTCGCGCAGCCGCTGTTGATCAGCAGCACTTGCCCGACGCCTTTTTTGAGGTGCGCGCGGTCGATGATGACCGGTGCCGCGACGACCTGGTTTTTCGTGAAGACGCCGGCGATGGGCCCGGGCCGTTCCGACACCACCAGGGCGAGGTCCAACGCGCCGACTTTCTTTTTGATGCCGCTGGCGATGCCGGCGGCCGTGAATCCCTGCGGGGCGGTAATGCCGATCAGGTGCTTCGTCATGGAATGCCTTTGCTGTGTCCATGCGCCGCGCGCGAGGCGGGCGCTGAGTCAACGGATGCGTAGTTAGGGGAAAATACCCGGTGCGCGAAGCCCCGTGTCTTCCGGGAGGCCCACCATCAGGTTGAGCGCTTGCAGCGCTTGTCCGGCTGCGCCTTTCACCAAATTGTCCAGCGCCGCCACGGTGACGACCCAGCCGGTGCGCGCGTCGAGATGCACGGACAGGTCGCAATAGTTGGAGCCGCGGATGTCGCGTGGATTCGCCGGACGGTCGCCCTCATGCACCCGCACAAACGGCGCATGCTGGTAGAACGATCGGTAGAGCGCGCGCAGCGTCGCAATGTCGGTCGGTGTGCGCAGGCGGGCGTAGGCCGTGCTCAGGATGCCGCGGTTCATCGGGACCAGGTGCGGCGTGAAGGCGACCGAGACGGAGGACTTCGCCGAGGCCGCTCCCGTTGCCACGCGCGTGAGCTCCTGCTCGATCTCCGGAATGTGCCGATGCGTGCCGATCTTGTACGGTTCCAGCGATTCGTGCGCCTCCGGAAAGTGATAGGGCAGGGCCGGGCTTCGACCTGCGCCGGAGATGCCGGACTTCGCATCGACGACTAGACCGGTGGCGTCCACCAACCCCTCACGGACCAGCGGGGCCAACTGCAAGATAGCGGCGGTCGGGTAGCAGCCGGGCGACGCGACCACACGCGCGGTCCGAATCGCTTCCCGATGCAGCTCCGGCAACCCGTACACCGCCTGCTTGAGCAGGTCCGGGTAGGGATGGGTCGCCTGGTACCAGGTCGGGTAGGCGGTGGGATCCGTCAGTCGGTAGTCGGCGCTCAGGTCGACGACGAGCTTGCCGGCTTTTGCGCAGATTGCCACGGCCTCGAACGACTTGGTGTGGGGGAGTGCGAGCAGGACAGCATCCGCACGCTCGGCCAGCGCGTCCGGCGCCATCGCTTCGAAGGTGTGGTCGACGATACCGGCCAGATGCGGAAAGCTGGAGGCGACTGAGGCACCGGCGGACTTTTCGCTGGTGGCCACCGTCAGCGTGAAATGCGGATGGGCCGCGATGAGGCGCAACAGTTCGCCTCCCGCGTAGCCGCTGGCTCCTGCGACCGCCACTCGGATGGTGGTATTGGATGACGCCACGTTGCTCCTTGTTCTGCGCGTGCCCTAGGTGTTGCGGTTGCTGCTGTGCCTGTCCTGGTGCGGGGCTCCCCGGTTCGGGATATCCCGCGCTGTCACCGCGGCGGCCTGAAAAAAAAAGGGGAAGGCCTGAAGGACCTTCCCCTAGTTCCCTGACGATACGGTGTGGTCCGATTACCGCTTGGAGTACTGGAAGCGGCGACGGGCGCCCTTCTGTCCGTACTTTTTCCGTTCCTTCACGCGCGAGTCGCGGGTGAGGAAGCCCTGCTTCTTGATCGGCTCGCGGAGGCCGGAGTTCAAGAGCACGAGCGCCTTCGAGATGCCGTGGCGCAGGGCGCCGGCTTGCCCGGCCAATCCGCCGCCGGCCACCGTGGCCGTGACGGAAAACTTGCCGGCCATGCCGCTGACATCGAACGGCATTTGGACGAGGTTGCGCAAGGCAATGCGTCCGAAATAGTTGTTGATCGGACGGGCGTTGATCGTGATATCGCCGGTCCCGGCCGTGAGCCACACACGGGCGACGGCGGACTTGCGCTTACCAGTTGCGTATTGAACGGCTGCCATGCTCTCTCTCCTCTCTCAGTGGTGCGTCGGCGGTCGCGATTAGAGCGACAGGGCCTCAGGTTGCTGCGCGATGTGCGGGTGCGCGGTGCCTGCGTACACGCGCAGCTTCCGCCCCAATTTTTTTCCGAGCGATGTTTTCGGCAACATCCCTTCGATGGCTTCGGTCAACAGCCGTGTCGGGTCCTTCTTGAACGCCTCTTCGGCCGTGGCGGACTTGAATCCGCCCGGATAGCCGGAGTGCGAGCGGTAGTGCTTGCTGCGCCACTTGTCGCCGGTCAACACGATCTTTTCCGCGTTGATGATGATGACGTGGTCGCCCATGTCCACGTTGGGCGTGAAGGTGGGCCGGTGCTTGCCGCGCAGGTGCAGCGCGACACGCGCGGCCAGTCGGCCCAGCGTTTTGCCCGCCGCATCGACGAGGTACCACTTTTCTTTCACTTCTAACGGCTTTTGTAAATAGGTGCGCGTGCTCACGTCTGTCCGCCTCCGTACGTTATCGAGATGACTGCAATCGGTTAGACTTCCTGGCTATCGGTGTTCTTGGCGATGAGTTTTTCCAACCACGCTTCCGTGTTGATATGCGCGCGCCGGTTCAGCACATCCTGCGTCACATAGATCGGGCACTGCGCCCGCAGCGCCACGGCAATGGCGTCGCTCGGCCGGGCATCCAACGTCCGCTCCACTCCTTTGGAGACCAGGTGGATGGCGGCGTAGTAGGTGGTCTTCTTCACGTCCGCGATCACGACCTGCTTCACCTGGATGCTGAGGTGCGAGGCCACGCTGCGAATCAAATCGTGCGTCATCGGCCGCGGCGTCACGATCCCTTCATGCGCCAGGCGAATGGCGTTGCCTTCCGCGAGGCCCACCCAGATGGGCAACACGTCCACGTCCTGTTCATCGCGCAACAGCACGATGTGCGTGTCCGTATTTTCGTCGCGCACTACCCCGTGCACATGGATCCGGATCAGGTCCGTCATCGCGGGCTGGGCCGGTTGATTGGGTGCGTCGGGTGATGGCGTCGACATCGGACAGGTACTCAGGAATCCAGCTTGCCGAAGTCTTCCGGCTTCAAATTTTCCAACCACTGCTCAAGCTCTTCGTTGGTCTGCTTCTTCAGCACCACCTCATTCGCAAAGATCGGGGCTTCCGACCGCAGGGCCACCGCAATGGCGTCGCTGGGGCGGGCGTCGATGGAAAACTCCGAATCTTGGTAGTGGAGGTGGATTTTCGCGAAATAGGTATTTTCCGTGAGGTCGGTGATGACGACGCTGATGACCTTGGCGTCATAGGCGTCGAGCAACGATTTCAGCAGATCGTGGGTCATGGGGCGCGGCGCGGCCACACTTTCCAGCGACAGGCTGATCGCGCTAGCTTCCGCCTTGCCGACCCAAATGGGCAATACGTCCGACTGCTCTTCGCCTCGTAAAATCACAATATAAGCGTTGTTGTAGGGGTCAAACATCAACCCCCGCACTTTCATCTGCGAAATCATGAACGACGCCTCAGTCTCCGAACAGGACAAGGAGATGGCGGAGCAGAACCGGCGAACAATATCAAAGGCTTTCAGGGGATGTCAATGAACGGGTCATCAGGAGGCCTGCCCGAACGCTGCGGAGCAGGCTCCGACGCGCGTGTGGCGCGATCCGTCGACGGGACTGCTGTTCGCGCGGCACCCGCACGGCCTGGGAGAACGCCGGAGTGTCGCCCCGCTGTGGCTAGGTGCCGGCCGGACGATAATTCTGCGCAAGCAATCCGGTGTCGGTCGTGGCATCGCCGAGCTTCAAGAACGCCTTCATATGGTTCTTCAAGGTTGCGCGGCCGCTCTCATCACCCAAGTTAATATGGTATTCGTTGATGACCATCACGCGCATGCCTTCCCACTTCTTCCAACAGTCCTTGCAGACCTTGGCCTTAATTTCGGCCTCCAGCTTGCCCAGGAAAATGGGGTCGGTGATCGGGGCGCCCGCTTGTCCGCACGTGATGCACTGCACATCCGCCATGGTTGCCTCCTTCAAGGTCGAGCCGGTCTGCGAAGATCGGAGTCTACCATTCCTGATTTCCGCAATGAAAGAGTGCGAAGGACATTGACGCTCCAGTCACAGCATGATAAGTATCGGCCCCCTCGTGCGCGGCAGAGAGAGCGCCGTGTGCGACCGCATCCAGGCCCGGATGGCGGAACTGGCAGACGCGCCGGACTCAAAATCCGGTTCTCGCAAGAGAGTGGGAGTTCGACCCTCCCTCCGGGCACCATCTTTCAGCGATTTCCCCACAGACCCGTTCATTCCTCACTCTCACTGCACGCGTTAGCCTGTGTCGATCCGTGCGGCGCGGAGCCGCTTGTCGTGACGTATGGCTCGGGCGACGCGCGAGTGAAGAGGGGAGATGTTCGCTTCGGCGAACGGTGGTGCTCTATGAAGAACGTGTGCAGAGCGTGCTTAGAGGATGAGCGCTCGCTGGACTTCTCTGAGCAGCAGTGCTCCAATCGCGTGGATTGCCGTCCATGTGGTTGGACATGCAATGGGAGCCGGTTTAGTTCGGTATCACTCGTGATCAGTTGGGAGAAAAGCGATTCTATATAGATGCGCCGTCTCAGCCGCCGCAGGCTCCACTGGACTAGAAGACTCGTGCTGTTTGGAATTGTGGGCCCGAATGCCCTTGACACGCCGGGACTAATTGCCTATAGTGCCGCCGATTTTCATGCATCTGGCACAGATTCATTTTCGCACTCTTGGTATGTGTCCTAATTTCACTCTCACTTCCTACCAAATCCATAAGGAGGCAGCACATGCGTAATGTGGTGGCACTGGGAGCTGCAATCGTGCTTGTGGGCTCCGTCGGGATCGCGGGCGCGCAGGAGCGCTTACCCCAGAACCAGTCTGGGTTAGGTGTCGGAACGGGCGTGGGCGACGTGTCTGGATCCAGCACGCGCGGCACGACGTTTGACCGGGGTGCGTTTTTGGATCGGTTGTCCCAGCCGGAGACCATTTATGGTCGCGTCCTGGCGATCGATTTCCCGGCCAGAAAGATGCACCTGGAGACGGGTGGCAGCTCGCATGACGAGGGTCGTGCAGGCCAGGGTGCGATGAACGCCCTGACGGTGTACTTTGATGACAAGACCAACATGGATCAGATCCGGACGATCAATGCCGGTGACGACATGAGCTTGCAGGTGTTCGAGGAGACCAGCGCGTCCCAACCGTTCGGTACGGGCCGCAAGATCGTCCGTGAAGTGTGGACGGTCCGCGGCAACGAGAAGCTCGCGGGCTTCGGTGGACTCGGGCAGCGCCCGAATCCTGCCACGGAACGCGGCATCGTGACCAACAGCGGGACCCTCACGGGCGGCGTGGCCGGTGCGGTGCTCCCGGGCCAGATCAGCGATGGAACCGTGACGACCTCGATCGGCGAGTTCACGGGAACCGCGCCCTGCTGGAACTGCGAACCGCAACCAGGATGGGGCTACAACACCGTGGCTCCGGAAACCCGGAACCAGAATAAGTCCGACTACGGAGCCGATTGGAACAAGCCGAACCTCTTGAAGGGGTATCAGGGCAAGTAATCGGTTTTACAGTCGTGCGTCGTTTGAAAGGGCAGCCTGCAAAGGCTGCCCTTTTTCTTTTTGTTCTCTACACGTACTCATGGCCGACGGATTCACTCATGTCCCAACCACCGCACTCGTCCGACAATCAACCTCTCTTGCTCGATTTACGCGGCGTGATCTGCCCCTATAACTTCGTCAAAACGAAGTTGAAGCTCGAAACGATGGATCCGGGCCAGCACCTCAGCGTCTGGCTTGATGACGGGGACCCAATCCGCAATGTGCCGCAGAGCGTGCGGAACGAGGGGCATCGCGTGTTGGCGGAGGAGCGGGACGAGGCCGGCTATTTTCGGGTGCTGATCGAGCGGCGCGGGCAAGAGGCCTAGGGGAATTGCCTAATCGGCGCAAGTGGGTGGCCACCTCGCCTTACTTGTTCTGAGTTGTTTTGTGTCTGCTCCGTGGTTTGCATCGTCGATGAACCGGCCTTCCGGCCAGCACGAGCGTCCAGAGTTCCGCGTTGTCGGCGCGTGAAGCGGTGACGTGATCCGGCAGTGCCGACGCCTTGGTGCGAATCACCCGCTCCTGCGCGCTTCCGAGATTTCGGCATAGACAGACTGCGCGGGCTCCAAACAGCGCGGCAAGGTCACCTAGGTGGCTGCGGCGTATGCCGAACAGCACCGTCGTCAACGGTGAGCGCGCGAGCCTGCGCAGCAGACTGAGGCGGCTCGCTCGAGTCGATGGAACCGTTCCGACAAATTCCACCTGGTCGCCGTTGAGGCCGGAGATGGACAAGGCGGCCGTGAGGGCAGAGGGCCCCGGGATGGACACCACCGGGATCGTGCGGGCATGCGCCGCGGCAACGAGATAGGCCCCGGGATCGTATACACCGGGCGTGCCCCTGTCGACGACCAGCGCGATGGATTGTCCTTCGAGCAGGCAGGAGATCAGCACCGCCGTTTTGTCATCGCGGTTGTCGTGGCCATAGGAGGTGATCGATGGCTGAGGCTCCTGTGCAGTGCCATCAACCTCTGCGCAGTGGTGCGCAAGGAGCCGGTGGGTCGCTTCCGGGTCCTCCGAGGCAATGATGTCCACCGCGCGAAGGGTGCGCAGTGCCCGGATGCTCAGGTCGTCCGGGTCGCCGATCGGAACCGCGACCACGTAGAGTTTGCCGGGCGCACCGGTTGTTGCGCCGGGTGCGTGAGTGTGCCGCACGTCATGCGCGCCGATAACTTGTCCTGCAGGTCGTCGTCGGCTCATACCGCCTCTTCATTCCTTGACGGACATTTTGCAAGATCGTTATAATTTTTCGATTTAGCCATCGTACGCGGCGATCTTCGCACCAGCGCGATTTCTCCCCATCCCCCAAGGAGTTAGCCGTTCATGCCGGTTCCGTTTTTCATGGGCACGATCGCGCTCTATTTTGTGGCGACCGTCTGCTTCCTAATCTATCTCGTCCGTCGCTCCGACACGCTCTCCCGCGTCTCGTTGGGGGTGACGGCGGCGGGCTTCGCCAGCCACACCGCGGCGCTCGTGTTCCGCATGGTCTCGACGGAAAATATCCCCTTGTCGAGCTTCCAGGAAGCCCTGTCGTTTCTGTCGTGGATGTTGGTGCTGGTGTTCCTGGTCACGGAAGTACGTCTGGGCCTACACGTGCTGGGGTCCTTTATTGTGCCGCTGGCGCTGATCAGCCTGGTGTCGGCCGCGGCGCTACCGGAAAAAACGCAATCGCTCGATGCCGGCTCTCCGAGCGTGTGGCTCCATGTCACGCTGAGCATGCTCGGCACGGTCGGCTTTGCCGTCGCCTTCGTCGCGGGGCTCATGTACCTCATTCAGGACGGGCTCCTCAAGTCAAAGCGCTTTAACGTCCTCTACGCCAAACTGCCGCCGCTCGATTTTCTCGACCATTTGAATCAGCAGTCGATCGTGCTCGGGTTTCCGTTGCTGACCTTAGGGATCATCACCGGTGCGCTCGCGGCCGGCTTCGCGCAGCGATCGTACCTGAGTTGGAACGCCGAGCAAACCTGGGCGATGGTGACCTGGGTGTTTTATTTTATCGTCCTGCTCGGCCGCCTGACGGTGGGTTGGCGCGCCAAGCGGGCGGCCTACTTAACCATCATCGGGTTTGCCGTGGTGATCCTGACCTTGATCGGGGTGGTGATCAAGAGTCCGGGGTCGGTGTCGTAACATGCACGTGATTCTGGTCGGACTCAGCCACAAGACCGCCCCGGTGGAAATTCGGGAACGCCTCGCCGTGCCGGAAAGTCGCCTCGGTGAAGCGCTCACGCGTCTCTGCAAGTACCCCAGCGTGAAAGAAGGGTTGCTCCTGTCGACCTGCAACCGGGTGGAAGTCTACGCAGTCGTCGACTCGGTAGAAGCCGGCTACAACAGCGTGCAGGAATTTCTCGCCGACACGCACCTGTCCCTCTCCAGCGAACAGCTCACACCGCATCTCTACTGGCAAACGGCGGATCGCGCCATCGCGCACCTGTTCCGGGTCGCTTCCAGCCTGGATTCGATGATCATCGGCGAATCGCAGATTTTGGGCCAGTTGAAGGGTGCATATGAAGTGGCGTTGGCGCACAAGGCCACGGGGCTGGTGCTGAATAAGGTGGCGAAGAAAGCCATCTCTGTCGCCAAGCGTGTGCGCACGGAAACCAAGATCGCCGAAACGGCGGTCTCCGTCAGCTACGCGGCCGTGGAATTGGCTAAGAAAATTTTCTCGAATCTATCGGAGCAGCAGGTTCTGCTCGTCGGCGCGGGCGAAATGGCCAAGCTGGCGGCGAAGCATTTTATCGCCCAGGGCGCGCGACACATTCGCGTGACCACCCGCAATCCGCAAAACGCGGTGGAGCTGGCCAAGCGCTTCGACGGCGTGCCGGTTCCGTTCGAGCAGTATCACGCGGAGATGGCGCAGGCCGATATCATTTTGGTCTCCACCGGCGCGTCGAACTATTTGATCAATGCCGAGCATGTGCAGCGCGCGGTGCGGCAGCGGCATAACCGGCCGATCTTCCTGATCGACATTTCCGTGCCGCGCAACATCGACCCGGCGGTGCGTGACATCGACAACGCGTTCCTCTTCGACATCGACGACCTTAAGCAGCGCGTGGAGCAGAATCGCGAAGAGCGGCTGCGGGAAGCCGAAAAAGCCGAGCGACTGGTCGGGGAAGAAGTCGCGGTGGTCGAGCAGTGGTTCAAGTCTTTGGAAGTCACGCCGACGATCGTGGCGCTGCGCACGCGGGCCGATGCGATTACGCAGGCCGAGTTGGATCGAGTGCAGGCGCGGCTGGGCGCGCTGGCGCCGCAGGATCGCGAACTCGTCGAAGCGCTCGCGCATGCGATTGCGAACAAACTCGTGCATGGGGCCATGGTGACACTGAAATCCGAAGCCACGTCCGATTCCGGCGGACTCTATGTCGATGCCGCCAGACGCTTCTTCAACCTGGAAGCCGCATCCGCTGAGTCGGCGCCCGCAGCCGGCTCCGGCACCGCGTCCGGCAACGGTCGTCATGCTGTGCCCGCGCCGGATGCGAGCCCCGCGACCACCTCCGACGAGGACCGCCACACGCTGGCCGTCCCCACCGATATACCTCCGGCCTGGGCCAGACGGGAGCCGCGGTTATGACCGGCCCGTCTCGTCGATCCGTGCTGGTGCTCGGCACGCGCGGCAGCAAGTTGGCGCTGCATCAAAGTCAGTGGGTGGCGAACGAGGTGATGCGGGTGGCGCCCGAGGTCACCGTCACGCTCACGCAGATCCGCACATCCGGCGACAAGATTCAGGATGTGCCGTTGGCGAAGATCGGCGGCAAGGGCCTGTTCGTCAAAGAAATCGAAGAGGCGTTGCTGGCGGACGAGATCGACTTCGCCGTCCATAGCATGAAGGACGTGCCGACTGCGCTGCCCGACGGACTAGCCATCACCTGCGTGCCCCATCGGGAAGATCCGCGCGACGTGCTGCTGACGCGCAATGGTATATCCTTCGCGCAGCTGCCGCAGCGGGCGCGTATCGGGACGAGCAGCCTTCGGCGGCAGGCGCAATTGCTGCAGCAGCGGCCCGATTGCGAGATCCTGATGCTGCGCGGGAATCTCGATACGCGCATACGTAAATTGCAGGAGGGCGTCTACGACGCCATCGTGTTGGCGGCGGCGGGCCTGCGTCGATTGGGCTGGACTGAGCATATCACCGAATATCTGTCGACGGACCTCTGTCTGCCGGCGATCGGGCAAGGGGCCTTGGGTATTGAATCGCGGCTGAACGACTCGTTTGTGACGGAGATTCTGGCGCGGTTGGAAGATGCGCCGACGCGGGTAGCCGTCACTGCTGAGCGGGCCTTGCTCCATCGGTTGGAAGGCGGTTGCCAAGTCCCGATTGCCGCACACGCGGTCATCGACAAGGATCAGGTGCATCTCCGCGGGTTGGTGGCGAGCGTCGACGGCAAGCAGATCATCCGCGGCGACATTCGTGGGACGATCGCGGATGCTGAATCCTTGGGCCTGCAATTGGGCGACCGGCTGTTGAGTCAGGGAGCGCGTGAGATCCTTCGCGCGATCTATACGCCCGAATGAGTGCGCGCACGCAACCTTGCGGCACCGTGTATCTGGTGGGGGCGGGGCCCGGCGATCCGGGGTTGCTGACGCTGAAGGGGCAGGCCTGCCTCGCGGAGGCAGACGTCGTCCTCTATGACTATTTAGCCAATCCGACGTTGCTGGCCCACGCCAAACCTTCGGCTGAGCTGATTTACGTGGGGCGCCGCGGGCGCGGGGCCTATGCCGATCAGGCTGCCATCACGCGCGCGCTCATCGAACATGCGCAGGCCGGGCAGACCGTGGTGCGGCTGAAGGGCGGCGACCCCTTTGTGTTCGGGCGCGGCGGCGAAGAGGCGGAAGCGGTCGCGGCGGCCGGGATTCCGTTTGAAATCGTGCCGGGCGTGACGGCGGCCACGGCGGTGCCGGCCTACGCGGGCATTCCGGTGACGCACCGCACGCTGGCCTCGACGGTGGCGTTCGTGACCGGGCACGAAGATCCGTCCAAGGAGGCGGAAGCGGTCGAATGGCCCAAGCTGGCCACCGCCAACGGGACGATGGTGTTTTTTATGGGGATGAAGACGCTGCCGGGGATCGTGGCGCGACTCATCGACGAAGGCCGCTCGCCGACGACGCCGATCGCGCTGATCGAACGGGGGACGTGGGGCACGCAACGCACGATCACCGGGACCCTGCAGGATATTGTGGCCGCCGGTACGGCGGCCGAATTTGAGCCGCCCACCCTCGTTGTGGTAGGGGAAGTGGTTCGCTTGCGCGAGCGGCTGAATTGGTTCGAGACGAAGCCGCTGTTCGGAAAGCGGATCGTGGTGACGCGGGCGCGCGGGCAGGCGGCCGAGTTTTCACGGCTCTTGATCCGCGCCGGCGCCGATCCCGTGGAATGTCCGACGATCGAGACGGTGCCGCCGCATTCGTGGGATGTGGTGGACGGTGCGCTTGCGGAGATTGCGTCGTTTCACTGGCTGATTTTTACCAGCGTCAACGGTGTCGGTCCGTTCATGGCGCGCTTGCACCATGCGGGGCTCGACACACGGGCCTTGGCCGGATTGACGATCTGTTGTATCGGTCCGCGGACGGCGAATGAACTGCATCGCCATGGATTACGGGCCGATCTTGTCCCGGCGGAATTTCAGGCCGAAGGCATTCTCGAGGCGCTGAAGCCCTATCCCATGCAAGGGCGGCGCGTGCTGATTCCGCGCGCGGACGTCGCCCGCGAAATTCTGCCCGAGCAGTTGCGCGCGCTGGGCGCTGAGGTGGTGGTGGCGCCGGTCTATCGGACTGTGCGTCCTGAGGCCTCGTTCGAGGCGCTGTCACAGGCGTTGCGTGCGGGCGAGATCGACATGCTGACGTTTACCAGCTCGTCGACCGTACGGAATTTTGTCGAGCTCTTTTCCGATCGCGCGAGCCTGCTGGAGGCGACCGCGCGGGTGTCGGTGGCCTGCATCGGGCCGATTACTGCGGCGACGGCGCAGGATTATGGATTGCGCGTATCGGTACAGGCCGCGGAGAATACGGTGCCCGCGCTGGCGGCGGCGATCGTCGCGCATTATCAGCCAGCGTAAGCCTGTGGTGTGGAAGCTCGCCGGTGACGGCGGGCGTGCAATGAGCGGTCGCGATTACAGAGGAGGGGTGCCATGGTTCCAGTGAAGTCGTTCATGATTCCCACGGAGAAGTTCATCACGGTCGGGCGCGACGTGGATGTGAAGACGGCCGGCGTGATTATGCGCGATCGCAACATCGGCGCGTTGATGGTGACGCGGGGACAGGATTCCAAGGACATCATCGGCGTCATCACCGACACCGATATGGTGCGGCGCGTGTTGGCCACCGGCGCGGACACGACGAAGACCACCGTGGAAATGATCATGTCGGCGCCCGTGCACATGATCGATGAAAACAAAACCCTGTTGGACGCTAACGACATGATGGCGCAAACGCATACGCGCCACTTGGGCGTCTCCCGGAACGGCAAGCTGGTCGGGCTGATCTCCGTCCGCGACCTGGTCGTCTTTTTGACCAACTTGCCGAGAAAGTAGCGATGTCGTTTCCGCAAGTCCGCCTCCGCCGACTTCGAGAAGTCGATCCGCTCCGTCGCATGGTCCGGGAAACGGCCCTGGCGCCGGACGATTTCATCTATCCGCTGTTTGTGCGCAGCGGACAGGGCAAGCGCGAGGAAATTGCGTCGATGCCGGGCCAGTACCGCTGGTCCGTCGACCTGCTGGTGAAGGAGGCGGCGGAGGCCTACGCGCTGGGCATCCCGGCGGTGATTCTGTTCGGCATTCCCGACACGAAGGACGAGCGCGGCAGCGCGGGCGTGGACCCGAACGGCGTGGTTCCGCAGGCGATCCGTGCGCTCAAGGAGCAGGTGCCGGGCCTGCTCGTCATCACCGATGTCTGTATCGACGAGTACACGTCGCACGGCCATTGCGGATTGGTGAAGGACGGCCACATCCTGAACGATGAGACGCTGGATTGCTTGCGCCTCATGGCGCGGATCCATGCGCAGGCCGGGGCCGATATGGTGGCGCCGTCGGATATGATGGACGGCCGGGTGGCGGCGATTCGTGATGAGCTGGATCACCACGGATTTGCGCAGGTGCCGATCATGGCCTATTCGGCCAAATTCGCATCCTGTTTCTACGCACCCTTTCGCGATGCGGCGAACTCCAGTCCGAAGTTCGGCGACCGCAAGTCCTATCAAATGGACCCGGCGAATCGACGCGAAGCGATGCGCGAAATGGAGAGCGATGTCGCGGAAGGCGCCGACATCATCATGGTGAAACCGGCGCTGCCGTTTCTCGATATTGTCGCCGACGCGCGCGCGCGGTTTGCGCATCCGATCGCGGCGTATCAAGTCAGCGGCGAATACAGCATGATCAAAGCGGCGGCCAAGGCCGGGTGGCTCGACGAAGGGGCCGCCATGATGGAATCGCTGTTGAGCATCCGGCGCGCCGGAGCCGATCTCATTTTGACCTACTTCGCCAAAGACGCGGCCCGCCGACTTCACGCCGGTTCGACATGAAGGTCACGCGCAGTCTGGCCGACTACCGTCCGCCGCCCGCACCGGTTGCGACCATCGGGAACTTCGATGGGCAACATCGGGGGCACCAGGCCTTGCTGCGCACCGTGGTCGAGACGGCCGCCGCCGCGGGCGGCACGCCGATCGTGGTGACCTTCGATCCCCATCCTGTCCGTATTCTGGCGCCGCACGTGCCACTGAAATTTTTGACGAGCCCGGAGGAGAAGCAGGCCGCCTTCGAGGCGGCCGGGATCGCCGAGGTGGTCTATCTCCCGTTCAGTACCGCCTTTGCCGCCCGCTCGCCGGAGTCCTTTGCGGTTGATGTGTTGGGCTCTACGTTAGCCCTTACGCAACTCTTCGTGGGCGAGCATTTCGCCTTCGGCGCGCAGCGCGCCGGGCGTATCGACGATCTGCGGCGCTTCGGGGAGCTTTGC
The DNA here is from genome assembly GCA_041908685.1 of Nitrospiraceae bacterium. GTDB lineage: Bacteria > Nitrospirota > Nitrospiria > Nitrospirales > Nitrospiraceae > BQWY01. Next base: position 130,408 of record JAYREW010000019.1, on the reverse strand, counting down.
GGCTATCGCGTACATGCCGTGCGACCTGTCGAGGTGGATGGCGCCGTGGTCAGCTCCACTCGGATTCGTACGGCCATTCAGCAGGGGCGGGTGGAGGAGGCGGCACAGTGCTTGGGCCGCTGGTATGCCTGGCAGGGCACGGTGGTGGAGGGCGCGCAGCGTGGCGGCGACTTGGGATGGCCCACGGCGAACCTGCGTGTGCCCACCGAGCGTGTTGTGCCGAAGGACGGAGTCTACGCCACGCGGACCTGGTGGCAGGGGAAGCCCTTCCGGTCGATTGCCTACGTGGGGACTAGGCCGACCTTCGAGGCGGACGGCGAGCGCCTGCTGGAGGTGCATCTCTTGGATGAACGTCGCGCCTTATATGGTGAGCCGATTCGCGTCGAATTCGTCGCGCATCTACGCGGTGACGCCACGTTCGCGAACGCCGAGGCGCTACAGGCGCAAATCGCCCTCGACGTGGAGCAGGCGCGGGCGCGACTCTCGCACCTGACGCAGGAACAGGCGGTGCCCTAAATGGCTAGGTCTGCACCACGCGGCGCGGTGCGCGCGTCACGGGCAGGCGCTCGACAGGAGCGGCCCCGCGCGGCCCGTGCGTTTGTGCGCGCCGTTGAGCGGACGCTGCGCGAGCGGGAGTTGTGCGCGCCCGGTCAGTCCATCCTGGTGGCCGTCTCCGGCGGCCCGGATTCTGTCGCCCTTCTGCGCACGCTGGTGGCGCTGGCGCCGCGTTGGCGGCTCACGTTGGCCGTGGCGCATTGCAATTACGGCTTGCGGGCTCGTGCGTCCGATCGCGATGAAGCCTTCGTCCGTGCGCTCTGCGCTCAGTTGGCTGTGCCCTGTCATGTTCGTCGGGTGGCCGCGAAAGAGCGACAGGCGCGTCCGGCCGGATCGCTCCAGGCCTGGGCGCGCGACCTGCGGTATGGCTGGTTTGCTGAAGTGGTCGCGCAGCAGGGGATGGAGCGGGTAGCGGTCGGGCATACGGCGGACGATCAGGCTGAAACGGTGTTGCTGTGGATGTTGCGCGGCGCCGGCCTCACCGGATTGGCCGGGATGCGTGCGCGCCGGGCTGACGGCATCATCCGGCCGTTGTTCGATCGATCGCGTGCCGAGGTGCTTGCGTACCTCTCTGCGGTCGAACAGGACTATCGGACCGACGCCAGCAACGCGCGCGGCACCTATCGGCGCAATCACATTCGTCACCAGTTGTTGCCTGCGTTGGCGGCGGTGAATCCGGCGATCGTCCGCACCCTCGCGCGGCAGGCCGATCTGCTGGCCGAGGATGACGCGCTGTTGGGCTCGCTCGCCGCCGAGGCCGGCCAGCGTGTATGCCGTCATGAACAGGAGCATGTCAGGCGATTGTCCTGCGCCGCGCTTGCGGAGCTTCCGCCAGCCCTGCAGCGTCGGATCGTGCGGGACGTGCTGATGGACGTTTCGACAGGCCGGACCGCGCCGACTGCCGACGCGGTTGCCGGCGTGCTCACCAAGATTGTGCGCGGGCGATCCGGTGCCTCGCTGCACGTGCATGGTTTGCATGTGCGGCGGGAGTATGGGGATGCGATTGTGGCGCGTCCTGCCGCTGCGTCTGTCGGCGGGCATAGGGGCAAGCCGCAGACGTTCGGTGCGACGCCGACGGTGGCGGTGACGCAACATCGTCCCGCGCAGCTGAGCTGGCCGGCCACGGGTCAGCAGGTCACGTTGCGGTTGGATCGGATCTCGTCGCTTGCCGCGAGAATGGCGAAGGACGGACGTGCCTCTGGGGCGCGAGCCCTGCCGGTCGATCGACAGTGCGCAGTGGTGGATGCCGATCGTGTGACGCCGCGGTTTTATTTGCGCGCCTGGAAACCCGGCGATTGGTTTTGCCCGGCGGGGATGGGTGGGCATCGGAAAAAGCTGCAGGATTTTTGGACTGACGCGAAGGTTCCGCGCGCAGCGCGTGCGGCGACGCCGGTGCTGGTGGCGCCGGAGGGGATTGTCTGGGTGGTGGGGTACCGCGCGGATCAGCGGTTCGTCCCGAGCGCCACGACGACGCGGGTGCTGGTGGCGGCGACGACGCCGAGCGTGCAGCGGTCACGCATACAGCGGATCGGGAAGGAGCGGTAATGCCGGGGATTTTCGGGCGTCCGATCGTGACGCAAGAGCAGATGCGGGCGCGGATCAAAGAGCTGGGCAAGCAGCTGTCGGACGACTATGCCGGGAAGGATCTCGTGCTGGTCGGCGTTTTGAAAGGCGCCTATGCGTTCTACGCCGACTTGGCGCGCGCGATCCGCATTCCCATGCGTGTCGACTTTCTGATGGTGCGCAGCTACGAGGCGGGGACGAAGACGAGCGGAAAAGTGAAATTGGTCTCGGACCTTACCGAGAACATCAAGGGCAAGGACGTGGTGCTGGTCGAAGATATCGTCGACTCAGGACTGACGGCCGCGTTCCTGCTCAAGAAGCTGACGGCGCGTAAGCCGAAGTCCTTGAAGCTCTGCGCGCTGCTCAGCAAGCCGGACCGCCGCACGGTCCATCCGCCGGTGGACTATGTCGGGTTTACCATTCCGAATAAGTTCGTGGTCGGCTACGGCCTCGACTACCAACAGCAATATCGGAATCTCCCATACCTCGTCGCGCTCGATCAGATCGACGAGGACGATCAGGATCGGTAGTCGACGGCGTGCGTTTACGCGCGCGCCGCATCGCGCTCGACGCCATCTCATGCGCCGCATTGCACAGCTCGGCGATTGCGTTTGCAATCGGGTCGTCTCCTTGTTACCTTGAAGAGCGCTGTGCTAGCATGGCTTGATATCTATGGACTTTTCCCACCTGCGTTCGGGTCCAGGAGGAGTTGAATGAATTCTCGTGTGAAGAACTTGCTGTTCTGGGTGGTCGTGGGGCTGTTCATGATCCTGCTGTTCAATCTGTTCAGCGTGCCCACCCATGCGCCGGAAGACGACGTGATTTTCAGCGAGTTCATGGCGCAGCTCGATAAGGGCGAAATCACCAAGGTCACGATCAAGGGCAGTTACGTCAGCGCCATCTTGAAGGACGGCACCAGGATCAAAACGTTCACGGCGGATTACCCCGAGTTCGTGAAGGTCTTGCGTGAGAAGAACGTCCAAATCGAAGCGAAGCCGCCGGACGATAGCCCCTGGTACATCACGTTCCTTGTGACCTGGGGACCGTTCATTTTGTTCCTCGGCCTGTGGTTCTTCCTGATGCGGCAGATGCAGATCGGCGGCAATAAGGCCTTGTCGTTCGGCAAGAGCCGCGCCCGCATGCTGACGGAAGAGCGGAAGAAAGTGACTTTTTCCGATGTCGCCGGGATCGACGAGGCGAAGGAAGAAGTCGTTGAGATCATCGAGTTCCTCAAAGATCCCAGAAAGTTCCAGAAGCTCGGCGGCCGCATCCCCAAGGGTGTGTTGATCGTTGGGCCTCCCGGGACCGGTAAGACGTTGTTGGCGAAGGCGATCGCTGGGGAAGCCGGCGTGCCGTTCTTCAGCATCAGCGGCTCGGACTTTGTGGAAATGTTCGTCGGCGTCGGGGCCTCGCGTGTGCGTGACCTCTTTGAACAGGGGAAGAAGCACGCGCCCTGCATCATCTTCATCGACGAAATCGACGCGGTCGGTCGGTTGCGCGGCGCCGGGTTGGGCGGCGGACACGACGAGCGTGAGCAGACCCTGAATCAATTGCTGGTTGAAATGGACGGCTTCGATACGACCGAAGGCGTCATTCTGATTGCCGCGACCAACCGTCCCGACGTGTTGGATCCGGCCTTGTTGCGCCCGGGCCGATTCGATCGCCAGATCGTGGTAAACCGTCCCGATGTGCGCGGTCGCGCCGAAATTCTCAAGGTCCATACGAAGAAGGTGCCGGTCGCGAACGACGTGGTCTTGGACAAGATCGCGCGTGGGACCCCCGGCTTCTCCGGCGCGGACCTCGAAAACCTGGTCAATGAAGCGGCCCTCTGGGCGGCTCGGCAGAATAAGAAGGAAGTTGAGTACGCCGACTTCGAAATGGCGAAGGATAAGGTGCTCATGGGCGCGGAGCGCAAGAGCATGATCCTCAGCGATGAGGAGAAGCGAACGACCGCCTATCATGAGGCGGGCCATGCGCTGATGGCGAAGCTGCTGCCGGGGACCGACCCAGTGCACAAGGTCACTATCATTCCGCGTGGGCGTGCGCTTGGCGTGACCATGCAGTTGCCGACGGACGATCGGCACAATTATTCGAAAGACTTCTTGTACAACACGCTGGCGATTCTGCTCGGCGGCCGCGTGGCTGAGGAACTAATCCTCAAGAACGTCACGACTGGCGCCGGCAATGATTTGGAGCGGGCGACGGACTTGGCTCGTAAAATGGTCTGCGAGTGGGGCATGTCCGAGAAGCTGGGTCCTCTGACCTTCGGGAAGAAGGAAGAGGAAATTTTCCTGGGCCGGGAAATGACCACGCGACGCGATTTTAGTGAGCAGGTGGCGCTGGAAATCGATCATGAAATTCGACGCTTGGTGAACGAAAACTACGAACGCACCAAGCGGTTGCTGACGGAGCACATGGCGTCCCTGAAGGCGCTCGCAAAGGCCTTGCTTGAGAAGGAAGTGCTCGACGGCAGCGAGATCGACGAGATCATTCAGTCGGCCACTGCGCAGCCTGTTCCAGCCTAAGTGAGACCACTCTGCCGCGCGCAGGATTCCAAACCCTGTGCGCGGCGTCTAGCCGTTCATCCGTTCCATAGACCTGTTGCCTTGGTCACCGGTGAGCGTGCCGAGGATATCCCCTGGTGTTTACGCCGTTCACCCTGCTGGCCTGTGGGCGCACCCTGCTGTGCGATCGGCCGCAACTGGTCGGCATCCTGAATCTCACGCCTGATTCCTTCTCCGACGGCGGTCAGTTCGTCCATCCCGATGCCGCCATAGCCCATGCAGAGCAACTGGTCGAGGCGGGTGCCGATTGGCTCGATATCGGGGCTGAGTCTACGCGGCCCGGCGCCGTCCCAGTCCCGGAAGCGGAAGAAACCGCCCGCCTCCTCCCAGTGCTGGAGCGCGTGGCCGCGCGCCTCTCGATTCCCATCTCGGTCGATACGATGAAGGCGGCTGTGGCGCGTCGGGCGCTCGATGCCGGGGCCACGATCGTCAACGACGTGAGCGCGATGCAGTTCGACGCCGAGATGGCGCCCCTGGTGGCTGCGCGCGGCGCGGGGCTCATCCTCATGCACATGCAGGGCACGCCGCAGACCATGCAGCAGCAGCCGCAGTATGAGCATGTTGTGCGGGAGGTCCGCGATTTCCTCGAAGCGCGGCTGCGGGCCGCCGAGGGGCATGGCATCCGCGCACAGCAAATCGTGCTTGACCCAGGGTTCGGTTTTGGTAAGCTGGTGGAACATAACATCGCGTTGTTGCGACACTTGTCTGCATTCCGGGCGTTAGGGCGCCCGATGATGGTGGGACTGTCCCGCAAGACATTTCTCGGACGTCTGTCGGATCGCCCGGTGCAGGATCGCACGATGGCGACGGGCGCGGCGGTGACCTTAGCGGTCGAGCGGGGCGCGGGGCTCATCCGAGTGCATGATGTCGCGGCGATGCGGGATGTCGTGGCCGTGACCATGGCAACCATGCGTGCCTGAGAGCTGATCCGGTTCGGCGACCCATCCATGCCGATGCCTCTGTCCCCGTGACTCCTGTGCGGTTGCAACTCATGTCCGCGTAATCAATCGAGAGCCTATGCGAAAACTCTTTGGAACGGACGGCGTACGGGGCGTGGCCAACCTCGACCCCATGACGAGCGAATTGGCGATGAAGCTGGGGCGCGCGGCCGCCCACATTTTTCAGCGTCGCGCCGGACGGCATCAAATCGTCATCGGCAAAGATACGCGGCTGTCCGGCTACATGCTGGAATCGGCGCTGACGTCCGGTATCTGTTCGATGGGCGTGGACGTGCTGCTGGTCGGGCCGATGCCTACGCCGGCGATTGCGTTTCTGGCCCGCAGCCTCCGTGCCGATGCGGGCGTGGTCATTTCCGCTTCGCACAATCCCTATCAAGACAACGGGATCAAGTTCTTCTCCAGCGACGGATTGAAGCTCCCCGACGACGTCGAAGCCAGGATCGAATCGCTGATCGTCTCTGATGAAATCGAACACTTGCGTCCGACAGCGGACGCCATCGGCAAGGCGCATCGCATCGACGATGCGGACGGCAGGTACATCGAATTCGTTAAGCGGGCCGTGCCGAAGGATCTCGATTTCCAAGGTTTGAAGGTGGTGATCGATTGCGCGCACGGCGCAGCGTACAAGGTGGCTCCGTCCATCCTGCACGAGCTGGGCGCGTCGGTCGTGTCGATCGGCTGCAAGCCGGACGGGATGAATATCAACGCCGGCTGCGGCGCCGTCCATCCGCAATTGCTCCAGGAAGAAGTGCGCCGTCAGCATGCCGACATCGGGATTGCGCTGGACGGCGATGCCGACCGCGCGATTTTCGTCTGTGAAAAGGGCATGGTGGTCGACGGTGACCGCATCATGACGGCCATCGCGCTGGACTTGAAGGAGAAGAAGCTCCTCGCGAAGAACACGGTTGTCGGCACGGTCATGAGCAACTTCGGGATGGAGCTGGCGCTCAAGCAGGCGGGGATCGACTTGGTGCGCACGCCGGTCGGCGACCGCTACATCATCGAGCGGATGCTGGCGGATGGGTTCAACGTCGGCGGCGAACAGTCCGGCCACATCATTTTCCTCGACCACAACACCACCGGCGACGGCGTGATTGCCGCCTTGCAAGTGTTGACGCTGATGAAGCGCACCGGCAAGCCGCTCTCTGTCTTGACGGATGTGATGACCGCCGTCCCGCAGGTCCTGGTGAACGTGAAGGTCAAAGAGCGTCGGGACCTGGCCACGATCCCCGCGGTCAGCAGCGCGATCAAGGCCTGCGAAGGAACCTTGAACGGGCAAGGCCGCATTCTGGTCCGGTACTCGGGCACCGAAGCGCTGCTTCGCATCATGGTGGAAGGGCCGGAGGATCGATTGATCCGTTCCCTGGCCGATGACCTCGCGACGCTCGTACGTACTCACCTGGGTTGAACCTGTCGTCCCGCGCTCCGTATAACGGAGCATGCTGCCGTTTGTGACCGGGTGGTTTGTTCTCGGCCTGTTCGGCGGTTCCTCCGTTGCCTCCTTTCCACTCAGCATCCTCAGCGCCGTGCTCGTCCTTGCCGTCGGCCTGATTGTCGCCGAACGACGCGCCATACTCACGCTTCGCCAGGGGACCATCGCCTACGCGGCGGTGGCCGCCGGGCTTGTGTATTGGCCGCTGGTCACGCTGTGGTTCTCCCCGGTCATTCCTTGGCCTGATGCCGATACACCCATAGTCGTGCAGGGGCGCATCGTCGAACCGGTGCAGGTGTCGCCGGATCGCCTGCGTCTTGTGCTGGAGGTCGCTTCGACTCCAGCGACGCCGGAGGCGCTGTCGACTCGTCGTTCACGGACTGACCACGTGCGGCTGACTTGGCGGGCGCCTGATCGAGCCTTGCAGGAAGGCGATCGCATCGAAGTAGCAGCGCGCTGGCACCCGCCGCGCGGCACGCATAATCCCGGAGGCTTCGACTACGGCGACTATCTTGTGCGGCAGGGCATTGTGGCGGTGGGAACAGTGTCCGGCCCTGAAGCCGTGCATGTGCTGGAGTCCGGGGGCGAGTCGTGGCGATGGGCCCTCTGGGCGCAGCTCGATCGATGGCGCCAGCAGATTGCCCGTGCGGCCGCCGCCTCATTGGACGCGTCGTTGGCCGGCATTTTTCTGGGGTTGGTGACCGGCGATCAAGGCACCATCGATCCATCCACTCGTGAGGCATTCGTCGCCACCGGGACAGTCCACATCCTTTCCATTTCCGGCTCGCATCTGGGCCTCCTGGCGGTGCTGACCTTTGTCACCGCGCGTCTCGCCTGCCGATGGTTGCCGGCTTCGGTGCTGCTCCGTCTAAATCGCCGCGCGCTCACGCCGACCAGGTTGGCCGCCTGTGCGACGATCCCGCTGGTGTCGCTCTACGCACTCCTCGCGGGTGCCGAGGTGGCGACGGTCCGCGCTTTGACGATGATGCTCTTGTGGATCGTGGCGCTGTGGATCGGGCGTCCGCGCGTGCTCTTGCCGGTGCTCTGTGCTTCGGCAATGCTGACGCTGCTCGCCGACCCGCAGGCGTTGTACGATGTCTCGTTTCAGCTGTCGTACGGATCGGTGCTCGCCTTGGCCTGGGTGCTGGATGATCGGTGCAGCGCAGACGGCGATGCCGCGCCGTCCGGCGATCTGACGAAGTGGGCATGGTTACGTGCGCATGTGCGGCAGGCCTGGTGGCTGTCGCTGGTGGTGACGGCCGTTACGATCCCGATGGTCGCGCTGCACTTCCATCAATTGCCCTGGATCAGCCCGCTGGCGAATCTTCTGTTGTTGCCGTTCAGTGCCGTACTCGTTCCTCTCTGTCTTCTTTCTGCCGGTTGGACCGTCATAACCGGAGCAGATGCGTTAGCGGCGGCCCCGCTCATCCACTGGTGTCTCTGGGGCTTTGCACAATCCGTCCAGCTACTCGCGCGCATGCCGCTCGTGGATTGGCATGTCGCGGCGCCCTCCGTGATGACCCTGATGGCCTACTCTGCGTTGTTGATGACGGTCGGCCGGAGCGGCCTCGCGCAACGTCGCATTGCGGCGGCTGCCGGGCTTGCTGTGCTGACGCTATGGTGGATGGGGCCTCACCGGACCTTGCCGCCGGATCAGGTTCGCATCACGATGTTGGATGTCGGGCAGGGTGATGCCACATTGCTGGAATTGCCGAGCGGTGAGACGCTGCTGATCGACGCGGGTGCGCGCTATGACCGCTACGACGTGGGCGCGGCCGTGGTCGGGCCGCTGCTGTGGGATCGCGGTATCACGCGGCTGGACCACGTGATTGCGACCCACCCGCAGCTGGACCATGTCGGCGGACTTCCGTGGGTGCTTCGGCATTTCCCCGTGGGGCACTATTGGGGCAACGGGATGGCGCGAGACGAGGTGTTTTATCGCGACCTGCAGGCCGCGTTGCATGCGGCGCGGCTGCATGAGCGCATACCGTCATTCGATGAGCCGCTCATCGACCGTGGCGCATGCCGAGTCAGCGCAATAGGGCAGGCGCAGGGTGAGTCGGCCGCATCGGCGCTCACGCCTACCGCAATGGGCGGACGCCGTGACCCGAGCGGATCGGCACTGAACAATGCCTCGATCGTTACGCGCCTTGAGTGTGGTCCGCACATCGCGCTGTTTCCCGGTGACACGGAAGCGGCCGGTCTTGAGCGGATGCGTCAGGGACCTGGTATAGGCGGTGCGACGATTCTCAAAGTCCCGCACCATGGCGCACGTAGTTCGCTGCATCGTCCCTGGCTTCAGGCGCTGCATCCGCAGATTGCCGTCGTGTCGGCCGGTGCGCACAATCAGTATCACCATCCGCATCCGCTCGTGGTCGAGGCTTATAACGAGGAGGGTTTGCGGCTCTTGCGGACCGATCAGGATGGCGCCGTAAGTATCAGCGCGTCGACCACCAGCGACGCCTTCAGCGTCACGACCGAGCAGCAGCTCGCGTTTGAGCCGGTCCTACTGGGCGACGAGATGTGGCGCGCGGAGGGGCGTAACCTCATCCGGCTCTGCGGGCGCCTGTTCGATGCCCTCTGTCGAGCGGCCTTGTAGCGGCCGACGCCTTCGCCTCTCCCTGTCGGTTCCTGCCTTCGTTCCTTCTGCATAGATTTTTTGTACTACGAAGTTCCACGTCATCTGGAAGGTCGTTGCACCATGCGCATAGCCTGTCAATTCTTTGACGTTCGTCAGGGGCTTGGCGTGCTGTACCGACATTTTCTCGGGAGCGGGGTTTGTCTGCATACTCGATGGTAGAGGACAGATGCGCGCTGTCCCCAGTCGAATGAATAGAAGTCAGTAGGCGACAGTTGCCGCCATCCGGCAACGTTTGCCGAGCTCGCCTGTCAATTTCGTGCGCACATTCACTCCACGGCACCAGCTGCGGTGGGTGGTTGCGTCGTTCCCAGTGGCATACATCTTGATGGTATTGCCCTGCCAAGTCTGGCCAGGCACCGGTCTGGCGGACGGGCGCTGTTACCACAGGGAAGGGGATACATGTCTCAGCCATCCGGGTCCGATAGGGTTTCCCCGCGTCCTGCGCAGGATCCTGCCAAGCATGTGACAGGGGCTGGTACGACAGCTGATCTGCTGCGGCAGGCCGCTGAAGCCTTTCGCGAAACACCCATGCCGCTGGACGCCTGTCTGTCGCTGCGCGCGCTGTTGTCGCAGCACCCCTGTGACTCGGACCCTCTGTTTACCTTCATGAACGGTCGCGACGTGCCGCTTCAAAACCAGGAGTTGGCGACGTTGCTACAGGGCATCCCGCTCGGTGGCTGGCGACTGTCGGGCGCGACGATCAACGTGCTTGTCGATGAGATTGCTCGGCACCAACCGACTGCCGTCCTTGAATTCGGCAGTGGCGTCAGCACTGTCGTGCTGGCCGCTGCGATGCGGGCCGTTCACGGACTGGTCTCTCGGCCGCTTGTCTTCAGCATCGATCAATCGCCCGAATTTTTGGCGGATACGGAACGGCTGCTGAAGACACATGGGCTGCGCGATCTGGTTCGGCTGCACTGCGCACCGTTGACTCAGCACAACATCCAAGGGTTTGCCACGGTCTGCTATGGATTGTCGGAGGCGACCCTCGCCTCGTTCTTCGAGGGACAGAGGCCGGATTTCATCCTCATCGATGGGCCGGCGGCTGATTATGGACAGCGCTTCGGCACGCTGCCCTTAGTAGAGCCGTATGTGAGTCCGGATGCGCGCGTGTACATGGACGATGCGCTGCGCGACAGCGAGTTGGCCATTGCCGACTATTGGAATCGCCTGGGGCAGCTCACGATCGACGGTATTCGCTGGGTCGGCAAGGGGCTTTTTATTGGGACGATGACAACGCGTGGGGCTGAAGCGAGCCGATGCGGTAGGGAATTGCTTGCGGGGCTGCTTCAGCATACATCAAGTGTCTCATATCAGGGAGGACCTTTTCTGGATCCTCCCGTCAGTCGACGGTCAGATAAGGTGCCGCAATATTGTCAGCAGCCGGCGCCCACCCCAAATCTGCGGCCAGACGATGGATTGTCTCCGGCTCGCGAATCGAGGAGTGGACCGACAGCAACGCTGTCCGTTCAAAAGTCCTTTCAGCCGGATGCGCAGACCTCGACGAACTCACAAGGACTGGTAAGTCTGCGGCATACACAACCGTTAGAAAAGGCGGACAAAGTGCGTCTAAAGATCATGCAAATCGACACGTTCTATCCAGCGCCGCTTGAAAAGCTCTATGCCCGTGTTCCGGGACTGGGAGCGCGCTCATTCGAGGAACAAATCGATGCGATTTTTGGTGACGGGTTCGCGGCCATTCATACCTTAGCTCCATACCTTGGATCCTTAGGACATGAGGTGAAGTGGGTTGTGGGGAATTGCGCAGCTGCACAACTTGCCTGGGCAAAGCAGCATGGAGTGCGGATTACGAGTGAACGAACATGGGTACATGATATCGTGCGGGCGCAGATCGAAGCCTTTAACCCTGACGTGCTGTACACCACCGACTCAATGGTCTTCGACAGTCGGTTTATGAAAAGCCTCGCGGTCCGACCCAAGCTGGTTATTGGTTGGCAGGCATCGGATATCCCGGCTGAGACCGATTGGTCTGATTTTGATCTGATCCTGTCTCCCTTGCAGGATTTACGCAAAGCGGCGCTGTCCGTTGGTGCCAAGGCTGCTGAACACTTTCTGCCCGGATTTCCACAGTGGGCCTATGATCAGGTGCGCGGGATTGCCCCTGCACACGACGTGGTGTTCTGTGGACAATGGACCCAGGGACAGCATGCGAAGCGCAATGAGTACTGGGCCCAGATCGCTCGTGATTCTCAGGTCGCGCCACGCTATTCCTGCGCGTTTTACCTAAGCGGGCAACAGCAGATGGCGCCTGAGGACGTGCGCCGTTTATCGCGTCCGGCTACGTACGGTCTTGAGATGTTTCGTGCCATTCGGCAGGGCCGAATCGGGTTGGATGCGAGGGCTACGCACCGACATTATAAAAATGGTTCGGTGCAGGATATTGGCGGGCGGGAAACCGCGAATATGCGGATCTTTGAGGTGACGGGCTGCGGCGCATTCTTGTTGACCGAGCACTACGATAATCTGGCGGACTATTTTGAGATCGGGAAAGAAATTGAAACCTTTCGAGATGCAAGGGAATTGCTTGAGAAGGTGCGCTACTACTTAGCCCATGAGGAGGAGCGGACGGCCATTGCGGTTCGAGGGCATGAACGGTGTTTGCGTGAACATTCTATGGACCGACGCATTCGGGATTTTGACGCACTGATTCAGCGCCATCTTCCTAAAGGTCAGGAGACGCCAATCGGTGGGGCATTACAGATCCAGTCGGATGATTGGGTAACGGTCCAGGCGGAAGGAGACTTCAGCGCACTGAAGCAGCAGGCTCTCCGAACGCGCTTCGGGCGGTGGCGCGTTCGGTACGGTTCGTTGACGATCCACTGCCATGACCTCTTGTCCTTCTATATGTCGGCGAAGGACATTTTCCTGCACCGCATCTACGACTTTACCAGCGACACCGATGCGCCGGTCGTGATCGACGGCGGTGGGTTTATCGGGCTATTTACGCTCTTCGTCAAGGCCAAGTATCCAAAGGCCAAGATGCGAGTCTTCGAGCCGGATGGGGAGGCACTTCAACTTCTGAAGATGAACTTGAAGGCGAATCACATCCAGGATGTCGAAATCATTCCCGCGGGGCTATACAAGCAGGACGGCGAAATTGGTTTTGCATCTGATCACTCAGACGGAAGTACCATTTTCACCGCGAAGAAGACGTCCACGATTCGAGTGTGTCGCTTAAGTCCATACCTTACAGAGCCTGTGGACTTTCTCAAGCTCAACATTGAAGGGGCAGAATACGAGGTGATGGCGGAAATCGGAGAGAAGCTCTCACAGATCGCGCACATCGCCATTGAGTACCATGGCTTCCCAGAGCTGCAGCAGACGTTGCATCCGATCTTGGCGCAATTCGACCGACAGGGATACCGCTACTTTATTCATGACTTTGACGAAGAAACGAATCCAACGACTAAGCCACCCAGGCAAATTGACGGAGAGGCGCGCTTCTGGCTGTTAGTGACGGCGAAGCGGATGCCTACCGTACGGCCGTGGGCGCCTCTCGAGGCGACCGCAGGTGACCTAGTTGCACGGCCTACAGTATCGACCTGTGCCGATCCGATTAGCCGATCATTTGGGTTCGATCGTGGGTTACCCATTGACCGATATTACATTGAAGCCTTCCTGCGCCAGCATTGCTCCGCTATCCGTGGGCGTGTGCTTGAAATTGGAGACAATACCTACACAAGGAAGTTCGGATCGGCTGTTGAGTCCAGTGATGTACTGAGTGTTGAGCCAGGGGCAGGCGTGTCGATTGTTGCAGATTTGGCATCTGGGAGAGACCTTCCTAAGGAAGCGTTTGACTGCATCATCATGCCTCAAACCATCCAGATGGTGTTTGATGTTCATGCCGCCCTGCGTCATGTCGTAGAGGCGTTGAAGCCCGGAGGTGTGCTCCTAGTCACCGCCTCAGGCATCAGTCAGATTTCGCGGTACGATATGGATCGGTGGGGCGAGTTTTGGCGATTTACGGACAAGTCCTTACGCACGCTGCTGGAGTTGGCGGCTCCGGGTGGAGAGGTCGAGGTCGAGGCATTCGGAAATGTGGCCTCGGCAAAAGCATTCCTTGACGGACATGCCGCACAGGAGCTGCCGCGTGACATTCTCGAGCGGCGAGATCCCGACTATCAAGTTCTTCTAGCTGCCTGTGTCAGAAAGGCGAGAGCGCGGCACCGTACGGACCTGCCTGCTGGAAGTGATGCGCAGAACGGCCATTGCCAAGCCACTCCGAAGATTTTGCTCTACCATCGTGTCTGGAGTGATCCTGTCGATGCGCATTCCCTTGCCGTTTCTGCCGAGCACTTTGAGTCTCACCTCAAGTACCTGACGCGCCACTATCATGTCCTGCCGCTCCGGCAGATGGTAGAAGCCGCCACTGCCGGCACTGTGCAGGCTGGGACGATTGCCCTCACTTTTGACGATGGCTATGCGGATCTTCTCTACAATGCCGTGCCTCTGCTCGAGCAGTATCGGGTGCATGCGACGGTGTTTGTGACGTCAGGGATGGTTGGGAGTACCAAGGAGTTTTGGTGGGATACGCTGGAACAGATCTTTTTCGGCCTTGAGACACTCCCGGAGGCGCTTACACTCCAGGGACAGAGTGGCGCACGCACGTATGATATGAACTGCGCCGCGGCACGAATTGAGGCCCATGATGTGCTGTGGAGTACCTTGCAGCGCCAGTCGAGTGGCGCCATTGCACTCGCAGTGGCGCGGCTTGCCGAGTGGGCAGGACTGTCGCCCGCTGCGCGTCCTACCCACAGAATTGCGACGATTGCGGAGTTGCGCCAGCTTGCTGCCTCCACTGTGATCGAGATTGGGGCCCATACGGTCACGCATCCGGCATTGTCACGGCTGTCGCTGGATGCGCAACGGCAAGAGATTGGCAACTCCAAGCGCGAATTGGAGTCGTACCTGCAGCGCCCCGTTCAGCTCTTTTCGTATCCCTTCGGCAGTGTGAATGATTTTACCGGCGATACGGCAACACTCGTGCGTGAGGCTGGTTTCATCGGTGGCATTGCGAATGTTCCAGGAGATCTCTCAGGGCCACAAGATAGCTTCGCACTGCCGCGGCGTGTTGTGCGTGATTGGACTGTCGGAGACTTCAGCCGATGGCTCACTGAGACAGATAAGTCCGACTACGAACGCCAAGCGCAGGCGAAGCGGGATGCGCGCCTCCAGCGGCGTGTGAATGACTCGCAGGGAATGGTGGCTCACGCGCAGGGTGTTCAGCAATGAAGGAGTCGAGTATGCCGGCCAGATCTGTGACGAATCCTACGAGGGTTGTTCACATCAATACGCATGACATTTTAGGGGGCGCCGCGAAAGTCGCCTATCGATTAGCAGAGGCTCAACGAAGGGCGGGCAATGAGGCGCATTTCCTCGTAGGGCAAAAGCGATCCATCTCTGAATGGGTCACTGCTTTCCCACTCGAGTGTGATCCGAACGAGCAGCGTCGCTTTCGAGAAGAAGGACTGCTGTATTACGAATATCGCGGAAGCGATCGGTTAACAGATCACTCTTTGGTGCGGTCGGCGGATCTGATACACCTGCATAATCTGCACGGTGATTATTTCAACCCACACTCTCTTGTATCCCTCGGGCAGCACAAGCCGCTCGTGTGGACTCTGCACGATATGCAGGCCTTTACCGGGCATTGTGCTCACGCCTTCGACTGTGACCGCTGGTCTGAAGGATGTGGCAAGTGTCCAGACTTACAGACCTATCCACAAATTGCCGTTGATGCGACGGCTCGTTTACTGGCGGATAAAGCGAAAACCTATAGGAGCGTTAGGCCGTGGCTTGTTACGCCGTCTGAGTGGTTGCGACAGAAAGTGGCTCAAAGTGTGATGAAGGACCTTCCCGTGGAAGTGATTCCTAACGGGGTCGATGGGACCCTGTTTCAGCCACAGGATAAAGCGGAGATTCGACGAGCCCTTAACCTTCCGGTCGATCGGTTGTTGGTGGGGGCTGTCGCCCATGAAGGTGTCCTGGCGAATCCGTGGAAGGGCGGGGCCTATACCCTCCGTGCGCTTGAAGCGCTGCGGGAGCAGGTTCCCGATGTGATGTTTATCAACATCGGTGCTCGAACACGATCTGAACTGCCGCATGTGGTCAATATCCCTCACATTGCCGACGATCGCCAGATGGGGCGCTTATATGCCGCGCTCGATATCTTTCTTTACACCTCTGTGGCCGATAACTGCCCGCTAGTGGTGTTGGAGTCCATGGCGAGCGGTGTTCCGCTGGTGACATTCGGAACGGGCGGTATCCCGGAGCTGGTGCGAGATGGGATGGAGGGTATGGTCGCTCCCTGTAAAGACCTGTTTGTCCTTGTACAGGGGTTGCGACGAGTGGCGACGGATAAAATCCTGCGAGATCGACTAGGCCAGGGTGCTCGGCGTCGTGCGATGGAACGGTTTGAGCATGACCGTATTGCTCAGCAATATGCGAGTTGGTATGCGCTTTGTGAAGAGGACTTTCACCGATCTGTGAGAGGGACATGCAAGTCCGCGGAGTTGAGCAGGGAGCATGTGGTAGTTGAGAGTGGCGGGCAGCAGGTGACGCGGGCTGCACTGGCTGCACCGGTACACCTTCGGCCATCGTTGGTATCGAGTTCCCCTGTGGCTGCAGCGGAGGTTCCGACATCTCCTCCCATCCTTCTTTCTGTGATTGTGTCTACCTATGCGTCAGCAGCCTTCATCCGGGAGTGTTTGGAGGATCTGGAGGGGCAGACCATCGTTGATCGGTGCGAGTTCATTGTGGTGGATGCGGCCTCACCGGAACAGGAGGGGGCGATCGCGCTGGAGTTTCAACGTCGGTATGGCAACGTCACCTATGTCAGGGCGCCGAAGCGGATTGGGGTCTACGCCGCATGGAACATGGCGATTCGTCTGGCCCGCGGACGTTACATCACGCCGTTCAGCACCAATGATCGTCTGAATCCTGATGCCTATGCGCAGATGGTTGCGGCTCTGGAGACTCATCCGGATGTGGCGCTCGTGTACGGCGATAGCTATGTGACGGACCTCCCGCACCAAACCTTCCAACGGCACCATCGTATTGGGACATGGACCTGGCCCGCCTACAACTATCAGCAGTTGTTACGTGAATGTATGATCGGCCCCCATCCGATGTGGAGACGGGCGGTGCATGAGACGGTCGGCTACTTCGATGAAAGTTATGCGGCGCTGGGCGACCAGGATTTTTGGATCCGCATAGGCGCCACCCACGCCATGATGCACCTTCCGGTGGTGACCGGGTTGTATTGGAAGTCGCCGGACGGGCTCTCCAATCGGCCTGCCCTGACGACACCGGAGGAACAGCGATTGCGCGCGACCTACGCAGCGAAGCGCGTCTCAATCAATCAGCCTCCGACGGCCAAGCCGGCTCCGGCCGCTTCCAAGGCAGTCTCGGCTGCGGCGACGTTTGATTGTTCCATCATCATTCCCGTGTGGAACAATCTGGCTTTGACGCAGCAATGCGTGAGCAAGCTTGCGGAGGTGACGGATGGCGCCACCTACGAAGTTATTCTGGTGGACAACGGCTCCACCGATGGCGTGCAGGATTTTCTGCGCACGCTCGGCGGGGATGTCACGGTGATTCGAAACGAGGAAAATCTGGGATTCGCCAAGGCGTGCAATCAAGGCGCACAGGCCGCGCGGGGTGAATACCTGGTGTTTCTGAACAACGATACGGTGCCGGTGAAGGGCTGGTTGTCGGCGCTGGTTGAAGAAGCTCGCGCCCATGCGGACGTAGCGGTTGTGGGCAGCAAGCTGCTCTTCGAGGACGGGACGATTCAGCACGCGGGCGTGGTATTTCCTCGGAACTGGGGGACCCCCTACCATGTGTATCGGAAGTCGCCTGGTGATGCCTCCTACGCCTCGAATCGTCGTGAATTGCAGGCGGTGACGGCGGCTTGCATGCTGGTGCGCCGATCGGTCTTTCAGCAGGTGGATGGGTTCGACGAGGGATATCAGAATGGCTTTGAAGACGTGGATCTCTGCCTGAAAATTCGGGAATGTGGGATGAAGGTTGTCTATCAGCCGAAGAGCACGGTGTATCACCTGGAGAGTAAGACGCCGGGTCGGAAGGAGAAGGAAATCGCGAATGCGCGATACTATCAGTCGCGATGGGGAGAGCGCTGGTGGTTGCCCGATGAGGATGTCGTTCATCACGAAGACGGCTTTCGTATTGAGATGGGCGAGGACACGCAGCACCCCGGCCATACCTTCAAGCGTATCTACGAGCCGGTCGAGCACGCACAGTGGACACTTGTGGCCGAGGTACAGCGGGCCGCCCGACGGCGTGATCTCCATGCGGTGAAGGCAGGGCTCCGGCGTGTGGAGGATTGGCCGAATGACAATCGTGTGTTGCGGTGGGCCGGTGCTCTGTGCCTGCACGTTGATGAGCCGCTGCGTGCTGTGGCGTTCGCACAGCGCAGTCTGGCAATCAAGGAAGAGCCGATTGCCTATGTGACACTTGCGAAGCATTACATGGGCGAAGGGGCGTTGAATGAAGCGGATCAGTATTTGAAGCGCGCGCTGGCCTTGGAGCCCTCTCACGGCGAAGCGCTTTTACTGAACGGGATTCTGTTGATGCAGCGACAGGCCTATGCCGATGCGGAGGCTGCGTTTGAGCGTGCGCTTGCTGGTGGAGCCGATCAGCGCAAGGCACGGTTAGGACTGATCATGGCGGCGATGGGTGGCGGGCATGCGGAGCGCGCCTGGACGGAAGCGATGCGTCTGTGCGAGCAGCTGCCGGACGACGAAGAGGCGGCGCATTGGTTGCTCAGGACCGGTACGGAATTGGAGCGGTGGGATGCGCTGGCGCAACGGCTTGCCACATTTATCGCGCGCAATCCCGCGAGCCTGGCGATGCGCTTTGCGCGTGCCGGTGTGCTGCTGCGAGCCGGTCGTCGTGCCGATGCCCAACGCGAATGCGATGCGCTGCGAGCCCTTGATCCGAAGTTTGAAGGCCTCGCGGAATTGACGCGCCGCATTGCGGAAGCCGGTCCGGTTGGAGGGGAGTCGCGCGCTGCCTGACGCGAAAACTCTCGTGAGGCGCGAGCCGTTGTTGATGTTCTTCAGCTTCACCTGTTGATGGTGTGCGGGAACGATGCGGCGCGATGTGCCGTCGCGTTGCATCGTCCTCCTCGCAGCGCCTGCCATCGTTCTGTCTGCTCACTGCCTCCTCAGCCTCCGTATTTCCTAATCGCTAGTGATCGTGCCGCTCCCGCGCAAAATGCGTTTTTGATTCGAGCCCTTCGCTGGGTCCGGTACCATGGGCTTGTGCGAGATCGTTGCATAGCAACCGTCGCCGGATCCCTTGAGCCCGTCGGTGCCTCCTTCCCGCGGGATTGGTCTAACACCTATGTCTGACACACCCACAGCCGTTCTCTATGTCGCCTCGCACGCAGATCTTCGCGAGAGCGGGGACCGTGCGCTGCTTGAATTGGCCCAGCGTCTCAATCGGACCCGCTGGACTCCTCACATGATTGTGCCCGACGCGGGACCGATGGCCGAAGCCTGTCATCAACTGGGCATCCTGACCTACATTGTGCCCATGCCGTCCTGCCGCTGGTTCAGCAAGACAATCCGGTCCGGCGTGCGGCGCATGCGGGAGATCATCCGCCTGACGAATGCCGCCCTGCTGCACGTAAACGGGTCGATGGCCATGCGGTATGCCGGGTGGGCCGCGAGGTCGGAACGTCGCCGCGTCGTCTGGCATGTGCGCACGCCCGAATCCGGCGGCATCACAGACCGCATCTTGGCACGGTTGGCGCATCGCATTGTGGTGACGTCGCAGGCTGTGGCCCGTCGATTCTCCTATGTGGCGGCCTCACGCGTGCTCTGTGTGTATAGCGGCGTGGCCCTCGAAGAATATCCCAGCGAGACGTGTCCGACTGGTGAGGCACTGCGCGCGCGATGGCACGTGCCATCTGAGGCGCCGCTGATTATGAGCATCGGCCCCTTCGCTCAGGACAAGGGTGCGATGCGAGTGTGTGACACCGTGGCGAATGTGGCGGCCCTGCGACCGGATGCCCATTGGATCGTCGTTGGCGAGGGCGAGGAGCGCGGAGCGTTAGATGCGCGTGCGCGCGAGCTGGGCGTGCAGGACCGGCTGCATGTGTCGAACCTGGGAGACGATGTGCCCGCGCTGCTGGCGGCCTGCGATCTGGTGGTGCTGCCCTCGCTGCGCGATGGGGTGGGGCGCGTCCTGATCGAAGCGATGACGATGCGGAAGCCGGTGGTCGCCACGCGCATGGGGACTGTGCCGGAGATTGTCGTGCCGGGTGAAACGGGATTGTTAGTGCCGCCGGGTGACGGCCAGGCGCTCGCGCATGCAGTGCGCAGTCTGCTGGCGAATCCCGACCTTGCCGCCTACTTCGGCGAGAACGGCCGACACCGTGTCGAGCATCGTTTTACCTTGCGCCGCCAGGTAGATGAAGTCACCGGCGTCTATGACGCCCTCGTCGCCTAGATCGTATCGATCTACGTAGTATAACCGTTGCCACGGATGGCGACGCAGGAAGGAAGAAGGACAGCCATGACGGCAGTACGCATCGGTCTCGATGGAGAAGCGCTGAGGCGGGAGACAACCTGGGGAGTCGCGGCAGTGTTGCATGCAGCCCAACAGGCTTCGCTGCACGCGCGAGCGGCAGGCACGACGGAGAGCGAATGGGTGGAGTATGGACCGGATGCGCCGGCTACTTCAGCGACGCGCGACGGTTTGGACGCGCCCCCGTCGATCTTTGCGCGAGGCCGCCGGTGGCTGAATCTGTGCCGCAGACAGATCGAACTGTGGGGGGCGTTGAAGCGCGATCGCATTGGCCTCTGGGTGGCGCTGAATTGGATCGTGCCCTTGCCGATCGCCTGCCGTTCGGTGCTGGCCCTCTACGATCTCACATTCCTGCAGGCGCAGGGGGAACCGCAGACGTTGTCGCAGTGGGCCACGCGGCAGTGGGTACGCTGGCAGGCGACGCGCGCGTGCCTGGTGGTGACCGGCTCCGAGTGGGCCAAGGGACGGCTGACGAGGGAGTTAGGGATCGCTGCGGATCACATTGCGGTCTTACCGGTTCCTCCGAGACCCGCCTTCACGCGCCCGGCTGTGGCGGTCGACGCGTCGGCGCAATTCGGCATCGTCGGCGACTATATTTTGGCCGTCGGCGATTTTCATCCGGAACAGAATCTGCTGAGTTTGGTTGAGGCCTATAGCCGATTGGCGCCTGCGATTCGCTCCCGCACCAGGCTCGTCTTGGCGGGACCGATCAATGCGTATGCGCAGGCCCTGGCCCGCACGATTGCGACCTGGGGCGTGACGGATCATGTGCAGCTACTCGGCCCTGTGGCCGACCGCGACTTGCCGGCGCTGATGTCCGGCGCCTCGCTGTTTGTGTGGCCCGCACGAGACACGGAACATCCGCTGCCGGCGCTGGAAGCGCTTGCGGTCGGCGCTCCGGTGGTCGCCTCGGCCTCCGGGCCCTTGCGTGAATGGATCGGGGACGGAGCCCTGTGGGTCGACACGAATCGTGTGGATTCCATCGCGGCGGCGATGTCTGCGGTGCTGACGAGCGAACAGGTGCGCAGCCGTCTGCAGCAGGATGCGGCGGCGAGTCTGGACCGTCTGTCGATGGAACAACTCGGGCGGCAGGCGCGTCAGCTCATGGAGGTGTTGGCTCAGGAGCAGGCGGCTGGGGTGGTCGATGCGGTAGCGACCGAAGTGGAGGCGCTTGCCGCACGTTCGGCCGCTGGGTATCCAGAGTCGGCTCGCTTGTCGCCGGCGCGCGCGGTTATAGGATTGGGACGAGCGGCCTAAGTAGCAACGCGCCAATCATTGCGCCGTAGGAAGTACCCCTGTCATGAATATCGTGCTCCTGTCGGATGTCTCCGCAACCCATGTCTCCTGCGGGATGGAGCGGATGCTGCGGGAGCAGGCCCTCGGGCTCGCGCATCTCGGTCATCGTGTCCAGATCATCGCGCGCGCCCCGGCGGATGACCCGCGGCCGCATGTCCGCATCGGGCCTGTCGACGAGTGGCGGTTTGCGGCCTCCGGTACGCAGGATGTTTCGATTCTCCTCTCGGCCATTCGGCGCTCCGTCGAGGTCTTTGATCGTGTGGTGCAGTCCATCCGGCCGGATATCGTGCTGATCCACCATCCCCTCGCCGGGCTCGGTCCGATCTTGCTGCGTCGTGGCGCTGTGCGAACTTGGGCGACGTTCTGCCACGGGCTGTCGCCGGAGGCCTACGGGACATCCACTAGCGATGAACCTGCCGGTGAGCCGAGCAATCCGGGGCTCGACGCCATGTTCCGCGCCGCCACCACGCGCGGCCGCTATTGGGTGGAGCATCTGGTCTTGGCCCGCTCGTCCCGCGTGATCGTCCTCAGCGAATGGCTGCGCGACCAGGTTGCGGCGGCACACGACCTTCCTCCGCGTCTCATCTGGCGGATTCCAGGCGCCGCCGACCCGGAGCGGTTTCGGCCGCCATCCGATCGTGCACAGATTCGTCAGGATTTAGGATGGCCGGCTGCGGGGACGGTGCTGTTCACGCTGCGTCGATTAGTGCGACGGCGCGGCCTTGAACAGCTCGTCGATGCCATGGGCCAACTCGGCGAAGACGCGCGGGATGTGCGGTTGGTCATCGGCGGTGAGGGGCCTTTGCGGGCGGCGCTCGAGGAGCGCATCGAGGCGCGCGGACTCTCCGCGCAGGTGACGTTGGCAGGCTATATTCCTGAGAGTCGCTTGGGCCAGTATTACCAGGGCGCGGATCTCGTGGTGGTGCCGGCGCCGCATCTCGACGGCTCGGGGCTCGTCACGCTGGAAGCGTTGGCTTGCCGCACGCCGGTGCTGGGTACCCCGGTGGGGGCGTTGCCGGAAATCCTTCGGCGAATCGATCCGGCATTGGTGACCGATGGGGTGGATGCGGCGTCGATGGCCGAGGGGATGCGACGGCTGTTGCGACGTTTTGCCGACCAGCCGGGAGAGCAGGGTCGTCTGGCGCGCAAAGGACGCGTGCTGGTAGAGCGGGAACTGAACTGGGCCCACCACTGCGTCAACCTGGAAAGCGTCTTATTGGGCGATCAGCGCCAGCAGTGTCGCGCGGCGTAACGGCGTTCGTTGATTCCACCCTTCCTTTTTAATCACACAGAGCGGCTTTCCTGTTTGCGCTCCACCTAATAGGTGTGATCGTTCGTTATCGCGCAGCGCGGACCATCATGTCTGCGTGACGCGCGGGCCGTACCATCTGGCTGTCATCCCGAAACGTCACCTCCAATATTAATCCCTCATCCTGTGAATAGCTCGCGCCGCCATCGGTCGCGATCCGACGCCTAGCCTCGCTTTCTCGGTCCTGCTAATATCCGCGCCATGGTTCCCACTGTTGAATGGAAAGACGGTGCTGTTCGTCTCCTCGACCAGAGTCGGCTGCCCGAGGCCGTCGAGTATCTGGACTGCCGCGATTACCGTGAGGTAGGGCGGGCGATTCGCGAGTTGAAGGTGCGCGGTGCGCCGGCCATCGGGATCACCGCGGCCATGGGTTTCGCGCTCGCGGCGCAGTCGCTGCACGTTCCCGACTACGAGGCCTTAAAGGCGGCGCTTCGCGAGGTGGCCGACCATCTGGCCGCCACACGTCCCACGGCGGTGAATCTCTTTTGGGCCCTGTCGCGTATGACGACTGCGCTGGAGCGCCTTCGGTCTCTGCCGGTGGCGGCGATTCAACAAGGTCTCGTGGCCGAGTCGCAGGCGATCCTCGATGAGGATATCGCGATGAATCGGGCGATGGGACGCCATGGCGCCGCGCTGTTGACGCATGGGCAGACCGTCCTGACGCACTGCAACGCCGGCGCATTGGCGACCGGCGGGTACGGGACGGCGCTCGGCGTCATACGCGCAGCGTGGGAGGCGGGGAAACAGATTCGCGTGATCGCCGATGAAACCAGGCCGGTGCTCCAAGGCGCACGGCTGACGGCTTGGGAGCTGATGCAGGATCACATTCCCGTCACGCTCATCACCGACAACATGGCCGGCAGCCTGATGCGGCAAGGGTTGATTCAGGCCTGTATCGTCGGGGCCGACCGCATTGCCGCGAACGGCGACGTGGCCAATAAGATCGGGACCTATTCCGTTGCGGTCTTGGCCAAGGCGCACGGTATTCCGATGTATGTCGCGGCGCCGTCTTCAACCATCGACCTCGCCACGAAGTGCGGCGCCGACATCCCTATCGAGCAACGCCATCCTGACGAAGTGCGCACGACTCTCGGGCAGGTGCGCACCGCCCCGCTCGATGTCGATGTGCTCAATCCCGCCTTTGACGTCACACCAGCCGAACTCATCACGGCCATCATCACCGAACGCGGCGTCTTCACGCCTCAAGATATTCATCGGCACCTTCCCGGAGCGTAAGAGAGCTCTGCGCCTCTTGCGTGCATCGAGGGCGGCCAGCTCGGCCGTACGCGATCGGCGACCTGCTGCAATCTGAGTCAGAGCGGACGGGCCGTCCCCTGTCCCATCGTGCTGCAGTCGGAACAGTAGGGGGGGACTGTAGGCAGACCGCCTACCACCCGGCACGGCAGCCGTTGCGCGAAGTCGTGTGCAAAACACCGGCAGATGTGTGGTCATCTTCCGTCGTCCTTGCAAGGGCTTCCGGCGGTTCTCTATAATGCCGCTCGGATGTTTCGATAACCTCTCTCTTAGTATAGGAGTGGCGTGAGCATGGCTGAGCGGACGTTGGCAATTGTAAAGCCGGATGCGGTGAAGAAAAATGTGATCGGCGAGATCATTGCGCGCTATGAAAAGGCGGGCTTGCAGCCGGTTGCGATCAAGATGATGCACATGTCGAAGTCGGTGGCGCAGGGGTTCTACGCGGTCCACAAGGCGCGCCCGTTTTTCGACAGTCTCTGCACGTTCATGTCGTCGGGGCCCTGCGTCGTGTTGGTCCTGTCCGGCGAGGATGCCATCAAGAAGCATCGCGACCTGATGGGGGCCACCGATCCGGCCAAGGCCGAGGCGAACACGTTGCGGAAGCTGTTCGGGACGAATATCGAATTCAATGCCACGCATGGTTCGGACGCGCCGGAGACCGCGCGATTTGAGATCGGGTATTTCTTCCCTGAAATGGATCTGGTGACGCGCTAACCCGCGTGGCCTCCTTGGCAGAGTCCGGATCGTCATTCCCAACGTGACCACCTCCACAGTGTGAGCCTGTCGGCGCCGATGCTCAGTCGGCGCGGGCAGGCCTGTGAGGCGCGAGATTTCGAGACCATTCTCTTCCGCCCTGTCCTTAGTAGGTGCCTTTGTTGCGCTGGTCGCGCTGTTTGCGTGCGGCACCCCGACCGCTCGTTCCAGTTCCCCCTCGAGCCCTGATCCGGCCGTCCAGTCGTCAGCAGCCTCCTCCCAATCGGTGCCGCTTGTCAGTCCGCCTTCCCGTACCGCTGCGGTGGAAGGCGAGCAACGCGCCTTGGCTGAGGCCCGTGCGCATGTGGAGGCGGGCCGCCATGCCACCGCCTCACGCCTACTGCAGCACTTTTTGGAATTGCATCCGCACAGTACCGCAGTGGTCGATGCGCGCTGGTTGTTGGGTCGTACGCATGAACAGCTCGGGGAGTGGCATTCGGCGCTGGCGCAATATCGGATGATCGCGGAGGCGGCCACGCGCGCGCCGGGCCTGACGCCGGCGATGAACACTCAAGTGCGCGACCGCATCGCCGTGATGACGCGCCTGCTCGGGCGCGCCTCGCCGTCGTCGTCCGGGTTTGTGGCGTTGGCGCTGGATCCGGCGCATTTCCCGGATCCCGCACAGTGGCAGCGCTGGCTGACACCGTTGCTGGCCGAAGGTGTCACCACGCTCGTGATCGACGTGGCGCCGGTCGTCCGTCCGACGGGTGCGGCCACCGACCGCGGTGTCTATTTCCCCACGGCCTGGGCGCGACTCGAACGCGATTTGTTCAGTGAGCTGGTCCCGCTCGCGCACGATTTGGGGCTGACCGTCTTTGCCTCGCTTGATCTCACGCAGCTGTCCTGGCTCGACCCGACCGTCGGCTGGACGAGCTACGTGCTAGACGAGGGCAACAAGCAACTCGTGCCGAGCCTGTCGTTCGACCTGTTGCACCCGTCGGTGCAGGAATATCTCACCGGATTTCTGACCGATCTGGCGCGGACGCAGGTCGACGGCCTCATCGCCTTAATGGGGAGTCGCACCGGCCCCCGCTATCAGATCAGTCCGCGCGGTCTGGCCCGGTTTGCTCAGGTTGCAGGCGTGGATGTGGATCCGGAGAAACTGCTGCGCGTCGGGCGTGGGCTGCCGGCAGCCGGACGTGAGGGGGCAGCCTCGACCGATCCGCTGACGGAAACCTTTTGGCGCTGGGCCGGTTGGCAATCACGCGAGCGCTTACAGGTGCTGGTGCAACTGCGGAGCGCGATGCGCCAAATCCGCTCCGGGTTCCTGATGACCGTTGCCTTTCACGATGTGGCGCTGTCCAACAGTCAGGCGGCGCTCGTCGATCAAGGTGAGGACGTACTGGAGGCGGCCCAGAGGGGATTCGGTATCGCCTTGCCGCTGGCGGCTCTTTCGCCGATGGCCAGCGCCGGTCCCTCCGATCCTCCCGGCTCCGGGTTTCCTGAGCGCGTCACGCAGGCGTTGGATTTCATCGGCGCCCCCGAGCGCTTGTGGCTGCTCGAGCCGGTCCCCCATTTGGATCGGACGTCCATTGCGCGTCTGTTGGGTTTGCCTCAGGCGCAGCAGCTGCGCGCACGTGGGATTCATCTGGTGATTACCGCGCCGGGCCCGGACGCACGCTAACGTCACATCGCCGGTGCCTGTCTGCGCTAGACGGTGCTGCCTCCCGTTCTTGACACCACTTGGGGCCTGCTCTACGATCCGGCGGCGGACCGGCCCTACGGGCCGTCCTCTATCATTATCATCGACCTAGATTGTTCGTGAAAAAGGAGCTGTCGCGCCATGACTCCGTCAGACCTTCGTTACCATGAAGAGCACGAGTGGATCCGATTGAACGGCACCCAGGCTACGCTCGGTATTAGCCAATTTGCCCAGGACGCCCTCGGCGATATCGTGTTTGTGGACCTTCCGAAGGTCGGGGCGGTGATCAAAGCCGGGCAGCAGATTGGAGAGGTCGAATCCACCAAGACGACCTCCAGCATTTATTCGCCGGTTAGCGGGACCGTGGCTCAGGTGAACACGGAGCTCAAGGATCACCCCGAAGTCGTCAATACTGATCCCTACGGCAAGGGCTGGATGGCGGTCATTACGCTCAGCGAGCCGACCCAAGTGGAGGCCCTGATGACCGCCGCCCAGTACGACGCCTTTCTCGCCAAGCAGAAGGGGTAAGTGCGGTCCGGCGAAGTGACGCCAGCGAGGTCCCATCCTCACGGCAAACCTCACGTGTAACCTGATCTTTCCGTCGCATGTCCTCGAACCACCACATTGTGATTGTCGGCGCAGGCCCTGGCGGATACGTGGCTGCCATTCGTGCCGCGCAGCTCGGCGCGCAGGTGACGGTCGTCGAGCGGCAGGCGCTGGGCGGCGTCTGTTTGAACGCCGGCTGCATCCCGAGTAAGGCGCTGTTGTCTGTCGTCGAGACCGGCGAGCAGGCGAGTAAGGCCGCCGACTACGGGCTCATCTTTGACGGACCGGTTCGGTACAATCTCGCGCGGATGGTCGCCCGCAAGAACACGGTTGTGGCCAATCTTGTGAAGGGGATTGCGACGCTCTTCAAGTCTTGGGGCATCACTCACGTCGTGGGCGTGGGCCGCCTACTCGATTCCCGCCGCGTGGAAGTCACAATCTCGTCCGGCGAAACGCAGGTCCTTGCGGCCGACGCCATCGTCATCGCGACTGGTTCTTCCTGGCCGAACCTGCCGCTCTTTCCTGTGGACGGGAAACAGATCCTCACCAGTAAAGAGGCACTCGATCTTGAGGTCGTGCCGGAATCCGTCGTCATCGTAGGGGGTGGCGTCGAAGGCTGTGAGTTTGCCAGCCTCTTTGCCGGGTTGGGCGCGCGCGTCACGGTGGTTGAGTTGCAACCGCGGATTCTCCCCCTGGAGGATGAAGACATTGCCGCCGTCGTCGATCGCGAATTGCGGAAGCGTCAGGTGACGGTGCTGACCGGGACCACTATCGAGCAGGTTCAGCGCGACGCCTCAGGGGTGCACGTGACGTGTGCGGACGGAACCAGGCTCACGGCTGCCTGCCTCTTGGTCTCCGTCGGACGGGGATTCCATTCGCAGGGGATCGGCCTGGATCGCGTCGGTGTCGCGCTGGGACGGCGCGGCGAGATTCTCGTCGACGAGCGGATGCGGACGAATATCGACGGCATCTATGCGATCGGCGACGTGACGGGGAAGGCCATGCTCGCGCATGTGGCGTCCGAGCAGGGCAAGGTGGCCGTCGAAAATATCCTAGGCCATCCCCGTACCATCAACTATGACGTGATCCCGGCTGGAATCTTTACCCATCCGGAAGTCGGCCGCGTCGGCCTGACCGAGCGGCAAGCGCGTGAGCGAGAAACGGCGGCTGGACGCAATCCAGAAGAGACGCTGCGCGTCGGACGCTTTCGCTATCAAGGCTTGGGCAAGGCGCAGGCGACGGGCGAGACGCCGGGCCTGTTTAAAGTCATCACCCAGGCCGCCGACGGGCGTCTACTTGGCGCGCACCTGGTCGGCGCCCATGCGTCAGACCTGATTCATGAGGCGGCGTTGGCCATGCAGGCCGGAGTCGGCATCGAGACATTGGCCACCATGATCCACGCGCATCCGACGTACGCAGAGGGGCTGATGGAAGCGGCCGAGGATGTGAATGGACAGGCCATTCACGCGGCGAGAAAGCGCGGCTAACGATGGATGCTCCCGTCGGTGCGGCTCTGTGGCGATCCCTGGCGCTGAAAGGCCTGTCGTTTGTCGGTGCCGCATCGATCGTGCTGGCGATCCTCTGGCAGTCTCCCGCGCAGAGTACGCGTCCGCAGGGCACGCTCACCTCGCCGGAGCCGTTGATTGTGCAGGCCGCACCTCGCGATCGGCCGCCGCTTGCTGCATCGGCGACTCCAGCTCCTTCGACTGCGCTGGCTGTTCCATCCGCTGCCTCGACCTCTGATCGTCCGTCGGCGCCGCCAGCTGTACAAGCGCCCGCTTCCGCGCGAGCGGCGAGTGCTCCCACGCAGGCGCGGCCGTCGGCCGAGGCGGGCGCGCGAGTCTGGCGTGAGCCGATCGAAAAACTTCATGTAGGAAGTGAGAAGTTGGACGTGAACAGAGCGACAGCATTAGACTTTGAGCGCCTGCCAGGCATTGGTGCCGGACTCGCCAAACAACTGGTTGCCTACCGCGCCGAGCACGGTGCCTATCGAACGGTCGAGGAGTTACGGCAGGTGAAGGGGATCGGTGTAAAACGGTTTGAGCGGTTGTCGCCGTTTGTGACGGTGACGGCGCCGCCGGGGACGCAGGCATCGGAGGCGCCGGGTCGACCGGCTAAAGAACGCGAACGGGAGCGACAGACGTTATGAGTGAATTGTCTCGGCATATGGATCTGATGCTCCGCGGCGCGGTGGAGGTCATCCAACAGCAGGAGTTGGAGCAGAAGGTGGCCCGCTCGTTGAAGGAGGGGCGTCCGCTCCGGGTCAAGGCCGGGTTCGACCCCACGGCGCCCGATCTGCACCTCGGCCATACCGTGCTCATCCACAAGCTGAAGCACTTTCAGGAATTGGGGCATCACATCCTGTTCCTCATCGGCGACTTTACCGGTCTGATCGGCGACCCGACCGGCGTGTCGGAAACCCGCAAGGCCCTCACGAAGCAGCAGGTGCAGGAGAACGCCAAGACCTATCAGCGGCAGATTTTCAAGATTCTCGATCCGGACAAAACGCAGATCGTGTTCAACAGCGAGTGGATGGGGCCGATGTCCGCCGAGGGGCTGATTCAGTTGGCGGCGCACTATCGTGTGGCCCGGATGATGGAGCGGGACGATTTCCATAAGCGGTTTCACGAGCAAAAGCCGATCAGCGTGCACGAGTTCCTCTATCCGCTGGTGCAGGGGTACGACTCCGTCGCGCTGAAGTCCGACGTGGAATTGGGCGGGACCGACCAAAAGTTCAACCTCTTGGTCGGCCGCGAGTTGCAGCGGGACTACGGCCAGGAGCCGCAAGTCGTGTTGACGATGCCGTTGCTGGAAGGCACCGACGGCGTGAAGAAAATGAGCAAGAGCATCGGCAACTACATCGCGCTGGAGGATGCGCCGGCCGACATGTTCGGCAAGGTCATGTCGATTAGCGATCCGCTGATGATGCGCTACTATGAGTTGTTGACGAGCGAGGATCTGATCCGGGTGGCGGCCCTCCATCCGATGGAGGCGAAGTTGTCGCTCGGCGAACAGCTCGTCGCGCGCTACCACGGAGCCGAGGCGGGGCGGCAGGCCCGCACCGATTTTCAGCAGAAGTTCAGAGAGAAAGAATTTCCCGACGAGCCGGATGTGCGGTTGACGTTGACCGCGGCCGACGTTCCAACGGGAGCCGCGCCCGCCATCGGGTATTTGGATCTGCTCACCAAGACCGGACTGGTGCCGTCGAAGGGGGAGGCCCGCCGCCTCATCGCCCAGAGCGGGGTCGAGCTCGACGGGGTGCGCCTGTCCGATAGTCAGGGGGCATTGATGCTCGCATCCGGCCGGTCGTATCGCCTACGGGTCGGGAAGCGGAAGTTTGCGCTGATCGAGTATCGTCCCTAGGGGCTTGGCCCGTACCTACTCGCGGGCCTGAACCAACGCTCACGCAACAGGGCCTCCGCCGTAGGGCCGCGGACCACGCCGCCGTGGCCTAACTTCTCACGGCCACACCCCCCGTAATGGTCCAGCCTCCAGGCGAGCCCCGTGGGCTTCAGCCCGGACGCCGGGCTGTGATCCATGACGTATTCCTGACGCGTCACGCTGAAGACAGCGCCTCAAATAGGGGCGATCGTCCCATCTGTCCACCATCTTTTCACGCCTCCCGTCACGGTTTTGACGACCGTCCAAAGCGGCCGTAACCACGCCTAGTTGAATCAAGAAATGTCGTTGGAACACCGATAGACAGGATACGCAGGCGCCTGTCCGGATGCGGTCGCCTTGCGCATAGTTGAGGGGGCGACTCGACCCGCTGGGTGCCGCCCGCGTCGCCGTCGAGGTCGCTCGGTTTCCTGCATGTTGCGATTCGGAGAACTGCGCTTGTGAACCCACTCCCGTCTCCCGGCCATCAGGGCGAGCCGATTCCTGAGCCATGCGACGTCCATCTGCCACCGATCTCTCCGACGGTGTTTGACGACTGTTTGTCGCTGACGGTCCAGCTCTGCCGGGTTCCCATTGCCTTCATTACGCTGCTCACCGGCGATCGGCAGCAGCCGTTTGCTGCGATCGGTGTCGACGGGCGGGACCTCGGCGCAACCCTGCCGTTCTGCGAGCAGGTCGTTCGTGAGGGGCGTGCGGTGATTGTGCGTGATCTGGCGGCTGCGGTCGGCAGCCGAGAGGCGTCGCCTTTCGGCGCCTATGCGGGCGTCGCGATCGCGACAGCCTGCGGTCGCACCATCGGCACGTTGTCCGTGCTCGATCAAGCCACGCGCGACTGGACTCCCGAACAGGTGGATGGGTTGCATCGCCTTGCGCGGCAGGTCGCCGTCCACTATGCCCTGCACGCCCAGCCTCATGTTCAGTCGATGCCGAGTGCGATCGTCGGGAACTCACGTCCGCCCTGCATTGGCCTCGGCGAACGGATGCCCTGTGAAGGCATCGGCATGCAGAGCCTGTTGCAGGCGCTGAACGACGGCATCGAAGGGTTGGCGCTGCTCGACCGGAACGGGAAGTTTACGTATATGAACCGCGCCTATGCCGCAACCTACGGCTACGCGGTGGAGGATTTGGTCGGACAGCCGTGGCAACGGTTGTTCGGGCCGGTGTGGATCGAGGAACTCGAACAGTTCTATCTCCCTATGTTGAGGGAGCGGGGGCGGTGGCGAGGCGAATTGACCGCCGTCACCAAGGGCGGCCGCGAAATCCATGTGGAATTATCCCTCGTGGTGCTGAAGGACGGGCGGGACCCGGACCAGTGGCTGCTCTCGACCTGTCGTGATGTGACCGCTCGGCATGCGACGGAGCGGCTGGTGCTGGCGCGTCAGGAGAGTCTGGCGCAGGCGCAGGCCTTGGCGCATTTGGGCAGTTGGGAGCGCGAGCTCGACAGCGGCGACGAAACCTGGTCGGACGAGCAGTTTCGTATCTTCGGCTATGTGCCCCAGAGCATCAACCCGACGATGGAGACGTTCCGCGAGGCCGTGCATCCCGACGATCGCTCGCAGGTCATGGCGACGCTGGAGCGGGCGCTGGCGGACCGCACGCCGTTTGACCAGGAATGTCGCATCGTGCGGCCGGATGGAGAGGTGCGCGTCATCCAATGCCGCGGCGCTCTGGTGTTGGGGATGGACGGGAAGCCGGTGCGGATGGTCGGGACGGTCCTCGACATGACGGACGCCAAGCGCGCGGCCAGCCAACTGGATGAGGCCAACCATCGCTTGCGGCTCGCGACGGAGTCCGGCGGGATCGGTGTCTGGGATCTGACGATTCGCGAGGGGCGATTGGTGTGGGACGAGCGCATGCTGGCGCATTACGGCTATTCCAGGCTGACGTTTCCGTCGACGTACCAGGCGTGGATGGAGCGGCTGCATCCGGAGGACCGTCCCCGCGTGGGGCGAGCCCTCGCGACGGCGGCCAAAGGCGGGCCGCGCTTCGATACGGAATTTCGCGTACAGCTCCAGGGCGGCGCCGTCCGCTATTTGCGGGCCAAAGCGCTGGTCCTGTTGAATCAGAGCGGGACGCCCGAACGGATGATCGGCGTCACCTATGACGTGACGCAGCGGACCGAGGCGCAGCAGGCGCAATTGGCGCAGCAGCATTTGCTCTCGGCCATTTCGGACGCGCAGTCGCATGTGCTGGCCAGCATGCCGACGGCGGAGGTGTTCAAAGCCCTGCTGCACAATCTGTTGGGATTGACGCAGTCGGCCTACGGGGTGATCGGCGAAGTGCAGTACGGCGAGGACGGCGTGCCGATGTTTCATGAGCACGCGGCCGCCGATCGTGTGCCCGATGACCATGGTTCGCAGAGTGAGCGCCTCGCGCCGCCGACCGAACTGGGCGGCCTGCCGGAGATCTGCCGACGTTTGGTGGAGACGGGTGAGGCCCTTGCGGTGAACGACCCGGCTGCCGATCCGCGCTGGGCCGTCCGGGAGGGCGGGACCGGAGCCCGTGCCTTTGCCGCGCTGCCGTTGAAGCTGGGCGACCGATTGGTGGGCGTGGCCGTCGTGGCGAATCGCCCCGGTGGGTATTCCGCGGGCGTCGTGACCTATCTGCAGCCCTATCTCCAAACCTGCGCGGCGATTGTCGAGCGCATGCGTGCGGAAGAAGTGTTTCAGCGGGCGCATGCCCTGCAGCAGAGCATCTTAGGGAATGCCGCGCATGCAGTGATTGCAACGACGACCACCGGCTTGGTGCAACATTTCAATCCCGCAGCCGAACAGCTGCTCGGGTATGAAGCGTGGGAAGTGGTCGGGCGTGTGTCGTCCATTGTCTTTCACGATCAGGAGGAAGTGGCGGCCCATGCGACTCGGTTGTCGCGCGAGGCGGGCGCCCCGGTGACGCCGGGGTTCGACGTGTTCGTGCAGAACGCGCAGGAGCATGGACCGAATCAACGGGAGTGGACCTTCATCCGCAAGGACGGCTCCCGCGTCCCGGTGTTGCTGACGGTCTCGGCCTTGCGCGATCGCACAGGACAGGTCACCGGGTACATCGGCATGGCCATCGACCTGACGCAGCAGAAGCACGCGGAAATGGCGCGGTCGGAGCAGGAAACGCGGCTGCGGGCCATCGTCGATCAGGCGGTGGACGGGATCATCACCGTCGACGAAAGCGGGAGCATCGAAAGCTTCAACCCGGCGGCGGAGCGGCTGTTCGGCTACGCGCTCGAGGACATCATCGGCAAGAGTTTGTCCACCCTCATCCCGGAGTTGAGTTTCATCGAGGACGAACCGGAGGAGGTCAGAAATCGCCTACCCAATCGACCGACGTTTCTGGGCACCGGTCGCGAAGTGATGGGCCGTCGGAAGGACGGCGACATGTTCCCGGCCGAGCTGACGATGAGCGAAATGCGCTTCGGCGATCGCTCCCGCTTTACAGGCTTGGTGCGGGACATCACCGAACGGAAAGAGGCCGAGTGGAAGATTGAGGATGTCGCGCATGCGCTGGAATGCCGCAATTTGGAATTGGCCCAGGCCAGCGATCAAGCGCTCCAGGCCACGCGCGCGAAGAGCGAATTCCTGGCCTCGATGAGTCACGAAATCCGCACGCCGATGAACGCCATTATCGGGATGGCGGACTTGCTCCAGGAAACGGCGCTGACGGATGTGCAGCGCGAATATGTGGATCGGTTCAGCCGCGCGGCCTCCAGCCTGCTCGACCTGATCAACGACATTCTCGATTTTTCCAAGATCGAAGCCGGGCATTTGGAGTTGGAGCAGGTGCCGTTCGACCTGGTGGACCTCATCGACAAGACGGCCGAGTTGGTGGCGGTGCGTGCGCATGCCAAGCGGCTGGAGCTCTATGCCTTTGTGCATCCGGCTGTGCCGACGCACATCGTCGGCGATCCGACGCGCCTGCGCCAAGTGTTGATCAATCTGTTGGGGAACGCCGTGAAGTTTACGGAGCGCGGCGATGTCACGGTGGCGGTGGAGCCTGCCCATACCGCCTCCGGGGCTGAGGCTATTCGCTTTTCCGTGAGCGACACGGGGATCGGCATCCCGGAAGAAAAGCTGCCCGCCATTTTTGAGCGCTTCACACAGGTGGACTCGTCCACCACGCGTCGATACGGCGGAACGGGACTTGGACTCAGCATTTGCAAACGTCTGGTCGAGATGATGGGCGGGGACATTCAGGCGGAGAGCATGGTCGGGATGGGGACCAGCTTCTCCTTCGTGATTGCACCGAAGGTGGCGCTGGCTGAGGGGGGCGTGGGTGCGTCGCTGCCGCTGTTGCCGGGTCGGCGCCTGCTGATCGTGTCCGAGCATGAGATCAACAGCCGAGTGGTTCGGGAATATGTCACGCCGGCCGGGGCCCAGCTGAGCGATGTACTGACGCATGCGGAGGCGCTGCAGGCTCTCGACGACGCGGCGCGCGCCGGTGCTCCGTTTGATGCCGTGCTCGTCGATTTCGGTCTTGGGTCGTCGGCCGGTGTCGATCTTATTGAAGCGCTGCGCGCCCGGCCGTCCGGTGCGACGGTCCCGGTGCTGGTGCAAACGGCGGACATTCAGAATCCCTATGAGGACCGCCTCAAGGCCCTGCAGGTGCGCGACTATGTCTATAAGCCGATGGGTCGCCAACGATTGTTGGAGGCCCTGGCGCAGACGCTGACCCCGGTGGTGCCCGCGATGACGCCCGTGGCGGCGGCGCCGGTTGCGACGCCTCGAAAGGCCCTGCCGGCTCGACATCTGTTGTTGGTGGAGGACTTGGAGGACAACCGGGATGTCGTGCGGCTGTTCTTGGCGGGGACGACGTACACGATGGACGTGGCGGAAAACGGCGCGGTGGCCTGCGAGAAATTCCGTGCAGGCCGCTACGACCTCGTGTTCATGGACATGCAA
Organism: Nitrospiraceae bacterium; assembly: GCA_041908685.1. Lineage (GTDB taxonomy): Bacteria > Nitrospirota > Nitrospiria > Nitrospirales > Nitrospiraceae > BQWY01. The sequence goes on along the minus strand of JAYREW010000019.1, from coordinate 95,031 downwards.
ATGCCCATCATGGACGGCTATGAAGCGGTAGAGAACATCCGTCGATGGGAGCAGGAGCAGCAGCGCGCACGCACCCCGATCGTAGCGCTCACCGCGAACGTGATTCGCGAGGAGATCGACCGGAGTTTTGCCGTCGGGTGCGACGGACATCTGACGAAGCCGATCAAGAAGAAGACCCTCTTGGCGGCGATCCAGCAGTACACGCAGGGAGCAGAAACGGAGGAGGCTGCGGCATGAACGAAGATCCCATTACCTGGCCGTTGCTGGCGCCCGGCCCGCTGATGGTCGAGATCGATGCGTCATTTGAGCCGTTGGTGCCGAAGTTTCTCAAAAATCGCCAGGCGGAGTGGCAGACCATGACTGAGGCGGCCGCGGCCGGCGACCATGACACGGTTCGCAAGGTGGCGCACGGCATCAAGGGCGCAGGCGGCACGTACGGCTTTCACGATCTGTCGGCGATCGGCGCCGGGCTCGAACAGGCAGGAAAGCGCGGCGACGCGTCGGCGATCGGCCATGGCCTGCGCTGCCTGGCCGACTACTTAAGCCGTGTGCAAGTGGTGTATGCGGAGGACGAGAGCGAGGGCGCAGCGTAACGAGCTGGTTGGTCTGACGCGAGTAGTGGTGGACGGAGAATGTGATGCGTCGGCTCGGTAACCCGTAGGCGTCGTGCGGAACGAAACGAATCGAAACGGATCAGGTCCTACATCAAGGAAGGAGTAAGGCATGGCGACAATCTTATACGTCGAAGACGAAGCGGATACGGCGTTGCTCGTCACGGGTCTATTGAAGGAGAAGGGGATTGAGGTGCGTCACGCGGCAGACGGACGCGAGGCCCTGCACTGTTTCCAGACCATGCCGCCGCCGGCACTGGTGCTGCTCGACTTGCTGGTGCCCTTTGCCAACGGGTTTGAGTTGTTGATCAAGCTGCGCGCCACGTCCGGATGGGCCAATGTGCCGGTGGTGATGGTGAGCGCGGATTCCTACTGGCCGGATATCGAGCGCGCGTTGGTCTGCGGCGCGAACGATTTTCTCCCGAAGAGTATGGGCGTGCATGAAATCGTCCGCTATGTCGCCGGCCTTGTCGCCAAGGCGCGTGCGGCCGCTGAGGCGGCCGCGAAGGCGCCTGTGGTGAGCAACGCAGTCACCAGCGCGCGTGTACAGGGTCGCCCGGCCGTGGCCAAAGCGCCTACGCGGGTGCGCCGAGTGGCGGGCCGTGTCGCGACGAAGCGGAAGGTGCGTGGATGATCAGTGGAGATAGCGAGGCACAGGAAGCGGCCACCACGTTGTTGATGGTGGAGGACGAAGCGGATACCGCCGTCCTCATGCGCTATGTGTTGGAGGCGAAGGGTTTTCACGTGTGGCCCGTCACGACGGGGCAGGCGGCGAAGGGGGTGCTGGACGGAGGGGGGCCTCCCGATCTCGTCCTGCTGGATATCACCTTGCCGGACATGAGCGGACTCGAGTTCCTGCGCATGATTCGACAGACGCCGCGCTGGGACCATGTGCCCGTGGTTGTCGTGACGGCCAGTCACGAAGCGGGCCACAAGATGCGGGCGACCACCTTGGGCATCACGGCCTATCTGACGAAGCCGCTGAGTCCGATCGGGTTGCCCGGCAGGCTTCGGCGCCTGCTGGCGGATGAGCAGCAGAAGCGGACAGCGACCGATTGTGCGAGCGGCGCTCCGCACGCTAGGCAGTGCGGGCTCACACAGGACGGGGAATCGCAGTTGGGCGGGCAGGATTGTCAACCGAACCGGGGCGAGGGCGAAGGAGAGTAACCATGGCTGGAGCGGAGCACAACACCACGGTGCTGGTGGTCGAGGATGAGGAAGACACCGCGAGTTTGATTCGGTTTATTTTGGAGCGTGCGCGCTACACCGTTGTGCACGCCGAAAACGGGAAGAAGGCGCAAGAATTAATCGCTCAGATGGCCCCGCCGCAGCTCGTGCTGTTGGACGTGATGCTGCCGTTTGTGAGCGGTTTGCAATTGCTCCCCCTGATTCGTGCGCGCGCGGATTGGGCGGGCGTCCCGGTCGTCATGCTGACGGCGGACTCCAGCGAGCACGACGTGAAGCAGGCGTTGGAGACCGGCGCCAGCGACTACATGGTGAAGCCGTTCAATCCGCGTGAGCTGTTGGCGCGCCTGCAGCGCTATGTGAAAAAGGCCGCCTGAACCGGCTGACGGATGTCGCCGCTCACGTCCTCCATGGCCGACTCGTCCGCTGCCGTCCACATCGGACTGGTCAGCGCGGAGATCATTTTGTCGATGGTGGCGATCCTCGTTGCGTGGATCCTTATCCTGCGCGTGCGACGCGATAAGGAAGACGCGCGACGGAAGACGCTCTTGGCGACGTGGCGGCCGATCCTGGCCGAAAGCATGATCGAGGATCCTGAGGTGGTGCCTCCGATCGCGCCGCGGGACCTGCATTTGGTGCTCTACCTGTGGAACCACATGCAGGAGTCCATCAAGGGCGATGTCGCGCAGGGTCTCAATAGCGTGGCGCGCCGCGCGGGGATGGATCAGGAAGCGCGCCGCCTGCTGCAGCACGGCCGCTTACGCGAGCAGTTACTGGCGGTGGCCACACTCGGGCACCTGCGCGACGCGCAGGATTGGGACGCGCTGGCGGCGTTGGCCGCCTCGGAGAATCCGTTCTTGTCGCTGGCGGCGGCGCGTGGACTGGTCATGATCGATCCGGCGCGGGCGCTGACGGCGCTCATTCCGCTGATCAGCCATCGCAGCGATTGGTCGCCGCTGAAAGTGATCACGATGTTGACGGCGGCCGGCTCGGATGTGGCCGCCAAGGCGGTGGGGGAGGCGGCCGTTGAGGCGGCGCCGGCCATCGCCGCGCGCCTGATTCGCTATCTTGCCGCGACGCGAAGCCCACAGGCTCTGCCGCCTTTGCGGAAAATTCTCGCGCGGCCGGATTGCCCGGATGAAGTCATCGCCGCCTGTTTGCACGTCTTTGGTCTGTGCAGCGATCCGCGTGATTTGCCGACCGTGCGGCGGTTCATCGGCCACGGCACCTGGTTTGTGCGGTTGCAGGCCACGGTCTCGTTGGGGGCCATGGGGATGGAAGAGGACGAGCCGGCGCTCCATCGCCTGCTGCACGATGAGAAGTGGTGGGTGCGGTACCGCGCGGCGGAGGCGCTGACGGCGTTGCCGTCGATGACGGTGGAGAAGCTGGCGGCGGTGCACGCGTCGCTGACCGATCCCGCCGTGCGTGAGGTCCTGACGCCCTTTCTGCATCGGATGCAGCATGCGGCGTCGTCCGCCGCCGCGGCCTAAGCCGCCGGGCTTCGCAGCCGTGGGACGCGAGCCGCGGAGATGAGTCCAGGGAAGGAATGTCGTCGTCGTGGATTGGATCCTGACCGTCACAGAGTGGCTGTTCCTGATCTACCTCGTCGCGTTGACGGCGGCCTACGTCGTGCTCGACCTGATCGCCGTCGTGCATTTGCGGCAATACATGGAAGAGCGCACGCTCGATTCGCTCCCGCACGGCTACTCCGGCTTCGAACCGCAAATCAGCGTGCTCGTCCCGGCCTATAACGAAGCCGCCACCATTGCGGCCAACCTCCATTCGCTGCTCCAGCTCAGCTATTCGGAATACGAAATCATTGCCATCAACGACGGGTCGAAAGACAACACGTTGGAGGTGATGATCAAGGAATTTGCGCTCACGCCCTTTCCCGAAGCCTTCGATCGACGCCTGTCGACCAAGCCCATCCGCGCCGTCTACCATTCCGAGACCTACCCGAATTTGCGCGTCATCGACAAGGTGAACGGCGGCAAGGCCGACTCGTTGAACGCCGGCATCGAAGTGTCGCGGTATCCGCTGTTTTGTTGTATCGACGCGGATTCCATTTTGCAGCGCGATAGCCTGCATCGTGTGGTGCAGCCCTTTCTGGACGATCCGCGCACGGTGGCCTGCGGCGGCACGGTGCGCATCGCCAACGGGTGCGAAGTGCAGAAGGGATTTCTGACCAAGGTCGGCTTGCCAACGAACATGTTGGCGCTCTTCCAGATCGTCGAATATCTGCGCGCGTTTCTCTTCGGGCGACTCGGCTGGTCGCCGCTCAACGCGATGCTCATCATCTCCGGCGCCTTCGGGCTCTTTCACAAGGAAACGGTGATCGGCGTCGGCGGCTATCGCCACGACACCATCGGTGAGGACATGGAACTGGTCGTGCGGCTGCACCGCAGCCTGCGCCTGGCGGGAAAACCCTATCGCATCACGTTCGTGCCCGATCCCGTCTGCTGGACGGAGGCCCCGGAAGATTGGCGCACGCTCAAGAACCAGCGCATCCGCTGGCAGCGCGGACTCTGCGAAAGCCTCATGAAGAATCGGGAACTGCTCTGTCATCTGAAGGGTGGAACGCCCGGCTGGCTGGCGTTTCCGTTCATGGTGCTGTTCGAGGCGCTCGGCGGGGTGATCGAAGTGCTGGGGTACGTCATCCTCGCGATCGGATTCGCGCTGGGGATGATCTCCGTGACGACCTGGCTGTCGCTGCTCTGCGTCGCCATCAGTGTGGGGATTCTGTTGTCGGTCAGCGCGTTCCTGCTGGAAGAAATGTCCTTCCATATGTATCCGCGCCGTAGTCAGATTGCGTACCTGGTGGTGGCGGCGGTGGCGGAAAATTTCGGCTATCGGCAAATCAACGCTGTCTGGAAGGTGATCGGGCTGTGGCGTTGGATGCGCGGCACGCAGGGAAATTGGGGAACGATGACGCGTACCGCCTCCTGGCAGTCGCGCTGAGGGAAACCGCGCCGGTTACCTATATCGCGTCACGTGCCGCGCTGGTGGACCGCCGCTGCCTTGACTTGGTCATGGGGGCGGCGTAGGATCGGCGACTCGATCGGGGCCAAGGGCGGGCGTAGCTCAGTGGTAGAGTCCTTGCTTCCCAAGCAAGTTGTCGTGGGTTCAAATCCCATCGCCCGCTCCATTTTCACTTCCTTCCCATCTCATCTCATCTCATCTCATCTCATCCTGTCATCCATGCGCGGGCCCCGCGCAGCGCTGATGTGTTGCCTGCTGTCTACGCCTTGGCGCGAAACCCATAGAGTAAGGTGATGTTGATGCGGCGGCTCAGATACTCGTCGCGGAACGACACGTCGTCGGTTTCGTGAAAGAGGTCGGAGTTGAAGATCACGGCGCGGTTGCATCGGTAGGGGACACGCACCATCTGCGCATTGCTGGCGCGGAGAAACGCGTCGATCGCGTCCCGGTTTGCCTGGCTGTTGTAGGCTTTGAAATTCCAGTCGCGCGGCGCTTCCTTGTCCCACACGAGCAGGCCGCCGGTCTCCTGGTTCAGATTGGCCTCATCTGGCGTGACCCAGAAATTCACGTTCACGGCGGCCGCATCCGCATGCATGCCTAAGCCGCGGCGCGCGCTGTCGTGTTTGAACGACCAGGACTGCGTGAGCCGGTGGTCTTTGAAGATGCGCGGAAAGCGGAGACGCAACGCCTCTGCAATCTGAAACAGCAGCGGAGTGGCGAACCCATCGCCGATGAAGGCGCCGAGATAGCCGTTCGCGTACTCCTTCTTCCAGATCGTCGCCTCCAAACAAAACTGTCGCATGGCGGCCAGCGCTGCTGGTGTCAGTAGCTGGTCCACAGCGACGATTTCAGGCTGCCGCGCCAACCAGCGCCCTTCGATCTCCTCCACGTCAAGGTCCGGATTAAGCACCGGGCCGTCGAGCCGTGGAGCCGCGCCTGCATAGAGCAACCGATTCCACGATGGACTCAAGGCGTCGGCATCGGCGGCCGACAGGCTCACCCAGGTCTCGTTCGGCGCCTGTACGTCGACTGCCTGGCGGATGCGATGTAACGCCTCCGAGTATGCGTCGCTCTCCGCGCCGAGGCAGCCTCGCCGGCGTAAGTAGTCGATCTGCTCGACATCGTGCTTCAACCGCGCGCGCGACACGAGTGACGGGCGTGTCGGGCGTCCATGATCGTGCTTCAGTCGGGCGGCGTGATCGAGGTGGACGCAGGCCTCCTCGCCGCGCCCTTCCCAAATCGCCAAGAGGCCACGATGGTAGTGCCCTTTCCACTGATCGGGTGCTGTGGCGATGGCCGCCTCGAACGCCTCGCGCGCTTGGTCGTAGCGGCCGCCATCCATGTACAGCAGGCCGAGGTTGTTGCGCGCTTCAACATGTGTGGGCTTCAGGCGCAACGCCTCTGTATAGGCTCGCTCCGCTTCGTCGTAACGTCCTAATTCTTTCAGCACGACGCCCAGATTATTGTGCAGCTCGGGGGATTGGTCGCTGTGGGCGAGTGCCTGTCGGTAGTGCTCTTCTGCGGCGTCGTATCGGCCGAGATCTCTTAGCGTGTTGCCGAGATTGCTGAGCGCCTCTACGTAGCGTGGATTGATCCCGATGGCGGCGCGGTAGGCTTCCACAGCCCCTTCCAGGTTGCCCTGTTTCTGTCGCACGACACCGAGATTAAACGGGTAGGCGGCGTTGGCGGAATCGGCGGCGATCGCCTGCTCGATCAGCTCGCAGGCTTCAGGCAACTGTCCGCAGCGGTAGGCGATAAGGCCCAGCAGGTGATTGGCGTCCGGATGGGTTGGGTCTTGTTCGAGGATCGCTTGATAGAGCGCTGCCGCTTCACTCATGCGCCCGGCTTGGTGGTGTGTCCGGGCCTCGCGTAGCCAGTCCTGGATCGCCTGGGCGGCGGCTCCGGTGGCGCCCCTGTCTTTCTCGTGCGCGCGTCGTTGGTGTCGGTTCATCACGAACTCGGCCACGATGATGGATGCACGAGCATCGCCGTGCAGGCGCAGCCTAGCGCAGCGCAGGCTGAAGGTCAAAGCGGGGAGTGTTGGAGCAGATGGCGGACCAACGGATACATGAACGAGCGGAACGGCGGCGCAGCACTGCACGATGATGTCCGGCAGAGGCTAACGGGCAGCGAGGCCGTGCGGAGCGCGACAGGGCTAGCTGGCTTTGGCGAGCGGCTGAATGTTGCCGCGCTGTTTGACGATATCCAGGGCGGCGATACGATAGGCTTCGGCGTAGGTGGGGAAATTAAAAATACTCTCGATGAACACGTCCACCGGGTTCCCGTTCAGCAGGGCCAATTCTGCCAGGTGGATCAGTTCCGTCGCGTTCTCGCCGACGATCTGCACACCGAGGAATTGGCGCCCGTCCGGACCGGCAATGAGTTTCAGCAAGCCGTTTCTGGTGCTGGCGATCTGACCCTTTGCGACTTCCTCGAAGTTGGCGCGGCCGACGAATACGTTCTTAAAGCGCGCGCGGGCTTTGCTTTCATCGAGCCCGACGCTGGCCATTTCGGGAATGGTGTACACGCCCATGGGGATAAAATGGTCGGCGGATTCCACCGGGGTGCCGAGTGCGTGGCTGACTGCGCGGCGGCCCTGTTCCATGGCGGCGGAAGCCAGCGACGGCGGACCGGCCATGTCGCCGACGACATAGATATGCGACACCGAGGTCTGATTGTTGTGATCGACGGGGATGAACCCCTTTTCTGTGGTCGTCAGACCCGCCGCAGCGATGTCCAGCTCATCCATGTTGGGCTGTCGGCCCAGCGCGACCAACATCTTTTCCGACTTGATGATCGGGCCGTTGCTCAACACGGTGACGACGGAGGAGATGCCGTCCCAGCGGATCGACTCGATGCTGGCGTTGCCGCAATAGCGGCCGCCGCGTTCCTCAAAGCTTTGCGTGTAGCGCGCCACCACTTCCGGGTCCATGAATCGCAGCGGACGCTCGTTCAGGTCGATCAAGGTCACTTCCACGCCTAAGAGAGAAAAGATCGAGGCGTATTCGCAGGCGATGACGCCGGCGCCCAAGATCGAGAGCGACTTGGGGAGGTAGATCATCGAGAGGATGGAATCGCTGTCGACGATATGGTCGTGATCAACCGGGGCGAAGGCCGGTTGCTTCGGCCGCGAGCCGGTCGCCAACACGATGACGTCGCCGTGGAGCTGTTGCGTCTGATTGTCCACCGTCGTCATTTCCAACACATGGTCGGAGACGAATTTGCAGCAGCCGTGGAGGAAGGTGATGTTGTTGCGCTTGAGCTGGGCGGTCATGTAGCGGCTGTGCGCGTCCATCACTTCGTTGAGGCGATGCATCAGAATGCCGACTTCGATGCCTTCTTTGAGTTGGCAGTCGAACGCCTGCGCGCCGCGCTTAATGCGATCCAGACTCAGCGCCGTTTCGCGGAGCGTCTTGCTCGGAATCGTTCCTCGGTAGACGCAGCCGCCGCCGAGACCCTGTTCGCGCTCGATCACCGCGGTCTTCTTGCCGGCCTTGGCCGCCATGATCGCAGCCTTCTGTCCGGCCGGCCCGCTGCCGACGACCAGTACGTCGTATTTCGCGATCGTGCTCATAGGGACATGCTGCTCACGACGGTCTTGACCATGTCCTGGGCTGCCACTAAGGCGGCCAGGTCCTTCGGGTAGAGGTTCAAATCCGCATAGGCCGGGTGGTCGTGCAGGGTCTCGACCGTCATCTCTTCCTGCCCGAGGATGAACGTGGCAAAGCGATGGGCCACGGTGGCCGTCATGACTTCCTGCTTGAACTGCTGCGCCTGGTCGTAGTCGAGATAGTGGGCGATGGACTCGCGGACCTGCTGCGGCAGCGCCCACTTCTCGCCCATCAACGTGCCGAACTGCACATGATGATCTTCGACGAGTTTCGTGAAGAACGCCGCGTCGGTCGGGATGTTCAGCTCCTTCGCCAGCTTGATGCTGGTGTTGAGGACGACCGGTTTCCCGATCGCGTGGAGCAATCCGCAGATATACGCACTCTCCAAATTGGCCCGCTTCAGCTTGGCCACTTCCTTTGCGTAGGCGCCGCTGGCCACAGCGTGCCACCACATGCCTTCCAACACCTTCTCGAATCCCGGCGCTTGGAACGTGCCCGCCTTGAGGGAGACGGTGAAGGCGATCTCCGAGAGGAGATTGATGCCGAGCATCGACACGGCGTGCTGCAGGGACACGATCGGCACACGCGGCATATAGGCCGGCGAGTTGGCGATACGCAGGACGTGGGCGGCGAGGGCTTGGTCTTGATGGATCAGCGCGGCAAATTTTGCGGCGTCAGAATTCGGATCGTTGACCAACGACAGCACCTGCGTCGCCACGCGCGGCAGCAGCGGCAACTGGATGTTGCCGGTGGTCAGGCGTTCTTGAAGCGCCGTTTCCATGCGCTGGCAGACATCCGGGCTTAAGGTGCAGGCGGGCTGGGTGGACATAGTGATCTCCGAGATACAACGTAGGACTGGGCCACTACCGAACTTGTCGGTGTTTCCCTATAAAAGCTTGAGACTAGGGCCATTTAGGTACTTCCCTAGGGACATGCTGTGATCGTCATGACAGGCGCTACGTCGCTGCGTATACTGACGACCGTCTCTTCTACCCTATAGCACGCTCTGTGATGCTTCCAAACTCGTTTCACCTTTTTGTCCGACGCCTTCTGTGTCTCGCGCCTGTGAAGGGGGATGTGATGCCGCGAATCGCTCGAATTTCGATTGTGGGTATCGGCCGCATCGGCCTCTGTGCGGCCTGGCTTGTCGTCAGTGGGATAGGACCATGGTCCTTTGCGGGCATGGCAGCCGACGACTCGAAGCCGGTGACGAGCGGAACCGTGAAGCGGGAAGCTGCGGAAGCGGTGGAGGCCGCCAAGGCCTACTCGGCGCAGGAACGGGCGCAGGTGGAGCAGACGGTACAGGCGGAACTGGACGAGCTGCAGGCGGGGATTCAACGATTGCAGGAGCGAATGGACCAGATGTCGGCAGATACCCGGCGTCGTGCGGAGGCATCGCTGGAAGATTTGGAGCGGCGGAAAGACGAAGCGCGGAAGCGGCTGGAAGAAATCAGAATTGCCGGCGAGACCACCTGGGAGCGGCTGCGCCAGGGGCTCGAATCGTCGATCACCGATTTGCGCACCCGGTTTCGTCGTTTGTTTGGCGACGACGGATCGTGAGCACTAGATAAGCCGCTGCAGTACCGCGGCGGCTCGCGCCACACTTGCTGCGATGGGTGTCCGCTGTGTATACATGGCGGGTGTGTCGCCCTCATCCATCCCGGCATCTTCGTAGGAATTTGTGATGGCTTTGCGCTATGCCCTCTATCCAGGTTGTGCGGCCCAAGGGGCCACGCCGGAGCTTTATCAATCGACGATGGCGGTGCTGCCGCGGCTTGCGATTGAGGTGGTGGAGCTGAAGGCCGCGGCCTGCTGCGGAGCGGGTGTGGTGGCCGAGGCGGATCCGGACGCGGCGCTGGCGATCAACGCCAGGACGTTTGCGCAGGCCGAGGCGCTCCATCTCGATATCATGACGATCTGCGGGACCTGCCAAGGGGTCATGAGTGCCGCGAATCGGCGGCTGAAGGCCGAGCCGGAGACGCGTGCACGGATGAATCAACTCCTGGCGCGCGACGGCCTCAGCTATCAGGGCACCATTCAGGTCAAGCATCTGCTCTGGATCGTCATCAAAGACCTGGGCCTCACGCGCTTGCGTCAAGAAGTCCGCGTGCCTCTCGCGGGCCTGCGCCTGGCGCCTTTTTATGGCTGCTACATTTTGCGGCCCTCGTGGCAGTTGGGCTTCGACGATCCGGAAAATCCGTCCTCGATGGAAAAGGTCATGCGCGCGCTGGGGAGTGAGCCGGTGGCCTACGCCGGGCGGACGCGTTGTTGCGGCTTCCCGATCATCCTGGAGAAGGAAGCCATCGCCATGGCGATGGGCGGGCAGAACATGAAAGACGCGCGCGATCACGGCGCTCATGCGATGGTCACGCCCTGTCCGCTCTGTCACATGAGTTTGGATATCTACCAAGACCGCGCGGGCGAAGCGGTCGGGACGGCGCTGAATATGCCGATTCTCCACCTGCCGCAGTTGTTGGGACTGGCGATGGGGCTGGCGCCGACAGAGCTGGGTCTGCAGCGCCATTTGATCTCGGTTGACTCACTGCTCCAGCGGATCCACCCCGTGCCACAGTCGGCGCCTGTGCAGGCATAGTCGATCCTGGACGCCTCAGCTAGCCAAGAGTATTTGCATTCAAGGAGTCGCAGTATGAAAGTGATAAAACTATCTGACTATCAGTCGTTTAGCGCTGAGAAGATGAAGAAGAACAATATCTTTGAGACGCCGCGATTTTTTTGTGACGTCTACTGCTTTGAGCCGGGCCAAGAACAGAAGGGCCATATTCACGGCGAGCAGGACAAGGTCTATCTCGTGCTGGAAGGGGAAGGCACGTTCCAGGTCGGGACCGAGAAGCAGGTGCTCGCTCCGGGACAGGGGACCATGGCGCCCGCGGGCCAGGAGCACGGGGTGAAGAATCACACCCAGCAGCGGTTGAAGGTGCTGGTCTTCGTCGCCCCCAACCCCTGATCGTCCCAGCTGTCGCGCAAGCGCTGCACGTCGTGACGACGCATGGGCCCAGCGGAGTTCTGGCTCGCGTAAAAAGCCGCCTGGGAGGATAGCCCGCGTCGGGTCTGGTACCCCGGTTCCCGATGGGCCGCCACAAGGGAGTCGAGACCCACCAAGTCGCACGCGACACGCTAGAAGCCCACCGTGTCTCGAAGTCGTGTCGCCTCGATGCGCGCGAGATTCTGAAAAAACTTTGCCGCCACTTCCGGTGCGGTCGCCGCCAGGCGGTCGAGCGTACGGCTGTTCAATACCAAGAGCGTCGAGTCTTCCATGGCGGAGACGACTCCATGGCGGATCCCTTCCGTGAGAAATGCCACCTCGCCGAAGATATCTCCGCAGACGAGGAGTTTACGAAGGCGCCAGGTCGTGGGATTTTGCACGGTCGGCGCGGTGTGGACCAGAAAGCTGCCTTCCAAGATCAGAAAAATTTCCCGCCCCGGGTCTCCCGTATTTAAGACCGCATCCCCTGTTTTGCAGGAAATGATATGGCCGGCAGTCACGACGGCTTCGACTTCCGTCGGGGCAAGTCCGCTCAAGACCTGAGAGACATTGACGGTGGCGTTGCGATCCAACAGACGCGCCCGTAAGAGGCTCCAAAACGCCGTCGCGTTTTGATCCGCCGAGACGTACTTATGCATGGAGTCCGGGAAGGCACGGATGAGCAGCTCGCGGCCGTTGTGCGAGGAGGGCAGGCGTTTGGCGATGCTCAGAAACGGCGATTTGACCTCGGCGAGATGCTCCAGGTCGTCGCCCACCAAGACCATGGGAACTACGTAGACATATTTGGGGTGGCGAAAGCCCGGTTTGTAGATGCGATAGCCGAGTCGTGAATAGAGCGGGAGCAGACGGGGATGGCAGTCGATAAAGTCGAACAGCATGCCTTGAGTCCGCCCGTACTCATACATCGAGCAGGCGAGGCTGCGAAGCAGATGCGTGCCCCGTAGCCGCGGATCGATGACCAATCGCGAGGTCATGCTGATGTGGCTGGGATAGGCCGGCGCGAACCGCGCCAGGCTCAAGAGATCCTCGCACTCCAACGGTCGTTCTCGCCGCAGGCAGATGCGCGCGCAGGCGACGAGCTCTCCATCTTGGAAGCCCATGAAATGGTAGGCATGTTCGTCCTGCTCATCGTAGAGCTGACGGCCGGTGGTGTCGGCCTCGGTATGGCGGGCGCCGCCGCCCATCTCCTCGATGTAGACACGGTAACGCAATCGATAGATGGCTTCTTTGTCGGCGTCGGATTGCGCTAAGCGAATGGTGGTGGTGCCTCGTCCCATAGCAGCGATCCTTTTGTAAGCGGGCGCACTCTCTTCAGTAGGTCGCCCGGACTTCGACGAAGACGGCGGTGGCATCCTGCAGCCGCCCGTAGAATGAATCGCGTCGCCCGGTGAACAGATCCGCCCCCACATAGACCTTGACCGAATCCGTGAACGCGTGGGCGAGCGACGGGCGGATCATCGCGTCCCCACGGTTTGCGTTCCAGATGGCGACGAGTTCGCCGTCCAGCGTTTGCTGAAACCAACTTCCCTTCAGCCGTACCATCGCCCCGGTTTGCCAGCGGTCCAGCTGGTTGCCGATGGTGGCGTTCAACACGGACACGGTCTGCACGAGCGGTTGGGCCACCCGGAAGGTGTCCTCGAATGCGAAGATGTGGCGCAGGTAGGTTTGCACGCTGAGATTCAAGGAGTCGGTGAGATCGCGATCCATACCGGCGACCGTCGTCCAGGATGGATTGCGGGCTTCCGGATCACGGCCGTAGGGATCGTCGGTGCGGATGTACGCCGTTTCTACGCGCAGCCCATAGCGTCCCACCGTGGTGGCCAGGTCTGCGCCGACCATGCGGATGCGCTGGTTGCGTAACAGCACGGTCGTTGGACTTGCGACGCGCCCGAATGGAATGAGATCAAAGCCCTGAAAGTAGCTGACGGACCAGTCGACACCCGTGCCGGAGCGATCCAGCTTCAGGCCGATACTGTGATTGCCGACGGCGCTGCTGGGCCATTGCCGCACGAGTTGAAACGGAAGCTGCCCGGGTATCGGTACGACGCTGCTCTGAAACACGGGGAGCCAGATGGCCGAGAACACAAGGGTGTCTCCCAGCGGGAGCATGAGCGAGGCGGAGGGCAGACCGAAGCGGCGATCGGTTTCCGCCTCTGCTGAGAGATGTGTGTAATCCTTCGGCGTGAGCACATCGGTCGGGTTGAGTGCATCCGCCCGACCCCAGTTGACGATCTGTTGGCCGAGACGCAGATCTACCTTTCCCATGTGCACGGTCCCATAGCCTTCGAGGAGGCGGTGCTGCTGGCCGCCGGGCTTGCCTATGCTTTCATCATGGAGGCGGCCTTCGACTTTGACGTCGACGAGTGTGCCGAAGGCCTGCTCCCACTTGGGTTGCACCGTGAGGCCGATGAGGTTGGTCTGCTGGTTGAGGCGCTTTGAGGCGCTAAAGTAATCGGTGCGGACGATGGCCCCAAACCCGTTGCGCGCCAGCAGGGAGGAGTCGAGGGTGGTCCCGTCCTGCGATGAGTCCTGCGTCAGGGGAGCACTCGGCGTCGTGCCGGCCTGCGGCGTTTCCGAATGGGTCGGCGGGGTGGCGAGGGGGAGGGGAGCGGCGGATCGACCTGGTGCGACCGGCAGATCCGCGGACGGAGATGTGGATGAGGGGGGCGTTGCCGGTTTCCGTGGTATCGGGTGCGCGGGGCGCACAGACTTCCGTGGTCGTGATGCGGATGCCGCAGGAGGGCTGGCCGCTTGAGCGGTCGATGGAGCCTTCGCTACGGCGTGAAGGGCCGTGTCCTGCAGGCGATGGGCTTCCTGGTGTGTCATGCGGTCGCTCTGCGAATACGTGTGGACATCAGTGAATGCCAGGCCGTCATGCCGCAGCGCCTCCCATAGAAGTGCCACGAGCACGGCCCTTTGGAAATACGACTGACTGTCGGAGCGTGGGCGTGTCATTTGCCTCGGCTGAGAGACTGCGCCGAGAACACGTCGTCGCTCACCGGAGTCTGCGTATCGAGTCGATCAAAGATGATGACCGTTCGATAGCCGCTGCGCGCGTTGAGCATCTCGCGCTGCATGGCCCACCAGCGCGAGGGGTGCGTGGAGATTTCTTGAATCTGTGAGACGTATTGGGATTTCAGCAGGCGGTTGGCGGCATCGTAATACTCGATCCGCTTTTCGTGGAAGTTGGTCGTAAGGATCCACGAACGTTTCAATGCATAGCCGACATCGTCCGCGGCCTGCGGCGTCGCGGGTTTAGACTCCACCACGTAACAGGAATCTCCGGCCAACACTTCCGTGCGCAGGAGGGTGTGCGTGAAGGTGTCGACGGCCGGCACCAGCAGATCTCCATACGAGAATTCACTGCCGAAGAAACTGTCCTTTTTGTTGCCGGACGTCAGGCGGCGCACTTTCTTCAGCCCGGGAAGATAGACCCACAAATCGTCGCTCTCGGTGCTGTGCTGAATTTGGAGAAAGACGGTCCCGCGGATATCCGCCGGCTGTTCAAATGTGGTGCGGAGGGACGTATCGATTCCGTTCGGCGAAAGTTTGCTGATGGAACTCAGCTTGCGCGTCCGGACTGCGCCGTCCGGAGAGATCATGTTCATCGTTTCGTTGTTGTGCATCTGGGGAAAGCGTTCGGCTTGGAAGTTACGCTCCATGATGTCGCGTCCGGACAATTCGGTACCGCCGACGCAGAGCGGCATGACAAGGCTGCTGGTCGTGATGAGCCCCAGAATGATGTGCGTTATGCGCATAGCCGACTCCTTTCTGACTCAGGAAGTGAAGGTGAGGCTGGCTCAACAAACCGCGGCGGCCATCGGAGGAGCAGCCAGGGCAGCAGGACGGTGGTACTCACGCTGCTGGCGGCCATCGTGACCGCCACCAAGAGGCCCATGCGAATGTGAAATTGAAATGGAGAGATCATCAGCACCGCGTAGCCGCAGCCGACCGAGAGCGCCACCAGCAAGACGGCGGTGCCCGCCGATGCCCTGGTGCGGGCCATGGTCTCTGAGAGGGTGGCGGTCTTTCGGCGTTCCTCCCGGAGGCGGTAGAGGAAGTAGATCGAGTAGTCGGCGCCGATCCCGATCGACATGGCCGCCACAATGGCGGTGCCGATATCGAGGCGGATTCCGAAGTAGCCCATGACGCCGAAATTCGCGATCACAGCCATCATCAGGGGAATGGTGACCAGGCATCCGGCCAACACCGAACGGAAAAAGACGGCGCTGAGCACGGCGATGATGAGGCCGACTTGGACAATGTTCTGGAGTTTGCCTTCGACAATGGTGTCGTTCAGCGCAAGGCTTTCCGCCAAGCCGCCGCCGAGACTCACGCGATAGTCCGGGGGAAAAACCGTCGGAAGAAAGGCGTCAAGGTCTGCCGCGAGGCGTTTGAAATAGGCGGTGCTGTCGCTCTTGAGGTAGGCCGTGATCACCGCCTGGCGATACGACGGATCAACCAGCGTATCGAAGTCGCGGGGGTCTCCGCCGGACGAGTAGAGCAGCAGATATTGTGCTGCCAGCTCTCGGCTCTCCGGTGGGTGGTCCGCTTCCGGGACGTCACCGCGCATCACCCGATTCATTCGCGCGAGGTAGTCCGCCAGCGAGAGCGTTTTCCCAACCTGATCGTAGCGTTCGATAAACCGTTGCGTCGCCACCATGGCCTGGAGCACGGAGGGTTCCAGCATACTGTCGTTGGTCGGGCCTTCAATCAGGAGGGAGAGGGTGTTGGTCCCGCCCATGCGCTGGTTGAGGAGGGTGTCATCCTGTCGCACCTGACTAGATGTCTGGAAATTGCCTCGCATGCTGTTATCCACCGTGACAAGCCAAGAGCCCACCAGCAGCGTGACGCCTCCGAGCCCGAAAAGAAGCGGGATGCTCAGATTGGTCGGGGTAAACAGTGACGCGGTGGAGCGCGGCGTCGCGGAAGCTTTGTTGGGGGCCAGGGGGTGGCGCGTAACGTCTCGACGCTGTGGTGCCGGGAGGCAGGCGCGCAGTGCCGGGATGCAGGTCAGTTCAAGAATGAGGGCCGCCGCAACGCCGGCGGCCGTAAACAGGCCGAACAGGCGAATGGCGGGAATGTCAAAAATCAGGAGCGAGAGAAACCCCACGATGGCGATGGTCCCGGCTGCGAGCATGACCGGGCCGACGCGGGTCATCGCGGCCACCACGGCTTCGTGCTGATCCTGCAGCTTCGCGTACATTTCGTAGTAATACTTCAGCATTTGAATGGAGTGTCCGGCCGCGATCGCCATGATCAAGATGGGCGTGGTGACATTGGCGATATCGAGCGGCACCCCGGCTGCGGCAATGATCCCCAGCGCCCAGAGCGAGCTGAGCAGTGCGGTACACATGGGAATGATCATGCCTTGCAGGGAGCGGAACGACAGATACAACACGACCATCACGTTGAGCAGGGCGACGCCGAACAACCAGGCCATTTCCTGTGAGTACCACTCCAGCCAGGCTAGGTTGACCGCGATGCCCCCCAGTGCAAAGCGGACGGTGGAGGCGTCCTCCCGCTCAATGAGCGCGCGCACGGCGGTCACACGATCGCGATACGACGGGCTCTCGGCTGTCTGCGTGAAATCTCCAATGACGATGGCTGTGGACCCGTCTGCAGACACGATCGTGTTGCGATAGACCGGGTTGGCGTCGAGGCGTTGTCGTAGGGTCTCGGCAAATGCGGAATCGGTAGGTACCAACGGTACGAGCGGTTCGACCGACATGCCGTCTTCCAAGGCGAGGATGGCTTTGGTTTGCGGTGAGGTGAGGCTGAGCACTTGATGGGGGACGATGCCGGGGAGACTCAACAGTCCGTCGGTCAGGCGGCGGACGACGGCCACCATGGCGGGCGAATAGACTGTGCCCTCGACCGGCACGATGCCGATGACGATCTGATTGCGTCCGCCGAATAGGGATTCGATCCGTTGGCTCGTGCGGACATATGGATGGGCTGCGGGTAAGATCGTCTCGTGCTGGAGGCGCACTTCAAGGGAGCGCACCTGGGCGAGCAGCAGCACCGTAATGCAGCCGACGAGGAGCAATGCGATCCATCGCCACCGTACCAATGTCCGTGCGAACCGCTCGATCCAGGGTGGGCGATGTGCCGACATAGGGGACTGGTGCCTTCATGTGCTGACGTAGATATGAAAATATGAAACAACCACTTATGTAAAGTTAGCAATATTTTGGTCGTTGTCCATGTGCCTTTCACCCCCTGTTGACGGCCTGTGTCGGGAGCTTTGCAGAGGAGGGGCGCGGGGCGGAAGGTGTACCTATCTGCTCGATATACCAGGGTATATTGCTCGTGAGCCTGTTGCCTTGGCCGGACCATCGGCGCGGTACTGGACAACCCGATGTAGTTTGTTAGGCTTCCTCCTAGTCCACGCTACTGCGACGGCCCTCACAGGGATGGGAACCACCGCCTCCATGACTCAATTCCTGGCCTCACTCCGTGAGTATTTTCGGGACGACCAAATTGTGACATCGGGCGAAGTCTTTGCCTTCCTGGCGAAGGACCCTGTGGTCAATGCCCAGCCTCCCGCGGCCTTCGTCTATCCGGACTCCAGCGAACAAATTCAGATCCTGCTGAAGTTGGCGACGCAGTACGGAACCAAGTTGTGGGTCCACAGCGGGGGAAAGAATTGGGGCTACCTGAACACGAGCGGTAGCCGAGCGTCAGTGGTGGTGCTGCTGACGCGCATGCACAAGATTCTGCATGTCGACGCTGAGCTGGCCTATGCCGTGCTGGAGCCGGGTGTTACCTATGAGCAGCTGAACAGTTATCTCCAGGAGCACCAGATCCCGCTCTGGGTCGATTCGGCCGGTGGGCCCCCTTCAGGCAGCGTACTCGGCAATGCACTCGACCGTGGGGTCGGGGTTACACCCTATAGCGACCATATCGGGAATGTGTGCGGCCTTAAAGTCATTCTGGCGGATGGGACGGTGGTACAGACCGGGGCGGTCCCCCCTCAGGGTGGGCGAAGTACGGCGCATCTCTATAAGTGGGGCGTGGGGCCGTCTCTCGACGGTCTGTTCAGCCAATCGAACTTTGGGGTCGTGGTCAAGGCCGGGATCTGGTTGATGCGGAAGCCCGCGGACTACGCGCTGATCAGTCTGCAACTGGCGGATGAAGCACAGCTCGGTCAGACAATGGACACGGTGCGCGAGTTGATGCTGAGCGGTGTGGTGCCGCCCACCGGCCGATTTTCCAATGCGTTGTCGATGTTGACGTTGCTGACGCAAGCCAGGGACGAGGGACTCGATCCTCAAATCGCCGTCTCTACAGCGCAGTTGACGGCCCTGCAGGCCAAATATGCGGTGCCGAGTTGGACGGGAACGTTTGCGATCTACGGACAGCGTCCGGTCGTCCGAGCGGCATCGCGTTTCGCACAGCGCGCGCTCCGTCGTGCAGGGGGATACACGCGGATGACGGTGCTGCCGCGTGCGCGTCTGGCGCTCTGGTGTCGCTGGGTCCGCACGCTACAGACGGTGAAGGCACCGTGGGCCGTCTCATTGATCGATCGTGTCGTGAGAGGCCTGTTGGGGTCCTCGCTGGCTCTTGTGAAGCTTTTGCCTGGGATCATGGATTTGCATGAAGGGCGTCCCTCAGAAACGGTGGTGAAGCGCGCCTACTTTCGAGCGCGCACGCCGAGGCCGGATCGTGACATTCATGTCGGTCGGGACGATATCGGCATCATGTGGGCGGTGCCGATGTTGCCCTTTGTCGGCCGGGACGTGGTTGCGTTCCATGTGGAATGTCGGCGTCTGTTCGCAGACTTCAATTTTGACTATTTCATGACGGTAGTCGTGTTCAACGTACGGAGCGTGTGTTGTCTGATGGCCATTCTGTATGATCGCCTCGATCCGGGGGAATGCGCACGGGCGGAGCGCTTGTATGGCGCGCTGATGGAACTGTCGCATCGGAACGGGTATCAATACTTCCGTTCCGGGATTAACGGGTGGGCCAGGCTGTACGAATCCTGCCCGGAGTTGAAAGCGCTCAACCAACGGCTCAAGCGAGCGTTCGATCCTGAGGATGTGTTGGCGCCGGGTCGATACGGTATCGACTAGCCAAGCAGGCCCGAGCAGCGTGCCACTGCCCGAATCGAGGGGCTTGGGGGAGATAATGCACACCGGCGGCGTAACGCCGGGATTGCGAGTCGGCTTGCATGCTGGGAATGCGCGCTCGCCGACGATGTTCTTACCGGCCTGCCAGCGGCACGGTGACGGTGATGGCGCCGGCCAGATCGCCGTCCTTTCGCCCTTCCTTCGGATACCCTGAAATATCCAGGTCGCCTTTCGGTTCTCCGTGACACTTCAGACAGTCCGGTTCGTAGTAGATCGGCATGACGACGCGGAGCGTCTGCCCGCGGTCGGTCAATTCGCTTACGTAGGCCTCGGCCCTCGGTCGACCGGAGAGCCATTGCAAGACGGAGGCTTCGTAATCATCCGGCTCGTTCTTCGGATTGCGCGCTTCCAGCGCCGTTTGTTTGAGGCGGACGTGGGACTGTTGTGAGAAACGTCGGGACGCCTGGCTGCCGTACGTCGCGGGAATGAAGTTCTTGTACCCGATGCCGCGCTGATTGATGACGACTTGCGCATCGTGGACTACGGATTTGCTGGCTTCGAGAAAGGCCGGCAACAATTCGCGGGCGAGTGATGGAATCGGGGTTCCTGACGTTGTCGCCTGCAGATGATGCAGGTCGATCCCGGTCATGCGACGATACTGCTCGATCACCTGTGCTTCGAACACCGCCGGCGTAAATCCCTTCTCTCCTTTGGTCGCATCGTCGATCAGCGTTTGGTGATGGTCGATCACGATCCGTCCCGCACTCAGGAGTTTTGCTAAGAGCCGCGCCGTCTCTTCGCCTTCCATGCGGTCGATGGCCCATGCGGGGCCCATCCATGTGGCGGTGAGCAGAAGCCCGGCGATCAACCCTCGTATCAGCGATCGTTCTGGGTGTTGGTGTGCGTGCATGATGCGCTCCTTGTGTCGTGCCATCGATCGTTAGCGAGCGGGATCGGGGCGGCATTCACCTTGGTCGTAGTGGGCCGGCATATCTTCTGCTGCGAAGGGGAGGCCTTCAAGCGCCGCGCGGCGCGGATAGGCATAGGGCTCGTCGAGCCAGCGGCGCTTCATGGCGGCCAGACGGCCGCTTTCTTCCATCCGATACAGCTCATGATTCAGCAAGGTGCGAAGGCGATAGCTTTCTTCGGCCGTGGCCACGCTGAAATATTCCCGCGTGAGCCTGAGTGGCGTCGTCGGGCCACGCATCAATAGGCTCCAATCCTTCCGGACTGTTGCGGCTTCGTAACGCAGGACGGGGAGTTTTCCCAGAATGACATCGATCGACGGCGTCCGCGTTTCGAACGCGGCCGGCAACGAATCGCAGAAGAGCAGCCGACTGTCTTTCAGGACGTCCTGTGCGAAATAGTCTGCCGTCGTGCCTTCCTGAACGGCGACGGTGAGGCTGGCGAAGGCCTGTCGTGCTGTCGCGCGGTCAATGCCACCCTCGGACTGGGCGAGTGCCTGCGCAATCCGCGCTTGTATGGCCGAGTCATGTGTGAGCCCGCTGAGGCCGCCGTCAAAAAAATACGGGTTGGAATAGGCGAGTCCGCTGCGCGCCGCCCGCGGGATATTGGCGCTGATGGAGGAGACGAAGAAATCCAGCTTGCCTTCATTCAGGAGTACGAAGAGATCTCGAAACCGAACCAGATGCAACACCGGCGCAATCGTCTGATCGCCGCATTCGCGCCGCAGCGCATCGACCAGCGATTGGATGACTTCGACATCCATGCCGGTCACCCGTACGCCCTCATCCGTAAACACGGCCGGAAAGACGAATGGGCGCAGCGGCTCCACCGCAATGCCGACTTGGACCCGGTGACGCAGACAAATCATCTGCACTTCGTCGGTCGGAATCGGCTGGACCCATTGGACGGCGTCGATGATGAGCCCGCACCCGGCAGTCAGCCAGAGGGTAGCGAGAAGCATGGCCTGTGCGAGACAGGCTAAAACCGGACGCCGGTGAGAAACATCCATTGATGCGCGAGTCCCCTCACACCGTCGAAATCGATGCGATATTGTGTGTACTGAAAGCCGAAGTCCACGGCGATGCCGTGTGCCACGGGGAACCGCACCCCGAGCTGTCCGCCGAGGACATGTCCCGCCTTGTCGTTCCCTGAACTCGGCAACACCGTCCCGGCGATGCCGCCGAGGTACGGGACCGCGCGATCCTCCAGCGGCCCGAAGAGCACGTGGCGAATCACGCGGTTGATCGGGCGGCCGCGGGGAAAGTTCAACACGTCGATAAAATTATTCCAGCGGGGATTGATGAGCAGCGAGTGTTGATCCGTCGAGACCTCTCGCGTGGCAATACTGAAAAACTGGTACATCGCGCGCACCTCGAGGTTGCCGTAGCGGAGCGCCGTAAAGCCGGCTTGAATGCCGATTTCACGATCCCGCGGCGCAAACGTCTGCTTGCGAATGGCCACGTCGAGATTGATCGGCTTGACCGGCAGAATATCCAGCAGGGCCTCTTGCGCCTGTCCTACTGAGGGGAAAAGGGGAAGGAAGATCGTGAGACACAGGAGGCAGCGTCTGAGCGCTGCCGATGCACGACTACTGTGCGGCATGGGCGTCGACCGGCCCCGCAGAGATACAGGATTTCATGACTTCGGCGCGGCAATCGGATGTGGCCGGGAGTTGCGTGCGGACGAGTTCGCTCAACGCCTCACCTGTGGTTGCGCCGACAACGATGTCCACAAGGGCATGGTCTGGAATGGCCGTCATATCCACCCCTTTGACGCCGGGGCTGTGCGAGAGGATCTCGGCGATGGCGCGTCGTTGCGCAGGGCATTCGTTGCCTGAGAGGAAGAGGGCCACACGGTCGTGGGCTGTGTCGGCGGCCAGCACTTCTACGCCTCCGGTTGCCAGCAGGACCAGCGCGTAAGCGGTACTCACCCAGATGCCCCGAGTGGGACGAGTGGGACGTCCGTGCGGCTTCGAATCGGGATGATGACGAACTGGCTGTCTATCGGTGAGGGGCATGTGTCTGCGCTCCGAGATGGAACGCCCCTCCGACCTGGTGGCCGGAGGGGCGTCGCCGGAGAACCGATTGTGGATTATTCCGGACTTCCGCTCTTCGTGCCGGGCGCCGGGGCTTTGATCTCCCAGGGTACCATCGGCATCAACGGGGCAGTCTTCGCATCCGGTCCCGCCAGGAGGACGGCGATGGCGCCACGCAGCGCACCGGTCAGCGAGTGGGTCACAAGCGGGTAGGCGCCCGCTGATTCGACCACCACGTCAAACGTGGCCGCGCTGCCAGGGCCGACCACGTAGGTCTGGATCCCCTTCAGGTTGTTGGCAGGGTTGCCGCTCTCGTACACGTTGTCCCAGATCTCGCCGATCGGGTGGAACGCCGAGAACTCGTTCGGGCCGGCGTTGACGAAGAAGATGCGGACACGCTCGCCCGGCTTCGCGTCCAACTTCCCGCCGTTCACGACAAACGGGTGATACTTAAAGATGCCGCCGTTGAACATCACGCCGTCGAACTTCCGATCGAACATGGCTTGCACGTCGTTCGGGTTCTTGAAGTATTCGGACTGCACCAAGACATACTCGCGATCGGCCTTAGGCCAGACCTTCGGGTCCTTCGGATCCACGATGATCGCGCCGAACATGCCGCGCGCGATGTGTTGAATCATCGGGGGTGCACCGCAGTGATAGTAGAAAATGCCCGGCTTCTTCGCGACGAAGGTGTAGCTGATCGTCTCGCCGGCATTGATCGCCTTGTAGTTCTTCAGGAAGTCGATTTCCGCCGCGTGGAAATCCATCGCATGCGGATACTTATTCGTGGCGGGGTTCTCGAGCGTAAAGTTGATCGTGTCCCCTTCCGTCACACGCACGACCGGACCGGGCATTTGCCCGTTGAAGGTCCAGGCGGCGTATTTCTCTCCGCTTCCCTCGACGATGATGTCGCTTTCCACAGCGGTCATCTTCACATCGTGGGTTTTCGCCAAGGCGGCTTGAGCGGTGAGGCCGAGAGTAAGTGCGAGCGCCGCGGCGACGGTAGCGCATCGCGTGGCGTGAGTGGACTGCGGTCGAACGTTCATGGGGGGCCTCCTTGATGACTCTTGTGACCGATGTCGTCACACCGACCATTCAGTGTGCGACCGATACTTTGTTGAATTGGAGCATAACGAAGCCCTGGGTGGTTAAATATGACTATTGTCATGTTTCGAAAAATCATGTGGAACCCTAGGCTAGGTGCAAT
Organism: Nitrospiraceae bacterium; assembly: GCA_041908685.1. Lineage (GTDB taxonomy): Bacteria > Nitrospirota > Nitrospiria > Nitrospirales > Nitrospiraceae > BQWY01. The sequence goes on along the minus strand of JAYREW010000019.1, from coordinate 71,358 downwards.
TGCCGCGCTGTGGGTCCGGTGGACCTAGTGGGTGTGGTAGAGCGAGTAGGGCTAGCGGGTGTCTCGGTCGGCAGCGATCGGGCCGAGGCGTTACGAGGAAGCGAGCGCCTTGAGGCGCGCCAAGTCACGAATCACCAGGTTATTGGCGGTGCCCGAGACAAGGCGGCTTTTTTTAAATCGACTCATGATGCGGATGACCGTCTCTGTGGTGGTTCCCACCATGTTGGCCATGTCTTGGCGCGTCATGCGGACGGCGAGACGAATACCGCCTGCCTCAGGTTGGCCGCTGCGTGCGGCCAAATCGATCAGCAGCGTGGCCAGCCGCTGGTCGGCGCGGTCCAGGGCAAGCACCTTCGCCTTCTCCTGCGCTTCATTGAGTCGATGGCCGAGGTATTTGATGACTTCCATGGCGGCGTCGGGGCTCTGCCGCAGCATGTCGAAATAGGCCTGCTTGTTCATCCGCAGCACGCGCACGTCACCGATCGGATGCGCCGTGCCGGGATGCAAACCCTGGTCGAAGGCAGCCGCGTCGCAGCAGAAGAGGTCGCCCGGCATCAACATCTTGAGCGTGCACTCCTTGCCGTCGCTCGTCGACTTCACACATTTCACGCTGCCTTCGGTGACGATGTGGAAGTACTGCGTCGGTTCGCCTTCGCGAAAAATGACATCGCCCTTGCCGTACTGCGTCTCGGTCATATGTTCGAGCAGGCGCGTGCGGTCGGAGGACGACAAAATTTTCAGTAGGGGAATGTGGTCGAACCCCTCCGCGCGTGCCGGGGCCTGCGCAGGCTCGCGCTGACCGGCGCGCGACGGCGCGTCGGTGGAGACGGGCGGAGGTTGAGCGGGGGCCTTACCGGACGGCGCGCGTTGCCGCTTCGACAATGGAGCGTACTCCCACACCGAAGTGATCGACCAGTTCCTCCGGCTTCCCGCTGTGGGGAATGTCGCGGACGGCCAGCTTGGTCAGGCGCACACCTTCGCCGGCGAGGGCGTTGAGGACCGCATCGCCCAACCCGCCGTGCGCATAGTGATCTTCCACCGTCAGCACCCGTCCCTTGGTGGCCTGGGCGCTGGCGATGAGGGTGGCGCGGTCGATCGGGGTAATGCTGTAGAGATCGACAATGCGTGTGGCGATGCCGGCGGCCTTGAGTTGATCGTGCGCTTTGAGCGCTTCGAACAGCGTGACGCCGGCGGCCACGATCGTCAATTGATCCTGGGGGCTCTGGCGCAGCACCTTCGATCCGCCGATGGTGAAGCTCTCCTCCGGGCCGTAGAGGACCGGCGACTTCGGCCGTCCGGCTCGGATGTAGACCATGCCCTTATGGTTGGCGGCCAGTTCCACGAGTCGATAGGTGCAGGTGGCGTCCGACGGATACAACACGACGACGCCCGGCTGCGCCGCCATCATGGCGATGTCTTCCAGGCCCATTTGCGAGGGCCCGTCTTCGCCGATGCTCACGCCGACATGGGTACCGACCAGCTTGATGTTGGATTGGCTGATCGCCGCCATGCGGATGAAGTCGTATGCCCGTGTGAAGAACGCCGCGAACGTGGCGACGAACGGAATTTTTCCACAGGCGGCCAGTCCGGCCGCGGCGCCCATCATGTTTTGCTCGGCGATAAAGTTTTCGAGAAAGCGCGCGGGATATTTTTTCCCGAACTTGTCGGTATAGGTAGAATTCTTCACGTCGGCATCCAGCGCCACCACAGCGGGATTCACCGCGCCGAGCGCTTCCAGCGCTACACCGAAGGCTTCTCGTGTGGCCGCTGCGTCGCCCGGCTTGTAGGGCGAGGCGCCCAACGGGCGTACGGCGGTCGAGGGGGCTACGGTCGCCGCCGTCGGCTTGGTGACGGTGAGGCTGCCCCCCTCCGGCTTGAGCTGCCGTTCGAGTTCGGCGATGGCCTTCTGCGTCTCTTCACCCTTGGGAACCGGCTTGCCGTGCCACGAAGGACTATTTTCCATGAACGAGAGGCCGCGGCCTTTAAACGTCTTGGCCAACAGCACCGTCGGCCGTCCCGTCGTGGCCGCCGCTTCCGCAAATGCCGCCAACAGCGCGCCGATGTCGTGCCCATCGACGACGATGGCGTGCCAGCCAAAACCGGCCCAGCGCGCGCGATAGGCCTCCATCTCATGCTGCAACATGGTGGGGTCACTCTGTCCCAGGCGATTGACGTCGACGATGGCACAGAGATTATCCAGCCCATGGTGACGGGCCACTTCCACACCTTCCCACACGGAGCCTTCGACGGATTCGCCGTCGCCCATCAGCACATAGGTCCGGTGGCTGAGGCCGTCGATACGCTTGGCGTTAAACGCGATGCCGACGCCGACCGGCAGCCCCTGTCCGAGCGAGCCCGTTGCCATGTCGACAAAGGAGAGGCGGGGGGTCGGGTGGCCTTCGAGATCCGAGCCGAGGGTGCGTAATTGTAATAAATCGCGTTTGGGGAACAATCCGGCTTCGGCCCAGGCTGCGTAGAGGAGTGGAGCGGCATGGCCCTTCGAGAGAATGAAGCGGTCGCTATTGGGCGCCTTGGGGTTCGTCGGGTCGTAGCGCATCACGGAAAAAAACAGCGCCGCCACGATGTCTGCCGCAGAACAACAGCTCGAGGGGTGCCCGCTTGCGGCCTCGCTCGTCGCGCGCACACTCTCGATGCGCAGGCGCGTGGCGATGTTGTGCAAGCTGGTCAGACGGTCGGGAGCAGCGGCAGTAGCGGACGGCATGGGCGTTCCTCTCCTAAAAGGCGATGTCGTGTTCGGGGGATGAGATGGTGCGCGTGACGAGCGGGAGGCTAGCAAAAGCGTAGGACGTGAGTCAACGCGAAGGGGACGCGGTGGGGGGGACTCGTCGAAGGACCGGATTGATTGTCGATAGATCGTTTTGCTAAGTGTGTGGGTGGGTGCAGGTGCTGACAATTCACTTCAAGGAGGCCTTATGAGCAAGTTTGCGCGTGCGTGTAGTGCGTTCGTGTTCGGCGTGGCGATGGCCACGTCGTCGTTGGCGTTGGCGATGGAGGACGGCCAAATCACGATCACCAGTCCGAAGGAGGGTGAGGTGGTGGATGGCAAGTCCTTCGACCTGAAGTTCGAGCAGACCAAGCAGGGGAAGGCCAACCATGCGCACGTCTATTTGGACGGGCAATATCAGAAGGGCTTCAAGGGGACGTTTACGAACGTACCGCCGGGGAAGCATGAGATCAAGGTCTCGGCGGCGACCGACGATCACAAGGCGCTCGCGACGGAAGCGGTCGTGCACGTCGAGGTGAAGTAGGTCCGACGCACAGAATTGGTCCGGTTTCGGCGCAGCTGGGGCTGGTCGCATGCTGGAACGACATTCGTGCGACGTCACCGCTCGTTCGCGCTCGGGCCCATCGGTGTTCGACCGATGGGCCCGAGCTCTTTCTACCTGTGTGTGGCGCGGATGTGGATGTGGTCTACGTCGCGACAGAGCTGAAGGGCTAGGGCGAGCTGACCGAGGGGATGACGCGGCCCCAGCGGATTTTCTGCCACACGCGTTCGTGCGCCCAAAAGAGGAATACCTTAGTCATCGCTTCGGTCGAGCCGATAAAGGCCGCGTACCGAATGTTGCCCGTGATGATGTAGCTGATGATCATCGTGTCGAGCGTGCCGACCGCGCGCCAGCTGATGCCCTTGACCAGGCTGCGCATATGCGATTCGGGAGCGCCGGTGATCGGAGGCATCGAACTCATGTCGGGGTTCCTCTCTCGTCGTCGTCAATGGTCTGCTTCGGGCGGCGGCGTGTGGTCCGCGCCGGTTGCGCGCCCTCCGGCTGTCCTGCTCGCGGTGTCGTGCGCGGGCGGCGGCCGCCTGCGGCCAGCTGCGACAGCGTGTAGTGGTCCAGAATGCCGGCGATCGCGTCGCGAACATCCCCCATGGCGTCTTGGATCGGGCAAAAACTGGCCGACGCGTGCGGGCAGTCGCGGCACTTTTGATAGGCGGTCACGCTGACGCAGGCAATCGGCGCCAACGGTCCATCCAGGATTCGAATGACCTGCCCGACGGTGACCTCATCGGCCGGCTTGATGAGGCGATAGCCGCCGTGAATGCCGCGCTGGCTGGCCACGAGGCCGGCACGTTTGAGCGCCAGTAGGATCTGCTCCAAAAACTCCACCGGTATCCGCTGCCGTTCGCCGATCTCGTGGCGCTGCAGGGGCCGGTCGCCCTGATGCTGCGTCAGTTCGAGCAACGCGCGCAGTCCGTATTCGCTCTTTTTGGAAAATTTCATAGCGCGGCGGAGATTCGTGGAGGCGCGGCCATGTCCCTCGATGCGGTGCAGTCCGCGCGGGCACGAAACTACACTGTGTTAGTCAAGTCCACGGACATTAGGAGCCTCGTCAGACAAAGTCAAGCTGCGCGCGCGTCAGGCTTCGGCGCGGGCCCGTTCCCTTGACAGCATGCCGCCATCATTGCTAGGTTTTAGCCGCTTCGCGCGTTTCATGTGTCCTACCAAGGGTTTGGACGGTCCGTGACGTTTCAGGATCTCATCCTCTCGCTCCATCATTTTTGGGCCGACCGGGGCTGCATCGTTCATCAACCCTACGACGTGGAAATGGGGGCCGGAACGTTTCATCCGGCGACCTTTTTACGGGCCTTGGGTCCGGAGCCCTGGCGCGCGGCCTATGCGCAGCCCTGCCGACGGCCGACCGATGGGCGCTACGGCGAAAATCCCAATCGTCTCCAGCACTATTATCAGTACCAGGTGGTGCTGAAGCCGGCTCCCGACAACATTCAGGACCTCTATCTCCAGAGCCTCGCGCATCTCGGGATCGATCCCACGCAGCACGACATCCGTTTTATGCAGGACGACTGGGAGTCGCCCACGCTCGGGGCTTGGGGGTTAGGCTGGGAAGTGCGGCTGGACGGCATGGAGATCACGCAGTTCACGTACTTTCAGGAAATCGGCGGCATCGAGCTGAATCCGATCACGGTGGAGCTGACCTACGGCACCGAGCGGATCGCGATGTACCTGCAAGGCGTCGACAGCGTATTCGACCTGCAGTGGAACGAGCACCTCACCTATGGCGACGTGCACCACCGCGCGGAAGTCGAGTTTTCACGCTCCAATTTTGAAGAGGGCAATGTCGCGATGCTCATGAGCCTCTTCCAATCCTATGAGCAAGAGTGCCGCGACCTGCTGGGCAAGGGACTGATTCTGCCGGCCTACGATTACTGCATCAAGTCGTCCCACGCCTTTAATTTGCTCGATGCGCGCGGCGCCATCAGCGTGGCGGAGCGCACCGGCTATATCGCGCGAGTGCGTGGACTGGCGCGCGTCTGTGCCGAGCAATATATCCAATCGCGCGCGGACATGGGCTATCCGCTGCTGAAGGCCGCGGAACGGTCCGCACCGGCTGAGCCTGGTCGCGCACGCGCGTCGTAACTGACGGTCGAATCGATCACCTCACGGATTGTTTCGCGCAGACACTGCACCATGCCGACTCCACAGACAGGGACTCACGAGACAGCCTCAGCATTCGGACTATCCGGCCAGCCGGCCGCTGCCGATCTCCTGCTCGAAATCGGCACGGAAGAATTGCCGTATCAATTTATTGCACCGGCGCGCCAGGCGTTGGAAACGGCCGCTGCCGAACTCTTTGCCGCACAACGGTTGACCCATCGCACGATCCGCACCGTCGCTACGCCGCGGCGGCTGACCCTGCTTGTTGAGGGATTGGCCAGGCAGCAGACCACGGCGATGAAAGAGGCGATGGGACCGCCGAAGGCGGCGGCGTTCGATGCGTCCGGCCAGCCGACCAAGGCGGCGGTGGGATTTGCGGCCTCTCAGTGTGTGGAGGTCTCGGCGCTGGAAGTGCGCGAGCTTCCCAAGGGCGCCTATCTGTTCGCGGTCAAACGTGAGGAGGGTCGGCCCGCGCAGGCCGTTCTGCAGGAGCACCTCGGTACGCTCATTACAGGACTGACCTTTCCCAAAGCCATGAAGTGGAACGAATCCGGCTTTCGCTTCGCGCGTCCGGTTCGATGGATCGCCGCGTTGCACGGCTCTCAGGTGCTCGATGTTGAAGTCGGCGGTATCCGCTCCGGCGCACGCACCTATGGACACCGTGTGCTCGGCGGCGCAGAGGCGGCGAAGGGCCTGCTTCTGAAGGACGCCGGAGACTACATGTCTGCGCTCGATCGGGTCGGCGTGGTGGTCGACCCGGCGATGCGACGACAACTGATCACGCGCCTGCTGGCCGATCTTGCGACGCAGGCCAAGGGGCAGGTCCGTGCCGACGAGACGTTGGTGGACCAGGCTGTCTATGCGGTCGAAAAACCGGCCGCCATTCTTGGAAGCTTCGATCCGAAATTTCTCCGTCTCCCTCCCGATGTGATCGAAACCGCGATGAAGGAGCATCAGGGGTTCTTTGCCCTCCGCGATGGGCAGGGGCGCCTGCTGCCGAATTTTTTGGCCGTGGTCAATATTGTCGCCACCGACATGACGGCCATTCGCAAAGGCAACGAGCGGGTGTTGGCCGCGCGACTCTCCGATGCGGCCTTTTATTTCGGTGAAGATCAGAAAGTGTCGCTGAACGACCGTGTCGCGAAATTGGACGCCGTCGTCTTCCATCAACGGCTCGGCACGATGGGACAGAAGACGCAGCGAGTGACCGAATTGGCCGGTTGGCTTGCAGGCGCGGTGGGTGAGGCGGGGCTAGAAGGTACCTGCCGCCGCGCGGCCGCCATCGCAAAGGCCGATCTCACCACCGGCGTGGTCGGCGAGTTTCCCGCGTTGCAGGGTGTGATGGGCGGCGTCTATGCGGAGACGCAGGGCGAACCGTCCGAGGTGGCCGTCGCGATTCGCGATCAGTATCTGCCGCGCGGAATGGACGGGGAGATCCCGGCCGCGCGCGCGGCCCAGTGTGTGTCCTTGGCGGATCGGTTCGATTCGATGGCCGCATTTTTTGCCGCCGGGATGACGCCGAAAGGCTCCGAAGATCCGTTTGCGCTGCGCCGTCATGCGCTCTCGATTGTGCGGATCATCGTGGAGGGCGGTCTCAAGCTGGATGTCGCAGCAACCTTGCGACGGGCCACCGAAGCCGTGCTGCCGCATTTGAAGGCGCGGGCGAGTGAGACCCCGAAAGCGCCGTCGACACCGACGTCGACTCCGGCTCCGGCCGAATCGGCTGCCGCGAAACCGAAAGCCAAGCCGCGCGTCGCTGACGATCCGCTGCCGTTTCTTCTGGAGCGGTTCCGGTTTTACGCCGCCAACAAGTTCGCCTTCCGTCCGGATGTGATTGAAGCCGTCACCGGCCGCGTGACCGCCGACGCGAAAGACGGGGGCGCGGTCGATCTGCTCGATTTGCTCGAACGGTTGCGCGCCGTGCAGACCATGGCCGGCCAACCGGCGTTTGATCCCTTGATCGTCGGCTTCAAACGTGCGCATCGTCTGGTGCAGAAGGAGTCCTGGACGGCGACGACGGTGTCGCCCGGCGTGCTGCAGCATGCCGCGGAGCATGAATTGCACCAGGCGCTGACACAGGCGCAGCAGGCAGTGGCCGGATCGATGTCGCGTGCCGATTACGCCGGTGCGCTCGGTGCGCTCGTCTGTTTGAAGGAACCGATCGACGCATTTTTCGCCAATGTCATGGTGAACGCCGAGGAGGCGGCGCTGCGCGCGAATCGGTTGTCGCTGCTGGCGCTGATCGACGCGGTGTTTCTCCAGGTGGCGGATTTCTCCGTAGTGGTGGAACCGGGCGGTGCCTAGACGGGGCGTGGGCCCCGCGGCCGCGACCGGGCATCCGGCGAGATCTGGAGGCCGCAGTGGACGGGCAGGACGAGGCGGAGCGGGCTCGACGGGTCGGCCGCTATGCGACCCGCGTCACGCTCGTGCTGATGGTCCTCTGTCCCGCCCTGTTTTTTGCCGGCGTCTGGGGCAGCGGGGTGCAGCCGGAGCAGCTCTTCGCCATGCCGGAGCAGTTCCATCCGGCCGAAGATGTCTGTCTGCGCATGAGTTACAAGCGGGTCGTCGGCAAAGACGACCTCGTGCAGATCTGCTCCGAATGGATTCAACTGGCCGATCCGACCGGCGCCACCCACCGCGTCCAGAGCAGCCTGAAGGTGGTGGAAACGGCCGAAGGACGGCTCTACTTTGACTACGGATCACGGGCCGATTGGCATTTAGCCGCGTTTGTGGCATTTGTAGGGGCGATTTTAGCGTTCGGGTGGTATGTGCGTCGGTCACTGGTTCGGCGGTATCGTCGGCAGCTTGACGCCGTTGCCCTGCAGCAGGCGGCGGTGGCGCAGCGATCGTCCTAAGCGCTTATGAGGAGAGGAGCGACCATCGTGGGAGCGAAAAAGAAGTTCGTCTATTTCTTCGGCGACGGGAAAGCAGAAGGCAAGGGCGACATGAAGAACCTGCTGGGCGGCAAGGGGGCCGGCCTGGCGGAAATGACCAACCTGCGCATCTCCGTTCCCGCCGGGTTTACCATCACCACCGAGGCCTGCGTCGAATACTACAAGAGCGGCAAGAAGTATCCGCCGGGGATGTGGGACGAGGCGTTGGCGGCGCTGAAGCGCGTCGAGCGCTCCATGGGCATGAAGTTCGGCGACCCCGTCAATCCGTTGCTCGTGTCCGTGCGTTCCGGCGCGCGCGCCAGCATGCCCGGCATGATGGATACGGTGCTGAACGTCGGCTTGACCACCAAGACCGTCGAGGCCTTGGCGCTCAAGACGCGCAACGAACGGTTTGCGCAGGACAGCTATCGGCGGTTCGTCACCATGTTCGGCAGCATCGTCATGGGTGTCAGCCGCGAGCACTTCGAAGAAATTCTGGTGCAGAAGAAGGCTTCGCTCGGCGTGACACAGGACACGCATTTGGACGCCAAGGCGCTGCGCGAATTGGTGGACAGCTTCAAAGAACTGATTAAGCACGACACCGGACAGGATTTCCCCGACGATCCTATCGATCAATTGCGCATGGCCACCAACGCGGTCTTCTCGTCCTGGTATGGGGCCCGCGCGATTACCTATCGCAAGCTCTACAACATTCCCGATACCTGGGGGACGGCCGTGAACGTCGTCGCCATGGTGTTCGGCAATATGGGCGATACCAGCGGCACGGGCGTGTCGTTCACGCGCGATCCCGCGACCGGCGAGGCGCGCTTCTTCGGCGAATGCTTGATGAACGCGCAGGGCGAAGACGTGGTGGCCGGTATCCGCACGCCGTTTCCGGTGGCGGAGTTGGCCAAGCTGCTGCCCGCGGCCTATCGCGATTTGGAAACGACCTACAAGCGGCTGGAAAAACACTACCGCGACATGTTGGACCTGGAGTTTACGATCCAGGAGGGCAAGCTCTACATGCTGCAAACGCGTGTGGGGAAGCGCACCGGCATTGCAGCCGTACGGATTGCGGTCGACATGGTGAAGGAAGGCGTCATCTCGAAGGCGGAAGCCGTGCGACGCGTCGAGCCGGATCACCTGTCGCAGTACCTCTATCCGATTTTCGACATGGCGGAAGAGCACAAGCGCTCGCCGTTGGGCAAGGGCTTGCCGGCTGGGCCGGGCGCGGCGGCCGGGAAAATCGCGTTGACGCCGGAGCGCGCCGTCGAGATGCAGGCGGCCGGGCAGCGCGTGGTGCTGGTCCGTCAGGAGACGAGCCCGGACGACATTCACGGCATGAACGCGGCGCTTGGGTTTCTCACCGCGCGCGGCGGCATGACCTCCCATGCGGCCGTCGTGGCGCGGCAGATGGGCAAGGTCTGCGTGGCCGGGTGCGATGCGGTCGAAGTGGAAAATCCGCAGAGCGTGCGCATCGGCAATAAGGTGTTTCGCGAGGGCGATTTTCTGTCGATCAATGGATCGACCGGCAACGTGTACGACGGCGACATTCCTGTTGTGGCCTCCGAAGTCATTCAAGTGCTCGACGGCAAGTTGGATCCCAGCCAGTCGGAGAAGTATCGCCGCTTCGAGACGATCCTCAAGTGGGCCGACGAGATTCGCTCGCTGCACGTGCGCGCGAACGCGGACGTGCCCGATCAGGCGCGCATCGCGCGCGGCTTCGGCGCGGAAGGCATCGGCCTCTGCCGCACCGAGCACATGTTCTTCGCCGAGGATCGCATTGCGCTCATGCAGAAGATGATCTTGGCGCGCACCCGCGAAGATCGCGAGAAGTTTTTGGATCAGCTGCTGCCGTTACAGCGGCAGGATTTCATCGGGCTCTATCGCGAGATGAAGGGCTATCCGGTGACGATCCGCTTGCTCGATCCGCCGCTGCATGAATTTTTGCCGCGCCGGGAAGAGTTGATGGTGGAGATTGCGCGTCTCGAATTGACGAGCAGCAACCAGGCGTTGATGGACGAACGGCGCGCGCTGTTGGCGCGGGTCGAAGAGTTGCACGAGTTCAACCCGATGCTCGGGTTGCGCGGCTGCCGCTTGGGCATCACCATGCCGGAAATTACGCGGATGCAGGTGCGCGCCATCATGGAGGCGGCGTGCGAGATCGCGAAAGAAGGCAAGAAAATCGTGCCGGAAATCATGATCCCGTTGGTCGGCATGGTCAGCGAAATGAAGGCGCAGAAAGATCTGGTCCGCGAAGTGGCGCAGGAAACGATGAAGCGTGCCGGCGTGAAGCTGAACTACCTCGTCGGGACGATGATCGAATTGCCGCGTGCCGCCGTCACGGCCGGGGCGATCGCGCAGGAGGCCGAATTCTTCTCTTTCGGCACGAACGACCTGACGCAGACGACCTTCGGATTTTCGCGCGACGACGCGGCGAAATTCGTAGGCATCTACAAAGAGCAGAAGATTCTCGACAGCGATCCCTTTGCCGTCCTCGATCGCGAGGGCGTCGGGGAGATGGTCAAGCTGGCCATCGCATCCGGCCGCAAGACGAGACCGGACATCAAGCTCGGCATTTGCGGCGAGCACGGGGGCGATCCGAGCTCGATCGAGTTCTGTCATGAGGCAGGCTTGGATTATGTAAGTTGTTCGCCCTATCGCGTGCCGATCGCACGGTTGGCCGCGGCGCATTCGGCCATGAACAGCCAGAGCGCGACGCCGTCAGCCAAAAAGCCGGCGGCCAAGCCGGTGGCGAAAAAGGCTGCCGCCAAGCCGTCTGCGGCCAAGAAGTCCGCCGGTACCAAATCGGCTCGTGCGACGACGCGCGGAGGATCGCGCACCTCGACCGGCGCATCCGCCAAGAGGCGCGCTGCGAGACGGTGAATCAGGCTGACCGCGATCGCCGCTTCATGGCGCTGGCCCTGCAACTGGCCGCGCGCGGACGGGGCACGACCAGCCCCAATCCGATGGTGGGGGCGGTGATCGCATCGGGCGATCGCGTTATTGCGCAGGCCTATCATCGGCGTGCGGGCGGTCTGCACGCCGAAACGGCCGCGTTGGAGCAGGCCGGGCCTGCCGCGCGCGGCGCCACGCTCTACCTCACACTCGAACCCTGCTGCCATACGAAGAAGCGCACACCGCCGTGCCTGCCGCTGGTGCTTGCGGCGGGACTCGCGCGCGTGGTCGTCGCCATGCCCGATCCCAATCCGCTCGTGCGCGGCAAGAGTCTTCGCGCGCTGCGTCGCGCCGGTGTAGCGGTCTCCGTCGGATGTTTCGCAGACGATGCCGCTGCGCTGAACCGCATCTATTGCCACTGGATGACCAGCGGACGCCCCTGGGTGATGCTGAAAGCCGCCATGACGCTCGACGGGAAAATCGCTACCGCCGGCGGTGCCTCGCAATGGATCACCGGGCCGGAGGCGCGTGCTGATGTGCATCGGATGCGGAGCGGCGTGGACGCCGTGCTCATCGGGGCGGGGACCGCGGCACGCGACAATCCGCAACTGACGGCGCGGCGATTTGCCGATGGGGTCGATAGCGGTCGGTTGGCTGCACGGCAGCCGGTGCGTGTGTTGGTCGACAGCCGGCTGCGCATTGCGCCGACGGCCCGATTATTTGCCCAAGCGCGGATGTTGCCGGTGATTGTGGCGACGACCTCGCGCGCGCCGCTGGTGCGCCGTGCGGCGCTGCAACGACGCGGCGTGGAGGTGCTGGTGCTTCCTTCGCAGCGCGGCGGGGTTTCACTGCTGAAGCTGCTCCAGGCGCTCGCGACCCGCCGGATCAGTTCCGTACTCGTCGAGGGCGGCGGGACGCTCAATGCCGCCTTTGTGCGGGGCCATCTCGTCGATCAGATTCGGTGGTATGTGGCGCCGCAGGTGTTGGGCGGGCAGGACGCGCTCAGTGTGGTGGGCGGGCGTAGTCCTTCCAAGCTTGCGATGGCTACAAGGCTCGGCCAGGTGACGCTGGAACAGTTGGGGCCCGATATGGTGATCGACGGGCTCGTTCTGGCACACTCCTGATATGGGCCGCCGCATGAACAGTCGGCTGGTTGTACTCGCGGTCAGCGGACTACTTGCCCTCGCGTTGCAGGAGCTCTATCTGCCTGCGATCGCCCTGGCCGAGTTGACCGCGCCGGATTCACCCGCAGCTGCCTCCGATCAAGCCCCTTCACTCCCATCCCTCGTCTGGACGTACATGGATACGGCGGATGCCGGGCAGGCGAGCGAGCTGCTCAGCCGGATTCTCGGCGATTCGCGCGCCACGATCGCGGCCGTGTCGGATGTGCTGCGGCAGGGTCGAACGTTTCAGGCAGCCCCGACCGGCCAGCATCCATCGGTTCCGATCCGTATCGGTGGAAAGCCCTACGCCTATTCACTTTCGGTTCCGGAAACGTACGATCCGGCCAAGTCCTATGGACTCGTCCTCTGTCTGCATGGCGCGGGGTTCACGGGGGACGCCTACTTAGACCGGTGGGCCGGCCGCCTGGGCGACGGCTACATCCTGGCCTGCCCCTCCTATTCGATGGGTGCCTGGTGGACGAGGTCGGCGGAGGCGCTGGTGCTGGGCACGATCCGCACCGTCTCGGCGCAGTACCACATCGATCCGGACCGCGTCTTCCTCACCGGCATGTCGAACGGGGGCATCGGCGCGTGGATTATCGGCATGCATCACGCCGACCTGTTCGCGGGGCTTGCCCCAATGGCCTCCGGGATCGACGACGTTCTGTATCCGTTCTTGGCGAATCTGAAACAGACGCCCGTCTATATTATTCATGGGGCGAAGGATCAGGTCATGCCGGTGCGCCTCAGTCGTGCGCTGCACGAGGCGCTCACGCAGCTGGATGCGCCGGTGACGTACCGTGAGCACGAGCGTGAGCATCCCATGGCAGGCGGCCACTATTTCCCTAAGGAAGAATTGCCGGATCTGGTCGCCTGGTTCGACGCGCAGCGCCGCGGTCCGGATCCGACGGCTGCGGCCGTCGTGCGCGACGCCACGCATCTGGGGCCGCTCGGATGGATGCGCATCGACGCCACCGATCGCATTGCGGCCTTCGCGGAAAACTTGGTGGAAGGACACGACGAGCTGATTGCCGGAAAAGTCTACGCGAAGCTCATCGCCGGCCGCGAGACCGACCAGACCGTCACCCGTGTGACCGTCGCGGCGGCACGCGTGCGACAGTACAGCCTCTTCTTGAGCGACGACATGTTCGACGCGAGCAAACCGGTGCAGGTGACGACGAACGGGCAGCTGTCGTACGAGGGGCGCCTCACGCCGTCCCTCGAATCGCTCTTGAAGCAGGCGCGGGCCCGGCAGGAGACGCGCCGTCTTTATCCTTACCAGTTGACGATCACGGTTGCCGCTGCGCCGTGACCGCTCCCGCATCGATCGGGCATGCTCTCCGCCTCTGGTCCCTGCCTATCGCGCTGGGCCTCCTGCTGAGCCATCCGCATTCCGCTGGCGCCGCCGGTGATGCCGGACAGGACTCGACCGATTGTCGACTTCCGTCCACCCATGCCGGGCTGTCCTTATCACTCGACGAGATTTCTCCAGACTGGCGCTGCCGCCTTGCGCCGACCGTGACGAATTACACCACGGCCAACAAGATCGGGCCCGTCACGACCGCGCTCCCAGCGCGGTTTTTTTACTACCTGTTGGACCATCCGCCGGTCGCTGCGGCCTTGGTCAATCGATTGGAGTTGGGGCTGCATCGCGCCGAATGGCGCGGCGAGCGTTTTTGGCTGACCGACGGGGAGGGCACGGCCGGTGTCGTGCAGCTGGTGCATGAGGCGCGCTCGGGCGATCAGGCCGTGCGACTTTATTATGTCGAGGGGACGCATGATGGGCGCTGGCTTCCGGCCGTGAGCGGAACGGCCGTGGTCATGCTCTGGATGCGTCCGGTCCAGACCAGCACCGGTCCCGGGGCGATGGAGACCACGATGGTGGCCTATGTCCGGATGAACAGCCGATTTCTGTCCGGGCTCCTCACGCTCCTGCGTCCCTTGGTTGGGCGTGTCGTGATGCAACAAGTCGGCAAGGCGTTCAAGACGGCGGGGGCCTTTGCACGGCTCGCGCGCACGGAGCCGGAGCGGGTGCTGGCCGAAGCGGTCGATCCGCCGCCGTTGGATGACGAGGCCGTAAGGACTGTGCGGATGGAACTGGCCGCGCTACGAGAGGAAGGACGGAGTCAGCCGCTGCTGGTCCCGATGGTGCCGCAGCCATGACCGCCGCACGCAGCTTCGCCATTCTGTGCACGATCGGGGTGCTCTGCTTCATCAGCTACAACATGGTGCGCATGCCCGTGTTGGCGCTGTTCGCGCAGCGGCTCGGCGCGGGGCCTGAAGCGATCGGCTTGATCGTCTCGGTGTCCACGCTGACGGGCGTGCTGCTCAAGCTGCCGTCGGGAGCCCTCTCGGATATCTACGGACGCACGCTGCTGTTGCGGATCGGCGTGTTGGCCTTCGGCCTGCCACCCTTTCTCTATCCCTTCGTGCATGAGCCGGAGACGCTCACGTTGCTGCGGTTGGTCCACGGGCTAGCCACGGCGATCTTTGCGCCGAGTGCCCTAGCCACGGTGGCGCACCTGTATCAGGCGCGGCGCGGCGCCGCGATGGGGACGTACACGGCCTGTACGCAGTCCGGGGCGCTGCTCGGTCCGCTGATCGGCGGGTGGCTGGTGGTCGCGATGGGATTCAACGAAGCGTTTCTCACGGCCGGTGGCTTCGGCCTGCTGGCGGTACTGCTCTTTTTCAGCCTGCACATTGCGGAACCGCCGCCGCGGATCGCGGAGAAGGGGCTCGCGCCGGTGCTGCGGGAAATGTGGAACGGTTTTGTGATCGTGGCTCGCAACCGGCGTGTGTTGGTCACCAGCGCGACCGACGGGGCCAAGATGATCGCGAACGGCGCCCTGATGGCGTTTCTGCCCCTCTATGGCGCCTCGGTGGGGCTGACTCCGTGGCAGACGGGGCTGCTCTTCAGCGTGCAGGCGCTCACCTCGTTTTTCTCCAAGCCCGTCATGGGGCGCGTCTCGGATCGGGTCGGCCGTACGCCGCTCATCCTGACCGGGCTGCTGATCTGCGCGGGCACCTTCGTGGCCATCCCGCACGTGTCGTGGTTGTTTGGATTGCTGATCTTGGCGTCCGGGTTCGGATTCGGTGAAGCGGTCGTCACGTCGTCCACCGCCGCGTTTGTCGCCGACTTGTCGGCGCTGAAGCAGCTGGGCGCAGCCATGGGCATGCAGGGGACGATCGGCGATATCGGCCATGCGGCGGGGCCGCTGCTGGCCGGGTTGTTGATCGCACGACTGGACTATGCCGACGCCTTTGCCATCATTGCCGGTCTGCAGTTGGTGGCGGCGGGATTGTTCTGGCTCACGATGCGGGGGATGACCTCGCCGGGGCGGACAGCGTAACGACGGGTATGCTACGCTGCACCGTGCGTCCAGACGAAAGGGCTCCATGGATACGGCGAATCTGATTATCGGTGTGTTGGTCGTGTTTTTCCTGGGCTTGTTGATCACGATGTTCATCCACGTGCTCAAACGTGTGATGAAGAAGGACGAGTAGGACCCGGCATGTTCACCGGCATTGTGGAAGAGATGGGGGCGGTGACGGCCTGCGACCGCAGCCTGGCCGGGACGAAGCTGACGGTGATGGCCTCGGCGGTCTTGAGCGATCTCGCGATCGGCCACAGCATCAGCGTCAACGGCGTCTGCCTGACGGCCGTGGCCTGCTCCGACCGTGATTTTTCGGTGGAGATCTCGCCCGAATCTCTTGCCGTTACCACGCTCGGACAGTTGGTGCCCGGTGCGCCGGTCAATCTTGAGCGGGCCATGAAGCTGACGGAGCGTATCGGCGGCCATCTCGTATCCGGGCATGTGGACGGCATCGGGACTATTCGCAGTCGTCAGCCGACCGGCAATGCCGTCGTGCTCGCCATCGAGGCGCCGGAGGCGGTGCTGCGCTACTGCATCACCAAGGGGTCCATCACGGTTGACGGCATCAGCCTCACCATCAACGAGGTGGCGCCGCATACTTTTGCCGTGGCGATCATTCCGCATACCGCTAAGGTGACGACGCTCGGCCTCAAGCAGGTCGGCGACACGGTGAACCTGGAGTCCGACTTGATCGGCAAGTATGTCGAGCGGTTGCTCCAGGACCGCGGTCAGCTGGCATCCAAACCGGCACCAACCATCGACCGCGACTATCTCCAACGGCGCGGCCTTCTCTAACTCCTGCTTTTCGTCCCCAGACCTACGTCCTGCGCAAAGGGGCGCATGCCCCTTCTGTGGTAAGGCCATAGACGGCACGTCGCCGCTGCCGCTGCGGGAATTTGCGGCACCTTTCGTACAGATTTTGTCCCCTCGACGGCGGGCTCCGTACTTTTGCGGTAATTTGCTAAAAGGTGGTGGTCTCGAAGCACCTGACATATAAGAGGAACTGCGGCTGCGTACATACATCTTCGGGCAAAGTCCTTGCTCTAGGTTCTACGTGAGGCCACGCATCCTTCACCGCCTGACTTCTGGAGGGAGACGACATGGGAAATTTCACCTCAGACTTTCGGAGCCAGCATGGGCGTCTCCTGGAGAAGGCCACGAAGCTGCTGGAGATGGCCGAGCAGATTCAGACGACGCCGGAGACGACGCGTGCGACGTTTGCGTTCGATACCCGGCTGCAATTGGTCGGCTTGATGGCCTGCCTGTCTACGCATCTCATCATGGAAGATCAGGGGCTCTATCCGTTCCTGCAACGGGCGCCGGAAGCCTCGACGCGCGAGTTGGCGCGACGCTTTCAGGACGAAATGGGTGGGATCGGGGCGGTGGTGAAGGCCTATGCCGACAAGTGGAACGATGAGGCCATGTACGCCTCACCGGATGAGTTTGTGGCGGAAACGCGTGGTCTGATCGCGGCGCTCGGCGCGCGCATCGAGCGCGAGAATAAAGAGCTGTATCCGTTGGCGGACGACACGTCGTTCTTGTCCATCCGCGGCGAAGAGTTGCTCGGGGTAGACACACCGAGAACCGCGTCCTAGGTGCCAGGCCTGGCGGGACGGGCTCCCGCCAGGCGAAACAGCCTGCTCCCAGCCTCTCCTTCCGATTCACTCCCCTTCGCGTTGAATGCAGTCCGCTCTTCCAGACCGGCAACTGCGCACTCCGGACCTGATTAATCTTCCAGCGTCGAAATGTCGCCCACGTCCTGTCCGAGTTCCTTGGCCTTCAAGACCCGCCGCATGATTTTCCCGCTTCGGGTTTTCGGCAAGGACGGCACGATATCAATTTCGGCCGGCACCGCGATCTTGCCCAGTTCGGTGTGTACATGGTGTTTCAAGGCCTGGATCAACTCGGGGCCCTGCGTCTCTCCCTGCTTGAGAATCACGAAGGCCTTAATGGATTCTCCCACGGTGCCGTGCGGCTTACCGATGACCGCGGCTTCCGCCACCGCCGGGTGACTCACGAGTGCGCTTTCGACTTCGGCCGTGCCGATACGGTTGCCCGCCACCTTGATCACATCGTCCGCCCGCCCCATGAACCAGAGGTAGCCGTCGGCGTCCTTTCGGCACACGTCTCCGGCGGTATAGCAGTTTGGGATCGTATTCCAATAAACCTTATAGCGCTCGGGATCGTTGTAGATCGTGCGCATCATGGCCGGCCACGGCTTCTTGATGACGGCGAAGCCGCCGGCATTGGCGGGGAGGCTGTTGCCCTCCTTGTCGACGACATCGGCTTCCACACCCAGGAAGGCCCGCGTCGCCGAACCGGGCTTCAACGGGACGGAGGGCAGCGGCGTCACGAGGATCATGCCGGTTTCCGTCTGCCACCAGGTGTCCATGATCGGCTTCGTCCCTCCCGTAACGCGATGGAACCATTCCCACGCTTCGGGATTGATCGGCTCGCCGACGCTGCCGAGCACACGCAACCCGGAGAGATCGTGGGCAGCGGGCCACTGCTCGCCGTAGCGCATGAGCAACCGAATGGCCGTCGGCGTCGTGTAAAACACGGTGACGCCGTACTGCTCGATCAGGCTCCACCAGCGGCCGGGATTGGGATAATCCGGTTTCCCTTCCGCCGTCAGGATCGTCGCCCCGTTCAGGAGCGGCCCATAGACGATGTAACTATGGCCGGTCACCCAGCCGGGGTCGGCGACGCAGAAGTACACATCGTCGTCCTTGAGGTTGAATACGTATTTCGTGGTGAGATAGGTCCCGACCATGTAGCCGCCGTGCACGTGCACGACGCCTTTGGGTTTTCCGGTCGTGCCGGACGTGTACAAAATATAGAGCGGCGCTTCCGCGTCTAGCGGTTCGGCCTCGCAAGTGGCCTTCTGGTCCTTCAGCCAGGCCTGCCAGTCCAGTTCCTTCGGGGCATTCAGTGCGACGGGCGGCGACTGGCGCCGCACGACCACCACATGTTCCACGCAGGCACAGTTCGCGACGGCTTGATCGACCACCGGCTTGAGGTGGATCACTTTGCTGCGGTCATAGCCCACGTCGGCCGTGATCACCAGGCGCGATTGGGCGTCCTGAATCCGGTTCTCCAACGCCGGGGCGCTGAAGCCGCTGTAGACGACGCTGTGAATGAGGCCGAGGCGCGCACAGGCCAGCATCGCGACCATCTGCTCGGGAATCTTCGGTAGGTAGATCGTGACGCGATCGCCTTTGCGGAGCCCCAAGCCTTTGAGTGCGTTCGCGCAGCGGCAGACTTGGCGGTAGAGTTCTCCGTAGGTGAAGATGCGCTCTTCGCCCTGCTCGCCGACCCAGATCAGCGCCACCTTGTTTTTGCGCCAGGTCTTCACATGGCGATCGAGGCAATTGTAGGCGATGTTGCAGGTGGCGCCGACAAACCACTTGGCCCAGGGATACTTCCATTCCAACACGCGGGACCAGGGGGAAAACCAGTCCAGTTCCTTCGCCGCGCGGTCCCAAAAGGCTTCCGGATCGGCGATAGACTCGCGGTAGGCACGGTCATAGTCGGGAATATGCGCGCCGCCGATCGTGTCTGCCGACGGGCGATGGACGCGGGTTTCTTTCAGGAGTGAATCGAGCTGGTCTTCAGCCATGACGAGGACTCCTTCTCATGCGAGGGCGCGGGAGATCGCGCGTGGCGGCATTATGCGTAACGCAAAAACGACGCGCAACCCCCGGCGTGACGACGGCGGAGGCTGTGCGCATCACGGCGATGACGGCTCGCGCATGTCCCGGGCGCGGGCGCGGCCGCCTTTCTTGACACCGGTCTTGGGGCAAGGGTAGGGTACCGCGATGTCGCGCCGGTCCATCCGCTCCACACGCCGTTCCTCACCTCATCGATTCTATTCCCTGTGTGCGCTTGTGCTCGGCCTGGTTGCCGCGCTTCTGTTGTCCGCGCAGGCTACCTGGGCGCAGCTCGGCAAGCCGGAGGGGCTCTACTATAAATCCTGGGCGGTGATCATCGGCATCGAGGACTACGTGGTCGCCCCGAAGCTTCCGGGCGCTGTGGCCAACGGCAAACGCGTGGCCGAGGCGTTTCGTCGGCTGGGGTTCGATGACGTCATCGAGTTTTACAATAAGGATGCGTCGGCGAAGCGCATGCTGCACATCATCGACGATGTGATGCCGCGTAAACTGGGCCGCAACGACCGGCTGGTGCTCTACTTTGTGGGCCACGCAGGAGAAACGACCGATCTGAACGGGAAACCGCTCGGCTACCTCGTGCCTTGGGATGCGCAGATCGCCGGCGTCTCCAAAGCCATCACGATGGATCACATCAAGGAAGTGGGCCATCGCGTCATGGCGAAGCATATGGTAGTGCTGCTCGACGCGCCGGTCAGCGGGTGGGATGTCACGCCCTCGCAGCAGTTGTCCTTAGAGGGACGGACGTCGCCGGAGCAGGAAACAGACAAGCGCGTGTTGCAGGTGATGTCGGCGGCGACTCAGGGCGAAACGCCGGTCTGGAAGGACGGGCAGAGTCCGTTCGTCACGGCGATCATCGAGGGCATCGGTGGCGCGGCTGACCAGAACAAAAACGGATGGCTGATGGCTACGGAGCTGGCGGCCTATGTGCAACAGTCCGTCGCGGCGGTGACCGGCGGCGCGCAGCATCCGCAGTTCGCACGGTTGGATGGCGACGGCGACACGATCATGATCGAGGGGGCGCCGCGCGAGTTTTTCAGCGGAGCCGCTAGCAGCCGTGCGGACGACGCGAGTGTGGCGGCCAAAGACGCCTACGAACAGGCCTTTGCACTTCTGCAGGCGCACAAGTCGCCGGAAGAGGCGTTGGCGCTGCTGGATAAGGCGATTGCGCTCAAGCCGACGTTCGGCGACGCGTATGTCTTAAAGAGTTATGTGCGCTTGGACGTCTTGCCCGATCTTCCTAAAGCCTTGGCTGCGGGGGAACTAGCGGTGGCGCACGCACCAGGGAATCCCGATTCTCACTATACACTGGGTTTGGTGCACGAAAAGCTCGAGCACTATGCCGACGCGGAGCGAGCCTTTCGGGCCGCGCTCGCGGTGAATCCCGACTATGTGGAGGTGGTGCTGTCGCTGGCGGTCCTGTATGAGGACCGACTCAACGATACGGCGCAAGCAGCGACGGCCTACCGTCGCTACCAGGCGCTCGCCGGCACCGACAGCCGTGCCAGCCTCTTTTTCCGCAAGCACCCCGAGCTGCTGAATCCGTAAGAGCAGACGCCGCTGTCGGGTCCACTCAGGGGCTGCTACGCAGCGGGCCGTCAGTCCTGCGCGCCGCCCTTCAAATATCCCAATCCGATTTTCAAGGCCCGTCGCGTAATTTCCGCCCAGCGCGTCGGCGGATACTCCTGCAACACGGCCGCGGCCTTGGGATCTTGCACGTCCAATTCCGCAATGCGAATGATGCCGTCCTCAATTTTAATCTCTGCCACGATACGATCCTTTCAGCGAGCGAACCCGCGTCTACTGTCTGGTTGCCGGAATGGCGCGCCGGTTTGACTCACCTGCAATCGCGTGTTAGCATCCGACCGATTTACTAGTGCTTATACGGATATGCGCGGATGTCTCCGACGTCGCGCCAGTCCAGGAGGAGTCAGATGGTAGCACACTCGAATCGGTTCGCACGATGGGGGATGCACGCGCTGCTGATCGTCTGCGTCATGACTTTCGCCGCCTGCGGCGGTCCGCCTAAGTGGGTCAAGAAGGGCTCCGGCGCATTCGACGACAAGAATTTTTACGGCGTCGGCTCCGTCACCGGTGTGAAGAACGAACCGCTGGCCTGGGATACGGCGGAAAACCGCGCCCGCGCCGAAATCGCGAAGACGTTCGAGACCTACACCGGCTACTTGATGCGCGACTACGCCGCGTCCACCACCGCCGGCGACTTTACCCGCAACAGCGAAGAGCAAAATGTCGAGCGCGCGATCAAGACCGTGACGACCACGTCGCTGAGTGGCGTGAAGTCCATCGATCGCTATAAGGACGAGAAGGCCAATACCTACTACGTCCTGACGAAAATGAGTTTGGATGAGATGAAAGAGAACATGATGAAGGCCAAGGAACTGAACGGCGAAGTGCGCGACTTCGTGCGGAAGAACGCCGATAAATTGTTTGACCGGCTCGAGAAGGAAGAAGCGAAACGGGGCGTGCAGTAGGCGCCCGATGACGGACGTTCGAAGGATGGTGACATCGCCTATGGCAGGGAGCATGCGTCAGTGGGGGCGTTCTGTGGCTGCGATCGGGTGCGTGGCCGTGGCGATGGCCCTCTCCGGGTGCGGACATGAAACGAAGGTCACGCGCGTCGATAGCGAGACCGTGACCGACCTGAGCGGACGGTGGAACGATACTGATTCGCGTCTGGTCGCCGAGGAAATGGTCAAGACCTCGTTGGGCAGTCCCTGGCTGGCGAACTACACGAAGGACAAGTCGCGGCAGCCGGTGGTGATCGTCGGCACCGTCGTGAATCGTTCCCATGAGCATATCGACATTCAAACGTTCGTGAACGATCTCTCG
The DNA here is from genome assembly GCA_041908685.1 of Nitrospiraceae bacterium. Taxonomy (GTDB): domain Bacteria; phylum Nitrospirota; class Nitrospiria; order Nitrospirales; family Nitrospiraceae; genus BQWY01. The sequence continues at coordinate 49,115 of JAYREW010000019.1, read as the reverse complement.
CGCGAGTTGATCAATTCCGGCAAGGTCCGCTTTGTGGCGGCCAAGGGCGAGCGGGAAGAGGTGCGTGACGAGCGGCGCGATATGGCCATCCACGCGCTCGAAAAGACGCAGAAGGGTCCCGGTCGCGAGATCGGCGCCGACTACATGATGAAGGGCTATATTTCCGACATTCTCGATGAGCTGGATAAGACCCGCGCCGCGTACTACCAGGTGGATCTGGAGCTGATCGATCTGGAGAGCAACGAGAAGTCGTGGATCGGGCAGAAGAAGATCAAGAAGGTGATCGAACGCAAACGCTCGCTGTTCTAAAGGCGCGGATCTCATCCGCGCGGCTGCTTCGTCCGCTCACGCCCTATTCGCTGAACTCTCCCGTGGGATTGCTTGCCATCCGGGGTCGCCCGACTACTGCCCGATCGCGGATGCGTGCCCCAGTCCTCGTCGTCCTTCTCACACTGCTCCTGGGCGGCTGCGCCTTCGGCCCGAGCCACTACCTTCGTCTCGATCAAACGCTCCTTGCGGGAAACTTCCAAGCCGCCGACGCCTTGGTCGCAAAGGCTGAGGACGACTACGGCGCCAAGAACCGTGTCCTCTACGGCATGGATCGCGGCGTGACGCTGCAGCTGCTGGGGGACTACCAGGCCAGCAACGAAGTGCTCAGCGCCGCCGAGGACGAGGTCGAGCGGCTGTTCACCCGTCGGCTGCGCCACGAAGCCCTCTCCTGGCTTACCAATGACAACGAGCTGCCCTTCGAAGGCGATCCGTTCGAGCAGGTGATGATCAATGTGGAGAAGGCGCTGAACTACGCGCTGCTCCGCCAATGGCAGGAGGCGCTCGTCGAAGCGCGGCGGATCGATCATCGGCTCAACGTCATTGCCGACCGCGCGGCCGACGGCGGCAGCTACCGCGACGACGGGTTTGCGCGCTACCTCACCGGCATCCTCTACGAAATCGGCGGCGATCTGAACAACGCGATGGTGGCCTATCGGCGCGCGGTGGACGCGTACGGGTCGATGCGCGCTTGGACCGGGCTCGGTGTGCCGTCGGGGTTGCGTCGGGATGCGCTGCGTGTGGCCGAGGGCCTCGGCGTGACGAGCGAAGTGCAAGAGCTGCGTCGCGCGTTTCCGGACACGGTGTGGCAGCCGATCAGCGCCCAGTCGCGACTCGCGCAAGTGATCGTCATTAGTTATAATGGTCGAGCTCCCGCCAGGGCGGATCAATTTATCGATGTGCCGTTGACTTTGGACGCGGCGCGCTTGGTCCTGCTGAGCCGCGGCTACGGCGGGGGACAGGGGCAGACGCGTACGGCGGATAGTCTGCTCTACGGACTGAATGGGCGCGTAGTGCGGATCGCGCTCCCGCAGCTCATCCCGCAGCGTAGCCCCGTGTCCTATTCCCACGTGGCGTTGACCAACTCGCAGGGAGCCGACGGATCCTTTCGTGCCGAGACAGAGCCGATGCAGAACATCACCGCGCTTGCGGACAAGGCGTTGAAGGAGCGCATGGTCGGAATTACGGTGCGGGCGTCGGCGCGGGCGGCGATCAAGTTCGGCGTGGCCGAAGCCGTCGAGCAGACGATTCGGGCCGGGACGAAGCGCGGGGATCGGCGACGCGATCGCGCGCAGGACGATATGGAATGGGTCGCCTTCGTTGCCGGTGCCTTGCTCAAAACCGCTGCGGCCGCTACCGAGGAAGCCGACAAACGTTCATGGCGGACGCTGCCGGATTCCATTCAGATTGCGCGACTGTGGGTGCCGGCCGGCGACTACGATCTGCGCGTGCAGCCGGTTGGTCCGCCGCACGCACCGTCGCGCGGCGACGCCGTGCGACATCTCACGCTGCAGGAAGGCGAGACGCGGTTTATCGTGGATCGTGTGTTGCCATGACCCGGCCGGGCATCACGGGCCCCTGCACGGGGTTTCGATGGACGCGACCGGTATCCCCGACGCTGGTGATGCAGCGCGCGTTGCGCGCATGGGTGATGGCCCGCCGAGGTCTGTTGCGGTCCCTCACCTGCGCGATGGCGGCTCTGCTCTTGCTGTCGGCCGGGTGCGGATGGGGTGGCGCCTCTTCCAAACCTGATTGGTTGACCGGCACAAGTCCCACCTATCCGAACGATCGTTACATTACCGGCCTCGGCGAAGCGGAGTCCGTCTCCTCGGCGACCGAACGTGCCTACGCGTCCGTTGCGAAAGTGTTTCGCGCGGAAGTGTCGTCGCAAGCGCATGAGTGGGAATCCTATTTGGTCGTCGATCAACAGGGCCGGAGCCGAGACGAACGGCGTCTGACGCTCGACCATGTCACGAATGTCACCACCGACAAGGTCGTCGAAAACGTGGTGGTGCTCGATAAGTGGTACGACGCGGCGCATCGGCGCTATGCCGTATTGGCTGGGCTCACACGCACGCAGGGCGAGGCGGCGACGCTGGCGCATGTTCGTCAGCAGGATGAGACGGTCACCGCGCACGTCGCGGCCGCGCGCGCGGCATCCGACCCGCTCACGCGATTGCGGGCGCTGACGCAGGCAACCAAGGCGCTGCTGCTGCGTGAGGCGTTTAATGCGGATCTGCGCGTGCTGCGTCTTGACGGACAGGGAGTCCCGGCTGCGTTTCGACTGGCCGAATTGACGACGGAAATGGATCGCCTGGTAGCCGCCCTGCCGATCGACGTGCAGGTGGTCGGCGATCACGCGGAATCCGTTCGGCGCGCCTTGACGGAAGGCCTGCTGCAGGAAGGACTCACGGTGGCCGGTACCGATGCTGACCTGCGTCGGCAGAAGACCGGCAACGACGCGGCCGCCGGGTCAGTGCGCAGCGCTGCATTGCTGTTGCGCGGCCGTGTGCAGGTTTGGCCGATCGAGTTAAAGGATCCTCAATTTCAGTATGTGCGCTGGTGCGGAGATTTTGTGTTGCTTGAACCAGCCACGCAGCATGTCGTGGGCGCGGTGTCGCGGGGCGACAAGGTCGGGCATCTGTCGGTGCAGGAGGCGGCCGGTAAGGCGCTGCGGACGGTCCATGGCGAAGTGAGCACTGAAGTCGCCAAAACGGTGGCGGCCTACGTCTATGGGGATCGCGAAGCGGTGGCAGCCGGCGCCGCGATGTCGAGCGCCTGTCCGCAGGAGGCGGGCGGCGGTCGGCCGACGAACTAACTCAGACTGAGACGCAATTCATTCCACCAAGGAGGACGTATGGGGAAGCGGGAAGATGGCGGTGGCGGAAGCCACGGAAGCGTGCGGGATCCGCGGCCTGGTGTCGTGGCCGCAACGCGGAAGCGCGGGCCGAGCCGTGTGGCGAAGGCGAATTTGCGCGGACGCATCACGGAGGACACCGCGGTCATGCGCAACGGCGGCCTGCTCTCGTTGCTCAAGTCGCAGGGCTACGAAGAGGTCCCGCTCGAAGAGTTGCAGGACCGCCTCTCAAAACTGTCGGATGAATTGGGGCCCGTCATCGTGGCCGGGAGAAAATAGCCGATGCCGTACTTTTATTTCGATTCGACGGCGCTCGTGAAGCGCTACAGCCGCGAGCGCGGCACCCGATTGGTGAACAAGCTGTTGGTCAAGCGCGGCAAGGTGGCCTTGGTGCCGACGCCCGGCTTGACGGAGTTTTATGCGATCATCGCCAATCAGGCCAAGAAGGAGTTGATCACGCGCGACGACTGGTACTCCGTCGTGTATCGCTTCGAGCTGGAAGCCACGCAGGGGCTCTTCCATTTCGTGGCGCCGACGCACGACACGTTTCTGTCGGTGAAGGAACTGTCGATGCACCATCCGAACTTGCGGGGCGCGCAGCTCATGCACCTGGCGCTGGCCGTGGAGCTCAAGCCGCTCCGGTTGACGATGGTCAGCAGCGATAAGGAGTTGCTGGAGGCCTGTCGTCCCTACGGCATCAAGCAGGTCAATCCGGAAGACGATCAGTAGCGAGCGGGCAGTGATGGCGGACGGTCGAAAGTGCGGCCGCTACGGACATTGAAAGTCGCTGCTCAACGACGCGACAACGGTTGTCCAGTCGTCGGCCGACGCGCGCAGGCGCGCATGGAGCGCACGCTCTGGCTGAGACAAGCGGTCCCGCGCCGCATCGTCCATTGTGAGGTCGCGCAGCGCATGCGCCACGCCGTGCTGCGCCGAGTGGGCGGTGTGGCACACACCGGTGGACGCGGGCGGTTGGCCGCCGGCGCGCTGGAACAGAGCCATCGCGCGGTAGCCGTGCTCCTGCGCACGGAAGAGCTGCTCGGCCGCGCGATAGAGCAGGGCGGCGGGCGTGTCGCCACGACGTGTGGCGAGGTGCGCCGCCATCAACGCGGCACGTCCCATCTGCATCGCCGCGCCTTCCGGATCGTTGTTGGCGATGAGTTCCTCGGCCCGCGCCTGCAACCGATCCATTTCGGCTTCGTCGCCCATCACCTGTCCGTAGGCAATCGGCGCGTCGCAGAGCAACAGACTCACTGCGGCCGCGCAGAGCAATATGGCCCGAGATCGGGATGACGATTGACGTCGTCGCCGCGCCGAGCATGCTGTCTGCGGGGGGAGTCTGTCAGCTGATGTGTGCATTACAGTCCTGACGGTACTCTACTGCCGTCTGCGCATGGCCCGCAACCGGGCCGTCTTTCCCTAAAGTATTCCGCAAACCGACCGCCGCGCGACTGTGCACCATCGTGAAAGCCAGTGCGCGTGACGCGATCCAATCCAAAACAAGCCGTGTGTGCAGGTTGCTGCTATGGAGAGCCCTCAGTATAATCCCGCCGCATGTTGACCGGACAGACCATTGTAGTGCTAGGCCCTGAGAGCGAGACGTTACCGCTCGTGCTGGGGCTGCAACGCGCGGCCGCACAGCATGGCTTTCGTCTGCATGCGCTTGATCCCGCCACTGTTTCGACCGACGTCACTCGACAGCGGGCTGAGCAGGCCGACGTGCTGATCCTCTCAGCCGATGCCGCAACCAGCGACGCTGTGCGTGGGCATAGTTCTGCCGCAGACACCGCGCGCAGCGGACAGACACTCATTCTCCTCATGACAGCGGGACAGGCCGGAACGCGCGCGGTTCCGCAGGGCATCCCAACCGCCGCGACTGTGCGTGCAGTGTGCAACGAGCCAGTATGCATTGGAGCGGGGGTGACGGCACTGGCCACGGGATCGGCTGCGACACCGGATACACTCGCGCGGGCCACAGCGCTCTTCGAAACGGTCGGGCAGGTCTTTGTCGTCGAAGAGCGGTTGATGGGAACGGTTGTGGCGATTCTGCCGACTCTCACCGGAGCGATGGACCACCTGGCCGCGGCACTGGCCGGCGGCGGGATTGCCGCGGGGCTTGGGCAAGGGACGGCCGAGACGCTGGCGGCGCAAACGGTGCTTGGCGCGGCCACGATGGTGGCACAAACCGGCGAACATCCCGCCATGCTTAAGGACCGTGTGACGTCTCCGGCGGGGACGACGATTGCGGGCCTGCATGTGCTCGAACAGGGGGGGCTCCGTGCGGCGTTGATCACGGCTGTGGCGGACGCTGCCGCGCCGCCGTCCACCCGATCCTCATCCTAACGGCTCACGCCCAACCCTATCGGACAGGCACAATTTGTTGGGCGCGCCTGAAAGGAAGTGCGCCCTGCCGCCATATCCTTCACACGGGCGTCATTTCCCGCTCGCGGCCGATCAACGCCGTCATTGCCGGAGTCGTGATGGTGGGCCATCTACAAGAGGAGGAGTGCATGACACAGAAGAAGCCGTCGCGCCGTACTCGTTCGACCGTGGCCACCGCGGCCTGTACCGCGGCCATCATCGCCGCGCAGGCGGCGGGGCCTGACCCGCTCCAGTCGCCGGTGCTGGCTGCCGCGTCGTCCATGGCGCAAGCCGGGGCGCCGGGATCGCCGGACGCGCCGGACTCAGCGGGCCGCGCGGCGTCAGAGGCGCTGCTGCCGCTGACGATCGTGAAGCTCTATACGAGCGGCGTCGGCTATTTCGAGCGCAGTGGGCAGGTCGACGGCACGCAAGCCGTCACGCTTCCCGCCACGCCAAGCCAGCTGAACGATATCCTCAAGAGTCTCATCGTGCAAGACGGCCAGGGCAGCCGTGCGCCGGTGGTTGAATATGCTTCGCGCGATCCCCTGGCGAAAACGTTGGGCGGCTTCGGCCTCAATCTGACCGAGAATCAGAGCCTGGCGCAGCTGCTGATGCAATTGCGCGGCGAACGGGTGCGCGTGGCCGCCCCGCAGGATGTGGAGGGCGTCGTCGTCGGCGTCGAAACGCGGCAGGAGGCCGGCGGCAAGGACACGGTCGTGCCGGTGGACTACGTCACGCTGTTGAGCGAGCAGGGGTTTCGCGCCCTGGCGATCCCGCAGATTCAATCCCTCACGATTCTCAACGCCCGGCTTGCGCAGGATGTGCAACAGGCGTTGACGCTGCTCGCGGCGCGGCATGACACGCAAAAGGCCCCCGTGACCGTGCGCTTCGACGGCGCTGGACGCCGGGCGGTCCGCCTGGCGTATCTGCTGGAAACGCCCTTATGGAAAACCACCTATCGACTCGTGCTCGACGGCGACAAGGCGCCGTGGCTGCAAGGCTGGGCGCTGGTGGACAATCCCACCGACCAGGATTGGACGAACGTGCGGCTCTCGCTGTTGTCCGGCCGTCCCGTCTCGTTCCGGATGAATCTGTCCGAGCCGTTGTACGGCGTGCGGCCGCTGGTCCAGCCGGAGCTCTATGCGGCGATCCGTCCGCAGGTGCATGAAGGGTCGCTGACGGCCATGGCGAGCGAGGCGGCCGACATGGAGCAGGCGGAGGAAACTCGGTCGGCAAAGTCCTTGAGTCGGCAGGAATACAAGAGCAAGGAGGGGATGCGGGCGATGACGATGGCGCCGATGAGTACAACTGCGCCGGTGATGGAGGATGCGCGCGGCGGCGGGTGGGGTGTGACCGGTGCGCCGCCGCCGGTGGCGCAGGGCGAGGAGGTAGGCAGCCTGTTCCAGTATGAGATTGCCGAGCCGATCACGATTGCGCGGCATCAGGCGGCGATGGTGCCGATCCTCAGCGCCTCTGTCGGCGGCGAGAGCGTCTCGGTGTTCAACGCGCGGGTGCACGCGAAACATCCGATGCAGGGCGTGCGGCTTCGCAATACCTCCGACTTGCATCTCATGCAGGGGCCGATCACGGTGTTCAACGGCGGCAGTTACGCGGGCGATGCGCGGCTGCTGGATCTAGCGCCGAAACAGGATCGGCTCATCACCTTTGCGCTGGATCTGAAGACCGAGGTGGAAAGCCGAGCGGGCATCGGCCGCCAGGAGTTGCAGTCGATCGTGGTGAAGAAGGGCACGTTGCTCGCGACGCGGAAGTGGATCGAGCAGACTATCTACACGGTGAAGAATGTGGATCGTCGGCCGGTCACGGTGTTGGTCGAACATCCCTATCGCGCCGACTGGACGCTGAGTGAGGAGCGGCCGGGGCAGGAGCGGACACGCGACGTGTATCGTTTCCCGGTGACGGTGAAGCCGGGTGAGACGACGACGTTGACGGTGCAGGAACATCGCCCCTTGCAGGAATCCATCATCTTGAGCGACGTCGGATTGAATCAGTTGAGCGTCTACTTACAGGCGCCGGTGGTGAGCGCCAAGGTGAAGGAGGCGTTGCAACAGGTGTCGGCCTTGCGCCAGAAGGTGGCGGACGCGCAGCAGCAGCGGGCCTCGCTCGAGCAGCAGCTCAAAGAGATCGAGCTGGAACAGCAACGTCTGCGCGAGAACATGCAGCGGCTCGATCAACGTTCGGAGCTGTTCGGGCGGTATGTCAAAAAGTTGGACGCGCAGGAAACGGATGTGGAGCGACTTCGTAAGGCGTTGGCCGAGGCGCGTCGAACGGAAGATGAGCAACGGAAACAGGTGCAGCGGTTTTTGGAGGGGCTGGACCTGTCGTAGTCGTGCATTGGGCGTGGCGACCTGGGCCGACCGGTCCAGGTCGCGGCCGGACTGCGCGGACGACTCGCAACCTGGCCGCGCGCTGACGCGCCGAATCAGTCGGCGCTGACTCCCTGATCACGAGCGCACCCGAGGCGACGGAGAACCCGCTTTTTCCTTCCACGAAGGCACGCGACCTGGTTTGACCCTCCACAGGCGGATTGTTACAATGGCGCCGCCTTCGACAGGCCACGTCAGCGTCATCCCCTGCGTGTCGCGAATCCAAGGTGAGTGGAGTAGGCATGCCTCGAGTGCTCGTGTTGCACGGCCCGAATCTCAATCTGCTTGGAACGCGCGAACCGTCGGTCTACGGCTCGGCCGATCTGGCGGCGATCAACGCGGGGTTGCGCAAGGCGGCGGCGGCGCGCGGCGCCACGGTGGACTGTCGGCAGTCGAATCTGGAGGGTGAGCTCGTCACCTGGATTCAGGAGGCGCGCCAAGGGTTCGACGGGATCGTCATCAACCCGGCGGCCTACACGCACACGAGCGTCGCGATTCGCGATGCCATCGCCGCGGTAGCGCTCCCGACGGTCGAAGTGCATTTGTCGAATATTCATCAGCGTGAGACGTTCCGGCACCATTCCTATGTGGCGGGCGTGGCGCTGGGGCAGGTCGCGGGATTCGGCGCGACGAGCTACGTGCTGGGGTTGCACGGCTTACTGGATCATGTGGCGCAGCTGCCGGTACGCAAAGGCGTGGGGCGCAAGGCGACTAGCCGCGGGGCGGTTGTGCGCGGAGTCGGTCGGGGGACGCGTCGGGCGTCGGCGGCTCGCCGCCGTGCCGGTTGACCCGTCGTCAGGTTGGAAGAAACACCGGGTGAGGCAGGAAGGGGAGTCACGTGATTTCGACGTCTGATTTTCGTAATGGAGTGCGTCTGCAGGTCGACGGCCAGCCGTTTTACATCGTCGAGTTTCAGCATGTGAAACCCGGCAAGGGCGGCGCCTTCGTGCGGACGAAGCTGAAGAGCTATATTACCGGCAACGTCCTGGACCGCACGTTCCGCTCCGGCGAGCGCTTTGAAGAGCCGGATCTCGAAGAACGCGACATGCAGTTTTTGTATGCCACCGGTGATCAATACACGTTCATGGACACGGAGAGCTTCGAGCAATTTACCTACGAGAAAAAACAGCTGGGTGAAAACGCGGATCTCCTGAAGGAGGAGATGAACGCGAAGATTTTGGTCTACAAGCATCAGCCGATCGCGGTGGAATTGCCGATCTTCATCGAGCTGAAAGTCGTCGATGCGGATCCCGGCATTCGCGGCGACACGGCCTCGGGCGGCAACAAGCCGGCCACGGTCGAAACGGGCGCCGTCATCAAGGTGCCGCTCTATTTGGAGGTAGGGGAAGTGATCAAGATTGATACGCGCACCCGCGCCTATGTGGAGCGTGTCCGGTGAAAAAGTCCTCGCGCGCCAAGGGCACGTCCCGTCACGAGGCCATTCTGCTGCCCGCTACAGGCGGCACCTCCGCCGAGCCGGAAAATCGCGCCAAGCTCATCCAAGAGCTGGCGGATTTGCTGCGGAAAAATAATCTGGCGGAATTGGAATTCGAGCGGGGCGGCGTGCGCGTGCGGTTGCGGCAGGAGTTTGCGCCGCGCGCCGGCGTGCCGTTGATCACCGAGGCGCCCGCGAGCGCGTCCCAATCCGCGACGACCGCGTCGGCCTCCGTGCCGTCACACGACACGACGGGCCTGGTCACGATCACCTCACCCATCGTCGGCACGTTCTATCGGTCGCCGTCGCCGGATGCCGATCCCTACGTCGAAGAGGGCGATACGGTGAAAAAGGGCCAGGTGCTCTGCATCGTGGAAGCCATGAAGTTGATGAACGAAATCGAATCGGAAGTGGACGGCCGCATCGTGAAAATTTTAGTCGAGGGCGCCAAGCCCGTCGAATACGGCCAGCCGTTGTTCCTCATCGAGCCGACGGCCGCCGGTTAATGCGCCACCCGTCCACTGGAATCTCGCGCAGTGTTTAAAAAAGTCCTGATCGCCAATCGCGGAGAAATCGCCGTTCGGGTGATCCGAGCCTGCAAGGAGCTCGGCATCAAGACGGTCGCCATCCACTCGGAAGCCGACAACGGCGCGCTCCATACGCGCCTGGCGGACGAGCATGTCTGCGTCGGTCCCCCGGAAGACGCACTCAGTTACCGCAACATTCCCAACGTGTTGAGCGCCGCCGAAGTCACCGGCGTGGACGCCATTCATCCCGGCTATGGGTTTCTCTCAGAGAACGCGCATTTCGCCGAGGTCTGCGAATCCGTCGGCGTGAAGTTCATCGGGCCGAGCTCCGAAAACATTGCGCTGATGGGCGACAAGGCTAAGGCGCGCGAGATCGTCGGCAAAAAGGGCCTGCCGGTCACGCCGGGCAGCCCCGGCATTCTGAATAACGAAGAAGACGCCGTGGCGGCAGCTAAGAAGATCGGCTTTCCCGTCATCATCAAGGCGGCGGCCGGCGGCGGCGGGCGCGGCATGCGCGTCGTCAACAAGGCCGACGAAGTCGAGCGCGCGTTCCAAGCCGCGCAGACCGAGGCGAAGGCCACGTTCGGCAACGACGGCGTGTATCTGGAGCGCTACTTCATCGAACCGCGCCACATCGAAGTGCAAGTCTTGGCCGATAACAAAGGCCGCATCGTCTATCTGGGCGAGCGCGACTGTTCGATTCAACGGCGCCACCAAAAGCTGGTGGAGGAAACGCCGTCCCCCGCGGTGAGCGAGAAGCTGCGGCGCGAGATCGGGCAGACGGCCATCGAGGCGATGAAGGCGATTCACTATCGCAACGCCGGGACCGTCGAATTTCTGCTCGACAAGGACGACAATTTCTTCTTCATGGAAGTGAACACGCGCATCCAGGTCGAACATCCCATCACAGAGATGGTGACCGGGATCGACCTGATCAAAGAGCAGATCCGCATTGCCGCCGGGTTGCCCCTGGCCTTCAGGCAGCAGGACATCCACATCAACGGCCATAGCATCGAGTGCCGCATCAACGCCGAAGATCCGGAAAAATTCACGCCGTCGCCCGGGCTCATCACGCGCTATCGGCCCGCGGGCGGGTTCGGCGTGCGGGTGGATTCGGCGATGGAATCCGGCTCCATGGTCGTGCCGTTCTACGACTCGATGATCGCGAAGCTCATTGTCCACGGTCGTGACCGGGCCGAGGCCCTGGCCCGCATGCGGCGCGCGCTGGACGAGTTCGTCGTGGAGGGCATCAAGACCACGATTCCGCTGCATCAAAAAATCATGCGCGATCCGGATTTCGAAAAGGGCAACGTCTCCACCACCTATCTCGAACGGTTCCTCGCCCAGCAGTCGAAATAGACCCTCGCCGACAGGAGCCCCCTGTGACCGACCGCGCTCCACAGCTTGCCGGTCTCTACCTCCTGCTCGATCCGTCCGTCGCCCCGTCGAAAGACTTGAGTGCCGTCCTGCGTGAAGCCGCTGCCGTCGGCGTGCGCTTGTTTCAGTATCGCGACAAGCAGGCGTCCATGAAGCAGGCCTATGCGCGTGCGTTGCCGCTGCGCGCGGCGGCGAAAGAGGCGGGCGTCACGTTTCTCGTCAACGATCGCTGCGACTTGGCCGTAGCCGTCGAGGCCGACGGCGTACATCTCGGACAAGACGACCTGCCCGTGGGTGATGCGCGGCGGCTCCTAGGAGCCGGGAAGATCATCGGACTTTCTACGCACAATGCCGAACAGGTGCGCGCGGCCGACCAAACAGATGCCGACTATCTAGGGTTTGGGCCCATCTTTGCCACCAGCAGCAAAGCGAATCCCGATCCCGTTGTGGGCCTCGACGGCCTCCGAACCGTGCGTGCGCTCACCACCAAGCCCATCTTCGCCATCGGCGGTATCACCCCGGACCGCTATCGCGCCGCGCTCACCGCCGGTGCCGACGGCGCCGCCGTCATCTCCGCCATCCTTGCACAGTCCGATATCGCCGCCGCCGCGCGGCAATTCCTCCTGCAGGATGTATGACCCAGTATTTATGCGAGGCGAAAAAGGTCTGGCGCTCATCACTCAAGCTGTCACATGCGGCCTCGAGCTACGTGCTCCCCGCCGCGGCGGCGGCATCCCCTGGCTCGGTAAGGTTCCGGCGCATTGGGGGTGAGGAGAGATAAAAAAGGGGCGGGAGTGGTCCAGAATATGTGGCCTAGGTATGCCGATGTCATGATGGGAGGCGAGCCATCCTTGCCTGTCTCATTCGCAAGGCCTAGGATCGGGCGTGCGCAGAACGCCCTTGCATGGCGTTGAACCTGGGAAACTGCCCTGATGCGTGGAGGTAGCTTCATGAGATTTAGAAGCCCTGACCCATTTCTGGAAATGTAGCTATGCCGTAGAGTTTTCAGAACTGGAAAAGTATAATGCCCGGGCAGTAGATGATTCATGGCTAGACACCCAAATGGTTTGGCAATCCATTATAGCCACATTTCAGAAACAGCTTGAAGGGGTTATCTCTGAATATGAAAGTGCCCGCGGGCGGTCAGTCTACGGGGACGGGTCTGACACAATTTCAGATGTGAATGTGCGCGATCTCCAGACGCGCTGCCTTGCTGCCATTGACCGAATTTCAGGACGGCAGTCTATCTACTTTGAGCAAGCCATCGCACTTGGCAATGCGAATAGTAACGCATGGGATCAGTTGGCTGCGCAAATGGGCGTCGCCAAATCTCTACTATCAGATTTCAAGAATGACTATCTCAAATCCGCCGGGGAAATCATTCATGGAGAACTTTTCAGTGACTTTTTGGAAATGGCCGACCATCTTCTTGTTTCAGGGTACAAAGATGCGGCTGCTGTGATTGCTGGGAGTACGCTTGAGTCACATCTACGGCAGCTTTGCAGAAAGTACACCGTTGCAACCGAGGCGGCGGGAATTCCAAAGAAAGCAGATGTACTAAACGCTGAGCTGGCAAAAGCAGAAGCATATTCGAAGTTAGATCAAAAAAATGTGACGGCATGGCTTGGTTTGCGAAATGATGCAGCCCACGGGAGCTATACCGCTTACGATAAGAATCAGGTGGCTCTCCTCATCGGCAGCATTCGTGACTTTATTACACGTAACCCTGCATGAACCCACACGGACGGCGAATGGTATCAGAATCCATTTCCCGGGTGGATTCGGGGCTGGAGTGGTACTAGCGAAAAAGGGGTCGGGAGTGTAGCGAAAAAGGGGTCGGGAGTGGTACATGATTGGGAGGCTTAGGTATGCCGGTTTCATGATGGGAGGCGAGCCCTCCTTGCCTTACTCATACGCCAGGCGTAGTATCTCGCGAACTTAGGGCGCTTTGCTTACGCTGCTTTGCGTTGAACCTAGAGAGCTGATCTGACGCCTGTAGGGCCCTGTATGCACTTTTAAAGACCTGACCTACTATTGCCGTTATGAGGAGCTGACTAGAGCGTGTCTGGAAGGGCACGAATTCGCTGAGGTGTTTCCGGTCGCACGCGGGCGCAAGACTCATGTTGCAGCGCCCCATTTGGATTTCCAGTTACCAGGCTTGGACGAAGGACGACAGGGAGGGCCTGATAACGGACAAGGATCCTGAGCGTTCATAACGTAATTCCATTGCAGTGGCCAACAGAGCGGACCGACCCACAAAGGAATTGCAGCATATGTTGGGCGGTTGATAATCCAAAGGTAAGTAAAACTCTTGAAGGAGGATCTGTCACGGTGCATTCACTAACATCACAGAAAAGGGACCTGATTAGATCGGTACTTATGCTTGGAATAGGCCTGCTCTTTCTGGGCGGTTGTGGCGGGGATAACTCAAGTCCTAGTCTTGCTCCTAGTCCAACGCCTGCCCCGGTAATCGGCAGCTCGGCGTTCAGTTCGGGCTCAACAGCCGTCTTCACGGCTGATGGCGCCACAAAGGCTTTGACGCCAGGAGCCGCTTCGGGAGGCACCGTCAAATTGCTGAATTTGCCGAATACAGGTAGTGCGGTTGCAGCTACGTCTGTTGCCCAGATATCGGCCTTGCCGATTACCACGTCGCTGAAAGCAGTGGATGGGACGTCTGTCGACCCTGCTCAGGATCTTGGTCTGGCGTTTGGGTATGCACAAAGCCAGGTGTCGTTCTTTCGTCTCTCCACGAGACAGGAAATTGCGACCTTTGAGACGGGGGTCACACGCGGCTTAAGTTTCAGCGGTGCAAGTGGTGTGAAAATTGCTGGGGCTATCATGAACCCTGCCAACAAGACGGCGTTGTTGGCCACGGCAGTCGGCTTCATCGTAGTGGATTACAGCAACCCGAATGCTCCTGCCAAGCTGCGGACGATTCCTTCCCTGGAGGTTGACCCTACAAAGGGAGTGGAGATCATGGAGAATTTTGCCTTTGATCCAAGTCTCCCCATTGGTGGAACACCCCGTGCCATAGTTATTACCGGAGGCAACTTTTCCGGAAAGCATCCTCATCTGGTACTTGTGGATCCAAATTTAGGGAAAGCCTATAAGCCTGATACGGCTACTGCAGCGCTCTTCTCTTCAGCCGCACCTTATATTGACGCGGCTGCAGTTGATACCAACTATCATGTTGCGGTATTGGCGGAGGAAGGTTCAGGGGGGCATATTTTTGTAGATCTTAGTCAGCTGACTCTCAGCGAAACCGCAGGCACCTATACCCTGCCTAGTGCGGCGGTCAATCGGATTAATAACCCTAGCTATATTAAGTACACGAATCTTGCCATCGAGAGCACAAATCATCTCCTGTTCATGGGGCAGGGGTTTGGCGGTAGAGCCATGGTGATTGGCGTTCTCAAGTCCCCGACTGTAGGTCTTGGGTTGCTGAAAGAGACCGGGGTGGTTCCTATGCCTACTGCGGCTGACAATGTCGGAAGTACTATCCCTTGGACAGGCAGCGGTGACCCGCACGGAGCTGGGGCATACGTCACTCCTTCTGATCATCCGACGCAACCAAATCGGTCGCTCGCTCTGTGGGCGAGCCTCGATGGAACGCATATCGCGATCATTGATATGCAGGGCATCTTGGATGGTGTGGCAATAGGTGGGCCGAGCTACAACCCTGTTACGACCAATCCGAAAGACATAGCCTATTTTGCGATTCCCTAGGGATGCCGCTTTCGGTATCCAGATCGACGTTTCACTGGGGGGCCAGGATAATCGTCCTGGCCCCTTCTTTGCGTTACCCCTAGAGATCCGATCTGACGCCTGCAGGGCTCATCCGCACCTTTAAAGAATCGTACCTGCTACTTCTGAGTCGTCTCTCCCAGGCCATCGACGGGCAGGGGAATATTGCAGCGTACCAGTACGACGCCGTCGGGAATCTGCTCGCGATGACTCGGACCGGAGGCGGAGTTGGAACGCTGACGATTACGGGCGTAACGCCCGGGACCGGCGCGACCGTCACGACGGTCACCGTTACCCTCACGTGGACGAACCTCTCTTGTGCCGCAGTTGCTGCGTGTAACTTCGGGCGCTTCCTTCGTAGCCGGGACTCCTGACGATCTTGTGCGTGCGCCAGACGATGGTGATCGTCTCCTTCATAAAAGATAATGACTACGACGATCTCGTGCGTGCGCGAAACGAAGGCTCCGATTCCTTCGTGCGTGCGAACTTCCTCTGCGGATCGCGCTCGTTTCTCCCGGCTCGTGGCACGCGAACAGTCTGAATCGCATCGCGTGGTGCGTCGACGACCGGGCGCGAATCGGCACTGCGTGCGGGCCATCCGATTCCCGCAGAAATCTTGACACTCCCTAGGCCTCTCGTTACACTGAGTTCACGTTATTTCAGTCACTTCGAGACTGCATCCCACCGGGGTTCAACACGAAGGAGGCAGGATGTTCGAACGATTCACAGACAAGGGTCGCAAGATCATCATCCTGGCCCGCGAAGAGGCGGAACGCCACCAGAACGACTACCTCGGCACGGAGCACTTGGTCCTGGCGATTTTGCGCGAGTCGGACGGCATCGCCCTCATGATCTTGAAGAAGATGGGGCTGTCGCCGGAGCAGATTCGCCTGGAAATCGAGCGGAACCTGCCGGGCGGCGGGACCACGATGACGTTCGGCGAAATCCCGTTTAGTCCGCGGGTGAAAAAGGTCATTGAATACGCGGTCGAGGAAGCGCGGTTGCTCGGCCACAATCATATCGGCAGCGAGCACCTGCTCCTGGGCCTGCTTCGGGAAGAGGAAGGCATCGGCGGGAAGATCCTGCGCAGCCTCGGCGCCAACCTGCTGACCGCGCGTCAGTTGACAGTGACGTTTCTCCGCAAGTCTGCGCCGCGCGAGCGCGACCGCAAGAGCAATACGCCCGCGCTGGACGAATTCGGTCGTGACCTGACGCAGATGGCGCAAGAAGGGCAGTTGGACCCGGTCATCGGGCGGTCCGACGAAATCGAGCGCGTGCTGCAGATCCTCAGCCGCCGGACGAAGAACAATCCGGTGCTCATCGGGGAATCCGGCGTCGGCAAAACGGCCATCGTCGAAGGGCTCGCGCAGCGCATTGTGACCTCCGAGGTGCCGGATAATCTGCTGAACCGTCGCGTGATCGCCTTAGACCTGGGCTCGCTCGTAGCCGGCACCAAGTATCGCGGCCAGTTCGAAGAGCGCCTCAAGGTGGTGATGAAGGAGATCGCGCAAGCCGGGAACATCATTATCTTCATCGACGAGTTGCACACGTTGGTGGGCGCCGGCGCGGCGGAGGGGTCGATCGACGCCTCCAATATGTTGAAGCCGGCCTTGTCGCGCGGGGAAATCCAGTGCATCGGTGCGACGACCTTGGATGAATATCGGAAGCACATCGAGAAGGACGGCGCGCTCAAGCGACGCTTCCAACCTATCTATGTGCAGCCGCCCAGTGTCGAGGAGACCATCCGAATCATTCAGGGGCTCCGCGACCGCTACGAGGAACACCACAGTGTGGAGATCACCGACGAGGCGATCATCGAGTCGGTGAAGTTGGCCGACCGCTATATTACGGATCGGTTCCTCCCGGACAAAGCCATCGATCTGATCGACGAAACCGGCTCGCGCGCCAAGTTGCAGACCTATGCGCTGCCGGGCGAGTTGAAGGCCTTGGAGCAAGAGCTGAAGCGCGTGTCTCGCGAAAAGGAAGTCGCCATCTCGATGCAGAATTTCGAGGAAGCGGTTCGCCATCGCGAGGAAGAGGAGCGGTTGCGCAAGCTGTTGGAAGAATCCAAGCGCGAGTGGAAGAAGAACCAGG
Source organism: Nitrospiraceae bacterium (assembly GCA_041908685.1). Classification (GTDB taxonomy): domain Bacteria; phylum Nitrospirota; class Nitrospiria; order Nitrospirales; family Nitrospiraceae; genus BQWY01. The sequence goes on along the minus strand of JAYREW010000019.1, from coordinate 32,009 downwards.
AAAAGAATAAGCCGGTCATCGGCAAGGAAGACGTGGCCTACGTCGTTTCCAAGATGACGGGCATTCCGCTCTTCAAGCTGGAAGAGGAAGAGTCGAACAAGTTGCTGCGGATGGAGGAGTTCCTCCACCGTCGCGTCATCGGACAGGACGAGGCTATTTCCGCGGTGGCGCGCGCAATCCGGCGCTCCCGGGCGGGCCTCAAGGAAACCAAGAAGCCCATCGGCTCGTTCATTTTCCTCGGCCCCACCGGCGTGGGAAAAACCGAGTTGGCTCGGGCCTTGGCCGAGTTCCTGTTCAACACGGAAGACGCGCTCATCCGTGTGGACATGTCCGAGTACCAGGAGAAGTTCACCAGCTCGCGTCTCTTCGGCGCCCCTCCTGGCTATGTCGGGTACGAAGAGGGCGGCCAGCTCACGGAGAAGGTCCGGCGTCGGCCCTATTCGGTGGTGCTCTTCGATGAAATCGAAAAGGCGCACCCGGATGTGTTCAACGTCCTGCTCCAAGTGCTGGACGACGGCATGTTGACGGACAGCCTGGGTCGCAAGGTCGACTTCAAGAACACGGTGGTCATCATGACCTCCAACTTGGGGACCAAGCTGATTCAGCGCAACACGTCGCTGGGCTTCCAGAGCTCGGAAACCGGCGTGCACGACAAGAAGATCAAGGACGACGTGATGGGCGAACTGCGGCGCAACTTCAGCCCGGAGTTCCTCAACCGCATCGACGAGATCGTCGTGTTCCACCCGTTGGACAAGGTGCATCTCTACTCGATCCTGGACATCCTGCTGGCCGAGCTCAACAACCGGCTGCTGGAAAAGAGCATCCAAATCGAGGTCAGCGACGAAGTCAAACAGTGGCTCATCCAAGAGGGCTATCAGCCGCTGTACGGTGCACGGCCCATGCGGCGGACCATTCAGCGCAACCTGGGCGACCCGTTGTCCGAAGAACTCATCCGGGGTCGCTTCAAGGAAACGCGGCGCGTCAAGGTGGTCCTCAAGGACGGCGCACCCTCGTTTGAAGAAGTGGCGGCGTTGGCGGAAGTCTAGTCCACGACACGCTGCGCAGTATGCTGTGACGGCCTCTACGGGCACCTGCCTGTAGAGGCCGTCCTGTTTTTTGTGATAGGTACAGGCAGGATGTCGTCGTCATCACCGTCTTCACAGAAACCGTCCCGGCCTGCCGCCGAGCAGAAGGCTGCCACCTCGCGGGACTCGGCAGACACGCGCTCCCAGCAGGCGTGCATCTTGGCGATCGAGTCCTCCTGTGACGAAACGGCGGCGGCCGTTGTCTCGCTGGACGGCTCGCTGCGCTCCAGCATCGTCGCCTCGCAACATGACGTGCACGGCCCCTACGGCGGCGTGGTGCCGGAGCTGGCCGCCCGGAGACACATTGAAACCATCGATGCCGTGGTCCAGCGTGCGTTAGGGGAGGCCTCCTGTGGTTGGGACGACCTCTGCGCCGTTGCCGCCACACAGGGGCCCGGACTCGCCGGTGCGCTGTTGGTAGGCATGAGCTACGCGAAAGCCTGCGCCTACGCGCAAGGGCTACCGCTGGTGCTGGTGAACCATCTGCAGGGGCATGTCGCCTCGGCCTGGATGGCGGCGCCCGACTTTCCGCGCGACGCGGTCGTGCTCGTCGTCTCCGGCGGCCATACGCATCTCTACCGAGTGGAACCCGATGCCCCCTATCGACTGCTCGGCCGCACCATGGATGACGCGGCGGGAGAGGCCTTCGACAAGGGCGCCAAGTTGTTGGACCTGGGCTATCCCGGCGGGCCGCGGATCGACCGGGTGGCCCGTGACGGCCGCCCCAACGCCGTGAGATTTCCGCGGTCGATGGGACGCCGAGGCAGCCTCGATTTTTCGTTCAGCGGCCTGAAGACGTCGCTGCTCTATTACTTACGGGATCATCCCGAATGGCGCGAGGGAAGCCGTTTGGCCGATATCGCCGCCGGGTACCAGGAAGCTATCGTAGATGTGTTGGCGGCCAAGGCCTTGGCTGCCGTGCGGCGCGAAGGCGTCGGCGCCCTGGCCGTGGTCGGCGGCGTGTCCGCCAACACCCGGCTGCGCGCCAGACTGACGGAAGCCGCGAGCGCTGAGGGCCTGCAACTCAGCTTGCCTCCGCTGGCCTTCTGCACCGATAATGCAGCGATGATTGCGGCGGCCGGACTCGTGGCCTATCGCGCCGGAGCCTTTGCGCCGCTGGATGTCGAATCGTCGGCCGATCTGCCCATCGCAACCATGGCCCGGACCCTGTCCAGCCCTTCATCCACGGTCGCGCCTCGTCCACGCTGACGAATATTCGGAGTTCCTATTTCTCACCCGATTGGTCACACCGCAGGACTCAAGCCCAGCCACCTGCTGCAACTGGAACATCTCTACCGCCGCCGTGTGCCGCAGGACAGCGTCATCTCGCAGGAGCTGGCGAAGACCGCCTGCCACCTTGCGGTAGAGCTGTCCCGTCCCATCAGCGTGCTGATCTCGCGCCGCGGGGCGGTCGAGCAGGTCATCGTCGGGCGCGACTGGGCCGGACCGATGCTGACGCTCCCGACACCGCGCGCCAGCACGCAGGCCCTCCGCGGTGTGCGCCTGGTGCAAGTGCATCCGAAGGGCGAGCCGCTGATGCGTGAAGACGTCACGAACCTGGCGCTCCTGCGCGTCGATCTGTTGGCCGCGCTCGATGTCGACAGCGATGGGAATCCGCGGCGCATCCACATCGCGCACCTCGTGCCGCCCGCGCCCGGCGTCCCGGGCTACGTCTCGCGCCCGGCCGTTCCGTTCCACTCGTTGGAATTTGATTGCGGCACCTTCATTGACGAACTCGAGCAGCAGCTCTTGAAGGCGCATGTCGGCCATCGCGTGCCGGACGGGCAAGAGGGCGCGGTGCTGGTCAGCGCCAGCTCGCAGCCGAAGATGGAGCAGGAAGAGAGTTTGGCGGAATTGGCCGACCTGGCGGAATCCGCCGGGATCACGGTGCTGGATCGCATCGTCCAACGGACCGCCGAGCCGCACGCGAAATATTTGATGGGGAGCGGCAAGCTGAAAGACGTTGTCATCACGACGCTGCAACATGGGGCGTCGCTGCTGATCGTCGATCAGGATTTGGCGCCGGCGCAGATTCGTGCTATCGGGGAGGTGACGGATTTACGCGTCATCGACCGCACACAGCTCATTCTCGATATTTTTGCCCAGCGCGCGCACACGCGTGAAGGCAAGGTGCAGGTAGAACTCGCGCAGCTCCGCTATCTGCTTCCGCGGCTGATGGGGCAGGGGACTACGCTGTCGCGACTCGGCGGAGGCATCGGCGGACGCGGTCCCGGCGAGACGAAGCTCGAAACGGATCGTCGCCGGGTGCGCGACCGCATCGGGCACTTGGAACGCGAGCTCGACACGTTTGCGCGGCATCAGGACCAGCGCCGTTCCCGGCGGCTGCGTCACGCCGTTCCGATCGTCTCGATCGTCGGGTACACGAATGCGGGCAAGTCGACGTTGCTGAACGTACTGACGCACAGCGATGTCCCGGCCAAAGATCGCCTCTTCGAAACGTTGGATACGTCGAGTCGGCGCCTGCGCTTTCCTCACGATCGGGAAGTCATCATCACGGACACGGTCGGGTTTATCCGCAACCTGCCCAAGGATTTGATGGGCATCTTCCGGACGACCTTGCGCGAGCTGCGCGATGCGGATGTGCTGCTGCATGTCGTCGACGCGAGCGGGGGCGATCCGACGCCGCAGATGACGGCGGTCGAGACCATTTTGCGTGAACTCGAACTCGGCGATATCCGCCGGTTGACGGTGTTCAATAAATGCGATCGGATTGCGCCCACCGAACGCGATGCGCTCTGTCGGCGATTCAGTGCGATCGGTGTGTCGGCCATTGATCCGACGACGCTGGCCCCGCTGATCGCGTTGCTGGAGACCACCTTGCGGGAATTGCACGGCGCGCAGTCAGGCCAATATCCCCGCTGGAGCGGGTGGGGCGAGTACCATCCCGCGCCCGCTGTTGAAGACGCACCGGTGGTGTCCCCGACCACGAAGTCGTCGAAGAAAACGAAGCGGCCTGCGTAGTCACCCGCGTCACAGCGACGGTGATGGTTCGCGCCGCGCCTAGGTATATTCCATGCCGCCTCATACAGCCGCCCGTACGACAGATCGCAACGCCCGTGTCCTGCGCATCCTGTCGACCTTGGAACAGTCGGTTCAGGCGCCGCGCGTGGAGCTCGACCATCAGACGCCGCTGCAACTGCTGATGGCGACGATCCTTTCGGCGCAATGCACGGACCAGCGCGTGAATCTCGTCACACCAGCGCTCTTTCGGCGCTACCACAGTGCGGCGGACTACGCGGAGGCGAACCCGAGCGAGCTGGAGCAATTGATCCGTTCCACCGGATTCTTTAAAAGCAAGGCGAAGCGGATCATGGCCTGTGGGCGCATGCTGGTCGAGCAGTTCAACGGTATGGTGCCGCAGACCATGGAAGAACTGACCACGTTGCCGGGCGTGGGACGCAAGACGGCCAATGTGATGCTGGGCCATACGTTTGGGCAACCGGCGATCGTTGTCGATACACACGTCAAGCGCCTGGCGGGGCGTTTGGGGCTGTCGTCGTCGCAGGACCCGGACAAGATCGAGTGGGATTTGCAGAAGCTCATTCCACAGGCGCAATGGACCGGCGGGTCGCAACGCATCCTCCTGCACGGACGCTACGTCTGCCTCGCGCGAAAGCCCAAGTGCGGCGACTGCGCCATCTACACGGACTGCCACTGGAAGGGAAAGGCCCCACGATGATCAAGAGCATGACGGGATTCGGGCGCAAGGAAGCGACCCATGGCGGCGGCACCGTGGCCGTGGAAATTCGCGCTGTGAATCATCGCTTTTTGGATATCCAATGCCGTCTGCCGCGCGGGCTCTCCGCCGTTGAGGAGGCCTGCAAGCAGGCGATCCAGCAACAGTGTAAGCGCGGGCGAATCGACGTCACCGTGGCCTTGGGCGGCGAGCGCCAAGGGCCGCGGCATGTCGTGGTCGATCGTGCGCTGGCCAAGCAGTATGTGGCGGCCTTGAAGGTGCTCAAGAAGGAGTTCAAGCTGACCGGTTCGCCGGAGCTTTCGCTGGTGGCAGGCTTCCGTGATGTCATAACCCTGGGCGATGCGCCGACCGACGAGGCCGATCTCCAGAAACTCGTCACGAAAACGGTCTCGGCTGCGCTCCGTGAACTGGTGCGGATGCGTGAACGGGAAGGGGAGTCGCTCTCCCGCGCCATGCTCGGTCACCTCGACGCGCTGGAGGCGCTTCAATCAACGGTCGCCGCGCGCGCGCCGCAGGTGGTGCAGGACGCGCTGGTTCGGATGAAGGCCCGCGTGCAGACGCTGATCGAGCCGCACCAGGTGGATGAGGCGCGCCTGTATCAGGAGCTGGCCCTCCTCTCGGACCGCAGCGATATCAGCGAAGAATTGGCCCGGCTTACCTCCCACTGCGCCCAGTTCCGCCAGGCGCTCGCGCACGATGATCAGATCGGCAAGACGCTCGACTTTTTGATTCAAGAGATGGGGCGGGAAGTCAATACGATCGGCTCGAAGGCCAACGATGCGGCCATTACGGCGGCGGTCGTGCAAATGAAGACAGCGCTGGAAAAGATTCGCGAACAAGTGCAAAATATCGAATAGTCTATCCTCAACCCGGACAACAGGGGCCTGGTCCCCGGACTCGCACACAGAGCACACGTCACGTATGGAGCGTCGCGGATTGTTGTACATCGTCTCTGCCCCGTCGGGGACGGGGAAGACCACGCTGTGTAAGCACATCGTCACGACCGTGCCGAACGTCTGGCATTCGGTGTCGTACACCACCCGGAGGCCGCGTCCCGGCGAGGAACATGGCAGTGAGTACTTCTTTACCGACGAAACGGCCTTTCAAGGCATGATCGATCGGCAGGAGTTCGTGGAGTGGGCGCGCGTGTACGATCGGTACTATGGAACGCCACGCAAGCCCATTGTGGACCGGCTGGAGCAGGGCATCGACGTGCTGTTGGAAATCGACACGCAGGGCGCGGCGCAGATTCGGAAGAAATTCGACGACACGATTTCCATTTACATTCTGCCCCCTTCCCTGGGTACACTACGCACGCGGCTGATGACCCGGGCCGGTGACAGCCCGGAGGAGATCACCCGGCGTCTGCAGAAGGCTCGCGAGGAAGTCTGGAGCTATCGCGACTATTCCTATCTCATTCGTAACGACGATCTGCAGCAATCGCTGAAAGAACTGGAGAGCATCTTTTGGGCCGAGCGCATTAAGACCAAGCGCGCCGATATTGCCTGGCTCGAAGCCAACTTCATTTTGGAGAAGGACGAAAAGGAGACCGCGACCCCATGAGTACCGACATGTTGCCCCTCTTACCGGAATATACGAACGAGCAGTTCGACTCTCGCCATCGGCTGGTGCTGGTCGCCTCCCAGCGCGCGAAGCAACTGATGCAGGGCAGCAAGCCGATCGGGCCGCTGCGCTTCACCAAGGAAACCACCATTGCGTTGGACGAAGTGCTGAACCACGGGGTGCCGTACCTGAGCGGAAAGGATGCCCGCGACGCCCTCAAGGAAGCGCGCAAGGGCCGCGAGATGGAAAACGAGCGGATGGCGATGATGACCGCCGAGGACGCGCGCGAGATCAAGAAGGAACTCAGCAACTACGTCGACGATTCTCCGAAGGCGCCGCCGCCTGCAGTCCAACCGGCGGAAGCGGAAGAGTAGCCGCGCCCCGCTCGCACGACCTCCATGGCCGCACCCCAGCTCCAAGGTCGACGCCTCGTGCTCGGTGTGTGCGGAAGTATTGCCGCGTTTAAGGCCGTCCCGCTCCTTCGCCTGCTGACCGGGGAAGGGGCGGAGGTACGGGTCGTCATGACTGCGGCTGCGACAAAGTTTATCGGCCCGCTTACGTTCGAAACCCTCAGCCGCCATCCGGTTGCCACCGACCTGTTCACGCCCCATGAGGAGATGGTGCATCTCACCTGGGCGGAATGGGCGGATACCCTCATCATCGCCCCCTGTACGGCAAATACCTTAGCCAAATCAGCCTTGGGATTAGCCGATGACCTGTTGAGCACCATGGTGCTTGCCGCGCCTGGGCCGATCCTGTTTTGCCCTGCCATGGACGGCGGCATGTGGGACCATCCGGCCGTGCAAGGGCATGTGGCGACGCTGCGGGCACGCGGGCATCAGGTGTTGGAACCGGAACTGGGCCCTCTCGCATCGGGGCGAGTCGGACGGGGACGGCTTCAATCGGAGAGTGCGATTCTGACGACGGTGGTCAAGGCCCGCGCTACCACAGTGCAAGACTTAGCCGGAGAGCGCATCCTCGTGTCGGCCGGTCCCACGCGTGAGGCCATCGACCCTGTGCGCTACCTCTCCAATCACTCATCTGGAAAAATGGGCTATGCGGTGGCCGATGTGGCCCGGCAGCGCGGCGCGTCCGTCCGCCTGGTGAGCGGTCCGACGGCGCTTACGGCTCCAGTCGGCGTCGAAGTCTATCCCGTGACGACGGCGGAAGAGATGCACCGCACCTTGTCGGAGCAGCTTCCCTGGGCGACGTTGGTGGTGATGGCTGCCGCAGTCGCAGACTATCGGCCGGCTCGCGTCCATCCACGGAAACTCAAGAAGGCTGATGGATTGCTGACGGAGATTGCGCTTGAGCCCACCGTCGATATCCTCAATTCGCTTTCTCGTTTGCGGACTACGCAGTGCATGGTAGGCTTTGCGGCAGAGACCGAGAACCTCGTGGCCTATGCCAAGGCCAAATTGCAGGCGAAGCAGCTGGATTTGATCGTGGCCAACGATGTGTCGACGCCGGGCGCCGGCTTCGGGACGGACACGAATTGTGTGACGCTGATCGACCGGACCGGCCTGACGACCGAATTGCCGATGATGTCGAAATGCGAAGTCGCCCATCATATTTTGGACCATGCGTGGAGCTTGATGGCGCGCGCGCCGAAAAGCTCGCCACCTCGTAACCCGCAGCGCTGACCTACTATGGCCAGTTCCTCATCAGACCGCCCCTTATCCGAGAAGGCCCAGCGCCTCGCGAAAGAGTGGGCGCAAAACCCCCAGTCGAAAATCTTTGTCCCGCTTGCGGAAGAGTATGCCAAAGCCGGCATGCTGCAACGCGCCGCGTTGGTGTTGGAAGAGGGGATCGGCCACTACCCCGGCTATGTGATCGCCATGGTCGCGCTGGGCGCCGTCTACTACGAGATGAAAGAAGTGGCCAGCGCTAAGGATGTGCTGGAAGCGGCCATCGAGTCGAGCCCGGAGAACATGAAGGCGCATCGGCTGCTCGCGCAGATCTATGCGGCGGCCGGGCAGGTCGAGGCCGCGCGCCGCTCCTGCACCGTGGTGTTGATGACGAATCCGCTCGACGAGGACATCAAGAACCTCGATCAGCGCCTGAGTCCTCCGAAAGCGGCCCCTGCGCCTCGGAAGCCTCTTGAATCGAAGAAGGTCGCAGCACCGAGCCCAAGTATTTCGACTGACGAGACGCCGGCCAGCCCGCTCATTGATGAACAAGCGACCGCGCAGCAGCCTGCGAGCGATCCAATCAGTGAACCGATGTTGATGGCTCCGCAGATGGCGACGCTGTCCGATTCGTCGTCTCTTGTGTCGGATGTCGTGCCGGAAATCGTGTCTACTGTCGTACCGGATGCCGAGTCACCGACGCCGATCGTGGTATCCGACGACCGGCAGCCTGCAGCGGAGCAGCCACACCGCAAACAGATCCTTCGTCTGCAACGCTGGCTCACGCAGATCCAGACTACGCGCTAGCTTCGAATCAGCCCATCCCTCGTCCCATTCCGACACGATCAGAGGTTCTGTCCATCCGCCTGTTGCTGCAACGCGCCCAAGCGTTTGGCCAGTCGCCCGGCCAATCGACGCATCCCGGGCGAGCGATCTGCCGGGTCCAGCAAAACGTTGAGGACATGCATGTGCGACGTGTCGGCGAAGGCCTGCGCCAGTGCCCTCACTAGATCCCCATGTGTGCGGATACGATGTCCGATGCCGCCACCAACCAACTCGCAGATCCGCTCATAGTGCCATTCGTGGACGTCGTTGAATGACCCTTCCAAGATTTCGCGTTCGGTTGAATAGCCGCGGTTGTTGAGGATCATCACGATCGGGGCCTGTCCATAGCGCACGGCCGTTGCCAGCTCGGTCCCCGTCATTTGAAACGCGCCGTCACCGACCAGCACCAGCGCACGCAGTGAGGGATCGGCGAAGCCCGCGCCGATGGCTGCCGGGACCGCAAATCCCATCGACGTGTAGTAGGCGGGAGACAGGAACTCAAACCGTCCGCGCACATGCAGGTCGGCTGAGGCAAACAGTGACTCGCCGACATCGGCGACGACCACGGTGTGGTCCGTCAACGACAGATCGACTTGGGAGAAGAGCCCCTGCAGGGTGACGGGTGCGTCCGAGGCAATCGCCTGCGGCGGGGGTGCGGCTGCCTGCGGAAGGGGACGAGCCGCAAAGGGGGACAGTGGCGAAGCGAGCAGCCCGCGAAGAAACGCCTCGAAATCGATCCGCTCATAGCGATGGTGCTTGATCGCAATCCGGTCGGCGGTGGCGTGGATGACCTGGCCTTCGGCCAAGGCCGGGCGCTGTGGATCGATCACATCCACGTCCGACAAAATCGACCCGAGAATGAGCAGGCAATCTGCCTCATGCACAAACTGCAACACCTCTTCACGTCCGATCAAGCCGCCATAGACGCCGGCGTAGAGCGGGTGATCTTCCGGGATGATCGACTTGCCGTGCAGCGTCGAAGCGATCGGAATTTGGAACCGCTCGACCAGTGCGACCAGCACGTCCTGCAGTCCGAACCGTCCGACTTCCGCACCGGCCAGAATCACGGGGCGCGTCGCCTGCGCCAACATCGCGCGCGCTTCCGCCAAGGCCTCATCGACGACCGCCTGATCGTTGGTCTCCGTGCTGTGCGTGTCGGTCGGCTTCGTGCGTGTGCGCCCCTGCGCGGGAAGCGGCGCATGCACCAGGTCTCGCGGCACTTCCAAGTAGATGGGGCGTCGGTAGCGCGTCATGGCGTCGAGCGCTCGGTCGATCTGCCGCGCGGCGGTCAGCGGATCGTCAAGGATTTCCGCCGCCACCGTGACTTGCTCAAAGACCTTTTTCTGCGTGTCGAAATCCCGCACCATGTGGTGTAAATACGGATTGCGCGTTCGTTCGGAGAGGCCCGGCGATCCGCTCAGGACGATCACGGGGGAGCGCTCCGCATAGGCGCAGGCGATGGCGTTGACCGTGTTGAGGCCGCCGACGCAATAGGTGACGCAGATGGCGCCCACGCCGCGGATGCGCGCATAGGCGTCGGCCGCAAATCCGGCGCAATCTTCCCGCGTAGTCCCGACCAACGCGATTGGGGATTGCTCCAGCACCTTGTAGAGCGCCAAGACATAGTCGCCAGGGACACCAAAGATATGTCGCACGCCAATTTGGTGCAGTCGATCGACGAGGTACGATCCAAGAGTTGCCTGGGTCACCATGGTGTCACTCCTTCTGGATCGAGAACCGTGAGGCCGCGGTCGTGTCGGCGGCGGGTGGAGGGGCAGTCAGTCAGTAAGTCAGGGCGTTGGATCTACAGGCTCACTCTAGCATAGCGTTGAATAGACGCCGTAGAGAAAGCATGCTAAGAGGTGCGCGCGAAGGCCGTCACGCCATGTCCGCTGTGCACTTGTATGCCGCCACATCCGTCAGGGGAAACACAGCTATCAGCTTCGGATGATCCGTCTGCGCCGGTCGTGCCCGCGCATGTCTCCGTTCCGGAAATCACCGTTCGCAGTATCCTGCTCTCCGTCCTGCTCGCGGCCGTGCTCGCGGCGGCCAACGCCTACCTCGGCCTGTTTGCGGGCATGACGGTGTCGGCGTCCATCCCTGCCGCCGTGCTCTCGATGGCGATTCTGCGCTGGAGTCGCACCGCCAATATTTTGGAAAACAACATCGTCCAAACCGCCGCCTCCTCTGGAGAAGCGTTGGCCGCCGGCGTGATCTTCACCCTGCCGGCGCTGGTGCTTCTTGGTGCGTGGGATCACTTCCACTATTGGGATACGGTGCTGATTGCGGGCGTCGGTGGGACGTTAGGCGTGTTGTTCACCATCCCGCTCCGTCGTGCCCTTGTCGGAAATCGAGCACTTCGTTTTCCTGAAGGCGTGGCCACTGCCGAAGTATTGAAAGCCGGTATGGGCGTGCAGCGCGACGGCGCGAGCGTGCGGGCGCTCCTCACTGGCGGACTGTGCGGGGCCGCGGCCAAGTTTGGCGAAAGTGGGCTGAGACTGTGGCCCGATTCCATTGAGCAGGCGGCGGCGCTCGGGCGAACGCTCTGGTACGGAGGTCTGCAGCTCTCGCCCGCCCTGGTGGCGGTGGGATACATTATCGGGCTGCGGACTGCGGCCGTCGTCTTCGGGGGCGGCGTGCTCGCCTGGTGGGTGCTGTTGCCGCTCGCCGCCTGGGTGCAAGGCTGGGATCAAGCGGCGGATGCCCTGGCGGCAACGAAAATGCTGTGGGGCACTCGACTCCGCTCCATCGGCATCGGCGCCATGTTAGTCGGCGGATTGTGGACCCTCTCGCAGATTCGTGGGCCGGTGATCGAGAGTCTCACGCACCTGACTCGAACGCTACGCCGCGGGAATAGGGATAGCGCTGGTGTCGCAACAGCTCCCCCATCACGACTCGAGCGTGATGCTCCCGGCTGGTTCCTGGCGTTGCTGATGGCCGGCTGCTTGTTTGCCACCGCCGTGGCCTATGACCATGCTACTGGGAGTATCGGCATCGCGATCCTCATGACGCTGGCTATGATTCCTGCGGCGTTCCTCTTTTCCTCCGTCGCGGGCTACATGGCCGGGTTGGTCGGCAGCTCCAGCAATCCTGTCTCCGGCGTCACGATTGCCACCCTGATGCTGACAGCGACCCTGTTGCTGCTGTTCCTCGGCGCGCAGCACCCAGCCGGGCCGATGGCCGCGCTCCTGATTGCGGCGGTGGTCTGCTGCGCCGCGGCTATGGGCGGGGATAATCTGCAGGACCTCAAGACCGGGCAACTTGTCGGCGCCACTCCCTGGAAACAACAGGTGATGCAATTGATCGGCGTCGGGACGGCTGCGATTGTCTTGGCGCCGGTGCTCACGGTGCTTCACGCTCAATATGGCCTGGGCGCTCCAACCACGGCGCATCCGCACCCGCTCACGGCGCCGCAGGCCACGCTCATGGCGAACCTGGCAACTGGCATGTTCAACGGCGGCCTGCCTTGGGGATTTGTCACCATCGGTGCGGCCTTGGCCATCATCCTGATTGCCTGCGACCGATGGCTCGTAGCCGGCACCAGTTCGTGGAGGCTTCCAGTCCTCGCTGTCGCGTTGGGACTGTATCTTCCGCTTAAGCTAACGGCCGCTGTCATGGTTGGGGGCCTTATCTCGGCCGCCTGCGCTCAATACATGGAGCGACGGCAAGATGGGGGGAGTGCGGGACCCGGGGTGCTGGCGGCAGCTGGACTCATTACGGGGGAGGCCTTAATGGGCATCCTGTTAGCCGCACCGCTTGCGCTCACCTCCATTTGGCCATGGATGCCGGCTGAACCCTTTGCGCTGAGTCTGGAGTCGCCTCTGGGGCCCTGGCCCGGCATCACCATGCTCTGTGGGATTTCGTGGTTCCTGCTGAGACGAGGGCGCAACTGAGGTCGATTGGGAAGTCGTCTGACCCAGAGCGCTAATCGCTTGGCGGTTCGAAGTGACCAGGTTGACGGGACGCCCATGGCACATCTGCAGGCTTCAGTTGCTTCACAAGACTGCGCAGGCTCACCTCCGCCGCGCGAAGCAGTCGTTCGTCGCCGGATTGCATCAGCGCGGTGACGAGGGCATAGAGGGACCGATCCCGCTGTGCGCTTTTCACCATGCGTTCGATGATGGGGTCGATTCGGGCGAGTGAGGTGGCGAGCATGCTTTCCGCTTCGTCCTCATCTGCCGTGCGCAACAGCGTCTGCAAATCCTGCGGATGGCCGTAGAGCCAGGAGGGGGATATCCCCATGGCTGTCGACAATCGTGCCAGGGTCGCAGCTGATGGATCGTTGAGCCCGCTCTCGATGTCAGCGATGAGGGTTGCCGACATCCCTGCCTTTTCGGCCAGCGCGTCAACCGTCAAATGTTGGTAGGTTCGCCAGGCTTGTAGGTGTACGTCGTGTGACACGCGCGCATCATAGCCAAGGGCCTCCACCGCTGCAACTTACGGCCCAACTCTGGTTCAGCCAGGGGGCGGGAGCAAGCGGCCAAGCCGGGTAAAATTCGGTTCAGATCCCGGCATGGTGACTATTTTGTCATATTGTCAACCACTTAGGGGGTCTGGAGCCTGGCATCCAATTTCAGTATAATGCGCCATCCCTTTTGGAGTCTGTTCGCTGAGGAGGTACGGCTATGCTGGGCTCGGATTTACGAGGAATTTTGGCGGAAGAAGAAGAGATTTTGCGTCGTGAGCAAGCATTGCGTTCGTTGATTTCTCTACGGTCCCGTGCGCTGAAGGAATCCCTCCCGGACCGGATGCGTCGGGCTCGCGATAGCGGTGATTGGACGAACCTGTCCAAGTCGGAATGCGCGAATCTGCACCAGCAAGAAAAGAATTACGTGCGGGCTCAGATCGCACAACTCGATTTTCAACGTCGACAGACCCGCGAAAAGCTCGGGGAGTTGCGGCGGGCCAAGGCCCGTGCGCAGCGTATCCGTGCCGCGGAGGCTGCAGCCAACAAAAAGCGTCGGTAATGGTCTAGGGCCGTTCCTCTCCAGGAACGGCCCTGCCGTCTCCCCTCAGTCCGTCCACTCCGGTTCACCCCATCAAGCACGCCGTGTCACTTACGATCCGTCCGCTCACTCGTCGAACTGCAGAGCTTGTTCGTCTGCTTGGGCGTGACAGCGCGACTCGAACGACCGAACGCGCATTTCTCCTTGAAGGAGAGAAGGCGATTCTTGAGGTCGTTGCGTCACGGTCCATTACACTCCGCTACCTGGTTGCGAAGGAGGAATGGGCAGAAAAGCACGCGGGCCTGCTGAAGGGGCGGTTGGCTTATACCTGCGCACCAGCAGCCTTCGATCGTCTCGTAGACACAGCCACGCCGCAAGCCGTCCTGGCGGTGGTCGAGCAGCCACAATGGGATGAGGGTGAAATCCTTGCGCGCCCTCAGCATCTGTTGGTCTATGGGGAAGCATTGCAGGACCCTACAAACGTGGGCCCCATTATCCGCTCTGCTGCGGCATTTGGAGCGGATGGGGTCTGGTTGTCACCAGGATCTGCGGACCCCTTTAGCCCGAAGGTTGTGCGCGCCACCGCCGGCGCCTTGACCAGCCTTCCTGTGTTTACTCGTGTGACGCCGGATCGGCTCAGTACCTTCTGTTCTTTTCTGTTGGTCGCCGATGCGCAGAAAGGCGGCGCAACGCCCCTGCAGAACATGACCCATCGTCCTCAACGACTCACCCTCGCGTTCGGGAACGAAGGCGGCGGCATCTCGCCCGCCCTCCGTGCAGTGGCTGATCAGCGGGTCTTTGTCGCGCATCAGCCTCGTGTTGAATCCCTCAATGTCAGCGCGGCCGCGGCCATCGCACTCTTTCACTGCTCCTCGCTACCAATTAAGTAGTAACTCCCATTCTCCAGCAGAGCCACGCGTGCTTTTCCACAGCCCACGGATGGTGTGGTCTGTGCGTGTGGACTGCCCAGCCGTCTGATCCAAAAGACGCACTACGTTCGCCGAGCGAACCTTAGGGTTATTGTCAGGACTCCCTCCGCATGAGTGAATAGGGCCTCTACACATGACTGGAAAGGAGCCACGAAGAACCCTATGTCTGCGATGCCCAAAGAGCCACAACCCAAGATTCTATTGGTCGCTAATCGTACCCTCATCCGCCTCGGCATCCAGGCACTGCTCAAGAGCCATCTGAAGATCGACCACGTCGATGAGGTCAATCCGCAGGAGGCGCTGCTGGCGATCTCGAAGTATCGGCCGCAGGTCGTCATTCACGATGTGGATGACATGCAAGGAGATCTGCGGCTGCTCCGAGCTGCGACAGAGGTCATGAAGCCTTCGGGCTGGATTATTCTGACCAGTCACAAAGAAAGCCCCTTGATCCGTACGGCCTACGCCGCAGGGGTCGGTGCAGTCGTCTTGAAGCAATATCGGGTAGAAACTATGGTGGCGGCCATTGAAAAAGTTGTGGGCGGGGGAGTGTGGATGGACCGCGCCATGCTTGACAGCGTGCTCGAACCTCCGCAGTCCGCCGAAACTATTGCCGGGACAGGGGGCAGTCGGCTCCACCTCCTCACGAAGCGCGAACGGGAAGTGGTGAATGGGATTGTGAAGGGGCTCCGAAATAAACGGATTGCAGCGGCGATGGGGATCAGCGAAGTGACCGTCCGCCACCATCTGACCGCAATTTTCGCGAAACTACAGGTGACGGATCGACTCGGCCTGCTGCTCTATGCGACGCAGAATGGAATGTCTGACTCACCGAAGCCGCAGGCACAGCCTGTGGCCTAGTCCATGGGAGCGGAGGTATTTGTGCATCAGTTCCAGGGCTTAATTGTGCTATGCCAGGACTTACGATAGCGCCATTTATACCAATCCAAGGTAGCCTAACTAGGCACAGAAATTTAGGGCTTTATTAAGAAACGCAACTAGGGCCATTTGTCCTGCCGCCATGCCCTGTAGGGCATAGAAATACACGTATTATTAATGGTTTGTAAATTTGTGGGCATTACACAAGTCTCCAGTGTGCATTTCACTGCTGTAGTGGTGTACAAATGGGAACTCCTCTTGTGAGTGACGGGGCGAAGCTATGCCAGCCACACTAGAAAACAGATCGGCCCAGGTATCTCTTGCTCCCACACCAATTGGGACTGCACTCAGTTGGTATGCGCTGCGCACAAAGTCCCGTCATGAAAAAATGGTGCGCGATCGGCTTAGTGGTATAGGGGTAGAACCCTTTCTCCCGCTAACACATGAGATTCGCCAATGGTCGGACCGTCGAAATCTAACGCAGGTGCCATTGTTTGCGGGGTACTGCTTCGCTCGATTAATGCGAACCGACCATCGTACGGTATTGCAATTGCCTGGAGTGGCTTGCATTGTCGGGGCTATTACCCCAGAACCGATTTCAGACAGTGAAATCGAATCGCTCCGAATCCTTTGTTCCACTAGGCAGCCCGTTGAACCCATTCACGAACCTTGCGAAGGCTCCTTTGTGCAAATTGCCTCAGGGCCGCTCTGTGGTGTTCGTGGTCAAGTCATACATCGAACAGGAGCTCGGTATCTCGTCCTGCGAGTCAACCTCATCCACCAAGCTGCTGCTGTGCGGATCAACAGCGAGGAAGTCATCCTCCTGGGCTAAAAGTGCTCGCCATTTACACTCTCTGTGTCGGCGCTCGCCATTACCGAACAGTACGAACAAAAATAGACTAATTGGCGACTCAGTCCAGTCCTCCGAAGCAAAGCCCTTTTAGAACTGGAGCGCATCATGAGACATAACTCCATTGCCATGGTCCTTGGACTCACAGCCCTATTGTGCTGGCACTCAGCCGCCGGTGCTCAAGGATTGGGGAAAGCGCCTGTGGCCGAAGAAGCTCCCCGAGAACATTCGCTTGGGGTAACGACCGACTACCTCCTGGGCCCTGAGGATGTTTTGGAAATTACGGTATGGCGAAGCGCTGACCTTTCCAAAATTGTCACCGTGCGTCCGGACGGTAAAATCTCTCTTCCGCTCATTGGCGATGTGCCGGCCATGGGTAAAACTGCGACACAACTTGCAGCAGACCTATCCGTGAAATTGAAGGAGTACAAGGAAAACCCACAGGTCTCGATTGTCCTCAAAGAAGTCAATAGCTATGCCCTCTATGTACTTGGAGAGGTGCTTCGGCCGGGAAAGTATCCGCTGAAAACAAAAACAACGCTATTGCAGGCGATTACCATTTCCGGCGGTTTCAAAGAAACAGCCGCGCGAAACAAAATTGTCATATTTAGATTTGGGAAGGATGGGACCCAGATAAAACTCAAAGCAAGCTACGACGATATCGTGCTGCGCGATGGGACGACTCAAAACATTGAACTCAAACCGGGCGACCAGATTGTTGTCCCCTCAGAAACGATGGTACTTTCGCCATGATTATGACTCTTCGTGGTACGTACGCAATTCAGCTCATCCTAGCAGCGGCCTTCCTGCTGAGTCTTGCCAGCTGCTCAGGAGTGAGCCCTGATGTCATTGCCGAGGCCAAGAGTGCCAAGAACCAATTCCTATTAGGACCCGAAGACGTCCTTGAAATTGCGGTGTGGAGAAGCCCGGACTTGACGCAAGGTGAGGTGGTGGTCAGGCCGGATGGGAAAATTGCCATGCCGCTTATCGGTGAAGTCGACGTTAGCGGGCGTACGGCCAAGGAACTCGCGGCCCAAATTGCAGAACGCCTGAAGGAATTCAAAGAGAATCCGTCCGTGTCAGTCAAGGTAAAAGAGGTCAATAGCTATTATGTGTATGTTCTAGGCGAAGCGATGAAGCCCGGCAAATATCAGCTCAAGTCCCATGCAACAGTCCTGCAAGCTATTTCAATTGCTGGTGGCTTCACCAATTACGCGGCAAAAAACCGCATGAAAGTGTTGCGGACTATTACGTTAGACAACGGCAATACCAAAGAGTTTAAGATTCCTGCTCACTATGACGACCTCGTGTCGGGAGATGGCGAGATCAAAGACTTCATCCTGAAAAGTGGGGATGTCGTCGTGGTGCCCGGGCGGATCTGGTAACTAAGGTATGCCCCGGAGTTGGTTTGATAGGGGGAGACCTAGAAAGGCTCTTGTCTTCCTGGCCCTGGTCCTCCTGGCCAACGCCCCTGCAGTTGCGCATGCTCGAGCGGATGCTCCTCCGCCCACCGAATCTCCAACTGCACCGGGTCGGACGCCCTCACGGGATCCTGAAACGCATGTCATTCCCTCTATTAGAATTGCAGAACGGTATGACAGCAATGTCTATTTTGTCTCTGGCAAGCGCCTAGATGACTATGTCACGACCATCGCACCTCAGGTCCGGGTTGAGCATAAAAATGGATACGTTGACGGATCCTTCGGAGGTGGCTTCTCAGGTGAACTCTTTGCCAAGAATCCAGGTCTTAATTATGCTGCGGTTAACGGCACACTCGATATGAGATTGGATGGCATCATTGAGAGGCTCGTACCTTCGCTGCACGTTCGCGTGATGGACACGTTTCTCTTTACCCCACAACTTCCGTCATTTGCTACGTCGGGTGGCGATGGCCAACTGCCCGAGTCGTTTGCGCGAGGGCTTCAAGCGCAGCGGGCAAACTCCATCACCAATGTCGGCAAGATAGATGCAAACTATGTCTTCTCTCCAATACTGTCCTTTAGTGCTCGCTATACAGATCAACGCGTGCGCTTTGCCAATTCCTTTGCGTCTCCCTTAGGACGTGCGCCAGGCGGTCTGATAGACACAACATCCCATATTGTTGAGTCCGGTCCCGTGTTCAAGCTGACACCATCAGACACCGTAACTCTGAGCTATCTGTATCAGCATGGCTCGTTTAACTTAGGAAACTCGCCAAATACGTTTTCCGCACAAGGTGGTACAGCGACATGGACACGAGAGCTGTCTCGCTCGCTCGCAATCACAGGCATGGGAGGATTTTCCATAGTTAGTTCTCGCAACACGCTGCAACCGCTAGCCGGAGCAATTATTAAATGGCAGGAAGGCAATAGCAGCGCCACCTTGTCGTATACCCGAATGATTATTCCGAGCTTCCTGTTCCTATCAACGCCGCTGCTCAGTCAGGTAGTAAGCGGAAGCTTTACCCACAAGCTGTCGGCAATTGTCTCGCTATCCATCTCTGCCAACTATGCGGTGAACTACTCGGTGCCTGACAGTTTCTTCCTCAACTTTCGGTCGTATTCTGTCACTCCCAGCATCAGCTATGTGCTTGGCAAAACAACTACCGCGAGTTTGTCGTACACGAGAAGTCAGTACCAGAATTCATTTGTTGGGCAAAACTTTGAATTCGATCGCGATATCGTGCTCCTAAGTTTCTTGATGGAGTGGAAGTGACATTGAAAGCACCTGAGAAATCTTCTGATCGAGAAGAGCCGTCCGAACCTCTTCTAGTTTCGTTGCGGCACTACTGGGCGGCGGTCGTTCGCAGAAAATGGCTCGTGATCAGTGCCATCCTTGCTGGAGTCTCGCTCGCAAGTGCTTTATGTGTATGGCTTCCCAAGAGTTACCGATCCAGTACCCTTATCCTGATTGAAAATCAAAAGATT
Organism: Nitrospiraceae bacterium; assembly: GCA_041908685.1. Classification (GTDB taxonomy): domain Bacteria; phylum Nitrospirota; class Nitrospiria; order Nitrospirales; family Nitrospiraceae; genus BQWY01. The sequence goes on along the minus strand of JAYREW010000019.1, from coordinate 12,683 downwards.
CCAGATGAGTACGTGAAGGGGATCGGAGGCGCCAGTATCGAGGAGCGGCTTACGATGATTCAACAGCAGGTGATGAGTCGCACGCTGTTGAGCCAGATCATTGAAGAATTCAGGCTCTATGAGGGGCAAGTCCAACGGGAGGGCCTCGAGTCAGCCATAGAAAGAATACGGAAAACCATCAAGGTCGAGACGGTGGGCACTGCCGGGTCGCGCGGCAAGAGCGTGGAGGCGGTTACCCTTTCCTTTGCCCATGAACAACCCATGACGGCAATGAAGGTCACGGCCAAGCTGGCGTCTCTATTCATCGAGGAGAATTTGAAGGTTAGGGAGCAACTTGTTACCGGAGTCTCTGTGTTTCTGGAACAGGAGCTCCAGGATGCTAGGAAGGCGCTGGAGGCTCAGGAGCAGGCGATAAGCCAGTATAAGAGCAAATTTATTGGTGTGTTGCCGCAACAGATGGAAGCCAACCTGCGCGCTCTCGATCGCCTTCAAGCAGATTTGAATGCCAGCGACGACCTGCTTCATAGCCAAACCGACCGACTTGGCCTGGTAGAAAAAACTATTAAGGAATACGAAGCAACTGGATCCATGCGTAGTGAGGGTAGTGGGTCAGCCACTTCTCCTGCAGGCCTCGATCCGCTTGTTGTGCGACTCCGAGAGCTGGAACGCCGTCTCACAACCCTAACGGCGGAATGGAAGGAAAGTTACCCGGATATTGGTGAGACGCGACAGGAAATTCAGAACGTCAAGAAGCAGCTGGCGGAGAAGTATGGAGAGCCTTCGCTCGCCAAAGAGGGGGATACCGCCAAGACCTTTGACCCGTATCTCCGTGAGCTCAACAAACAGCGGAATGAACTCCGTGCGGATCTTGCCTCCATAAAAGAACGGCGACAGCGCCTATTGGAGCAGATCAAACAATTCGAGCAACGTGTTGAGCAAACACCGGCTCGAGAGCAGGAGGTCATGATTCTCCTGCGCGACTACGAGAACATGCAAAAGAACTACCAAGCGCTTCTCGACAAGCGGCTTAATGCTCATGTCGCTGTAAATTTGGAAAAGCGGCAAAAGGGGGAGCAGTTTCGGGTCTTAGATCCTGCCAACCTCCCGCAACGTCTCGATAGCCCCAATCGCCTCCTTATCATGGTGCTCGGTTTGCTTGGAGGAACAGGGCTGGGTGTGGGCGCAGCCCTTGGGTTGGATCAACTCAACCCCACCTACCGACGCACTGAAGAAGTAGAAACCATCGCACATGTCCATGTATTGGCGACGATTCCAGATTTTTCACCTCGGGGCATACCAATTCCATCTCAAGGGGCAGCAAATGGAAATGGGCATCTACAGAAATCCGGTTGGCGAAAGATGACTACTCTCAGCGAATCGAGCAGGGGGGGGGCATCGACTGGCCCTCGAATCGACTCCCTTATTGCCAAGTGGCAACCCTTGTCCATTGCAGCTGAGCAGTATCGAATGGCCGCTTCTCGCTTGGTCTTGAGCACAGAAGCACGGGGGTCGACAGTTTTGGAAATCACCAGCGCATTGAAAGGGGAGGGTAAGACGACGACGGTCGTCAATCTCGGCTACACCATCGCGCGGGATCTAGGCAAGCGAACGCTCCTCCTTGATTGCGATCTTCGCAGTCCAACGCTCCATCACTACCTTGATGCCAAGCCTCGAGCCGGGATGCTCGAATTGCTGGAAGGCGCTGCTGTCCAAGGCGATTGTGTGGCCAGAATCGATGAAGTGCCATGCTGGATCATGCCTGTGGGGAACAGCATCAAGGAGCAAAGCGAACTCACGCACATTCAGCAATTGCGAGCGCTCTTGCCCACGTTACGACTGCAATATGACTATGTGATCATCAATGCTCCGCCGGTATTGCCGAGTGCAACCGTAGGAATCTTGGCGAGTCTGGCCGACGTCCTCATTATGGTAATCCGCGCCGGTTCCACGCCCAAGCACGTCTTACAGAAGGCCTTTCTCATGCTCGGCCTCACTGTTGAAAAGCAGGTTATCCTTAATGGTGTTGATCCAAGTAATATGCCCCATACGATCTATGGGTATTCTGCAAGCCCTGAAGGGCATCGACCTGCCGGCCCAATCGTCATAAACTGACCATCAGACCTGAATCCAATCGGATCGCATGTAGCGGACACCCACGTGCTGGCCCATGGCATCTAAGCTGCGGCATCTCTGTCAATTCAACCATGGATAAAAAACGGCTCGCAAAAAAAGCAAGTTTGTCCAAGCTTCCTGGACGGCGGAACAATCGCCCTCAGGAAAAGCCGCAGACCAGTTTGCGGAAGGCATCTCGCCATAGTACGGGCTCCGAATCGACCTCTAAAGAGAATAACTACGTATGTGTTGCTCCTGATGTGCGCCTTGGCCAAAACGTTAAATTGTCCAAATTCATAAACCTCTACGGCTGCGAAATTGGGGATGACACAAAAATCGGGGCCTTTGTCGAGATCCAGAAAAATGCCAAAGTCGGCAAGCAGTGCAAGATCTCGAGTCATACGTTCATTTGCGAAGGCGTGACGATCGAGGACGAGGTGTTTGTCGGCCATAACGTCACATTTGTGAACGACTCGTTGCCCCGTGCGACTAGCGCCGCGGGAATCCTGCAGACAGAAGCCGACTGGAAGGTCGAAGTGACGCTTGTGAAGCGAGGCGCGTCCATTGGATCGGGTGCGACCATTCTTTCGAACGTCGTGATCGGAGAGAACGCATTGATCGGAGCCGGCACGGTCGTTACGAGCGATGTGCCGGCGAACGCCATCGTTGTAGGCAACCCGGGGAGAGTATTACGGTACCTTGAATCAAGAGGAAGCCATGAATGACGAGAAGATTCCGTTCCTTGATCTGGTGACGGTTCATCGCGAGCTGGAGGAGGAGTTTGTACAAATTCTTCGGAAGGCGCTCAGTACGGCTGGTTTCATCGGTGGGCCCCTGGTTCTGGGATTTGAACAGGACTTTGCCCAGTTTTGTGAGTCACGTGCTTGTGTGGGGGTAGGAAGTGGCACAGACGCCTTGCGGTTTGCGCTGATAGCGGCAGGAATTCGGCCGGGCGACATTGTGCTCACCGTCCCGAATACGTTCATTGCCACGACCGAGGCAATTTCCCAAGCGGGAGGACGCCCGGACTTTGTCGACATTGATGAACGAACCTACACGATGGACCCTGCGAAGTTGCGTCAGTACCTGGAAGTGAAGTGCACATGGGACCACAAGTGGAAACGCGCGATCCACAAGGAGACAGGCAATCCGGTGACGGCCGTTGTTCCAGTGCATCTCTACGGGCAGATGGCCGATATGGATGCCATTCTTGAACTTGCCGCTCAGTTTAATTTCAAAGTAATCGAGGATGCTTGCCAGGCCCAGGGCGCTGAATACTTCTCTCGGAAGGACCAGCAGTGGCATAGGGCCGGATCCATGGGGCATGCGGCCGCATTCAGTTTTTATCCCGGCAAGAATCTGGGTGCCTGCGGAGAAGCGGGAGGAATTACCACCAATGATGAACAGCTGGCGCACACGTGCCGCCTCTTGCGCGACCATGGCCAGTCCAGGAAATACTTCCACGACATTGAAGGATACAATGGACGGCTGGATGCCATTCAGGCTGGATTTTTGCGGGTCAAACTTCGCCATTTGAAAAAATGGAACGAACAGCGAAGAGGGATTGCCGAGCGGTACAATAAACTGTTTGCCGGAGCCGAGGGAGTCGTGACGCTGCCGCACCAACCGGAGTGGTCCCGGTCGGTCTACCACCTCTATGTGGTGCAGGTAGCCGACCGTGCACAGCTCCAGAAACGATTGGATGACGCAGGCGTCAGTACGGGGATTCACTACCCGATTGCGCTCCACCTGACAAAGGCCTATGAGGGACTGGGCTTCCATGTCGGCGATTTTCCGGTGGCGGAGAAGGCAGCATCACAGGTGTTATCGCTCCCACTATTCCCTGAACTCACCGTCCGTCAGCAGGAGCGCGTTGTGGCTGAAGTCCTGAAGTCTCTGGCACCTGCCGTCGGTAGCCAATAGAAGTAGCGTGAATCGCTTATTGGTCATGAGAGAGGTGGATTTGAAGAATCCCGGGGTGGATTGTGATGGCGTTTGCGTTGGCACTCCTGGAATCTTCCCATGCCGACAAGGCTGTAGTTTTTGGTGACGGCACGATTCGCAAGCTAACCATGCCGTGTAACGTGTGGGCATTATGTAAACGATAGATATAGGGGGCAGTACTGGCATCCGCCGCAGAAGGAAATCGCGCGCTTCTGGAGCGGAAATAAAGCGGATGTGGATAAGCGGGCAGGGTCCACTTGAAAAGACGGCCTGATCCGAGGAATACCGTGAAATCCCTAACAGCGGCTTGAGGACGACCTATGGAAATTAAAGACCACAGATTTTTGATCACCGGGGGCGCCGGGTTGATGGGGTCTCACATTACTGATCGGCTCCTGGCGAAAGGGGCTTCCGAGATCATCCTGCTCGATAATTTCGTGCGGGGAAGCATGCACAATATCGAGTCTGCACTGAAGGATCGACGGGTCAGGCTGGTGAAGGGGGATATCCGCGATCTCGATCTGCTGAGGGAACTCGCGACCGGCGTCGACGGAATCTTTCATATGGCTGCGTTGAGGATCACCGCTTGCGCCGACAACCCGCGCGAGGCGATGGAGGTGATGCTGGTCGGCACCCACAATGTGCTTCAAACTGTGGCGGAGCAGAAAGTCGGCAGGCTGGTCTACGCCTCCTCTGCCTCCGTGTACGGATTGGCCGATGTGTTTCCCACCAGCGAAAATCATCATGCTTTCAACAATCGGACCCTCTATGGAACGGCCAAGATGGCGGGGGAGGGGATGGCCCGTTCATTTGCGGACATGTATGGCATCCGATATGTCGCCTTGCGCTACTTCAACGTGTACGGCCCCCGAATGGACATTCACGGTAGGTATACGGAAGTGCTTGTCAGGTGGCTGGATCGGATCGGCGCCGGAGAGCCGCCTTTGATTTTCGGGGACGGCTCCCAGACGATGGATCTGGTGTATATCGACGATGTGACGGACGCCAATATCACCGCGATGGAATCCGAAATCACCGACGAGGTGTTCAACGTCGCAAGCGGAACCGAGACGAGCCTCCTGGGACTCCTCACGGCGGTCCTCACAGTTACGGGGTCTGCCCTGAAACCTGCGTTTCTCCCTGCGCGTTCGGTGAATCCAGTTCCCCGGCGGCTGGCCGACACCAAGAAAGCGGAAGACCTTCTCGGCTTCAAGGCAAAGGTCAGCGTGGAAGAGGGGTTGAAGCGCCTGATCGTTTGGAGAAAAGAAGTGTTGGACGGCAAGGCAGCCACTGCCTAGAGTCATGGGGCGTACGGTTCAGATCAAGAGCCAGCAGGGATGGTGGGCGTGGAAGCAGGGAGCGGTGAGCGGAAATTTCAGATCGTTTCTGAATCAGCTCATATGGGAATGTGAAGAAACCTGATCGCTGAGGCAAGAAACACATGATTCCGATTGCGAAACCATTCCTCGGAGAGGAAGAAGCCGTTGCGGTAAGAGAGGTGATCCTTTCGGGATGGCTTACTCAGGGTCCGAAGGTGAAACAATTTGAGGAGGCCTTCGCTGCTTACGTTGGAGCGCCGCACGCTTGCGCCGTATCGAGTTGTACGACCGCCCTGCATCTTGCGCTGCTCGCCGTCGGGGTCAAGCCGGGAGATGTGGTCATCACGGTCAGTCACTCCTTCATCGCCACCGCAAATTCAATCCGGTATTGCGGCGCCGAGCCGGTCTTAGTCGACATCGATCCCCGCACCTACAACATATCGCCGGAGCATCTGAAGAGGTGCCTGTATGACGCATGTGAAGTCAGGGATGGGCAGCTCTATTACCGGGACCTCCCTGGGATCGCCGTCGGTGAATCGCCTTTAACAAACTTCATCGGCAAAGTGGAACCGTCGAAACAACGCTCCATCGGACGTGTCGCCGCCATTATGCCGGTTCATCAGATGGGAATGCCGTGCGATTTGGAGGCCATCCTGGCTCTCGCCAAGGAATTCAATCTTCCCGTTGTCGAAGACGCGGCATGCGCGATCGGGAGCGAGGTCAAGATCGGAGGGGCGTGGGAGAAGATCGGCAAACCCCACGGCGACGTTGCCTGCTTTTCCTTTCATCCACGGAAGCTGGTTGCGACCGGAGACGGGGGAATGCTGACGACCAGCCGTCCGGACTACGATGCAAAGTTCCGTCTTCTTCGCCAGCATGCCATGAGCGTACCCGATACGGTGAGGCATAACTCGCGCACAGTCATCTTCGAGGAATATGTCACCACCGGGTTTAATTACCGGATGACCGATGTTCAGGCCGCCATCGGCATCGAACAGCTCAAGCGATTGCCAGGATTCCTGGAGCAGCGGAAACAGCTTGCTGCCTTGTATCGTGAAAAATTGAAGGATATCTCTTGGCTGGAGCCGCCGTGTGAACCCTCCTATTGCACAAGCAATTGGCAGAGCTATGCCGTCACGGTCTTAGGTCGTGCACCAGTGAGTCGCGATGTGCTGATGCAGAGCCTCCTCGATGCTGGCATCTCGTCACGTCGTGGCATCATGAACGCCCATCAAGAAGCTCCCTACAGCCAACATCCTGGATTGAAGCAGTCAGAAGAGGCGAGAGATTCGGTGATCCTTCTGCCGCTCTATACAGGCATGACCCAAGCAGAAGTGGAATCTGTCATCAAAAAGCTCAAAGATGTCTAAACAATTGTTGCTCTTTCCCTTCGGCGGCAACGCAAGGGAAGCACTCCTATCCATCTTTGCGATCAACAGCGTTCGATCAGAATGGGAGATTTTAGGCTTTTTTGACGATGATCCCGCTGCGCAGGGAAAGGACTGTTGCGGCATAAAGGTATTGGGTGGCAGGGAATTGCTGGACACGTACGACGGAGCATATGTCCTTGCAGTCCCTGGAAGCCCAAAAGGATACTTGAGACGCAAGATCATCATCGACGGCTTGGCTCTTGATAAGTCTCGCTTTGCGACCATTATCCATCCTTCTGTCGTACAAGCGCCTGATGCTGAAATCGGTTACAACACGCTATTGATGTCCAACGTCGTCGTGAGCTGTGGCGTCGGGATCGGCAATCACTGCATTGTTCTGCCGAATACGGTTCTCGCGCATGATAGCAGTATCAGTAACTATTGTTGTATTGGCTCCAATGTCTCGATTTCAGGTTCGGTTGGTATTGGGGCCGAGTGTTATATCGGGTCTGGAGTCAAAATACGTGAGAACATTCGGATCGGTGAACGAACCCTTATCGGGTTGGGTTCAAACGTGATTTCGGATATTGAAGAGGGGACTGTCGCGGTCGGAAATCCCGCGAGAGCAATCAGGAAATGTGCTTCCTAGACGCAGTAGGACCGACCTGACTTGGGAACAAGCATATCGAGTTGCTCTCCACATCAATCGAGTGAAACTGTAGAAAGGTTTGTTGTTACGCTGCGCCTTACTTGGCTTCGCTGAGCTCACCTCCCCCCTCATTCAACAGCCTTGACGGTTGGATGGGTCACGTCTTGTCACACTTATGCGTACCCACTTCGTCATGACACTGCTTGCTTTACTCTTTTTCCTTTCTGGGTCTGCACCAGCTTCACCACCGATTGCTATTTCAGCAGAAGACCTGCAATCGCTACAAACAGAGGCAGCTCGGGGCAACGCAGACGCGCAGAACAAACTCGGGAAGCTCTTCTTCTTAGGTCAGAACGTCCCGCAGAACTCTACGACAGCGAGGGAATGGTTCGAGAAATCTGCAGTTCAGGGCAATGCGGACGCACAGAACAACCTCGGGTTCCTGTATGAAAAGGCACAGGGCGACTATGCAAAGGCCAAGGAGTGGTACGAGAAAGCCGCTGCTCAGAAGCATGCGGCAGCGCAGTCCAACCTTGGATGGCTGTATGCCAACGGGAGCGGTATTCCCCAGGACTATGTGCGGGCATACATGTGGTGGAAGCTTGCAGCTGCGCATTCAACTGATAAAGAAGGAGAATCGGAAGAATCCATCCTAGATAAGGTCGCGCGCCGAATGGCTTCTGAGCAGATCGCAGAAGGCCAGCGACTATTTCACCAGTGTCAGGCACAGCAGTTTGTGGGCTGCTGAGGAAGGTTCCCTGCCTCCATCTCACACGATGTTCTTCTGGGTTCCCTTGTTGGTCGGCGACGATGAGGGCCGAGTGATCTTCGGGCTTCGGTGCGGCAGACTTTAGAAATAAGAGAATCGCATGCGCAAGGAAAAGCCCGGCTTCGTTGTATTGGCCTTTATTCTGTCGGTGTGTCTGGGATGCACCGGATCGCGTCAGCAAGATGCGGCCCCGGAAGTGGAAGCTCCGATCCCGACGAACACCGGGGCCACGAACCTCACGGTCGATGGCGCCCACATGTTCCAGACCATGGATGGGATGGGCGTCAACCTTAATGTGAATAGCTGGAATGGGGGGCAACTCGCTCCCGCTCTCAATCTGTTGGTCAAAGCGAATGGTGCTTCTTTGATGCGGCTCATCCGCGACCCGATGGATTGGGTCACGAGCGAGTCCGTGATTCCGGGCCTATACAGTCTGGATCCCGTCACATTACAGCAGGTGTACGAAGCACCTAGAATGCAAGATATTTGGAACACGATTAGCGCGCTGAACCAGCTCGGAGTTCGTGGCCATCAGATCATTCTCAATTTCATGGGGTGGACGCCGACTTGGATGGGCGGTAGCGGTGCCTTTGGCGGACCGAGTTATATTACCGCGGGAAAGGAACCACAATTCGCCACGATGGTCGCCTCGCTGATCTACTACGGTCGTAAGGTCAGGAACCTCGACTTCCTGTTGCTGACTCCCTTGAATGAGTCCGACCATGACTGTCGGGAGGGACCCTGTGTCGATCCCAGCCAATATGTCACGATCCTCAAGGCGCTGATTGCAGAACTGGATAGGATGGGACTCAACGACATGCGGCTTGTCGGGCCGGATACTGCGAACATCAGCGCCGGCAGAGGATATCTCTCTCTGATGATGGCAGATAGTCTCGTGGCCGGACGAGTCGATCATTTCGGCGAACATACATATGGCACTTCAGCTCGCCCAGGCGCATCGTTCCCGTCCAAGAGCTATTGGCTGACGGAATCGGCGGCAGCATGTGGAAGTTGCGACTCGGGGGGCATGGTAAGCGGTGGCGAGTGGAGTTTTGCCAGAGCCACCACGGACTATCTTCTTGCCGACGTGGCAAACGGCTACTCCGGCATTCTGGTCTATGACGCCTATGACAGCTTTTATTACCACCACGACAGTTTTGGCTTCTGGGGGCTGTTGGCCTTCAATGCGCAGACCGGAACCTACACAGCTCGCGCTCGATTCTATGCCAATGCGCAGCTGAATCGGTTTATCCGTCCCGGCGCTATACGGATCGGTTCGAATCATTCCATAGCTGGAGCGGCCGTCGTGGCCTTCTTCCATCCAATCAACGGGCAAGTGTCGATCGTCGGTCACAACACGAACGCTTCGCCGATCACCATAAACGGTCTGCTGCAGAATCTTCCCATCGTACAGTCGCTTGTCCTCTACCAAACGAACGCTTCATTGCACCTGCAGCAGGCGGCGAATATTTCGGTTGTCGGAGGCGCGTTCACGGTGCCTATTCCGGCAGATACATTCTTCTCGATGACGAATTGATGGTTACCCCTGGATAATCGCCCCTAAGAATGTACGCGCAACTATTCGAAAGGAAAGTGTCATCATGAAAAGACAGCTTGATGGCGTAGCAGGACGGCTGCTCATGGTGCTATTCATCATGTTCGTTGTGTCAATATCTACTGTCAGAGAAGCAGCAAGTTCATGCTCGTCACCCGCGAATGCAATTGAAGCGGAGAACTGTCTGCCTGGCGCTCCGAGCAGCACGTGGGATCTTAGCTCGGATATCGGCGATACCACCATCCAGGGTTTCGCCACCGAGATGAGTGTGAATGTGGGAGGCACCGTCCACTTCAAAGTCAACTCGAACACCTCCAACTACAAGCTTGATATCTACCGGATGGGGTATTACGGAGGAATGGGGGCTCGAAAAATTACGACCATCAATCCCATTGCATTTCCTCAGCAACCACCCTGCATCTATGAGGCACCAACGGGACTGACAGACTGCGGAAACTGGACGGAAACCGCATCATGGGACATACCGGCCAATGCGACATCTGGTATCTATTTTGCCAAAGCCATCCGGAATGACACAGACGGTGCCAGCCACATTTTCTTTATCGTTCGTAATGATGCGAGCCATTCCGACATTCTCTTCAAAACTGCAGATGCCTCCTGGCAGGCGTACAATACCTATTCGCAGAATTTTTACGGGTGCAATGGTACCTTCACCTCCAATTGTCGAGCCTTCAAGGTCAGCTATAACCGCCCTGTCTACACTCGAGCATTTGAACCAGAAACCTGGGTTTTCGGCGCCGAGTATCCGATGGTGCGTTGGCTGGAAGCAAATGGTTACGACGTTACCTATTTTACCGATGTGGACGCAGACCGTCGCGGCTCGTTGATCCGGAATCACAGGTTGTTTTTGTCAAACGGCCACGACGAATACTGGTCAGGGAATCAGCGGACCAATGTAGAGGCGGCGCGCAACGCCGGAGTGCATCTGGCATTTTTCAGCGGAAATACAAACTACTGGAAAACGCGTTGGGAGAGCAGCATCGATGGTGCCGGTGTGCCCTACCGCACACTCGTCTGTTATAAGGAAACGTGGGCCGACGCGGTCATCGATCCGCAAGATCCGCCGACCTGGACCGGCACCTGGCGTGACCCACGCTTCAGCCCTCCCGCCGATGGCGGACGGCCTGAGAATGCGCTGGCGGGTACCTGGAGCCGAATCGTGGGGACCTATGTAGGCGCCATGACTGTCCCCCAGACCGACGGAACGATGCGCTTCTGGCGCAATACCAACATCGCGACGTTGAATCCAGGGCAGACCGCTACGTTAGCTCCTGGATCCCTTGGGAAGGAGGTAGATGCAGATGAGGATAACGGCTTTCGCCCAGCTGGCCTGTTCCACCTCTCGAGCACTACGGTCAACTCGAATGCGTTTCTCCTCGACTACGGGAGCAACGTTGGTCCCGGCACGATAGTCCACCACTTGACCCTGTATCGCCACTCGAGCGGATCACTAGTTTTCAGCGCAGGCTCCTATCGTTGGTCTTGGGGGCTGGACAACAACCACGACGAGAGCGCTGAAGGTTCTACGACCGACATCCGTATGCAGCAGGCTACCGTCAATCTCTTCGCTGACATGGGGCTGCAGCCAGTAAGCCTACAGCCAGGACTTATCCCAGCGACCGCTTCTGCGGACTCAGTTTCTCCGAACTCGAACATCACGACTCCATTGGCTGGGGCCTCTGTCATAGTCGGCACGAGTGTGACAATTACCGGGACGGCTGTGGACAACGAGGGTGGTGTGGTAGGTGGAGTGGAAGTTTCGACAGACGGAGGAACGACATGGCATCCCGCCACGGGCCGCGCGAGCTGGACGTATGACTGGAAGCCAACGACTGTGGGTTCCACATTAATCAAGAGTCGAGCCGTGGACGACAGCGGCAATCTTGAGACCCCTTCGGCTGGTATTGGCGTAACGGTTGCTGCGGCCCTTCCACCATGTCCGACCTGTGGATTGTGGTCTGATTCCACTGTCCCTAGCATGGTGGACGGTGGACCAGATAGCCCGGTGGAACTAGGACTGCAGTTCCGCCCTACCGTAAACGGCACTATTACGGGCGTCCAATTCTACAAGGCGAGTACCAATACGGGTACCCACGTCGCCAACCTCTGGTCGAGCAACGGTACTCTGTTGGCGACAGCCACGTTTATAGCGGAAACCGCTTCCGGCTGGCAGCAGGTTCTCTTTTCAAACCCGGTAAGCGTCACCGCTAATACGGTTTACACCGTGTCCTACCACGCCCCCAACGGCCACTACAGTGCTGATCAGAGCTACTTCCCCACGACTGCCGCGGACAACTCATTGCTCCAGGCCATCGGGAGTAGTTTTGGATATGGAGCCACTAGCAATCATCCGACCCAGACCTATAACGGTACTAACTATTGGGTGGATCCACTATTCGCCGCCAATTCAGCGGCGACGCTGTCGTCCATTGCGGTGACCCCGGCCAATCCCACGATTTCGACGGGGAGTACGCAGGCCTTCACCGCCACTGGGACCTACTCCAATGGCAGTACGCAGAACCTGACCAGCCAAGTCGCCTGGACGGCTTCGAGCACGAGTGTGGCCACGATTAATAGTGCCGGCCTCGCCACTGCCGTCAATGCCGGCAGCAGCACCATCTCGGCCACGCTGGGGGCGGTCATCGGCAGCACGACCCTGACCGTGCAGACGACTTCGCTGACAATTACCACGGCCTCTTTGCCCGGTGGAAATTTGAATGTGGTCTACACGGCCACGTTGGCAGCCAGCGGCGGAGTCACACCCTATAGCTGGTCGATCGACAATGGGGCTCTGCCGACGGGCCTGGTGCTGACCGGCAGTACCGGGGTCATCTCCGGAACGCCCACGGCGACCGGGACGTTCAATTTCACTGTCAGTGTGACGGCTGCGAACGGGCAATCGGTCACGAAGTCGGTGAGCCTCGTCGTGAGCACGGATGTCACG